>NZ_JBQFVO010000018.1:0-1177 GCF_056539785.1 Ruegeria sp. B11 | reverse complement strand
ATGGCAAAGGAAAAGTTTGAGCGTAATAAGCCGCACGTCAACATCGGCACGATTGGCCACGTTGACCACGGCAAGACCACGCTGACCGCAGCAATCACCAAGTATTTCGGTGACTTCAAAGCGTATGACCAGATTGACGGCGCGCCTGAAGAAAAAGCACGTGGCATCACCATCTCGACCGCCCACGTGGAGTACGAGACCGACAACCGCCACTACGCGCATGTCGACTGCCCCGGCCACGCCGACTACGTCAAGAACATGATCACCGGTGCCGCTCAGATGGACGGCGCGATCCTGGTTGTGAACGCAGCTGACGGCCCGATGCCGCAGACCCGCGAGCACATCCTGCTGGGCCGCCAGGTTGGCATCCCGAAGATGGTCGTGTTCATGAACAAAGTTGACCAGGTTGACGACGAAGAGCTGCTGGAACTGGTTGAGATGGAAGTTCGCGAACTGCTGTCCAGCTATGAATACCCCGGCGACGATATTCCGATCATCGCAGGTTCGGCTCTGGCGGCGATGGAAGGCAACAACCCGGAAATCGGCGAAGAGAAGATCAAAGAGCTGATGGCGGCTGTTGATGACTACATCGACACCCCTGAGCGTGAAGTTGACAAGCCGTTCCTGATGCCGGTCGAAGACGTGTTCTCGATCTCGGGCCGTGGTACTGTTGTGACCGGCCGTGTCGAGCGTGGCGTGATCAATGTTGGCGACGAGATCGAAATCGTCGGCATCCGTGACACTCAGAAAACCACCTGTACTGGTGTTGAAATGTTCCGCAAGCTGCTGGATCGCGGTGAAGCGGGCGACAACATCGGCGCCCTGCTGCGCGGTATCGACCGTGACGGTGTTGAGCGTGGCCAGGTTCTGTGTAAGCCGGGTTCGGTTACACCGCACACCAAGTTCGAAGCCGAAGCCTACATCCTGACCAAGGAAGAAGGCGGTCGTCACACCCCGTTCTTTGCGAACTACCGTCCGCAGTTCTACTTCCGTACAACTGACGTGACCGGCACCGTGACCCTGGCGGCTGGCACCGAGATGGTTATGCCCGGCGACAACGTCGGCTTCACCGTCGAGCTGATCGCGCCCATCGCGATGGAAGACGGCCTGCGCTTTGCGATCCGCGAAGGCGGCCGCACCGTCGGCGCCGGCGTCGTCTCGAAAATCATCGAGTAAT
>NZ_JBQFVO010000017.1:0-1206 GCF_056539785.1 Ruegeria sp. B11 | reverse complement strand
TTTTTGGCAAGTACCGATCCAAAAGAGCGTCGACCAACCCTTCCTGAAGTCGGTAACCAGTTGCTTCGTCTACACGCAGAATGTCTTCAAGAATGATAAGTTGTTCCATTCCCGTCGTCATGGATAACCGCTTCGCCAGGTCGTCAACGTCCTTCGGCTCCATCAATGAATGAATTGGCGCTAGTGCTTCAGAAAAAGCCGTCACTCTTCTAGCGCCACGCATTTTAACCGTTCCTTCCTCAAGTGATGCCTTGAGTGATTCAGCCAGAAACTGCCTGAAGTGCGCCTCATGAACCCGAGAAAAATCCAGATAGTAACGCGCAACGACATGTACACGGCTCCTGACGTTATTCAGCCCCTCGAGAAGTTCTGACGTTGGAGTAACTTCAAGATCGAGCGTCGCGTCCAAAGCCAAGACACTTGGGTCAGAAAAGTAGCGATAGACCGTCGCACGGCTGGTTTTGGCGCGTTCAGCGACTTTTGCCAGCGTGACTTCCTTGCCTTCCGACATCAGGTCACGTGCTGCCGAAAGAAGTGCTTCTCGCGTCCGGTTGATTTGATTTGTACGAGGCGCCAATCTCAATCCCTTTGTGATACACTTGTCTCATAAGTAGATATATGTATCATAAGCGCAGTGTTATTCAAGTAAAGGGAGTCGCAGCAATGACAGAACCTCGCCCGCGAATTTATCATCTTCTTGGGAACCTGCTGACCTTTCACGCCTTTCCCAGTGAGACCGGAGATCGTTGTACTATCATTGAGATAAAGACGGCGCCTGGTGCCGGTGCGCCGCCTAATCATCACGCTGGCGAAGATGAGAGCTTTTATGTGCTCGATGGTGAATTCGAGTTCTTTTTGAATGGCGAGAAAGTCAACGTCAAATGTGGTGACTTCGTTAAGGTTCCGGACGGCGCAGTGCACGCCTTTACATGCACCGGAGAGCGGCCTGGCCGGCTACTTTGCATTAACGCCCCCGGCGCGATGCATGACACTTTTTTTACCGAAGCCGGTGAAGCAATGCCTGACGGCACGACTGATATTCCAGCGCCAGATGGACCACCAGACATTCCGGCGATCATGGCCGTAGCAGACCGAGTGGGAATGACGATCCTAGTGCCTGCGGACATTCCAAGCTAACAAACGCGCGTGCATAACTCCGGCCTACATATAGATTGTTTTGCGTTCAAGATTCTGCCGTACACCCTA
>NZ_JBQFVO010000016.1:0-1326 GCF_056539785.1 Ruegeria sp. B11 | reverse complement strand
TCACGATCGGGTCAGCGCTGTTCTCGAAGTAATCCACCTGCGCGGTGTAGCCGGGCGTCACCCCATCCTTCGGCGCGCTCCCCGCAAAAACACCGGCCTCATTCACTTGCAGTACATGGTCGATCACCAGTGCTGTACTCCAGGTTACACCGTCATTTGATGTCTCGAACGTCCAGTTGTCACCCGCACGGGTGATCCTGAAATCCGTAACGCTACCAGAAGGAATGCTTTGGAACAGCACGAAATCCGTCGAGCCGTTCTCGACCACGCCTACGATCAGCCTCAGAACCGAATTCGACGTGGAAGCGATATCAAACCGGATAAAATTGCTTTCATCCTGAACCACCAGAAGCCCATGTTCCTGGAAGGTTTGGCTGGGTTCTGTCAAAAAACCGGCACTAATCTGAAAATCTTCATCCTCTGCAGCCTGCAATACCCGAGGAGTCGTCAGGAAATCCGAGGCGCTGACGGGAACTCCCGATGGAGAGCTGATCGCAAGATAACCGTCCGTTGCGCTGGTCCCTAGTTCGACTGATCCAGCAATTCCCGAAAACGTCCATTCTTCGGCCAGTGAGCCGCTGGCAAAATCATCCGACACCAGATCGCTGGGTAGTACAGTCCCATTGACAGTGACATTCACCGTTGCTGTATCGGTGTCTGTTCCATCTGAGATCGTGTAGGTAAAGCTGTCGGTCCCGCTGAACCCCGCATTCGGCGTGTAGGTATAGGTGCCGTCGCCATTGTCAACAAGCGCGCCATTGGCGGGCTGCGTCACACCCGTCAGGCTGAACGCATCGCCATCCGCGTCGCTGTCATTGGCCAACAGATCGCCCGCAACGTCGATCACCAGCGCCACGTCCTCATCCGTCACCAACCCGTCATCCGCCGCATCCGGCGCGGTGTTGGATGGAGGTATGATTGTGCCATCCTCGTTCACGATCGGGTCAGCGCTGTTCTCGAAGTAATCCACCTGCGCGGTGTAGCCTGAAGCCGAGCCGGTATTCCCTGCGTAAACACCGGCTTGCGACACGGTCAAATCATGCGTGAAACTACCTGCAGTGATCCAGCTGCTGCCATCCAGTGAGTATTCAAACGTCCAAACATCACCAGAGCGATCAACCCGCAAATAAGGGGCCGTGCCTTCGGGGAGGGCTGTCCGGAGGGCCTGGCTCGAGGCTCCATCCACGGTAATCGCCGCAAATGCATAGAGCTTACTGCCATCCGAATACGTGCCAAACCGCAACCAGTTGTCGGCGTCCTGCTCAACCAGCAAACCCTGCAACTGATACCTCTCAGTCGGAGTGGTCAAAAAACGCGTCCCGATCT
>NZ_JBQFVO010000015.1:0-4016 GCF_056539785.1 Ruegeria sp. B11 | reverse complement strand
CCTCCGCATGAGGGGTCGATGATAGCGCCTTGGACCAGTTCGGGGATGGCGGCTTTGGTGACGCCGAGGTCGGAGAGTTTGCGGGGGATGGCGAGGCTGTCGTTGAACTCTTGCACGAAGCTGCGGAAGCCGTCGAAGCCGCCGTCGATGCCCAGATAGGCGGCGACTTGCTGGAAGCGGTCGGCGATGACTGGCGCGTTGAACTCGAGCACGGCGGGCATGCAGACCGCGTTGGTGGTGCCGTGGTGGGTGTTGAACACCGCGCCGACGGGGTGGCTCATGGCGTGGATGGCGCCCAGGCCTTTCTGGAAGGCGGTGGCCCCCATCGCCGCCGCGCTCATCATCTGGGCGCGGGCTTCGATGTCGGTGCCGTCCGCATAGGCACGTGGCAGGTAGTCCTTGACCAGCCGCATCCCTTCCAGCGCGATGCCCTGAGACATCGGGTGGTAATGCGGGCTGCTAAACGCCTCGACACAATGCGCGAACGCATCCAGACCGGTGCCTGCGGTGATGAACTTGGGCATGCCCACCGTCAGCTCGGGGTCGCAGATCACCACGGTCGGCAGCACCTTGGGATGGAAGATGATCTTCTTGGCGTGGGTTTCAGAATTGGTGATGACGCTGGCGCGCCCCACTTCGGACCCGGTCCCGGCAGTTGTGGGGACGGCGATGATCGGCGCGATGGCATCGGCATCCGCTCGGGTCCACCAATCGCCGATATCCTCAAAGTCCCAGACCGGGCGCGTCTGACCACACATGAAGGCGACCATCTTGCCCAGATCCAGCCCCGAGCCGCCGCCAAAAGCGATCACCCCGTCATGGCCGCCCGCGTTATAGGCCGCAACACCGGCCTCGAGGTTCTGTTCATTGGGGTTCGGGTCCACATCCGCGAACAGACCCCGGCCCAGACCGGCGGTCTCCATGATATCCAGCGTCGCGGTGGTGATCGCCAGGTCGGCCAGCCCCTTGTCGGTGACCAGCAGCGGCTTCTTCATGCCGGCCGCAGCACAGGCTTCGGGTAATTCATTGATCCGCCCGGCCCCGAATTTGATTGCGGTTGGATAAGACCAGTTTCCAACAAGTGACATGTTTGCTTTCCTTCGTGTCAAAAGGCCTGCCCCGGCGAGGGGGTCATTCCGAGGCAGGCCGGCGTCCTTAGCCCGTGACCTTTTTCAGGTGATAGGATTTGGGACGTGTCAGGTTGTGATAGCCAATGACCGAGAGACCGCCGCCGCGCCCGGTATTCTTGCAGCCGGTCCAACACAGGCCGGGATCCAGATAATCGGCGCGGTTCATGAAGACGGTGCCCGTCTCAATCTGGTCGCCCACGCGGGCCGCGCGATCCAGATCGCGGGTCCAGAGGCTCGCTGTCAGGCCAAACGCGCTGTCATTCATCAGCCGGATGGCCTCATCATCCGTGGACACTTTCATGATGCCCACTACCGGGCCAAAGCTTTCATCCCGCATCACCCGCATGTCATGGGTGACATTGGTCAGGATCTGCGGCGTCAGATATGCGCCGCCATCATCCTCGGGGAAGATGTCGATATGGGCCACCGCACCAGCCTCGACCGCCTCGGCAATCTGCGCCCGCACCTCATCGGCAAAGCGCACATTGGCCATCGGGCCAATGGTGGTCTCAGCGTCCAGCGGATTGCCCAGCTTATAGCCCTTCACGATCTCCACCGCCCTGGCGACGAAGTCGTCATACAGGCTTTCATGCACATAAATCCGCTCGATCCCGCAGCAGCACTGGCCCGCGTTGAACATTGCCCCGTCGATCAGCGTCTCAACCGCCGCCTCCAGATCGGCATCGTCCATCACATAACCCGGATCCTTGCCGCCCAGCTCAGTCCCGACGCCGGTAAAGGTGCCCGCCGCCGCGCGCTCCATCGCCTGGCCGCCGCCGACCGAGCCGGTGAAGTTCACGAAGTCGAACGCATTGCCCGCGATCAGATCGTTGGTCACGTCATGGCTCAGAAAGACATTCTGGAACACGTCTTCCGGCACACCCGCTGCATGGAAGGCCTGCGCCATACGCTCGCCCACCAGCAGGGTCTGCGTGGCGTGTTTCAGGATCACCGTATTACCCGCGATCAGCGCCGGGGCCACCGTGTTGATCGCCGTCATGTAAGGATAATTCCAGGGCGCCACCACAAACACCACCCCATGCGGGATGCGCCTGATATAGCGCTTGAACGTCTCATCTTCGCCCACCGCGATATCAGCCAATGCGCTTTCGGCAATCCCGGCCATATGGCTTGCGCGCTCGTTGAAGCCGCCAAACTCACCGCCATAGCGCACCGGGCGACCCATCATATGCGCCAACTCGGGCACGATTTCCTCATTCATCGCGCCAACAGCAGCCACACCCGCCATCACGAGATCAATGCGTTCCCGCAAGGGCCGCGCCGCCCAAGCCGCCTGTGCGGCCCGCGCCCGGCCCGCAACCTCAAACGCGGCCTCCCGCGACAACACCTCGCGCTCGGCATAGACCGACCCATCAATCGGCGAGACACATTGCAACATCTGCCCCATAGTCACTCCATCTCTAAAGAGAGCAGGATCCCTGCTTCATCTGGCCATAAATATCTCTGGGGCCGCCATTGGTGCGCCATTGGTTCGAGCGCCGATGGCGGCGGGGCTGGCCCCTCGCTTTCACCCTCTCAAGCCCGCTCAAACCCGCGGGCAATTTCCCAATCGGTCACCACGCGCTCAAACTCTTCGATCTCAACCTCGGCCGCGCGCGCATAGTGATCGACAACGTCATCTCCCATCGCAGCCCGCAACATCGCCGAGCCATGCAGCGCATCTCGCGCCGCGCGCAGATTGCCCGGGATCATCCCCGTCTCTCCCTGATAGACGTCGCCCGTGGTCGGCGGCTGCAACTCCAGCCCTTCTTCGATCCCAGCGATCCCCGCCGCCAGCATCCCAGCCATCGCCAGATAGGGGTTCATATCCGAGCCCGGGATACGGCATTCCACCCGCACCGCCTTGGTGCCGTCACCGCACAGGCGGAACCCGGCGGTGCGGTTGTCCACCGACCAGATGATCCGCGTCGGCGCAAAGGTCCCCTTCATGAACCGCTTGTAGCTGTTGATGTAGGGCGCCATGAAACAGGTGTAATCGGCGGCGTATTTCAAAAGACCCGCCATGTAGCTTTTCATCACATCCGACATGCCGAGCGGGTCTTTTTCGTCGAAAAAGATCGGCCGCCCCTCGGACCAGAGCGACTGATGCACGTGGCTGGAACTGCCCACTTTCTCATGATGCCATTTCGGCAGGAAGGTCGCGGCATGCCCATGCTGCCAGGCAATCTCTTTCACCGCGTTCTTGGCGATCGAGTGATACTCGGCCGTCTCCATCGCAGGCGCATATTTGATGTTCAGCTCTTCCTGCCCGGTCTCGGCCTCACCTTTCGTGTTCTCGACCGGTATCCCCGCATCCCACAGATGGTTGCGGATCGGGCGCATCACATGCTCTTCCTTGGTGGTCTGAAGGATGTGATAGTCTTCGTTGTACCCCGAGATCGGCTCAAGGTCGCGAAAGCCTTCCTTGCGGATCTGATCAAAGCTTTTCTCGAACAGGAAAAACTCCAGCTCGGTGGCGCACATCGCGTCATAACCCATCGCCTTCAACCGGTTCACCTGACGCTTCAGGATCGAGCGCGGCGCGTGTGGCACTTCTTCATGCGTGTGATGATCCAGCACATCGCACATCACCATCGCCGTGCCTTCCAGCCACGGTACAGGGCGCAGAGTGCTCAGATCCGGCTTCATCACATAATCGCCATAGCCCCGCTCCCAACTGGTCGACGCATACCCATCCGGCGTCCCCATCTCGAGATCCGTCGCCAGCAGATAATTGCAGCAATGCGTCTCTTCCCACGCCCCCGCAACAAAATGACCCGCATGAAACCGCTTCCCCATCAAACGGCCCTGCATGTCAACCAGACAAACCAATACCGTATCAATCTCGCCAGACGAAACCTCAGCCTTCAAATGCTCAAATGTCAG
>NZ_JBQFVO010000014.1:0-2500 GCF_056539785.1 Ruegeria sp. B11 | reverse complement strand
TCTCTGCGAAATCTATTTAGGTAGAGCGTCATCCGAATACCCCGGGGGGTAGAGCACTGGATGGGTAATGGGGCCCCACAGGCTTACTGATCCTAACCAAACTCCGAATACCCGGGAGTACTAGATGGCAGACACACTGCGGATGCTAACGTCCGTAGTGGAGAGGGAAACAACCCTGACCTACGACTAAGGCCCCCAATTCATGGCTAAGTGGGAAAGCAGGTGGGACGACCAAAACAACCAGGAGGTTGGCTTAGAAGCAGCCATCCTTTAAAGATAGCGTAACAGCTCACTGGTCTAAATAAGTTGTCCTGCGGCGAAGATGTAACGGGGCTCAAGCCATGAGCCGAAGTCTAGGGATGCGTAAGCATCGGTAGCAGAGCGTAGTGTGACATAGTCTCATTCCTCCTTCATGCCTTCGGGCAGATTGGAGGAGAGAGGCTTTCGATGAAGCCGGGGCGTGAGCCATCCGGTGGAGAGATCACTAGTGAGAATGATGACATGAGTAGCGACAAAGAGTGTGAGAGACACTCTCGCCGAAAGTCCAAGGGTTCCTGCTTAAAGCTAATCTGAGCAGGGTAAGCCGGCCCCTAAGCCGAGGCCGAAAGGCGTAGGCGATGGGAACTAGGTTAATATTCCTAGGCCAGGAGGATGTGACGGATCACAGGTGTAGTTCAATCTTATCGGATTGATTGGGCTGCTGAGTGGTTCCTGGAAATAGCCCTCCATCAGACCGTACCCTAAACCGACACAGGTGGACTGGTAGAGCATACCAAGGCGCTTGAGAGAACGATGTTGAAGGAACTCGGCAAAATACCTCCGTAAGTTCGCGAGAAGGAGGCCCGGTTCCTAGGCAACTAGGGGCTGGGGGCACAAACCAGGGGGTGGCGACTGTTTATTAAAAACACAGGGCTCTGCGAAGTCGCAAGACGACGTATAGGGTCTGACGCCTGCCCGGTGCCTGAAGGTTAAAAGGAGAGGTGAGAGCCTTGAATTGAAGCCCAGGTAAACGGCGGCCGTAACTATAACGGTCCTAAGGTAGCGAAATTCCTTGTCGGGTAAGTTCCGACCTGCACGAATGGCGTAACGACTTCCCCGCTGTCTCCAACATCGACTCAGCGAAATTGAATTGCCTGTCAAGATGCAGGCTTCCCGCGGTTAGACGGAAAGACCCCGTGCACCTTTACTACAGCTTCGCACTGGCATCAGGATTGTGATGTGCAGGATAGGTGGTAGGCTTTGAAGCGGAAACGCAAGTATCCGTGGAGCCTCCCTTGAGATACCACCCTTCGCACTCTTGATGTCTAACCGCGGTCCGTTATCCGGATCCGGGACCCTGCGTGGCGGGTAGTTTGACTGGGGCGGTCGCCTCCTAAAGCGTAACGGAGGCGCGCGAAGGTTGGCTCAGAGCGGTCGGAAATCGCTCGTTGAGTGCAATGGCAGAAGCCAGCCTGACTGCAAGACTGACAAGTCGAGCAGAGTCGAAAGACGGCCATAGTGATCCGGTGGTCCCGAGTGGAAGGGCCATCGCTCAACGGATAAAAGGTACGCCGGGGATAACAGGCTGATACTGCCCAAGAGTCCATATCGACGGCAGTGTTTGGCACCTCGATGTCGGCTCATCTCATCCTGGGGCTGGAGCAGGTCCCAAGGGTACGGCTGTTCGCCGTTTAAAGAGGTACGTGAGCTGGGTTTAGAACGTCGTGAGACAGTTCGGTCCCTATCTGCCGTGGGTGTAGGAGACTTGAGAGGAGTTGCCCCTAGTACGAGAGGACCGGGGTGAACGATCCACTGGTGGACCAGTTGTCGTGCCAACGGCAGTGCTGGGTAGCTATGATCGGACAGGATAACCGCTGAAGGCATCTAAGCGGGAAGCCCCCCTCAAAACAAGGTCTCCCTGAGGGCCGTGGAAGACCACCACGTCAATAGGCCGGAGATGTAAGCGCAGTAATGCGTTCAGTTGACCGGTACTAATCGCCCGATAGGCTTGATTTGATCCAGTAATGGAAAGACAAATCACCAAAAGCATACACTGACCTTGAGTTGGATAACGTCGCAGCGCCAAGCCGCGATGTTGGTTGATACTATAACCGAGTGGCAACGCGCCTTTTGCAAGCAAAAGACGCTGCCTGCCACCTCGTCGCTTTCCTGCAGCGCAGGAAAGTCGACACGGGCTTTTCCTCGGTTTGGTGGTCATAGCGCAAGTGAAACACCCGGTCCCATCCCGAACCCGGAAGTTAAGCACTGCCGCGCCAATGGTACTTGGGCTTAAGCCCCGGGAGAGTAGGTCACCGCCAAACCTAGTAAAAGCCCACAGTCTCTCAAACACGATGAAAAGAACACTACCCGGTCTCAAGTAGCCGAATAGGCGCTAGACCAACACAAGACCTCAAGTAGCGTAAGCGATAGGTCACTTAAAGTGTCGCGGGATGGAGCAGCCCGGTAGCTCGTCAGGCTCATAACCTGAAGGTCGCAGGTTCAAATCCTGCTCCCGCAACCA
>NZ_JBQFVO010000013.1:0-6299 GCF_056539785.1 Ruegeria sp. B11 | reverse complement strand
GCCTGCGGACATTCCAAGCTAACAAACGCGCGTGCATAACTCCGGCCTACATATAGATTGTTTTGCGTTCAAGATTCTGCCGTACACCCTACCTGGCTATGCCGGCTATCAGCCCAAAGCGGACCTTCACAGTTGGACTTTGCAATTTTGGAGATGTGCAGTCACAAGGCACTTTGATCGGCGAGTTTCACGCGCAACCAATCAAACACGATATTGAAGAAGAATGTATTAAATGCGTGCTCAGCCAGTCCCAAAGCTGATCACGGGATGTGAACTCAATATCTGTGATTCGCCACCATAGTGTTCATGCTTATGTCATCCGTCGCAAAAAAACTTCAGCCGTCTCCAAGTGCTCGCTTTTGACCTCTGGTGACATTCGCCCAGCCGTACGGCACATCATCGCCCATCGGGGATTGCCAGTCAGTCTATCGCTGTGTTTCAGAATAAAGCGCCAATAAAGCCCGTCCCAAATGTCGGTCCAAGGCCCCTTTCCCCAATGGCTCATTTTGCGAACATAGTTTGAACCCGAAAAGTACGGTTTGGTGGTGATCAACCCGCCATCGGCATGCTGGCTCATCGCGTAGGCATTGGGAACCATAACCCAATCATAGCTGTCGACGAACATTTCCATGAACCAGCGATAGACATGATCCGGATCAATTTCGCACAGAAACATAAATCCGCCCAAAACCATGAGGCGTTCAATATGATGACAATACCCTGTCTTGAGCACCCTTTTTATCGTGTCGTCCAGCGGATCAATACCGGTGGTTCCGTCGTAGAAAGCGCGGGGCATTGGGCGGTGATGGCCCCAATGATTTGTCGTACGCATCGGCACACCCAGGCTCTCATAAGTCGCGCGCATAAATTCGCGCCAGCCAATGATCTGGCGGATAAAACCTTCTACCGAATTCAAGGGAATGCCCTTGCGATCCGCATGCGCCAGGGCAGCATCCAAAACTTGTTTTGGCGTCAACAACCCTATGTTCAATGCAGGCGTGAGAACGGCATGCCATAGCCAGTTTTCGCCCTCAACAATGGCATCTTCATAGTCGCCAAAACGTTCGAACCGCCGTTCCAGAAACTGCGCCAGCCAGTCGGACGCAGCTTTGTGTGATGTCGGATAATACAACGTATCCAGGCTGCCCAATGCTTCTGGAAAATCAGCAAGAACGCTTGCTTTTGCAGCTTCATCAACTGCGTCACGGGAAGGCCAATCGATCCAAGGCAGGCTGCCTAACAGCGCCTTGGGCACTTTCTTGCGATTTTCCTCGTCAAAGCTCCACTGTCCCCCCGTCGGTTGACCGCTGTCCATCAACACGTTCAAGCGGCAGCGTTGGCTTTTGTAGAAATCCGCCATGAGCCATCGTTTTCGACCGGCAAACCAATCTAGATTGTGGTCCCGCGTATTCAGAAAGCCAGGCGAAGGCTGTATATCGAGCGTGATTTCGGTACTGCCAGCTGCCGCCCGTAAACGTCTTTTTGCGATGAAGTCTACTGGGTCAGCCATGATCATTTGGCTGACACCGCGATCACGCAGACTTTGAAACAGTCGAAGACATGCGCCCGGCTGCCGCTCAAAGGGCCATATCGCGGCATCAAAGCCCTTGGCGACTAAGCCATCTCTATAGCGCGCCATTGAGGCGCGGTGCAGCCAAAGCTTTTGCTTGTGCATCGTGGCCGGATAATACGCATCACCGAAGAAAAGCGGGTCTTCGAAAAGCACAACAATGTCTGGCCGGGCGGCCAGACCCGGGTGCTGTGCAAACAATTGATTGGGAAGTAGAAGAGTAGCAGTGGACACGGGTTATGGTCTTTGTTGGCTGAGCAGATTCAATTGGCCTAAGAGCGGTGGGATTTTCTTTCGAAGGCCGAAGAATCCGGCCTTTGCATGAGGCCATGTCATAGCGTCGTACGGTCGCATTATCCTGTGCAAAGACAAGCCTGCGTCTCTCAATACAGGTTCTGCACGATCCAGGCGTGACCGAGTAGGGCCGACAGGCGCATAGGCTGTTGCAATGGTCGTGACACCCGCATTCCGTGCTGCCTCGATCAACGGACCACACCAATCCGCGCCTGATTTCGCGAGCTTTCCGTGAGGCTCAAGCGCGCTGTTGATCGCCCCCTTGGCAAAGTCCGTTACGGCGTTTCCCATCGGCTTTGGAGACCGTCCATGCGTCGCCAAAAGTCCAATCACGGCAGCAGGCGATGTCGGCATTAAGCAGTCACCTGACAGATCATCCTCCGTCAACAGCAACAGATAAGGGCTGTCCGGGAACATGTGCGAACTTGAAAGGGGAATGAGCGGGTGATCTACCGGCTCGGTCAACGGCTCTGCAAAATTAGCCAGACCTCTCGGTTTAAACCGTCCTTCCGTGTATTTGGCAATATTATCAGGTCGCGCGAGGTAGGTTTTGCCTTTCGTGTGCAATCCGCCAACCCACCGCCAGCTCAGCGTATTCGACGCGGGATCGCCATCCAGCAAATGCCGCAAAAAGAAATCCGCGCCAAGCTGCCACGGTAGGCGGAGTGTAAAAATCCAGATTGATGCGAACCACATGCGCGCATGGTTATGAAGGTAGCCAGTCGTCACCAATTCCCGCGCCCAATGATCGAAACAGTCGATGCCGGTATTGCCGTTCACTGCCCCGTTGAAACGGGTCTCCAAGCCCTCATCATCTTTTAGTCGCTCAAAAGCGCTCAACAAATCCCGCTGATAAAGTGCCCAGACGCTGGGCCTTTGTTCCAGCCAACCCTTGAAGTAAGTGCGCCAAAACACTTCTTGCACGAACTTCTCTGCCGCGTTGGAACTATGCGACGCTAATACCGCTGCCAAAACCTCATTCTCCGTTATCAAACGGTGGCGCAGCCAAGGTGACAAACCCGATACATTGCTGCGTTGCTCGGTCCCAAAATCGTAGTTCCGCGTACTTGCATAATGCCGACCGGTGCGTCCCACGAACTGCTTCAGCCTTGTAAGACCATTGGTTCGTGTGGGTTTGAAACTGATTGTCTCTTTCACATCCGCAAGTTCTGGAAACATCTCAGTCATGCGGCCGACCTGCACTTTTTCGAGCAGTATTTCACTTGATCCCAAGTGTTTTCCCATTTCTTGCGCCAGGTGAAAGGGCGCTGGCAGACCGGGCAGATTTTCTGGGGTAAATCGGCTTTCTTCTGCATTTTCATCACTGATCCCCCAAAGGCAGTTTGAGTTGCTCTTGATCTTGAGACGACCGCGCGACTTTGCGAACAGTCCGCCTTGTCTTTCGGCTCGCGTGTTTTGTCGCAATGGCTTGCGCTTCAGAGCGAAACTCCGCACTTCGGCGGACACCCCAAACCCGCTCGCGCGCGGCTTTGGCTGCTGCGAGATGGTCAAAAACACGCTCTGGATAATGCACTCCGATGATTTGTTTCCCATCTTGGGCTTTCCAGGGTTCGTGGATGTACCGATCCGAAATATGGGCCAGTTCCGGCAACCATGTCCGAATGAACACCCCTTCTGGATCCTGATCATAGCCCTGCTTAACCGGATTATAGATGCGCACAGTATTGATGCCGGTCGTACCTGATTGCATCTGCACCTGGTTCCAGTGAATGCCCGGCTCGTAGTCAGTAAACATGCGCGCCAAATGCTCACCCGAGGCCCGCCAATCCAGCCAGAGATGATAACTCGCCGTGGCCATCACCATTGCGCGCATCCGAAAGTTGAGCCACCCCGTCGCTTGCAATGACCGCATGCACGCGTCCAAAAACGGATATCCCGTTTCGCCTTTGGACCATGCGGCCAAGAGCGCGCCATCTGGTGTTTTTGGTCGAAGCCCGTCGTAGAGCCTGTGCAGATTTTCAAACTCAATTCGAGGTTCATCCTCAAGTTTCTGAATGAAATGGCAATGCCAATGCAATCGGCCTGAAAATGATCGCAGCGATTTGCGCCAATCCTTTGCTTGCGGCGGCAATCTGCGTCTTTGCTTTTCAGTCGCTTGTGTAACCTCGCGCATCGAAAGCGCGCCCCAAGCCAGGTGGGGCGACAGCCGCGAACACGCAACGGCTCCCTCCAATGGGCTTGACATCTCGCGTTGGTATCTTTTGCCTCGGTAGGTCAGAAAGCTGTTCAGCCGTTCCAGACCCTCAGCTCGTCCACCGGCTTGACGACCAACGCACAGATCATCCCGCAAGCCGAGGTCGCGCGCCGTGGGAATATACCCTGGCTCTATATCGATACGCTTTAGCGCAACTGGTGAAACAACGGGCAGAGCCATAAAGCTATCCCAATGTTCTGCCCAGCCGTCGCGAGACTTGAGCCTGCGAAAAACGCCATGGTTTTGGACTTCGTGCCACCGTACGCCAAGATCCTTGCACCATGCAGCGACCTGCCGATCCCGCTGATACGTCCAATTATTTCCTGTTTCCTCATGTGACCAAAGAGCGTCTATTAGACCTCGGTCTTTTAACTCGGAAAGGACCGCCACAATTTGTCCGATGCGCACAATGAGTGGCTGGCCCAGTTTCCCTAGGTCTTCTCGCAGCTCAGCGATTGTCTCAGCAACAAAGTTCCACTGCCGTGTTGACGCGTCAGGTTGCCGCCACAGGTCGGGTTCAACCACATAGAGCGGCAGAACTGGCCCAACCTCAGACGCTTGCGCTAGTGCCGGATGATCATTCACCCGTAAATCCCGTTTGAACCAAACGACCTGCACGATACCTCCGTTATTCAAGTATTGTACGTTTGGACATAGAAAATGGATCTTTGCTTCTGTCTTCTCTGGAATTCGCTGCTGACGTGGCTTTTGGACAGAGGCCGTTGTCCTTCGTTGCTTGAATGTTAGAAGTTTCGGCGCGCGCCCGAAGCGCGCCTGGCAGGGAGTATAGTCCTTTATCGACACTACGATGGAAGGTTCTAAATATTCTCCGTAGCAATCCCAATTAGCTGATCGCAGCCTTAATTCGCTATTCAACGAAGAAGTCCGTGCCGCAATGCGACTTCACCAAACCACGCTTACGTCGAGAGCAAAACAAATTGGCTGCGGAGGAACTCAAAGTTGGCGAGACAAAGCCGTATTCGGTGCGGTTCAAAGAGCTTTGAGTACCTGCCGCGCACCTTCCGAAACAAGATGCCGGAAGACTTCAAGCAACTCACAACCTGGAGCAATCAATTCGCCCAACTGACCTAACTTAATGAGTTGAACGAGTTTCGTGCAGTTTCCCATAGGTTCCCTCAACGCCGCACAGATGTCCGGGCTGTATCTGGTGCCAACACGTATCTACGAGCTGTCCGTGAGACTGCCAGACTGCCCTCTGGAGGAATCTCAGGCTGCAACCGATGGTTTGCCGTAGAAAACTGAAGCGGAGCAGTTGGTCAAGCAACACATGGTCAGGATATTTTCAGAAATCGATTGATCTTTTATTGGCGGTGTCGCTGCCCGATTTCGGACATTTCTGACACTGAACTCCTTAGAGCCTCACACATTAAGCCGTGGAAAGATTGCGAGACTGATGCTGAGCGGTTGGACGTCCACAATGGAATTTTGCTGACGGCATTATGGGACGCAGCATTCGACAGCGGACTTGTCACTTTCAAGGACGACGGGTCACCTAAGTTTTCGAGTTAAGTGTCCGCGCAGGCAATGAGCTTGTTGTCCGGAAATACCAAGCGGATCTCTGGTCTAACTGCTGGGCACAAGGAGGACCTGATCAGACATCGCGATCAGGTGTTCAATCCTTGAGACACTGAAATCTATCCCTCGACACCCGCATAAGGCGATCTACTTGCTCCCCTCTGCACTATTATCGTGAAACAGTGCAAACTTATGGGCAAAACGTGCAAACTTATGGGGTGCGTGAAGGTTTGTGCGCGTCCCTACAAACCGCTGTAGGTGCGCGCATAACGCTGAATTCCTAACATTGATTTTATTCAGAAAATATGGGGGTCTTCGCCCATAATTTTGCGCAGCATTTGCGCATAAGTTTGCACGATTTGCCCATTAGTTTGCACGGTTCACTATACACGCTCAAACTTCGATTGTTATAGCATAATTCGATCAACTTTAACGCGTCAAAACTCAATCAAAAGTGCATTCTGACTGGTATAATTCAACCCAAAACCGAACAACATAACTCAATTGCGAGGTCGCGGCAGATCCCTTTCAATGTAGCGCGGCTCGGTCGGCCTTGAATGTCCACTCACCGTGGCGCAACCAAACAACGGTTCAAAGTTGCATAGACATTTCGTGCCAAGTCATTCCTCCATGATCAGAGATTGATGGGCGAAGATAGTTGTACCCAAATCTCTGGTAAAGCGG
>NZ_JBQFVO010000012.1:0-14995 GCF_056539785.1 Ruegeria sp. B11 | reverse complement strand
GCGCGGTGTTGGATGGAGGTATGATTGTGCCATCCTCGTTCACGATCGGGTCAGCGCTGTTCTCGAAGTAATCCACCTGCGCGGTGTAGCCGGGCGTCACCCCATCCTTCGGCGCGCTCCCCGCAAAAACCCCCGCCTGCGTGACCGTCATCGCATGATCTAGCACCAGCGCCGTGGTCCAATTGACACGGTTATTCGAGGTTTCAAAGACCCAGTTGTCGCCTGACCGCGTAATTCTGAAATCGCTCACACTGCCAAAGGATATGCTATCAAACAGCCGGAATTCGGTTGAGCCGTTTTCGACCACGCCCACAATCAACCGCAACACCGAATTCGAGGTAAAGGCGATGTCGAACCGGATGAAATTGCTGTCATCCTGCACTACAAGTAGACCGTGTTCCTGAAAAGTCTGACTGGGCTCGGTTAGGAACCCGGCGCTGATCTGAAAGTCTTCGTCCGCGACATTCTGCAGAACCCGTGGGGTGGTCAGCAGATCCGAGGCGCTGACGGGAGTGCCCGGCGGCGAGGCAATGATAAGGAACCCGTCCGTAGCGCTGGTTCCCAGCTCGGCGCTGCCCGCAATCCCAGAAAATGCCCATTCAGGCGCAAGCGTACCGCCCGCAAAATCGTCGGAAACGATGTCTCCCGGCGGTGGTGTATCGCTGTTGACAGTGACATTCACTGTAGCGGTATCGGTGTCTGTTCCATCTGAGATCGTGTAGGTAAAGCTGTCGGTCCCGCTGAACCCCGCATTCGGCGTGTAGGTATAGGTGCCGTCGTCATTGTCGACAAGCGCGCCATTGGCGGGCTGCGTCACGCCCGTCAGACTCAGCGCATCGCCATCCGCGTCGCTATCATTGGCCAGCACGCCTGCCGCCGCGATGACAAGGGGAGTATCCTCGTTCGTGACATAGGTGTCATCCACCGCATCTGGTGCAGTGTTGCCCGGAGGGGTTTCGAGGGCTTCGGCGCTTAGCTGTGCGATGGTGGCAGCATCAAGCGCAGTGTCGAAGAGCGCGGCTTCTCGGAGCGTGCCGATAAACCCGTCACGCAGATTGTCGGCCACGCTATCTCCGCTGGACCACTGATTAGCCCCCAGCACCACAGGTTCCTCATTGCCCAGAAGCCCACCGGTATAGGCATCGCTGGCCTGTGCGGCGCCGTCCACATAGACGGTCAGCCCCAAGGCTCCGAAGGTTAGCGCCACATGATGGGTTTGACCGGGGTTAATCAAGACACCGGTCTCGGCGATATAGGTGGTAGTCAGGTCCTGGAACCGCGCAACGACTCGGCCGTTCTCGATATAGACGCCCGCATGCCCGCCATTGTCATATCCGCTGGAGTCCTTTGAGAACAGAAACTGCCGCCCACTCACGGTATCTGCGGTAAAGGTAAAGGTCAGCGCGCCATCAGGCAAAAGATAGGCGGGATCATGGGCCAGCACCACCGCACCCGATACATTCCCGGTAAAATCATGTGGACCGCTGTCAAATAGGGGCTGTGGGGTGGTGTTTTCGCTAACGTTTATATCAATTGTGGCAATATCGGTCTCTGTCCCATCCGAAACCTGAACGGTTAATTGCAGGGTAGGGGCGTTGACAGGATCAAGGGCCGCAGGGTCTATCAATGTGATGACACCGGTGGGCGAGATGGCGAACGTACCCAGATCGTTGCCCGTGGTGATATCATAGCTCAGCACATCACCATCGACATCCGTGGCCACGACCGTTCCGACGACGCGGCCCACAGGGGCTGTAGGACTGATGACAAAGACCGCATCAGAAGCTTCGGGTGCGTCGTTGACTGCGTTCACCGTGATGACCGCTGTTGCCTGCCTACTGCCGCCATTTCCATCCGAGACGGTGTAGGTGAACGTGTCTTGACCTGTAAAGTCTGGGTCCGGCGTATAATCGAAAGAGCCATCGCCATTCAGTATCAGCGTTCCATTCGAAACATCTGTGACAGGTGCGGCACTCAGCGCATCGCCATCCGCGTCGCTATCATTGGCCAGCACGCCTGCCGCCGCGATGACAAGGGGAGTATCCTCGTTCGTGACATAGGTGTCATCCACCGCATCTGGTGCAGTGTTGCCCGGAGGGGTTTCGAGGGCTTCGGCGCTTAGCTGTGCGATGGTGGCAGCATCAAGCGCAGTGTCGAAGAGCGCGGCTTCTCGGAGCGTGCCGATAAACCCGTCACGCAGATTGTCGGCCACGCTATCTCCGCTGGACCACTGATTAGCCCCCAGCACCACAGGTTCCTCATTGCCCAGAAGCCCACCGGTATAGGCATCGCTGGCCTGTGCGGCGCCGTCCACATAGACGGTCAGCCCCAAGGCTCCGAAGGTTAGCGCCACATGATGGGTTTGACCGGGGTTAATCAAGACACCGGTCTCGGCGATATAGGTGGTAGTCAGGTCCTGGAACCGCGCAACGACTCGGCCGTTCTCGATATAGACGCCCGCATGCCCGCCATTGTCATATCCGCTGGAGTCCTTTGAGAACAGAAACTGCCGCCCACTCACGGTATCTGCGGTAAAGGTAAAGGTCAGCGCGCCATCAGGCAAAAGATAGGCGGGATCATGGGCCAGCACCACCGCACCCGATACATTCCCGGTAAAATCATGTGGACCGCTGTCAAATAGAGATGTGGACACCCTATTACCTCATTAAACAAAACACTAAAAACTTCGAAAGTTTACACCAAATGCCCTTGAATCCGAATAGATTCTTACAGGCAGCGAAGACAGGGAAGTGTGTAGTATTCAGAAGGGTTTAATCTGGGATTATGTTTTGTAATTAATCCCGCTGTTAAAAACCTTATAACCTATGGCCCTTAGTGTCGGTTTTGTGCGGGTGAAAACGCCCGCCCCTGATCTTCGGGCGCGATTCGTTCGCGTACTGAGTTTGGCGGAGCCAGGCCATTCAGTCCGCAAAAGGCGGCCCAGGCTTCGTCCAGCGCTCCAAGAGCCAGAAGTTTTCCTACTCGCAGCATCGAAAGCGACCAGGCAGTTGGTAAGGCAAAAGGCCTGAACCGACGCATGAAGCGCATCCGGTTTCTGGTGTTAAAATAATTTGCAAATGGTGATGGCCGACGGGACGGGGTGCCTGTGCCGATGGCGGTTCCTCCATGGTGAAGCACTACTGCTTTAGGGCATAACATTAACGGCAATTCTCCGCGCCGTGCAGCCCAGTCGACTTCTTCGTAATAGAGAAAATAATCCTCAACCATAAACCCGACGCGCTCAATGAAAGTGCGCGAAGCCACCATGTTGGCGCCTGTGATGAAATCGACGCTGGTGACGTCCGGCAGGACTGCTTCGTGGTCCTGTTTTCCGGAATTGATGCTTTCGCAGATTCCCGACCAAGGAAACACGCGCCCTCCATCTGATTGAATCCTACGCGGGGGGCCAAGATAATAAATACGCCCCCCCATAAGAGAAAAAGGGCCCGCCTTGGCGGCACAATCGGCATATACGCTGGCTGTATTTGGCAGAACCTCACAGTCGGGGTTCAATATCCAGAACAGATCTATTTCGGAATCCTGCATCAGGAACTTCAAACCCGCATTGACCCCGCCTGCAAAACCGAGATTGCCGCCCGTGTGCAGCAATGTAAATTGTGAGTGTTCAGATACAGTGGCTTCGGATGCTCGTTTTTCGACAAACGAGACCTGACTACACGCGGCCCAATTGCGCACGATATCAGCCGTCTCATCCGGTGAATTGTTATCGCATACTATAGTTCGTATATTAGTATATTCTGAAGCCCAGAGACTTCGTAGGCAGGCTTCAATTACATCCGCAGATCGATATGTCAGAATAACTACGCCAATCATGAAATAACTCTGTTCTGTTTGAAAAAGACGTGTCGGCCCTATGCCAGTTTGTTGATGATCCGCGAGGCAAGGGCGCAGAGGGTTGCTACAGGCTGACGCCGTAACGCTGCAAGTAGCAGACGGCGGGTCGTTCGTTTTTTGCCGAGACGCCAAGTCAGGCTAGCGAATTTGACTAGATTACGTGCATAAACATCCGGGTATTCTTCCAGAACCAGTCGATTCTTTTTCAGTATTCTGGCAAGCCCCAGTCCCTTTTTTCGGAAATTTGTGGAAATGCTGTCATCGGATACAAAGGCTAGGACAACCGGCTCAGGGTCTTCATAGATGCGTGTGTGCTGAGCCAGGCGCGAAGTGAATTCCCAATCCGCATTCGCCTTGGCGCAGGGATCAAACCATTCTTCACCGGGAAAGCAGTCTTTACGAAAAACTGCATTTTGCAGGCTGATACGGTTGCTCTCCAGAAATCTACGTGTCTGATCCTCTTCAAGCTTGAGAGGTTGACTTGGAGATGGTGCGCAGGTCACTTTACCTGAGCCATATGTGCGGTCCGCATCGCGACCGTAAAGGATTTTTGAACCAATGACCACGCCGACATCCGCAGGCAGTGTTTCAAAAAACGTCAACTGGCGGGCCAGTTTGCCCGGCAACCAAAGATCATCGCTGTCCTGAAAGGCGACATACGAGCCCCGGGCATGTGTCAGGCCCGTGTTGCGTGCCTTTGAAACACCAGTGTTTGTGTCATGGCGAACGTAACGCACCCGAGTATCTTTTAGGTTTTTGACCACCGACATGACGTCCTCGGTGGAAGCATCATCCACAACGATCAGTTCCAAATCCCTGTAGGATTGGGACAAGACACTTTCACAGGCCGCCTTCAGACTGTCCGCCCTATTATATGTCGGCAGAATGACGGATACCGTGACGGCTGCCACAGGCTCCGGAGCCTGTGGCAAGGTGGCGTGTTTGTCGCGTTCTTGTGCAGATAGGGTATTGGTCATGGGTTATATCCTCGTACAACGGCTCCGCCCAAAGATCGTAGGTCGGTCAGAAACACCCGATAGTTCCCGGCGGCCCATTGCAGAGTTTTTGCATAGGCCCGTGCCTTTGCCTTTGGGGGAAGTGCAGTGCGCATGATGGCTTTCTGACTGGCCCAGAATTGTTGTGAATAAAGCGCGGGCAGAATGTTTTTGGCTGTAGCGTCGAACCATGTCAGCTTGTCGCGTCGTGTCTTGAGCCTGACCGATCGGTTTTTGTGGTCTCGCCAAAGAAACAGTTCCTCAGGAACGTATTCCAGCCTTCCGTGCAGAGTCAGTTCGGCCAGAAGGGATCTATCCGATCCGACAAAGGGCGCAATGGCCGGTGTCATTCTGAGCACGTCCAGCCGCATAACGCCAAAAACCGTTACACAGGAATGGTTCAGAGCCATTGCCCGCGCGAACCTGTCGATCGGATCAGGTGTGTTGAAATCCCACTCTTTTTCATAGCGCCCGGTTATGTGGCCGGCGTTGTCGATACATTTGACCCGGGTTTGGACCAGAACGGCCCCCGGGTCTCGGTCTAGTGCTGCGACACATTTTTCTAAATATTCCGGTTCGCACAGATCATCATGCGCCATCCATTTAAAATAGTTGCCTTGAGCCTGTTCGACGCAGAAATTGAAATTCGGCGCGGCCCCCCGGTTCTGTGGATGACGATGATACACAAAACGAGGGTCTTTTGCGGCAAAGCGGCAGCAGATTTCTCTGGTTGAATCGGTCGAGGCGTTGTCGGCGATCAGTACACGAAAGTTGGAGTATGTCTGCTGTGCTAGGCATTGCAATGCGCCCTCAAGAAATTCAGCACCGTTGTAAACGGGTAAACCTATAAAAACACTACTCACAATACCGCCTCCAGGGATCCGTTAACGCCGAATGTTCCAAGCATACTCTAACGTCATACTGTGGCATGATCATGCACGCCCCATAATCTTTCTCAGGTAGAGACGATCGCTTGCGTCACAGGCATAGCCAAACAATATGGCCAGATAAGCTACTCCACCTACAAAACTAAAAAATACCAACTCTTCCCAACTGTCAGGTGTTTTCAGCAACCGCAGCCCGCCCCAAGTCACAGCCCCGCAGGCCGCGGGCATGAGGCCACGCAGCAGAACGCTTTTGGCAAACAGCCGAAACGGTACGTGGATTAATCGCAGGCACAAACCCCAGAAATAGCTTAGCTGGGCCACGATGGTGATAATGGTCAACGCCGCTGTTACCCCCACGGCACCGAGCCCGAACCCGTCAAGCAGGACCAACATCAGGATCAGTCCGGCCAATTGGAACAGAAAGGCGGGCAGGTTGAATTCACGTACATGAGCGGTTGCCATTGCTGTGATCGGCAGTAGCACCGTGGCATGCGAGAACGGAAAAATGACCATGAACAGAACAAGGATCAGTGCGGCCTGAGTATATTCCGGGCCGAGATAGAGATGAATAAAAATATCGGCATAAATCGACAAAGGCGTGGCAATTGCCATTGAGGCCCAAAGCGTATA
The DNA here is from genome assembly GCF_056539785.1 of Ruegeria sp. B11. Classification (NCBI taxonomy): domain Bacteria; kingdom Pseudomonadati; phylum Pseudomonadota; class Alphaproteobacteria; order Rhodobacterales; family Roseobacteraceae; genus Ruegeria; species Ruegeria sp. B11. Next base: position 8,628 of record NZ_JBQFVO010000012.1, on the reverse strand, counting down.
TCGCCCCGCACGCAGAACGGTATTGGCCAGCCTTTCACGGTCTTGGAGCGCATTCATGGCAGTGATGGCGGGCTGCAGTGGTAAGGCAGCCAGACTGACGGTGCTTTGCATCTGCCGAAAAATGGTGGCGCCAATATGATAGTTCGTGACACCGACAGGGGTTCCGTAGAGATTGAGCAACAGAGTTGCGGCATTGGTGTACATGATCGCGCCTAGGCGCCCCAATGTCGTCCACATCCCGAACGAAATCAGTTGTTGCGCCTTTGCCAAGCTGAATAGCTCCCGCTGCATTCTCAGTTCGGGAACCATGCGCAGGGATCGCATCAGGGTAATAGCTGTGAATGCCATCTCGGAAATGAATGTGGCCACTACGACCCAGACCACTGATGCACCCAGCGATAGCAGGAAGTAAATCGTCAGGCCCGCGCGCAGGAAATCGCGCAGGATTTCTAACATTTTCAGCTCAAAATAACGCTGTCGAACCGGGTAGGCCGTTGTGAACGGGATGATGAGCATTTGCAGGGTAAAGCTGATAACGAGCAGGCTCAGCATCAGGCGGGCGTCACCAACCATGCCGGGCGTGATGTTAAAAATCTTCTCGAAATTGGCGGCCAATATCAGACCAATCGGAACAAACAGGCCTGCCGCCATAAGCAGGGTCGGAAACAGAGATGATACGATCCGCCGGACTTCGATAAAGTCACCCTTGGCATAGGCGTCCAGAATGTATCGGCTGACTCCGCCGGTAAAAAACGAGAAAAACAGCGGGGCGAATACCATAAGCGATGTAACGACCGGCAGAACCGCAAATTCCGCGGCAGGCAGGCGCGCCAGAAGGTACTGATAGACCCACATCAGCACTAGAAAGTTCACGATCTTGGCAGCCACCGAACTGAGCGAGTTGATCGCAACCAGTTTTTTGGAGACGATGATATTCTTGTGCTCGACCGCCATATCCTATCCCGCGATGACAGCGAAATCCGGGTTCAGGCCCATGCTGCGCACCTGTTCGGTGATCTCGGCCTCGTAAAGCGCGTTTGAGATCAGGATCAGATCGGGGCTGACACCGGGCAGGGCCTCGGGGGCGATCACCGGCAGGGCGACGCCGGGGGCCACCAGCCCGTGCTTGCGCGTGTTCAGATCGACCAGCGCCGCCAGCGGTCGGGCCGCGTCGCCCAGGGCGTTGGCGAATGTGATCCCCTTGGAGCCCGCGCCCCAGATGACCACATTGCCTTCAAACCCTGACAGCCGGTCGCGCCAGCGATCCAGTTCCGCAGTGGCGGCCTGGCCAAAGGCATGGGCGGCGCGGGCGATATCGGCAGCCCCGGGATCCAGATACTCGGGCTGGGGCGCGGTGGGTCTGGCCTCGACCATCAGGAATTGCTCACCATAACCAGCAGAGACCGAGATCGGCTCGAACCCGGTGCGGCGGAACAGTGTGGTGATGGCAGGCGCGCTCCAATAGCCCACATGTTCATAGATCACGTCCCACATGGACACCGCATCCAACATCCACCCGGCATTGGGTACCTCGAAATAGATCGGTACATCGCGATCCCCGATGGCGCGGCGGATATCGGTCATCAGCGGCACCGGCGCATCCACATGTTCCAGCACATGACGGCAGAGGATGGCATCAAAGGGCCGGTCCAGCTGATCCGATCGGAAATATTCACCCACGATCTCAACATTGTCGCGGGCGGTAAAGGGTGTCTCTTGTCCGTCCATCGAGGGGTCAAACCCGGTGGCGGTGGCCACGCCGTTTTTGGCCATCAGATCCAGCATATGCCCGTCGCCACAGCCGATCTCGACCACATGTTTGCCTTTCAGGCCGTGACGGTCCACCAGACCAGCGGCCAGTTCTTCGGCAAAGGCCTGGAATTTGGGCGAGAAATGCAGCGCGTTCTCATAGCCTGGCGCATAGACCATGCGCGCTGGATCAAAAGCACCGTTCCAGATGAACCCGGTTTCGGGGCAGAGCTTCAGATCCACCGTTCCGGCAGGGGCGGCGCGGGCGGCATCGGCATCAGGCCAGAGCTGGTTGCAGATGACCGGCACCTGATCCAGCCGAAAGATATCTTGCGCGTTCTCCGCGGTGCAGAGGGGAAAGGTTATGGTCATACCGCCACAAGCTCCGGGTTCAGGCCCATATCAGCCAGTTGCGCGCCAATTTCAGGCAGGTAGATTGGGTTCATCACGATCACCGTGTCGGGCGGGGCGCCTTTTAGGCTTTCAGGGCTGGAAACCAGATGCCCAGTGCCCGGCAAGTATTTGCCCTGCTTGAACGGGTTGATGTCGATGACCTGCGCCACCTCAGCCCCCAGATCATTGGTGGTCAGGAAAGACACGCCCTTCGAGCCACCGCCCCAGATGGCCACCCGCTTGCCCGCACCATGGCGCGATCGCACGAAATCGGTCCAGTGGGCGCGAATCTCGGCCACTTTCTGCGGGAAAGCCGCGGCCAGGGCGCGCACCGCGTCCAGATCATCCTCCTGCGCCAACACCGGACGGCCCGCCGCCGGTTCCGCGTACTGGATGATATATTGATCGTCATACGCCAGATACAGCTTGGTCACATCGAACCCGGCCCGCCGGAACAGCCGGGCGTGGCTGCCCAGGGTGAAATAGGAACAGTGTTCGAAATAGATGTCCCAGAAGGCGCCTTCTGCAAGCACGCGGTACACATCCGGGGTCTCGAAGAAGACACCAACATCCGAGCGTCCGTCGATCACCTGCGCGATCTCGTTCATGAACCGGCCGACCTCGGGGATATGTTCCAGCGTGTGACGGCAGGCAACGAAATCAGGGGTCTCGGCAATGGTGGCGGGATCGAAATATTCGCGCTGAAAGGTGATCTCGTGACCATCCGCGCCGGGCAGGCGTTCGGGGATGAAACCGGGATCGACGCCCAGACCGATCGTGCTGGTCTGATCCGCCAGCTCCTGCAGGAACTCGCCCTTGCCGCAGCCGATCTCCAGCGTGCGCTTGCCCTTGAGATCATAAAGCGAGGCCACCTCGGTCGCCAGCTCGCGGGCAAACCGGTTGAACGTGCCGGAAAAATGCTGGCTTTCCTCGGTGGTCGAGGCGTAATCGACCTTGGACAGATCGAAAACGGAATTGAAGACAAAGCCGCAATCGTCGCAGAATTTCAGAACCAGCGGATGGCGCGGGAAATTGCGCGCCTCATCCTCGGTGTCCAGCAGAATGCAGCTTTGCACCGGGATGGCGTCCAGCCGGTAAATCTCTGACAGGGTCTGCCCGGCACAGGCCGGGCAAGAGGTCAGTTCAGTCATAAATATGCCCTCCGCCGTCAGGATTCGACGATTTCCAGTTCCGGGATCGGTACAACGAACTTGCCGCCGGCCTGCAGGAAGGCCTGCTGTTGGCGAATGATCTCGTCGCGGAAGTTCCAGGGCAGAATTATTACATAATCCGGATTATCATCCATCAATCTTTCGGGCTCATCGATGCGGATACGCACGCCGGGCATGTATTTGCCCTGCTTGTGGACGTTCTTGTCCACCGCGTATTCAATGGCCCGGTCGTTGAGCTGCAGAAAGTTCAGCATGATCGTGCCCTTGGCCGCCGCGCCATAGGCTGCGATGCGCTTGCCATCGGCTTTCAGATTGCCCACCAGTTTGCGCGCCTGATCGCGGAAGGCCCGGACACGGGCCCCGAAGGTCTTGTAGTAACCGAACCGGTCCAGACCCAGTTCATGTTCTTCGGCCAGGATATCCGCAACAGCCTGCGTGGGTGCTGCGGTCTTGCCAAAGAACAGCCGCAGTGACCCGCCATGGATTGGCACCCGCCGCATATCGTTCAGATACAGCCCGTGCCGTTCAAACAGCGTTTTGGCCGAACCCACCGAGAAATAGCACAGATGCTCGTGATAGATCGTGTCGAACTCGATGAAATCGATCATGTCGCGGACATAGGGAAATTCGACCACAACCTGCCCGTCATCGGCCAGCAGCTCGGCCATGCCTGCCACCAGATCATTCTGGTCGGCCACATGCGCCACCACGTTGTTGGCGATGATGACATCGGCCCGTTTGCCTTGTGCGCGCAATTCGCCGGCCACGCGGGTGCCGAAGAAGTCGATCACCGTGTCGATACCCTTTTCGCGCGCTGCAGTGGCGGGTTGCGAGGCCGGATCGATGCCCAGAACGTTGATGCCTTCGCCCTTGAAATTCTGCAGCATATAGCCGTCATTCGACGCGATCTCGACCACCAGATTATCCGGTCCGAGCTTGCGTTTCTCGATCAGTTCCAACGCGTTTTCGCGAGAATGCTTCAGCAGATCTTCGGAGTAGGACGAGAAATAGACGTAGTCGTCACCGAACATTTCTTCCGGCGGGCGGGTTTCCAGCAGCTGAACCAGAGTGCAATCGGGACAATAGCCCAAACGCAACGGGACCAATGACTCTTTATGCGTCAGCCCACTTTCTTCCAGCAGACCGTCCGAACGGGGCATCAGGCCCAGATCGAGAATGGGCTCCAGCCCCTTGTGGCTACAGGAAATACAATTGACCCCGGCGCTGTCGGCCACGAAATCCGAAGGGTCGGCTTCCTGCACGTTTTCAGGGGTGCGCGAAGACACCCCATTTTCGGTGTGCTTCAGGGCCACATCAATGACATCATCGGCGATCAGCTTTTTGATATGGCCGATCCGCTGATAGCGGGGGCCTTCGAATTCTTCCAGCGTCAGGTCCTGCGCCAGATAGGATTCATACAGCGATTGCGCGCCCTTGCGGGCATCCCATTGCGGTTTGAAATGCGGCATCACCCGTTGGATCTTGTCGCAGTTCACCCGATAGGACCGTTTGTCGGGGCCAGCATCATCGGCAAAGGTCACCTCGCAACCCGGAACCACATCGGCCACGATCTCGGCCAGTTCGCGGATCTGGTAATTGTGCTCGGTCACGCCGACATTGAAGGCCTCGTTGCGGATCTTTTCGACCGGCGTGTCCAGCGTCGCCAGAAACGCGCGGCTGATATCTTCGATATGGGTGATCGGCCGCCAGGGCGTGCCATCAGATTTCATATGGATATTGCCCGTGGTCACCGCCCAGGCGACGAGGTTGTTCAGCACCAGATCAAACCGGATGCGCGGGCTGACCCCATAGGCCGTGGCCGAACGCAGGAAGGTCGGGCAGAACGTGTCATCCGCCATCTCGGCCAGCGCCAGTTCGGATTTGACCTTGCTTTCACCATAAGGCGTCACCGGGTTGAACGCCCCGGTCTCGTCGATGAAATCCGCGCCCGACGCGCCATAGTTCGAGCAGGAGGACGAGAACACAAACCGCGACACCCCGGCCGCCTTAGCGGCACGGGCCACGTTCATCGTGCCCTCATAATTGATTTCATAGGTGGTTTCGGGTCGGAAATCGCCTAGTGGATCGTTCGACAGTGCGGCCAGATGCAGGACGGCGTCAAAGCCCAGCAAATCTGCTGCCTCGATATCGCGGATATCTTTCAGGATCGTCGGCACTTGCGGCATCTCTCCGCCCGGAGCGAAAGTGCAGCGCTCGTACAGGTCGCTGTCGATCCCCGCTACTTCATGTCCGGCTGCCTCCAGCATGGGAGTCAGCACCACACCGATATACCCACGGTGACCAGTTACCAATACACGCATATTATTTCTCCCAAACCGCCCAGGGGCGTTCACCGGAATCCCACAGCTTTTGCAGATTGTGCTTGTCGCGCAGGGTGTCCATCGCCGCCCAGAATCCGTCATGAGGATATGCCATCAGCTGACCATCCCTGGCGAGATTCTCCAGCGGCGCATGTTCGAACATGACCATATCGCCTTCGATATAGTCAAAGACCTGCGGCTCGAGGATAAAAAAAGCACCGTTGATCCGACCCTCGGCTGTCTGCGGCTTTTCCTCGAACGCAACAACCTGGTTGCCCTCAAAGCGCATATGACCGTAGCGCGCGGGCGGACGCACCGCAGTGATCGTCGCCAGCTTGCCGTGGCTGCGGTGAAAGGCAAGCAGCTTGTGCAGGTCCACATCCGATACGCCATCGCCCCAAGTCAGCATGAAAGTCCCGTCGCCCATATAAGGCTGCAGTCGCTTGACGCGCCCTCCGGTCAGAGTCTCACCACCGGTTTCGATCAGATCGACGGTCCAGGGCGCGTGATCCTGATCGTGGCGCACCACCGGTTCAGGATGTCCCATATTGACCGTGATATTGCCTGCCAGCGTTCCGTATTCCGCAAAGTAACGCTTGATGTAATTGCCCATATAGCCAAGGGCGACGGCAAAATCGTTATACCCGTAATGGGAATAGGTCATCATGATATGCCACAGGATGGGCATACCTCCGATCTCGACCATTGGCTTGGGCCTGACCGAGGTCTCCTCTGCCAGACGCGTTCCCTTGCCCCCGGCGAGAATTGCAACTTTCATGGAAATTCTCCGTTAACACAAATGTAATCGTAAGCTTGCCAAAGAGACTCTGACAAAGAAATAGGCCAATTTTATGGAATGAAGCGTTCCTCCGGAAACTGACAATATTTTACTCGATACCGTATCCCAATTAGCGGAAATATGGTGATTTTTCACCTTTCTCAGACCAGAAGCGTATCCGTGAAGATGAAATCATCGCTGTTGAGATCCAGCCCGTAGACACTGTTCAGAAGGCCGACAAGCTCGTCAGCATCGCCATTCTCGCCCACCCGCCAGATCGCAGTGCCCGGTGACAGGCCCGGCGCATCGGTGCTGAGCACGTAATCCGCGGCAACACCCGCCAGCTGCACCTGATCGGTGCCCGAGATGAAATCGTAGACAAAGCCATAATCACCCTCGCCCGCATCAGCCCCGATCCCGTCGTCGTAATAGGTGCCGTTCGCATCCCCGAAGACAAAGACATCCGCGCCGCCAGCGCCGACAAACACATCGATCTCACCTTGCCCTGGCGCAGCGCTGGTGGTATCGACAGCAACCTGAACTTCGTCGGTCTCGTCGCCCTGAATGATGTCATCTCCGGTGATCTCAGTCACAGTGAGATCACCGAACGTGACGTCGTAATAATGGGCGAGAAGATAGAGCGACCCGGTGGCCGGAGCTTCATCCAGACTGAATGTCTCAATTGTCTGCAAAGTCCAATCCACCGGCTCGGTCGTGCCCTCTTCCCAAACCTTCAGGCTGTACTGGCGGTCGTAGATTGCCACTTGTTCGACACGCACAGTGAAATTGTAAGACAGACCTTCTGCCAGATCAAAACCCTGGGCACCGAGCAGGTCGGACCATTCATGGTAACTGTGGCTTCTGAACTGGTTTGTATAGAAGAACGCCGCACCCGGCTCATAACCCGTGTTAAGCTGGGTATCGTTAGATCGCTCGGTGTGCCCACCCCAAAGCATTCCGATTGCAAACGCTTCGCCTACGCCAATTGGGTCATCATTGTTGAGATTATGCATGGTGATGGTCACGTTGAGCTCGTAATTGTCCCAACTGTCATCCCCCAGAACCAGCAGCCGGTCATATCCCAAATCAACCGGTCGGATACCGTTTTCGCCCCAGGACCAAGTGCCGTCAACGATCTGCAGCACATCTTGCGCCTCTGTCACCGCAGACCAGTCGATGTCGTAATTGGGACTCCAAGCATTACCGATTTCGTATTCAACCACCACATCTCGGGTCACGATGGCACCCCCGGCCAGCGTGGCAGTGATAGTTACTACATCATCGGCGCTGGTGGCGTCGAGCTCTGCAAAATCGATCTCGATATTGAAATCGCCTTCGTTCTGAAGTCGCCGCGTGTCGGCTCCCATCAAAAGAGTCTGCTCGCCCCCCCCGTTCAGCGAATAGGTCAGCGTTTCCACGTTGCCGCCCACATTGCCCAAGATGTTGATCGCCGTCTGCCCTTCTCCGGGGTTGCCGAAGCTCTGGTTCAGGCCGTACCAGACATCGATCGGGTTCCCGACGGCAATTGTTACGGTTGCGGTATCAGTGAATTCTCCATCTGAAATCGTATAGGTGAAATCATCTGTTCCCGAATACCCCGCATTCGGCGTGTAGGTATAGGTGCCATCCTCGTTGTCGACCAGTGTGCCATTGGTGGGCTGCGTCACATCGATCAGGCTCAGCGTATCGCCATTCGGATCACCGTCATTGGCCAGCAGATCAGCCGCAGCCGCAATCACTAGCGCCGCATCAACTGGCGTCACCAGACCGTCATCCACCGCATCTGGCGCAAGATTGACTGGTGTATAGGTACCATCCTCATCCGCGATGGGGGCAGCAGTGTTCTCGAAATAATCGACCTGTGCCGTATACCCCGAAGCGTTCCCAGTATTACCTGCGAAGACCCCTGCCTTTGCTGTGGTCAACGCATGCGTGAAGCTGCCAGCCGTCACCCAGTTGGTGCCGTCTACCGAATATTCAAACGTCCAGTCATCCCCACTCCGCGTCAAACGAAGATAGGGTGCAGTGCCGCCAGAGATGGTTGTCCGGAAGGCCTGGCTGGAATCGCCATCAACAGTGATCCCAGCAAAGGCATAGAGGTTATTACCGTCTGAATAGGTGTCGAACCGCAACCAGTTGTCGGCGTCCTGCTCAACCAGCAAACCCTGCAACTGATACCTCTCAGTCGGAGTGGTCAAAAAACGCGTCCCGATCT
>NZ_JBQFVO010000011.1:0-17462 GCF_056539785.1 Ruegeria sp. B11 | reverse complement strand
CCGCTTTACCAGAGATTTGGGTACAACTATCTTCGCCCATCAATCTCTGATCATGGAGGAATGACTTGGCACGAAATGTCTATGCAACTTTAAAACGTTGGTTGGTTGAGCCACGGTGAGTGGAAATTCAACCTAGCGGTAGGATTTCCCCTTCGTCCGTATAGCAATCGCTCGCGATATTCAGGCGAACGTCAGCGTCAAGCCCAAAGCAATTATAGTTCCTAGTGGAGCAGTCGCTTCGTTTGGACTAAGCCTCGCTTATGACCTTCGAGGCAGTCGCTTCATTGATAGCCAGAACAGTGTTGTACAGCGTAGCCAGTCGAAGAAGTGATTTTACGTCGACGTCGTGTGGCAACGCTGATAGTGGATCAATGAAAAAGATCAGTGTGTCGAGCTTCCCTTCGGCAATCATAGCGCCGATTTGAGCGTCGCCTCCCAGCGGACCACTTTTGAGACGCTTGATAGGCACGCCGACTTCATCTGCAATTCGCCCGCCGGTCGTGCCAGTCCCAAAAAGCTCCATCTTGCTCAATGCGGTTTTGTGGGATTTGGCCCACTCGACCATTGTGTCTTTCATCTGATCATGCGCCACAAGCGCGACTCGGTTGCGGCCGTTTGGACCGTCGCTCCCATTGCTCATGATGTTGCTTTCCTCGGTGTTGAAGTGTCCGTAGCCCAACTCCATGCCAGCGGAGACTTACGCTTAAGTGCGCCACTCAAATGTTGCCGCATTCTGTAGGAGGCATCCACGGTGTTACCGGATTCCAGGAGTGTAAGGATTTCAAGATGCTCAGTACATTGTTCTATCAATCGTTGATGGTTCACTTCGGCTCGGTACTCCATAAGGCGTCGCATTCTATTCACGCGTTGGAGTGCCATGAGAAAGAACGGGTTTCCGGACAACTTGATGAGCTCCTCATGGAATAGAGCCCCGCTTTCTAGCAGCGCTTCTCCATTAACGGCGTCCATATCCATATCGAGCATTCCCTGCTGAATGCGCCGCTGTTCATCCAGGACTTTGTGATCGAGTTCAAACGAGGGCTCCAGCATGGCGGCTGGTTCTATCGCCATTCTGAACCTGTAAATCTCATCAAATGCCTCGGGTGTTTTTGCGACTGGAAGAAACCGCCAGCCGTAGCCTTCTTTGCGTTCAGCCCAACCTTCTCGAGAAGCGCGGATCAACAGTTCTCCGACCTTAGCTTTAGTCCAGCCGTACTTCTGCTTTAAGAACTGCTCAGTAACTTCTTCTGGAATTTCATTTGTTAGCCAATCGTTTGCAAGCAGTTGGTATTCGTCCAGTTCGCTCGGGTCGACAGTATCCAGGTTTTCTTTGATGGCTGGAGGCAACTTGTCGGCCACAAAGTACCCGCGGTTTTCCAGGCGGATGAGAACATCTTTTTCCTCTAAGGATATAAGCGCCTCGCGCACTGGGGTTCTGGATACGCCATACCTGTCGGCGACTTGCTGAGCGCTTATATGCTGGCCACCTTCAAGTGTACCCGCAACGATATCATGCAAAAGACGGTTCGATATCTTCTTTGACAATTCGCTGGCTCGCATCGGTACGCCTGACTCCTCTTGCCGCTCTCACCTACGTAGATTGCATCTGACAGCTAACATACAGCCAAATTTTAGGTTTTCTACACGTAAAAAGCCAAAGGAAGATGGATTTTACACTGCTGAGACGATGATGTTCGCGTAAATTGGATTGGTTTTATGACTGTTTGAGCGAAGTTCTTTCATTTCAGGTGAGTGCCGATTCTTCGAAAACACACAATAAAACATATACTTGAAAGGTATCGGGGAATAGCGAGTTCAGCCATTTTGGTTTTTTCGATTAAAAAAAGCAAAATAAGATTGGCTTTTTGCGCATCAATATGCAATCAAAATAGCCAGTGCGGGATTCGCGCTGAAAAACACTTGGAAAACTGGGGAGGATTACCCGTGTTCATGAAATTTACTCGCATCGGCGTCATTGCTGCTGCGGCAGCCGTTGCCGGCGTGACTGGCGCGTCCGCCGAATTCAAAGCTGAAAGCCCGCAATGCATTGCGCCCTCAAATCCCGGCGGTGGATGGGACTTCATCTGTCGCACAACGGCGAAGTATCTCTTCGATCTCGGGATCATCGAGGATTCGATGCAGGTTACCAATATGAGCGGTGGGGGCGGCGGAGTTGCGTTCGCGCATGTCACGAAAGAGCGCAACGAGGACAACAACCTTATTGTTGCAGCTTCTATGAGTACTAGCGCTCGAATTGCTCAGGGCATTTACGAGGGTGCCCAACAGGATGACGTGCACTTTCTTGCCACCTTCGGAGCTGAATATGGAGCTATCGCTGTTCCCGCAGACTCCAAGTACACCTCTCTGTCTCAGATGATGGAGGACATTGTCGCTGATCCAAAGTCAGTTGGGATCGCGGGTGGTTCGTCTGTGGGCAGTTTTGACCATATCAAGCCCATGTTGGTCGCCCGCGAAGCTGGCCTCGAAGATGTAACCCAGATGAAATATGTATCCTTCGATGGTGGCGGTGAAGCCATGACTGGCCTGCTTTCTGGTTCGGTCGAGGCGCTGTCTGGAGATTTCTCCGAGATGCTGGGCTTCCTGGAGTCGGGTGATATCCGGGTAATCTCGATCCTGGCCCCTGAGCGTCTGAAGAATTATCCGGATATTCCTACTGCAAAGGAGGAAGGCTTCGACGTCGTTGGCGCGAACTGGCGCGGCCTCTACATGCCAGCTGGTGCAACTGACGAATCCAAAGAGTTCTGGAAGAACGCGATCATTACGCTGACCGAGGATCCTGGCTTCCAGGCAGAGCTCGAAGCAGCTGCCATTGAGCCGTTCAACAACTTTGGCGACGACATGTACACCTTTGTTGAGGGCAGTATTGCGGACGTGACCAAGCTCTCGAAAGAGATCGGTATCATCCAATAAATGTCATGCGTGCCCAACCGGTCGCATCTGGTTGGGCACCTAAAAGAAATTCCGGAAATCTGGGAGGAAACTATGAGTGACCGCATCTTCGGCGGTTTCGGGCTGGCCCTTGCGATATTCTATATTTGGGCCGCATCGATCATCAAAGACAGTTTCATGGTCGATGTCGTGGGTCCGCGCGCCTTTCCTTACATCGTGGGCACCGTGTTAGGCCTTACGTCGCTCTACTTCATAATCCGCCCGGATGAAGAGCCTAAGTGGCCAGGGTTGCGCGACTTTGCCGAGATATTGTTCGCCACTGCTGTGATGTTTCTATACGCATGGTCTCTTTCCGAGATTGGGTTTGTCATCGCAACAACCTTTGCGACCGCTTACCTAACCTGGCGACTGGGAACCGCTCCGCTGTGGTCGCTCGTCGTAGGCCTTTTGACAGCCGTTGGTATCTACGTCGTTTTTCACCTAATCCTAGGCCTTGCTTTGGCCGAAGGACCATTGGGGTTCTGAGGGGTAACCATGGAAACGCTTTCACTTCTTGTTGATGGATTCTCGGTTGCGTTGTCACCGCAAAATCTGTTCCTGGCTGTCGTTGGATGCTTTCTCGGCACTTTGATGGGAGCATTGCCTGGCTTGGGTCCGGCAAATGGGGTTGCTATCCTCATTCCGATTGCCTTCTCGCTCGGGCTTGGGCCCATCCCATCTCTCATCCTTCTTACAAGTGTCTACTACGGCGCCATGTACGGCGGCCGAATTAGTTCGATCTTGCTAAACATCCCGGGCGATGAACCCGCGATGATGACGTGCCTCGATGGGTATCCGATGGCAAAAAACGGTCAGGCCGGCGAAGCCTTGTCTTTAGGTGGCATCGCATCTTTCTTTGGGGCGTTTGTCGCAACAATTGGCCTGGTGATTTTGGCGCCACAGTTAGTCAAAATCGCGCTGCTTTTCGGACCAGCTGAGTACTTTGTCCTCTTTACAGTTGCGTTTGCGACGCTGGGTGGTGTTTCCTCTACGAACCAAGCCAAATCTGCTTTCGCAGCTGCACTAGGGCTGGGTATCGCGATGATTGGCAGTGATAGCCAAACAGGGTCGCAGCGCTTCACCTTTGGTGAAATCCACCTTTTCGATGGCATCGACTTCTTGATCGCTATCGTTGGATTGTTCGCACTGAGTGAAGTGTTGATTTTTCTCGAACATCACCGTGGCGGTGCCGTTGGATCAGCTGGCGCGACGAAAGTTGGGCGCATCTTGCCAGACTTCGGCATGATCAAGCGCTGCTTGCCTTCAATCGCTCGCGGCACTGGTCTTGGTTTCTTCTCAGGCGTCTTGCCAGGTGCCGGCGCATCGTTGGGGTCATTTCTTGCGTACTCACTGGAGAAACAAAGCGTCGACCAAGATGGGAAATCCTTTGGAAAGGGCGATCCACGCGGTGTTGCGGCTCCGGAGGCAGGCAATAATGCGGCCGCTGGAGGCGCGTTGGTGCCGATGCTTTCGTTGGGCGTACCGGGCTCGGGGACGACCGCCGTTCTGCTGGCTGTTTTGCTGCAACTTAACATTACCCCGGGACCACTGCTCTTCACAAAGAATCCGGACGTGGTTTGGGGGCTGATCGCGGCCTTGTTCATCGGCAACATCATTCTGCTTTTGATGAACGTTCCGTTGGTCGGGTTGTTCACGCGCGTGTTGCTGGTGCCGACGCGCATTCTGATGCCTGTCGTCGCCATGATCTCGTTCGTTGGGATTTACTCGATAACGGGCTCCACCTTCGATGTAATGCTCATGGTTGGTTTCGGCTTTGCAGGCTGGCTTCTACGCAAGCTCGACGTGCCGCTGGTGCCAGTCATCTTGGGCATCCTTCTTGGCAACCAGATGGAAGTGAACCTTCGCCGCGCAATGACGATTTCGGACGGGGATTGGTTGGCGCTAGTGGGAAGTCCCCTCGCAATAATCCTCTGGCTTATCGCAATCGCCGGTTTCGTGTTGCCCATGTTTGTTGGCCGTCGGGTTAAGGACCGCATGGATGCGCAGCGCCATGACGAAGAGGCATCGGTGGGGGATTAAACCCACCGGATTTCAAGAATGACTGGCTTCGGCCAACAAGGAGACAAAAGATGCGTATCATGACATTGCCCTGCGATGGCATCGGACCTGAAATCATGGCGGCGACTTTGGAAGTCGTTGAGGCCGCCAACAAGAAGTACGATCTGGGATTAACGTTTGAAGAAGAAGAGTCCGGTTTTACCAGCCTCAGGAACCACGGTATCACTCTGCGTGACGACGTGTTGGAACGTGCACGAACTGAATTCGACGGAGTCATTTTGGGGACGCAGTCCCATATGGACTACCCGCCAGTCGTTGAAGGTGGTCGCAACGTTTCGGCCGGATTCCGTATCGGGCTCGATCTTTATGCGAATGTGCGGCCGGCCCGCAGCCGTGACTTTCTACCGAACAAAGCGCCCGGAATGGACCTTGTGATCATGCGTGAGGCGACGGAGGGATTCTATCCTGACCGCAACATGTACAAAGGCGTCGGAGAAATGATGCCCGATCCGGACATGGCGTTGTCGGTTCGCAAAATTACGCGACACGGATCAATGCGGATTTGCAGAGAGGCTTTCAAACTGGCCATGCAACGGAAGAAGAAAGTCGCCGCGATACACAAGGCCAACTCTTTTCTCATGACCGACGGCCTGTTTCTGGAATGTTTCCGCGAGGTGGCGAAGGACTACCCTGAAGTCGAAACCGAAGAGTTGATTGTCGACGCATTTGCAGCGCTGCTGGTTCGAAAACCGCACGAATATGATGTTATCGTCGCGACTAACTTCTACGGCGATATCCTCTCGGACCTTGCCTCTGAACTTTCAGGGTCTTTGGGGCTCGCTGGGTCGATCAATGCAAACGCTGAAACGGGCTTATGCTGCGCACAAGCACAGCACGGTTCTGCCCCGGACATCCAAGGGCAAAACGTTGCGAACCCGACATCACTTATTCTCTCCGCCGCTATGATGCTCATCTGGCTCGGCGAGCAGAAGGGTAGTCCGAAGCTTATGGAGGCTGGGCAAGCCATTGCGGATGCAGTTGATGCCGTCATCGATGATCCTACAAAGCGCACCCGTGACCTTGGTGGCACCGTAAATACCGACACCTTCGGGACGCTTGTGGCCGAAATGGTCTCCAAGGAAACGATCCCGGCGTGATTGGATCTCCCGGTGGGCAAACGTGCCCACATCAACTGGTGGCGTCGCTCCTTGCGGCGTCACCCGTCTTGAGCTGGAGCAATTATGAGACGACCAAGATTAGCGTTGATCCATGCAACCCGCGTCGCGATTGATCCAATCGAAGTTGCGGCACGCGAGCACTGGCCGGAAGCAGAAACCATTTCCATCCTAGAAGAGGGGTTGTCTTTAGACAGGTCTAAGCAAGTCGAATTGTCCGCCGATCTTTTCCGGCGCATCGTAGACCTTTGCCGGTATGCGGAAGGCGCTGACGCCGATGGTGTACTGTTCACGTGCTCAGCATTCGGAGCCGCAATCGAAAGAGCAGATTTCGAGGCGCTCATCCCAGTCATGAAGCCGAATGAAGCGATGTTCGATGCGGCTTTCTCATACGGTGATCGCATCGCGATGATTTATACGTTTCCTCCAGCTGCGGCAGGTATGGAAGAGGAATTTCTAGATGCTGCTAGGGCGCGCGGCAGCAATGCGGAGATTACGTCATACTATTGCTCTGGCGCGTTGGCTGCAAAGCAGGCGGGTGATGATGAAAAACACAATCGCCTGATTGCGGAAACCGCATCAAGTATCGACGACGCGGACGTTATTCTTCTAGCCCAGTTTTCGATGTCTGACGCCGTTGAGGATGTCCGTAAGACAGTACAGATTCCAGTGTTGACCAGTCCACAGGCGGCGATTCACGAAATCCGACGGCGCGTCGAAAGCAATCAGTGAGGGAGGTTCAATGCTAGTCGGTGTCATAGCGGACGATTTTACCGGTGCGAGCGATATTGCAAACACATTGGCGAAGGGCGTTGAGCCGGAAGGTGGGTTGAGAACCGCGCAGTTTCCGGGAGTTCCGAACGCCCCGGCCCACGAAGAGATTGAAGCGGGTGTGATCTCGCTCAAGAGCCGCACGGCACCGGTCGAGGAAGCGGTTGCAGACAGTCTGAGTGCCCTGCGGTGGCTCGCGGACCAAGGATGCCAGCAGTTCATCTTCAAATATTGTTCGACATTCGATTCCACTAAAGAAGGAAACATCGGCCCCGTTGCGGAAGCGTTGGCTAATGAACTGAGTGCGCAAAAGGTGGTTTTCTGTCCGGCCTTTCCCAACACGGGGCGTACGGTTTATCAGGGCCATCTTTTTGTGCTCGGCAAGCCGTTGAACGAGTCCGGTATGGAAAACCACCCTCTTACTCCGATGACGGATGCCAACATCAGGCGTTGGTTGCAGCATCAGACCGAAGAAGCGGTTGGGTCGGTGCCAGTTGACACCGTGAAGCAAGGACCGGAGGCGATTGCTGATGCTTTGCAGAACGCAAACGAACGCTTTGTAATCGGTGATGCGATCTCGGACGAGGATTTACTGGCCTGGGGCGAGGCTCTGAAGGATGCCCAGCTCATTACCGGGGGATCCGGGATAGCATTGGGTCTACCCAGAAACTTCGTCAGAAGAGCGTCGTCCAAAAGAGGTGGTAGTGTGTTCACAGGTATCGCTGGGCCCGCCGCCATCCTTGCAGGATCATGTTCAGGTGCGACACGCGGACAGATCGATGTTCATGCGGAATCCAATCCGACGTTCGCCATCAATGTTCCGGGTGTCATGTCCGGGGATGTGACTAAGCAAACGCTTCTGGATTTCTTTGAAAAGCATTCAGGTGAAGCCCCCCTCGCTTACTCATCAGGAAGCCCGGAAGAGGTGCGCGCGATCCAAAGTCAATTCGGTCAGGAAGCTGTGGCGGAAAAGCTGGACAATCTCTTTGCTGAAGCTGCCCGGGAACTTGTCCAAACGGGTTATAAGCGCCTTGTCGTTGCCGGAGGGGAGACGTCGGGAGCTGTCGCCAAGGTCGTATCTGAGGCACTGGGGTCTCCTGCCATGTCAATTGGTCCAGAGATCGACCCGGGCGTACCTGTCCTGAGCGTCGGAAAAACTGAACCCATTGCGCTGGCTCTAAAATCTGGAAACTTTGGCGCTCCGGACTTTTTCGCGAAGGCCCTCAGAATGATGGAGGCCGGCAAATGAGTTCTGAAGACAAGGCATTACGACAGCAAATGTCAGAACTGTGTGCCTCACTGTTTGCACGTGGCTTTTCCGTTGGCACTGCGGGCAATGTCTCCGCGCGTTTACATGACGGGATCCTCATGACGCCAACGAATTGCACCTTGGGCGATATCGACCCCGAGCGCATCGCCAAGATTGATTTGGATGGCAACCACGTCTCGGGAGACAAGCCGACCAAAGAGGTTTTTCTGCATCAAGCCTTCTATGAGACGAGACCAGAAGCGGGCGCCGTGGTTCATCTGCATTCGACCTGGGCCACTGCACTGTCGTGTCTGGAAGACACCGATCCCAATGACTGTATTCCACCACTTACACCCTACGTGGTGATGCGCGTTGGCACGGTCAAACTGGTTTCATACGTCAAGCCGGGTGATCCGGAAGCCGGTGACTTGATCCGCGATCTGGGCGGCAAGTATAGTACTGTTCTGCTGGCCAATCACGGACCTGTCGTCTCGGGAAAGGATCTCTTCTCAGCGGTCTGTGCGGCAGAAGAGTTGGAAGAAACGGCTAAGCTGCTGGTGGCCTTGCGCGGCCTGCCAACCCGGATGTTGGATGCTGAACAAGTCGCAGAACTCAAAGAGACTTTCGGAAGGATGTAATCGGTCATGAAAACCGCTGACCTTATCGATCACCATGCGCCAGAGCTTACACTTGTCCACCTGCCGTTTCGGCAGTTCGGGATAAAGCGGTTCTTTGCGGCGCAAATTCAGACAGTGAAGTGCTTCGAAGATAACACGGAACTTAGGGCGCAACTGGAAACACCCGGTGAGGGGCGCGTTTTGGTTGTCGACGGCGGAGCATCAACGCGAATTGCAATCCTTGGCGATATGTTGACTGATCTTGCGATCAAAAATGGATGGGCGGGTCTTATCATGAACGCCGCAATTCGAGACAGTGCCGAAATCAATCAAATGGACACTCTGGTATTCGCATTAGCGACCAGCCCCGTCAAAAGCGCGAAACGTGGATGGGGGGTAATCGGGGAGCCGGTGACCTTCGGTGGGGTTAAATTCCATCCTGGTGATTGGGTTTACGGCGATGCGGACGGCGTGTTGCACAGCAAGAAGCGATTGATCTGATTTCGAGTTTTGCCAAGTTCTCACAGCATGGCGCTATTATAGTCACGGCAGCAGTTGCTGGCTGGCTTGTATCGCTTACGGGCATTCCACTGGGGTGGATGATCGGGTCAATGTTGGTGACCATCGCCGGGTCGTTGAAGCAGTTTCCTGTCAAACTACCGGGCTCTATGTTGGACCTGGTAAGAGCAACTGTAGGTGTGATGTTAGGAGCATCCTTTACGCACGAGTTGCTTTCCTCTTTTGGTGCCTGGTGGGTGTCGCTGGCCTTCTTACTGTTAGCCCTTGGAACAATGTACGTCCTGGGTTTCTACCTATTACGACGTATTTCGCGCTTTGATGCATTGACAGCTTCCCTATGCGCAATGCCGGGTGGCATTGCCGAAATGGTGTTGCTGTCCGAGCAAAAGGGTGCGGATCAGGCTCGTGTCGCTATCGTTCATGCGTTGCGCATTGCATTAGCAATTTTGCTGATTCCACTACTAATCAACCTGATTGCAGATTTCGAAGTCATTCCACCCGAAGCGCAAACACAGCTGGCTTCGATCACGTTCGCCGATTGGGTTTGGATCATCGGATGCATCGTTCTGGGAATGCTAGTACGGGGTAGGGTGAAGCTGCCGGCACCTATTGTGGTAGTGCCGATGTTATTCAGCGCGGCCGTTCACTTGCTGGGATGGACAGAGTTCGAGATCCCGGTTTCCGTGACCGCGTTGGTACAGGTTTTCATAGGCATTAATGTCGGTGCACGGTTTTCCGGTGTGCCCATCAAAGCACTGATCGCAGCTCTAGGTGCAGCGGCCATGGTTGTCGCTCTCCAGATTTCTGTGGCCTTCTCAGGCGCATTGGCTGTTGCGAACGTGTTGGAGACAGACCCGGTCGCACTTGTCTTAGCCTATTCACCTGGAGGCTTGGCGGAGATGTCAATCATAGCGGTGAGCGTTGGTCGCGATGTTGCGTTCGTCGGCGTGCATCATATTTTTAGGGTCTTGGCGGCGCTTGTTTTGGCACCTGTCCTGGTAGCGGCTTTCACAAAGCCTTCCCGACTTGGCAATTAAAATTGGCTGAATATGAATGATGAGGACACGAAAATTAATGTGTTTGTACTCTAGCCATGGTGAAAGTTCATTTCGCATTGCGATGTTCAAGAGAGGCATATGAGTTTGTGATCAGCGTCTCTTGGGGTTGGAGAAATCCAGGTTTCAGCAGATACCACGCCCGAGAAAACGAGCCGCGTGAGTCGGCCTGATGGATTTTGGCCTTATCTGACGCGAAGAGTTGGTTCTTCGTATTTGCTGGTAGTCAGGTAACGTTAGGTTGGGAGTACAATATGGAATTACCAACACTGACGTACGAAATGATAGCCGTATTGAGTCTATTGTCTTTTACGGTCTTACTTTTTGTTACCGAGATTATACGGATCGATGTCGCAGCAATTCTTGTAATGGTGCTGCTTGGCGCACTGAGCTATCTACCGGGGCTAGGTAATCTTGCCGATGTCTCCAGGCTCTTTGAGGGTTTTTCCTCGAACGCTGTGATGTCAATCATCGCAGTTATGGTAATTGGGGCTGGGCTTGATAAGACCGGACTTATGTCAAAGGTTGCGGCCTTGATCCTCAAGAATGGTGGCACGACAGAGGCCCGGATCATCCCAATCATATCAACAACGGTTGGTGTCATCAGCTCTTTCATGCAGAACGTTGGAGCTGCTGCGCTCTTTCTACCCGTTGTTAGCCGTATCTCAGCACGTACGGAAATCCCGATGAGTAGGTTGCTGATGCCCATGGGGTTTTGCGCGATTCTGGGTGGTACGATTACATTAGTCGGGTCGTCGCCCCTCATCCTGTTGAATGACCTGATTGTTTCAGCAAACTCATCCCTTCCGGCTGACCAACAAATGAAGACATTTGGGTTGTTTTCAGTCACGCCTATCGGTGTGATGCTGGTGCTGACAGGGGTGCTTTACTTTGTGCTCTTTGGTCGTTGGGTCCTCCCAGCGCAGCGAGAGCGCGGAGAAGACGCAAGCTCAGCTCGGTCCATGCAAACATACGTCGAAAATACCTATGGGCTTAGGGCCGATATGTTCGAGATACGTGTTCCTGAAGGCTCAATAATCATCGGGCAAACGCTCGCGGATCTAATGGTCGCCCATAACATGTACATTCTTGGTACATCCTATCGCGGCCACAAGGTCATCGCGCCGATGGCGGATACCAAGATCGAAGCCCCTGCGCGGCTCGCAGTGCTTGGCCTGCGTCGGGTGGTTGAGCATCAGTTTGCTGAGCCTTACGGATTAGAGATCCTACCCCAACTAGATGTCTTTGCGGATGATTTCGCCGCGACCCAATCGGGGGTGGCCGAGGTTGTTATTCCTCCCGGTTCTTCAGTGATCGGCCAGACTCCGATTGATTTGCGTCTCCGTCAGACACATGGTTTGTCTCTTTTGGCCATTCAGCGCGGAGAAGAAACACTGAGCCACGTTGAAACCGAGGATCATTCAGCCACGCATATCGGGCAAGTCCCTTTGCAGGCCGGTGATACGTGTGTGGTTCACGTGCAGTGGGACCGTCTGACACGACTGAAGTCGGACAGGGATTTTGTCGTCGTAACTTCGGATTTTCCCCAGGAAGAGTTACGGCCACACAAGGTCGGATGGGCGCTCGCCTTCTTCCTAATAGCGTTGAGCTTAATTCTATTCTCTGATCTGCGCTTGTCATTGTGCCTGTTGATCGGCGCTATTGGGATGGTGTTGAGCCGGGTGCTCTCGATTGAAGAAGCCTACGAGTCGATAAGTTGGAGTACTGTTTTTCTACTCGCTTCACTGATCCCGCTAGGTCAGGCGGTTCAGAACACTGGCACTGCGGATTGGATTGCAGCGCATGTGTTGGCCCTTCTGAAGGGCTGGCCGATCTGGTCGTTGCAAGCAGGAATCGCCGTTTTGGCAACGGCGTTCACGCTGGTCATGTCGAACGTAGGTGCAACTGTTCTGCTGGTGCCGCTGGCGGTTTCTATCGCCATTTCGGCGGGTGGTAACCCGGCTGTATTTGCTCTCACCGTGGCAATTTCAACGTCCAACTCATTTTTGATCCCAACACATCAGGTGAACGCGTTGATCATGGGCCCAGCAGGCTACCGGGTGGTGGATTTCGTTCGCTCCGGTGGAATTATGACTCTCCTTTTCTTGGTTGTCTCAATGACCGGGCTTGCGATTTTTTTCTGAGCCGCCTCTCAGCGATCCATACAGAAGAACTCGCAATATATGGTTTTTGAGACCAAATTTTTTGGCGCGGATTCAAAACGTCTGCAAAAAGGGCCTCCTCCGCGAGGGACCGAAGCAATGTGTCCAATTCAACCAAACCTGAAGTCGGTATACGCTGGAACTGGACCGTTCTTGTTTTATCGATCACTGTTATTGGACCAAGACCGTCGGCCTTTTTGGAGAGTTCACGATGAAGTTCCTTCGTACACCGGACCATCGGTTTGACGGGCTGCCAGATTTCAACTTTGGCCCGAACTATCTTGATGTGGATGACACCGAGGGAAGTCTTCTCCGACTGCATTATTTGGACGAGGGACCGGCCCATGCATCACCAGTATTGTTGATGCATGGAGAGCCAACCTGGTGCTTCCTTTACCGGCGCATGATTCCGTTATTCAAGGGCGCGGGCCATCGAGTTCTGGCTCCTGATTTGATTGGGTTTGGAAGGTCGGATAAACCAACAGAGCGATCCGACTACACCTACCAACGCCATGTAGACTGGATGTCCGAGTGGTTGCGGAAGGTTGACCTGACGGGCATCACGTTGGTTTGCCAGGACTGGGGTGGTCTAATAGGCCTGCGGTTGGTAGCGAGTATGCCCGAGCGGTTCTCGCGCGTAGTTGTGGCAAACACGGCCTTGCCCACCGGTGACGCACCCTTGAGTGAGGCATTTCTTTCATGGCGGGAATACTCGCAGTCCGTGCCTGAATTTAATTCGGGACGCATTGTATTCGGCGGCACATCATCCAAGATTTCCGATGAAGAAGTCGCAGCATACAACGCACCGTTCCCAGATGCGCGCTATCTGGCAGGCGCTCGAGAGTTTCCAGTGTTGGTGCCCGACTCGCCCGACAATCCAGCTTCAGAAGCCAACCGAGCCTCATGGAAAACCTTCAAGACCCTCAACACTCCGTTTCTGACTGTTTTTGGAGAAGATGACAGGGTCATGGCGGGCGTAGACAAACTGTTCCAACAGTCGATCCCTGGGGCAGTTGGTCAAAATCATATCCTTGTGCCTAGAGCGGGGCATTTCATCCAAGAAGATGCTGGCACTGAGCTAGCACATGCGACTTTGAAATTCATTGAGCAGACATAGCAGCTATCAGATTAGTGTCTTCCCCTGCGGCCTCAACTCGCACCAAATTTGCGACGCAAATGCTCAGCTAAGGCTGTTATGCGACGTGGTTGGGCCCGGCTCGGTGGAAACATCATTTGCAAAGGTTTCGGCGGTGGGAGGAAGTCGCGCAAGACAGCAACAAGTCTGCCAGATCGAACATCGTCGCCCACATCCAGCTCGGACTTCAATACGACCCCATGGCCTGCAATCGCCCAATCGCGGATGAGTGAACCATCATTGACTATTCGATTTCCCTTTACCGATACGCGCTGGGCATTTGGTCCTGATCCAAACTCCCAAACGTTGTCGATCATGTCGCCAAACCTCATGACCAAGCAGTTGTGGATTAACAGATCTTCTGGTTTTTCAGGCGTTCCGAATGAGGCTAGGTAACCTGGGGACGCACATACGAACCGTTGGTAGCTTCCTAGATTTCGCAACCTGAGCGAACTGTCTGTAATGTTGCCGTAGCGAACGGCGAGGTCGAAACCCTGGCCAACAAGGTCGACATAACCGTCTGAGAGGGACAGCTCGATTGAGACGGCAGGGTTCTCTTCGGTGAATTCGGCAATAACCTTGGAGACAATGCTCCGTCCCAAGTCAATCGGAGCGCTTATGCGAATTGGACCAGACAGAGTTTCGGCGCCGTGCCGAACAAGTGTATCCAGCTCCGCAACCTCACTGAGGACGTTTCTTGCCCCATTGGCTAGTACTCGTCCTTCTTCGGTCAGCCTAATGGAACGGGTGGTACGGTTGAACAAAACCACACCGTAATGTGCCTCTAGAGCCGCGAGCCGCTCGGACACTGTCGTGCTCGACATCCCTGTCTCGCGCGCTGCGGCCACAAGACTGCCTTTCTCGGCTATGGTTAGAAACAAACGAAGATTGTCCAAAAGCATTAAACGGAATTTCCGGATTATATGTTCGATCTTACCCTGTTTATCCCGAAAGGGCTGCGGCGTAAATCTTGCGCATCGCTCAAGAACACAAGGGATTTATTCCAATGGCCAAGCTGACAATCGTCGCCAACATCAAAGCCAACCCCGACAAGATCGACCTCGTAAAGGCCGAGCTTATCAAGCTCATCGATATAACCCGTTCCGAAGAGGGTTGCATTAACTACGACCTGCATCAGGACAACGACAACCCGGCTCATTTTGTGTTCTACGAAAATTGGGAAAGCCGAGAGCTTTGGCAAACCCACATGGGTGCACAGCACCTTGCGGCCTACCTGGAAGCAACCGAAGGCGCCGTAGCGGAGTTCACGTTGAATGAAATGACTGTCATCGGTTGATACAGAGCCAAACAAAGGAGCACGTTATGAAAGCCGTGGGATATCGTGAGACAGGGTCGATTGATCGGGCGGACGCCTTAATCGATTTCGAGGCCGACAAACCAACACCGAAAGGTCACGACTTGTTGGTGAAGGTGCAGGCAGTTTCAGTGAACCCAGTCGATACGAAAATTCGGCAAAAACGTGCTCCTGAAGGTCCTGAACCTGATATTCTAGGGTGGGACGCAGTTGGGACCGTCCAAGCCGTTGGCGAAGCGGTTGAGACTTTCAGTCCGGGAGATCTAGTGTGGTACGCTGGGGCAATCAACCGACCGGGAACCAACGCTGAATATCATCTGGTGGATGAACGTATTGTCGGAGCCGCGCCAGTATCCATACCAGCGACAGCGGCTGCGGCGATGCCGCTAACGACGCTTACTGCTTTTGAGATGCTGTTCGACCGCTTGCGGGTTCAAGATGCCGTTTCCGGCGGGACCAATACGTTGCTGGTTATTGGTGGCGCAGGCGGTGTCGGGTCTATCACCATTCAATTGGCACGGGCCCTCACTGAATTGACAGTGATAGCGACGGCGTCCCGACCCGAGACACAAGACTGGGTTAGAGAGCTGGGCGCACACCATGTCATCAACCATGCGGAACCTTTTAGCGCACAACTCGATGCTCTCGGTATCGACAGCGTGGATTTCATCTATTCGACAAACCATTCCCAGCTCTATGCGTCCCAAGCTGGCGAGGTGATGACACCTCAAGGGCGCTTTGGGTTGATCGATGATCCTGAGACCTTCGACATCGCGCCGTTCAAACCCAAATCGATCTCATTGCATTGGGAGTTCATGTACACTCGGTCGCTTTTTGGGACTGGAGATATGAATCGTCAAAGCGAAATCCTGAATCAGGTCGCCGGGTTGATAGATGATGGAAAGATCAGATCCACAGCGACCGATACACTCGGTAGGATCAATGCTACAAACTTAATGAAAGCGCATGCTATCCTCGAAAGCGGCAAGGCCAAAGGTAAGCTCGTGCTTGAGGGTTTTTAGATGAGAATTGTGCGGCTAGATCATGTGAATATCGTGACCACAAGGTTGCCTGAGATGGTTACTTGGTATGAAGAGGTCCTGGGTTTGAAACTCGGGGCCCGCCCTGATTTTCCGTTCCCCGGAGCTTGGTTGTATGCGGGTGATCACGCGGTGGTTCACCTTGTGGGGCACGAAGGAACACCTAACGTTGGCTCCGAAGTGAGGCTCAAGCTCGAGCATTTTGCGCTCTCAGCCACGGGGTTGAGCGCATTCGAAGAAAAACTGATCTCGAGTCAGATCCAGTATCGCAAAACTGAAGTCCCTGGGACTCGAATGATCCAAATCCATGTGGCCGATCCAGATGGGAATCATATTCATATTGACTTCGATGACACCGAGTAATTGGCCAACTCTCGAAATAGTCGGAGCACAAAATCAGGCTCGCAACTTCTTGTCGATTAGTGATTGAGGTTCTTGCCTGGTTGCTCCCCGGAATTGCGTGGGCCAACATTTTTGGGTGGTACAAACGTCGATTTGGAGATCAGCATGCCGGACCTCGGAACAAACAAGAAAAACGTCATCACTTTCTACGAAATGATGTTCAACGAGTGTCGACCTGCCGAGGCCATAGCAACCTTTGTTGGTGAAACCTATACGCAGCACAACCCGCATGTTGGCGACGGAAAGCAAGCCTTTGTTGAGTACTTCGAGCGCATGGCCGCCGAATACCCGGGAAAGCGTGTGGACATCAAACGTGCGTTCGCTGAAGGCGATCACGTTATTCTGCATTGCCATCAAATCTGGCCTGATGGTCTCGAGTACGCAGGGATCGATATTTTTCGCCTGGATGTCGATGGGAAGGTTGTCGAACACTGGGACGTTCTTCAGTGTCTGAGGTCAGCGCCCATGGGACAGTTTAGGTCGATTTGATAAGAGAGGGTTTCTGGCTTGTTTGGTTTTAGTTGTCATGTTCGACCTCTAATTTGCCAGGTCGTCCTGAAAAAAACGCCCTTGCTTGGCCGGGTCGTCCCAGCGGGCAGATCAAACTTGACTAAATGTGCAAGTGATTACGGTCAAGGGTGTGCGGCGTCGTTGTGTAATGAAAAGCATGTGTTCGCGCCTAGGGCAACATTGTCCGCAATGCTGCCGCGAGGGGTATGTGCAGAGAAAGTCTGCGCCGAGCGCAGATTGAGCAATGGTGCGAGCAAAACCGACGGCGGCTATACAACTTGACCTATCGTTCATAGTGTAAATGCATGAGCCGAATTCGAAACGCCCAACCCTCTGATGCAATTCGATGCTTTGAGATCGAGACTGATGCCTATGAAGGCGACGAAGCGGCTACCCTCGAAAAGATAGCAAAGAGAATCGAGGTCTATCCCGATGGTTTCCTCATTCTTGAAATCGAAGGCGAGATCGTCGGCTTTGTGAATTGCGGATGTGCATACGACGTCGAAATGTCTGATGAGGAATTCAAAGAGCTTATAGGGCATGA
>NZ_JBQFVO010000010.1:0-40787 GCF_056539785.1 Ruegeria sp. B11 | reverse complement strand
CCAATGACAGCGACGCGGATGGCGATGCGTTCAGCCTGACGGGTGTGACGCAGCCCGCCAATGGCGCGCTTGTTGACAATGGCGACGGCACATACACCTATACACCCAATGCCGGGTTCAGCGGGACCGACAGCTTCATTTACACCGTCTCAGATGGAACAGACACCGATACAGCAACGGTGAACATATTTGTATCGGATGGATCTTTGCCGTCGCCGATATTGGTAGCAGGGCCCCACATATTCAACGACGATATCAGCGACGCAGTGATTATCCCCCATGACAACGCTTATGAACTTGCAAGTGGCGCGTTAGTCCTGACCTTTTCAACCGACAGTGTGGCAGGCATTAATTACTTATTTTCAAAAGACTCTGGGGGGTTTGATACCGGAGGGCATATCGGCATATTCGTCGAGGATGGCGCGCTGAAGCTTCGGATTCAGGACACATCAAGCACCTATCAAACTGCCACATCAAATCTCATCATACCGGGGCAGACCCACCAGGTCGTTGTCAATTTCGGCACACCCGGTGGACTGCAGATTTTCGTCGATGGGGTTGAGCAAACATCCATTGCCTATACCGGCGGGCTGTTCGGCAATCAGGAACCGATTGTGATAGGTGCAAACCAGTGGAAAAGCGCCAATTTTGTTGCAAACAATCTGGAGCACCCTTTTGACGGCCAAATTCAGAATGCACATGTCTTTTCAGCCCCTCTGGATCTGGCGGCGGTTACTCAGCTTTACGAACAGGTTATCCCGATTGGTTCACCCGCAGATGCACCTGTACCTCAGGGTGATTTGCTAGCCACCTCGCCAAACGAAGCGCTTTTGATCACCATATCTGATGATCTTCTGACAAACGACAGCGATCCGAATGGAGACAGTCTGACATTCTCGGGAACCGGTACTCCGACGCACGGAACACTGGTTGACAACGGTAATGGGACGCTGACTTACACACCCGACCTCGATTATGAAGGCAACGACGGCTTTGAATACACGGTGTCCGATGGCAACAGCACCCGAACCGCCAACGTGATCATCGCAGTAGCCACCGCCCCTGAAGAGCCTGATTTGGGCGGATCTTCTCCGGACTGGCAGTACATCAGCACGACAACCGGCCAGATTCCATTGCCGGGAACCCCTGAATTGACCGCTGCACAGGTTATGGATGTGGATCAGGACGGCCTTATGGATTTTGTGATTGCAGGCCGTAAAGGCGACCCCGCAATCACCTGGTATCGACAGGCCCCAGACGGCACCTGGGAATCTATCGTAATCGAATCCGAAGCCCTGCGCATTGAGGCAGGTGGAACGGTTTACGACGTTGATGGGGACGGCGATCTTGACATCCTCATGGGTGGAGATTCTCAAAGCAACGAAGTCTGGTGGTGGGAAAACCCCTACCCCGAGTTCGACTTCAACGTCGACTGGACCCGCCACGTGATCAAATCCAGCGGCGGGAATCAGCATCACGACATGATTTTCGGTGATTTCGACAACGACGGTCAGGATGAGTTCGTGTTCTGGAACCAACGCGGCACGCCCCGGGGCCTTTACATTGCGGAAATTCCAACCGACCCTAAAACATCCGAACCATGGAATGCTGTCCAGATCACCGAAACAAAACGCGAAGGCCTTGCCAAAGGCGATATTGACGGCGATGGGGGGCTTGACATAGTGACCGGGGGCCATTGGTACAAATGGAATGGCGGCACAAGTTTCACTGAGCATTTGATTGATGCAGACTTCCCCGAAGGCCAAGTTGCCCTTGGCGACTTTGACGAAGACGGCACTCTAGATGTCATTCTGAGTAGCGGCGACCAGAATGGGCCATTGCTGATGTACCAACAGGCCGGAGACCCGACGGTGACTTCAAACTGGGTTGCAACGAATCTGCTGGGGCTCATCACGGACGAAGTTCATAGTCTTGAGGTGGCCGACATTGATCAAGATGGCCATCTGGATATTTTTGCCGCCGAAATGAACCTGCGTGGCGAAAACCTCGACGCAAAGACATGGGTTCTGTTTGGAGATGGTACCGGAAGCTTTAGGACAACCGTTGTTGCCACCGGGATTGGCAGTCACGAATCCACTCTTGGTGATCTGGACGGGGATGGCGATTTGGACATCCTTGGCAAGGGCTTTGAAGAAGCAGATCTGCACATCTGGTACAACACGCTGAATGAAATCACCCTCGGCGGGTGGGAGCGTAATGTGATCGAAAACGACCGACCTTGGCGGGCAATATTCGAAGAACACGGCGATATCGACGGAGATGGCCTGCTGGACATTATCACCGGCGCCTGGTGGTACAAAAACCCCGGCAGCATTGATGGGGAATGGGTGCGTAACCCGATCGGCGGAACACTCAACAACATGGCGGCAGTCTATGATTTTGATGGGGATGGTGATCTGGACATCCTTGGAACCGAAGGCGTCGGCAGCACCGCTAACAGCGATTTTGTATGGGCACAAAATGATGGTAGCGGCAACTTTATCATCTACGACAATATCGAATCCGCAAACGGAACATTCCTTCAGGGCGTGACAGTCGCCGAGTTGGAACCGGGCAGCCCGACAACGGTCGTGCTGTCATGGCAAAACGGAACCGGAGGCACTCAGGCCTTGACCCTGCCGGACGATCCGACCATCAGCACTTGGTCATGGTCGCAGCTGACCCCTGTTTCTCTGGGCGAAGGTCTGGACAATGGCGATATCGACGCGGATGGCGATATTGACCTACTGCTCGGCTTCAAATGGTTGCGCAACGATGGTGGAATCTGGACCGAGTTTGATGTGCATGTTCCGACGGGGGCTGCGGAACCGGATCGTGTCCATCTGGTTGATATGGATTCCGACGGCGATCTGGATGCTGTCGTCGGATTCGGCCACGAGACGAGCATCACGACGCTGGCCTGGTACGAGCAGACCGACGATGAGACAGCCTCTTGGATAGAGCACATTATCTCGAACAGTCTGGTGGGCAATCCGCAAAGCGTTGATGTTGCTGACCTTGATGCAGACGGTGATCTGGATGTTGTCGCAGGTGAGCACTTGCCCAGCGATCCAGACACACTGGCACTGTATGTCTTTGAAAATGTAGACGGAGTTGGAGGTGACTGGTTTCAGTACGAGGTCTTCACAGGCGACGAGCATCACGACGGGGCCCAACTGGCCGATTTTGACAACGATGGCGATTTGGATATCTATTCCATCGGCTGGACCCATGGGCGCGTCTCAATCTACGAAAACCTAACCAACGGGTTCGATTACATTCTGGTGTAAACTCTTTGGCGGGCGTATAGGTTAATCTGGCGCATGGATCATACAGTGGTATGGCGCTCCGGGCGGCAGGCCATAGCATGTAACCGGAGTAAGAATCTGGTGCGATATAGGGCGTAATCGTACATTTCGCGTCACTTAACATTCAGACAGCATGCCGCGAACTCGCACAGAGAACAGTCTACCTGGCGAACGCATGAATTGTCGTTTCCGATCTTCCAAGAAGCAACACATGTTTTTCTAAACAACGGCGATACTCGAGAGCTTTTTGCCACCCTTGAAGAAGGGGACCGCCTAAACAACGTCGTATACCCACAGGAATGGCAGCTGTGCGGGTTGATTGTCTAAATTACCCAAAGACGGGTTGGACCATAACCGTTGGTGGATGGCTTACGATTCCGCTGGCCGCCATGCGCCTATCGCTGCATCGCTCACTCACACGGGCGCAGAAGTATTATGGTGATGAGTAGATAACGAGGGCATCTCACTGTCAAAGTCAACTGAGAAACGTTGTTTCTCTTGCCTCTTCAAACACGCCCTTGGTGATAGGGCAGGATAAGGTGTTTGTGTTACAAATTACTGTTTGTCAATTGGTCCGCGTGGGCAAGACTGCCTAAACAAGAATTTTTGCTCAAAAGCGCAGTCATGTGTCACCGGCCATCACATATTATGAAAACTCTCACTTGGTTTGATCCCGAAGTGTTCCTGATCGCGGGATCAAACAGGCATTTGTGAGGCATTGTGAAGCTGTCAGAAAAGTTTTGACAGAACAGCTAGCAGTTAGCCCCTGCCCGCTTGCGTACCCAACCCAGAAACGCGGCATCCGGCTTCCGCAACCGTGGCGTGCCTGACCGGACCCAGACCCCGCGCCATTCCGCTTCCAGCCCGTAGACATCAACACCGGGCATGAGACG
This sequence comes from Ruegeria sp. B11, assembly GCF_056539785.1. NCBI lineage: Bacteria > Pseudomonadati > Pseudomonadota > Alphaproteobacteria > Rhodobacterales > Roseobacteraceae > Ruegeria > Ruegeria sp. B11. The sequence continues at coordinate 36,586 of NZ_JBQFVO010000010.1, read as the reverse complement.
GCGCGCCTCTTTCAGGGTTTCCGCATCCAGTACCGGCGGAGGCATGTCCGGCTCAATCAGCGCTGCACGGGGAGTAAACCGGATCAGATCCCCCGGATTCTCGCGCATTTCGTAATCGGGCAAGTGGTCCGCCTCGATCATATCGCGGAGCATCTTGCGGAAAACACGCCGCGGCGACGCGCTGCCTGACTTCTTCAAAAGCGTGTCCACCGAAACCGTCCAACCAGGCTGACGCCCGCAATGTTTGCGCGCCAACTCGTAAATCCTCCGTTCCAGAGGTTTACGCAGACGAAAGTAATCACGCGACAGCGTAAGCACGGATTTCGACAACACCGCCCGATATAGCCAGTCGGACAGGGTCACCGCCACACTGACCATCCGGCCTCCGCGGGTTTTGCGCACAATCTCCCAGCTTTCGATCAAACCAAAACCCGTGGTGGTTTCTTCTTCTCCTGTGACGATGTTGGTGGTGATGCGAGTGCCTGCCAACCGTTCGAAAGCCTCGCGCAGCCGCCGGTAGGCATCACCGCTGGTCTCACGGTTGGTTGCCACCAGCAAATCATGCGCCTTCAGTTGCAACGTTCGGCTGACCGTACGTCCGGCATTGATCGCCGCCATAAGCTGACTGATGCAGAAAATCAGGATGTCTTTGTCATGAATCGTCGCCAGCCCTTTGACCGACGGCGTCACCGTGATTTGCACACCGTTGTGCTGGTATTCTAGAATGCGGCGATCCGGACGGGTCGCCAGCGAGAACAGCGGGTGCTCCATACTGGCGAGATCATCCTTGGGAATCACATCAAAAACATCGCAGACGAAGAAATCGCCCTGCTGTCTGCGGTCTGGAAGAAGACCCCCGACCGTATCTGTAACTGCCCTGCCCATGGCCCTCTTTCCTGCAGCTCTCTTTCGGAGCCTTCCTGTCAAACCGCCATCCGACTCGTTTTTTCGTGGTTTTAGTGACACCTATCGTAGAGTTATCCACAAACCTGCACAACGGGGGTTCAGAGTCACCAGATCGGGGGATCAGAGTCATTATATCGGGGTTTCAGAGTCAGTGTGTGAGGAAAAATATGAGTTAATTATCTGTTATAAAACAATAATTTTGGGAACAAGAGAGCCTATAACGATAAATAACACAAAAATAACTTAAAAAGAAAATCCACAACATCCTAAGATGCGTTATATTCGCACCATTATCCCCTTATTTTGCTTAGAAAAATCAGCGCTGTGCGCATTTCGCTTTCATGTGTCATGTTTTTGCGTATCATAGGAAAAAGGCAGTACATCAGGCGGCAATCATCATGGCTAAGGACGGAACCCCCCTTCCCCCCTATTTCAATATTGATCCAGATTCCGCACTTGCAGATTTGGACTTACCCACAGGCTCAGACGATTTTGAAGCCATTGCTCAAGCTTGCGCCCAAGGTCGAGCCGATCTTGCCAGTCGGGGTTTGAGCGATGAGGGACATAAGTCTTTACGCCTGTTTTCCACCTGGGAAATCACCCGCTATTTGATCCCTGTTGCTCAAGCGCATTTTCGCCGCGTTCTAAAACAAAACCCTGACCTGCCTCAGGGACGATCCGAGACCGAAGGTGGTGCCAAGTGGTTCAGTCTGGAGGAAGTGTTGTGCCTGCGTGCCTTCTTCGGTGCGCAGGGCTCGAAGTCAAAGAATTATCTGCCTTATCGACCAAAGAAACAGCCTGCTAAATTGGTTGCGGTGGCCAACTTCAAAGGTGGCGTAGGTAAGACATCCACTGCAGCGCATCTGGCAATGTCCGCCGCGCTTGATGGGTATAAAGTACTTGTCGTCGATCTCGACAGTCAGGGCTCAATGACTTCGATCTTCAGTGGTCATGTCGAAGATGAATGGCAAACAGCCTTTCCCTTGCTGGCCCGTCACTACGGTGAATATCTGCGTATAGAAAACCAACGGCGCTTGGATCGTGGAGACCCACCGCAGCCGCTCGACGACACATTGAGTGCAGCTTTGGAAATGACCGCGGAAGATGTCATTCAAAAAACACACTGGCCTAATATCGATCTGATCGGAGCACAACTGAATCTGTACTGGGCCGAGTTCCAAATCCCGGTCTGGCGCATGCAGGCGAGAGGGTGGAAGCTTTGGGACGCATTAAGCGACCGGTTAACAGCTGATAGTGTGCTGGAGAACTATGATCTTGTTTTCATAGATACCCCCCCTGCCCTGGGCTATCTGACTATAAACGGTCTGTCGGCAGCCGATATTCTGTTGGTGCCGCTTGGGGCCTCCTTCCTGGAGTTTGATTCTACAGGGCGGTTCTTCAATATGTTACATTCGACATTTGCCAGCATAGAAGATGGTGAGAATGTTGCAGCCCGAGCCTTGGGACGACCTGAAATGGCATTCGAATGGGATGCTGTCCGCGCGGTCATCACCCGATATGACGGAGCCCAGCAAGGGGAGCTTTCGGCTCTAATGCAGGCCTATCTGGGCAAAACGCTTTCTCCGCACCGACAGGATTTCACCGCTTTGATCGGACAAGCTGGCGAACAGGTAAGCGGAATTTATGAAGCTGACTACCGTGATTTTAACCGTGAAACCTATGCGCGCGGCCGCGAAACATTCGACGCGACTTATGCTGCATTCAAGCGACTGTTGATCGGTGTATGGCGCCGGGATGAACTGGTTGCGCAACAAGCGGCAGAATAACGATCCCGGGACAAAACACTATAGGGCATGTGAGGAGAAGCAGAGATGGCAAAACGCAAGCGATTGACCCCGGCCCAACCGAGCTATCTGAGCGCGGTGCCCGAGGTGAAATCTGCACCATTAGGGACCAATGCGGCACCTATCGCACAAGTCGCGGGAGAAGCGTCAACCGTAGCCGCGCTTGAAGAAGTTACCCAGGTCTTGCAAAGCGCTCGAAAGGAAGGGCGCATGATTGAGATATTGCCTTTGGAGGCTATAGATGAGCGTCATCTGGTGCGTGACCGCCTGGAGCAAAACGAAGAAGAAATGGCTTCGTTGCTGGACAGCCTGCGTGCCAGAGGGCAGCAAATGCCCATTGAGGTTGTCGCTCTACCGAATGCGGAAGGGGCTCTTACCCATGGATTGATTTCAGGCTGGCGGCGCCTGACAGCGCTGCGCAGGCTGTACCGAGAAACCTCTGATCGGAGGTTCGCAAGCGTGAAGGCCATTGTGATTACCCCGAACAGCGCCCAGGATGCATACGTGGCAATGGTTGAAGAAAACGAAATCCGTGTGAACCTGAGCCATTATGAGCGTGCGCGCATCGCCGTAAAAGCAATGAATGAGGGCGTGTACCCGACCCAGAAAGCCGCGCTGCAGGGATTGTTCGGTAATGCAACCCGCTCAAAACGATCCAAGATCGGCACCTTCATTGTTTTGGTTGAAACCTTTGATGCTGAGCTGAACTTTCCCTCAGCCATCAGTGAGAAACTCGGCTTATCATTAGTGCGGCATATGAACCTAGATCCGAGTTTTGGCGACGCACTCAAAGCGAAACTACAGAACAACCCTCGGAGCAATGCTGAGGCTGAAGTGCAAATTCTGTCATCTGCGCTGTCTGAATGGGGGATGCCCCGGTCATCGCCCCGATCCCGGATATGTCAACCAGAGCCAGGTGCAGCATCGCAAGAACGGGTTATAACCCACGTTACAGAGGGTATTGAAATGCGTTTTGTCCCGGCGGTGGACCGCATCGAGTTGGTTGGCGCGGGGGTCTCGGAACAGCTTGCCCTAGCGTTGCAGGAATGGCTGAAGGCCGACTGAAATTTCAGGATGTTTCGCACGCGAAACGTTGAGTAACCTCATCTGACTGGTCCAATTTGATTGTTAGTGCATCGTCGGTCTGTAATCCATCGGGACGACGGTTTCAGGTGCTGGCGGGCGATAGCCCAGTGCACTGTGGGGCCGCTGTGTGTTGTGGTGTTTCCTCCATTGTTTAATCAGAATTTGAGCTTCGCGTAGGCTGTAGAAGACTTCACCGTTGAGTAGCTCATCCCTGAGCCGGCCGTTGAAGCTTTCACAGTATCCGTTCTCTGACGGGCTCCCAGTTTCAATGTGAGCCGTCTGGGCGCCGACGGCGGTAATCCAGTCTCGGACGGCTTGGGCGATAAATTCTGACTCATTGTCTGAACGTATGAAGCGGGGCGTACCCCGCAGTATGAACAGATCCGTCAGGGCATCGATCACATCGACCGAGTTCAGCTTGCGCTTCACTCTAATCGCCAGGCACTCCCGGCTGTGCTCATCAAGGATGTTCAGCGTCCGAAAAGCTTTGCCGTCATCGGTTCGACAATGAACGAAGTCATAGCTCCATACATGATTGCGATACTCCGGCCTCAGCCGAACACACGAGCCATCGTTCAGCCAGAGCCGTCCTTTCTTCGGTTGTTTCACTGGTACTTTCAGCCCCTCTCGCCGCCAAAGCCATTCAATCCGCCCGTCGCTCACCGACCATCCAGCCTCTCTAAGCCGCTCGTTCTCTTTCTGAAGCCGCTTCAGTTCTTTCAACTGATCTACACCCATTCCGCCGTACTTCTTGCGCCACCGGGAATAGGTTTGTTCAATAACGTCGATCTGCCTGATCGCATCGAGACGGGACATCCCTTGCCCCATCAGAACTTCAATCTGCCGTAACTTAGAGACAATCTCTTCGGGCTTCGGTCTCTTGTTTGCCATTTGTGGTCCTCCGTTTCCTAAACATAACGGTGGACCAGTTCAGTTGGGGAGGCTCGGTATGGACTAGCGAAACTTGGGTGTTACGCGTCGCAGAAAAAGGGATAAGAAATGGCTATGCGACTTATTGTTTTCTAGATCGCAAGAGTATGACTTGCCATCTTGCGCTGTTTGCTGAAACCGGGCAAGGTTTTGCTGTGTTTGACTGAACTATAGGAAATTGGTCGAAAGTGCTGCCAGTTGGAAAAGCCTTTGTGATCGGATAGCAGAGTCACTTCGGATAGAAGTAAGGTAGATTATATTTTAGCGAATTGCAGGTTTGGTGTAGTTTAATAAGTGGTTGGTTTAGAAACGGTTAGTATGACAGCCCTAAAAAATCAAAAAATAATGGCAATAGCGTCTGGTGGCGGACATTGGATTCAGATGATGCGCCTGAAGCCAGCCTTGCAAGATCTTGATGTGTTTTACGTCAGCCTCGATCCAACATCTGCTGTGGATGTTCCAGAGGCGCGCTACTACTGTATTCGAGACGCTTCCAGAAAGAACATGCTGGCTTTCTTTGTTGTAGCCTTTCAACTTTTGGCGATTCTCATAAGAGAGCGCCCTAAGGTCGTGATTACAACTGGATCGGCCCCGGCGCTGGTTGCTCTTATTCTGGCCAAGTACACACTGCGGGCTCGCACAATTTGGATTGATTCAATTGCCAATGTCGAAAGGCTTTCGACATCCGGATCTAAGGCCGGGAAGGTGGCTGATGCCTGGTTGACGCAATGGCCGGAGCTGCAAGGTCGTGGCAACCAAGGACCGCACTACTGGGGGAGTGTGCTGTGATCTTTGTAACCACGGGTTCGATGTTCCCCTTTGACCGGCTGATTCGGGTGATGGATGACTGGGCTGCCAACGCCGGTCGCAGCGATATTCTGGCTCAAATAGGAGGCGGAACGTATCTGCCACGGCAGATGGAATATACCCGCAGCTTGTCTAAAAAGGAATTTGGAGAGGCGATGGCTAAAGCCGATCTGATTGTGGCTCATGCCGGTATGGGAACGGTTATAACAGCGGGTCGTTTGGGGCGACCGCTTGTGATTATGCCCCGCATCCAAAAGTGGGGTGAGCATACGACCGATCACCAAATTGCTACAGCCAACTGGCTGCGCGACAAACCCGGCATCTTTGTGGCCGATACAGATTCCGATCTACCGGGAGCAATTTCAAAGGCGTTTCACGAAAAAGGTGAAGTAGCATGTCTGCCGCCTTTTGCTCCTGTCGAATTTACCGATCGGGTCCGGAACGCGATACTAGAATTCTTGAAATAGGCAACTGAGACAATTGAAAAATATGATTAGATTAGGTCTTGTTGGGCTTGGAAAGATGGGAATATCTCATCTCTCAATAGCCAATGCCAACCCCCGGACAGACGTGGTTGTCTGCGATACTTCTGCATTCCTGTTGGATGGAATTAAACGTTATACAGACTGCCCGGTTTATAAAGATTATGATGAAATGCTTGAGCAGGCGGCAGTCGATGCAGTGATAATAGCCACGCCGTCGCGCTTGCATGCCCCGATGGTGCGCAAGGCGCTGGATCGCAATATTCACGTCTTTTGCGAAAAGCCCTTCTGTCTTGACTGGAAGGTTTCAGAAGAACTAGCCGCACTCGCCGCGGCGCGGAATCTGGTTTCTCAAGTAGGGTATCACAATCGCTATGTGGGCGCTTTTCAGGAGATGAAGCGAATTGTCGATTCAGGGGCACTTGGGGGCATCACTCATGTTCTGGCTGAAGCTTACGGGCCGGTGATTTTGCGCCCAAAAGGCAAAACTTGGAGAACCGACCGCCAGGAAGGCGGAGGATGCCTGTACGATTACGCAGCGCATCCCATAAATTTGCTAAACTGGTTCTTTGGTGAACCATCTGGTGTCGCTGGTACCATTCTCAATCCTATTTTCTCAACCGATACGGATGACGAAGTGTATTCGACCCTGATGTGGGGCAATGGTCTTTCGGCCCATGTTTCTGTTAACTGGTCGGACGAAAGTTATCGCAAGATGTCGACGAAAATCACCATAAACGGTACCAATGGCCGCCTTTATTCAGACCGGCAAGAATGTCAGCTTTATCTCCGAAACGCATCAGATAGCTTGCCTACATATACATCAGGCTGGAACGTCCGCTATACAACCGAGCTAACGCAAGAGGTTAGTTTCTATTTGCGCGGAGAAGAGTATTCGGCCCAGATCGAAGACTTCGTGAACGCGATACTGGATGGTACTGACAAGACAGCCAACGATTTTTCTTCGGCCGCCAAAACCGACAAAACAATTGCGATGATGTTGGCGGATCGGGAAACTGCTCCCACACGATCCCCTGGGGCACCGATAGCCGCAAGTAGACGTTCGTGGTTCCGGCGATAATAATCGGAAAGAGATTTATGACACTCGACAAGCTAATTTTTGGCGACAATCAATTCTTTGGCATCAATCATATGTCCGAAGAGAAGGCCCGGGCACAGGCTATTAGCTTTCAGGATACGTCTAAAATCATAGATGTACTGGATGCCGCATTAGACGAGGGCGTACGTAGCTTTATGTGTACAACGCATGACCGGATATCAGAAGTGTGCGATCATATGCGCGTCAATCCGGGACGCTACAAGGATTTCCAGTTCTACCCGTGTATGCCGTATGCTCATAAATACGCCAACGCGGTTACCGAGCTTGGAATGCTGGGGGCAGCTTTGCATTTCATGCCGGATGACGGCTTGCTGAAATCTGCAATAAGGGGCGCCAAATCTTTGGCGTCTAAGGATATTGAAGGTATCACAAAAATTCTGATTGATGTAGAAATGAAAATGTTCAAGGGGCTGAAAACCCCAGTCATCTTCTTGCAGAACGTAATCGTAGATTTGCTTTTGGGTATGGGGATGAAAGATGTATTTCGCATTTTTCATGACCATATCTGCGAGAAATACGATGCCGAGCCGGGGTTTATCACAATGAATATGCCGCAGCTGTATCAAGCTCTGACAGAGGTTGGGATCAAAAACCCGATTATATGTTCGAATATCAACAAGATAGGATTTCGAACTTGCGGGGGATTGGATGCCTATGTGCAAACCTTGAGAGAAGGTCAGTTGCGAGGAATCGCTATGTCTGTTTTCGCATCAGGTGCAATTCCTCCGAGGGAAGCAATTGAGTGGCTTTCTACAGTGCCAAATTTGGAATCGATCGTTTTTGGGGCCTCGAGCCGTCAAAATATCGCAGCTACCAATACTCTGGTAAATGAATATTTTGGTGCCCGATAATCGCTGAAGCTCAGCTTTGTCCTTTTGTCGCGGTGGCGGTAATTGGCGAGGCCGCGTGTTGTTTTTCTAGCCTGCGCCCATAATTGATGAGCGGTCCTTCGAAATATCGAAATGATAACAGGGCTTGAACATGTGTAAACAGCAATGAAGCTAGGACCAGTGCCCAAAATGGGGGCAGGGCGCCGGGTAGCGTTCTCTCCCACACCAAAGCCAGAAAATGAATGTTGAACACGTGAAACAGATATGTGAAGTAAGAATAAAATCCTATTGAGGCCAGCCAGGGAAGCGGCCAAAAGCACCAGTTCTTCATCCAAGCTTCAATAACGACGATAAAAAAGCACGTCCCAAGAGCAATATTTGTAAACAGCAGTGGGTTTTTGAAGGCCGGAACCATCAGGTTCAGCGGCAGCGTTACGGCCATGATGGTCAGAATGCACAAGGCGATTTTATTAGGGGATTTCTTGAGCGAAAAGTAGGCAACCAGCCCACCAATAGCAATCGAATCCAGCCGGGCAGGTGGGAAGGTATCGAATCCTTTTACAATCGGGTTTGCCAGATCAATTCGTAAAGCGGTTGACAGAATGCAGATACCCAACAAGATCAACGGCATGTGTTTTCGGCTAATCCAAGCCGCGATACCAAAGAGAATATACGCGAATTCCTCGACCGAAAGAGACCATGTGATTGTGTATGGAACGGCTGATATATCATAGAAAAAGATGAACCAGCCAGTCAGGAAAAGATATGGAATCCAGATGTGTTCTAAAGGGTCCGGGCTGCCCAGTATTAAACCGGACACCAGAAATGTCGTGACTCCTACAAGATACAAGGGAAGAATTCGAAAAATCCGGCGCTGGAAAAAGATCCGGACACTGCCCTTTCCGGATTGTTTGATCAGGTAACTGGTTATCAGATACCCGCTGAGGGGGAAGAACACATCAACGCCGAGTTTTCCATAAACACGCATGAACTGCCCGAACGCGCCCAGTTCGGCAGGGTTATAGAGTTTCGCAACGTGGAAAATAAGGACAGCCAGTATAGCAAGGCCCCTGATGCAGTCCAACAGAATGGATCTGTGACTCCGAAGGGCCGTAACGGTGTTGCCGTGTCGCGAGGTACTGCGATTGTGAGACTGTCCGGTCATATTAAGCGTCTTATGTCCTGTCCGTAAATTTGTGTGGCGAATCCGCGGGGAACCGGGTGTATTTGATACCTGAAGTTCGAGTAGTTGCAGGAATTGTGACTCCAGACGATTCTGATACACTTGCGCCCATCATCCATATGCCGGAACCGACCACGAAAAGGACAATCGAATAAATTTCGGCCCAGATAGCCACAGTTGATAATACCAGAATAAGGCTGATCATCGTGAATACCCAACCCAGCCGCAACTGCACCAGAATCGGATCTTGTGAAAAGTCCCGGCGGCCAATGCTGATCATAGATGATAGAAAGGCGGCTGCGAAAAAAATGAATGTGGGGACGCCGAAGGTGATGGCAAGCAAAAGCCAGAAATTGTCAATACTACCCGACAACCAGGTCGGCAACGGCCATCGGTGGTAGCCTACGCCGAATGTGGGTGTCCGGTGAATCTGCTGCACCCCATACTCGAATAGGATTTTCCGGGCATAGGCCGTCATCGGGTTGAACGACATTTTTTCTACGATTGCATATAGGGCGAACCGGTTCGAAGCGAGTTCGGCAATTGTATAGAAAATTACGAAGAGCCACCCCAAAAGCCGCCACTGGATGCCGGTCCATTTAAGAGCCCAACCCCATCCGATAAGTGCGAACTGGGCCAAAAGTGCTAGAACCGGGCCACTGGATACAGAAAAGATGCAGCACACTGCGATTATACCAGAAATGATATATCGTCGGGTATTGCTCCAAATACCTTTCATGCCGACAAAGGCGAGGGAAAAGACCAAGGAGCAAAAAACGCCATAGTGAATGGGGTGTGAAAAAACCCATTGGGTTCGCCACAATCCAAGCCGTTTCTGATGCTGGACGTCGTCGTGCGAAAGCACTCCGGGCAACATATCCAACCAGCGAGGAATGGTTGTCCGGCTGGTCCAGGATTCATAAATTGCGAATGGGAAGCTGATGGCGACCACAAGCGCCAGAAAACGGATAAACCCGACAAAGTCCGACTTCGTTCGTATAGCTGCCCGCGCCGTCAAATATCCCCCCAGCAGGATCAATGAATTTGAGCCCATATACTCGACCGCTACGCGGGGCGAATGATTGATGAACATAGCCAGAGCCATCCATGCCAAATACGCAAATATCAGAAGGTCAGGTATTAAGATCTTCCCGTAACGCCCGCTCAAAAACCTGATACCCAGATATGGAACTGTGACCAGAAAGAGTATTTTTGAGGGGGTCAGGACCAGCGGCCCAAGCGACAGAAAAACCGGTGTCAGCAAAGTTAGCAATGTGATTTTGGCAAGCAACGGCAATTGAGAACGGGCATCCACTTGGTTTTGGGTAGAACAGCTCTCAAGTCGTCCGAAAGCTGAGCCCGTGGCAAGAGATGGTCTTTCAGGTCTCATTATTTTCAAGCCTTTGTTTGTCCGCCCTGTAAACTGATGGCCCAGAACAGCGCCTCCAGCTGCGGGCGCTGAAGAGGCTCGGCTATGTGATAGCGCCGTTTGGTTGGCATGATAACTCTAGCTGTGTAAGGTGCTTGCTGCGATCCGGTCTGCATAATCTTTCTCATAATAGTGCAGTTTTTGTGTCTAAACCGCGGCGGGTATCCAACGGCGCGCAGCCGCAGTGAAGAGCGTTGAGCAGGTGCAGACAAAGGCAAACAAAATCAATCCATCGGGTATGTGGATGCGTTCTGCAATCGATGAGATGGCCGGATGGACAAGGTAGATTCCTAAAGAAAGCTGGGACAGATATCTTGAGACCTCGGTCGATGGCACATTTGACTCCAAAGCCAGCCATACAACCACCATACAAATCAGGAGTTGCAGTGCGCCTCTGTCCAGAGGTGTAAGCATTAGAAGCAGGAACAGAATGCTGCTCAGCAATATGATGAGATTTCTGTTCCGAGTGTCCCTGAATAGAAAACCAGCGGCGGCGGCGGGCCACACGGAGAACCATTGTACAAAGGGCGGGCCCAACTCGGTCAGATTGTAAACTAGGTAGGATGCCATGCTGGTTAGCAGCAGCAGGATAATCCTGAAGTGCTTTTCGAGATTGAAAAAGAGGACCGTAAACACAAATACAAAAGGCAGAAACCAAAGGTGGATGTTTGGTCCTGTCAAAAACATCCAAGGTTCGAATTCAGAGACGAGGGTTGAATCGGTTGTGAGGGCTTCGATGCATTTGAGAACAAAGTAGACTCCGGACCATATGGCCCAAGGAACCAGAAGCCGTTTTGCTCTTTCAGCCTTTGGCCGACCGTAGCCGTAGTAAATAGAAAGAAGAACAAAGATTGGCAGTGCGGAAAGTGCAAACTCCGATCCGGGGAGGCTACGGTGAAAATAGACGATGGCAATTGCACCGATAAAGCGAAGATATTCGATGCCGCCGTTACGCTGACGATATAACATACTGATTAAACTCGCTTCATACTCCCAGCCGCCTCTGCAGTATTTAAAGCAAAAAAATCTTACAGGGTAGCGGAAGTGTTACATACTTCTGACATAGCAGAGAGTGCTTTTGATCACATAGATGTGTTTCGTGTAGTAATGAACACAGGCTAAATGCGCCGAGAGGACCTAGGAGTAAACGGCTTGGGGGCGTTTATAGGGGAACAAAACGCGGCAGCCTGCGCATGCTCTGCTCCATGAAATCAATCAGCCGTGTATCTGCATCAGATTCGGTCTCACCCGGAGCTATCGGAGTGACATAGCGGATCAGAGCGCCATCGGTTCGGCCCATCGTGATGCTGTCCATGACAACGCCTATCTTGGCCTGAAAATCATTGATCTGGCGTTTGCCGCGCTGTTCGAACCAGTAATAGACTAGCTGGCGGTTTAACCCCTTCTGAATGATAGCCCGGTTCACCACAAATGTGCCATACGCCTCGACGCCCGGTGCGACCTGATGGGCGTTTAGGTTGAAAATCTCCCAGCCGCCCACAGGCAGGCAGACTTCAGGGGAATGGATGCCCGACCCTTCGGTCTGCTTCTCGTAGAAGGCGACAAACATGTTGATATAGCTGGAGTCTCCGGCCCGGGCATAGGTAGCGTTGAGGTAATCTGTGGCGCCCAGCACTTCTTCAACCTCAGGGTCCAACTGCGTGCTTGATCCTGACCATTCGCCAAGTTGGTGCGGGAACAGAGAGAACGGATCGCGGGTGACCGGATCAGCGCTAGGGGTCGGTTGCAGTGCCCATGCCGTGGATACGGCCAGTGTCAGCAACGTTGCGGTGGCAAGTGCACGTGAGGGGTGGATCGCAAAAACCCGCAACGCAACCGGACCGAAGCCGTGTGTATCCAGATCAATCGCCTCGGAAAGCGGTTTGGGGTCAGGCCCCAAACGTTGCAGGATGACGGCTATCAGGAACAGAATTGCGATACAGATCAAAAAGACGACCCAACCTTCAAAAAAGTGTAGAAACCCTTCGGCAGCTTCAATGCCATAGCTGTCCACAAGAATGCCGATGATCCCGATCCGCACAGAGTTCATCAAGATGGTCAGAGGTACAGCGGCTAGCAGCAGCAATAGTTTGTGCCAAATAGGTCCGCGATAGAGCAGCGCGAAGAGATAGGAAAAACTGAGGATCGGGAACAGGTATCGCAGGCCAGAACAGGCTTCGGCCACCTGTAACTTATAGACACCTAGATCGATCACGTTGCCTTCGAGAAAGACGGTTACGCCCGCCAAGTCGACCAGCCAGACGCCGATCAAAGAAGAAACCCCTTGCAGAAAGATCGTCAGTTTCCAGTAAAGAAATTGGGGCAGGGGCAGCATGAACACCAGATGCACTACCGGTAACTGATGATGCCACCCGCGTTTCCAGCCAAAGATACTGAACACCACGCCGCTCACCCAGATGATTATCGCGTATGTCACGATATCGGGAATGCGTGTTAAGTTACCAAAGATCGCTAGCGCCAGAGCAAGCAGCACAATGATGGGGCCAGGCCAGCGATCAGTCACGTTCGGGTTAGGTGCGGGCAATTGGCGCATCTCGCGCAGGAAAAGATATAATGAGATGACCGGGATCAAGGGGCCATGGCTGTATTCTGGTGTAGACCATGCCTGTACCAGCGATACCAATCCGATCCAGAAAATTGGCACGGAACCAGCCAGGAGCAACAGAAACCACGCCAAACCTGCCGGGTTTATGGCGGGAGATGCGTGGGAAATCGTGTGAAATTCATGTGTGCCAGACATAAAATCGCCGTTCTCAAACTAATAACCGAGCACCGGAAAACGAGGCTATTGCGGTCTATGATCCCATTATAGGCGAGATGGTTGGGAAAGCGAGTCCGACAACTTATCGTCTTGTCGCGAAGCGCCGGGATAGGGTCAGGAATATCTCGTTGGAATCACGCCGAGATTCGGTATTTGATTCAAAACTCACGTACTCGTAACCAGCTGACAAGTCCCAGTCATCCGTCAGTTCATGGACATAGGCTGCGCGGAACGTTCCGGCTGTTGAATCCCGGAAGCTGCCTCGTCCGATAGCGGTGACGCTGGCGTAATCAAGATCAAATGTCATGGAGGACAATGTGTTGATGACTACGGCATAGCCCAGTACGGCGCGGGTGGTACGGGTTTCTTCGCTGCGGTCATTTGTCGTGAACCCACGTTCAAAGCTGCCGGTCAGGGTCGTGCGGGGGCGTTCATATACGATGCTGAGGCCACCAATTGGGTTGGTTTCCCCCAACGGCCCGCGTGTCACACCGACACTGGCAGAGATTTCGCCTAAAGGCAGGTCGATCTCGCGGCTAAACAACAACGATTCACGGCGGCCATTGACCGACAATTCCGAGGAGATATCGACCCCGACCGTGCCTGTGGGTAGCTCACGGATCAAGGCAAAACGGCCAGTCATTCCACGCTCGGTAATGTCCGGGAAGGTGTCTGTTGTTTCATTGATATTGGCATAGCCGATCACGGCCTCAATCAAGGTTACCGGGTTCACGTCATAGGTCAGGGCAAAGTCAGTGGTACGGGTGGTGCGGTCAGTATCATCGTCTTCGGGAGCCCGGTAATCCTCCTGCGCGTAGCCCAACCGCCCATCCAACACTGGAGAAAATCGGAAGCGGCCAAAGACTTCGCTGTTGTTTGTGCGCCGGGCGAACAGGTTGGGATCAGTGGTGTCGTCAAAGCTGATCCGGCGATAATCCAGCGCAAATCCTGCACCGAAAGGATCGCTTAGCCCGGTCTCGAATTGCAGTCCGGCGCTGGCTGTTCTGCGGGTTCCATCATCCAGAACAAGTTCATCATTGATGAGATCGTCGAAATCCTCTTGCAGACGGCGAAACGGATCGTTGAAGGCCAAATCTATTTCGCTGTAGCGCAACTGGCTGTCCAGCAGGCTATTGGCACCGGTGCGTGTATACGCAAAGTTAGCAAAGGGGGCATCGAATTCAGAACCGCTGGACTGCAGGGGAATGTCCGAAAACCGGAGCGTACCACCTAGACCCAGCAACAGTCGATCCAGAGATGTTTCCTTTTGTAACTCGTAATCCAGAATGTTGTCCCACAGCGTCGACGTGCCCGGGGATGGATCGTTGAGGCCAAAATTGTCATTTGACCGCAGCGTGGAAGAGATACCAAAATTCTGGGTCAGAGCGCCCGATCCGGTTTCCTGAGATGCAGCTGGGCCTGTGATGGTAAGGCTGGTGTATAATGTCAGGAAGAAGCGGGCCGTTCTTCTTTTGCTCGTCCTCATTCTCGGATCTTTCGTCTATCTTTACTATATATTCTCTAACGCTGTTGCCGGGCGAAATCATTTAAGAAGCGTCCTAATGTCGTACCAGTTGGCCCAGACGTAACGCCAAAGCCACAATAATCTTGAATGAGATGTATTGTTGACCGTGCCTGCGCGGAATTGCCCGCGCAGGTCACAACCTGTATGCGTGAGCCGCCACTTTGGGAAATGGCTGTTATTTTGAATGATCTCGTTTCAGAGTGCTGATAGGTCTGGAGCTATCTAAGGTGGATTTAAAAGAATATTTTTGACATGTTATGAGTGCCACGAGGAATTTCATGAAAATAGAAGAAACGCACCTATCTGGCGTTCTGATTCTGGTACCAAAGCGTTTTGGCGATGCGCGGGGTTTTTTCAGCGAAAGTTGGAATTACATGGTTCTGGCGGATCGCGGAGTTGATCTAGATTTTGTGCAGGACAACCACTCTCTGTCGGCGCAGGTAGATACGATCCGAGGCCTACATTTTCAAGCCCCACCCCATGCGCAAGATAAGCTGGTGCGCTGCGGGCGGGGGCGGTTGTTTGATGTCGTTGTCGATATCCGCAAGGGGTCGCCCACCTATGAACAGTGGGTGGGGGTTGAACTATCGGCCGAAAACGGCCGTCAGCTTCTGGTGCCCAAGGGGTTCCTGCACGGCTTTGTCACCCGCGAACCCGATACCGAAATCTGTTACAAATGCACCGATTACTACGCACCGGAGTGCGATGGTGCGGTGCGCTGGGACAGTTGTGGCATTGACTGGGAATTGACCGGCGATCCGGTTCTGTCCGAGAAAGACGCCGCCGCCTTGGCCTTGGCCGATTTCGACAGTCCTTTTGTGTGGGAGGGTGCCGCGTGAAAATTCTTGTGACCGGCGGCGCCGGGTTCATCGGATCGGCCGTGGTCCGGCAGGCCATTGCCGCAGGGCATCAGGTGATCAATCTGGATGCGTTGACCTACGCCGCCTGTCTCGACAATGTGGCGAGCGTGGGAAATTCGCCCAATTATACCTTTGTAGAGGCTGATATTCGCGACCGTACGGCGATGGATCAGGCCTTTGTCGACCATAGCCCGGACGCCGTGATGCACCTAGCGGCGGAATCCCATGTGGATCGTTCGATCGACGGGCCCGGAACCTTTATCGAGACCAATATCACGGGCACCTATACATTGCTTGAGGCCGCGCGGGCGTATTGGCAAGGGCAGAACCGGCCCGAGGGCTTCCGCTTTCACCACATCTCGACCGACGAGGTGTTTGGCTCGCTTGGCGAAAGCGGTGCGTTCACCGAAGAAACGCCTTACGATCCGCGCTCGCCCTATTCCGCCTCGAAAGCGGCCAGCGACCATCTGGTCCGGGCCTGGCACGAGACCTACGGGCTGCCGGTGGTGCTATCCAATTGCTCGAACAATTACGGGCCGTTTCATTTCCCCGAGAAACTTATCCCGGTGGTGATCCTGAACGCGCTGGCGGGCAAGCCGATCCCGGTCTACGGCAAGGGTGAGAATGTGCGCGACTGGCTGTATGTCGAGGACCACGCCGACGCGCTGCTGACCGTACTGCAGAAGGGCAGGGTAGGGCAGTCCTACAATATCGGTGGTGAGAACGAAGCCCGCAACATCGATCTGGTCCGCATGATCTGTGCTATTCTTGACAAAAAATGTCCGCGAAACAGATCCTATTCCGAGCAAATTAGCTTTGTTTCCGATCGCCCAGGTCACGATCTGCGCTATGCCATCGACCCGACCCGTATCCGTGATGACCTGGGCTGGCGCCCCTCGGTCACGTTGGAGGAAGGGTTGGAAAAGACGGTGCAGTGGTATCTGGACAATGAAAGCTGGTGGCGGGCCCTGCAGGATCGGCAGGGCGTGGGTGAACGGCTGGGGGTAAAGGCGTGATCCTTGTCTTCGGCCGGACCGGTCAGGTGGCACGGGAACTGGCGGCATATGGGGATGTAGTCTGTCTGGGCCGGGCCGGGGCTGACCTGTCGGACCCTGAAGCATGCACCCAGGCCATCTGCGAACGAAACCCAAAGGCGGTGATCAATGCCGCCGCCTATACCGCCGTGGACCGCGCCGAGGACGAGGAGGCACTGGCCACGGTCATCAATGGCGATGCGCCGGGCGCAATGGCGCAGGCCTGTGCCGATCTGGGGGTGCCCCTGGTTCAGATTTCAACCGATTACGTGTTCGCTGGTGGTGGCGATACGCCTTGGACACCGAAAAGCGCCACCGACCCGCTTGGGGCGTATGGGCGGTCGAAGCTGAAAGGCGAACAGGCAGTGAGCGGGGCAGGGGGATGTTATGCGATCCTGCGGACCTCCTGGGTGGTCTCGGCGCATGGTGCTAATTTTGTTAAGACAATGCTTAGGCTGGGCAAGGAACGTGACCGGCTGACCATCGTTGCCGATCAGATCGGCGGGCCAACCCCGGCGCGCGACATTGCAGCGGCCTGTATAGAGATTGCCGAGCAGCTCGCCTCTGATCCCGGGAAAACGGGAACGTACCATTTCTCGGGTGCCCCGGATGTCAGCTGGGCCGGACTCGCGCGCGAAATCTTTGTGCAGTCGGGCATCACCTGTGACATCGCGGATATTCCCAGTTCGGATTATCCGACCCCGGCCAGACGACCGCTGAATTCACGGCTGGATTGTTCAACGTTAGAGACCGTTTTCGGCATTTCTCGCCCCGACTGGCGGCAGGGTTTGAAGGATATTCTGAAGGATTTGGGAGAGATTTGATGACACAGCGCAAGGGGATCATCCTGGCGGGTGGCAGCGGGACGCGGCTTTATCCGATCACCATGGGCCTGTCGAAGCAATTGCTGCCGATCTATGACAAGCCGATGATCTATTACCCGCTCAGCGTGCTGATGCTGGCCGGTATCCGTGAGATCTGCATCATCACCACGCCACAGGATCAGGAACAATTTCAGCGCACGCTGGGGGACGGGGCGCAATGGGGCGTGACGCTCAGCTATCAGGTGCAGCCCAGCCCAGACGGTTTGGCGCAGGCCTATATTCTGGCCGAGGCGTTTCTGGCAGGCGCGCCATCGGCGATGATCCTGGGTGATAACATCTTTTTTGGCCATGGCTTGCCCAAGTTGATGGCCACAGCGGATGCCAAACCGGCGGGGGGAACCGTGTTTGGCTATCACGTAGCGGATCCCGAGCGTTATGGCGTTGTTGCCTTCGACGATGCGGGCCGGGCGCGGGAGATCATCGAAAAACCTTCGGTGCCGCCGTCGAAATACGCGGTGACGGGGCTTTACTTTCTGGATGCTACGGCTTCCGAGCGCGCCCGCGCCGTCACGCCGTCCCCGCGCGGCGAGTTGGAGATCACCGACCTGCTGCAATCTTATCTGGAGGAAGGTGCGCTGCAGGTGGAAACCATGGGGCGGGGGTATGCCTGGCTGGATACCGGCACCCATGCCTCGTTGCTGGATGCGGGCAATTTCGTGCGCACCCTGGAAGAACGGCAGGGGTTGCAGACTGGCTGTCCCGAAGAAGTCGCCTTTCAGCAGGGCTGGATCAGCCGGGACGAACTGTCCGCACAGGCCGAACGTTTTGCCAAGAACGGGTACGGGGCCTATCTGGCAGGCTTACTAAAATAAGGGGCACTTGCCCCATACCTGCCGGGAGTCACGGACAAATTCAGAGAAAGCGCGTTTATTCGAACAAACGTCGCTGCGGAACAACGATGACGTCACCGGGTGTTAGAACCGTATTGCCCGCGATACTGGGTTTTTTTCCGGTTCGGTGAAAATCATAGTTCATGACTTGATTGTGCCGCCGCAATTGAATGCGCTTGGCCGCCGCAAAACGGGTCAGGCCACCCGCCTGCGCCAAAGCCTGTAACAGGGTCGTGCCCGGCCTTGCTTCGATCAGTCCGGGCGCGTTGACTTCGCCCATAACATAAATGTCATCTGTATTAGGGGCGGCGATAGGGTCGGGGAGTTTGGGCTGCGCCGTTGCCGCAACGGCGACATAGACAGTGGGTGGAGACTGAAACTGCGGGGACAGACCAGAAGTAAGATCACCCCGGATCGCGGCGACCGATCTGCCACTTGCCTGAACCGATCCGACGAGAGGAAAGTTGATGGACCCATCAGGCAGGACCAAAACCGTTCGGTTGAGAGTGGGGTCTTCCAGAACTTCAACCTGAAGTGTGTCGCCGGGCTCGACCTGATAGCTGCTCTGTGCCTGCGCGACGGTCGTCGAAAGGATCAGGCTGAACAGGCCGATCAATATTCTTAGCATCTTATGCGTCCTCAAAATTTGACTTTCCAATCGAGCCTAGCGCGGAAGCTGGGCCTATGTAAGCCATCCGCCGCGCGCCGGATCACTGTTGTGGTGAAATTGTTCCGCCATCAGAATCAATTACCACCTCGGGGTGAAGCATCCAGATTGGTAATAGCATCATGCACTTTTTGTGTCAGATCATCGGATGTTTGCATTTCGGCGGCCTGTTCAAAAATGCTGCGTGCGTCTTGAGTCCTCCCGAGTGCGGCATAGGTGGCCCCCAGATGATACAAAATGCTAGCCTCCTCGGGTAGTTGGCGGGCTGCAAACTCCAAATGTTTCAGGGCAGTTCCATAATCACCGCGCCGATAGGCGATCCAGCCATATGTGTCGCTGAAATGCGGAACCGTGCTGTTCCGTAGGCGACGGGCAATGCGATAAGCCTGATCCAAACTTTCTGCATCGTCGCGTCCGGTTACCAGCAGGCTGGCAAGGTTGTTGGCGATAATGTTTGAGTCGCTATCAGCGGCATATAGGCCTTCGTAGACATTAATTGCACCTTCGATATCACCTTGTCTCTCTAGCGCCCCTGCCTGCAGCCATTTCAGGGTTGCGCTGTTGGGCAGGGCGATGACAGCCTGTTCCAGAATCTCGGCTGCTTGCTGCGGATCGGCTTCCAACAGCAAGACGTGAAGCGCCACCCACGACCGTTCGCTTTGTGGCCTTTCTGCAACCAAACCGCGATAAACAGCGATGGCCTTGTCCTGCTGCCCTAGTCCGGCGAGGACCGATGCTTGGAGAAACCGCAACATGAAATCCTGAGGTGAGGCCTCGAGCGCCTGTTCAAGATATTCAAGCGCCGCGTTCAGGTTGCCGTTGCGCAAATGGGCGCGTACAGTGCCGATCTCAGCCATGTAATCGATGCTGCCATTTTGGGCGTTCAACCCTTCCAGATAACTAAGCAGGGTATCTTCCTGACCCTGAGCATCAATCAGATTAGCGGTTAGAACTTGTGCTTGCTGCTGAGCCGGCGCATCTAGGGCTTGGAGCCTGTTGATAATGGCTTGTGCCCGTCGCCAGCTTTTTTGCCGGATATGAACCCGCCCGAGTAGAACCAGCAATTGAACATTTTTGGGTTGGCGTTCCAAGGCGTCGATCAGCACGCTTGCGGCGTGGTCATTCTGACCTTCGCTGACCAGAAATTCAGCGTAGCGCTGGGACTCGTCCGGGGCACTATTCGACATTTCGACCGCCAGAGACATCATGTCTGCCATTAAGTCCCGATTGCCGCTGCGTTCATGCGCGCGGGCCATCAGTGTCATTAGCTGAGGGTCGCGGGGGCTGTCGCGTAGGGCTTTGCGCAACAGGATAATGGCATCACCAGTACGATCGTTCATAATCAGACGGGCGACCTCGATTTTTATGGCGCCGCTATGACCGGAATCTTCAGTCAGCACCTTTTCGGCGAGCGAATAGGCCCCGGCGGTATCTCCGGTTTCAATCAGCATATGCGCCAGAACCATTTTGGCGTCATTCAGATCTGCTGAGGGTTCGGAGCGATCGATAAAAGCCTGCAGGTCGGCAATTGCTTCCTCTGTGTTACCGGAAGCTAACACCTGTCCGGCCCGCAGCGCGTGATACAACGGACGACGGGTCAGATCGCCAACTAACATTTTGTCGATCTCGGCAATCGTTACTTCGGGACCTTTAGTGGCCGCCAAGAATCGCAGTAAGATCATACGATACTGAGGGTCATCCAGTTTCGGATCGATACGTTGACGCAGAAAAGTCTCGATGGCTTCCAAGTCGCCGCGAGACATGTACCAGTTAATCAGACTGGTCTGAATGCTTTCATCCTCGGGAAATTGTAGGACCATGCCATCGAGCGCAGCGCCGATTTCATCGGTCCGGCCAAGCCGATCCAGAACGCCAAGGCGCAGATTGTAGAACCCTCGTGTTTCTGGCGAGACCGCGATAGCCGCCTCAAGTGCCTCCAGCGCGGCGTGCCAATCCTCTTGCCGTATCCATTCATTTACGACGACGAAATGCGGGATCACAAGGTCTGGCGCTTCGACACTCAGCGCAAGCCCTTGTTTCGCGGCGGACAGAATGGTAGCTTCGTCGTCCAGAGCGATGGCGTCACGATAGGCGATACTGGTTAGGACAGCCCGCACAATTGGGTCTTGCGGAGCTTGTTTTGCAGCGACCTTGATATGGCGCTCGACCTCGGTCCAATCCCCGCCCAGCGTGGCCATCTGCGCCAGGGCACGCCGGCCTTCGAGGTTGTCGGGATATTGTTCGACCAGGCGCAGATATTGACTGTACGCTTCGGATATTTCGCCAGAGTCGCGGCGCATCCGCGCATAGGTCAGCCGTGCTTCTTTGTGTTTGCCGTTCAGCTTGAAGACGTTGCGGAACTCGACCGCAGCCCGGGCGATATCACCGCGTTCAAGATGCGCCAGCGCAGCCTGGTAGTGCTTTTCGGCCCGCTCCTCAGCGGAATCGCAGGCAGCAAGAAGAAACAGCGCCGCTCCGAAATAAACGCCCTTGACGACCTGTTGTATCATTGTTCGCATTCCTATCATCCTGCACAGGATGATGATGCGGCGAGTTCGCCCTTGGTTCAAGAAAGACTGCCTATCTTCAATATCCTGTGCACCGCAGAACAACCGATACCGTGCGCATCAGGATGGACAGGTCTTTTCCGGCCGAAAGGTCTGCCAGATAACGGTTGTCGTATTCTGCACGGGCTGCGAAACTGGTCATGTTTCGATCCGAAACCTGCCATGGTCCGGTAATGCCCGGGCGCAGTTCAAAATAAGCACGACCCGGATAGAGTACCTTTTGGTCGGTCATCATCGGACGCGGCCCAACGATAGACATATCTCCCCGTAAAACATTCCAGAGTTGAGGTAACTCATCCAGCGAAGTACGGCGCAACAGCTTGCCGACACGAGTGATGCGGGGGTCGTTTTTGAGCTTCTGGTCGCGTTTCCATTCAGCGTGGGCCGTGGGGTTTTGGGCAAGATAGGTTGCCAGACGTTTGTCGGCATCTGCCATCATGGTTCTGATTTTGAACATACGGAACGACTTGCCGTCCCTGCCAACTCGCTGTTGGGTAAAAAATGGGCTACCACCATCGCGCATGACCAACACGGCCATGATTGCAATCAGAAACAGTGAGATTGGGGCGGATAGAATAACAAACGCAATATCCAATACCCGCTTTCCCCAAATGGAATACAGACTTTGTTTCTGTGATCGGCTATAGACTGAGGCATCCTGCTCAACTGCACTGGCACCCTTAATGTAACTCGTCATAATCAACTATACTCCGGCACTAACACTGCCGCTCAATTGCGGCCTGCCCACTCATTAACCTCAAAGACCGCACAACAGTTTAGCTGGTCTTGAACACTGCCACCCCGATTACAGGGTATTCTCATATAACTAAGCTAAATTTTTATCCGATTCCTGCCACTTTTCAAAGAGGAATTCAGGTGTTTTGTACATCAGGTCTAATATTATTGTCACCCGCCTGCATTCTATGCAGGAATATCGCTGCATAACCTGCTCTTTAGAGTTTGCCCTGGAAGGCGCGGCGGCAGATTCCAAGAAAATTTTTGACGTTGGGCCAGATGCCCGCGTGTGCGGCGTTTCGGGTAAGATAAAACCCCCGGAACCGAGGCCAAGGCCTCGCCAGAAGGCGTAGAGCGTAAACGCGTGCAATCGTATAGCGTCGTTTCTGCGTTTGCCCCGGCTGGATGTTTTCAAGTCTGGAGATGTCGAAATCGGAAAGCACGATGCGTTTGCTCTCAGCCGCGTCCTGTATCAGGGTATCCCCCTTTGCTGTCCGGCTCATGATCAGGCTGATACCATCCTGTTCGTTAAACAGAGGATAGCCCCTGTCGTCGGTTTCCCACGCGTCGGCGCAGACAACATCGGCCAGTCCCCCGGTTCCGTCCGGGCAGAGTTTGCAGCGGAGTTGCAGGTGTTTGGACAGAATGCCGCCCCAACTGTCGGCATAGCTCATCTGCTTCTGTCCCCCGTCCAAGCATGTTGCCGTTGCAAACCCGGGCCATCCATTGCCGCGATACTGAAAAGCGGCAATGTTCTCCTCTTTAATGCCCAGTGCAGCCAGAATCCCCCGGGCGCCTGACAGGCTGGGTACTCCTGCGCAAAAGAAAGACAACATATAAGGAAAGTGGTCTTTCACGCGCGGGTCACGTTTTTCTAGTGCCCGCAGTGCGGCAATGTCACAAGGCTTACCTACGAACGCATATCTGCAATTCGTATTCAGCAGTTGGTCGATTTTAGTAAGAGGGGCCGAGGGAGCATATCGCGACCCCGAGGCCCGCGATATGGCTTCAAAATCCGCATTCAGAACGGTTTGGTTTCCGATGGGCAAAACCGGGTCAGCCCCCGTCTGCAAAACATAATCCACAGAGCCAGAGGAGACGAGATGATGCAGAATGGCCGACAAACCGCCGCCAGATGACGCTCTGTACCGCATTTTAGGATCCGTTGCATAGCCCTCATACACGCTGACAATCGGGCCCCAAAGAATATGCTGTTGGGTTTGGTTATCTTGGTCGTAGCCCAAGCCGGGACAGACGGCGGCAACGGCAGCTTCCTGTTCTGTAGTCAAGTCTGCAATTTGAACGGGGCGAAGAAAACCGTCCGGGGATATTGTCATGCCAACGGCATTCGGCGCCAAGCCCGAGCAGGCACCGCATCCTGTACACAGATTACCTTTGGCTATTTTTTTCAGGGTCGGCGATGTCATAAAAACTCCTCCCGAGATTATCGCTGAGAGGCGCGCAGACAGTCTGTTATTGAAGCCTCATAGGTTTTCAGTCGTTCAAGACCTCGCTGCAGGCTGGCTTTTGCCTGCAGGCGCAGGGCTGTCCTGTTGTCGAGGGACTGGCGAAACTTAGCGAGAATTTCGTCTGAACTCTCCTCTTTGAAATCTGCAATGGAGTCATAGCCCATAGACGAGAACAACCCTGCGAATTTGCGGCTATAGGCCATAGGTAGGACGGGTACACCGGAAGAAAACGCTGCGATACAGGCATGCATGCGCGCGCCGGCAAAGAAATCCATACCTGCGACGTAAGACTTGGCGTCGATTGGATTGGAGAATTTCGGGGCCAGTGTAACATTGGGAAATTCTATGGCCAGAGTCTGATTGACCCGAAAATCGTCCTCGACCTGGGACCAATCCGAGATAACGTGAGGGACCAGATGGACCTCATATTCGGGGACCGAGGTCAGCCATTGCAGCAATTCCCGGATGGTTTCGGCATAAGGCGCACGCAAACCGAACATGTTGTCCCGAGAGTATCCACCATTAAAAAGCAGGCCGGAAACATTTAGGCCGATCCTGATCTTGGTGTCATCTCCGGTTCTGTTAGGTTTGGTAAACGGAAGCCGGAGAGCGACATCACTGGCTTCGACGATGTGCCGGTCAAATCCCATATCTCGCAGAAACTGCGTAGACAGATCGTCACGGCTTGAGACGATGTCGGATTTCTTCATGACCATCAAGGCCAGCTTTCTGACCCACGCCCTCTGAAACGGCCCGATTGTCTGCGGGCTCAGAATAAGTGGGCGGCGTGATAGAATCGTCAGAATTTTGGATCCGACAACCGTTCCAAACCGTTTTAGACCATAAATATCGGCAAAACTATCACCCGCGCCGATATCCATAACAATGTCACACTCGCGCAGTTGGCTATAAAGCCCACCGGACGGTTTGAGGAAGTCTTTCAGCCGAAGCCCGACAAACCTGACATCATCCCGCTGCAAATAGTCAGGATTTGGATCCGACCAGCCAAGGATAACAAATTCAGGAGTGACTTTAGCCTGCTGCGCTGCGTCTTCGATAATGGCGATATTCGCCAGAGTCAGTGCGCCAACTCCCAGATTGCTGGAGTTCATTGAGTGCCAAACCAGCCCGATCCGGGCTCTACGCGAAGAATGTATCATGCTAAAATCTTTTCTACTCGATAGCCGATCACACAATTTATACCGAAGAGAATGCAGTAGGCACAAACTGAGATTTCATAGCTCTGTTGAGCCCTGAGCATAGAAAATAGGCAAAAATCTTCTTGCCTCAATATGGCATTGGCAGGTCTTTGCCCAGAATATCGCCCTTTGCAGGTCAATAAGTTGCCGCAATCGGAACCAATTGTTATGCGAACCTCGGTTTGTTGCTGAATGAGGGGCAATGAGGCGCCACTAAAACGGAGGCAGAAGCAGGAGCGCTTTCAAAGCGCAGCAGGTAACCAGTTATCCACGTGCTGGGGATGCACTTGGATTGGAATTTCTCGCCCACACGAAAATGAGGCGGCTGTCTGATCGGGAGTCAGGTGTTGCCGTTTTTAGGCTGGACGGTCGAGACGCGCTCATGGGGATGCGCGATGGCCAACGGAGAGAGCGGAACACGCTATGACTGAGATTTATGTATCGAACGAAGCAGAGCTGATGAAAGCTTTGTCATCCGCGGATGGAGGCGACACGATCCTCCTTGAAGCTGGCAACTATGGCGCCGTCGATTTGCGGAACATCAAGTTCAACGATTATGTGACGATCAAATCTGCGGATGCCAATAACAGGGCTGTTCTGCAGGAGGTCGAGTTCGGGAATTCGAGCTACATACGAATCGACGGTGTGAAGGTCGA
Source organism: Ruegeria sp. B11 (assembly GCF_056539785.1). Lineage (NCBI taxonomy): Bacteria > Pseudomonadati > Pseudomonadota > Alphaproteobacteria > Rhodobacterales > Roseobacteraceae > Ruegeria > Ruegeria sp. B11. Next base: position 10,800 of record NZ_JBQFVO010000010.1, on the reverse strand, counting down.
AAAAGGACCGGAGGCCGGAGCCAAGCTGGTTGAGATCAATTCCAGTGACAATATCTCTATCATGAACTCAGAGATTATTGGTGACGGCGCCCGGGAAGGCACATATGGCATCTATGCCAAAGATGGGAACACCAACCTGCAGATCGATAACAACTATGTCCATCATGTTGGGGTGGGTATTACCATCTTTAGCACAACAGGTGTCGAAGTTACTGAAAACCTTGTGGATTACATCTCATACGACTTCTACAAGGGCGGCAGCATCACCAACGGTCTATGGGAAAACAACGTAGGTGGTGGCCATCTGTTCCCTACCCCGGAAGCCCACGCTGATTTTCTCCAGTTCCAAGGTAGCGCCACAGACGTGGTTTTTCGCGGCAATGTCTATCTTGCACAAAATAATGAGCGAGCGCAGGGTATTTTCCTGGATGATGCCACATATACAAACATATTGATTGAGCAGAACATCATCTACTCGGGCAAATACAACTCGATTTTCGTCCTCGAAGGGTCCGGCATTACGGTCAGGGACAATACGCTTCTGACTACGCCGGATTTGGGGCACAATGCTGCCGGTATTCGAGTGCCGTCAGGGACTGTTGTCGAGAACAATCTGTATACACACCTGAATGGTGGTACGTCTGGGTCGAATGTCGTTGCGCAATGGGATGATGAGAATGACATTAATCACTATAATGACCTTTTCGTGAATGCAGACAAAGGTCTCGGCGTCACTCTCGAAGACTTACGCCCGATCGAGGGTAGCTTGGCGGAAACTCACGGGGCTTATGATCGATTGATGGAACTGCTCAACGGCACATCTTCCAACAATCCTGGTACGACCAATCCGGGCACAGGCTCCGGTGATTACATAGATGACGGTTCCGAAGGCTCTGGAGGTAGCGGTTCGGAGGTTGATGACGCCGGTGAGGCGGGCGGCGGTGGCTCGAGTGAGCAGGGCAGCATCGATACCAACCAAATTGAAGGCACTGCCTTTAGTATGCTGGGCACGAAGAGTATCAGCCGCGCGTCGGATGTTGTTGAAGTGGCCCATAACAAAGACATGGAACTGACGTCGGGAACCATCTCACTGAGCTTCAAGGCGGATACTGTTTCCGGGAAAATGGGGCTGATCTCGAAAGATGCCAGCTACTATGTGGGCGGTGGCAATCACTTTGCAGCCTATATCGACAACGGCACCTTGGTCGTGCGTTTCCAGGATGGAGCCGGTGACGAGATCGCCCGGATCGATGGGATCATGGCCAATACGGACTACGATCTGCAGATTTCTTTCGGGAATGACACAGTCGGCATCTGGCTGGATGGGGAGCAGGTCCACACTGCAGATTTCTCGATGGACTGGGCAAACAACGTTGAGCATTTTCAGGTTGGAGCACTAGGCTGGGCAAGCCAGTCTGGCCAGGGAGGCTTTAAGAATGTGTTCGACGGCGGAATCTCTGATGTAGTCATCGTTGAAGGTAAGTGGTCTCCTCAGCAGATGAAGGATTTCATATATGACTCCAAGCCGCTGCCCGATGAAAATTCTGGCACGACCGATCCGGACGTCACAGATCCTGGCACGACCGATCCGGACGTCACAGATCCTGGCACGACCGATCCGGACGTCACAGATCCTGGAAATCCTGCGGGTGAAAACAACGTAAATGCCGTGTTCGAAGCAGATGAGGTCGAATTTTACGGCAGAAAAAGTAACATTGTTAATCTGGAACACGACTCAGATCTTGAATTGGCTGAAGGCACAATCGCATTTACGTTTAATGCAGATGATCTGAAGGGTACACAAGGTCTGTTGTCCAAGGACGCCAGCCATTACGTCGGCGGTGGTAATCACTTGTCAGTCATGCTGAAGGGGGATGATTTGGTCCTGCGCTTCCAAGATGAGGATAGCGACGCTTATCTGACCTTCGACGGTGTCAATGCCAACGAGGACTATGATGTTCAGACCTGGTTCGGAGACGGCAAGATAGGCCTAGCAGTAAATGGTCAGCTTGTAGCGGTCAAAGACTTTGACTTCGAGCTGACTAGTAACCAACAGAACCTGCAGCTTGGTGGACTTGGGTGGGGCAGTTCCGATGGTGGTAGCGAAGTGACACGGGCTTTTGATGGCACAATGACCGAGGTTGCCATTTATGATCAAGTTCTGCCACTCGACAGTGGCGACCTGATCGTCTGAGAGTAGATCGGACAAATGAAAACAGAAAACCGCCGGGGCTTTACTCAGGCGGTTTTCTTGTTGAGAAATCTGCGAAACAACAAAATCTTTCACCAAGCCGAAAGATACGGCTTGGAGCCATTGCCCAGGTCGTGTTTCTCTCAGGGCACAGAGTGTAATGATAGGTAAAACAACCAAAAAGACACTCATTGGACGTGTCCCGTATTAGCGCCGCCCCAAGTGCTCGTTTAGGCCACATTCCGTTCGAATGCGGCCGGACTTTCCAACCCAATGCTGAGTGCCTTCGTTGCGGATTGTAGAACCCGTTGATGTATTAGAAAATGGCGAATTTCACAGCTCTGAGTGTCGGCCATGACTGCCGCCATGTGAGCTCGGCATTAAGGATCCATACAAAAAGAGCCGCTTCCAGCGGCTCTTTGATAGATGATTACCGATATGAGCATTAGGCAGTGGTCTGTCGACGTCTGCGCAGAAGGGTCAGCCCCCCCAACGCACCCAGCAACATCAGGCCCGCTGCAGGTAGAGGAACTGCCGATGCTGTAACCAAATTCTGACGTTGCTTGCGGTTTGTATTTTCAAGATAGCTTAGATCCCATTTTTTATCTCCACCAGCATATGCGCTTGCTGCCGCCAGGTAGCTATTGGCCAAATCCACCACACTGGTATTCCCGGACGCTTTGAACGAGCCGATGCTGGCGTCATAGTCAGTATCGTAAACGGCATTCCATAGCGCGACTTGGAAGGCGGCTGATGTAATGCTGCTATCCGTGGCCAGGGCTTGGCTGAAATTCGCGTCAAAAAGAGCCTGAATGCGATCGATAGCACCGTTTGTCAGCAGGTTGACACCCCGCATAAACGGAGTGTCGGTCAGTGAATAATAATTTCGCTTGCCATACGGTGCCGGCGAAGCCAAATCCAAGCAAAATGCAACAAAGTTTTTAAACTGGTTATTTGAAGCAGGGGTTCTGTCTTGCAGGCTGAAGGCTCCCGTAGGAACGTTGCCCGATCCAAGGCCAGCAACGTTCAGATACACGTTCTCATACGATCCCGCCGCAGGGCCGTTCATCTTAACCGTGAGGGCTGATGCAGATCCAGCCACTGCCACCGAAATAACGGCTGCAATGGCCAACATTTTCTTTATCTTCATTTTCAATACACCTCACAGCAACATTTAAATTGTTAACTGGTCAACAACGACCAAGTAGCCTTATGTAAAGCCCATACGCCCTCAGCATATTCTGTTTTATTCGGTCTTGGAAGGGCTTTGACAAAGTTTTGACAAGATTTGCGACACTTTAAGGCTGTTTCCATGGAATGGTGCGCCGAAAAAAATAGGTGATGTAGCGTTTTTTTGCTTTAACACTTAGAGGTTGTACGGATGCTCCGTATTCGTCGCCCGGCTTCGTGAAAGCCCAAGATGAGCGCGCGGGTTTCTTTGAATGCTCTGTTCATTGTTGATGATTAAGGCACAAAGGTCGATTTTTGAGAGAACTTTGTATGCTTCAATATTTGTTCGCGCACGGACGGCTGCCGCTAATATCGCCCGAGAAATTCAAAAAAAACCTTAATATCGAATAGTTAATCTATCCGGATAGCCGAGAAAATAGGTTCAGAGGGTATGCGGCGATAACCGATAGCGCTACAATCGTGTTAAGATTGTGCTATTCTGGCGCTTAGGCATTGCGTGGGTTATTTTGGCATGATTTTTCGGGGTATCTTATGCCATCGTCGAGTTGAGTTTAGTTGGTTAAAAAAGTTGTCGGTCGCATGAGCTCAAGTGATCTTTATGTTGAACAATTCGGATTGACCGAGCGGCCGTTCACCCTGCTGCCCGATCCGGGGTTTCTGTTTTGGTCAGAGCCGCATAAACGCGCCTTTATGGTGCTGGAATTTGGCATTCTGTCCCGTGCCCCCATCACATTGATCACTGGTGAAATCGGGTCGGGAAAGACTACCCTGATCCAGAAGCTGCTTAGCCAGATGGACCGTGATGTCACTACAGGGCTCATTTCAAACGCGCAGCGTGGCCGGGGTGAGATGCTGCAATGGGTCCTGAACGCTTTGGATGTCCCGGTCAACCCGCGCGCGCCATATGTGCAGCTTTTTCAGAAACTGCAGGATTTTCTAGTCGCCGAGTATGCCGCCGGTCGCCGCGTTGTACTAATTTTTGACGAGGCACAGAACCTGTCCCGCGAAGGCCTGGAAGAGTTACGCATGCTAACCAATGTGAATGCGAACAAAGATGAACTCATTCAGCTTGTCTTGGTGGGTCAGCCCGAATTGCGGGACATGGTTTTGGACCCGAGCATGCGACAACTTGCCCAGAGGGTGGCGGCGAGCTTTCATCTGCCAGGCATGGATCGTGCAACCGTTGAGGATTACGTCGCGCACCGCTTGCAGGTCGCGGGTGGTACGGGACGGGAATTCTCGGAACAGGCATGCAACCTGATCCATGATGCAACAGCAGGCATTCCCAGATTGGTCAATCAGCTTTGCGAATTCGCCTTGCTGTATGCATGGAGCGACGGTCTTTCGGAGGTATCCTTAAGAATCGTGGAAAACGTCTTGGATGATGGCGTGTTTTTTGGCGCTCTGTCTTTGCCGGAAGAGAGCAAGAAGGGGGAGTGCCAAGTGCTGAGGCTTGGCAAAAATGAACAAGTGCCACCTGAGGAACAGGCGGGATGATCGTACAGATTTGTAGTCCGTTGCAGGTTGGCTGGCGGCGGAGAGGTTGAACGTGGATATCAAGTATTACTGGTCGCTTTTTTTGCGGCGCCTGCCCATTTTCGTGCTTGTCACAACGGTGATCAGCGCGACTGCAATTATTATTGCGTATTCTCTTCCTCCGGCCTACGTTGCCGAAACGAGGCTGATTGTCGAAGCTCCACGCATTCCGGATGAATTGGCTGCGTCGACGGTGCGCACCCCGGCCCAGCAACAGCTCGAGATTCTTGAACAACGTCTACTCACCCGTGCCAATCTTCTTGAGATAGCTAATGATCAGAAGGTGTTTGTCGATATTACCCGTATGACGCCGGATCGGATTGTCGAAGCGATGCGGGCGCGCACGACGGTGCGCGCAAGCGGTCGGCGGGATCCGATTCCTCTAATGCAAATCAGCTTCGAGGCCCGTACAGGTGCCATCGCTGCCAGCGTTCTAAATGACTATCTGAATCTGATTCAGCAGGAGGATGTGGAATCGCGCACCGGTCGCGCTGCGCAGACGCTGGAGTTCTTTGAACAGGAAGTGGCGCGGCTGAGTGAAAAACTGGCTGAACGTAATGCCCGCCTTCTTGCATTTAAGACTGAGAACTCGGATGCGCTGCCGGAAAGCCTAGATTACAAGCTCAGTCAGCAGACGCTTTTACAGGAGCGTCTGGCACAGATTGAGCGCGAAATCATCGGCTTTGAAGACCAACAGCAGAATCTGGTTCTGATTTTCGAAACAACCGGACGTGTGAGCGGATATACAGCAACGGCGCAATCGGCGGAAGTTCAGCAGCTTGAGGCACTTAAGCGTCAGTTGAGCGAGGCACTGGCCATCTATTCCGAGGAAAATCCGCGCGTAAAGGTTTTGCAGGCGCGTATTGCTGAATTGGAAAAAACAGTTCGGCCTGAGCCGGAAGAACAGCAAGAAGCCACTGGAAATGCTTTTCTGGACGCGCAACTGGCTGAAATTGCGTCGCGCATCAATGTGCTGGAAGGACAGCGGCGGTCGACACAATCCCAGCTAGATAAACTCACGGTCACGATCAACCGCACTCCGGCCACGTCGATCCGGGTCGAGGAACTGACACAGGACCGGGACAATATACAGCAGCAATATAATCTGGCGGTCGAACGTCTGTCTAGGGCCAGCACGGGCGAGCGGATCGAGGTAACGGCGCAGGGCCAGCGCGTTTCGGTGATCGAACCTCCTGTTGCACCGAATCGACCCTCTAAACCTAACCGAGCTATGATCGCGGGAGGGGGCAGTTTCGTTGGCATTTTGGCCGGGCTGGGCGTGGTACTGCTGCTTGAACTGCTGAACCGCTCGATCCGGCGGCCCGAGGATTTGGTGGCCAAGCTCGGTATCACGCCACTGGCGACCATTCCTTATATTTCGACACCAGGTGAGGTTTGGCGCAGGCGAGGTTTCAAAGTGGTGCGGCTTGTGGTGATTTTGGTTGGTGTGTCTTTAGGCGTTTATGCGTTGCACACTTATTATCAGCCTTTGGATCTGGTTGCAGATCAGGTCATGGACAAAATCGGCGTGCGCTGGTGATTGGCGGCAGGAAAGGGTAGCGCTCAATGGAAAAACTACAGGTCGCCATAGAAAAGGCACGGGCACAACGCCATAAAGCTAGCCAGCTTAAGCAGGTGGCTGAACCGATCACACCGGAGGAGCAACCTGCTGAACAGAGCGTTGCGGAGCTTTGGCAAGGGCTACCCGAAATTACGGTGTCTCCTCAAACCATTGCCCAGAACCGGCTGGTGGCAGGCACGAACAGCGTCGCTGCAGGACCTTTTGACATGTTACGCACTCGTATACTGCAGCAATGCCGCCTGCATGGATGGAGGCGGATCGCTCTGGTTTCGCCTCACAGTGCCTGCGGGAAAAGTACCACAGCGGCGAATCTTGCGTTTAGCTTCGAGCGTCAATCCGATTTGCGTACCATGGTTCTAGACCTAGATTTGCGGCATGGCGGACTTAGAAAGATACTTGACCAAACCTGCCAGTATACGATGGGCGATGTACTGCAAGGTGCGGTGCCGTTTTCCGAGCACGGTCAACGGCTGGGCAGCAATCTGGCGTTTGGTTTCAACAGCCACACAGTTCCAAATGCTGCGGAAATCTTGCAAAGCGGCAAGGCTATCGAAGCGCTGGAGGCTGTCGAGGTCAATTTTAAACCCGACATCGTGCTCCTGGATATGCCACCTTTGATGGAGGTTGATGATAATTTTGGTTTTTTGGGAAATGTGGACTGCGCACTGCTTATCGCCGAGGCTGAGCGCACCACCATTGATCAGGTGAATCTGGCCGAGCACCAGTTGGCAGAACTAACCAATGTGATGGGTGTTGCACTGAATAAGTGCCATTACGCAGACGGAACATATGGATATGGGTATGGGTATGGAAGCAGTTGAGGCTGTAGTCATTATTCCCCATTATAATGATTTTGACCGGCTGGATCGCTGTCTGGCCGCCTTGATGGGAAATGATCGAACTGGTGTGGAAATTGTTGTTGTGGATAACGGCTCCTCACTGCCATTGACTGAAATTCAGGAACGCTATCCATCGGTCCGGTTTTTGGTTGAGACGCAAAAAGGGGCGGCGGCGGCACGAAACCGCGGTGTGCAGGAAACGCAGGCCCCGCTGCTCTTTTTCATTGATGCAGATTGTGTCGCCGGACCGAACTGGCTGCAGGTCGCGCGCCGGGTTACGCTTGGGGGGGATCTGATTGGCGGCAGGGTGGATGTTTTCGATGAAACGCCTCCACCGCGCAGCGGGGCTGAGGCTTTCGAATCCGTTTTTGCCTTTAACAACAGGGCCTATATTGAGCGCAAGGGGTTTTCGGTGACGGCCAATTTGCTGACTAGACGCAGCGTGTTTGACGACGTTGGCGAGTTTAACCCTGATGTGTCCGAGGATTTAGACTGGTGCGCTCGTGCTCGAGCCAAGGGGTACAAAATCGCCTATGCACCGGATTTGCGCGTTTCGCACCCAACAAGAAGCGACTGGGTACATCTGAGGAAAAAATGGGCGCGGCTGACATCCGAGAGCTTTGGCACTAATTGCCAGACTCGCCGGAAAAGATGCGGTTGGGCTCTGCGGGCCCTAGCCATGCTGCCCAGCATCTTACCTCATGGTATCACAGTGTTTTTTAGCGCGAAACTGGACAGTCCAGGTGAACGTGCCCGGGCGTTTTCAACGCTTGTACGGCTGCGCATGACCCGCATGGTCTGGATGCTGAGGCAGGCAATTTTTGTTAGAAAAGACTGTTTTTGATCATGGCCTTGTTATTTCGAATGTTAAAAAGTCCATGAGTTTGAGGGGGCATGGTCAACGATATTTTTAAAAGAGGTTCAACAATATGCTCATAAAGGACAGAATAAGGCAGATCACTAACAAGCTGCCGCAACCGGTGAGGTTCGAGCTCAGGAAGCTGCTCTTTAAGGGAAGCAGTTTGACATGTGTGCTGTGTACCAACCCAGTGCGCTCTTTCTACAGTCATGGCGGCGGGGCCGAGGTGCTGGACCGGCGTCAGGTGGTCGGCGGAATGCTGCGCAAAAGCGACCGCTGCCCAGTTTGCCACGGCTGCGACCGGACCCGGATGATGATGCTGTTTCTGCAAAAGCATACGCCAATCGGGCAGAAACCCCTTAAAGTATTGCACATAGCACCGGACCATGGCCTTTATCTCTGGATAAAGCGCCAACCCGATGTTGACTATGTGGGGACGGATATCGATGCCAGTCGCTATCGACATATCGAGGGATTTCAGATTGCGGACATCACCGGGATGAATTTTCCCGATGATACGTTTGACATTATTATTTGCAGCCACGTTCTTGAGCATGTTCCCGACGACGCAGCCGCCTTCAGCGAGTTGTACCGGGTACTTAAACCCTCGGGCACTGCTCTGTTGCTGACGCCCTATGCGATTGATGGTAGAGGAACCGATGAAGACCCCGCAGTGAGCGACCCTCCAGAACAAGACCGTAGGTTCGGACAGTGGGACCATGTGCGGATTTATGACCGACAGGATTTTCTGGGTAGGATGGGTCGCGCCGGATTTTCGCCCGATCTTTATAATCCGTTTGAAACCGATGCCATTCAGGCAGCCGAGCTTAAACTGAACCCTCTCGAGCGCCTTCCTATCGGTAAAAAAGAAACTTTGGGTGTCGTTTAGATTTCTGAAGGTTGGCCCTACCGGGCACGTGACGCAATTGGAGCATGCATATGATTCATCCAGTCATTCTTTGCGGAGGAACAGGTAGCCGGTTGTGGCCAAGCTCACGCCAGGCCTATCCGAAACAATTCGTTGAATTCGTAGATGGGCGCAGCCTGTTTCAAGAGGTTTGCCAAAAGCTGACGGGTCCGACGTTCGATGCACCGACCTTCCTGACATGTCGCGATTTTGAATTTCTGGTCAAAGACCAAATTACAGCTTTGGGGCTGTCTGATGGTCGTATCATTTTAGAACCTGAGGCCCGAAACACCGCGCCTGCCGTTCTGGCTGCGGCGCTAGCCTATGAAGAGGCCCAAGACGCCATTCTGCTTGTCGCGCCGTCAGATTGTCTACTTTGTGAGAGCGACGCTTTGCTTGATGCGGTTGAAATCGGTCTAGACGCTGCTCAAAACGGCAAGCTGGTTACATTCGGGGTAGCGCCTGATCGCCCGGAGACTGGGCGCGGATATCTGCAGTTTGCTAGCCCGATCAACGGCCGAAAGGCTACGTCGGTGTCAGGGTTTTTACAAAATCCAGACGAACAGCAGGTTGCTGGACTTCTGGAAGATAATTGCAGTCTTTGGCATACTGGGCTGTTATTGTTTCGGGTTGCAGATATTCTCGAAAGATTCAAACGGCATACACCTCAGGCACTGGACGCCTGCCGGGAAGCTTTGCAACAAGCCGAGTATGAAGCCGGGTGTGTCAAACTGAATGCTGAGCTCTTTCGGGGTACTGCCGCCATTTCGATTGAAGACCTGATTTTTACAGACACCAATGATGTCGTCTCGGTACAGCTGTCGGCCATCTGGCCCAATCTGGATCGTTGGGACACGTTCCATTCAATGCTGAAGTCGAATGGTAAAGACTTGGCGGTTATGGGCTCCGCAACGGCGGTCGATTGTCAGAACACGCTTCTACGGAACGAGGATGATAGCACACAACTGGTTGGCCTAGGGCTGAAGGGTATCGCTGCGATTGCCACGCGTGATGCGATTCTGGTCACGGATATGGCCCGCGCGGGCGATGTTGGAAAAGTTGTCAGCTCGTTGAAGCGGGCGGGAATCTCTCAGGCCACAGATTATCCACGCTTCCACCGCCCCTGGGGATGGTATGAAACGCTGTGTCTGGGCGAGCGCTTTCAGGTAAAGCGCATCATGGTTAAGCCGGACGGCATTCTAAGCCTGCAAAGCCATGTGCATCGGTCGGAACACTGGGTTGTGGTTGGTGGCACCGCCCGCGTTACGGTTGGCGATGAGGTCAAGCTCCTGTCCGAGAATGAAGCCGTCTATATCCCCTTGGGTGCGGTTCATCGTCTGGAGAACCCGGGTAAATTGCCAATGTACCTGATCGAAGTTCAAACAGGTCCTTATCTGGGTGAGGATGATATCGTGAGGTATGAAGATGTCTATAACCGAAGCTGACAGGCCATCATATTTACGTGATTCATCAAAGGTCACGAGAGGCGGTGCCAGAAACAGGGCTGCAGCGGGGTTCGAAACTGTGTTATAATGCAGTAGGGCCGTGTTGATGCCCGCTTCTGCGTGTTGAATGAGTGCCTGTATTGCGGGGTTTTAATGAGTGTTTCCGACGATTTTGCATCTAATGTATTAGCTTCTGTTTGGAGTATTGAGGGTCCGGCGGGTATTTCACACACGCTAGGGACGAATGCAT
>NZ_JBQFVO010000009.1:0-100508 GCF_056539785.1 Ruegeria sp. B11 | reverse complement strand
CCCATCGCGATGGAAGACGGCCTGCGCTTTGCGATCCGCGAAGGCGGCCGCACCGTCGGCGCCGGCGTCGTCTCGAAAATCATCGAGTAATTCGCGTAAGCGAATATACAAAGAAAGGGCGTCCCTCGGGGCGCCCTTTTTCGTTTTTGCCTAAGCCAACAGTAATGCTAACTTCTTTCGTATTGAGACATTGCAATTAGAAAGAGGTCATAAGATGCACTTTTGGGCGCGTTCAGTTTGTCTTGTCGCAGCGGTTGCTTTCTCATCTACCTCTGCGTCCTCACAACAGATTGCGGATCGGATCTATTTGGGCGGACCAATTGTAACGATGAACGATACGGCTCCGTCCGCCGAAGCTGTCGCAGTCAAAGACGGGCGCATTCTTGCGGTTGGTCCGCTGCCTGACTTGTCGGCGCATCAGGGTGAAGAAACTGAAACCTATGATCTGGAAGGGCGCGCGATGCTTCCGGGTTTCGTTGATAGCCACGGACATGTCGTCATGGGCGGTTTGCAGGCACTGTCAGCTAACCTTCTTGCGCCACCGGACGGAGATGTCATTGATATCGCCAGTCTGCAATCCACACTGACTGACTGGGCCGAAGAGAATGCGCAGGCCGTTGAACAGGTCCAAATGATCATTGGCTTTGGCTACGACAATGCTCAGTTGAAGGAACTCCGCCACCCGACACGACAGGAGTTGGACATGGTGTCTGAGGACTTGCCCGTTGTCATTATTCATCAGTCCGGGCACCTAGGCGTGGCAAACTCGAAAGCGCTGGAGTTGGCAGGTATCACAGCGGCGTCTGACGCACCTCCGGGCGGGGTGATCCAACGCGATGAAGCCGGTGAGCCAAATGGAGTTCTGGAAGAATACGCGTTCTTTTCTGTTCTCGTGCCGATGTTGGGGAATTTGGGTGAAGAAGGTCTTGCTGAATTTGCCCGAGCTGGAACCGAGCTTTGGGCAAAGTTTGGATATACGACTGGACAAGAAGGTCGATCTTCAGGTGAAATCGTCGAAGTTCTTAAGAAAGTTGCCGCCAAAGAAGCTCTTCCAATCGATGTAGTAGCCTTCCCGGATGTTCTTGAGTCGAGGGAGTATATCGGAGCAAACACCTCGGCGGATTATGACAACCGGGTTCGGGTAGGGGGCTGCAAGCTGACAATTGACGGTTCGCCGCAGGGCTTCACGGCTTTGCGGGATCGACCCTACTATGATCCGGTTGGAAACTATGCCGCGGGGTACGCAGGTTATGCCGCCATAACCATGGAACAACTCCAGGACGCTGTGAACTGGTGTTACGAGAATGATTTCCAGATCCTTGTGCATTCCAACGGCGAAGGAGCATCTGACATGCTGATTGCTGCGCTCGAAGAGGCGCAGATCAAGTATGGCGACCCTGACAACCGGCCCGTTCTGGTGCACGGTCAGTTTCTAAGAGAGGATCAGGTTGCCAGTTTTAAGCGCCTTGGTGTGTTTCCGTCGTTATTCCCGATGCATACGTTTTATTGGGGCGATTGGCACCGGGATCATACGGTCGGGCCGATAAACGCAGAAAATATTTCGCCTACAGGATGGCTGCACGAGCGTGGCATGAAGTTCGGCACGCATCACGATGCGCCGGTCGCCTTTCCGAACAGCATGCGTGTTCTCGCCGCGACGGTAACCCGCCGCACACGGTCTGGTGACATTTTGGGTCCCCATCAAAGAGTCGACGTTATGACCGCCTTGAAAGCCATGACAATCTGGCCCGCCTGGCAGCATTTTGAAGAAGACGAGAAGGGGTCTATCGAAGTTGGAAAAGTCGCGGACTTTGTGATTTTGTCGGACGATCCTACTGCCGTCGATCCGGAAACACTGGCGGAGCTTGAAGTGCGTGTAACGATTAAAGGCGACGAGGTGGTCTATGAAGCGGAAGGCGATGTCAGAGAGGGAAATCTGCAATTCTCGCCATTTTCAAATGACCCTGTGATTGCACACCTTTTCATGCACGCGGTCTATCAAGGCATGAAGGTTGAAGCCCCATGGCTTGTTAGGAACTAGCCTGTGGGTTTTGGGAACTGAGACGTCACCGAATTGGTTTTATCCGGCGACAGCTTTGGCTTCACCGTTGAGCTGATCGCGCCGATCGCGATGGAAGACGGTCTGCGCTTCGCGATCCGCGAAGGCGGTCGCACTGTCGGCGCCGGTGTTGTGTCGAAAGTCATCGAGTAATCACGGTAGGTCGGGGTTCAGCCCGGCACATCGGTGAGCCTAAGTAGGCCGCTCCAAAAGGGGCGGCCTTTATTACTTTTAGAGATTGAACACAGTCACTATTGAAACCACAATCTGGCAGTCTCTTTTTTAACCGACCAATCCTTTGAGAGAAGATGATTTGGACATGTCCAAAAAGCCGCGCTTTGCGATGTCAATTTTTTCAAGTTTAGTATTTTGGATTGGAACTTTAGCCCCGAACGTTTTGGTGTCCGCGCCATCCAGTGATGCGCAGGTATATAGCGCCTTAAAAAGCATGGGTTACTCAAACATTCTCATTGAAGGATGTAGTGTTTCGTTTTCGAGAGTGATTGTGCCAACCAAAAGCAACGACTACCTAACCAAGTATGATCGATACGTTAACCTTCGCACACTTGATTTCAGTGATGCGTATGAAATTAGCGTTAGGGAAACTGACAACGGATATCTGCACATCGCCGTGGTGCCTCTTAACAAAAACTATTATCAGCACGAAACTCAAATACTTAACTTCAGAAGTTGGGTAATACGCAATTATCCAAACTCGTATTGGCCATACACTGACACAGGAATTGAAATTCAATCAGCTGCAAAAATTGAAGCCAAATTATGGAACATACTGCCTCAGGTTAAGCTCTTGAATCGATGGACTAAGCATAGTGCGAAGGGTTCATTGACATTACTTCCGCCTGAATTTCGGATGACTTATTTTGAACGCAACAACGTAGTTGAGTTTATGGATGCAATTGTTGAACAAGCAAAATACTATCATTGCTCTAACCTTGATGACGAGGGCGACGCATAGGCAGAGCGTATGTGGGTGAGTCTCTTTCGCTCAGCTAGCAAATCGAGACTTCGTTGATCCGTCTCGTTGAACTCTATTCTGTCAGACTGACGATATCTGATTTCCCCCTTGCCAAATCCCACCAACCCCACTAATACGCGCGAGTTCTCATCAAGAACATCAAGGCGGGATGATTCCCGCCTTTTGGGTTCGAAGAGGGTTGGCGATGCGCGTCTGTCCTCCTCTCAACCTCAACGCCTAAAAAAGGCTGTTAATATGCAAAGCCAAAACATCCGTATTCGGCTGAAGGCATTTGACTATCGCGTTCTGGATGCCAGCACGCAAGAGATCGTCAACACTGCCAAGCGGACCGGCGCGAACGTGCGCGGCCCGATCCCGCTGCCGAACAAGATTGAGAAGTTCACGGTTCTCCGTGGCCCTCACGTTGACAAGAAATCCCGCGACCAGTTCGAGATCCGTACGCACAAGCGTCTCTTGGACATCGTTGATCCGACCCCCCAGACCGTTGACGCGCTGATGAAGCTCGACCTCGCTGCTGGTGTGGACGTCGAGATCAAGCTGCAGTCGTAAGATCGGAGGGTATAGATTATGCGCTCTGGTATTATCGCAAAAAAAGTTGGCATGACCCGCCTGTTCATGGAAGACGGCAAGCAGATCCCTGTGACCGTTCTTCACCTGGACAACCTGCAGGTTGTTGCACAGCGCACCGCTGACAAAGACGGCTACACTGCCGTTCAGCTGGGCGCCGGTGCTGCCAAAGCAAAACGCACCTCGAAGGCCATGCGCGGTCACTATGCCGCTGCCAAGGTCGAGCCCAAGCGTAAGCTGGCCGAGTTCCGCGTCTCCGAAGATGGCCTGATCGATGTGGGCGCCGAGATTTCGGCAGAACACTTCCTGGAAGGTCAGAAAGTTGACGTTTCGGGCACCTCGATCGGTAAAGGCTTCGCCGGTGCGATGAAGCGTTGGAACTTTGGTGGTCTGCGCGCCTCGCACGGTGTTTCGATCAGCCACCGTTCGCACGGTTCGACCGGTCAGTGTCAGGACCCGGGCAAGGTGTTCAAAGGCAAGAAGATGGCCGGTCACATGGGCGCTGCCCGTGTCACCACCCAGAACCTGGAGGTTGTCAAAACCGACGCCGTCCGGAACCTGGTCTTCATCAAAGGCGCCGTTCCCGGACCGAAATCGGGCTGGGTCACCGTCAAGGACGCCGTCAAGAAGAAAGCACCGGAAGGCCTGCCTTTCCCGGCTGCTGTGAAATCGGCTGCAACCGAAGCACCTGCGGAAGAAGCTCCCGCGGAAGGTGGTGAAGCATGAAACTTGATGTAATCAAACTGGACGGCGGCAAGGCCGGCAACATCGAGCTGGATGCAGACCTGTTCGGTCTCGAGCCGCGCGCGGACATCCTGCACCGTGTGGTCCGTTGGCAGCGCAACAATGCGCAGGCCGGCACCCACAAGGTCAAGACCCGCTCGGAAACCAGCTATTCGACCAAGAAGATCTATCGCCAGAAGGGCACCGGTGGCGCACGCCATGGTGACCGTAATGCGCCGATCTTCCGTGGTGGTGGTATCTATAAAGGCCCCGTCGTGCGTTCGCATGGTCATGACCTGCCAAAGAAGTTCCGCAAGCTTGGCCTGCGCCACGCTCTGTCGGCCAAAGCTAAGGCAGGTGAACTGGTCGTGATCGAGAACGCCGAAGCCGAAGGCAAGACCGCCGCTCTGGCCAAACAGGTTGCAAACCTGGGCTGGAAACGTGCTCTGGTCATCGACGGCGCGACCGTGAACGAAGGGTTCCTGAAAGCGTCCAAGAACATCGAAGGTCTGGATATCCTGCCGTCGATGGGCGCAAACGTCTATGACATCCTCAAGCGTGACACCCTGGTGCTCACCAAAGCGGCTGTCGAAGCACTGGAGGCTCGTCTGAAATGAGCGCGAAGGCAGAACACTACGACGTGATCCGCAAGCCGATCATCACTGAAAAGTCGACGATGGCGTCCGAAAACGGCGCGGTTGTCTTTGAAGTGGCGATCGACAGCAACAAGCCGCAAATCAAAGAGGCCGTTGAGGCTCTGTTTGGTGTAAAGGTCAAAGCGGTGAACACTACTGTGACCAAAGGCAAGGTCAAGCGGTTCCGCGGCCAGCTGGGCCGTCGGAAAGACGTCAAAAAAGCATATGTGACCCTGGAAGAGGGTAACACAATCGACGTGAGCACCGGTCTTTGATCCGACGCTTACTGCGACTATTCACGGCCCCGGCGGTTCAACCCGCCGGGGCCGATTTCGTTTCAGACCCTGAAACTGCCCGTGCGCAGGTGTTGGAGAGGATGCGGGCTTTCAGCGCCGAGCCCTATTTTCAGATCGCCGATGAAAAGCTGGGGCTTTTGTCGGTTTTCGACGATCTGAAATACGACCGGGCGGATGTGGACATGATCTCTCCGGCGATGCGCAATCATGTGGTCGATAAGCTTGGTCCGCTGGGGTTTCGCCAGACCTCGGGTACGGTGTTGGAACACGTCGAGGCCGAGATGCGTGTGCACATCCCCAAGTTCCACGCTCTCGGTGCGTCGCCCTTCGACATCACGCGCTATACTGAGAAACGTCCGCAGGATTACTGTCTCCTGACGCCCACACAGGTGGCCTGCCAGTACGTGGATCACTACGTGCTGGACGAAGCGGTGCAGCGGATCGAGGCGTTAATTACGAAGCACCCTATCAACCTGCTCAAACTGGCGGATTATCTGGAAGGGAAACCCAAGCACCGCGCATTTCGCGAGGTTTTGGGTCATATCAAACTCAAGCAACGTATCGCGGTAGAGTCTGAGCCGCTCTGCAGAAGGCGGTCGTTGGGGTAAGAGTTGCGTTGACTCATCAGAAACGCGTCAGAAGCACGTGCAACCCTGGAAGAGAGACCACACATCGATATATCCGGCGGTCCGTGATTGGACGCGTCTTTGGGGAGAGGTAAGTGGCGTGCTCATGGGGGTTGTTCTTACGCGGCGACACAAAAATTTGAGCACTAAACTCTCATGTTTTGCACAATTCGCTTGCTATGTCGCGCGGGTAGTCTAGCCGGCTTCCAACAAGCAAAAGACATGGCAGGCGCATGACCGAAACCTCTCTCTCGACCCGGGAAAACCCGGATAGAACTGCCGCGCGGGATTGGGTTTCGACGCTTGCCAAATACCGCGAACCTAATCAATGGCGCAGTTCCTTTGAGCTGGGTGTCAGCATTATCCCATTCTTTGTGCTTTGGGCGCTGTCCTGGATGGCATTATCCATCAGCTACTGGCTGGCATTTGCCATTGCGGTCCTGAATGCGGCCTTCCTGCTGCGCCTGTTTGCGATCCAACACGATTGCGGGCACGGGGCGTTCTTCAAGAACCGGACAGTCAGCGACTGGGTTGGACGGGTGATCGGGGTGCTGACCCTTACACCCTATGATGTCTGGCGCCGCACTCATTCTTACCATCACAACAGTTCGGGTAACTTGGACAAGCGGGGAATGGGGGATATCCACACGCTGACAGTGGCTGAGTACCAATCCAAGTCTCCCATGAACCGGTTCTGGTATCGCGTTTACCGCAATCCGGTCACACTGTTCGTACTTGGTCCCGGCTATTTGTTCCTGCTCCAAAACCGTCTGCCCTTGGGTTTAACTGGTAGCGCTCGGTTCTGGGTCAGCGCGATGGGTACCAATATAGCTATTCTGACCGCCCTTTTTGCTGTCTACTACTATGGCGGCTTGATGCCGGTCCTATTGATTTTTCTGCCCTCAACCCTGATTGCGGCAACTGCAGGAGTATGGCTGTTTTATGTTCAGCACCAATTCGAAGAAACGCATTGGGAATCGGACAAGGATTGGCAGTTGCACGAGGCGGCCCTGCACGGAAGCTCGCATTATATTCTGCCGCCGGTGCTACAGTGGTTCAGTGCCAATATCGGCATCCACCACGTGCACCATCTGTACAGCCGCATTCCGTTCTACCGCCTGACCGAAGTGCTGCGCGATCACGACGAGTTGGCAAACAGCAACAGGATGACCATTCGTGAGAGCATTGCCAACGCGCGGTTGCACCTGTGGGACGAAAAACACCGCCGCCTGTTGTCCTTCGCCGAGGTTCGCGCATTGTATCAGTGAGTGGCAAGTTACCTGAGTTCTTCCGGCCGAATAAGTAATACCCACTGATCGCGCGACTTGCGAAATTGAAACCTGGGGCAAATGTTGCGGTGACTTTTTCTTTGGTCTCCATAAGAATCTTGGGCCGCACCCTATAGACACCCATCCCCAACACTGCTACACGCTCCCAATCTTGCGGCCTCGGATTCGTTCCGGGGCCTCTGATATTTGTAACCGGGGACCTTCGGGGCCCTATACCCTTGGCACCTACGGGGGCCTATCACATAGCGGGGAAATCCCTCGCACTTGCTAAACGGAAGACAGAAAGCATGGCACTCAAGTCGTACAAGCCGACGACGCCGGGCCAGCGCGGGCTGGTGCTGATCGACCGTTCGGAGCTTTGGAAAGGACGTCCGGTCAAGTCTCTCACTGAGGGTTTGACCAAATCGGGCGGCCGGAACAACACCGGACGGATCACTTCACGCCGCCGCGGCGGTGGCGCAAAGCGTCTCTACCGGATCGTTGACTTCAAACGGAACAAATTTGATGTCGCGGCAACCGTCGAGCGGATCGAATATGACCCGAACCGGACCGCATTCATCGCACTGGTAAAATACGAAGACGGCGAGCAGGCATATATCCTGGCTCCGCAGCGTCTGGCTGTTGGTGACAAAGTCGTGGCATCCGCCAAGGCCGACATCAAGCCGGGCAACGCAATGCCGTTCTCGGGCATGCCCATTGGTACCATCGTCCACAACATCGAGATGAAGCCTGGCAAAGGCGGTCAGATCGCACGTGCGGCCGGTACTTACGCTCAGTTCGTTGGTCGCGATGGCGGCTACGCTCAGATCCGTCTGAGCTCGGGCGAGCTGCGCATGGTCCGTCAGGAATGCATGGCCACCGTTGGTGCCGTGTCCAACCCCGACAACAGCAACCAAAACCTCGGTAAAGCCGGTCGTATGCGCCACAAGGGCGTTCGTCCGTCGGTTCGTGGTGTTGCAATGAACCCGATCGACCACCCGCACGGTGGTGGTGAAGGTCGTACCTCGGGTGGCCGTACGCCGGTTACTCCGTGGGGTAAGGACACCAAGGGTAAGCGTACCCGCAACAAGAACAAAGCGTCCCAGAAGCTGATCATCCGCTCGCGGCACGCCAAGAAGAAGGGACGTTAATCTATGTCTCGCTCTGTTTGGAAGGGTCCTTTCGTCGATGCTTACGTGCTGAAAAAAGCCGAAGCAGCGCGCGAGTCGGGCCGCAACGAAGTCATCAAGATTTGGTCGCGTCGTTCCACCATTCTGCCCCAGTTCGTGGGTCTGACCTTTGGTGTGTACAACGGCCATAAGCATATCCCCGTCAACGTCTCGGAAGACATGATCGGTCAGAAGTTCGGTGAATACTCGCCGACTCGTACCTATTACGGTCACGCCGCTGACAAAAAAGCGAAGCGGAAGTAAGTCATGGGCAAGGAAAAGAACCCCCGCCGCGTGGCTGAAAACGAAGCAATGGCGAAAACGCGCATGCTCCGTACTAGCCCGCAGAAACTGAACCTGGTTGCGCAGATGATCCGTGGCAAGAAAGTTGAGAAGGCTCTGACTGACCTGACTTTCTCGAACAAGCGTGTCGCGCAGGACGTCAAGAAGTGCCTGCAGTCTGCAATCGCCAACGCCGAGAACAACCACAACCTGGATGTCGACGAACTGATCGTCGCCGAAGCCTGGGTTGGCAAGAACCTGGTCATGAAGCGCGGTCGTCCGCGTGCACGTGGCCGTTTCGGCAAGATCATGAAGCCGTTCTCGGAGATCACCATCAAGGTGCGTCAAGTTGAGGAGCAAGCCTAATGGGACATAAAGTCAATCCGATCGGCATGCGCCTTCAGGTCAACCGCACCTGGGACAGCCGCTGGTACGCCGACACCAAGGACTACGGTGATCTTCTGCTGGAAGACCTCAAGATCCGTGAGTTCATCAACAAAGAGTGCAAGCAGGCCGGTGTTGCCCGTGTGATCATCGAACGTCCGCACAAGAAGTGCCGCGTTACGATCCACACTGCACGTCCCGGTGTCATCATCGGCAAGAAAGGTGCAGACATTGAAGTTCTGCGCAAAAAGCTTGCTCGTATGACCGACAGCGAACTGCACCTGAACATCGTCGAAGTGCGCAAGCCCGAGCTTGACGCGCAGCTGGTTGCCGAGTCCATCGCTCAGCAGCTGGAACGTCGTGTTTCGTTCCGTCGCGCCATGAAGCGCTCGGTTCAGAACGCCATGCGCATGGGCGCCCTGGGTATCCGGGTGAACGTCGCTGGTCGTCTGGGCGGCGCCGAAATCGCACGGACCGAGTGGTACCGCGAAGGCCGCGTGCCTCTGCACACCCTGCGTGCCGACATCGATTACGCACATGCCGAAGCGATGACTCCTTACGGGATCATCGGGATCAAGGTCTGGATCTTCAAAGGTGAGATCATGGAGCACGATCCGCAGGCACGTGACCGTAAAGCACAGGAACTCCAGGACGGCCCTGCACCTCGTGGTGCTGGTGGCGGTCGTCGCTAAGGAGGGAAAGATATGCTTCAACCAAAGCGTACTAAATTCCGCAAGATGCACAAAGGCCGGATCAAGGGGCTCGCCAAAGGCGGTTCCGATCTGAACTTTGGCACCTACGGTCTGAAAGCACTGCAGCCCGAGCGCGTCACCGCGCGTCAGATCGAAGCTGCACGTCGTGCCATGACCCGTCACATGAAACGTCAAGGCCGCGTCTGGATCCGGATCTTCCCGGATACCCCCGTGACCTCGAAGCCAACCGAAGTCCGTATGGGTAAAGGTAAAGGCTCCGTTGACTTCTGGGCAGCGAAGGTAAAGCCCGGTCGTGTGATGTTCGAGATCGATGGCGTCAATGACGACATCGCCCGCGAGGCCCTGCGCCTGGCCGCGATGAAGCTGCCGATCAAGACCCGCGTTGTGGTCCGCGAAGACTGGTAAGCGATTGGGGCTATGGCCTCGCTCGTCACAAGATTTACCCTCGTCGGGAAACCGGCGGGGGTTTTCTTTTGGCTCGGCAGCCCGTGATTTCGTGGGTCCTGAAAAACGTCGACCTCCAGCCACCCCGCCTCTAGGCTAACTTGCAGGAATGGGAGGGCCCTATGGTTCAGCTGCGCAAAAAGATGCTCATTAAGGAAGTCATAACCACCGACCAGTTGGGCCAGCCTTGTGATCCGATCAGTCGGGTTGCAGCGCTGGCGGTGATGCAGAACCCTCTGGCCGGGCACTTCTCGGACGATCTTTCAGAGTTGTTCGAGATCGGCGCCATTCTGGGTTCGGAACTCGCCGCTGAGGCAGTTTCTCAGCTTGATGGGCCGCCGGTTTCGTACGGCAAAGCCGCGATTGTCGGCATGAACGGCGATCTTGAGCAGGGCGGGGCGGTGATCCACCCCAAACTCGGTGCGCCCATGCGCGCTGCGGTGGGCGGAGGTGAGGCGGTGATACCGTCCAACGCCAAGCTGGGCGCGCCGGGTTGCGCGATTGATCTTCCGCTGGGGCACAAGGACAATCCGTGGTCGTTCGATCATTTCGACACGATGACGCTGAACATCCCAGATGCGCCGAAACCGGATGAGATCGTGCTGTGCCTCGCCTATGCCGACGGAGGTCGCCCGATACCACGCTGTGGCAAAGGGCCCATCAAGACCTAAGCGGCTGGTCTTGCCGAGAGGGCTGGGGTATGCCCAGCCCATGGCACAGATTGAATCACTCTTCGTCACCCGTCTCTATCGCGCAAACTTGTCCGAATTCGATCCCAGGATCGACGCGGAGGAATTGGAAAGTTCATGCCTTGTTATTGCTGAAGATGATGAGGCCGGGCAGGACTGGTGTGAAGCGAACGCGTATCCCGGCTACACCAGTTATGCTTCGCTGACCGATTTGCCTTGGCGATTTCCGATATTTGCCGATCTTGTCAAAGTGCTGAATCAGCACGTCGCTGCTTTTGCCAAGGATTTGGAGTTTGATCTGGACGACCGCGCACTGAAGCTTGAGGATCTGTGGATCAATATCCTCCCTGAAGGCGGGATGCATGCCAGCCACCTGCATCCGCACAGCGTCATCTCAGGCACGACTTATGTGTCCATGCCCGAAGGGGCCAGTGCGTTGAAACTGGAAGACCCGCGGTCGGGCCGCATGATGGCCGCACCGACGCGGCTGAAGGGCGGGCGCCGGGAATTGCAGCCTTTCATCTATATGAAGCCGCAGGTAGGTGACATCCTGCTGTGGGAAAGCTGGCTGCGCCACGAAGTGCCGATGAACATGGCCGAGGACGAGCGGATTTCTGTTAGCTTCAACTATAAATGGGAGTGAAGCGTCTTAAAGCGTCAAGGTGAAAGCGCTCCAGTTACTTCGTCGGAGGATACTATGACCAAAACAGCTCTCGTCACAGGCGCGTCATCCGGAATTGGTCGGGAACTGGCACGTTATCATGCGTCGCGAGGCGGCAATCTGATCATCAGTGCGCGACGCGGAGATGCGTTAGATGCCCTCAGATCAGAGCTTGAGGCAGCCCACGATGTTACTGTCACTGCCATTCCGCTTGATCTGGGTGCTGTTGGAGGCGCGGAAAAACTTTATGAGGCCGTCAAGTGCAAAGACCTGACGGTCGACTACCTGATCAACAATGCTGGATTCGGAGGGCATGGGGCTTTTTTGGATCGCCGCCTTTCGGACGATCTGGATATGATCCGGCTGAACGTCGAAGCCCTTGTCTCTCTGTGTCATCTGTTCGGCAGGGATATGATCAGTGGCGGTGGCGGAAAGATACTGAATGTCAGTTCGACTGCGGCGCATATGCCGGGTCCATTGCAGGCGACCTATTTTGCCACCAAGGCCTATGTTTCGAGTTTCAGTCAGGCGCTCGCGGAGGAGCTGAAAGGTAAGGGCGTCACTGTGACGGCGCTGGAGCCGGGCTATGTCGCGACCGAATTTGCTGCTGCTGCAAATCTTGAGGGAACGAAGCTTGTTGCCCAAAAAGGGGCGACCGCTGAGGCCGTGGCCAAAGTCGGCTATGACGCCATGATCGATGGAAAGCTCACGGTGATCAACGATAAGTCGCTCGCGTTTGTGCTGGGTTGGGTCATGCCGCTGCTGCCGCGACGCGCGCGCCTGAAAATGGTTCGGAAAATGCAGGAGAAAGGTGCCTGAGCACTTGGCCGCGTTTGTCGGGATCCAGAAAGGTCGCAGTAGTCATCTGCTGCCCGGTTTCAGAGGGCGGCGGTAATTTGGAAACAGGTAGTTTCATCTGCCCGAACACGGTTTGAAACTTTCCCTTGCCACCCACCCCCCAAACCCTTATACGGCGGCATCCTGCGATCTCCCGGCGTTGTCGGGCGATTCGTATGTCTATCATTCATCCACCAGGTCAAAGGTGACCCTGTAAGGGGGCCTTCTGGTGTTTTGAGCAAAGGAAAAGGCGATGAACGCCCAAGAACTGCGTGACAAGACCCCGGACCAGCTCCGCGAGGAACTGGCCAACCTGAAGAAAGAAAGCTTTAACCTGCGCTTTCAACAGGCAACCGGTCAGCTGGAAAACACAGCCGGCATCAAAGCGGCCCGCCGCAACGCTGCCCGTGTCAAAACCATTCTGAACGAAAAGGCCGCTGCTGCGGCATCCGAGGAGTAATCAGATGCCCAAGCGTATCCTGCAAGGCACCGTGACCAGCGACGCCAACGAACAGACCGTAACCGTATCCGTCGAGCGCCGCTTTACGCATCCGGTTCTGAAGAAAACCATCCGTAAGTCCAAGAAATACAGGGCTCACGATGAAAAGAACGCCTTCAAGGTCGGCGACACCGTACGCATCATCGAATGCGCGCCGAAATCGAAGACGAAACGTTGGGAAGTTCTGGAAGCGTAAGCTTCCGGGATTTTTCCATTTGTCGAAACCCTGGGGGATTTAACGAGACCAGCCCCCACAGGTCGGGAGAAACCACATGATCCAGATGCAGACCAATCTGGATGTCGCTGACAACTCCGGCGCACGCCGAGTTCAGTGCATCAAGGTCCTGGGTGGTTCCAAGCGTAAATACGCCTCCGTCGGCGACATCATTGTCGTCTCGGTGAAGGAAGCCATCCCGCGCGGCCGCGTAAAGAAAGGTGACGTCCGTAAGGCCGTCGTCGTACGCACCGCCAAGGAAGTCCGTCGCGAAGACGGCACCGCGATCCGTTTCGATCGCAACGCCGCCGTCATCCTGAACAACAACAACGAGCCCGTAGGTACCCGTATCTTTGGCCCCGTTGTTCGTGAACTGCGCGGCAAGAACTTCATGAAAATCATCTCGCTGGCTCCGGAGGTGCTGTAATCATGGCTGCTAAACTCCGCAAAGGCGACAAGGTCGTCGTGCTGGCCGGCAAGGACAAGGGCAAAGAGGGAACTATCACCTCGGTTGACCCGAAAGCCGGTAAAGCTGTTGTCGATGGCATCAACATCGCCATCCGCCACACCCGTCAGTCGCAAACCTCGCAAGGTGGTCGCCTGCCTCAGGCAAACCCGATCGAGCTGTCGAACCTGGCACTGCTGGACAAAAACGGCAAAGCAACCCGCGTTGGCTTCCGCATGGAAGGCGACAAGAAAGTGCGCTTCGCCAAGACCACGGGGGACGTGATCGATGCTTGATACCGCAAACTATACCCCGCGTCTGAAAGCTCAGTACGCTGAAACAATCCGTGCCGCTCTGAAAGAAGAGTTCGGCTACAAGAACGACATGCAGCTGCCCAAGCTGGAAAAAATCGTTCTGAACATCGGTTGTGGTGCTGAGGCCGTCAAAGACTCGAAAAAAGCGAAAGCTGCTGTCGAGGATCTGACTGCGATTGCCGGCCAGAAGGCCGTTGCAACCAAGGCGAAGAAGTCGATCGCGGGTTTTCGCGTCCGTGAAGACATGCCGCTGGGTGCGAAAGTGACCCTGCGCGGCGACCGGATGTACGAATTCCTGGATCGTCTGATCACCATCGCGATGCCTCGCGTTCGTGACTTCCGCGGTGTGAAGCCGTCTTTCGATGGTCGTGGCAACTTTGCCATGGGCATGAAAGAGCACATCGTGTTCCCGGAAATCGACTTCGACAAGGTCGACGAGGTCTGGGGCCTGGATATCGTAATTGCCACCACAGCGAAAACCGACGCTGAAGCAAAGGCATTGTTGAAAGCATTCAACATGCCGTTCAACGCGTAAGCGCCGGGAGGATTGAGACATGGCTAAGAAAGCAATGATCGAACGCGAGAAGAAGCGCGAACGCCTGGTGGCCAAATATGCCGCAAAGCGTGCCGAGCTGAAAGAAATCGCGAATGACGAGAGCAAGCCGATGGAAGAGCGTTTCAAAGCGCGTCTGAAACTGGCGAAACTGCCGCGCAACAGCTCGGCTACCCGTCTGCACAACCGTTGTCAGCTGACCGGTCGTCCCCACGCTTACTACCGTAAGCTGAAGGTCAGCCGTATCGCGCTGCGCGAGCTGGGTTCTGCTGGTCAGATCCCCGGCATGGTGAAATCGAGCTGGTAAGGGAGACATAGATATGAATGATCCTATCGGCGATATGCTCACCCGTATCCGCAACGCGCAAATGCGCGGCAAGTCCACCGTTTCCACCCCGGCTTCCAAGCTGCGCGGCTGGGTTCTGGACGTGCTGGCGGACGAAGGTTACATCCGTGGCTACGAAGCGACGACCGGTGAAAACGGTCATCCGGCCATCGAAATCAGCCTGAAATACTACGAAGGCACCCCTGTTATTCGCGAACTCAAGCGGGTTTCCAAGCCTGGCCGTCGCGTCTACATGGGCGTCAATGACATCCCGCAGGTCCGTCAGGGTCTGGGCGTGTCGATTGTCAGCACTCCGAAAGGTGTGATGTCGGACGCAAACGCTCGCTCCAACAATGTTGGCGGCGAAGTGCTCTGCACCGTCTTCTAAGGAGGTCTGCAATGTCTCGTATTGGTAAAAAACCGGTCGAGCTGCCCAGCGGCGTTACCGCCTCTGTGTCGGGTCAGACCATCGAAGTGAAAGGTCCGAAAGGCACTCGTAGCTTCACCGCCACCGACGACGTTACGTTGTCGGTTGAAGACAACGTGGTCAAGATCGATCCCCGTGGCATGTCCAAGCGTGCGCGACAGCAGTGGGGCATGAGCCGCACCATGGTCGCTAATCTTGTTGAAGGCGTAACAAACGGCTTCAAAAAAGAGCTGGAGATCCAGGGTGTTGGTTACCGGGCTCAGATGCAGGGTAATACCCTGAAGCTGAACCTAGGCTACAGCCACGATGTTGATTTCACTGCTCCGGAAGGTGTCACCATCACCGCGCCGAAGCAGACCGAGATCGTTGTGGAAGGTATCGACCAGCAGCAGGTGGGCGAAGTCGCGGCCAAAATCCGCGAATGGCGCCGTCCCGA
Organism: Ruegeria sp. B11; assembly: GCF_056539785.1. NCBI lineage: Bacteria > Pseudomonadati > Pseudomonadota > Alphaproteobacteria > Rhodobacterales > Roseobacteraceae > Ruegeria > Ruegeria sp. B11. The sequence continues at coordinate 84,945 of NZ_JBQFVO010000009.1, read as the reverse complement.
GCCGTACAAAGGCAAGGGCATCCGCTATAAGGGCGAGTTCATCTTCCGCAAGGAAGGCAAGAAGAAGTAAGGACGCAGACAATGGCAAACAGCAAAAGAACCCTGTTTCTGAAGCGCCGCCTGCGCGTTCGGAACAAACTTCGCAAGGTCAACGCGGGTCGTCCGCGTCTGTCAGTACACCGTTCGAACAAGAACATCTCTGTTCAGCTGATCGACGACGTACGTGGCGTGACCCTGGCCGCAGCCTCGACCCTGGAAAAGGATCTGGGCGTTGTGGGCAAGAACAACGTCGAAGCGGCCACCAAAGTGGGCGCGGCCATCGCCGAGCGTGCCAAAAAGGCGGGCGTCGAAGAGGCCTATTTCGATCGTGGCGGCTTCCTGTTCCACGGCAAGGTGAAGGCTCTGGCCGACGCTGCGCGTGAAGGTGGTCTGAAGATCTAAGACTTGCGGGCGGGTTTCGATCCGCCCCGATGATCCGGGGGCCTCGGCACTAGTCGGGGCTCACTTGGATTGAACAAACGGCGCCGAGAAGCGCCACATGAGAAAAGGGATGCCAAATGGCAGAACGTGAAAACCGTCGGGGCCGTGGCCGCGACCGTGAAGAAGCACCGGAATTTGCAGACCGTCTGGTCGCAATCAACCGCGTGTCGAAAACCGTAAAAGGTGGTAAGCGCTTTGGCTTCGCCGCTCTGGTGGTTGTCGGTGATCAGAAAGGCCGCGTCGGCTTTGGCAAAGGTAAAGCCAAAGAAGTACCTGAGGCCATCCGCAAGGCGACTGAACAAGCCAAGCGTCAGATGATCCGCGTGCAACTGCGCGAAGGTCGTACCCTGCACCACGACATCGAAGGCCGTCACGGCGCCGGTAAAGTGGTTATGCGTACCGCGCCTGAAGGTACCGGTATCATCGCCGGTGGTCCGATGCGTGCTGTGTTCGAAATGCTGGGCGTTAAGGACGTTGTTTCCAAGTCGCTGGGCTCGCAGAACCCGTACAACATGATCCGCGCCACCATCAACGGCCTGCAAAAAGAGCAGAGCCCGCGTTCGGTTGCCGCACGTCGCGGTAAAAAGGTCGCCGACATCCTGCCCAAGCGGGACGAAGCACCGGCTGCCGCCGAAGCAGAAGCGTAAGGAGAGCGAACAATGGCAAAAACCATCGTCGTCAAGCAGATCGGCTCCCCGATCCGCCGCCCCGCCGAACAGCGCGCAACCCTGATCGGCCTAGGCCTGAACAAGATGAACCGCACCCGCGAGCTGGAGGACACTCCTTCGGTCCGCGGCATGGTCAACAAGATCCCGCATCTGGTTGAGATCATCGAAGAGCGCGGCTAAGCGCAGTCTTTTTTTTGAGAATTGAAAGGCCCTCGAAAACTCGGGGGCCTTTTTTCGTGTTTGCGATTATGTTTGTCTGCTGCGAGCCCAACGCAGCTATAAAACATGAGCGCGTTTGCGGTGAAGTGTTACCCCTCCGGAGTGTACCAAATGGGCGAAGTATAAGCCCGTTCTTGTGTGGATGTAGGTACTTCTTCAGGTAGTTCGTCGCCGAACCGAATAGCTTCGTAAACCGTCCATCGCGGCGTGGGAATTTCCAGCACGCGTGCGTAGTAAAAGGCTTTTTGTCCCGGATCAAACTCGGGATCAGACCAGACGGTTATCAATTCCGGCGATCCGATTGAATTCGTGAACGTGCCGGTTTCGACGTCCACGGTATTGCCGACAGGCGGTAGCTTGCCATCGGCACCGATATCCCGATCGCCGGACCAGACGACATCAAAAACCTTTTCTTGTGTCTCACCGGCTTCTGTTAGCCAGCCCTTGACTATCTGAATACGATCCAGATTACCCGAGTACGGATCCTTGAGTGCAGCGACGAGAAAATTCGGCGCAAAGGCATCACCGGGCGCTTCCGGTAGATCTGCCCCCATCGGTACGCCTTTGCCATACCCAATCTCCGCAGGAAGCCGCGATTGAGCATCGTATTCTTCGAAATCCCATCCCCCGAAGAAACGTACCGTGATCCGACTACCCGTTGTACCATATACTTCCTTGCGTTCCATCGCGTCGAAAATAGATGCTCGCGTATTTTCCTTGGCCCAAACCGCCGCATAACCAGAGGCAGCCATCTGCCAGCCCAGAATTCTGGTCGCTTCAAACTCGCCGACAACATGCTGCCAGCGCCCAGGCTCAGGTTCCACGCCTGAGTGCTTACCAAAAAAGTTGTCTTCCTGGGCTGTCGCCAAGGCCGTGTGACTGTCTGTGGATCCCACGACACCGAACTTGTAAGGGTTGGTCCCAAGCTGCGTCTCAAGCTTCAATCCATTTTTTAAAGCCTCGCGAGCATACTCGTACTGCAACATCCAGTCTTCTTTGGGGACAGGGCCAAGGTTTGCGACGTCCCATGTTTCGTAATCTGCAAACTCGTCATTTGGGCTCAGGAACGGGTGGGCCTCGCCGTCGCCTTTGATCTGAGTAATCTCATACAGTGGCTCCCATTTGGCGCGTCTTTCCGCGTAATCTCCTGTGAGCGGTTCGCCGGTATCGGGGTTTGTCTCGACAGGAAACATCAAACCATTGGAAACATTTCCGTTGTGCGCCAATGCAAGGACGCGCCCGCCTGTCGTTTCTTCGTATCTTTCCATCCAATCCCACAGATCTTCAGGATTGAAAGTCTCGGCAGTCGTAAACGGCAACATTTGCCGCGCCCGAATTTTGTCGTCCCTATAGATGACATTACGGTGCAAGTTGTTACCACCCTCTGTCGACGTCCATTCGTAGCCGATAAACGCTGTGAACGATCCCGGTTGATCATAGGCATCTGCAGTTTCCGTAAAGTCATCCCAAACCGACTGTACAAAACGACGGTCCGCAATAGCCTCCGGCAAAGCTTCACCGGTAATTCCGGCGAAAGTTTCGATAACCTCCATTGTCGCTCCAAGGGCCACATTGCCTCCTTGGTTCAACCTGTCGTTCCAATCGCGTAAAGTTGGGTCGCCCATCAAAGTTGCGTTCCCCGCGACGATCTCGTTCATCGCCCCCATCGCGTCTGAATGGTCTGAAACAACGAGCCAATCGAGCGGGCGAGACAACTTCGCCCGTAGGCCATGAGAAGTAGTTACTTCTTCTCCACGTGCAAACCGAAACGCGTCTGAAGGCGAAAGAAGTACACCAAACGCACGCGCGTCAAGTGAGAGCGATGTATGCAAGTGGGTGTCGCCCCAAAGAGGTCTAGTTGGAAAGTCACGTCCCGCATAAGGCGAAAACGCATCTGATGCAGGGGCATGCATGTCGGCCTCCGAGATGGTCATTTCACCAACTTGCCTACCCTCGGTGGTTTCTTGTGCCCACGCAGAGGTAGATGACATACAAAGCCAAATAAATAAGGTCGCACTGAAAGGAATTTTCATGGCTATATTCCCTGCTAATCAGACTATAGCTTATGCGACCATTCTCATATGCTTGCTGTCAACCTCGTTTTTGTTTCCGCGAGGAGCATCTGTGCTTGATTGAATTTGTGTGTAACTACCCGAATCCGTCGCCGCAGCTTAGCCTCGTATACCGCGAAATCAAACAGCGGCTTTGCCTGCTGAGCGGACACTCGGTGCATTCAGAGTAGCAGGTGGACCCTGTATTGCCATTCACAAAACGCATACCGGCTAGACCGAAACACGCGTTGTTAGCGTTATCGTCTGTGCCTATCTCACGCCTGTCCAATGAAGGAACAAATCAAGTGACATCGGGGAATGCGCCCCGACATTCTAAAGGATCAAAGATATGGCACATACAGCTACACTGACACATGGCGGCTTCAATCTGAGCGCCCGTATTGCGAACCTGTTTGAGCGCGTGAAAGAAAACCGCGCCCGGGCGACGGAATATAACCGCACCTATACCGAGCTTCAGCGCCTGACTAACCGCGAACTGGATGATATCGGTATTCGTCGCTGCGATATCGCGGATATCGCGCGCGAACACGCCTACTGTGGGTAACACCCCAACCACTCACCGTTGAAGAGGCGCCTATACGGCGCCTCTTTTGGTATTGGGGATGTGATTGAACAATGCTTGCAACCGAGGCCGCAACGCTGTAGAGCGCTCCGGTGGATTTCCGTCCACAAGAATCAAAATCAAGAAATGCCGTGTTTGGCCCATCACGCTTCGGGGGTCACATCCGGCTTAGGAGAAGCGAAATGAAACTGAACGAATTGCGCGACAATCCCGGCGCCGCACCGAAACGCACCCGCGTTGGCCGTGGCCCCGGTTCCGGCAAAGGTAAAATGGGTGGCCGTGGTATCAAAGGCCAGAAATCCCGTTCGGGTGTGGCCATCAATGGCTACGAAGGCGGCCAGATGCCGCTGTACCAGCGCCTGCCCAAGCGTGGCTTCAACAAGCCGAACCGCAAGGAATTCGCCGTTATCAATCTGGGCCTGATCCAGAAATTCGTCGACGCCGGCAAGCTGGACGCCAAAGCTGCGATCACCGAGGACGCGCTGGTTGCATCCGGTCTGGTCCGTCGCAAGCTGGACGGTATCCGCGTTCTGGCGAAAGGCGAGATCAGCGCCAAAGTGAACCTGGAAGTCACCGGTGCTTCGAAAGCTGCTGTTGAAGCGGTTGAGAAAGCGGGCGGCTCACTTACGGTCACAAAAGCTGCTGCGGCAGAGTAAGCGCTTGTGAGCGGGCCAAGACCCGCTTACATAGACCTCAGAGTTTTCCAAGACGCCGCCCGAGCCGGAAAACGGTTCCGGGCGGTGTTTTCATAAGAGAGACCGATTTATGGTATCAGCAGCAGAACAAATGGCAGCCAACACAAGCTGGGCTGCTTTGGGCAAAGCCACCGATCTGCGCAACCGCATCCTGTTCACGCTGGGTTTGTTGATCGTCTATCGTCTGGGCACCTTCATTCCGGTTCCAGGTATCGACGGGCAAGCCCTGCGTGAGTTCATGGAGCAAGCGGGGCAGGGCATCGGCGGCATGGTTTCGATGTTCACCGGCGGGGCGCTGGGGCGGATGGGTATCTTTGCCCTCGGCATCATGCCCTATATCTCGGCCTCGATCATCGTGCAGCTGCTGACATCGATGGTTCCCGCGCTCGAACAGCTCAAGAAAGAGGGCGAGCAAGGGCGCAAGAAGATCAACCAATACACCCGTTTCGGTACCGTGGCTCTGGCCACCGTTCAGGCTTATGGTCTGGCGGTTTCGTTGGAATCGGGCGATCTTGCGACCGATCCGGGCATGTTCTTCCGTATGTCGACCATGATCACTTTGGTCGGCGGCACCATGTTCCTGATGTGGCTGGGCGAGCAGATCACCGCGCGCGGCATCGGTAACGGTATCTCTCTAATCATCTTCGTTGGCATTATTGCCGAGGTTCCCGCCGCTCTGGCGCAGTTCTTCGCTTCGGGCCGCAGCGGTGCGATCAGCCCCGCCGTGATCGTGGGTGTGATCATCATGGTCATCGCCGTGATCACCTTTGTGGTGTTCATGGAGCGGGCCCTGCGCAAGATCCATATCCAATACCCGCGCCGTCAGGCTGGTATGAAAGTCTACGAAGGCGGCTCCAGCCACCTGCCGGTCAAGGTGAACCCGGCGGGTGTGATCCCTGCGATCTTTGCAAGCTCGCTGCTGTTGCTGCCGGTAACGATCTCGACCTTCTCGTCGGGCGCCACAAATGGCCCGGTGATGTCGTGGCTGCTGGCCAACTTCGGCCCCGGACAGCCGCTTTATCTGCTGTTCTTCGCTTCGATGATCGTGTTCTTCGCCTATTTCTACACGTTCAACGTGTCGTTCAAGCCGGACGATGTGGCGGACAACCTGAAAAAGCAGAACGGTTTTGTACCGGGTATCCGTCCGGGCAAGAAAACCGCCGAGTATCTGGAATACGTGGTCAACCGCGTGCTGGTTCTGGGTTCGGCCTATCTGGCGGCCGTTTGTCTGCTGCCTGAAATCCTGCGGGGCCAGTTTGCTATCCCGTTCTATTTCGGCGGCACCTCGGTTCTGATTATCGTCTCTGTGACCATGGACACGATCCAACAAGTCCAGAGCCACCTGCTGGCGCATCAATACGAAGGGCTGATTGAAAAGTCCCAGCTGCGCGGCAAAGGCAAGAAACGCGGCAGAAAGGGAGCTGCTCGTCGATGAACATCATTCTTCTCGGCCCCCCGGGGGCAGGCAAAGGAACGCAGGCGCGTCACCTGGTTGAAACCCGCGGTATGGTGCAACTCAGCACCGGAGACATGCTGCGCGAGGCGAAAACCTCGGGCACGGAAATGGGCCAGAAGGTTGCTGCGATCATGGACGCGGGCAAGCTGGTCACCGATGAGATCGTGATCGGCTTGATCGAAGAGAAACTGACCACCGAAAAAGGCGCCGGTTTCATCTTTGACGGCTTCCCCCGGACGCTGGCGCAGGCCGACGCGTTGTCGGCTCTGCTGACCAAGCTGGGCCAGTCGCTGCATACGGTGATCGAGATGCGTGTGGACGATGACGCGCTGGTGGACCGGATCACGGCGCGGTCAACCTGCGGCGGATGTGGTGAGGTCTATAACGACAACACCAAGCCGATTCCTGCGGATGGCAAATGCACCAATTGCGGCAAGGAAAATGACTTTGTCCGTCGCGCCGACGACAACGAAGACAGCCTGCGCACGCGGTTGATGGAATACTATAAAAAGACCTCTCCGCTGATTGGTTACTACTACGCCAAAGGCGATCTGCGTCCGGTGAACGGGCTGGCGGATATCAAGGAAGTTACGGCGTCGATTGAAGCTGTTTTGGGGTGATGCAGTCGACGACTGTTCCGGTTCCTGAAGATCTTGAAGAAGCATTCGAAAGATATGGAGAGCTTATAAAGGCGGAAAGCACTACGTTCAGGCAACGAACCTTGCCTGCTATTTGTGTGTTTACGGCTATCTTTATGTTTGGTCCGATACTCGGTTTCTTTCCACCGCTCAAATCGACAATATCGGTTGCCATCTTATTTTCTCTTCCATTCCTTGCTTTTAGATTTTTTGGAGGGAAACTCAGTGCAGAGCGTGAAGAGATACAGTGTAAATTTTCGGATCAAGGCCTCCGGATTTGCCACGATATGTCGCATCGGGTCGATGTGGTGAGGGAATGAAATTCCAACCTCACTTTGTATGGCTTGACGATCCTCTTAAAAGTCTCTACGCACCCCCATCCCTAAAGGGAATCAAGACCGCATGCGGGATTCGTCCCAATTGCCCCGACCACCTCGAATAATACTGGACCCTCTGGCGTCACTGCCACGGTCAAGTGTTGTGAAAAAAGGTTCCGGAGTTACGGAACCGCAACAAAAAGGAAAGTGACACGTGGCACGTATTGCCGGCGTAAACATCCCGACTGCAAAGCGGGTACCAATCGCCCTCACATATATCACCGGTATCGGAAACACCTCGGCCAAAGCGATCTGCGAAGCCGTAGGCATCGAAGCGCACCGTCGCGTCAATGAACTGTCCGACGCCGAAGTTCTGGCCATCCGCGAGCACATCGATGCAAACTTCACCGTCGAAGGTGACCTGCGTCGTGAAGTTCAGATGAACGTCAAGCGCCTGATGGACCTGGGCTGCTATCGCGGTCTGCGTCACCGCCGCAACCTGCCGGTTCGCGGTCAGCGTACCCACACCAATGCTCGTACCCGCAAAGGCCCCGCAAAGGCCATTGCCGGTAAGAAGAAATAAGGGAGGGTCTGACCGATGGCACGTGATAAGACTCGCGTTAAGCGCAAAGAGCGTAAGAACATCGCATCGGGCGTTGCCCATGTGAACTCGACCTTCAACAACACCAAGATCCTGATCTCGGACGTACAGGGCAACGCCATCTCGTGGTCGTCTGCCGGTACCATGGGCTTCAAGGGATCGCGGAAATCGACCCCCTACGCCGCTCAGATGGCTGCAGAAGATGCAGGCAAAAAGGCGCAGGAACATGGCGTCAAGACGCTGGAAGTCGAAGTTCAGGGCCCCGGTTCGGGTCGTGAATCGGCTCTGCGTGCGCTGGCTGCAGTGGGCTTCAACATCACGTCGATCCGCGACGTGACCCCGATCGCTCACAACGGCTGCCGTCCGCCGAAGCGTCGTCGCGTCTAAGCGATTTTGAATTAGGCTGGGGCTGTGTTTTTGCACGGCCCCAGCACGTCATTTTGAACCTCGGGCGTCTGCACCTTGTTGGTCATGGGGCGCGGACAGGAATGGAGGGATTACATGATCCATAAGAATTGGGCAGAATTGATCAAGCCGACCCAGCTTGACGGCAAGCCGGGCAACGATCCCGCACGTCAGGCAACCCTGGTTGCAGAACCGCTGGAACGTGGCTTTGGTCTGACCCTGGGCAACGCGCTGCGTCGCGTTCTGATGAGCTCGCTGCAAGGCGCGGCCATCACCAGCGTTCAGATCGACAACGTCTTGCACGAGTTCAGCTCGGTTGCCGGTGTACGTGAAGACGTCACCGACATCATCCTGAACCTCAAAGGCGTATCCCTGCGCATGGAAGTCGAAGGGCCCAAGCGCCTGTCGATCAATGCCAAAGGCCCCGCAGTTGTCACCGCTGGCGACATCAGCGAAAGCGCTGGCATCGAGGTTCTGAACCGCGATCACGTCATCTGCCACCTGGATGATGGCGCTGACCTGTTCATGGAACTGACCGTCAACACCGGCAAAGGTTACGTTTCGGCTGAGAAGAACAAGCCCGAAGACGCACCCATCGGCCTGATCCCGATCGACGCGATCTATTCGCCGGTCAAAAAGGTTGCCTATGACGTTCAGCCGACCCGTGAAGGTCAGGTTCTGGACTATGACAAGCTGACCCTGAAGATCGACACCGACGGTTCGATCACGCCGGAAGACGCGCTGGCATTTGCCGCACGCATCCTGCAGGATCAGCTGTCAATCTTCGTCAATTTCGACGAGCCGGAATCGGCTGGCCGCCAGGACGAAGACGATGGTCTGGAGTTCAACCCTCTGCTGCTGAAGAAAGTGGACGAGCTGGAACTGTCGGTCCGTTCGGCAAACTGCCTGAAGAACGACAACATCGTTTACATCGGCGATCTGATCCAGAAGACCGAAGCCGAGATGCTGCGCACTCCGAACTTCGGCCGCAAGTCGCTGAACGAGATCAAGGAAGTGCTGTCCGGTATGGGTCTGCACCTCGGCATGGATGTCGAGGACTGGCCGCCCGACAACATCGAAGATCTGGCCAAGAAATTTGAAGACGCGTTCTAAGCGCGTTTTCACAAATGCCCGGGCTGCCGGGGACCATATGGGCACTTCCGCCCCAAGGAGAGCCGGTGACACGCATCGCCGGCCAGACAAAGCAAAACGCGAAAGAAGGAACTAGAAAATGCGTCACGCACGTGGTTATCGCCGCCTGAACCGTACTCATGAGCACCGCAAAGCTCTGTTTGCAAACATGGCTGGCTCGCTCATCGAGCATGAGCAAATCAAAACAACTCTGCCCAAGGCAAAAGAACTGCGCCCGATCGTTGAAAAACTGATCACTCTGGGCAAGCGCGGCGACCTGCACGCCCGCCGTCAGGCCGCAGCACAGCTGAAAGAAGACAAAGACGTCGCCAAGCTGTTCGAAGTTCTGGGCCCTCGTTACGCCGAGCGTCAGGGCGGTTATGTCCGTATCCTAAAAGCAGGCTTCCGCTATGGCGACATGGCACCGATGGCGATCATCGAATTCGTTGACCGCGACATCGACGCCAAAGGCGCAGCTGACAAAGCTCGTGTTGCCGCTGAAGAGGCCGCAGACGAAGAATAAGCCTTGGCTATATCTGAGTTTCAGCCCCCGCGTCGCAGACGCGGGGGTTTTCTTTTGCTCCGTGTGACAATCCAAGGCGGTCTAAATTTAATTGCTTTCGGCTTTCAGAATGCCATCCGCTGACGCTCCCGCGGACAAATTGGCGTCAGAGAAATCCTCTGTCTCTGGCAGTTCCAGATGAAGAGACGAGGTGTGATCGATTTCGATCTCTCCCCGGGTCAATGTATAATCAAGTACGTGCCCACCGGTGGTCCGGTCGTCAGAGATGAAATGCAAGTGGTAACCCGGTACGCCGATCCCGACTGCGTAGTCAGGGCAGCGGAACCCGAGAATAGTTCCCTCCACGTTTTCCAATTCAAACTCGGCCTGCGTTTTGACGACTTCCAGCAAAGGTCTGTATGGCCGTTCCTGTTTCAAAACGTTTCGATACCTAATGTGTTTGATCAATCCGGTGAAACGAACCGCATAAAACAGGTTCTTTGCATCGGCCATGTCATCCAAACCCTCCTCGAAATCGGATTTGTTAACCGGAGAATCCAACGCAAGCGAAATCGTTGGTTTGAAGTCAATGACGGCTGCGTATGGTGTCAGCGCGCCGTTATCCGCAATTGTCGCTTTGCCTTCCCCATCCAGGCGATAAGCGACACCATCCAGCACCACCATTTCTCCGTCCAGGGCGTTGAAGGTACCGAGACCGAAATCTCCGTGTTCCAGCAGCTGACCAATGGAAACAGTCCCATCATAGACCCCCTGCATGACGGCACTCAGTAGTGAGGCCTGGTAATACTCGTGGGCGTGCTCTTCCCGCACAAAGCTCTTATTTCGATGATGAGAGGCAAGGGCCGTTGCAAAGGTCAATTCCCGGTCTTTGTGCATGGTCGTTCCCTCTGATTGGATTCAGCGCCAAGTCCAACACATAACACAACTCCCTGTGAAACTTTTGCAACGCTTTGCGAAGCCATAATGCTGAAGCTGTGTATTTGTGCGAATAGCTCAAAAGAAAGCGGTAGATCCTCGGCATTGTCGAAGGCAGCGGGTTATGTCGCTTGCAATCTTTGCACCGGCCCCGCATATCCGGTTGGCGATATTGCCGGAGGGCCGATGATGCTAAGACTATTGTGTTCCCTAGTATTGCTGATGGGCGCAATACCGGCAGCCGCGGAGACGCAGGTACCAAAAAGCCAGACCGAAATCAGCCTCGGGTTCGCCCCTGTCGTAAAGCAGGCTGCCCCGGCGGTTGTGAACATCTACGCCAAGATTGTGCGCGAAGGGCGGGCAAATCCGCTATTTTCTGACCCGTTCTTTCAGGACTTCTTTGGCCGTGGATTTGGGACGCCACGCCCCCGTGTGCAGAATTCGCTCGGCTCTGGCGTGATCCTCACAGGTGATGGGTATGTGGTGTCAAACTACCACGTTGTGGGGATGGCATCGGAAATTCAGGTCGTGACTACCGACCGTCGTGAATTCACTGCCGAAGTCGTTCTGGGTGACAAAGAAAGCGACATTGCAATCTTGCGGTTGGAAGAGGCAAACGATCTGCCGTTCCTGCAGATGCGCGATTCCGATCAGGTTGAAGTAGGAGAGCTGACGCTGGCGATCGGAAATCCGTTCGGCGTAGGCCAAACTGTTTCATCAGGAATTATTTCAGGGCTGGCGCGTACCGGAACAGCGACGGGAAATGCACGAGGGTACTTCATTCAAACCGATGCGGCGATCAACCCGGGCAATTCCGGTGGCGCGCTTATCGATGTGAATGGCGATCTGATTGGTATAAACACCTCAATCCTGACACGGTCAGGTGGATCGAACGGTATCGGATTTGCCATTCCGGCCAATCTGGTGGCCGAATTCCTGCGGCAGGCGCAGGCAGGCAACGAAAGCTTCGTAAGTCCTTGGGCAGGAATGGCCGGTCAACACATGAGCGCGGATATAGCCGAGTCTCTGGGTATGGCCATCCCTCTCGGGGTGGTGATTTCTGACTTACATGAACTGAGTCCGCTGGCAGAAGCGGGTCTGCGGGTCGGGGACGTTGTCACTCATGTCGACGGAGACGAGGTGAATTCTCCGGCCGAGATGAAATTTCGCATGGCTGTTGCCGGGGTGGGTGGAAAGTCGGTCCTGACTCGGCTGCGGGGCGAAGACCGCTCGGATATTGAAGTGGCGCTGATCAAACCGCCTGAAACGCCTGCGGCGGATGAGACTACGCTGGACGAGGATACGGTCATGCCAGGTCTGATCGTTTCGGGTGTAAATCCGGCGGTGATCGTAAAGCTTGGCTTGTCGCTGTCTCAGACCGGCGTCGTAGTGGTTGATCCGAACCGCTATGGCGGCCGCGCAGGATTGCGTGTGGGCGATGTCGTAAAAGGTATCAACGGAACCAGAACCGAGACACCGGAGGATATCGTTCAGGCCCTGACCGATCCAGGTCGCCGGGTACAGATGGAGATTGAGCGGGGAAGCCGGTTAATCTCATTGCGGTTTCGGTTGTGATCCGTGAGTGATTTGTTCGATACCGGTTCTGCGGAACCAACCGCTTCGCCGCACAGGCCGCTTGCGGATCGCTTGCGCCCACAATCCCTGTCTGAGGTGATCGGGCAAGAGCAGGTTTTGGGACTAGATGCGCCATTGGGGGTGATGCTCGCGTCAGGTAGCCTGTCCAGCCTGATCTTCTGGGGCCCGCCGGGTGTAGGAAAGACAACCATCGCCCGGTTGCTGGCGCAGGAGACCGATCTGCATTTCGTACAGATCAGCGCGATTTTTACCGGTGTGCCGGATCTGAAGAAGGTATTTGAGGCTGCTAAAATCCGTCGTCAGAACGGGCAGGGCACCTTACTATTTGTTGACGAAATCCACCGTTTCAATAAAGCGCAACAGGACGGGTTTCTGCCGCATATGGAGGACGGCACGATCCTCCTGGTTGGCGCGACGACCGAAAACCCTTCCTTCGAGCTAAACGCGGCGGTACTCAGCCGGTCTCAGGTGTTGGTTCTGGAACGCCTTAGCCTTGCTGATCTTGAGCGTTTGACACAACGCGCCGAGAAAGAGCTTGACCGCGCCTTGCCACTAACGTCTGCCGCCCGCGAGGCGCTGCAGGAGATGGCGGATGGCGACGGTCGCGCACTACTGAACCTGATTGAACAGGTAGCTGCTTGGAAAGTGGACGCCGATCTGGACCCGGATGCATTGTCGACGCGCCTGATGCGGCGGGCCGCAAAATACGACAAATCGGGGGATGAGCATTATAATCTGATCTCAGCCCTGCACAAATCGGTGCGTGGATCGGACCCTGACGCGGCGCTGTATTGGTTTGCGCGGATGCTGACCGGCGGCGAAGACCCGCGCTATCTGGCGCGGAGGATCACGCGGATGGCGGTTGAAGATATCGGTTTGGCCGATCCTCAGGCGCAATCGATCTGCCTGCACAGTTGGGAAACCTATGAACGGCTGGGCTCGCCCGAGGGCGAGTTGGCACTGGCGCAGGCGTTGGTGTATCTGGCTCTCGCTCCGAAATCGAACGGGGCCTATGTGGGGTATAAGGCGGCGATGCGGCTGGCCAAGCAATCGGGCAGTGAACCGCCACCCAAACATATCCTGAACGCTCCGACATCGCTGATGAAGGATCAGGGATATGGTGCAGGGTATGCCTATGACCACGATGCCGAAGATGGGTTCTCGGGTCAGAACTATTTCCCGGATGATATGAAGCGCCCGGTTCTCTATCAGCCGATAGAGCGTGGTTTTGAGCGCGAGCTGAAAAAACGGCTGGAATACTTCGCCAAGCTGAGAACGCAACGCAATCAGGGCTAGACTTGACTCTGCACCCGATGCGCGCGACAGACGCGCATGATTTCTAAGGCACTGAAACACGCACAATCCGGGCGGATCAGCCGTGCGGAACAAGGGGCAATGGCATGAGCGGCGTACAGGTGATCACCGTAGCAGAGGACGATGGCGACCAGAGGCTGGATCGTTGGCTGCGCCGCCTGTTTCCTCATGTCAGCCAGGGCCGGATCGAGAAGATGTGCCGCAAGGGTGAACTGCGCGTAGATGGCAGTCGGGTCAAAGCTTCGACGCGGCTAGAGGCCGGGCAGTCTGTGCGCGTGCCGCCGCTGCCAGACGCCGACCATAAGCCCGCTGTCGTAAAGCATCGTGTTTCGGACGCTGACGCAAAGATGATCCAGTCTTGCGTGATTTATAAAGACGATCACGTGCTGGCGCTGAACAAGCCGCATGGCTTGCCAGTTCAGGGTGGCAGCGGTCAAACCCGCCATGTGGACAGCCTGTCCGAAGCGTTGCGCTTTGGGTATGACGAGAACCCGCGCCTTGTGCATCGTTTGGATAAGGACACATCTGGCGTTCTGCTGATGGCCCGTACGCGCGAGGCCGCCAAAGGGCTGACGGCAGCCTTCCGGCACCGAAACACCGAAAAGATCTATTGGGCGCTGGTAGCTGGTGTTCCAACTCCGTACCTGGGCGAAATCAAGACCGGGCTGGTCAAGGCACCGGGGCATGGTAAGCATGGCGAAGGCGAGAAGATGATCGCTGTTCATCCGAGCGAGGTGAACGATACGCCCGGCGCAAAACGCGCGCATACGCTCTATGCAACGCTCTATCGCGTTGCAGGGCGAGCCGCCTGGGTTGCGATGGAGCCGGTGACTGGGCGAACTCATCAGCTGCGTGCGCATATGGCGGCGATCGGTCACCCGATCATTGGCGATGGGAAATATGGCGGCTCGGGGCAGGAAAACCTCGGCGATGGCTGGGGCGCGCAGTTGGGAGGTATCATCAGCAAAAAGCTGCACCTCCACGCCCGCAGCCTGTCCTTTGAACACCCGATGACCCGCAAACCCATCTCGCTTACGGCGCCTTTACCGGATCATATGAAACACAGCTGGGATACGCTGGGCTGGACCGAAGACCTCGCTGCAGATGATCCGTTTGAGGAGTTGCGATGAACGCCCCATTGCGGCTAGTCCTGTTTGATGTGGATGGCACTCTGGTCGATAGTCAGGGTGCCATTGTTTCGGCAATGACCGCCTGTTTTCAGGCGCAGTCACTGCCGGTCCCGGACCGTGACGCCATCCTGTCCATCGTCGGTTTATCTCTGCCCCATGCAATGGCGCGTCTGGCAGCAGATCAGTCCGAGCGGATACAAAGCGCATTGGTTGACGGATATAAGCAGGCCTATCACGCGCAAAGGTTGGAGCAGGGCGCCGCAAGCTCGCCGCTTTATCCCGGAGCGCGCCAAGTGATTGAGGCTCTTCACGCTCAGCCCGAGGTTCTTTTGGGAGTGGCCACAGGCAAATCTCAGCGCGGGCTTGATGCGCTGCTTGAAGGGCATGGGTTGCAGCAGCATTTCATTACTCGTCAGGTTGCAGATCACCACCCGTCCAAGCCGCACCCGTCGATGATAGAAACAGCTTTGGCTGAAACGGGCGTGCCGGCTGCGCAAGCCGTCATGGTGGGCGACACCAGCTTTGACATGGATATGGCCGCAGCCGCGCAGGTTGCCGGGATCGGTGTCAGCTGGGGTTATCACGATCGTCGGGTACTGACGGCTGCGACACATGTGATCGAAACATTCGAAGAATTGCCAGGCGCACTGGCCAAGATCTGGGGCTAAAGAGATGAGCGACTGGAAACCCAAACGCTTCTGGACGACAAGCACGGTCGTTGAGACCGACGTGGGCTATACGGTTGAACTGGATGGTCGACGGGTCAAAACGCCCGCCAAGGCTGCGCTGGACCTGCCCACGCGTGCCATGGCCGAGGCCGTTGCACGGGAATGGGATGCACAGGAAAAGGAAATCGATCCGACCACGATGCCATTCACCCGTTCGGCCAATGCGGCGATCGACAAGGTGCGGCACCAGCATGGTGAGGTTGCCGATATGCTGGCCGATTACGGCGACTCGGATCTGCTGTGTTATCGGGCGACCCATCCCGAAACGTTGCAGCAGCGGCAGTCCGAGGCCTGGGATCCTGCATTGGATTGGGCTGCGGACGCGCTGGGCGCGCGGTTGATCCCGCGTGCAGGGGTGGTGCATCAACCGCAAGCTGCCGAGGTGCTGCAAGGCCTGCGTGACCGGGTGCATGGACTGAATGCGTTCCAGCTGGCGGCGTTTCATGACCTCGTCAGCCTGTCGGGGTCATTGATTCTTGGTTTTGCCGCTGCGCAGAATTGGCGCAAACCGGATGAGATATGGCGCATTTCTCGGCTGGACGAGCTTTGGCAGATCGAACAATGGGGCCACGACGATGAGGCACATGCTGCCGCCGAAGTGAAACGGGCCGCCTTTCTGCACGCAAAGCAGTTCTTTGACCTCTCGTTCTGAGACGGATTCTCGTCAAATCGTGAATTTGTGTCCGATTCTGGCAGAAAAGACCTATCGTTTTCCCTGATCCAGCCCTTGACGTTTGTTGATGAATACGCCCAAACTCGGGCCACTAAAGGGGAGACACCTTTTGGGTAACCTTTCTGGCGCCTATGCGCCGGATCGAACCGTTCCATTCAGGGATGGAAAATCAGGAAGAGGTAAAAATGAAAAAATCCGTAATTTTGGGCGTGGCAACCATTGCCGGCCTGGCTGCTGGCGCAGCTGCAGCGGGTACCGTTGACGACGTGAAAGCCCGCGGCAAGCTGAACTGCGGCGTCGCAACCGGCGTACCCGGCTTTGCCAGCCCCGATGCCAATGGTGAGTGGCAGGGTTTTGACGTGGCCGTATGCCGCGCGGTAGCCGCCGCCGTTCTGGACGACCCAAGCGCCGTTGAGTTCATCCCGACCACCGGTAAAACACGTTTCACCGCGCTGGCTTCGGGCGAGATTGACATGCTGGCCCGTAACACCACGTGGACCTTCAGCCGCGACGTCGACCTGAAGTTCGAATTCGTCGGCATCAACTACTACGATGGTCAGGGCTTCATGGTTCCCAAGGCACTGGGCGTCAGCTCGGCCAAGGAACTGGACGGTGCAACCGTTTGCATCCAGACCGGCACCACAACTGAGCTTAACCTGGCGGATTTCTTCCGCATCAACAACATGAGCTACGAGCCGGTTCCGATCGAAACCAACGCCGAAGCGCAGCAGCAGTATCTGGCTGGTGCCTGTGACGTTTACACTACCGACGCATCGGGTCTGGCTGCTACGCGCGCCACCTTTGAAAACGCAGGCGACCACGTGATCCTGCCCGAAATCATCTCGAAAGAGCCGCTGGGCCCGCTGGTCCGTCACGGCGATCACGAGTGGGGCGATGTGGTCCGCTGGACCCTGAACGCACTGATCGCAGCGGAAGAGCTGGGTGTAACCTCGGCGAACATCGACGAGATGTCCAGTGGCGCCACCGACAACCCAGAGGTAAACCGCCTGTTGGGTACCGAAGGTACGCTGGGTGAGATGCTGGGTCTGGACGCGAACTGGGCACAGCGCGCGATCAAAGTCGGCGGTAACTACGGCGAAGTGTTTGCCAAGAACATCGGGGAGGAAACCCCGATCGGTCTGGCACGCGGCCTGAACGCACAGTGGACCGATGGTGGCCTGCTGTACGCACCGCCTTTCCGCTAAGATCCACGGAAAAGGGCGCGGGGGAACCCGCGCCCTTTTTCCTTCCATAAGAAACACGCCCGGAACGATCTGAGCAGAGGCAAACTCTGCCAACATCCGGGATGCACGGGGATATACATAGGTCATGACGACACTCACTGACCCGCCGAAGGAGCACTTCCGGCTGTCCATGCTCCTTTATGATACGCGGTACCGATCTGCGACCATTCAGGTCATAGCGATGATCGGTTTCATGCTTCTGGCAGCCTGGATTATCAACAACACCATTCAGAACCTTGAAACGCTGGGCAGAACAGTCGGGTTCGACTTTTTTGCCGAACCGGCCAGCTATGACATCAACCAACGCCTGCTGGAATACGACTCGCGCGATACACATCTGCGCGCGGCGTTTATAGGCCTGCTAAACACTCTGGTTGTTGCAGTTCTGGGCTGTATCACAGCAACGATCATCGGTGTCATGGTCGGTGTTTTGCGCCTGTCGAATAACTGGCTGATCGCGCGGATCATGACGGTCTATGTCGAGATGTTCCGTAACGTTCCAGTGCTGCTTTGGATCGTGTTCGCCATGGCGATCCTGATTGAAAGCCTGCCAGCACCGCGCGCCTTCCGAGGTGAAAACCCAGAAGCCACGATGGATCTTTTTGGCACGGTCGCGGTCACAAATCGCGGTGTCTATATCCCCGAGTTTCTGTTCTCGCGCGGATTGGGCGATATCCACCTTTTCGGTACATCAAGCCTGCGCTTTGATGTTTCGCTTGACCTGATCGCCTTCTTGATCGTGTTTGGCGGCAGCATCTTTGCGATGCGCAAGGTTTCGGCCTGGGCCAATTCAACGCAAGAAAAGACCGGCGATCGCCCGACCATTTGGCACATCCAACTGGGCCTTTTGTTCGTGCCATCAGCCATCCTGCTGGGCGTTCTGGGTTTTCACCTGGGCTACCCTGAGCTGAAAGGCTTCAACTTCAGCGGCGGTACCCACCTTCGTAACTCGCTGATTGCCTTGTGGCTGGCCCTGTCGCTGTACACTGCGGCATTCATCGCCGAGATCGTGCGCGCCGGTATTCTGGCCATTTCCAAGGGTCAGACCGAGGCCGCATCCGCACTGGGCCTGCGCCCGGGCCGGACCATGCGTCTGGTGATCTTGCCGCAGGCGTTGCGGGTGATCATCCCGCCAATGATCTCGAACTATCTGAACCTGACCAAGAACTCGTCGCTGGCGATCGCGGTCGGATATATGGACATCACGGGTACGCTGGGTGGCATCACCATGAACCAAACCGGTCGCGAGCTGGAATGCGTTCTGCTGCTGATGCTGGTCTACCTGTCCATCTCGCTGAGCATTTCGGCGGTGATGAACTGGTACAACAACCGTGTCAAACTGGTGGAGCGGTAATATGAGTGATGTTTCATTTGTCCGCACGGAAATGTTGCCGGAACAGGCACCACCCGCCTCCGAGGTCGGTGTACTGGGCTGGATCAAGCATAACCTGTTTTCAAGCTGGCTGAACGCCATCCTGACGATCGTATCGCTGGTCTTCATCTACTATGTGCTCTCCAACATCCTGTCCTGGACGTTCGAATCTGTTTGGAACGCCAATTCCCTGTCGGAATGTCGTGAGATCATGATGGCCACCTGGGGCGATACGCATGGTCATGCCTGCTGGGGTGTGATCAAGGATCGTTGGCTACAGCTGCTATATGGGTTCTATCCGCCGTATCCGGCGCATCCGGATGCCACATGGTCGAACCCGCCTGAAACCGGGGCATGGCCGGCCTATTTCCGTCCGAACCTGACCTTCATCCTGTTGTTGGTTGCTATTGCGCCAGTGTTGTTCACTAAGGTGCCGCGTAAGCTGTTGATTGCAACGGCGGCTTATCCGTTCCTGCTGCCTTGGCTGATGTGGGGTGGGTCGATCTGGGGGCCGCTCATGGTCGCCGCCGGATTTGCCATCGGGTATTTCGCGTACAAGTTTGCGCTTCCGGTTGCCGGGTCTCTTGCCGCGATTATCCTTGCGATTGCGCTGCCCATACTATGGTGGCTGTTTGCTGCCGGTTCCGTGGCTGACGCAATCAATGCAATCATTCCGATCGGTATCGCGCCGGTGGAAAGCCGCGACTTTGGTGGCTTTATGCTAGCGATCCTGTTGGGTGTCGTGGCCATTGGTGTTTCGCTGCCTATCGGTATCGTGCTGGCGCTGGGTCGTCAGTCCGATCTGATGATCGTCAAATACCTGTGCGTGGGCTTTATCGAGTTCATTCGGGGCGTGCCGCTGATTACCCTGCTGTTTGTGGCATCGCTGCTGCTGAACCTGTTCCTGCCGCCGGGCACCAATTTTGACATCATCCTGCGGGTGATGATCATGATGACCCTGTTCTCGGCCGCCTATATGGCCGAGGTGATCCGGGGTGGTCTGGCTGCCCTGCCGCGTGGTCAGTACGAAGGCGCAGACAGTCTGGGCCTGAACTACTGGCAGGCGCAGCGGCTGATCATCATGCCACAGGCGCTGAAAATCTCGATCCCGGGCATCGTGAGCACGTTCATCGGTATCTTCAAGGATACGACTTTGGTCTCGATCATCGGTCTGTTCGACGTGATTGGCCTGACCAACGGCATCCGCGCCGATACCGCCTGGAACGGCGTCTACTGGGAACTGTTTGCCTTTATCGGCGTTCTGTTCTTCGTGGTTTGCTTCTCCATGTCCCGTTATTCCATGTACCTGGAGCGCAAGCTTCAGACTGGCCACCGTTAAGGAGTTCAACACATGTCTGAACTTGCAATTGAACGCGAAATCGACCGCTCCAAAATGCAGGTGAGCGACGAAATCGCCATCGAAATCACCAATATGAACAAGTGGTACGGGGCCTTCCACGTGCTGCGCGATATCAATCTGACCGTCAATCAGGGCGAGCGGATCGTGATCGCGGGGCCGTCGGGGTCGGGCAAGTCTACCTTGATCCGCTGCCTGAACGCGCTGGAGGAACACCAGCAGGGCACGATCATTGTGGATGGGACCGAGCTGTCGAATGACCTGAAAAACATCGACAAAATCCGGTCCGAGGTTGGCATGGTGTTCCAGCACTTCAACCTGTTCCCGCACCTGACCATTCTGGAAAACTGCACGCTGGCCCCGATCTGGGTGCGCAAGACGCCCAAGAAAGAGGCCGAAGAGCGCGCGATGCATTTCCTGGAAAAGGTGAAGATCCCTGAGCAGGCCGACAAGTATCCCGGTCAGCTCTCGGGTGGTCAGCAGCAGCGTGTGGCGATTGCCCGCTCGCTGTGCATGATGCCGCGGATCATGTTGTTCGATGAACCTACATCGGCGCTGGACCCTGAGATGATCAAAGAGGTGCTCGACACCATGATCGAACTGGCCGAGGAAGGCATGACCATGCTGTGTGTGACCCACGAGATGGGCTTTGCCCGCCAGGTCGCCAACCGCGTGATCTTTATGGATGCCGGTCAGATTGTGGAGCAGAACGAACCGGAAGAGTTCTTCAACAACCCGCAGAGCGAACGGACCAAGTTGTTCCTCAGCCAGATACTGGGACACTAAACTCGGATAAGAAAACCAAGAAGGCGGGGTGTCGACCTCGCCTTTTTCTATTCCAGCAGCTCGCGTGGGATCGTGAAGCCCAGAACCTCACCCTGATGCCATTTGAGCGCATTCCAGTCGGGGATATCGAACCGGATTACAGTCGTTGCACAAGTCGGATAGTCGTAGAATCTCGAATGGTCGGGCTGGTTGCGTACCAGCCGATTTGCAAATGCAGCGATGCCGGGATTATGCCCCAGCATTAGTACGGTATTGCCGGTGGCTGTGGCCAATTCGGCGAACATCTCATCGGGGCCTGTCAGATACAAGGCGGGGGTAAAGCGGATTTCCGGGGTGCTCAGCCCCAGCCTGTCCCACGTTTCCCGGGTGCGTTTGGCGCTTGAGCAGATAACGTCATCCGGTAGCCAGCCATTGCTTTGCAGCCACGCCCCAATCGCGGGGGCCGATTTGCGTCCTCGATTGTTCAACGGGCGGTCGTGATCTTCGGCAAAGGGATCGCCCCAACTGGACTTGGCATGGCGCATTAGGATCAGTGTGCGGGTCATGATCGGTGAAATGCTTTCATGTGATGCGCAGATTGCTCTGGCTGGCGCTCTGCGCCGGCGCTGAGAGGGCAGGCGAGCCGGGCAAGGCAGCCTTTATTCATGCAGCTGTGTCCCGTCTTGGTATCGAGATGATCATGACAGGCTGCTACGTCATAGAAGCTGTGGGTGTTCAATGCCCCAACCGGACAGGTTGTTGCACATGGCGCGGGGCATTCTGTGCAGGGTGACGATTGAGAAACGGATGGAATTGAGAACTCATCCGCAAAATGCAACGCACCACGGAATGACATCATCATCCCTACCGTATCGTGCACCAGGGCCCCGACCGGACTGCTGAAGGTGCGACCGGACTTAAGTGCCCAGTCAATGAAGGGTGCGTATGGTGGGTCGCCGAACGGATAGTAGGCGGTGCCCCTCATGTCCCGCGCAAGCTGGCCGATCACCCGTCTGGACCAGCGATCAACCGGGTCGGGTTGGCCATCCTGCCACTCAGCCGAGGCCTTCAGAGCAGGCCAGAATGCCCCTGCAGCCCCCAGAAGGATTAGGGTTCCGTCATTAAGTTGCTTTGCTTCACTGGGCCTTGGATGAAGTGCACCCATAACTATCAGCCCAACCTGAGTGGCTGCTCGTTCGACATTGGCGTAGGTCATCAACGGCGGAAGGGCAGAGCCAGGCTCCAGCCCAGTTTTGTTGGTCGATCGTCCTGCCATTCCAATCCCACGCTCATTTGTTCGTGCCCGTCCCGAGGTTGTGCAATGTAAGTCCCCAGCATTCGGTCCCAGATAGACAGTGCAAAGCCATAATTGCTGTCATGCTCTGTTCGGAATACCGAATGATGTACGCGATGCATATCGGGTGTCACAAGAATCCTACGTACAACAGCGTCAACGGCAAGGGGGAGCTTCAAGTTTGAATGATTGAACAACGCTGTGCCATTAAGAAGGATCTCGAACAGGATCACAGCCAGGGCGCTGGCGCCGAGCAGATAGATTAGCCCGATTTTCAGGATCATGGACAACGCGATTTCAACAGGGTGAAAGCGGACTGCAGTAGTGACGTCCATGTCTCGGTCGGCGTGATGCACACGATGTAGCCGCCAAAGGATTGGCACCTTGTGGGTAATCAGATGCTGTAGCCAGATTGCAAAGTCCAGAATCAGCACACATAGAATAAGCTCAACCCACCCTGGCCAGGCGAGCCAATTAAAAACGCCCAATCCATTTTTCCCGGCATCAATGGCAGCGCCAACTGCCAATAAGGGCAACCCAATCGCCATAGTCCTGAGCATCAGTGTGTTCAAAACAGTGATTGATAGATTGGTTAGCCACCGATTTTTTCGCGGACAGGTTCGTAAGCGTTTTGGCGCAATAGTCTCTGCCGCCGCAAACACAACAAACAGGATCAAAAACACGCTTAGGCGAAATAGGGGCTCGTTCTCCATACATTCACAATCGGGCATGTTAATGCCCGGTGCAAGATGTTGAAGATCACTATGGCGTTAATCAGGACGGATCAAGGATCCGGCACCGTGTTCCGTAAACAGTTCGAGCAACACCGCATTTGGCGCGCGCCCGTCCAGAATAACGACCGCCCGAACGCCATTATGCAGCGCGTCCAGCGCAGTTTCGGTCTTTGGAATCATCCCACCCGCAATAGTGCCTTCACGCGTCATCTCACGAATTTGGCCAGCCTTGAGCTCGGTCACGACATCGCCCGCTGCGTTCTTGACGCCCGCTACATCGGTCAGCAGCAGCAGGCGGTCTGCCTTAAGAGCTGAGGCGATCGCCCCGGCTGCAGTGTCGCCATTCACATTGAAGGTTTCGCCATTCCGACCTGCGCCCAGCGGCGCGATCACAGGGATAACATCATGCGCAAACAGGTCATGCAGGACTTTGGGGTTCATCTCGGACGGTGTGCCGACAAACCCGAGCGAGGCGTCGGTCTGTTCGCACATCATCAAATGGGCATCCTTGCCCGACAGACCCACAGCCATGCCACCCTGCGCATTGATCGCCTGCACGATCCGCTTGTTCACAAGGCCCGACAGGACCATTTCGACCACTTCGACTGTGGCTTTGTCCGTCACGCGTTTACCACCCACAAACTCGGACTGGATATCCAGTTTGTCGAGCATCGCATTGATCATCGGGCCACCGCCGTGCACGACGACCGGGTTTACGCCAACCTGACGCATAAGCACCACATCGCGCGCAAAGCTTTCCATGGCTTCGTCGCTGCCCATGGCGTGGCCACCTAGCTTGATGACGACAATCGCACCGTCGTATCGCTGCAGATAGGGCAGGGCGCTGTTCAATGTGGCGGCGGTGGCGATCCAATCCCGGTTCATATCTCGTGTCTTCATGGCTGATTGTCCCTCTGGGACCCTGTGTTAGGGCGTTTGGAGGATGGTGCCAAGACCGGATCGCGGAAACAGCCAATCTGAACGGGCCGTACCCGATGGGCGCGACCCGGTTTCCTTAGCTCATGACTTGTATATTGCTGAACAGCGTCACTCCAGATGCGCAATGATCGAACGCAGGGTCGGAATGCCGTCGCCCTTCTCGGATGAGGTCAACACGATCTCGGGGAAGGCTGCAGGATGTTTCGAAAGCGCGGCGCGCACCTGGTCCAGCACTTTTTCCCGGTCTTTTGCTTTGACCTTGTCGGCCTTTGTCAGAACGCACTGAAAGGTCACTGCGCTGGTATCCAGCAGCTTCATGATCTCGGCGTCCACAGGTTTCACCCCATGGCGCGAGTCGATCAGGACGAAGGCACGGCGCAGGGTCTGACGTCCACTCAGATACTGTTTCAGCAGACGTTGCCATTTTTCCACGACCTTCACCGGCGCGTTCGCATAGCCGTACCCTGGCAGGTCGACCAAATAGAGTTCAGGCCCTTGCGTGAAAAAGTTGATCTCTTGTGTACGCCCCGGCGTGTTCGAGGCACGTGCTAACCCCTTGGTGCCCGTTAGCGCGTTGATCAAGCTGGATTTACCGACATTCGAACGCCCGGCGAAACATACCTCCAACCGATCGGGCGCAGGCAGGCCATCCATCGCAACGACGCCTTTGACGAATTCGGATGGCCCGGCAAACAGCTTTCGACCGGTTTCCGTTGCGAATTCATCTGGAGTTTCAGCTAGTGGAAAGGGAAGTGTGGTCATAGAACCTGAACCTCGTCACCGGTGTGAATGGTGCCGCCTTCCAGAACTTCGGCATAAACGCCAAAATCCTGATGATCCCAGCTGCTCAGCGCACCCAGTGTGTCGGCATCCCGCTCACCCGTTTCAGGGTTGGCGGTTGTCGCCAAACACCGCGTGATGCGTTCGCGCACATGAAAAACGGCCTCGCCGATCCGGATGTCGCGGCCAATCCAGTCGAACTCATTCCACAGCGGCAGGCCATCGAACCAGATATTTCCGCGCCAGCGAGCGATAGAAAGATCCCTGCCTAGCTTCTGTTCGACCGCCCGATGCGACGACATGTTGCACAAACTGATCGAAGGAAAATCGCTGTCCGTCATGCCGCGATTAGCGGCGCGGACAATGCGGGCAGACGCAGCGCGATCTGCAGGCATCAGCGGTTTGACCCAGTCCAGAAAGGTATCCTGTTGCACGTCGGGCTCAAAGCTTAGATCGGGGCGATTGGGATGGCTCAGCGTGACCGAGTCGCCTTGCAGCTGCGCCGAGATTGCCATCAACTGAGGGGCCTTCGCGCCTCGGCTGAAATTGGCGCAGGGTGCCCATTCCGATCCATCCGCTTTCGACGCCTCATGTGCAACCGCCCAAACACGATCCCCGGGCATGGTATGCCCGGGGATCATGGTAATGCGATCAAGGCGTTCACGCCCGTGACTTTTGATCGGGTGCCGCCAAATGCTGGTGACCGAACCGCTCATTTGTCGTCCGTCTTTGGCGTTCGTTTGAAGCCTGATTTGATGTTGCCGAATACATCGGGCGTATAGCCCTGGCTCCGCATGATCAGGTATTGCTGGGTAAATGTGATCGTGTTGTTCGCGATCCAGTAGACCACCAAACCGCTGGCAAATCCGCCCAGCATGAACATGAAAACCCATGGCATCCAGGCAAAGATCATCGCCTGTGTTGCATCGGTCGGTGCCGGGTTCAGTTTCTGCTGCAGCCACATCGAGATACCCAGCAGCAGTGGCAGGATACCGATAAAGATCAGCGCCATGAAGCTTTCAGGCTGCGGTGCCGCCCAAGGCAGCCAACCAAAGAAGTTGAAGATTGAGGTCGGATCCGGAGCGCTGAGGTCCTGGAACGGGCCAAACCATGGGGCTTGACGCAGTTCGATGGTGACAAAAATCACCTTGTACAGCGAGAAGAAGATGGGGATCTGCATCAGGATCGGCAAACAGCCTGCGGCCGGGTTAACCTTTTCCTTCTTGTACAGCTCCATCATGCCTTGCTGCATCTTCTGGCGGTCATCCCCTGCGGCCTCTTTCAAGGCCTCCATCTGGGGCTGCAATTCCTTCATCTTGGCCATCGAAACGTAGGATTTGAACGCCAGCGGGAACAGGATCGCCTTGATGATCAGGGTCAGGCCGATGATGGACCAGCCCATGTTGCCGATCAGCAGGTTGATGTTGTGCAGCAGCCAGAAGATCGGCTTGGTCAGGAAGAAGAACCAGCCCCAGTCGATGCTGTCGATGAACTTCTGCACACCTTCGGCCTGGTATTCCCGAATGGCTTCCCATTCCTTGGCACCAGCGAACAGGCGTGTGGTCACTTTAGCAGTCTCACCCGGCGCTACGGTCAGCGTCGGCAGCACCGTTTCGGTTTGATAGATTTTGCGGCGCGAGTCATATTTTGCGGCTGCTTTGAAGGTCGAGCCCGGCTCTGGGATCAGCGTGGTCATCCAGTAGTGATCCGTGAAGCCGATCCAGCCATCTTCCTTGACCTGATAGACCTCGGCCTGCGCCCGTTCGTTCGGGTCGATGTCAAAATCGCGGACATCACCATAGTCAACTTCTGACAGCGTGCCGTCCGCCATGCCGATCACACCCTCATGCAGGATGAAGAAGTTTTTCAGGCCCGGAAGGTCGCCATCTTCACCAATACCGTGGCGTGCAAGAATGCCATAGGGGGCCATGCCCACCTCGGATTGGGTCGCGTTTTCAACCGATTGGGTAACTGTGAACATGTAGTCCTGGTCGACCGCGATGGTGCGGCGGAAAGTCAGGCCATTGCCATTGTCCCAGGCCAGCGTGATGGGGTTGTCTACGCCAAGCGTCTCACCCTCTTCCAATGTCCAGAGCGTGTTGGGGCCCGGGACATCCGCACCTGCAACTCCTGTACCCGGTGCCCAGCCGTAAAGGGCATAATAAGCCGATTCCGAACCAACCGGAGACAGCAGCTCAACAATAGGCGCGCCTTCTTCGATCGAGACTTTATAATCTTTCAGAAACAGCTCATCGATCCGCCCGCCGGACAGGGACAGGCTGCCTTTCAGACGGGGGGTGTCGATGTTGACGCGAGGGGCTTGTTCCTCTGGCAGCGTTTCCTCGGCGGTCGCTGTGGCTTCACCCACGGTGCTGGTCGCGCTGGGTGTTTGCACCTCGTCGCCTTCCAGAGCAGCAATTTCTGCAGCGTCCTGCGTCGTGGTTGATTCCGGCGGTGGGAACAGCACGAACCAGACAAGGATCACCAGAAAGCTGAGCGCGGTTGCAAGGATGAGATTTTTGTTCTGATCGTCCATCGGGGACAGCCACCTTGAGCAGTGAAACACACCCGGTGGGTTCAACAGAGTGCAGCCCCAAAGGTCAAGCGGAATCGCCCATCAAATCGCTCCGGCGCTGGATTTGGCGCACCGTAATTGCAGATTTCATCCCATTTTGCGACCGATCTTGGATGCACCCCTGATCTTGGCACGATGCGCCGCGATCCAATCCAGGGTCTGCTCAAATGGCATTGGCTCTGCAATTCCGAACCCCTGAACGTGGTTACTGCCCAATTGCGCCATCAGCGCGTGCTCGCCGGGCGTTTCCACGCCTTCGGCGAGCGTCTCGAGGTTCAGACGTTCAGCCATGGTCAGAATGGCGCTGACCAGTTGCTGCTGGCTGGGATCCTGATCGGATTTGGTGACAAACGTCCGATCAATTTTAATCCGCGAGACGTCAAACCGCTTGATAGAGGCGATTGAAGCATGTCCGGTGCCAAAGTCATCCAGGTCGATACAACATCCAAGCGCAGCCATGCCGGTTACATTCCGGGTGATCACGTCATCCGGCTTGCGAGAGAACACGGTTTCCAGAATCTCAACCGCCAGCCGATCCGGTGTCAAATCAAACTGATCCAACTCCCATTTCAGGCGGTCGATCAAGCCGGGATTGCGCAACTCATCGGATGAGAAATTGATACCGATCCGGGGCACAACGCATGCTGCAAGATCCCAAGCTTGCATCGCTTTAAAAGCATGGTGACGCATGATTTGGCCTAGCCGCTCCATCAGTTCGGCTTGCTCGGCGAAGGGCAGGAATACCTGCGGGCTGAGAACACCTTTTATTGGATGCTCCCACCTTGCCAAAGCCTCGAACCCTGTGATGTTCCCATTATCCGTTGAAACCTGAGGCTGAAACCAGGGCCGAATCTCTCCATTGTCCAATGCCGCCTCGAACTCTTTTCTCAAATTGGCTCGGACCAGGGATCGCCGACGGGTCGCGGTTGAATAGGCGCGTATGGTCGAGGGACCGCTTCTTTGCGCCTCGGACAGTGCAGCGGTGGCGGCGCCAATCCACTCATCAGCCTCGGCCTGTCGCAGGTCTGAATGCAGGCAAAACCCGATCGAGCAGGATTGGTAAACTCCTGTGCCATTCAACAAAAGCGGCTCTTCGACTGCGCTTTGGATGCGGCCGGACATTTGAATGCAAGCTTCCAGATCAAGATGTGGGGAGGGATGCAGGCCAATGAGAAACCGGTTCTGATCGATCTGCGAAAAGATGTCCTGATTTCGGATGATCGACAGGATACGATCACTGAATTGCTGCTTTACATGAGTGGCGGCAGCCTGACCGTGCAGATCCTGAAGGTCGGCATAGCCGTCCAAAGCAATTGCAATACAGGCGGCATTCTCACCTGATTTGCTGACCGATTCACTCAACGCCTCCAACTCTGATTGAAAAACGTCATAGGGAACCAGGCCGCTGGGGCGCATACCTGAACTGCGGGCTGTATAAGAACGGCTTCCCCAATTTCCGATGACGGCAAAAGCAAGGGGCAAACCCAAAGCCGTGGTAACAAGTGCACGTTCACCGCCCAACCAGAAGGCGGCTAAACACGCCGCGGGAATAAATGCCAGAACCTGCGGTCCGGTGAGAAATATCCGCAGCGTTTCGGAACAACAGTCGACAAAGAGGAATTTCCGCATAGGTTTTAGGGCCTTCAGCTTGGGCTAGGATCGCGCAAGCCAACCGTAGGAAATCAATCTGAGTCAGGCGTTAACGTAACTGGGGAATATCGTCTGAATTTTCGTCTTTTTGAATCGGATCGATCGAAAGATTTGCGAAATCAAACAGTTTTGGGTCCAGAAGATGCGAAGGCCGCGCATTGGTCAATGCCCGAAACATCACTTGCCGCCGGCCGGGGCTGTTCTTTTCCCACTGATCGAGGATCTGCTTGACCTGTTGGCGCTGCAGCCCGTCCTGACTGCCGCACAGATCGCAGGGTATGATGGGATAGTTCATCGCTTTGGCGAATTTCTCGCAATCCGCCTCGGCCACATGGGCCAGCGGGCGATAGACGAACAGATCACCTTCTTCATTCACCAGTTTTGGTGGCATGGTTGCAAGGCGACCGCCATGGAACAGGTTCATGAAAAAGGTTTCAAGGATGTCATCGCGGTGATGGCCAAGCACAACTGCGGAACAGCCTTCCTCGCGCGCGATACGATAGAGGTTGCCACGACGCAGGCGTGAACACAGCGCACAATAGGTGCGGCCCTGCGGAACTTTGTCCATCACAACGGAATAGGTGTCCTGATACTCAATCCGATGTGGCACCCCCATACGGTCTAGGAATTCTGGCAGGACTGTTGCCGGGAACCCCGGTTGCCCCTGATCCAGATTGCAGGCCAGAAGATCCACGGGCAGCAGACCGCGCCATTTCAGTTCGTAGAGCACCGCCAGAAGGGTATAGCTGTCCTTACCGCCCGATAGGCAGACCAACCAGCGGGGTGTTTTACCTTCGGCGGTGCGGTCCACCATGCCGTACTGCTCAATGGCCTCGCGCGTCTGGCGCACGATGCGCTTGCGCAGCTTCTTGAACTCGGTGGTTGAAGGCGCACCGGCAAAAAGCGGATGGATATCGTCGGCTTCATCAAACATGGGCGGGGCCTATCGCAGTTGGGTGAGCCGGGCAAGGGTCAGGGTCGTTCGTCTTCGGGCACAGGGTCATAACCGTCGCCACCCCACGGATGACAGCGCCCGATCCGGCGCGCCGCCAGCCATGCGCCCTTGATGGCGCCGTGTTTTTCAAGCGCTTCCAGCGCATAGGCCGAACAAGTCGGCTGATAGCGGCAGTTGAATCCGACCCAGGGGCTGAAGATCAACCGGTAGGCCCGGACGGGCAGGGCGAGGAGATGGGCAAATATGTTCACTTGCCACCCCCATGAATTTTGCGCAGCGCATAGCGCAAATCGTCTTTCAGCGCATCAAAGGGCCGTGCAGCGGTAACCTCGGCGCGGCCGATCAACACGTAGTCCCAGCCCGCATGCCCATGAATAGTTAATACGGCTCGCGCGGCTTCACGCAGGCGGCGTTTGGCGCGGTTGCGGGCGACGGCATTGCCGACCTTCTTTGAGCAGGTGAACCCGATGCGAATGCCCGCAGCCTCATCAGCGCCACGTTTACGCGCCTGCACCATCATCGATGCAGTGCCTTGCCGTTTGGCCCGCGCGGCTTTCAGAAAGTCCGAGCGATTCTGCAGTACGGTCAATGATTCAGATGCGCAAACGGACGCCGCCGGGGGCATCACCCGCGGCTGGTTATTACCATCCTCAGGGGCCTCCGGCGGCGTCATGTTCATAACCTGAAAGGTCGAGCGGTTTATGCGCTCAGCGACTTGCGGCCGCGTGCGCGACGTGCGTTCAGGATTTTGCGGCCGGCTTTGGTGGCCATGCGCGCGCGGAAACCGTGGCGGCGTTTGCGAACCAGGTTCGAAGGCTGATAGGTGCGTTTCATCGCTCCGTCTCCAATCTATAGCGGTGGGTGCGGCGCGGATTCGCCTGGCCCTAGTGTTCGAAGCCCGTCCTCTACTGGGTAGCGGGGGGTAAGTCAAACCCCTAGGTGGGGGTTTTGGTGCGTTTTGCAACAAATCTGTAATCTGTCCGGGCAAAAGATTTCAAAAACCGGGTTCAGAGCGCGTATCCCTCACATTAAGTGCCATAAACATCAAGGCCCCGTGAGGCCTCTGTTGCAGCGCGCGCGGGCGGCGCATGTTGTGGGCAAGATGAATGAACAAGAACCTGCTACCCAGATGAACGAAACCACCAAGATCCCGCGCAACGGGCTGGCGCGTCATATCCCATTGGCGGTGATTCTCGCCGTTGCCGCCGTGGGGTTCTTTGCGCTGGGCGACTATCTGACCTTTGAAACCCTGCGCGACAATCGCGAGGCCCTGCTGGCCTGGCGCGATTCAAACTACTGGGCGATGGCTGCGGCTTTCGTAGGGATTTACATCATTATTGTTGCCTTCTCGCTGCCTGGTGCTGCGGTCGCTTCGATGACCGGTGGGTTCCTGTTCGGATTGCTTGCAGGAACGGCTTTTAATGTTTTTGCCGCAACCATAGGCGCTTCGACGATCTTTCTGGCCGCACGCTGGGGTTTGGGTGAATCTCTGACCGCCAAGCTTGAAGCCTCGGAAGGGACGGTCAAGAAACTGAAGGACGGGCTGCGTGAGAATGAAATCTCGGTTTTGTTCCTGCTGCGTCTTGTACCTGTGGTGCCCTTCTTCGTTGCCAATCTGGTGCCCGCATTGGTTGGGGTAAAGTTCCGAAACTTCCTGATTACGACGGCGCTGGGCATCATCCCTGGTGGGATTGTCTATACCTGGATCGGTGTTGGGCTGGGTGGTGTCTTTGATCGCGGCGAAACCCCGGATGTCTCGCTGTTATGGGAACCCTTCGTGATCGGGCCAATTATTGGCTTGTGCGCGCTGGCAGCGCTGCCGATTGTCATCAAATCCCTCCGTGGTCGAAAGGGTTCCTGATCCATGCAAGAGTTGAAAACCGATATCCTGGTGATCGGGGCCGGGTCAGGCGGGTTGTCTGTAGGCGCCGGGGCCAGCCAGATGGGTGCGGATGTCATCCTGCTGGAAGGCCACAAGATGGGTGGGGATTGCCTGAACTTCGGCTGTGTCCCATCCAAAGCTCTGATCGCCAGCGGCAAGGCTGCATATGCTCAGGCCCACGCGTCGGCTTTTGGTGTCGCGGATGTGACGCCACGGGTGGATTATGCAGCCGCCAAAGAACACGTGCAAAACGTCATCGCTCAAATCGAACCCATGGACAGTCAGGAGCGTTTTGAGGGCTTTGGCGTCAAGGTAATCCGGGAGTACGGTCGTTTCATCTCACCCACGCAGGTACAGGCCGGAGATCATCTGATCACCGCCCGTCGCGTCGTGGTGGCCACAGGTTCATCGCCCTTGGTGCCGCCGCTGCCCGGGCTGGATCAAGTGCCGTATTACACCAACGAGACCATATTCGACCTGCGCGATAAGCCCGAGCACCTGCTGATCATCGGCGGAGGTCCCATCGGCATGGAAATGGCGCAGGCGCATATCCGGCTGGGCTGCAAAGTGACCGTGATCGAGGGCCTTAGTGCGCTGGGCAAAGACGACCCTGAAGCTGCAGCCGTCGTGCTGGACAGCCTTCGGACTGAAGGTGTCGAAATCCATGAAAACGCCATGGTGTCCCAGATCCGAGAAAATGCAGGCACCATTGAGGTGGTCACTGAGAATGATGAGGTCTACGCGTGCTCTCATCTGTTGCTGGCCGTCGGACGCAAGGCCAATATCGACCGTCTGAACCTCGGCGCTGCCGGGATCGACAGCACGCGGGCAGGCATCAAGGTGGACGATTCTTTACGCACGAGCAATCGCAAGGTCTATGCCATTGGTGATGTTGCAGGTGGGCTGCAATTTACCCATGTCGCCGGATATCATGCGGGGATCATCATCCGCTCTGCCTTATTTGGGCTTCCGTCGAAAGCGAAGACCGCTCATATCCCATGGGCCACCTATACAGATCCCGAACTGGCACAGGTCGGCCTGACCGAGGCACAAGCCCGTGAACAGCATGGCGACGCGGTGGAGGTTGCCCGGTTCGACTATCACCACAATGACCGCGCAGTTTCCGAGCGCAAGACCAAGGGGTTCATCAAGGTGATGGTCGCAAAGGGCCGACCTGTGGGCGCGACAATCGTCGGATATCAGGCCGGAGAATTGATCAACTTGTGGTCGCTGGCGCTGGCCAATAATCTCAAGATGGGTCAGATCGCAGCGATGGTTTCGCCTTACCCAACGGTCGGAGAGCTTAACAAACGTGTGGCAGGAGCCTATTTCTCTCCAAGGCTGTTTGAGAATCAAATGGTTAAACGAGTGGTCAGGTTCGTCCAACGCTGGATCCCCTGACCCAAGGAGGAGCGTAAATTGAACTCGCTGTCGGGCCGATTTCTGATCCTGACGACGGTCTTCGTCATGTTGGCCGAAGTACTGATCTTTGTGCCCTCGATCGCGCGTTTCCGTGAAGATTTTCTGCTGAACCGGCTGGAACGCGCCCAGATCGCCTCGCTTGCTTTGTTGGCCGACGATATGCTGGCTGATGAGCTTGAAGCGGAATTGCTGTCAAATGCGGGGGTCTATAACGTCGTATTGCGCCGCGACGAGGTGCGTCAGCTCATGCTGTCTTCACCGATCCCGACCCAGATCACCAAGACCTTTGATTTGCGTAATGCCAGCGCTTGGGTGCTGATCCGTGATGCTGTCTCGAGGCTGTTTACCCCCGAAAACGAGGTCATTCGTGTGATCGGCGCGCCGGTCAAAGACGCAGGACTGTTGATCGAGGTGACAATGGACAGTGAGCCCTTGCGCATGGCCATGACGGATTATGGGCTCCGCATCCTTGGGCTGTCCTTTGTGATCTCAATCATAACGGCCTCGTTCCTGTTTCTGGCTGTGCGCGTGGTACTGGTGCGTCCGATCAAAAGCGTTGTTGGCTACATGCAGCGCTATGCCAGCGCACCTGAGGATGCGCGCGGCATCATCTCCCCCAATTCCAAGGTGACCGAACTGCGCGAGGCCGAAGAGGCCCTGCAGATGCTTCAAACCGATCTGACCCAGGCCCTGAAACAACGTGAACGTCTGGCCCAGTTGGGCGGGGCGGTGGCTAAGGTCAGCCACGATCTGCGCAACATTCTGACCTCTGCTCAGCTGTTTACCGATCGAATTGAGGCCAGCAATGACCCCCTGGTGGCGCGAATGGCACCCAAACTTGTCAATTCGATCACGCGGGCGGTTTCCTTGTGCGAAAGCACCTTGGCGTTCGGACGCGCCGAAGAACCAGCCCCAACCCTGACCATGGTGCGCTTGCGGGAC
The DNA here is from genome assembly GCF_056539785.1 of Ruegeria sp. B11. NCBI lineage: Bacteria > Pseudomonadati > Pseudomonadota > Alphaproteobacteria > Rhodobacterales > Roseobacteraceae > Ruegeria > Ruegeria sp. B11. The sequence continues at coordinate 50,911 of NZ_JBQFVO010000009.1, read as the reverse complement.
GTTACCGCAGATGTTGTCGCCAGCGAACAACTCGCCATTGCCGATGCCTGCGTTGAGATCGTGAACGACGTACCCGAAGATCTTGTTATCCGTGCCGACCCGGAACAGATTTTCAGGGTTGTCATGAATCTTGTGCGCAATGCCCGTCAGGCGCTTTTGGTCTCTGGTAAGGCGGGGCGCGTAACAGTGTCTGCATCTGAGCTTGAAGCCGACTGGTGCATCGAAATCAGCGATACGGGTCCAGGCCTGCCTCCTAAGGCCCGAGAGAATCTGTTTACACCATTTCAGGGTGGTGTTCGCAAAGGCGGCTCGGGACTTGGGCTCGCGATTTCGCAAGAATTGGTGCGGGGTCACGGCGGAGACCTGTTTCTGAAAGACACAGGGCCTGATGGAACCACCTTTGAAATAAGGCTTCCACGCGGCGATATGACTTTTTGAAGTTTTTTTGAAGAATCGACTTGCGCGCCCTTGGCCTCGGGTCTACATACCGCCTCACCAACGCGGACCGATAGCTCAGCTGGATAGAGTACTTGACTACGAATCAAGGGGTCGGGGGTTCGAATCCTCCTCGGTCCGCCACTTAAACCCTGTGTAAGGCGACACATGGTTCTGCCACCAGCGACAGAACCTTTCCATTTTCGCCTCACTTCCTTCATCCAGCACCCAGACCGATTTCAATGATCCTGACTTCCCTTTTTGGAAAATCAGGGCTGATTTGCAGATCAGACGCCGAAGGCGCCTGTTCCTGCTGATCTGCCGTGTGGCGAACGCGGATGGGGGCGAGGCAATGCTATTCGACAATAGTGGTGCGGCCCGCAGGCGCAGCCGAGGACACGGTATTGTCTAATAGGGTTGCCCGAGGGGGAAGGCAGCGCCTTACCCCTGATGGCCAGAGGCGTCCGGTTTGTCCAATTCCCGCTGGCTCACGAAACAGAATCGGCGGGGCGTCAGTCCTGCCACCTGAAACTTGATAGTTCTTTCTGGTCTTTCCCTCCTTACATTTTTTTGTTTCAGGAATGGATGCCGGATAGCCGTGACCACTACGGGAGGCTCGCCTCTACCGGGACCTGACAACTCTGCTGCGGCATGTTGAAGCTGGCAACCTGAAATAGATCAAAAAGCTCGCCATTCCCTTTTTCAGATTCTCTCATGATGATACTATGGCCTCAAGAAAAAATGAGGTTTTGCATGCGCTTATACAGCATTTCTGTAAGAAACTTTCGCCGCCTCAAGAGCATTGATCTAGATTTCGAAGAAAAGGAGACGGTGTTTGTTGGTCCAAACAACAGTGGAAAAACTTCGGGAACCGCAGTCATGCGGAGCTTCCTTGGAAATCGTGATTCTAAGATACACGACTTCTCGGTAAGCAGTATTTCGGCGATTGATGCTTACTTAAATGGCGATGGGGAAAACTTGCCACCGGTCGAGCTCGATCTGTGGTTCAAAGTTGATCCAGAGGCAGTATCGTTCGGGCGGGTATTCGCTCTTGCCACAACTCTATCGACTGATTTTACTGAAATCGGAATTCGGTGAGCCCTGGCAGTTGATGATGCCAACGAACTCTGGAGGCACTATAATATTGCTTTTCCGGTGGATCAGAACGGTGAACGCAAACGCTCGCTAAGCCATTTTCTGGATTTAGAGGGCAATTTGAAAAAGCACTATAGTGTTCAGTTTTCATCGCTGGAACGTATGGGCGAATTCTACACCTGGCTTAAGGAAACTGAAGAGGACCTGGCGACGGCAGTCCTCAGGGCTTGTGTGCAGGATTTTGTGCGTGAAAACTATCCGCTGCAGACCGGCGCAAAAGTTCTGGGTACGGAAATCTCTCTACGACAGTTGGAACCAAGATAAGCAGGCGGCGGAGAAAGGTTGATGCTCCGCCACACATGCTCATCGGTAAAAGTGGCGGTCTATCGATTGGGGCAACTACGTTAAACTGCTGTACCGCGAGGTAAAGAAACACGACTAGCAGTCGAAGAAATCTTACTGAACGGCTTCAACCAATATGGGAGGCCGTAGGCAAGCTGGGCGCGGATAGTCCCGAGCTTAATCTAAAGGCCTATCTCGATGAGATGTGGAGCGAAGACGAAACAACTACTGTTTCTTTGAGGACTGGAAAGGGTCTGGCTCGACGAGACGAAAAAATTGCGGAAGATCTTGAGGCCCAATTCAAGATGATTGCGGTCGCCTATGCCACTGGAGAATTGGATGAGATCGACCGCGTAGTTAACTACCTAGCGTTCATACGTCGCATGAAAAAGCAGGGTGTTTACGAAATTGGACACTGGAGCGATGAGGACCCAGATGGGTGACGATGTAACTAGAAGGTGGTTCACGTAACACCCGTTCAGCAATGTCCAATGGTTTTTATCTAAGGCCTTCCCTCCGAGAACTCAAAACCTGACACATATGCGGGTCGCGGCGAATGCCTCAAAAGAGCTCTCAGCCGTCGTTGCCCTGCAGGTAGCCCTTCGTTGGCGCGGCACGTCGGTAACAGCCCAAACGCGACATTCGAGTTACATCGTAGTCACCATTTTACGTGCAACCTTTCTATTTCGACGTGGTCGGTAACTCGGAATGGATATACCGCGACATCTGAAACAGCGGAGCAAAGGTCAGAAATAAAGGCAATTATGTGGTTGCATTCATCATCTGCGGGTATGAAACTCATCGTCGCACGGGCATTGTAATTGCCGTTATCCATCATGGCTCTTGGATAAAGATGAGCCTTACCATTATACGCGTATGTCTGGTAACCATCTGCAAGAGATAAAAACATATTATGATCCATTGATGCTTCTTCCTCACTTGTCACGCGAGAAGTGAAAGATTTAATTTCGTCTTTCATTGCGTTGGTGCCTCCTGAAATGTCAGAACAAACCACATAGCTGACTTTATTTTGCCAGTGAGTTTCAATGGGGTCATATAAGCGGTGCAATAATTCCTCCATACGATCCGAAATCGGCCTACTGCATCGCCCCGCCTCTTTGTCCTCCATGATCTGCAAGAGGTGTTTCTCCTGCGCAATTGCGACCTCAGCTGCGCGCCAGCTAGGACGAACCGGAATGGGGGTTTCGGGTCTCTCTAATGTGAGCTCCTTAACTTTTCGAAGCTTTTCCAGAACCTTTGTTATATCTGATCTTTGCAGCGACGACTTAACTTCACCGACTGCTACGATGGTTTCAATAGGGTAAAACCTTCGAAAAGCTGCGTCTTCCACCCTTGGCGTTTCATCTGCGTCAAACAAGACATTATCAACTTGAGTGCTAGTGTCGCCGTTTCTCCCAATAATGAAGCCGGTGCCTGTCTCTATATGCCTCGGAAGAAATGTTTTAAGTAGGTCCTCAAGAAGTCTTTCCCGATACCCCCCATACTCGCTCGAATGAATTGTCTTATTTCCCTCTCCTGACGAAAATGCCTCTTTAACCATTACTTCGTAGTTGTGGCGAAAAGATTTGGCTCTACTTCGAATGAGGGGAAGAAGTCTTGTATTTGCTGGCATTGAATGACCGATTCTCCAAACTGTGCGATCGCTTCTACCAAGCGAGCAGTTTTCGTAAAGTCGTCGATTGGGTCTCAATGCGAACAATCTGGTGTCAGTGGCTGCATTCCAAAGTCGTTGACGTCGGTGGCGACCACGAAGTCCGCGATCCACCGTGCCAGGTCAAGTTGGGATCGCTTTATAACCTGCAGTCCCCTTCGAATGGCGAGCACTTGGGGGTGCCTAGTCTGCACGTGCTGTGAATGGCGGCTTTCCTCAGCGCGTCTTCGGCATTGTCCTGCAACCATGGAGCCATATCCCATAACTTTGCAAGCCCCACTAACTGCGCATCGCTAGCATTGGTGTACCGCGCAGCATCAGTAGCTAAGGGCTCGAGACGGCCGATCTCTGCAATTGGGATCAATGTCTGCTGCCAGACAGATTTAAGTAAAGGTGCGTTGGGTCCGCTGGGGCGCTGATCACTCAACCAGAGATCGCTTCACATAAAACCGCTTCAGCGACGTTGATGGCGAGTAGCGACGAATTGAAACACCAAATAGTTTTGTTTCTCCGAGGCCAAAACGAGGTGCACGCTCGGAACTCTTCAGCCGGATCGCAAAAGTCCGTACCTGAATGTCCAAAACCTTCCATTTGCTCCGCCTCAGTTCACGAACCCGGGTGCGCAGTATTTTCAATTTTGCCGCTATGCTTTTCCTTTGTAATTGCACCCGCCACGGTCCGTACAGTTGCTCCGCGGAGTGGACCTGATGCGCAAATTGACCAAAGCTCGCGATCCCTGCAAAAACGGTTTTGAGCCTTGATTGTACGTGAGGTCATCATCCCATCGACCCGACCTTGATAATATCCGAATGCGCGAAGTTCCTTCTGTAACACGCGAACCCACGCATTCTTGTTGATCCAAAAGGCCGTGCTTGCTGCCTTGGCGTAGTTTTCTGGTTGAGCGTCTTCAAGAATATCTTCGACTTCCGACCAGAATCGAGTGGGATGCATTTCTGCAGCGAGCTTAATCAGTTCTGGCGACAACACCCGATCAGAAATGCCTGGGACTTCCGCGAGCATTGCACGTGTTTGAACAGCCTCTTCGCTTCTATCAGGCTGCGAAGACAGATAGACCAGTGCAACTGCGGCGTATCTCGCGTCACCCCCAAGGCCTGCACGCACAACTTGCTCTACGGCTGTATCCGGCGCCGGTCCACTTAAACGTTTCCAGTTTATGCGCACCACTAAATCGCGCGCCGCATTTTGATCACCGCTCTCCGCCATACGCTCCAAGATCGCTCGTCCCTGTTTGGCGTCTGAAGCGGCGCCCAACTTTCGATCAATGTGTGCCGTTGCCAAAAGCCGTTCTGCGCCGGGTTGGTTGTCGCGGGCGCCAGCTCGGAGGAGCTCCAATGCAACGTCACCCCGTCCCATCTCCATTTCAACTCGCGCCAGAGATGCAGTGGACCAAGGATGACCAGCATCAACGGCGCTCACATACCAATGACGCGCTGCTTCCAGATCCATTTGCGTACCGATCCCTTTTCGGAAGTGATATCCAATCCGATCAATTGCTGGAACGTACCCACTTTCTGCCAATGACATCATTGCAGCATGTGCTGCAACTGGATCGGCCTGTTCCTGCTGGATAAGAGATTTGAACTGTAAGCGTTGCTCATGGGCACGACCCACACTTGCCAATGTCAAAGCTAAGCCAGCGGCCAAAGCCATTATTCTCATTTTATGCTCCTTCACTTAACATCATCGGTCGTGCCGACCAATCTTCCGTGGCAGAGGTTGAAGTGTCGCGGTCATGCTACCCGTATTGGCTTGTCAGGAACGATGTCGCGCCGGATCGCAAGCTCAAGGTTTTCGGCGCGGATATCGATTAAAATGCTGAGCATAGATTCGAGTGTGAAATAGGCCCGCAAAACCCGAAATATCAGGTATTCTGGTAGCGCAAGGATGCCGCGCGGCACACCGTTTAGCAGCGACGCAACCACCGCCACGATCGCAGGCGCACCTGTGGTCACGGCCACGATGGATTGCCATACGATAGGGGTATTTTCGTTAAACGCGACGCCCCACTCTAAGGTCCCAAAAATTATCAGAGGGACAAGCATCGCGCGGCGTGCGGAGTTTACCAGCATGTAGGGCAGGATAACTTTCCCCCTCAACGTCACGTTTGGTCCATAGATCAGGTCCCGACAGCGCGACGAGATGTGATAGATTGAGCGGAACCAGCGCATGCGTTGCTCACGCATATGGCTGTAGGATGACGGCACTTCAGAGATGTAGCGGATTTTGGAATCAACAACCGAGTGGAAGCCCAACTCACCAATACGGAGCGAGATATCGGTGTCTTCACCATTCATCCCTTCAACAAAACCGCCCAGTTGGCGTGGGTGTTGCGTGCGGTAGACAACGAACATGCCCGGGATACCCACAACTCCGTTCACTGCTCCCATGGCAACTGAGTAAAAGCCGTGCTTCACAAGAACTTCCAACAGGCGAGCCCGGTCAAAAAGGGCTCCACCTGGTGGTACAGGCACGCCGCCGACAACACCTACGGAGGGATCTGTGAAGTATGGCATAGCTCGGGAAAAGTTATCTTCGCCCACAAGAGTGTCGGCATCGACACGCACAAGAAACTCGGTCTCGCAGGCATCAAGACCTGCGTTGAGAGCGTTAGATTTGCCGGGCTTCGGAACATTAATCACGCGCCCCTTTGCGGCCTTGCATGACAAGAGTGTCTCGCGCGCGATTTCTTCTGTGTCGTCGGTCGAATTGTTGTTCATGATTAGAACGTTAACTTCGCCACCATAGCGTTGTGCGGCGCGATCCATCGCGTTGATCGTGTCTTTTATGATGTAGGACTCATTATGCGCGGGCACGATGACCGAGACGGGTGGATTAAACTTGGGTTTCTTGGCGGTCGCCACATCGTAGATAGCAAGCACATAAAGCTGCCCAAAAAGCACGGGCAGGAACAGAAATACGCCCGGACCAATGCCACCCAACAGCGTCAGACTGCGCATCACTTCGACCAGATGCAGACCCAAACCGCCAACCCACATCGCGACTCCTGCTGCGATGGCAATTGTGACACCAAGGCGCAACAAGGCACGCATCTGACTAACCGGAATATGTTGGACACGTATGCGGGCCGGCATGAAACCACGCTCCAACAGTTTGAACGAATATACCGCAAAGCCGAACAAACCAGACGCAATAGCACTGAAATGCAGGGAGAAGGATGATCCGAGGATGTCTTCTGCCATGACATTTGCCAGATCGAATACCGCGCAACCTGCCAGAAAGGTCAGTACCAGATCCAGGCCAAACATCGATCGCCCACGGAAATCGCCGGAACTGAATGCAGCAAAAGCAACAAAGAACGAGATAAGGAAAATCCGGATCGCAATGGCGTGCCGCCCCGAATGGGCCGAAAACACATAGTCACGGTTTGGAAATACCTGTGCGACAAAATCAGTGTTCACGATCCAAAGTTGTGTTGTGGCAAGCAGCGCAAACACCGCCAGCATCTTGGGTGCCTGCCATTCTGAAACCGATCCGGCAAAACGTTTGGGTGCGCTGTCGACCGAGACAAAGTTGATCTGTTCGCGCTTGTCATCAACGCCACTCATCCTTTTGCCTCCGGTAATACCGGGGCGGCGGGCGTCACCAGCAGTGCAAGGCCGACATGCGACATTGGTTCGTTCGGCAATAGTTTTTTAATGGACAAGCCTTGGGTGGCACTGACTTGCGTGACTAACCAGGTGGCGCCAGCATGAGGTAAAAGCGGGGCAGGGTGACCTGGGCCCAGGACATGGATGTGAACCTTTCTTCCAGCCGGTTTGATTTCAACGCCAGCCGGTATCACTAGGTCCAACATGCGGCTTGCCGCGGCAGCGTCCGGCGCGGTTAGTTCTGAAGTCATGGCAATGTTGACCGGCCCAACATTATCCAAGGCGGTGTGTAGTTCGGACACTGCGTTGGCAAAGGGCATGTCACTAATGATCAAACGGGAATGAGGTAGTAACTCCGCCACGAGTTCAGGGCCCTGATCACACACGCCGTCTTTCGGAGCGGTCGTTGTCGCCACTACTTCCAGCGTATTTGTGGCGACCTGAATATCAACCGGGAGGTCAATTAACGTTTCGTACTCGGCTTTAGACCCCTTGGTATGCTCTTGAAAAACAAGTCGGTTGTTCAGCGTTACGGTGAGCGACCAATTTTGACCATGCATGAGGTGCCCAAGCTGCATGCGCAGGTCCAACTGGCTGGGTATGTACTGTCCGCTGCGCCCTCCCAAATCGAAACGCTCACGCCATACAGCTTGTCTGTAAAAGCGGCGCAAACCACCATTCATTCCTTTTTGCGCCAACGCGCCCACCGTTCGCCCATGCACATCGGTTTCAGGAAAGGCTGGAAGTACCGCGCGTAGCTCGAGCGTATTTAAGGCTGGTTCTTGTGGGGACGGAGCAAACACGGTTGCAAGGCCCCGTCGCTGGAACTGGGTTGCCAACACCAAGCGGCGAAGCTGTTCGTCCTTTTTCAGCCAGTGGGGCCAAGCAACACGCACGACATGACCCCAGGCGTGCACCTGATCGCGTACACTGTGCAGTGGCCGATCTAGCGTCAAAAAAATGGCACTGGTCGTTTCAATCTCAACAACGGCTTCGAAACCGTCCTGCGAACCACACTGGATTTGAGGGCCAGTGCCCTGCAGCGAGAAAGAAACGACCAGTTGGTTCCCTGCAAAGTCCACCTGTGAAAGAGGAATTTGCAGGGAACGTCCCACCTCGCCTGAACGCAGCAGCATCTCGCCTCGGCGGGTATTATTGATTGAGATGCGCAGCACCCCTTCAACCCCATCCAGAACCTGAGACGTTGCATCGATTTGGAGGTATCCAGACGTCGGGCGTGCATCCACTGGCATCATGAATGTGACGCTCTGGTAGGCGGGAAAACCGGATAAAATGACCGGATGGTCCGGATCGGCGCGCACAACCACGGCTTCGTACACATCCTGCGCTTGGGCGGGTGTGCGGTGCTCAAACACCAGTTGCGGGCCGAACGTTACTTCATGGAGGTAGCGTTTTCCTTGTTCCAGAATGTTCATTGTCGATAGCAGGAGGGCTATGCCTGCCAAAAGAAATCCCATGAGCCCAATGCCAATCATGCGCATGTTTTTCACTGTAATTTTATGGTTTTAAGTAACCGATCGCGCTGGCCCCACCTCCAAGCGGGACCAACACGGGCGGTGCAGAAGGTCAGGCCACTTTGTGTGGCTTTGGAAAGACAACGCCGGGCCGTTGTTTGTGGGTCCAGGTTGAAACACATGGGATCATCTTGTGAATGCACCGGCCGGCGTATTTTGCAGCTATCTTTTGTGTTTCGTCGATCAACCCTTCGGCCAGTGTGATCGGCTTCAGCCCCAATGAGAGAAAGGTTTTGTTCGAAACTCGCAGATCATTTTCAGCGGCTTCGTTGCGTGGGTTGTCCACGTTGGCGATCCGCGCGTCGGAAATATCTGCAACAAGTTTGGCTAGCTCGCGCACGGTATGCGTTTCAGTCATCTGGTTGAGGATTGCAACTTTGCCGTCCTTTTCAGGCGGATTTTCAACGGCCAGGGCAAGGCACTTCACGGTGTCCTGAATGTGGATGAACGCCCGTGTCTGGCCACCTGTTCCGTGCACCGTCAGCGGGTGACCAACGACGGCCTGCATCAAAAAGCGGTTCAATACGGTTCCGTAATCTCCGTCATAGTCGAAGCGATTTATCAGGCGCTCGTCCAGTTTCGTCTCGTTCGTTTGAGTTCCCCAAACGATGCCTTGGTGCAGGTCAGTAATGCGTAACCGGTCGTTTTTTGCGTAGAACTGGAACAGCAGTTGATCCATGGATTTGGTCAGATGGTAAACGCTGCCGGGGTTGGTCGGGTACAAGATATCACGCTTCGTGATCTGCTTATCGTCACCAGGGACATAGACCGGCAAGTAGCCTTCAGGGATTTCCAACCCGTCATCATCGTATCCATAGACGCCCATAGTCCCGAGGTGGACAAAGTGTGGGTCTAAACCCAGAGCGACCGATGCCGCTAGTAAGTTGTGAGTGCCCGAAATGTTGTTGTCGACGGTGTAGCGTTTCTCACCGACACCCTTCATCGAATATGGTGCGGCGCGTTGCTCGCCAAAGTGCACAATGGTGTCTGGTTTGATCGTGTCCAGCAAAGTGGTGACGGCGCCAAAATCCTGTGCAATGTCGATGTTTTTAAATGCAATGGTATTGCCTGAATGCTCTTTCCATGCGGCAAGTCGATCCTCCATGGACGCAATTGGCGTCAGGCTGTCAGAGCCCAACGCCGCATCAATTTCACGGCGCGACAAGTTGTCGACGATAGTAATGCTATGACCCAGCTTTGATAAGTGGAGCGCCGTTGGCCAGCCACAGAATCCGTCGCCACCGACCACTATGATTTTTTTTGAATCTTTCATTTTGATGTTCCTCTGCACGGGCCCCTCCAGGCGACCCTGTTCAAGATAAACTCAGGTGTAGAGTCCCGGAGCGAAACGTGCCGGGGTGCGAGAGTATAGATTGCGGGGATTAAGGCTGGGGCAGCTATCCCAACGGTTAGGGTGGATAGGCCTATGGGGTGTTGGTGTGGCGGTTGATGGCCCCATCAAGTACCGATTTGGACTTTGCTGCCTCGGCTTCCAGTGTTTCGGCCCAGATCTGCGTTGCCGTGAGATTTCCATCGCGCGCGTCAAGTTCCAGCTTTTCCAAAGCATCGTGGAGTTCAATCTGCCCCAATAGAGACGCCGCGCCCTTGGCGCTGTGGGCTGCTTCTGCAAAAGCCAGCGTATCGAGCGGGTCGCTCGCGACGCGAAGATCCGCCGTAAATTCAGCTATCTCGGACAGAAATTTCTCCGCGATATTTGCGACCTTAGCGCTGCCTAACAAGTCGATCATCTCAGAAAGGGCTTCGGGAAAGTGTGCCGTATCCGGTTTGGACAAGTGCTTGGAGGTCACTTCCGCAACAATATTTTGCAGAGCCTCTAGCCTGATGGGCTTGGTATGAAAGCGATCCATGCCCGCAGCTACAGATCTTTCACGGTATTCTTCGCGCCCATGGGCTGTTAATCCGACAATATGTGTCCCGGCGTTTATCCCGTTACTGCGGCGTAAGCGTTCGGTCGCTTCAATCCCGTCCATGACTGGCATGCTGATGTCCATCAAGATGATATCGAACGCCTCGTTCTTGGCCTTTTGCAAGCAATCTTCGCCGTTAACAGCCTCGCGTACAGTGTGTCCCATCGTCGTTAGCATGTCGCACAGGACACTGCGGTTGATGCTGTTATCTTCGACAATAAGGATATTGCAGGAGGGCGCTTGCTTGGCGTTTTGGGCCAGATTGTCACTGTCGTCTCGCGTCTCAGGTCCTGTGCGTCTTAAAGGCAAAGTTAAGATGAACACCGATCCCGCACCTTCGACACTTTTTAGGGACACATCCCCGCCCATCGCCCGCGCGATGCGACGAGAGATGGACAACCCCAAACCATCCCCACGAGCCTGGCGACCTTCGCTATTCGCGAGGGCAATAAAATCCTCAAACACCTGTTCGTGCTGTTCGGCGGGAATTCCGATGCCAGTATCGATCACTTCAAAACGGAGTGAAGAGGTTTCGGGGCCATGAATGCCGCTGACGCGTAAAGTGACCTCTCCATCTTCAGTGAACTTAATTGCGTTTCCGATCAAATTCGTAAGTACCTGGCGAATTCTCCCGGAATCACCGTGATATGGCCCTTGCACTGCTGGGTTTATGTCGAGTTTCACAGCCAATTTTTTCTCAATGGCGAGCGGTTCAAACAATTCGACCAACGCTTGCATTAGCTCTGTTAGATCAAAGGCTTCGGAGTTCAGTTGAAGATTACCCGTTTCAATACGAGTGATATCGAGTGCTTCGTTCACATGTTCCAGCAAAACCTCGCTGGAAGATGTTGCGATGCGGGTATAGCGAACCTGTTGGTCGTTTAGGGGGGTAGTCTTAAGCAGATCAAGCACACCCAGAATACCGTTCAGGGGGGTGCGCATTTCGTGACTCATCACTGTCATGAATTGTGATTTGGCCTTGTCCGTCCTCTCGGCTCGGTCGCGGGCATCAATCAGCTTCTGCTCGTTGATCTTACGCTCGCTGATGTCACGGATGTAGGCAATGAACTTGGTGTCATCACCATCATGAGTGGTTGTAACGTTTAATTCGACTGGGAACTCTTCGCCACTTTTGCGCAAAGCCGCAAGCTCGATACGGCCGGCATCAACGACACGTGGCGCGCCCGTTTCTAGGTAACGCTTCATGCCATTGTGGTGCGCATCGCGCATACGCTGTGGGATGAAGGTGTCCTCCATCGTCAACCCAACAATTTCGTCTCGGGTCCAACCAAAAACGCGCTCGGCCGAAGCGTTGAATTCGATAATACGTCCGGAACTATCTGAAGTTACAATCGCATCTAGTGATGCAGCGACGGTCGATGCAAGTTGCTTTGACGATGCAGATAGAGCCGCGTCCCTGCGAACGGAGCGCTGCAAAAGTCGATCCATGAAGAGTAACAGGAGTGCCATAAGGACCAGTAAACCGACTGCAATTCCCCCGGTTCGAGACAATTGGCCGGCCAATTCAGCGCGCCGGTCCTCGGAACGCTCGGCAACTATCCGGACGCCCAGCAATGCAAGCTCTCGAACAACAGGGCGAACGTCACGAACCAAGCGTTTCAGCTCAAGTAGATCAGTTTCGTCCAGTGGCTCGGACGAATCCAAAATTGCAACGGCATCGTCTCCAAAGACCTCGATTTGCTCAATCAATTCCGCCGCTTCGCTACTGTCACCATAAATTTCGCGGGCCCGTCCAGAATTGACAACGTTCAAACGACTTAAGGCAATGTCTGCACGCAACTGTAATTGGTCAGAGAAGCCTGTCTGTGCAGCAATTTGCTCGGTTAGAACGGCGTCGAGGTTCGCAAACTCGATGTCAAGCTGCGAAATGCTCCACTGAATGTTGTCTTCATCAGCGCTCGACAAGTCGCGTACCTGTGTTAACAGGTTCGAGACCATTGTTGCGAACAAGATGATCAACAGGCAGATGCCTGCCAATACCAAGAGGCGGTATCGGTTCAACTCTGGCTTCAATTGCAACCTCCTGCTTGAGGTCACCGTAAGCACACTCAGCGTGTTAATCTACGACTTTCAAATGCTTAAGCTGCCATATGCTGAACGTGTAGATCGTTTCAGCCCGGTATTTGGGATCCTGATCGTATGGGAAAACAACCCAATACGGCCCCTTGTCCCTAACAGACATCGTCTCGCCATCCATGCGAGTGGCGATGATCGGAGCGTCGTTTTCAAGTTCCGCAAGTGGCATCGTGACCTTGTAATCATTTAAGGCCACCATCTCGATACTGGTGCCGTCTGTGTTCAATTCGGTAAGCAGGGCTTTTAGCGGCACCCCCGAGAAAGTAACTTTATCATCTGTCCAGATCGTTGAGGTGCTGAATGTCACCTGGTCCATTGCGTCAAGATCTTGAAGGCTGAATTCGACGGTTGCGGAGTTAGAGCCTGATGTTGTTAATTCCAACGTCATCTCTGCCCGAGCTGTGGCCGGAGTGACTAAACTCAGCAATAGCATGAACAGCACGACGTAAATCCGCGAGTAGTGTTTTTGTGCCATTGAATAGACTCCGGGTCAGGTAAACTGGGTTATAACTATTGATCCCCCACGGTCATCAGAGCATTGGCTTAGGCAACTATACCAAAGTATAGTTCTGTCATGTTTTGGCCTGATTTTTTGGTTGTGAATGCGTTCAGCGTAAGGACACTGTGGACATGCCTAATATCCTCTTAGCTGACGACCATGATCTGGTCCGCGACACAATCGCGGCCTATCTGGAAACCGTAGACGACTTCAAAGTCCAAACCGCTGCCAATTTGGAAGAAGCGTTGGAATTGATGCGCGGTTTGGATTCCATCGATCTGCTGATCCTCGACTATCACATGCCGGGAATGGACGGCCTGAATGGCCTCAGTCGCGCCCGTCAGGCCTTTCCTGCGACTAAGGTTGCACTGATGTCAGGTGTCGCTAACCGGGAGGTTGCCAACAAGGCAATGGAGAACGGTGCAAACGGGTTTATCCCCAAGTCCTTGAAAGCTGTGTCGCTGGTCAACGCCATCAAGTTTGTACTGTCAGGCGAACGGTATTTTCCCTTCGATTTCGGACAGGCAGATGAGCCAGTGGAGTCGTCTGGCGTTTTTGCCACCCTGTCCAGCCGGGAGATGCAGACGCTGGAACAGCTCTGCATCGGCCTTTCAAACAAGGAAATTGCCCGAAACCTAGGAATTCAAGAGGTTACGGTAAAGCTGCATGTAAAAAACGTGCTGGCAAAATTGGGCGTTTCCAATCGAACGCAAGCCGCGCTACTGGCGAAAGAGAAGCAGTTGTTCTAAACGGCGGAACAAAGGCCACAACAGGTTTTATCTTTTCTGTTTCGAACTCGCATTTGGTTGCGTGGCGAATTTCTCATTCCACTAAAAGTGCCCTGTGTTGAGCGCGGAGTCTAAATAGACTTCGAGATTTGTCCTGCCGATCAATAAAAGGAGAGCAACGACGGTTGAATAGGACACTCGTGTTTTATGGCAGATCTTTGAGTCGCAAATGGTAAGGGTTACGCGAAAGAAACAACCAAGAGTTAGCAAATTCAATAGCTTAGATTTTGCCTAATGGCAAAACTATGTGTCGCCCGACACCCTGTTGAACGTCACACGAACCTGACCCAACCGTCACAGTTGGACCAGAAACGGGGTGAACGTTCGAAATTAGAAGGCGCCCCCAAAAGTTGGACATCAGTTGAGTTTGATCTTTGCGTCATCAACTAACACGCCACCCCCATCTCAGACTCCCGCAAACAGTTTGGTTTGATCTGACTTCCCTTTCGGAAAATTAGAGCTGACTTGCAGGCCAGACAGCGAAGCTGCCTGTTCCTGCTAATCTGCCACGTGGCGAACGCGGGAGGGGGCGAGACAACGCTATTCGACAGGGGTGGTGCGGCCCGCAGGCACAGCCGAGGACACGGCCCTGTCTAAGAGGGTTGCCCGAGGGGGAGGGCCGCGCCCTCACCCTGACGGCCAGGGGCGTTTGGCTTGTCCAAATCCCGCGGGCCCACGAAGGGAAAGTGAGGGGAAGAAGGCATGCCGCCATTTGCGATTGAACCATTTTGTCAAACCGCCAAAAGCAATAGGGCCACTGAGCTGCCCTTCGCTGCGCTAGTAGCATCTATCGTCTCTAGTGGCTGTGATGCGCAGTTAGCGGACTTTGCAAAGTCAAGAGGACGGCCCTAGACACTTGGTCAAAGCGCTGCCTTGTCGAAAATGCGAATGACCCAATCGAGGAAAACCCGGACGCGCGGGGATAGTTGTCGGTTTTGCGGGTAAAATGCAGCGAGCGGAGTGGGCGATGGTGGCATATCCGGTAAAACTTCTACAAGGCGTCCCGCTCTCAAGTCTTCCAGAAAACGATACTTTGGAGCTTGTCCAATTCCGAACCCGTCTCGGATCAGATGATGCACTGTGTCCGCGTCATTTGCTGTAACCAGCGCTGGCAACGTAAATTCCTTGAGCTTGTCACCGATCTTGAACTCCAGCGGTAGTGCGCCGCCGGTTCGCGAAGACAGGAAGCCGACCATCTGATGACCTTTCAGATCGTCTATCGACGTGGGAGTGCCAAACTTGGCCAGATATGATGGACTCGCACAGGTGATCTCAGGGAGATCGGTCAGGTGCCGTTTTATCATGCCACTGTCATCAGGAATGCCTGCGCGGATGACGCAATCAACGCCCTCGCGCACCAGGTCCACCAGGCGCTCTGTCTGGCCAAGTTGAAGGGTGATCTTGGGATACATCGCGAAAAAATCAGCCAGGTGCGGCAGCAGGAATACCCGCGTCAGAGTGCCGGGGGCATCAAGGCGCAGCAGACCTGAGGGCTCGTGCCCACGCAGTGCTCCTTCAGCTTCCTCCAGATCAGCTAAAATAGACGCGCATCTTTGATAGTAGGCTTGCCCATCCGGTGTTGGGGCCACGTGGCGGGTTGTTCGATCCAGCAGCCGACTACCTAGGTCGCGCTCCAGCCTCTGGATGGCTTCACTTGCGGTAGACCGCGGGATATTCAGATCCGCTGCGGCCTTTGTGAAGCTCTCGCGTTCGAGCACCCGAACAAACAGGCGCATGGTTTCAAGTCTATCGATCATTGTTCGCTTTTATCGAATTGTCATTCCAATTCAAGGCAGATTATCTGGCCTGTTTCCTTGCCTATCTTCGCTGCAATCAGACAGGAGAATGACATGGTACACGGACAACGAACTGCAATTGTAACCGGCGCCAGCAAAGGAATTGGCGCAGCCATCGCATTCCGCCTGGCTCAGGATGGCCACGCAATCATTGCCAATTATGCGGGTAACGAGGCCGGAGCGAACGAGATTGTGGACGCGATCAAAAAAGCTGGCGGCCAGGCAATCGCAGTTCAGGGTGACATTTCTGATCCATCCTGCATGCCAAGCTTGTTCGATGCGGCTGAACAGGAGTTCGGCTCTGCCGATGTTCTGGTCAACAACGCGGGTATTATGCGCCTGAGTGCAGTTGCATCTACATCTGATGACGACTTCGAGGCTCACTGCACCATCAACATTGGCGGTGTGTTTCGCGGAATGCGAGAGGCTGCCAACCGACTTAACGCGGGCGGAGCGATTGTCAGTCTTTCCTCCAGTGTTGTCGGGCTCTATCAGCCGACATATGGGGTCTATGCGGCGACAAAAGCCGCTGTGGAAGCGATGACCCATGTGTTTGCCAAAGAACTGGGCTCACGTGACATCACCGTGAATGCCGTCGCGCCTGGGCCGGTTGGGACAGAATTGTTCATCAATGGAAAACCGGAAGCAGTAATTGAAAACATCAAGAAGATGAACCCGTTTGGTCGGCTCGGAACGCCCGAAGACATCGCTGCTGTTGTTTCGCTCCTGGCCGGTCCTGATGGCCGATGGATCAGTGGGCAAACTCTTCGCGCCAATGGCGGTGTCATCTGAAAAGCTTAGCCCGAAGCTTCCAGTAGATTTGCCTTTGAGTAGCGCGCGGGCGGGCATCCTACATAGCGAGAGAATGCGGTGCTGAAGGCACTGGATGACCCATATCCGGTCTGGGCAGAGATTTCGGCAATGCTGAGATCTCCTGCCCGGAGCATGTGTTTTGCCAGCGTCATCCGCCAGTTTTGCAAGTAGCTCATTGGGGGTATTCCCATGACCCCTTCAAACCGGGTGAAGAATGCAGATCGAGACAGCCCGGCTTCGGTTGCAAGAGCCTGAACAGTCCAACTGTGAGCCGGAGCCGCGTGCATGGCTCGCAAACTGGGTCCAACCCGCACGTCTGCCAATCCATGCAAAAGGCCGGCAGTCGGGGCCGGGTCCGCGCCAGAGCGGAAGGCTTCGATCAGTAGGACTTGCAATAGGTTCTCGACGATCACATCTCGCGCCGGCCTGTTTTCACGCGCCTCGTCACGAACAAGCCCCGTAAGTGCAGCCAACCGACCCTCACCGCGGGTAAAAATCAGATCAGGCAGTAGAGAGATCAATAGATCAGCGTCCGGGCTGGCAAAGGTGCAGTGTCCTACGAGTTGTTGAACCTCTGGCTCCGCATCAGATGCCCCAAGCTGGAAAACTCCGTTTTCACCCTCCACAGGGTGGTTGATCAAATCAGCGGGTGGAGGCGGGTCCATGCTTAAAAAGGTGAATGACTTGACCGCAGGGATAAGCACAAAGTCACCCGCATTCAAAACCAATGGTTCTTTTCCTTCGACGTCCAGGCATGCACGTCCAGTTAGAAGTGAGCAGTAGAAGGCCTCGTTTACATCCTCGCGATGCACTCGAAATGGTCCCGATGCATGCACCAGCTTTGAATAGGATGCTTTGGGTTGAAGGAGGGCGATGATTTCAGAGAATGGATCTGCCATTTTGGACCATTGATAACAAAAAATGGATGAATAATTATACATCATACCGCTCACGTTGGTTACTTTCAAGGCATCAACGAACAGGAGACAACGTCATGAAGACCGTATTGATCACAGGATGTTCTTCGGGATTTGGGCTGGAGACTGCGCGCTTCTTTCTCGAACAGGGATGGTCGGTTATGGCAACAATGCGTAAGCCAGATGAAGCACTATTCCCGGCCTCGGATCGTTTGACGATCCTGCCATTGGATATCTCGGATAGCGAGAGCATCACAAAGGCAGTGAAAGCTGCTGGCCCCATCGACGCTTTGGTGAACAATGCAGGCGTCGGCTGGCTTTCCCCTTTCGAGGGCACATCAGAAGATAACCTGCGCCGGATTTTTGAGACCAACACGTTCGGCACCATGGAAATGGTCCGAGCCGTGCTGCCACAAATGCGCGCGAAAGCGTCGGGGGTGATCGTGAATGTCTCTTCCAGCGTCACACTCAAACCGCTGCCGCTGGCTTCGGTCTACACGGCAAGCAAGGCCGCAGTGAACGCCTTCACCGAATGTCTTGCCCTTGAATTGGCTCCTCTGGGTATTCGCACCCATATCGTTCTACCTGGTCAGGCACCAACAACGAATTTCGGCAAGAACGCAATGGCACTGATGTCAGAATCTAATGACACGCCTGAAGACTACAAGCCATTCGTCGAGCAGACTATGGCGGCCTTTATGAACGCTGAAGGGAAAGAGTTCACCTTTTCAGAGGATGTTGTTCAGGCAATCTGGAGAGCCGTGACCGATACCACTTGTCCGCTACGGATCCCTGCCGGTAAGGACTCGGTCGCACTGGCGGCCTGATACCCTCAATAATAAGAAGAAAACTTTTCTAAGAACTGAAATGGCCGACCTCTAAGGGCGGCCTTTTTCCTCAGGCTAGCATTTTGCTCGAAGCGTCCCGAACTTGCCGCGCCTTAGTCGCAGCAAGCCACTCAACGGCAACCTTCGCGCCACCAAAAGGATAAAGGTGAACCGCAACATCAGCTAAATTGCGTCGTTGCAGCCCTTGTTCGATCAAGCAGACCAGACGGGAGAAATCTACGATCCCGTCCACGGTGACACTCACGTTGTTCAACCCGCCAGCCGAAACCCCAAATGAGCGTGCAAACCTGAGCAGGAGATCCTTTTTGGTCGGCCCAGGTATCCCAATTTGGATCGGCTGGCTAACACCAATGTTTCGAAGCTGGCTTATCCAGTTGAGAATTCTGTCGGGATCAAAGGCAAGTTGAGTTGTTATGCTCACGCTGCACCCGTAGGACTCCAGAAGTTTTACCTTCTGCTCCAGTAGGGCCACGTCCGAACGATAGCCTATGGCAGCGTTCCCCTCAGGAAAACCCGGTAAGGTGACCCTCTTAATCGCATATTTTTCAATCCACTCCGTTCGAAGGAGATCCATCGTGTTGTTGAATGGCTCCGACGTATTTGATGGGTCACCTCCAACGACCATGACTTGTCCCTGTGCGCCCGCAAACCGGAGTTTTTCGGTCAGGTCAAACAAGTGTTTCTTTGATTTAAGGCGACGAGCTGCAAATATCGGCACCGGCAATAGTCCGGCGTCGTCGATCCGGCGCACCGTTCGCAGCCTGTCGTAATCATCCTCATCATTCAGCCAGGCCACATTGACAGGGGTTCTCGCAGGAATAAGGGGTGCGGCTGTTGTGAGATCCGCAATCGTCTTTCCTGTCGCCTCAAGTGAATAGAAATTCAAATCCATCAAGGAAACCATCCTCTGAAAGGGCTGTGAATTCATTGGGAGGGCGGTTGGCTAGAACCCGTGCATGCGTTTGGCCCATTGGTATCCAACAATCAGGCCCTTCATGACCGGCAACAGTGCCAAGGCACCGACTACTGCAATGACCGACATGCTCAAAGCCAGGACCCAAGGTTCTGGCCTCCATGTCACCCAGGCGATGTGCAACGCAAACCCCATAAGGTGGCCAACGATCAAGATCGTAAGATAAGCCGGACCATCATCCGCCCGCTGATGGCTCAGATCCAAACCGCAATTCGAACACTCATTGTTCACTTTGATGTAGCTGTGCAGTAGTTTGCCTTCCCCGCATCTGGGGCACTTGAGGCGCATCCCGTTCATGATTGCGGGTTTGATGGGGCGCTCTTCACTGTCGTCGTGGCTGTCAATTGCAAGGTCGGACATCTTTGATCTCCTTCGGTCGTGCCTCAGATAGTCCATCTTCAGACATAATGCAATCAATTACCAATCAATATGATTGCAAGTGCGACAACATGTTGAATTTCGCTTGAAATGCTGATAAATACGACAGACACAATCTTATACATTGAATGGAATGATGCCTTGAAGTCATGGACGCCGAATCTGCGCGACGACGGGAAACCACTCTATGTCCAGATCGCGGAAGCGATCAGACATGATGTAGAGACAGGTGTGCTAGATGCAGGTGACAGGCTTCCGCCTCAACGCAGCGTCGCCAAGCTTGTTGGCTTGGATTTCACAACTGTCTCTCGCGGGTACTCAGAGGCTGCGAAGCGAGGATATATCGACACCTTTGTCGGTCGGGGCTCGTTTATCCGGAACCCAGAAGAAACAGCAGAAAAAGCAGACCCACGCCGCGCGCTGGAAGAAGACCCGAACATGAACATGCCCCCGGAGCCAGATGATCCGGCTCTGGTGGCCCGTATGGAACAAGGCCTCACACATGTTGCTGCAAACTTAGTTCCTCTGCTTCGCTACCAATCCATTATCGGGAGCCGGCAAGACCGGGAGACCGCAGCGCGCTGGATGAACATCAATGATATCGACGTTACAGCAGACCAATTGGCAATCACGCCTGGCGCACATGCCAGTTTGCTGTCGATCCTGACATTGCTCACCAAGCCCGGAGACACCGTGATCTGTGAGCGCGTGACATATCCCGGTATTCGTGCCATAGGCGCTCAACTTGGCATCCTGCTAATTGGCGTGAGATCAGACGACAGCGGTATTCTTCCTGATGATCTGGATGCCGCTATCCAAGAGCACACACCTTCTGCTCTTTATCTGAACCCGACGCTGCAAAATCCCCTGACGCTTACAATTCCGATGGAGAGACGTCAGCAGATCGCGTCCGTTTTGGACAAGTACGGTTTGCCTTTGATTGAAGATGACGCTTGTCGTTTCGTGTCGTCGGATGCGCCACCGCCTATATCACAGCAGATCCCCGAATTGGGGTGGTACATCGCGGGTCTTTCGAAGTGTCTGGGCGCTGGTTTGAGGCTTGCGCTTACGGTGGTTCCGTCCGGGCTGTCGAAAACCCACTTCACGCGTGCCTTGCAGGCAACGAATGTCATGGCGTCACCAATCACAACAGCTTTGATGGCGCGATGGATCGAGGATGGTACAGCCGCGGCGGTGCAAAAGTTCGTACGCAATGAGGCCAACCGCAGACAGAACTTGGCGGCCAAGATTATGCTGGACCAAGACTTCGTCGGCAGCAACGAAGCATTCAATATCTGGCTCAAGCTGCCCGAATGGTCTAGCCGAGCTGACGTGATGAGCCACATGGCCAATCGACAAGTCGGAGTTATGCCGAGCAATGCCTTTACGGTAACAGGCGCACCCGACGAAGCGGTCAGGGTGTGCCTGGGAGGGCCAATCTCATACAGCCAGCTGACTGAAGATCTCGAAGCTTTGAATTATGCGATCACCCATAAAAATTGGGTTCCCTAGGCTGTTAGGCTGTGCCGAAAACCCAAGCGACTTTCGTCTCAGTTATTCAACTTGCTTTATGATTACTGCTTATTTTTATACACTTAGTACCAGATTGGTAAATCGTTGAATGTCTGCTGATCTGACAGGTCGATGCTGAACGATGACGTGCCAGTAGAGCGGTGCGATAAACATATCCAGGATCATTTGCCGATCTGTGTCTTTTGTCAGCTCGCCACGCTGAATGGCTCTGTCCAACATAACCATTGCCTGGGCCTGGCGATCCCGCGTCACACTCTCCAGCAATTCTGACAATTCATCAGAACGAGCGTGCTCAGCATGTAGGTCCGGCAGAATCCGCCTCACAAGCGGATGGCGCAGAGTTGCAGCCATTCTGCGCATAAGCCTGGCAACGTCCTTCTCAAAAGATCCTGTGTCCGGAATTGGAGTGATATTCGTGGCCGCTGATTTCACCGCTTTGGTCACCAGTTCAAACTTGGATTTACTCCTTCGATAGAGCGCCGCCTTTCCGACACCTGCGCGAGCCGCAATGCGCTCCATTCGTAGAGACGAGTAACCCGTTTCCGCCCATTCCTCGAACAAAGCGCGTTGGATTGCTTCTGTCACCGTGTCTTGCAAAACGGCAGCCCCGGCCGGCTTCCGACGCGGCCGATCAGGATTTCTTACGTCGGAACTATTGCGTTCCATCGTGATTCTCCCTTAGATAGGACGAAACGGTATCGTTCCGATGCAATCTGGAGCAAACCCTTAAATACTGCAACCCAATTTTGGCACTTGTGGAAAGGACGCGAAGATGGACCCGAAAATCGCACTTCTTTGGTTTGCGCCTCTGCTTTGCGGGGCCTTGATACCCATCCATGCCGGAATGAACGCAGAGCTCAGCCGCGCGGCTGGTCACCCACTCTGGGCAACTCTGTTGTCGTTTGGAATTTCATTCGTTTGCCTGGTGGTCGGCATCGCATGGCTTCGACCGACATTGCCAAGCTTATCAATACTATATGCGGCTCCTCCCTGGGCGTGGGTAGGAGGTGTGATTGGTGTCATTTACGTGATGGCGACCATGGTTCTGATCCCACGCTTTGGGGCCGCCGCTTTTATTGCCGCAGTAGTCGCCGGACAAATGACGATGGCACTCATCCTGGACCAGAACGGGCTACTTGGAAACGCTGCTCGACCAGCGGACTTCTATCGCATCACTGGTGCTATGCTGTCGATCTCCGGCGTCCTTATCATGCAGTTTGGAAAAGCGGCATAAACCAAGTCACCAGTCACAGAACAACCCACCCGTTAAGGGAACAACAAGAGGTAAAGAAATAATGTCTGATACGAATAACATACCCAGCTTTGGCGCGATGCTGCGCGGTGCCCTCGGAGATGCAATCATCGCAGAAGCAGGCGAGAACTTCCTGGATATGTGTGACGAAGGCATCGTGTTCGAGTTCCCGTTTTCTCCAGAAGGGTCAGTGCGAGAACTCCGTGGCCGAGAAACGATGGCCGCCTATCTGCCAAAAGCTGGAAGCCTCATCAGCTTTGAATCCATGAGCCCGGCAGTCACCCATGTCGCGAAAGACGGTGAAACCTTTGTGTTGGAATTCTCCTGCAAAGGTGAAGGTGAGGCCGGGCGCTATGATCAAAACTACATATCGGTCATTGAGGTCCAAAACGGACGCATCACGCGCTATCGCGACTACTGGAACCCGCTAGTTCTGCTAAACGCCGTCGGCGGCGTCGAAGTTCTTAAGTCGAAGCTGGGAGACTTTATTGATGACTAGTTCCATTCTTGTCACCGGCGGCACCGGAAAAACGGGAAGCCGCGTCGTCAAACAGCTACATGCAAAAGGGCTGGCCTCCAGCGTGGGAACACGCAGACCTCAGAACAAAAACGACGTGCGTTTCGACTGGAGCGATCCGTCTACGTTCACAGAAGCTTTCGAAGGCGTCAGGGCTGTTTACCTCGTAGCACCCACAGACACCGTGGACTCACTGGGCGCAATGCAGCCCGGTCTTGAGACGGCACTTGCCGCTGGCGTCCAACGCTTCGTGCTACTCAGCGCTTCTTCTTTGGAAGAAGGCGGACCCATGATGGGCGCAGTCCACACTTGGCTGCGCTCCAACGCTCCAGAATGGGCCGTATTGCGTCCAACCTGGTTCATGCAGAACTTCTCAGAGCTTCATCACCGTGATCCCATTCGCGATGAGTCCGCCATCTACACAGCGACAGATGACGGCCGAGTGGGCTTTATCGATGCTGGCGATATAGCAGCCTGTGCAACGGCGCTGCTGGTCACTCCATCAGTCGAAAACACTGACTATATACTCACTGGCCCGGAAGCGATTTCTTATGATGTCGTTGCCGAAACACTGAGCAATCAATTGGAGCGGAAGATCACCCATCATCACCTAACCGTCGATGAACTGACAGAGCGTCATCAAAGCCTCGGATTGCCGGAAGAATACGCAAGAACTCTGGCGGCAATGGACGGTGTAATTGCTGGCGGGTCAGAGGATCGCGTCACTAACAGTGTGCTGAAGCTGACCGGATCACGACCAACCTCTATCGATCAGTTCGTTCAGCAAAACATGAAAGCATGGACGCAGAGAAAAGATATCAACATGCGAGTGGCTGAGACGGCTAACATGTGAGATGAGTGTGTCCTTAGCTGACCTTCGTGCTGGCTTCGGGGACGGTAGCAACGTTGCGCATGTCGAAGATTGCTAAGCTCGGCGATGAATGCCCGCTTCGGGCTGCCGACCAGCCAACCATGAGTCTTCCAGAAAACAGTCGTACCAAGCCTGTTGTAGTGCTTTTGGGAATGGGTTCAGTACAAGCCCAACAAAAAACCGACCCCAAAAACTGCGATGGAAAACAGCCATAATGGGAGCAGCGAGTACCGAATATGCCGCCCCATGCTTGCACCGGCCAATCCAAGTGCAAGCCAAAGGGCGGGCGAAAACGGGCTGATGAACGTGCCAATGATATTGCCGATGAGCATCGCATAGACAATGCTTTCGGTTGAGACGCCAGTTGGTTCCACAACTTCCAGCATCACCGGCATCAAACCAAAGTAAAATGCGTCCGTGCTAAGCACCAACTCAAGCGGTGCGCCGATCAGCCCGACCCAAATATGTAATGTTGGTACAACGCTTTCAGGCAAGATCTCGACCAACTGCTCAGCCATAACCCGGAGCATTCCTGTACCGTCCATAAGGCCCAGGAACGCCCCAGCAGCAAAGATAATCGTAGCCATTGTCGGCGCGGAAGGCGCATGCGCTTTCATCCGGTTTATTTGGCTGTCCACGTCGCGGTAATTGATGAGTAGAAGCAACGAAAGCGAGATCATGAAGAGAAATGCAGGCGGCAGTAAACCCACCACAAACGCTACGACCGTCGCCAAAAACAACCCCCCATTTACGAAAATGAATTGAGGGCGTTCCAGCGCCAATTCTTCGTCAGTCACCTTCAAGGCGTATTGTGCCATGCTGCCAGTCGGAGCAACCGTCCCTGTTGTTTGAGACATTATGCGTTTCTCGCGTAGTCCGATCAGGATCGCAAATCCCGCCAACAGCACCAGCCCGATAATCTGGATGGGTATCAGAGGGTGCCAAAGCACAGTCAGATCAATACCCGAGACAGCAGAAGCTCTGCCCAATGGTCCTGCCCAAGGAAGCATGTTCGCCAGGCCGGCAGCCAAGCACAGCATCATCAACATCAAATACCGTTTCATCCCAAGCCCGACGTAAAGTGTAGCAGGGCCGGAACAGTAAGAAGAAATGTCATTGCACCAGCGCCATCCAGATGGGCCAGAGCGCCGACCATTGCCGTGGCAACAGTAATTGCCACCGCGTTGCCCCTGGTCACCCCGATGACCCAATTGATAATCGGGCGAAAAAGGCCTGTGTCTTGTAAGATGCCGAAGAAGAGTATCGCAAAGATGAACATCGTGGCGACCGGCGCAACTCGAAGCAGACCTGAGTTAAAGAACTCCGACAGTTCCGCAGGACCGAAACCCGTCAATAATGCTCCTGCGAGCGGGAACAATATCAACGCTATGACTGGAGTTACCCGGCCAGTAAGGAGAGACACAACAACGAGTACAATTGTCACCAATCCAATAATTGCCATGTTGCCTCGGGCTCCTTCCAAGCTCCCGGTCAGTCAATACGCACGATTCTTCTACGTCAAGAAAGCTGGGTTGCAGCCGCGACCAAAGTTTTAGTCAGGGCAACAATAGGCTCAAATTTAAGTATGGATGCGTCCAAAACGATATGCTCTCAAAGTGATTGGTTTTTCGAGAACAGTTGATCAAAAAGCGGCGTGTGGTTTGTTGTCGAGTTAAACGCTTTTGTCTCTGCCAACATGCCTAGCACGGATAAATAGTACGGCTATAAGCAACAAGGTCATTACAACCACAATGCTGGCTACTATTGCTAAATGGTGCGTCACCCAAGGAAGCAACGAGACACTCTGACCGAGTTTATATGCAAGTGTTGTCCAGAAGCTTACCCAAAGCAGTGATCCGATTGCATTGGCCAGAAGAAATGTTTGCCAAGGCATTCCCGTGGCGCCGGCCACGAGACCGTTTAGCAGACGCAGTAAGATAAAGAACCGAGCGACGACAACAACATAAGCACCGAAGCGCTCGGTTACCTGCTCAGCTTTTTCGTATCTTTCCTGTGTGATCCTTATTTTTGTCCCATATGTTAGAATGACCTTGCGCCCAAATCAGCGACCTATGAAATACGCAACGTTGTCACCTGTCATCGACGCCACGACCGAGACAACTACCACCAAAAAAATGTTGAGGTCGCCCTGACTTGCAATAGCGGCGCTGGAAATCAGAACTGTCTCACCGGGAATAGGCAAACCCAGTGTTTCCAGGAACTATGCGAGATAGAGTGTCGGAAGCGCAAAGTCCTGTGAAAAAATCGAAAAATACTCATGCAATTGGGACATAGATGGTTTCTGTCTTTGCCTTTTTACGCTGATGGACCTTTCTTGCGCTACGCAATTGCCTGCATCAACCGAAGCTATTTCATCGCCATGCTTACGAGTGTATAACCCTGTTTTCTGAAGGCTAACTGTCCAAGTGATTAACCTCATCGATGATGGAATTACTCTAAGGTGCCTACTCACTCGTGATCTACAAAGTAGTGAGCCCCTTGGGCGTTTTCCGAGCACACTCAGGATCAGTTTGCTCAATGTAACGAAACTCTAAGGTATTATGATCTAAAAACTGTATGTTCTAGTTGAAAATAACTGCTTTGGGCTGCGAACAACCAACCGTGGTCACCTTGGAAAATGGCAACACTGAGCCGATACCTACGATTTAGCTGCGAGACGGTGAACGTCATTTTTCGCTCGACACTTCGCCAGCTCGCGATACAGCGCGGGGGGGCGTCACTCCGATCCAATCGGCAACACGAACACGCACCCAACCGCCTTCTTCCGGTGGACCGTACAGTTCGAGATAGGCATCCAGCCGATCTTTCACCTTTCGCAGGCGCATGATTTCAATGCGGGTCCGCAAAACCTGCAGATCTCTCGCTGTTTGTTCAAACGCCCTGATCAAAAGATGATCTGATGAAGGTGCATCCTCTAAGTGCGTCATCAATTCGTCCCTCGGGAGGAATAAGACCGTCGTAGAAAGCTCGGTCACAGCGTCGCAGTGATAGCGGTCTGCAAACAGGGATGCTTCCGTGACCAGATCACCAGCATTGGCCGTATGTAGCGTCAAAAGCCCGCCATCTTGCAGCGCTCGCCGAAGAAAGATCCCGACCATCGAAGACCGTTCGGAAGGGCGCGCGATTTTCGAATCCGGCGCGATCCTGTGGTATCTGGCCGAGAAATACGGAAAATTTCTGCCATCGGACCCGGTCAAACGGTCCGAGGTCATGCAATGGATGCTGTTTCAGGTTGGGCACGTAGGACCGATGATGGGACAGGCGATGTATTTCCAGCACATCGCTGCGCCTAATGGCAATAAAGAGCCCTTTTCAATCCGTCGCTACGTGGACGAAAGCCGCCGCTTGATGGAGGTGATGAACTCTCGTCTGGACGGGCGCGAATGGATTGCTGCAGACGAGTACACCATAGCTGACATGATGCTGTTCCCATGGGCGCGTGCATATGTCTGGGCAAGGGTAGATGTGTCGGACCTGTCGCATCTGAACGCCTGGTTCGACCGTATTGACGCCCGGCCGGCCGTGCAGCGGGCGTTGACCATCCCAAAGGCCAACCCCCAATTCTGGGATGCCAACGCAGATGCCAGCGCCTTTGCTAAGGAAAACGCGTCGCGCTTTTCCAGCGATGTAAAAGGAACCTAAACCGTGCAAGCTGCTCTGCCCATTCGCGTCGATATCGTGTCAGACGTTGTTTGCCCTTGGTGTGTGATCGGCTACCACCAACTTGCCAAAGCCGCGCGCGACACCCAGACCGAACTAGATATCCATTGGCATCCATTCGAGCTGAACCCGCAGATGGCCGAGGGTGGCGTGAACCTACGCGAACATCTGGCGGCAAAATACGGGACCACTTTGGAAGGATCGATCAAGGCGCGTGCCGGCCTCAGCGAGATGGGCGCAGCACTTGGGTTCAAGTTCAACTACACCGATGACATGCGGATGTATAACACCTTCCGAGCGCATCAGTTGATTGACTGGGCAACGGAACTAGGAAAAGGCCACGAGATGAAGCAGGCACTTTTTGCGGCCTTCTTCACCCGTTGCGAGGACGTCTCGGACATGCAGGTTCTCGCCGACGCGGCCGCAGGCATCGGGCTGAACCGCGCGGATGCGCTAGACATGTTGCAAAGCCAAGATCGGGCCAATCATTTGCGCCAAAAAGAGCAATTCTGGATCAGCCAAGGTGTTCGGGGCGTGCCTGCAATGGTGTTCGATCAACGTCACCTCGTGACCGGTGCGCAGGGCGAGGAAAACTACGCCCGCTTCCTGCTGCATCTACGAGACGACAGGGCCGCGTGACACCAGTGAATACCAGGCACTTCCGGCGCAAAAAAAACCACGATCGGACAGGTGTCGCCCGGCCTGCCATCGCTGAACAACCATTGTGGGGGTTGCATGACGTAAGTCTCCGCGACAACCTTCCTCTTAAATTAAAAACTCAGTCGGAGTGGCCGAATGCCGGCCGCTACAGCCCTTCAACCTGGAAGAGTTCCTAATTTATGGCACTGCATGATCACCCCATCTGGCGGAAGCCGCAACATCACCAAGACCTCGACCACGCGCACGACCATGTCCACTGGGCCGAGCTGTTCTACGACCTGATCCACGTCGTGACGATCTTTCTATTGGGCAATTACCTGTCGCATCATCTCGATCTGCATGGGTTTCTTGTGTTCGCCGGAGTCTTCATAACGCTCTGGTACGCTTGGGGCGAACTCAGCATATTCAACTCGATCTACGTCAGTACCGACTTTTGGCATCGGCTGATCATGGCCGTGATGATCTGCACGGTGATGTTCATGGCAGCGGCGATCCCGGCTATTGACGGAAAGGGTTGGGTTTTCTTCGCGTTAGGATTTGCTGCGAACAGGGCCATGATCGCGGCGCTGTACTATCGAGCCCGGCGGGCCAATTCATCAGGCGAGTCGATGTCGACGGCCCAGATCCGCAATTTCTCGGTCTTTGCGGTGATCTTTGCGATTGCAGCCTTTTTGCCTGCTCCTCTTGCTTACTGGGTGTTTGCCGTCGCAATGGTGGCCACGCAGGCGATGTATATGATCCCCGGTGTCACAGTCCTGCGTTTCGAGAGGTTTGTCCCGCGTCTTGGCCATATGGCTGAACGGTTTGCTCTTTTAACATTGATCGTATTAGGCGAAGGGTTCTTCAAACTGGTCGTCACCCTGTCCGAAAAAGGAATTTACAAAGTATCACCGGACGTACTGGTCAACTTCGTCATCGGTGGCGTTTCGATGTTCGTGATGTGTTGGATCTATTTCGACTTTGTCGGCAATGCCAAACCAAAAGACAAAAAGGTGTCGACGTTGGTCATCTGGTGGCTTGCGCACCTGATTTTGATGCTTTGCGGCGTCATGGTCGGCGTGGCTCTTGCTGCCGAGGTCAAAGTCGGATTTTGGGAGCCATATCCAACCGAATATGCCGCTATAGGCTGTTTCGGTCTTGCCGGTTACATCGCCATGCTTTGGGTGCTTCAAAACGTCATAGAACATCGTTTGGCGTCGGATTTCGGGCGATGGGACGTGCGTGTATTCGGGATAGTGCTGGCAATCATCTGTTTCTTTGTCGTCCCACATGTCCCCTCTTTGGTAGGCAATCTGATCTGGGGGACAGCTTTGCTATCGCAAATCGCGATCCCCCTGACGCGCGCCTGGACGCAGTTTCGACATGAGTGAGGCACTTACAAGTTCAGGCTATCTAAAAAGAAAAGTCTATTGGTGGCTCGAGCGCCCGGACCGGGCGGCCACCGGTCCCTGGTTGCTTGAAATAGCTCTAATTGCCCTAATCACGCTGAACGTGGCCGCCGTTATCCTGGAAACGGTTGACTCCATATATTTCCGTTGGGGCCTGGCTATGAACCTCTTTGAGGGTCTTTCTCTGTTTGTTTTCGTGGTCGAATACGCGGCAAGGCTGTGGGTCGCCACTGAAAATCCAAGTTACAAAACGCGCGCTGCGTGGGCCGTCTCCCCGATCGCCATCATCGATTTACTAGCGATTTTACCTGCGCTGCTCTACTTGATCTTCCCGGTTGACCTGCGTCTGCTGCGTACCTTCCGCATGTTGCGGCTGCTTAAACTCACGCGGTATTCCCCCGCGCTCGGCATGCTGCTTGCTGTGTTTGAGGAAGAGGCTGGCGCCTTTTTTGCAGGTTTCTTCATCCTGATGGTGATGCTGATTTTTGCGGCCAGCGGTGCTTGGCTGGCCGAGCACGAAGCGCAACCGGATGCCTTCGGTTCGATCCCCGCAGCGATGTGGTGGGCGATGGCAACGCTGACGACCGTTGGTTATGGCGACGTGACGCCCGTGACAGTTGCCGGTAAGATCTTCGGCGCTGCGATCACCGTGATTGGCATCGGTATGGCTGCGTTGCCTGCAGGGATCATTGCCAGCGGCCTGAACGACCAGTTGCACCGCCGACGGGCCAGCCTGGAACGTGAATTTCGAAAGGCCTTGGAAGACGGCGATATCTGCGAGGCCGATGAGAAAGAGATTGACGCAGTTCGCAAGCAATTGGGTCTCTCGCGCCGCGCTGCCGATCATATCCGAAACCGCGTGCATACCGAAACAATATCACAGGTCGATCATTGTCCCACCTGCGGTCAGCCGACCAAGCAAAAGGTCAAGTCGTGAACGCCAGCATCGGACTGCTTGTCCACGGAGTTCGAGATTTGCGGGGAAAAACTATCTGTCAGTTCTTTAGCGTGCGCTCTTTCGTTGATCCCAAAAATCGGAGTCAATGAAACTGAAAAACACTTTACTGCTCTGAATAGTTGAAAGATCTGGGCACGCAGTTCAGTTTGGGTCAGAAATGCCTGACGTTTGGGTCAGATACGAATGACGTGATGTACTAATTTCTTGAGGTTTTTGCCATCGATTGAGTCAAAGATCTGTGACGTTCCACAAACCCTTGAGAAAATCTTTAAAAATCAAGTTTTTAAGTGGAGAATCGGCGATTCTCTGAACGTGTTCACGTAACACCCGTTCAGCAATGTCCAATGGCTTTTATCTAAGGCCTTCCCTCCGAGAACTCAAAACCTGACATTTAGGCGGGACGCGGCGAAGGACTCGAAGGAGCCCTAAGTTCAAATTTCTGCACCGTGCATCAATGCCGGAAGTTCAGAAGAAAGCTGTCGTTGAGTGTTCTATTCAAACCGCACCTTCTTCACTTTTTGGGTTGTGCAAACGCTCCCAAGGGGTGTCTCATCGGTGTGTAATGTGTTCATTGGATATTAGCCGTGTTCGACGCGTCGACATACCTCGCGATAACATCAATTGCAGTCATCGGCACTGTTCACGTCTTCTGCGTGTCTTTTTACTGGAAGTTCCCCGCCCTAGCAGGCTGGCTTTCTGATTTTTCATCAGGGATCGGACTTGGCTATGCTTTCCTTTTCTTACTGCCAAAAATCGGTGAATTGTCGGCCGATTTGGCTGCAAATGGCAAATGGGAAAACTCGCTGTTCGGTTATTCGCTCCTAGGATTTCTCATTTACTACTTGCTGGAAGCCAGTCGCGAAACGGGGGCCGATAACAGGTTGTCGCTTGGCTTGGACACAGTGGCACTTGGAACCTATAACTGCTTGCTTGCCATTACCGTCATGCAAACGACGGGAACATCACCTGAGCTGTACGCTGTTGGAACGTTGGCTTATTCATTGCATTTGTTTGGGGTGAATATCTTTCTCTATAAAACCCACCCCGGACACATGTCTGGATGGCTACGCGCATACTTTGTCGCGTCGCTTGCAGTCGGCATATTGATCGGTCTCAACGCAGACAAAAGTAGCATGATCTATTCAATTGCAACTGGGTTAACAGGGGGTGTGATAATAGCCCTGTCTCTTCGGGTTAAACTACCCAGCCTTTCGGCAGTGAATACAAAAGCTCTGTTGATTGGTGTGGTGTTTGCTGCGGTCGCAGTCGAGGTCACCCGGTACTAACCCGACGACACTGTTAAGTCTTTCCGTAGTATAAGCCGAGCCATTTGGCTCAGCTTGCTAGATTAAGATAATCTGAAATTCATTTACTCAAAGTCTCTGCAATGCCTTTCATCGCAACCATAGAGTCCAGGTACATAGGTGTATTTTGAACGTCTGGCTGGCTTGATAGCTTCACCATAACCACATTGGCTTTTTGGTTCACATACAACAGCTGCCCATAGACACCAATGCCGTAAAACGCGCCTTTTTCCCTGTCTTTCACCCAAACTTGATTACGGTAGTGGAAGCCTTCAAACACCTCTGCATATGCGCTTTTCTCATAAGCTGCGATAACGTCATCATTTGCTTGAATCGTGTCAGCTATCCAATCTGGAGGAATAACTTGAGTGTCGTTAACCTTTCCGTTGTCCAGCATCATTATGCCAAATCGCAATAGGTCACGAGAGCTGGTAAATAACCCACCACTCGTTTGCACAATCCTTTTTGGCCCTAGTTCGCTATATGCAGGGTCTTGAGCACCGATGTCCTGCCACAACTCGGCCAGTACATCCAGATAGCTTTCTCCAGTTGCCGACTCGATAACTATACCCAGCAACGCAGATAGCACTGAACGGTAACTATAAACTTCACCGTCTTCTACCAAGGTCTCGCGATCACTAAGAGAGATCATGTACTCCTTAACGCCAGACTCTGTATCGCAAATTTCAACTTTTTCAGAGAGATCCTGACCAAACGCACAGAACAGATCACCGGCATCGTCTAGGTAGCCGCTAGAAGCATCTTTCCAATCAACAGCAGCGGTCATATCAAGTAGGTGTCTAACCGTTGTATTTTTAAATGCTGGGCCTTCCAACTCTGGCAGGTATTCGGTGATCAGCTTTTTAGGATCTAATTCTCCTGCCTCAACCGCCAGCCCTGCTGCCATACCCAACACTGTCTTGGTGATCGAGTGAATGCGGTGAGGCGTATCAGCTCTCATGCCATTGAAGTACTTTTCAGCGACCAATTTGCCATCGTGATAAATCAAAAAGCTATCGGTATGCGTTTGATGCAACCAATCGTTGATGTTTTGTTCTTCATTATTGCTAGCTGTGAAAAC
This sequence comes from Ruegeria sp. B11, assembly GCF_056539785.1. Classification (NCBI taxonomy): domain Bacteria; kingdom Pseudomonadati; phylum Pseudomonadota; class Alphaproteobacteria; order Rhodobacterales; family Roseobacteraceae; genus Ruegeria; species Ruegeria sp. B11. The sequence continues at coordinate 17,921 of NZ_JBQFVO010000009.1, read as the reverse complement.
AAAAGTCTCAAGCTCAGTTGGGTATGCCGCTTTTTCCAAAGTACGTACCCAATCTGACGGTGGAACTCGTGCTAATTCGCCAAAAACATTTGTGCCTTCAAATATCCAAGGGCTTCTATCTACAGACTCAACGGTTTCATCCCAGAAATAACCAGCCTCTGCGCTTGCTGGTTGAGTGGAAGCAGTAAATACCGCACCGGAGGCCAAAAGAGCGATAGCAATAGCGGAAGTCACTAACAGCTTGTGTGCATTTCTTTTCAATTTTGGGGATCTCCGTCCGACTAGACAATCTCTAAGCAATCCAGCCACGCTTCAGCTCTGGTGTCTAGCCCCTTGTGTTTAGGCCAGAGGCTGTCAGACGACTGCGAATTAATCTCTGGTACGACAGTTTAGTAGTCGCAAGCGACGGATGCCAGATACTGTGCGTTGGTCGCCTTGAGCAATGCCCGCTTCGTACGCATCTCGGAGGATGTAAAGCTCGAAATGAAGGTCCGCTTTGGTGTGAGACCAGCCATCAGAAAACGATGAGCATAAGGTGGATTTGTCCGCGAGGCAGACATTCATTAGAAACCTGCCAATGACCGCACCGAGCCCAAACCAACCGATGCTGCTGAAAGCACTAATGTCAGCGACGCGCAGAAAGCTGACTTTGCAAAGTTTCGCGTGCCTAACCTGAACTGCCCAGATGGTCGGAGGCTCTTGTTGGAAGTGCGGCACTTTAGAGTGTTGGCCTATGTGAAGTAAATTTAGGTACGGAGCATTGTTGGGCTACGTCAGTCAACGTAAACGCCAGGGAATAAGGGTAATGCGAAATCCGATTAACCAGATGACAATTGACAAACTAGTGGTCGATTAATCTCATTGTCCGCGCAAAACCTACCAAGCGAGCTTCAGCGCTGCTTTCGTTTAACCGAAATAATGCACCCAGAGTGTTTTGGATGCCGAGCAGGTACATCCCGGGCCATTGCGTCCACGTTTCCGAGGTGCCGCAACGCTCCGTTGTTCAGCAACACGCCTCGCCCAGCATCATACCGGCGCTGTCCAAATCCGCTGGCAACGCATTCCCAGTCTTCCTTGGCCGCCGCGTTGCGGAATCTCGGTAGGTCGTGCGGGTCATGTCGTCCAGGTGTTGCTGCGACGTGATCGTGTTTCTTCGCATTACTTTGGTGGGTTAAATGGTGGGTCACTTGTGTTGTGCTAGGTTGCTGGACACTACCGGTTGTCGGCCTCGGCTTGGGGCGCATGATTGTCACGACGCCTTGAGGTTTCGGATGTCCTGGGACGGCCACGTGAGTTGCCGTCGGTTTCGGCGTCAACTGTGGAACCTGGCTAGGAACCGCCGTGGGAACCTGATTGGGGGTTGCGGTTGGGACAAGCGGGGGTGTCGCCGTAGTACCGCTGGGTTGCGGAACACGGCCGGGCACTGCGACCGGAATCTGGTTTGGTGTTGCAGTCGGGACGAGCGGTGGCACAGCAGTTTGTCCAGTGGGCTGAGGTGAGACCTGACCAGGAACTGCGACTGGTATTTGGTTTGGCGTTGCGGTTGGCACAAGTGGCGGTACCGCTGTTGGGCCGGTAGGTTGAGGCGGAACCTGGCCAGGGATAGCTGTCGGAACTTGATTAGGAGTTGCAGTCGGAACTTGCGGCGGCACCGCGGTAGGACCGGTAGCCAATGGTGGAACTTGATTGGGAACAGCTGTCGGAACCCGGTTTGGTGTCGCGTTTGGTGCCAAAGGCGGAGTTAGCGTCGGCGCTACTATCGGTGTGGGAACCTGACCAGGAACCGCTATTGGTGTCGCAATAGGAACCTGACCGGGAATTGCGTTCGGAACCGCGCCCGGAGCAAGGACTGGAACAGTAACGGACGTGGGTGTTTGCTGCGTTCCCTTAGGCGGCAACTGATTTGCCACCGGCTGAGTTGGGCCAGTAACTTGATTACCTGCCCCTTGCCCACCAGCCTGCCCGCATCCTTGGCTCGACTGGTGCGGGTTCCCTACGCCTCGGCACCACCCGTAGTGATTTCCGCGGGCAACGACCTGAGTAGCGGCCAGTTCTGCAATCAAACAAGCTGCAGTAAGTAAAACAATGCGGTTCCGTTTCATAACATCCTCACCAACTTGTTGTCAGAGCAAGATACGCGCCAGGATCGCCAGATTCGGTTAAAGGGCCGTCTCTCAAAGGGACACCGACGTATCCGGACAGAAATAGGTTTTGCTTGAACTCGATGTCCAAACCCAGACCTGTGGATGCCAGTGTAGCATTATCAACTTCAAAACTCGCAGGGTCATTGTTCGAGATGTAACCCACGTCGAAAAAGGCAAAGGGCGTTAGCCGATGAATGCTCTGAGAGCTGGGGAAGTAGGAGTGAGATATTTCGAATATCGCAGAAATCCCGGAATCACCGTCTACTTCGTCAAATCGATATCCGCGCAAAGCATAACGATCACCAAGGAAGTACTCTTCAACAGAGGGCAACCGGTCTGTTGTGTACTGCCCCCAAATCTCGGTGCGCCAAGCTGTGTTGGGCGACAAGCCCGTAAGTGGGCTTTCGTATCCGACGCCGCCTCGTAGGTGCCAGAACGAAGAGTTCCCGTCGTCAAAGTTTGCGTCTGTGGTGTCGTTGTCATTGTCGCCAAAAGACAGTGTTAACCCGGCTTCAAGGGCTTGCCCTTTGGAATAGTTTTGCCCGTACAGATAGGTAAGGCCAACAACACTTGCGTCACTGGACAATGGAACGCCACCGCTAACAGAATCCGATTCTGAAAGGCGATAATCCAAAAGCAGGTATCCATAACGAGCAACATCGCGGATCACAGGATAGCCCAACGCAAGGGTGAAGTTCTCGCCGTCAATATCTGTTCTGGCAAAGTCCCCTGAAATGTCGCGTTTTGCGTTGACGTTCCCATAAAAAATCTCACCGTATAGACCATTGCTGTTCAGCGGCGTGCGATAGGTAAGAGCGCCCCACAATGAGTGTTCTTCGTCTTTGTCCCAATTGTAATTGCCTGATCCCTCAAATCGCAGCAAATCTCCGACGGTCAGCGTCGAATAAAACTCTTGTACGACATAAAAACTAAGCGCTTCTCCAAGCTCACGCGGAGGGTTGTCGAGTGTCGCGCTACCGGCTTGTTTTCGCAGTGGCTCTCCCAATACTCTCAGCCGAGCACCAGTCTGATCCGGGTAATCAAGTTCGGTCGACACGTCCAAGTCGGGTATGTCCTCGGCTAACATAACGGCCCGCTCAAATCGTTTTAGAGTTATAGGATATGCGGTAGTGAGAGGGCGAAAGATATTTTCCAAGGTTTGGAACGTGCGCGTATCTACCCCCTCTATTTCGATGGTTTGAATACGCCCTTCATCAACAACTATGCTCTGCCCATCGGGACCAGGCCAGGCCTCAGCCAAGAAGTAACCGTCTTCTCGGTAGATCTGCGTAATCGTTGATGCGACATCCGCCGCTGTGATGCGCCCCGACCGGTCGAAGGCCAACTGACCGGCAAACGTTAACAGCTCATCGGTATCATACACCGTTACGCCACTGACAGAGTGCTGGGATGCGATGTCCCAAGTTTGGGCCATGCTGTATTTTGGGACTGATACAATAGCCACAAAAGTGCAAATGATCGCAAATACAACCGAGTTGGTTACGGGCATTTTCTACAACCTTAGCATGATTGAGCATGTTAAAACCCAATCCTATTACGAGGTCTGAATGTCTGAGCTTACCGGTACTCAAATTTGATCACGACTGGTGCTTTCGAGATACACAGCGACCAGATTACAGTGCGCCTTCGTCGCCCAGGAACTCGATACCAGCTGTCGCACCATCCGTGTAAGCAATACAATTCCAAGGAGCACGATCCTCACCAACGCCGACAGTGACTTGTGTTCCAGCTTCGCTAAACGCCGACGAGAGCACAACGACTTGCGAATTGTTCGTGGTTTTGGCCACATCTCGCAAACATGCCTGCTGAGCGGGCGTGGGTTCGGCGGACGCGCTAGACGTACTCGTTTCGTCACATGCCGCAAGCAATGCAAACAAAGTTGTGCCTGCAATCATCACTGTCTTTTTGGTCATTTTCTTCTCCATCAGGGTCCATCGAATCTAGTGAAATTGGATGCTCCTTTTTTAAGCGTCCGCTTCTACTCAGCCAATTGAGCACAGCTCGATCCGGTGCTTACCTATCCCAAAGATTTGTCGCCAACGGATTGGTCGGGGGAACGATATCGAGTTGATTGCCGGGGCCGATAACAACGTGGGTCAAATAAAGCTTAGTCGAATTCGCATGTTTGAATCTTATTTTTCATAAATCAACATTTTTTCCGCGCGTAAATTTCGCTACCTTTTTGAAAGATAGGTTTTTGGCGTTCAAACAAAAATAGAAGGCGGGAAAACCCAGAAGGGCGAAGGCGTGCTTTTGGGTCCGCGAGGCGTTCTGAGGCCGCACAGAAACTAAGAAAGGATTGAAAAATGGGATTTGGTGAAGCCGTTAAAACGTGTTTCTCGAAATACTTCCAGTTTTCCGGTCGGGCTATACGCTCAGAATACTGGTGGTTCTTCTTGTTTGTGGTTCTCGTGAGTGCGGCTTTAGCTGTGCTGGATACGATCCTATTAGGGACCAACCCTGAAGCGGGGCAGGGATCTCGGGTTCTGTCCTCTGTTTTTCAACTGGCTGTTCTCATACCTATGCTGGCCGCCGGTTGGCGAAGGCTGCATGATACAGGACGACCTGGCTGGTATTTGCTGCTGCCGATGGCGCTCAGCATTACAACGCTTTTTGTTATGCTGGGTGGCGTGGCGTTCTTTTCGGTGTTGGAGCAAGGGACCGAGAACCCTGACGCATTACGAGGACCCGCGGCAGTCCTGGGCGTGACCGGTATTGTTGTTGTCTCAATTCTTCAATTGGTTCTGTCCATTCTGATGATCTGGTGGTTGACGCGCCCTTCGGAAGAAGGCGCAAACGAATACGGCGAACCTGTTTCCTGACCTGGTTGCCGGGGCAATTGGCCGGAATCTCAGGCTGAATGACAGTGCGAACCGTAACACCATGGAGAGAGAAAATGAGTTTCAAAACGATTTCCACTGGGACGCTAATGATGGTTATGGCGACCACTGCATCAGCGGAGTGGTCGTTCAACTCTGGGCCTATTCCCAATGCATTTATTCAAACCGGAAACATGACGCTGGAACTTCAGTGTAACCGTATTCGCTTTGCTCCGGCTGGATATGAGGACAGCCAGGACATTACGGACAAGCAGGGGCTTTCCATTCGTTTCTTGAAGAACGGAGCCACCGAAGTTGGAGCATTTCAGGTTGGCGCAGAAAACGCTGCCGTACAGATCGTTGATACCTATCCCGTCGAGGTCAGTTTCAATAGTCAAGAGGACTATGGTTTTGTACTGGGCCAGCTTGCGGCCAATGCATCGGTTAACCTGTCGATGATTGATCAAGATGTCAGCTACGGAATATTTGACTTGAAAGGTTCCAGCGCGGCAATTCGGTCCCTTCGTTCCGCCTGCGATTCAGATCCTAGCCAGCGGTCCTACTACGAACCCCCCGAAGGCATCGTCTATTGTGGTGGCGGAGCGATAGAGCGCGTGATCGAACCCGTAATTTTGGACAACTCGGGGGAAGAGTGGGACGCGCGAGTAACAGTCAACGGCGAGTCGATCAGAGCCATGACTGCTTACAGTTACTTCGGAAATTCTGAGCCGCCAGCCGAATTTGTCGTGGCCCTGCTTGGGGAGGACAGGTCCGAGTTTCTGATTTTTAACGAAGGCTCGGCAAACTGGCTGGAATATGGGGACTACCGATATGATCAGTGCAATTGATACCTTGTGCCAACCAGCTTTCCAAATAGCGCGTCAGATGAAGTGTTTGGTCGCCGGGATTGTGCTTGCTTCGGGCCTTGTTTGGACCTCACCAGATGTCGCGGCTGATGTATCGCGCCTTACGCCCGGTTTGCAGGCGAAGGTTGATCTGGCGGCACAGGCCTGCGCGGAATTCAACGACGCTCAATTTGACTTAGATTGGGGTGCGGTTGAGAAGGTCGATCTCGACGGAGACCTACAACGCGATTGGGTTCTGAATGAGTCTGGTTTCGCGTGTTCAAGCGCCGCATCTCTTTATTGCGGGACTGGCGGATGCATGTCGCATTTTTGGGTTGGTGAAGAGGTGCACTCCTTGCTCAATCAAGGCTGGACAGTCGTTGATTTTGGGCGCCAACGCGTTGTTGTGGCAGGTATTCATGGATCCAATTGCGACGGAATAAACCCAACGCCTTGCGTTACGGCCAGTGTTTGGGACGCAGAAGCTAAAACGTGGCGCTCGTCTGCTGGTGATTGGGAGTAAACTGCAATTGGGCACCGTATAAAAGCCTGAGAGCCTGTTTGTTCGATGGGTTCTCTGTAGCATGCAAACTTTTGGGCGAAGTTTCAGCATATTAATTTATAAAATCAATCATATACATGTAGCAGTTTAAACGCACCTACACCCAGTCTCGGAAATTGCAAAATCTTGTTACGAATGTCCGCTTCGGGCTGCAAGCAGGCGAAGGCCGCCGAAGGGCGAAAGTCAGCTTTGTCCGCAATGTGGACATTCGTTGCGATCGAGCGAACGTCCCCATCGAGCCCGAAGCGCACGTATATTTGCGCCTCTAAAAAGTTATTTTGGAACAAAGGGACTAACTATCTAAGTTACAAAACAGAGTTGATCGAAATTGAAGCCTGAAATCGATTATAAGCTTCCTCGATACACAGGGTTCGCGCAGTCACAAACGAAGCCGCCCACAAAGTGGACGGCCTTGAAGTATCGACACCGATCAGTTGGTCAGAGAAGCATTGCACTCACGCGCCGCTTCAATTGCCTTCTTGGTGCCAGCAAGGCTTAATTCGAAGGCAAAATTAGACTCTGGCATTACAATCATGGTTTCGCGCTCCATTACGTCTGTGACGAAGTCGGGATTGTTGGCAATGAGATAACCGCCTTTGTACCCGTCCGCCAAATTAGGTGGCGCCGCTGTTGTATCGCCATAGTATAATTTGTTGTCCATGAGCAGCTAGGCTTTATCATCCTCAAATTCGATGTCTGCCTTTGTAAAAACACCCATGTAGCCAAAATCTTTGTCTGGGGTCAGACCCATTTGAACAACGTTGGTATTCTCATCCACCCGTTCGATCAGGCAAGTATTTCGGCTCTAATCCACAAACATATTCCAGCCGGATTCCTCGCCATAGTTTACGAACTCTGCGTTGTCTTTTGGCAGAATATTTTTTGTCCTTGGCATGTCCTACGGTTGCTCCGCATGCAAGAACGGCAGCGGCAGCAAGGGTCTTAGTTGTCGTTTTCATAGGAACAATCCCATTATAATATTGCAGAATGAAGATATGAGGGAAAACCGAAAACGCGAATCTTCAAACTAAAATGAATGGCTGCGTCCTTTCGAATGGTTTGAAAAGCAGGTGGTAATGAGGCCAACACTTGCGCCATCGACCAAACCAGAAGTAGAAGGTCCAGTCGGTCGCTCTGCAAAATGGAAACTCATTATATCCCCATCCCCCCCAAAAAAAACCCGCATCGTTCGGAGGGAAACCAGGTGAACAACGCGGGCGGTAGTTTTGGGGTGTTGGTGTTACGGTACTGATTGAAAGATGGATCAAAGTTCCCCGCGTCACCTCTATCTGGGATGATGGGCAACGCGGGGATTTAGTCTGACCATGGGACTGGCCAGACTAAGTCGAATGTGCGGTTGGCCGCTGTTAGTCAACCAAGTTGGCATGAGCGCAAATTCTGTTCGCTACAGTCAAAGTTCGTCACCCGCCATCTGCACAGCGCCGCCACGTTTTCTGAAGCGGACGTGTAAGCTGGAATAAACAAGAATTTCTCATGCACGCGAGAGCAAACTTTTTGGCGCGCGTAAAATTACTTGATTTGTTGTATTTTAGATTCAAGTATTCGAATGCGTGGCGAATTTGTATTACCTCTGTTGCTCGCGCATTCGCCAGACTTGTCTGGTTGCCTCCTGGAGACGCAAGTGAGTGGTGTCGCCAGGAGGCCGTTATTCTCGGTTTAATGGGTCTAATGGAAAAGGCTCCCAATTCTACGTGCACGGCAAGTCTATGACCCCTTTGCGGAAATTTCTGTTTCATTCGCAGATCTGTGGTTCCGCGAATTTGAGAGGTTCTCTATATCTACGGCGACCCAAAAATCCGTGGGGTTCGTCACAAGGAAACATTCAAACATAAACATAAGTCTGGATTTGTTGCATCTGTGTATGCTCTCTTCGACCGTTAAAGAAGTAAGGGACAGACAGATGAGACGAGCACTGAGAACGTTGAAGATTTGGTCATTCATTTGGTTCACGGCATTAGCGAGTGCTTTTCCTGCCGGCGCGCAAGAGACTGAGGCCGACCAAGAGGCTGTGGAGGTCGAGAATGACGATCTAAAAAATGCAGTCGTTGATGAGATGATTGCGGCTGACGATCTCGAGATCCTACTTGTTCCCCTAACCGCGGAAGAGCTTTCCCAAGTCGCTGGTACTTGGCAGAGTTATGTGCGCTCTCGGCTCGAAGAAGTCGCGCAAGTAAACTTGCAACTTCGGTCGGCGAGCGGAGCTCGGGAAGACAACTTGCGGTCTCAGTTGTCCTCTTTGAACGACTCTGGATCAGAAACTCTCAACAACTATCGTCTGGTGCTCGAAGCATGGGCCTTGAAAGGCGCGAAGGCGGAAGATCTAGAACCGCATTCTGACTATATTCTCGCGTTGAAAACGGGAGCCCTAAAAACTACCGACCTTCAAACGCTTTTTCAGAACGCTTGGGCCTGGTTGTTCTCGTGGGATGGGGGCGTAGGCCTGCTGATGGCCGGTCTGGGTGTTTTGTTGGCAGTTTGGGCCATGATGTTCATTGCTCGGATGGTGCGCCGGGTCACTGAACGGGGTCTGAACAAAATTCCAACTATCTCCAGAATGCTGAAACGCTTCATTGCCACCGCCGTATACTGGGCCGTTTTCGTCCTTGGTATACTCGTCGTTTTAGCTTTGTTCGGAGTTAACGTCACACCGCTTTTTGCCGTGCTCGGTGGTTTGTCGTTCATCCTAGGTTTCGCATTGCAGGAAACGCTGGGAAACCTCGCAAGCGGTCTGATGATCATGGTCCTCAAGCCATTCGACACTGGCGACTATATCCAAGTGGGCGGTTCATCTGGGTTTGTGGATGAGATGTCGGTGGTTTCAACCAAGATCAGAACATTCGACAACCAGATTATTATAGTTCCCAACAGCAAGATTTGGGGGGATGTCATTACCAATGTAAGTGCATCCGAAGAACGTCGGGTCGATCTGGTCTTTGGTATCGCCTATTCGGACAACGCTGCCCAAGCAATTGAAGTGCTCAAAGACTTGGTTGCGCATCACCAGCTTTGTCTGAAGGCACCAGAACCAGAAATTTTCGTGGGTGAGTTGGGAGACAACTCCGTCAACATCTTCTGCCGTCCATGGTCCAAGTCTGATGACTATTGGACCGTTTATTGGGACCTGACCGGTCAAGCAAAAGAGCGGTTTGATAAAGAAGGCATATCTATACCGTTCCCGCAACGCGATGTGCATATTATTCCCGCAGAAGGAGCAAAATCATGAGGGCTCTTACGCTATGGTTACTGCCTCTTCTATTTTCCTGCACTGTTGCGCTTGCTCAGTCTGAAGAAATCCTCGCACCGGCTGAAGAGAGAGAAGATCCCGAGTTTATTGCGCCGGTGATAGTGGATGGCGAAGAATTGTTCGTGGTTCGCGGTTCAAGTGCGCTGCCCGCAACCGAACGAGCGAAAAAAATTGAGGAGCGGATCGCTCAAGTCGCCAATGCATCCACGAAAGCTTCAGTACAGCTTGAGATTTCGGACGCCGAATTTGGGAAAATGATACGCGTTGACGGGCAGATGGTTACGATCACCACCCAAGCTGATGCTGAGCACGAACAAATGGTTATTGAAGTTCTAGCTGGGCTTCAGTCCGAAGCGATTGAGACTGCAATCCTTCAATACCGAGATGCTCGGTCCAATGAGGGCCGAGTAGATAGTGCGATGGCTGCCTTTGCTTGGACAGCAGTCTTTGCCCTCACTTCTTATGCGTTTTTTGCGAAACGGCGAATGTTATTAGACTACTTTAGAAACATCTTGGAAAAGAGAGCTGAAGGTGTTGAAGAAGCCACGAAATCGCTCTTGAGAAGCAGGGCAATCGCGTCGATTATCGTCTATTCAATACACATATTGATGTGGGTCCTGTTTCTGTTCTTTTTCTACTACTACCTTTCATTGGTGCTGCTCTCCTTTGCCGAGACCCAGGGCATTGCCCAGATCCTCTTGAAGTATGTCAGCGAGCCGCTCGTAACCGTCGTTTTGGCAATTGTTGAATATATCCCCAACTTGATCATGCTCGCAATCATTGCAGCTGTGACACGGTTGGGAATTCGAGGCCTCGATCTTTTTTTTGACAACGTCGAGAGCGGCGCTTTCCAACTGAAAGATTTTGAAGATCATTGGATTGCACCAACAAAAATGCTGTGCAGGGCTTTGCTGATTGTGATCGCGCTGGTGTTTGCCTACCCTTATATTCCCGGATCTGACTCTCGAGCCTTCCAAGGCCTGACTATCCTTGCCGGCATCATGGTATCGTTAGGGTCGAACACGGTCGTCTCGAATATGATGGCCGGTCTGTTTGTCATCTATAGACGCAGTACCAATGTCGGTGATCGAATTCAGGTTGGCGACAAGATTGGGGATGTAACCGAGATCAAACTGATGGAAACACTCATTAAGTCGATAAAGAACGAGATGATTAGCATTCCAAATGCACAGCTGCTCAACTCCGAAGTCGTAAACTATTCGCGCAAAGTGGATGGTCGAGGGCTGTTGGTTCACACGACAGTAGGGATCGGATACGAGGAGCCACCAAAGAAAATCAAAGCGATGCTGATAGAGGCAGCTCATCGTACTCAAGGGTTAAGAAAGAACCCTGAACCTTTTGTGCTTTGGACGCAGCTGGCTGACTACGCAATCAATTATGAGATCAACGCATACACTTCGCGCGGATCGAGCTTGCCTAAGATTTTGTCCGATTTGCGCGAAAACATTGTCGATGTGTTTAATGAAAACGGAACACAGATAATGACACCGTCGTACATTGCGGACCCGCCGGAACCCAAAGTTTCGTCAGAGGAATGGGACGGCAAGCTTGCTCATCACGCTGAATAAACTGCATTCAGCTATAGGTTATCAGTGTCAGTGCTTAAGCTTCGTATTGTATAAATATGTCATTGAGTAGCCATGTCTCCGCAGTCCACAGAGCCGACCATTAGGGACTTGAAACGCTCGTTCAGGAATGGCAACTCAAAAGGAATCAGCGTCACGTGGGAAATGCCATATGAAAAACCTTTTTCTAACGTGCTGCTTTGGAGCTATTTCTCTAGGATTTGCAGCATTACCTTCAGCCGCGCAGCCTCGGCTAGGTTGGGCGTATCAGGTTGATGGGCTTGCTGCGTTTCAAGGGGACGCGGATTTGAGTGACGGCGGTGAATTCTCTGCAAGCCGAGCATTTCTACGTGCTACCGCACTTTACAATCTGGAAGGAGGAAACTCCATTGGGCTTTCAACCAGCTTTGGCAAGCTGGATTATAGCTTTAGTCAATCGAACAATCAGCCATGGGAGAACATCCGTGACTTGCGCGTTGCTGTTCCCATGCGATTTCGTGCGAGCGATACAGCAACAGTTTTTGTGTCACCACAGATCAGGTGGGATTATCAAATTGGAGCTTCCGCATCTGATGGTAGGACCTACGGTGTTTTCGCGGGTATTGCTTGGCAACTTAACGAGCGCCTGACGATAGGACCGGCCTTTGGCGCGTTCTCTCAATTTGACGATGGTGGTACAGATTTTTTTCCGGCCCTGCTGATCGATTGGGACCTAAATGATCGCTGGAACTTGAACACTGGCTCAGGGATTGGAGCGACACAAGGCCCCGGGTTGACCCTGAGCTACACGTTGACTGAGACCATAGATCTTTCCTTAACCGCACGATCGGAGAGAATTCGATTCAGGTTGGATGGGGAAGGTCTCGCGCAGGACGGGGTGGGCGAAGACAAGAGTGTCCCCGTCGTACTTTCCGTTGGATACAACCCAAATCCTGGAGTTTCATTGAGCGTATTTGCAGGCGCAGAATTTGACGGCCGCCTGACGCTAGATGATGCGAATGGAGCGGAAATTAGTCGTCAGACCTATGAAACAGCGCCATTGGTTGGGCTGGCGTTTAGGGTCAGGTTCTGATCACAGCATTGAGCCTGTTTGCCAATTGTGCGCGGAGTTATTATTTGCGTCTGAGTTCGAACGTCCGCTTTGTCCGCAAAGAGGTCTGTTAGCTGGAACGCAGCGAAGGTCTGCACCGAGCCCACTTTGACCGATGCTGCGCGATGCCCCAATTACAGCAATACGCAGAAACCAGACTTTGCAAAGTCCGGCGTGCGGCCCATAACAGAAAGTGAACCCCGCTTCGAACAACGACGGCTTTGAAACATACCAATTTGCAAGGAGAAGTAGTCTCGAACCTCACTCTGCCACAAGCGCAACAATAGCTTCTTGAGGCTGGGAATGCTGGTTGTTTGCCTCAAGCGGTTGGTCAAGCTTTCCACGATGCACCAGGGCGAACATTGGCGGAGTGAAATAAAACGATACGACAGTCGACAACAGTACGCCCCCAGCGATTGCAACGGCGAATGGCGGCCAAAATGCTCCTCCAGCTATGATCAGGGGTAGGAAACCACCAAAGGTTGTGACCGTTGTCGAGATGATATGCCGACTTGAACCAGTCACAACACGCGCCATCGCCACCCGGTCGCCTTGGCTCGCGTCAACGTCTTGTTGCAACCCGGTTAAAATTATTATCGCCGCGTTGATCGAAACCCCGATCGAGCCGATGACACCGATAATCGCCGTTATTCCGAACGGGAATTGCATAACGGCCAGCGACAGTATTGAAAGGCCTGCAGACAACACGCACACGACCAAGGTCACGAGCGTCAGCCGGAACGAGTTAAAGGTGAGGACGATGGTCGCAATGGAGAGTGTGACAATCAATCCAACAGAGGCAAGCAGATTGCCCACGGTGTTGGATCGGGCATCACTGTCGCCACCTAAGGACATCGAATAGCCTTGCGGCAACACAAACCCGGACGCATTAAGCGCTTCTAGTACGTTTTGCAACGCCTCTTCGGGTAAAACACCGGGGACGATAAACGCTTGGATAGTGTTTTCGCGCACGCCGTCCGTTCGGGTTATGACGCTTTCCGCTGGTTCGATCACCGGCCTGGCTAGTTCCGACAACGGCACAGCAGGGAAAACACTTGTGGCGGATACGGCGGCAGCATTGGGCAGCAGGATGGGCATACTGACAATGGCGCTTAGGTCTGATCGCACCTCGTCACCCAGTCGAACACGCACCGGCAACTGTTCGGTCCCTTCAATCAGTGATCCACCGGTAATGCCAACAAGCGCCGTGTCCAGCTGACCAGCTATATCCGCCACATCCAGTCCCAGCAGACGCGCCTTGACCTCATCAATCTCGAACCGGATTTGAGGGTTGCCGCCGTTCACGCTGGCGCGCGCCTGGGTTACCAGATCGAGATTGGCCATGACTGAACGCACCTCGTCGCCCAGATCACGCAAAACCGTGATGTCCTGCCCCTGAATTTTGACTTCAACCGGTGCGGCGACCGGAGGGCCCTGAACAAGACTGCGAACGATGATCTGCGCATCAGGAAAGTCGGTATCCAGACGACTCTGCAACGTTCCAACAAGGCGGGCGGCGTCGTCTGCCGTGCCGGTCGTGATCATAGCTTGTGCAAACCCAGGCTCTCGTGAGCGGTTTCCAACGATGTTGTAGTAGAATGCTGGGCCGGACTCTCCGACGGTCCAGTAGACACTTTTGACGCCGTCGTCAGCCAGCAGCATTTCATCGATTTGGCGGGCGGTTGCTTCGGTGGTGGCAATTGACGTTCCACCCGGCATGTCTACTTCGATATAGAATTGGTTGCGATCGACGCCCGGGAAGAATTGCGCGGTCAGCGTTGGAAAGGCCGCAAAGCCAAGCACCGGCAAGATCAATGCCAACGCGATAGATCGCACCGGATTGGTGACTGACAATCGAATTGAGGCCTCGAACATACGGGCAAGTGGCGGGATGCTGATACCGCGGCTCAGCATTCCTGCGTCTGGGCGATCGGACAGTAGCCAGCCCGCAATCGCCGGAGTCACAGTCAAGGCCACAACCAGGGACCAAACAAGCATCAGCACCACGGCGATAGCGATGGCACCGACAAAGTCGCCGGCGGGTCCCGGCAGCAAGATCATCGGCGTGAAGGCAAGCGCTGTAGTGACGGTCGACGCCAGCAAAGGCGCGGCCAACCGGCGAACAGCATCTCGCACGGCTGAAAGTCGCTCCATCCCATCCTGCAGACGACGTCGAATTTCATCGGTCATCACGATGGCTGCGTCAACAAGCAGACCGAGGGCAACGATCAGACCCGTCACGGACATCTGGTGAATGGGCAAACCGATCATGTTCATCGTCGCCAGGGTCGCCAACGAGACAACCGGTAAAACCAAAGCCACGATCGCGGCTGCCCGAACACCTAACGTAACAAACAAAACTGCCACAACCAGAGCCACGCCAATGGCCATGTTGACCCCAACCTCTGACAAACGATCCGTCGTGTACTGGCTTTGATCAAACAGCAGTATTTCCTGCATGCCCAAAGGTACCGCTGCGGCGCCGGCCTCAAGCTCATCCCGTAGAAAGCCTGTCCAGCGGTCGATCTGCACGCCGTCCTGCGCCAGAATTCCGACCAAAACGGAGGGCATCCCGTTGGCAAAAGCGATTGAGGACTGCGGTTCGCGTGCGCCCCGGTCTACGCTGGCAATATCGCCGAGCTGCACCACTGCACCGTCCGCGTTTTCACGCAGGACGATGCTCCGAATACGATCCAGACTCTCAATTTCTCCGCTGACGCCAATGGTTAGGTCGACATCGGATTGCAGCCGCCCAGACTGAACCTTCCCATCTGCTTCGGCGATCCGCTGGGAAATCTCGGCGGCGCCAAGCCCAAGCGCAGCGGCCTTGTCCATATCGACACTTACGAGCACCTCTTCCTCTGGCTGACCGAAATAGTCGACGGCTCGTGTCGCAGGTATCGCGCGCAATCTGTCACCCAATGCTTCGGCATGACGAGACAGCAAAGTTATCGGGAAGTCGGGGTCCTCGGCCGCAACTGCAATGACAGCGGAATAAGCAGCAATACCTTCGGCATCGAATTCCGGTGGCAATACTCCTGCCGGGAAGTTCTGGCGCGCATCTTCCACGGCGTCCCGAGCCTCGGCCCAAACCTGCTCAATGGTGGCTTCGTCTAGTGTTTCCAGCAATTCAACAGAAACGACCGACACGCCCGAGCGGGAGACAGAACTGATCTCATCTACCTCGGCGATCTTTCGCAGTTCTTCTTCGATTTCTGCGGTAACCAGTGCTTCAACCCGTTCGGGGTCTGCGCCAGGAAATTGCGTGGTTATGGTTGCGAAGAGGTTGGTGATCGTGGGGTCTTCCTGTCGCCCAAGCGATAGGAACGAAGACAGCCCTGCAGACACAAGCACCAAAATGATGAGGGCAACCAGCCGGGGATGGCGAAAGGTAAGGGTTTCCATCAGATCGCTCCGTTACTCGCCAGTGTCGAAGGCGACGCGCTGACCAACGCTCACCCGCTGCGGACCCTGATCGATCAGGACGGTGCCTTCCGGAAACGCGCCACGCACAAAGACGCGGTCGTCTTCGGCATGCAGCACTTCGACCGTCGCCAGGCGCACAGTCTTTTGCGCGTCGGCAACCAGCAGTGTCCATTGCCCGCGCGTTCCTTCCTTCAGCGATGTTGTGGGCACCCAGGTTCCCGCACTTTGGACAGGATCGAGTACATGCACACGTGCGGTTTGTCCGAAAGCAACGTCGGGAGCGTTTTTCAGATCGAACAGCGCAGTGCGGGTTCGGGTCACCGGGTCAATATCGGGCCGCAAGGTTGCAAGCTCAGCCCGGTAGCTTTTAGCTGATATTTCGATCTCAACATCAGCCAGAAGCGCCGGATCAACATCGAGAGGAACACCAATCCGAACCTGCGGCGACACGACCTCGACCATTCCCAGAACCTGCTCGCCCGAGCGCAGAGTTTCGCCACCGTCCACGTGTCGCGCGGTTATTTGACCGGCAAATGGGGCCTCGATGCTGGATTTCTCAATCCGAACGGTAACATCGCGGAGGGCCGCATCCAACTCGCCAATTCTGGATAACAATTCATCTTGCTGAGAAACGGCTTCGTCCAAACGGGCTTGACTGGTAAAGCCTTGTTCAATGAGTTTCGCGTTTCGCTCGACCGTCTTTCTTGCAAATGCAAGCTGGGCTGCAATGGCATCGCGTGATGCTGTCAGACGGTCGCGTTCGACCTCCAGCAGTGCAATGTCCAGTGTCGCAAGAAGTTGACCTTTGGCAACCTTGTCACCCTCATCCACCAGAATTTGATCGAGCGTCCCGTTCAGCTCGAAAGAGATATCTGCCGAACGCTGAGGTTCGACCTGCCCGATGAACACACGGTCGACCGTGTAAGCGCTCTCGGACGTTATCGGCGTCACGGATACCGGGGTCACAGCGGCGGCATCCGGTGCGGGCACCGCCTCCGCTCTACGGGTGAGCTCGGATGCGCCAAAGTGAACGGCGGCCGCTGCAACGGCTATAAAACTGACGGTCACTCCCAAACGCACAGTGCCGCGTAACACACGTGCAAATAGGCTCGGTTTGGTCGCTTCAGTAGATGAATTGGCAGGATTCGGCATTTGGGGACCCCATCAAGTTAGCGTCTCTAACATATGTTAGAAGTTCTCACTTTGACAAGAGATACGTGATCTGGCACATGTTGGATCATGAGCAGCACCGAAAAAAATCATTCGACTAGCAGACAAACGGCTGGTCTTTCCGTCAGCAAGAAAGCCTATCATCACGGTGATCTCCGCGCTGCACTGATCGAAGCAACCCGACAGTTGGTAGAAGAAAAAGGTCCGGACAGTTTTTCCGTATCCGAGGCGTGCAGACGCGCGGGCGTATCGACTGCGGCACCTTACAAGCACTTCAAAGACAAGACAGAAATGCTGGTCGCCACTGTCCTTGAGGGAATGGATCGGCACCGAGACAAAATGCTTACTTCGCTGGAAGGCGTTCCTGAAGGATCTCCCGAGCGCATTACTGCCATAGGGATGGAGTATATTGCCTTTGCGTTAAATGAGCCCGGGATCTTCAGACTGAAATTTGGCGGCTTCACAGACCGCATCGCGGATCCCCGGCTGGAGGAAGGCGGCCAGCAAAGTTTCGGGATTCTTTTGACTGAAGTAGCAAAATGTCTCGGTGAACCGGGAATCACAGACGAAGTTCGCCGCCGTGGTTTTTTGTTGTGGAGTTTCGTGCACGGGCTGTCCTTCATTTTGCATGACAAAGGGCTTGCGGAGAAAGGTGAAGAATTCGATCTTCATACCCTTCTTGAGGACGTTTCGGAAAGAATGCTGAGTTGAGCGTTCTCACACTAAAACGAATTCAACCAAGCACTCATAGCAGACGATCTAAGCCGCTGTCACGCCTGCGCCTAAACGATTGCTCTGGTTCACATAGAAGACATTTTTGGAAAGCGCCGCCAATGTCGGCTATCCAGAATCGCAAGGTCTCGTCGTGAATGTCGGCTTCGGGTTGAGCCAGTATTACAAGTTAGGGTGTACGGCAGAATCTTGAACGCAAAACAATCTATATGTAGGCCGGAGTTATGCACGCGCGTTTGTTAGCTTGGAATGTCCGCAGGC
>NZ_JBQFVO010000008.1:0-118548 GCF_056539785.1 Ruegeria sp. B11 | reverse complement strand
TCATGCCCTATAAGCTCTTTGAATTCCTCATCAGACATTTCGACGTCGTATGCACATCCGCAATTCACAAAGCCGACGATCTCGCCTTCGACCTCAAGAACAAGGAAACCATCGGGATAGACCTCGATTCTCTTTGCTATCTTTTCGAGGGTAGCCGCTTCGCCGCCTTCATAGGCATCAGTCTCGATCTCAAAGCATCGAATTGCATCAGAGGGTTGAGCGTTTCGAAATCTGTTCATGCATTTACACTAAGAACGATGGGTCAAGTTGTATAGCCGCCGTCGGTATTGCTAGCACCATTGCTCAATCTGCGCTCGGCGCAGACACTCTCTGCACCTACCCCTGGCGGCGGCTTTGCGGGCAATGTTGCCCTAGGCGCGGACACATGCTTTTCATTCCACAACAACGCAGCACACCCTTGACCGTAATCAGTTGCACATTTAGTCAAGTTTGATCTGCCCGCTGGGACGACCCGGCCAAGCAAGGGCGTTTTTTTCAGGACGACCTGGCAAATTAGAGGTCGAACATGACAACTAAAACCAAACAAGCCAGGAAACTGATCGAGGGTAGACCTGCCCTAATCGTAATCGACATTCAAAAGAGCACATTTATTGATGACAGCGAAGTACGCTCCATCGACAACATGCCGGGCTACAAAGATCGCATGATCGCTGCACGTGATTTGGTTGACGCCGCGCATGAGAGCAAAGTGCCAGTCATTTTCATCCAAGAAGTCCATCGTCCCGATAGGATAGACTTCGGCCGTGAGCTGGATGGTGACGAAGACATACACTGTCTCGAAGGTGATCCAAGAACGGAAGTTGCAAAAGATGAGATGGGATATCGCAAAGGTGACTACATCGTACCGAAGCGACGGTATTCTGCATTTTTTGGCACCGATTTCGAAATCCTGCTGCGAGGTTTAAAGATAGACACACTTTTGTTGTGCGGCGGGCTAACAGATGTTTGTGTGCACTACACATTCGTCGATGGCCACCAATCAGACTACTTCTGCCGCGTTGTAGAGGACTGTGTTGGCGGGTCCTCTGTCCAAGCCCATGAAGCTGCTCTCAAAGCTATGGAGTATCTTCAAACCGGGGCGGTTCAGAACCGAGAAGCAGTGATCAAGGCCATCTCGTCGCTATAAATTGCAATCGAACCGCTAGTACCAGTTGGCGTGCGGAAACGGGCGGAGATTTTTGTCGCTTGAACGCCTTGGACTTGCCCGTTCGATGCAGAAGGAAGCGGCAATTTCAGTACAATCCTTTGAGTTTGCGACTATGGCCCTTTAAAACTTCGATTGCATCGTAATCCAGCCGTCGGCGATTTAAATGCGAATATGACTATAGATAGTGAAGCTAACGCTTAGACAATCGCTGATGCCCTGACCTCTGCCGAGCAGATTTCCAAACTGCCTTCTGAGGCAGATCAGCTAGCGCTCCAATCTGTCACAGCCAACAGATTGGAGCGCTAGCTGATCTGAGCAAGAGAACGCCGAAAAAGCCGTAGGCTCATTAGTAACAAAGCAACTCCTAACAACGTCATCCAAACGAATTCCGGCCAGACAGTCTCAATACCAGCGCCTTTGAAAACAATAGCCTGACTGGCTGACATGTAATGGCGTGACGGCAAAACTAAAGTACCTGCCTGCAACCACGCCGGCTGACCTTCAATTGGGGTCTCTCCACCTGACAGCATTAGCATTGGCAGCACAATCAACATAACCAGAAGCGCAAACTGCGCCATAGAGCGTGCAATGGTTGCCAGAAACACCCCAAGCGCCGTCGCAGTAAAAAGAAACAACGCCGTGCCAACCAAAAACAACATCTTGGATCCAGCTATATTGATGCCCAAGGAACCCTGCATCACAAAGGTTAGTGAAAGACCAGCCGCGACCAAAACCACCGCTGCATTCGCCCAAATTTTGGCAATGGCAATGTCAAATGGAGCAAGAGGCATGGCCAGGAGATGTTCAATGGTCCCGTGCTCTCGCTCTCTAATCATTGCCGCTCCGGTCAATATAGTTGTGAGCCACATGATCTGGCCGATCAAAGCGACGATACCAGCAAAACGTAAAGTATCTCTATTTGGGTTGAAGGCGCTTCTAAGAATGACACTGATTGAGGCAGCATCTACTAGATCGATACCAATTGCATAGCGATGTATTTCAGCGCTCAAGATACTGGTGATGTAGTTTGCACCAATACCGGCCTGTTCCATGGCGGTTGCGTCAATAAGAACTTGAATCTCCGGACGGCGCCCTGCGCGCAGATCCTTTTCGAATCCGGGGGGCACAGCCACAACGAAAATAAAGCGCCCAGCATCCATGTACGCAGGTCCTTTTCCGGGTTCGATTTGGACGACCGGTTGGAACTCTGGTGGGAAAAACGCTGTGGCAAGTGCTCGAGAAAGTGGCGAGTCGTCTTCATCCGCAAACGCTATCGAGGCGTTGTTTACAGAACTTGCCACTCCCGTTGCTTCCATGATCGGGGCCAGCGTGAACGACCAGACCAACAATGCCATCATCACCCAATCACGGCGCAGGCTCATCACTTCCTTCAAACCTAGCCAGAATATGCAGTAGAAGCGCTGCATTCACTTCTCCTGCGCCCGAAGACATACGGCTGCGATCAGTGTCAGAACTGGTCCGAAGCAGGCGAGGGCCAGAATGTCCGGCGCAAGGGCCTCCCAACCCAAACCTTTAGTGAAGGCACCAACGTTTAGGTGTAGGAAATATGAGGAAGGCCAAAGTGAGCCCACCACTTGTGCGCCTCCTTCAAGCGTTGAAACAGGTTGCAACAGACCTGAGAACTGGATTGTTGGGACAACTGAGGCGATGGCAGTTGCAAATGTCGCGGCCACCTGACTGGATGTCATTGTAGCGATCAACAGCCCGTAGGATGTCGTTGCCCAAACGTAGAGAAGGGCACCAACAGCCAAAGGGAAAGGATTTCCTTTTAGCGGCACCCCGAAAAGAAAAACGGTCATTCCGGCCAAAAGCAGAAAATTTGCGTAGGCGATCAAAATGTACGGAATTTGTTTGCCAACTAAAAATTCAAGCCGCGTGGTTGGTGTCACGTAGAAATTGACAACTGACCCCAGTTCTCGTTCCCTTGCTACGCTTACGGCAGTCAAAACAGCTGGCAACATAATCAGTAAGATAGCAGGCATTGCCGGAGCCATCGCGGCGATACTTTCAAAGCTCTGATTGTAGCGAAACCGAGGTTCGATCCTGGCGATATCCATCTGGCTTTTGCCATTGTTAAGGGCATATTCCGCGAGAAATGATTGGTGCAATCCGGAAACATAACCTTCAACCGTCTCACCCTTAAATGGGATAGCACCGTCTACAGTTGCAAGTATCTGGGTTGGTTCACCCGTACTCATCTTTCGGTCAAAGTCAGGTGGTAACTCAACAACCAGAGAGACCTCACCTGACACTAGACGGTCGCGCCCTTCGCTGGCGCTTTGCAGCGGCGATGTGGCTTTAAAGTAGGACGATCCGGCGAATTCAGCCGCATAAGCACGACTCTCCGGCCCCTGAGAAAGGTCAAGTACCGCGAATTCAAGCTCATCGATATCCAGCGTAATTCCAAAGCAAAAAACCAACATTAGAATAGCAGAACCCAGAAACGCGAAAGCCAGACGCACCGGGTCACGAGCTACTTCAACGGTCTCGCGCCGCGCATAAGCCAATACACGAGAAAACGCTCCTCCCCCGGCGTGGGATCTGGCCCTAAAACCGACCTCTGGCGCGACAACAGAGACTGGTTTTTCTGCTGCTTCCAATATCGAAATGAAGGCGTCTTCAAGGTTTTCCGCCCCTTCAACGGCGATCAGTTCAGCCGGAGTACCTTCCGCTAGAACTCTACCAGCATGCATAAACGAAACGCGATCACAGCGTTCCGCCTCACCCATGAAATGAGTGGACACAAAGATCGTTACCGACTCATTTCGCGACAGCTCAATCAACAAGTCCCAGAAGGAATCGCGCGCCTCTGGATCCACACCGGATGTTGGTTCGTCGAGTATTAGCACCCGCGGACGGTGGATCACTGCTACGGCTAGCGACAGTCGCTGTTTAATCCCTAGAGGCAGTGCCGTCGCCAACGTATGCCGGTGCTCTTCGAGCCCAAAGCGCTCAGTGAGTTCCGAAACACGCTGTTCTCGGTCGGCAATTGCAAATATCCGCGCATGCAATTGTAGGTTCTGATGGACCGACAACTCGCCATACAAGGAAAAGGCCTGGCTCATGTAGCCTATTTCACGCCTCATTTTTCGGTCATATGCATCGACAGGATTGCCAAACAGCAGTGCTTCACCTGAGCTGGATGGTAACAAGCCAGTCAACATCTTCATTGTCGTGGACTTGCCGCAACCGTTTGATCCTAGAAACCCGAATATCTCTCCGCGATTGATTGTGAAGTCGACGTTGTCTACGGCCGTGAAATCACCAAAGCGTCGTGTCAGTCCACGCGCAACTATCACTGGGCTTGCTTCGATCTTCCCATTCGTTTTGTTTTTCCCCGCCGGTTCAACAGGCAACTCCCGTGCTCTCAGACGCCGATATGCAATTTCGAGGTCGTCATCACTCCCTTTCAATTCGGCGGGCTTCCCATGAAAGATGACTTGACCCGCGTCCATCGCGACAATCCGGTCAAAACCGTCGGCTTCTTCCATGTACGCCGTTGAAACCAATACCGACAGTTCGGGGCTTTTTGCTCGGATTGCATCAATCAAAGCCCAGAACTGCCGACGCGACAACGGGTCGACCCCGGTCGTTGGCTCATCCAAAACCAAAAGTTTGGGGTCATGGATTAACGCACAGCAAAGACCTAGTTTTTGCTTCATCCCACCCGAGAGCTTGCCCATCAGACGGTCTTCAAACTGCGCAAGCCCTGTCGCAGCCAATAGCGCTGCGATACGGTCATCCCGCTCTGAATGCCCTTGAGCAAAGAGACCTGAGAAGAACTCAAGGTTCTCGCGTACAGACAGCTCCGTATACAGGTTTCGACCCAGCCCTTGCGGCATGAACGCGATGGCTGGGCAAATGCTGTGTCGATGACCAGAATCGCCAATCGGGCCGCCTAAAACGTCGATACTGCCGGATTGCAGTTTCTTTGCGCCGGTGATCAAACCAAGTAGTGTAGACTTTCCCACCCCATCCGGCCCGACAAAGCCAACAAGCTGGCCGCCTGGCAGTTCTAACGAAACAGAATCCAATGCGACATGCTTGCGATAACGGTGCGTAACACCTGAAATGTGAATATCGCAGGCGTCATCCTCTACTCTCATTCGAACAGCTCTTCTGGGATGCGTTGTTCAAGCGCCTCAGGCCAAGCAGCGGCTGGGTTCAGCCGGATCACCGCGACACCGCGCAGACCGGTTTTGACGTGCTCAATCCGACTTTCAATCAAGTCTATTGGGATACGGACGCGAACGCGAAAAACCAGTTGCTCTCGCTCATCCAGGGTTTCGACCTGTTTGGGGGTGAATTGTGCCTCGGGAGAAACAAAGCTCACGTATGCAGGTATCGCATATTCCGGCAAAGCGTCGAGCACGATGCGAGCCTCAGCTCCAATGGGCAAAAGTCCGGCTTCACGCGCCGGAAGAAAAACTTCCATGTAAACATTCTCAAGGCCAAGAATAGTCAGGATCGGTTCGCCCGCGCCAACCACCTCTCCGGGTTCTGCAAGCCGGTAAAGCACGCGTCCGGGCAAAGGTGCCACTAGAGCGCTGTCTTCAATCTGTGCCTCAATTCTGCGCACTTCCGCCTCAGCGGCAGCAATACGGCTTTCTGCGGTTGCAACTCGGGCTTTGGCGGCGCCCAATACTGCTGTTGCAACCTTATGAGTGGTATCGCGATCTTCAAAAATAGTTTTGGAGATGTTTTGTCCTGCCAGCAACGCCGTGGCACGATCAAGCTCTTGCTCGGCCCTACGCTGTTCGCTTTCGCGTTGCACTACGAGCGCTTCTGCTTCGGCCCTTGTCTGATTTGCCAAGGCTACTTCGGCTCTAGCCCGGTCCAGGGCGGCAGATAGCTCATCTATGTCCATTTCGGCCAGGATTTGACCGGCTGCAACCATACTGCCCTCTGTTGCCGTTACCTTCGCAACCCGACCTGCATTAGTTGGTGCTATTTCGACTTGTTCCGCTTCAACCCGCCCGTTTCCTTGCACAAATCCGACCGGCAATTCATCGCCATCCTCGGCAACAACGACATACAGCAACGCACCAGCAATTACTAAACCAGCCAAAATAAGAAAAACCGATAGGTTTTTGGTCATAGCGTTTCACCTGAAACAGGGTTTCTGGCGCAGAGTTTAGTATCTTAAGAGACTCAAAGCCTTGTTTTGGATCAAAACCGATCCGGGCATCTCAATTCCAAGCAATTGTTTGTATGAACACTGGTTTGGGTGTTGCAGGCTCTTTCGCGGTAGGTCGGAAGAAGTAGACGTGAAGCGTTTTTGCTATCAGTTTGGTATTGAAGAGGGTTTTTCTAGCACGCAATTGCAGTCGCGACTGACCTGCTGCGCACTACAGCGAAAGGAAGCATTATGACCAAAACACTGAGAGCTTGTTTGTCTTTGTGGTTGGTTGCAGTCGCTCCTGCGTATGCGCAAGAACCTCCTCGCCTCGTTTTGCAGCTGACCGTTGACGCGTTTCGGGGCGATCTGCCGACACGCTACTTTGAGAATCTTGGAGAGGGTGGCCTTAAGTACTTACTAGAAAACGGTGTACACTATGTGGACGCCCATCATTGCCATGCCAATACAGAGACCGTTGTCGGGCACGCCACTTTGGCGACCGGGGCAACACCGGCAGTGCATGGGATGATCGGAAACATATGGTTCGACAGAACCTTGGACCGCGTTGTCTACAACGTTGAAGACAGCACCGCTCCGCTTCTTGGAGATGGCGCTGGCGTCAATGACGATATTGAAATTGACCCGACACAGGCGGCAGCTGGCACAGATGGGCGGTCACCACGCGCTATGCTTGTTACGACGCTTTCGGACGAATTAAGCGCCTCCACTGCTGGTGCGGCCAAAGTCTTTGGAGTTTCAATCAAAGATCGTGGGGCTATTACAATGGCGGGACAAAGCGGCAAAGCCTTCTGGTTCTCAAAAGCCGCAAATCGTTTTGTCACAAGCTCCTATTACTACGACAAATACCCGGATTGGGTTTCCGCATGGAATGACGCATCGCCGAGCGCCTCCTTTGAAGGAACCTCTTGGGAGTTGATGCACCCAAAGGAAACCTATCTCTTTGGCGACCGCGACAACCAACCATGGGAGACGGATGTCGCCGGGTTCGGCACAACCTTTCCTCATCGCTACTCTTCGACGCAAAATGGGTTTGACCCGCTGGAAAATCCCTACTTTACGACCTTTTTGACACTTAGTCCCGCTGGCGACGATCTGACGGCGCAATTTGCCAAACGATTGATTGATGCCGAGGGTATCGGGCAAGACGCGGTAACGGATTATCTGGCGGTTAGCTTCTCGTCCGTGGATTACGTCAACCATGTGTTTGGCCCTTCCAGTCTTGAAGCCGAGGATACGATATACCGCCTCGATCAGACTCTCATGAATCTCTTCGCGTTTATCGACGAACGGATTGGGCTGGAAAACGTTTTGATCGTTCTATCGGCGGACCACGGCACCACCGATGCGCCGGGCTATTTGGAGAGTGTTGGCATCCGAACTGGCCTTGTTGCTCCGGACACATGGGACCCGACGGAACAGATAGCCAAGCTTAAGGAGCGGTTTGGGATCACCGGGAAATTGCTTGAAGGTTATAATCACCCCTATCTCAATATCGCCCCCGAAGTATTGGCTCGCAGTGATATTGATTTACACACGCTGGAGTCAGCTATTGCAGAAGAGCTTCTATCCTTTCCCGATGTGGCATTCGCCGTCCCCAGTACGGCTATCGAAGCAAACCTCCTACCCGATACCGACATCATGCGCTTGGTCCGCAACAACTACCTCCCCACCCGATCCGGGAACATATACGTAGTCTTCAAACCCGGCTGGTTCATCGCAGACTTCGATGGTCTGTCCGTCACATCCACCCACGGGTCACCGTGGCGCGGTGACACACATGTGCCGATTATCTTTGCTGGAACGAACTTAAAACCGCAACGGGTCGCACGCCGTGTTTGCACGACTGCTCTCGCATCCACTCTGTCTGCATTATTGAGCACGGCACGTCCTAATGGTGCGAGCGGTGAAGTGTTACAAGAAGTCTTGGATTAGACCGCTGTGAAGCGCGAGTCCTGATATTGAAGCAAGCTAGGCAAAACCGCGACGGCATCGTCCACAACGCGATCCTCATATTCGTTGCTTCTTGGCGACTACGGAAACCGCCCAACGCAGCACTCTTTAGCGTACACAAATGCGGAGCAGACCTTCACGGAACATATCGTTCCGGCTTCGGAGACTGAATACTCTCCAAATACTCAGCAATATCGATAAGTCTGGAAGGAATACGCGTAACCAAACCATTCCCCGTATCGAATTCGACAGTAGGGCCGTCATTCAATTCGGTGATAATAGGCATGTCATCGCGAGGTTCTTGAACTTTCAAATAACCGTCCAAGATCGACATGACCTCCAACATGGGCCACACACCCCCTCTGCGTTCGGAAATCTTTGTTAAATCAGCAGGCACTGTTTTCAAATCAGCTGCGTCAGGTCCTTTTCCAGATGCATCGATTCCGTGACATCTGGCGCAATGCTCAACAAAGAGGTCTTTGCCAAGGTTCGAAAACTCATCGGCCACAGATATCGTTGCAACCGAAGAAATGCCCATGCTTGCAACGATCATAAAGTACCTCATAATCCGGAGGTCCTTTGCTAAACGAGAGTACACTACAACAAAAATGGACCGACATCTTCCGCCGGTCAACGTCGGTCCTTTAACACATAACGTTCGCTACCCGCTTCGGGCAGCAAGTAACCAGTGATGCTTACCTCAGAGAACAGCAGCGCCGAGCCCAATGCTACCGCCTCGGTAATTTTGTAAGCACGGTCGATACGGTGCGCGTCTTTTTACTTCTTGTGATCGCAATTGCGCCCAGCACTAAGGCACATGCAAAAGCTTGAGGAAAAGAGATGGCTTCGCCAAAAGCAAGATATCCAACGGCAAACATCGTGGGTAATTCGATACTTCCGACGACCGCAGTTTGGGAAGCTCCAATAACAGGCGAGCAAATCGTGTAGATGAGCTGAGGCACGAAAGCGGTCACCAGACCAATACCAACAATGAATAGCCAATCGGATTGTTCGCTTGGGAGAAGCTCTCCAACCTCAGCACCAAGGATGAGCGGGGCGAGGCCAAGAACAGACCCCAGAGAAACTGACGCGATACGTGCCAACGGCGCAATCCGTGACAACCTGTGTACCAGGACGCAGATTCCGAAGCCAAACCCAAAAGGGGCAGCAAGGGATAGCAGCAGCGTTGGTAGATGTTCCCCAGCCACTGACGCAGGCGAGCCAGCAAAGACAGCTGCCACCACAATCAGACTAGCGGCCAACATGGCGCGTCGCGTGGGTGCATCGCCAAACACAGCCCAAGCGACAACTAAGGTGAACACCGGATAGGTCATGTAAAGCACACCCACTGTCGATGCGGGCAGCTTCTCCAGCGCCGTTACATATCCGATCCAACCAAGCCCCATTACGGCTCCGGCTGAAAGACCCCAAGTGATCTCTCGCCATTCTTTTCGGTGCACAATGAGAACAGGAAGCAGAAGAAGGGCCGCAACAATGTAGCGGTAGAATGCGACCGCATAGGGTGCAACGCCCTGTTCGGTTAGGCTGCGGCTGAAGTAGGGAACCAGGCCGAAACAGATTGAAGCAAAAAGAACACCAAAAACGGCAAATGCGTAAGGGATGGATGGTCGATTTCGCGCAGATGTCGTTGCCATAATCTGGAGCTATCACGCATTTACATCTTCGTCTTCAGAGATTCTACGAAAGACTGCTTTGTAGATTGGAAACAGCGCGGAAGCTGTGATCCGGCAGATCAGCCCGCTCTGGAGACCAGCCAGTAAGTTTGCATTGGTCCTTTCCCTTTCACGTCGTAAATCGGTATCTCCTGAAAAACGAAGTCGGTGCCCAAGCGTTCTTTCGTCGCCTGCGAAACTTGAATCCGACCTTCTGCGCCCCCGCTTTCCATGCGACTGGCTGTGTTCACGGTGTCTCCCCATATATCAAAGAAAACCTTTTTCGTTCCGACAACACCCGAGACGGCTGGCCCCGAATGCAACCCAATCCGAAGACCTACACGTTCTCCGGTTTGCTCGCTGCGACGTTCCATCAATTCCAACATGTCCAAAGCCATGTTGGCCGCGACTTGCGCATGGTCTCTTCGCGGCGTCAGAATGCCTGCGCCGACCATATAGGCGTCACCAATCGTCTTGATTTTTTCCATGCCATACTTTTCCGTCAAATCATCAAAACGCGTGAAAACGTCATTCAGGAATTTGATAAGGTCCTTGGGGGCCGTCGATGATGCGCGCTTCGTGAAGCCTACGATATCTGCAAACAGGATAGTCACATCACCAAGATCGTCG
Organism: Ruegeria sp. B11; assembly: GCF_056539785.1. Lineage (NCBI taxonomy): Bacteria > Pseudomonadati > Pseudomonadota > Alphaproteobacteria > Rhodobacterales > Roseobacteraceae > Ruegeria > Ruegeria sp. B11. The sequence continues at coordinate 107,966 of NZ_JBQFVO010000008.1, read as the reverse complement.
GCAATCACTTCTCCCGGTGATGCCTTCAGTCGCATTGCGACCGCATCGGGCAATAGATTTTTGAGCAATGCCTCTGACCGTTCGTGCTCGGCAGCAAGCGCTGCCTCTGCGCGCGCAACCCGTGACGACAGCACCAAAACACCAGCCGCCTGAATCACAGACAAACCTATCACGACGCCGACCAAAACGATCAGTTGAAATTGCGCGTCAACGCGCGCTACACCGGATGGCTCCTGAAAATACAGAACAGAAATAACCATAGCAACGGTAGCGGCCCCCCATGTCACGACAGTGTCCGTCAAATTGTCACGTCCGTTGACAATAAGAACGCCAATCATGAACGCATTCAGAAAGAGATACAGGCCTGTTGCAGTTCCCATGTGGTATGTCATGAACATGAACACCGAAATGCCCATCGTCACCGAAACCCAAATCGCCAACCTTAGTCTGCGCGCCGCGATAGTGGGGGTGACAAGCAATATCGCAGCACAAATGAGCGATCCAAGCCAACCTGCACGCAACCCTTCGGCGTCATAAATCGCATAAAAAACTGCGTAGCCGAGTGCCGTGGCAATACCAATAAGAAGGATGACATTGAATGCGTAACGTTTCGATTTTTCGCTGTCAGACAGTCCCTCCAGCCCCTTGTCGAGAAACAACTTCGAAAGGCTACGAGCTAAATTCATGACAACTTTCCCGGCTGATGCTTGTGTTTACCACGAGCCGGGGATGTCTCAAGTCCCCCTCTGATCGTCCATTCATCCAAACTATGGCATTTGGTAGATATGGGCTCATAGCCGACATTTTCCGCGATGAGCATGACTAACCGAAGCCTGCAATTTTTTTTGAAGAATACCTATTCTCGCTTGCCAACAAGCCAAAACAGCTCAGTAGGATTCAAGCCTTTGATTTCAGTTACACCCCGGCGCTCAAAGAGATAGTCATCTTGCAGCAATGACTGCGTCGATGCAGTGACCAGAATTCGAGCCGCTTCCCCTTGGCCTTCCAGCCTTGAAGCGATGTTCACAGTTTCACCCCATACGTCATAAAATACTTTCTTGGTTCCGATGACTCCAGCAACCGCCTTGCCTGAATGTAGGCCAATCCTGATTTCGATTGGCTCTTTTGTCCCAACTGATATGCGCGCTACAGCTTCCATCATGTCCAGCGCCATGTTGGCCACCGATTTTAAGTGATATGGATTCGCTTGCTCCAATCCGCCCGCAACCATGTATGCGTCGCCAATCGTCTTGATTTTTTCCAGACTGTGTAGAGCCGCTAATTTGTCGAATTCGGAAAAGATGGTGTTCAACAAAGCCACAAGCGCCTTTGGTTCCATGGCGCTTGCACGCGGCGTGAAGTTCACAATGTCGGCGAACAGAATCGTTACACTAGGATGTTCATCAGCGATGATCTTGTTTGGGCTTTGTTTCAATCGCTTCGCAATTTCAGCGGGAAGCAGGTTTTCAAGCAGCAACTCCGAGCGTTTGTGTTCCAGCTCCAGCGCATCTTCGGCTTGTTCGGTGCGCCTCATGATGAGGATGAAAGTAAACAATGTCATGCAAATGACCAACGCAACGTTTCCACGGAACATAAAGTCTACCAGTTCAGTGCTGATCGGCAGGTAGGTCACAGGATGTGGAAACAAAACTGGAATGAGAACAAAGAGGGCAAACGGCGGCGCGGTAACTAAGACCAGTTTGCCAAGTCTCTTCGTACTGCATTCCAAAGTGAGAAACAGCACACCAATCAGGAGATGCATGTTGAACCCAGCGTCTGCACCGTAAATATAACTTAATGCTGTACCGAAGATACAAACCAAAAACGATGCGAGGATTTCCGCTATAAAACGGTTTCTTCGCGCGATTATGGGCAAGGATAAGCTCACAGAAAAGAGTATGCAGACTAGGTTTCCAAGCCACGTCGCTTGTGCATCATAGAAAAAATAAAATAGGGCTGCCCCAAGTATCGTAGCGTTGGCAGCCAAGGCTACGACAGCAAAGATGTAGATAGCCTGGCGTTCATTCCTGGTGTTTTTTTCCGTGCCTGAAATTGCGTACCACTTAAAGGCACCTCTCAAACATGCGTTTATACGCGAAATGAGCTGCGGCACGGCCAATTCCCGAATGCTTGGGTCAGATCACCACCGTCAACCAGTTCTCTTCCCGACGCAACGATGGAACTACTCAATGGCCACCGAAAGGACCATTGGCAATCCAATGTGATCACTAATTGCTCGTTATGTAAAAGGTAACACAGCGAAGTTTGGGGATCCTGATAATCGGTCTGATCGCCATGGCCGGTTAATCTGGCATACCTGCCAAACGCAGTGCGTTGAAGTAACGTTCTCCGCCTTCAGAGCCGCCGTAATCCACATTGCTACGCCATTTCGAGATCGTATCGCTTGGTTCCAGTCGTTGCATTTGCGCTAGAGCCTTGGACGCTGCTTCCGATTCACCTAGCATTGCATGTGCCGCGGCTCTTGCACTGTGAAGCGCGGGGTAGTCCTGTGAATAGCGTAGTCCAGCTTCGGCATAGGATATCGCGTCCCGGTCTCGGCCCAACATTACACAGGCAGTTGCGGCACCTCCGGACGCACTAACGAAAACCGCACTGTAGCGACCCAGTCGGAGTGCCGTTTGAAAACAACTAAGCGCCCTTTCAGGGTCTCCTGACCAATTGTAACCCCATCCCATGAACGAGTGGAGGCGAGCGTCTAGCGGTGCCCTTTGCTGAATTTGCTCAAGTGCTACAGACAAGCGATCCGCATTCCCGTCCACATTGTAGTCAGCAACGGCTACGCTGAGATCAAGCGTCGAGTTTTGCCCGGCCATATGCCGCCCCGCTTCGACCCACCCAGGGAGCAATTCGTAGTAGGGAGCCAGCTCGGAACGAAGGCCATAAGTTCGGGCGCCATTCATCATTGAGATTGCTTCCGCATATGCAGCTGCAAGGTCCGGTTTGGCCGCAATCGCTCGCGCATGGTACGAAATTGCGCCCTCATAGCTATCGATTTCCGAGCCCGTCCAAGCAATCATACCCATTACTACACATTGCTCGGCGGTCAGTTCGTTTTCAGGCAAAGCGGAGAGCTTTGCGGTCTCGAACTGGATCAATATTCCGCTTACGGCGTCCAACAGCTTTTCTACGACCTCGTCTTGCCAATCAAAGATAGCTTCAAGCACACCGTCGAACTTCTGAGTCCAGATTTCTGAACCTGAAGAGTCATGTAAACGGGCTTCCAAGCGCAAACGGTCACCGTGACCACGCAGCACGCCGCGAAGTGCATATCCCTCCGATGGTTCCGTTGAGGATATCGCCGCGTTTAACCAGTTGATCGTTCGAAAATAAGAACCGAAATCCGACGTGAGAGATGCAGCCATTTCCTTCAAATCAGTGCGCTGGTCGTTGCATGTCACAGGATGAATGAAGAGCTTTGGCAAGCTCGTCTCTGCGAAAGATTGTGAACTTTGCGATGCAGCCAGGTGTGGTCCACCGTAAATCCACACATCCAGGCTGCGCTGGATGTTCTTGAGCCTCTTCTTTCCCACAGCTTGGAAAGCTTCCGCCAGAGTGCGATCAAGGTTCAAGTGTACGGGTTCGGAAATAGCTATGCCGCCGGATGGCGCAATGCTCTCAAGTCTTGCGGCAATGTTGACGCCGTCGCCCAGGATGTCGTCCCCTTTTTCTGTGATATCGCCCACATGAACACCAATTCGCATGTTCAATAGCGAGTGCTCAGCCAATTGCTCCTGTATCTGAATTGCCGCGGTCACAGCTTGTGCCGCGCTGTTAAATTGCACCAACCAACCATCGCCCATGCTCTTGACGATCCGACCGGATTGACCTGCTATCGTTGGGATTACGATGTCGCTTTCCAGGTAATCAAGCATTTGCAGCGTGGCTTGCTCATCTTTGTGCATGAGCGCCGAATACCCAACAACATCTGCGGCTAGTATTGCAGCCAACCTTCGTTGCAACTGTTGCCTTTTCTTCGACATAAGTTCGACGATAGATGATGCGGCTCTTTACTCCAACTGGCAGTATACGAGGTTCGCTCGGGGCTCGTTAATGGATCTCTCTGCATTTGGTATCAGCGATTACGGGACGCCAAATCTCATTCGTTCCAACGAAAACCGTCGTTATCGACTTTCACATGCCCTATTGAAGGCAACGCGAAGTGAGACCCCAAAACCAAGCAACTGGTTTCCGAGCAATGCTCAAGCAGCAATCTACGCGACGTCACTGCCATTTCGGCATCGGAATCGAACTTGAAATGCCAGTCGGGATTTCGGCATTGCGCGGTGGTATGAAGCGCATCACCAGTGATTACCGCCTCGTCGCCCCCGCACTTTACGAGCACTGAAATATGGCCCGGCGTATGCCCTGGCGTTGGGAACAAGGTCACGTGATCGCCCAACTTGTGCCCAGCCTCCACCAGTTCCACCTGACCAGCTTCCACTACAGGCAAAACGCTTTCGACGTAGGTGTTGCCACTCTGCAAACGCTGAGTTTCTTCATCATCCTTTGGCATCAAATAGCGCGCGTTTGGAAAGGTAGGCACCCAACGGCCATCTTCTAGCTGCGTGTTCCAGCCTATGTGGTCTACGTGAAGATGCGTGCACAGCACATAGTCGATTTCATGAGTGCTCACGTCAGCGGCTTTCAGGGCTGCCATAAACCGACCGTCGGAGCGTTGATGCCATGCTGGATGATTTTGGTTGGTTTTGTTATTGCCGACACAGCTGTCCACCAGAATGTTATGTGAGGGCGTTTTCAGAAGGAAACCTTGTATGGGCAAAATTAGTCGTCCAGTGCTGTGGTCGATGCTGCCGGGAGCAAGGCTTTCGATAACTGTTTTGACATCTGGTCCGGCGGTTGGAAACAACTCTTCTGGCTTCATGAATGGGGCATGAATCTCAAGAATTCGCCAAACCTCTACATCGCCAATCTTGCAGAGCATTGCTTCAATCCTTTGGTTGCCTGAATGTTGGAAGACCATCGCCTCTCAGGGCAATTGAAACAAGGTTGTTAGAGCTTTCATCTAGCGTGCAATCTTGCAAACAGACATATTGTGATGCCTTAGAGCAGAACGCAGCTGGGTGATGGAGCATTTAGGAGAACAATAACAAAAATGCGTCGTAAACGACCTACAAAGTCATTGTACGATTACGGCCGTCCGAACAAATTTGCAAAGTCCGCTTTCTGCGCATTGCAGACCATCGCGAGAATCCAAGCAAAAAGGTCGCATGGAACCCAATATTCCTTAGGGAGACGCTTTGCGGCATTGGGCAACGCGAAGGGCCATAACTGTGACGGCTACGCCAAAAACTGATTGAATTCATCGCCAAGGCAGACAATCGCGCTACGCAAAACTATGGGCGAACTACGCAAACTTATAGGGTGCGCGAAGTGCTATGCGCAAACCTACAACCGCTCAAAAATCCAAATTCTCCACACTCAGAGCATTCTTTTGAATGAATTCACGGCGTGGCTCTACCACATCACCCATGAGTTTGGTGAACAGATCATCGGCCTCGACCATATCATCCACGCGTACCTGCAACAGGGTCCGCGCGTCCGGGTCCAGCGTTGTTTCCCAGAGTTGATCGGGGTTCATCTCTCCCAAACCTTTGTAGCGTTGCAGCGACAAGCCCTTTTCGCCTTCTTCCAGAATCGCGCGCAGCAGGTCGAGCGGGCCGTGTATGACTTGACCCCGATCGCGACGCACCAACGTTGCGGGGGTGTTGTAGACCTCTTGCAGGCTTTGGGTGAAACTGCCGGTTTTGCGGGCCTCACCCGAACGCAACATGGGGCCGTCCAGTGTGCGTACTTCTTCCACACCGCGCAGGATGCGCGCGAGGCGGATGCCGTGATCCTGTGTGATGCGGCCTTGCCAGCCGCGTTCGTATTCCAGTGCGATCAAGTCAAGGCGCGCCGCGACCTTGTCGGCCACGCCCTGCAAATCGGCATCAACAGCGCCGGGCACGAAAGCACCGGCTACAGCAGCCTGCTCCAGAATATGGCGTGGATAATGCGTTGGGAAGGCGTCCAGCACACGCTTCAGCTGGCGCGCTTCATCCACTACGCGGGTCAGGTCCTGGCCGATGATTTCCTCGCCCGAGCCTAATTTAAGTACTGCGCCTTCGACGCCCTGATTGATCAAATAATCATCCAGCGCAGCCTGGTCCTTCAGGTAAACCTCTGATTTACCTCTAGAAACCTTGTATAGCGGTGGTTGAGCGATGTAGAGATACCCGCCCTCGATCAACTCTGGCATTTGCCGGTAGAAGAAGGTCAACAAGAGGGTGCGGATATGCGCGCCGTCAACATCTGCGTCCGTCATAATGACGATTTTGTGGTAACGCAGTTTTTCGATGTTGAATTCGTCGCGGCCAATGCCGGTGCCCAACGCCATCACGAGGTTACCGATCTCTTGGCTCGACAACATCCGGTCAAACCGCGCCCGTTCCACGTTCAAGATTTTGCCACGCAAAGGCAGAACAGCCTGAGTCAGCCGATCCCGACCGGTCTGGGCAGAACCACCAGCCGAGTCCCCCTCGACCAGGAAAACTTCAGTCTTGGACGGATCTTTTTCAGAGCAATCCTTCAGCTTACCAGCCAGATAGTTCACATCCATCGCAGTCTTGCGGCGGGTCAATTCGCGAGCTTTACGGGCGGCCTCGCGCGCTAAAGCCGCCTCGATGATCTTACCGACAATCCCCTTAGCCTCATTCGGGTTCTCTTCGAACCATTCAGCCAGCTTCTCGTTCATCAGACCTTCGACCGCCGGGCGAACCTCAGAGCTGACCAGCTTGTCCTTGGTCTGGGACGAGAATTTCGGATCGGGCACTTTCACAGACAACACGCAGGTCAGGCCTTCGCGTGCATCGTCACCGGTAAAGCTGACCTTTTCCTTCTTCGCGATCCCGCTGGACTGAGCATAGTTGTTGATCGTCCGGGTCAGTGCACCACGGAAGCCAGCCACATGGGTGCCGCCATCGCGCTGCGGGATGTTGTTGGTGAAGGGCAGCACGGTCTCATGATAACTGTCATTCCACCACATCGCGATTTCCACGCCGATATCGTCACGCTCGCCCTTGATATAAATCGGTTCGGGCATCGCCGGGGTCTTGGACCGGTCGAGATATTTGACAAACTCTTTGACGCCGCCCTCGTAGAACAGCTCGGTTTCCAGCCGCTCAGCAGGGCGCTCGTCGATCAGGATGATCCGCACGCCCGAGTTCAGGAAAGCCAGCTCGCGCAAGCGCTTTTCCAGCGTCTCAAACGAGTATTCGAGGTTCGAAAACGTGTTGGTCGAGGCCAGAAATCGTACCTCGGTTCCCGTGCGATCGCCACACTCGCCAACGACTTTCAGATGTTCCGCCGTCTCTCCACCTTCAAAACGCGCCACATGTTCCTTGCCGGCCCGCCAAATGCGCAGTTCCAGCCAATCGGATAGCGCATTCACCACCGAGACGCCCACCCCATGTAGACCGCCTGACACCTTGTACGAGTTGCTGTCGAACTTACCGCCAGCGTGCAGTTGGGTCATGATGACTTCAGCCGCTGAAACACCTTCCTCGGGGTGGATATCCACCGGGATTCCACGTCCGTTGTCGCTGACCGAAACGCTGGAATCCGCGTGAATTTTTACAGTCACATGGTCGGCATGACCGGCCAGTGCCTCGTCAATTCCGTTATCGACAACCTCGTACACCATATGGTGCAGACCCGAACCATCGTCCGTATCCCCGATATACATACCGGGACGTTTGCGAACTGCCTCTAAGCCTTTGAGAACTTTGATGGAATCAGCGCCGTATTCTTGGGGTGCCTGTGCGTCTTCGGACATGCCGTTAGTACCTATATTATTTTGGTAACTTATACGTTTTCTGGTGGGGATTGTCACGTGCTCCCCCTATATTTTGTGGTTCTGATCCGCTTAATTTGCGGATCAAAGCCGATCAAGGTCTGCTGCAATATCCTCGGCGATTTCTGCCGCGTTCACATCGTCCCGTTCGGCTGACAATCGCAACCCCAGAAGGTCGGATTGATAGCGCGCCGCCAAGCGATCCGGGTCATGACTTGGCGCGATTTCTCCGGCCTTCTGCGCGCGGCGAAAGAGGTTCGCAAAACAAGCTTTCATGTCAGCCATATGGCTCTGCGCCTGATCAGCCAAATCATGGTCTTTGGCTTGCAATTCCGCATAAGTCTTCGCCAACATGCAGGCTTTTGTTGGCAGCTCCGACGCCTCGATCACACGACGAGGTTGCACCTTAAGAGCACCAAGCGGGCCCAATTCCTGCGCCAAAGCGTTCATATTGGCAACCCCTTCCTGAGTATACCGCTCTAACGCCAGGGCGTAGAGCGCATCTTTCGACCCGAACGCCGCGTAGAAGCTACCCGGTTTGAGCTTCAGCTCTCGCTCGAGATCCTTAAGCGACGTCCCCGCCCAGCCGTGACGCCAGAAAATATCTCGCGCCTGCGCGATAAGCGCGTCTCGGTCATATGAGGGTTTGCGGGGCATCGTTTCACCAATTTTTGAACGTTCGCTCAAATATATACTTGAGTGATCGCTCAAGAAACCCTAAATACGACTCATCGCGCCAGAAACAGGAGTTTTGACATGGCCAATTTCCCGTCTCACGACCTAGAAACCGCCCCGGAAGGGTCCAAGCCGCTGCTTGAGAAATCTCAGGCTGCATTCGGCCGCCTGCCCGGTCTTCATAAAGTAATGGCTGAAAGCCCCCAGCATCTGGAAGGCTATCAGGTTCTGCACGGCCTGTTTCTGCAGACCGATTTCAACAACGACGAAAAAACCGTTGTCTGGCAAACCATCAATGTCGAAAACGAATGCCATTACTGCGTGCCTGCGCATACCGGCATCGCAAAGATGATGAAAGTCTCTGACGAGATCACCGAGGCGCTGCGCAACGAAACTCCGCTGCCCACGGCCAAGCTGGAAGCGCTACGCACCTTTACCCTGCAAGTGATGGAAACCCGTGGAAACCCGACTGAAGAACAGCTGCAGGCCTTCTTTGACGCTGGCTATTCCCACCGTGCGGTCCTGGATGTCGTACTGGGTCTGGCACAAAAAACCATGTCGAACTACGTCAACCACATGGCCAAAACCCCGGTCGACGAAGTGATGCGCGGCTTCCTTTGGGAACGCAAAGTCGGCGAGCCTGCCTAAACGCTGACGACCGAGCCCTCGTCGCCTTCGGTAACGACCAGCGTTTGGGCTCGATCCCCCAATTCCGCAAATAGCTCAGGCCCGGTGCCCGTCATCCAGGCCTGTGCGCCCAGCGCACAAATCTCATCATACAACGCAGCGCGCCGACCCGCATCCAGATGCGCGGCCACCTCATCCAGCAATACAATAGGAGGTGCTCCAACCATCTCCGCCAACGCTCGCGCGTTTGATAGGATCAGCGATACCAGCAGTGCTTTCTGCTCACCGGTCGAGCAATCTTTGGCAGGAACGCCCTTGGCGGAATATACACCATACAGGTCTGATCGATGCGGGCCGACCAAAGTCCGCCCGGCGGCCAGATCGCGAAACCGGCTTTCATCCAAAGCTTCTCGCAAGTCTTCCGCCGTCTCAGGCATTGCACCTTCGGTTTGAACCAATTCAAGATCCGCTGACGGAAAGGCCGTCTCAGCTTTATCCTGTGCTGAGCGCAGATACTCCAACGCACTCAACCGCGCGGCGTGGATGCGATGCCCCATCTCGGCCATCTGCCCTTCCAGCGCCGCGTACCAATGGGCATCGCGAACTTGTTCTTTCAGCAACCGGTTCCGCTCGCGCATCGCTTTTTCATAGGTCAGAGATGCCTCGGCATGTGCCGGATCAAAACTCAGCGCGATCCGGTCGAGGAACCGCCGCCGCCCTTCGGCCCCTTCGATCCAGAGACGGTCCATCGATGGGATTAACCAAACTACCCGCGCCAGCTTTCCCAATTCAATCTGGCTTGAGGTCTTCTCATCAATCCGCACCTGCCGCGCCGCACCACCTTCGGACCAAGTTTCAATCTCGAAATTCTGTCCTTGCGCATTCAATAGCCCAATCAGCTTCCACCCCAGCGCCTCGGGGCGCCGTGTCATCTCAGCGGCGCTTGCCCGCCGCATCCCGCGCCCGGGTGAGAACAGAGAAACCGCTTCCAGTATGTTGGTCTTACCGGCCCCGTTTGGCCCATGGATCGCCACCGGCCGCCCGTCCAACGACAGGCGCGCCAGCTTATGAGACCGAAAATGCGAGACCGTAAGCTCGGTCAGGGCCAGTCCCATGACCCCTCTCTTTCGTTAGAGATCACCCCGTCGAGGCAATCAGACGCGCATCGGCATTACGACGTATACTGCGCTTTGGTCGTTGCCTTCGCGCATCAGTGTCGGATCACCCGCCGAGTTGAACATAAACACCGCATTTTCACGATCCACCTGAGACGCGATTTCGAGCAGGTATTTAGCGTTGAACCCGATCTCCAGGCGCTCATCCCCGTAAGCAACTGCAAGCTCTTCCTCAGCCGCACCACTGTCGGGTGCATTCACTGACAGAACCAGCTTATCCGCATCCAATTGCAGTTTGACGGCCCGCGACCGCTCGGACGAAACTGTCGCCACACGATCCACGGCCTGCGCGAATTCAGCCGCGTCGACTTCTAACTTGCGCGTGTTACCTTGCGGGATGACACGTGTGTAATCTGGGAACGTTCCGTCGATCACTTTCGAGGTGAGCGTGATGTCAGGCGTTGCAAACCGCACCTTGGTTTCACTGACCGAGACGGCGATGTCCATCTCGTCATCATCCAGCAGCTTGCGCAGTTCGCCCACGGTTTTGCGGGGCACGATCACGCCCGGCATATCCGCTGCACCATCCGGCAGATCCGCATCGATCCGTGCCAAGCGGTGACCATCAGTCGCCACGCAACGCAGTACCTTGCCGCCCTCGGAACCATCCGCAACATGCATGTAAACGCCGTTCAAATAATATCTCGTCTCTTCCGTGGAAATGGCAAACTTCGATTTATCGAACAGCCGGCGCAACAATGCCGCCGACGCCGTAAAGTTCGATTGGTATTCTGAAGACGCCATAACCGGGAAATCTTCTTTCGGCAGCGTGGCCAGAGAAAAATTCGAGCGCCCCGCTTCCACGGTCAACCGCCCAGCTGCACTATCTGCGGTCAGGGTCACCAGCGCCCCATCGGGCAGTTTGCGTACGATCTCATGTAGCGTTGTGGCCGCAACAGTCGTGGCGCCCGCTTTCTCGACCTGCGCAGGGGCCTTGTCGACCACTTCGATGTCCAGATCGGTGGCACGAAACAGCGCCTGATCGCCTTCGGCCTCGATCAGCACGTTGGCAAGTATGGGAATGGTGTTGCGACGTTCGACAACCGACTGGGCCTGCGAAACGGCCTTGAGAAGGGTGCCGCGTTCGATGCTGATCTTCATACCCTCTGTTCCTTTGACTTGCGTGCCGAAATAGGCGGGACTGGCACGTTAGCGTCTCAGCCCTGAGGCACAAGGATTTTTTACGGATTTCTGGGTCGGATTGCCTCGGTGGTCAAGAGCAGCGCGCGTGAAACACACCAGATCATTCTCAACCGTGGACAATAGCGCACAAGAAAACACCCCGAACGCAATAGCCCGGGGTGTTTTTCAAGGATTCAGTGCGGTTTAGGCTTCCAAGGCCCGGCGCAGCATCTCAACATCTTCGGCAATCTGGCCATCGGTCAACTTCAGCTCTTCGATGCGCTTCACGCCATGCATGACCGTGGTGTGGTCGCGCCCGCCAAATCGACGGCCAATCTCAGGTAGCGACCGACTGGTCAGTTGCTTGCACAGATACATCGCCACCTGACGCGGACGCGCATAGGACCGCAGGCGTTTAGGGCCGATGATATCGCTGAGGCGGATGTTGTAATAATCCGAGACCTTTCGCTGGATCTCTTCGACGGTGATCTTGCGCTCGGAGGCGCGCAGTACATCGGCCAGACAATCCTGCGTCAGCTCCATATCGATCTCGCGCCCGACCAGCGAGGCAAAGGCAAACAGGCGGGTCAGCGCCCCTTCCAGCACGCGCACATTGGTCGAGATGCGGTGTGCAAGGAACTCCAATACACCATCAGCAATGGTCAGATCGGGATAAGTGCTGCTGTACTGCTGCACTTTGTTCTGCAGGATTCCCAGACGCAATTCGTAGTCTGTGGGATGAAGATCGACGACAAGGCCACATTGCAGGCGTGACTTTACGCGGTCTTCAAGGTCCTTGATCTCGCCCGGCGCGCGGTCGGCCGAGATGATGATCTGCTTGTTCTGATCCACCAGCGCGTTGAACGTGTGGAAAAATTCTTCCTGCGTCGAATCCTTGCCAGCGATGAACTGCACGTCATCGACCATCAGCACATCGACCGAACGGAACAAGTGCTTGAAATCCATCATGCGGCGTTCACGCAAGGCCTGCACAAAGCGATACATGAACTGTTCTGCTGACAGGTAAAGCACATTCAACTCGGGGTGCTTGGTTTTCAACTCCCACGCAATCGCGTGCATCAGGTGGGTTTTACCCAGTCCAACACCGCCGTAGAGCACGAGCGGATTGAAAGTTACCGGGCCGCCCTCGGATACGCGGCGAGCTGCGGCATGTGCAAGTTCGTTGGGTTTGCCAACAACAAAGCTATCAAAGGTAAACCGTGCATCCAGTGGCGCAGCCTGTAGTGCTTCAAGTGCATCATTGGCTGTATCTGTAACAGCGGGCCGGGTTTCTGGCGCGGGAGATGGCTTGGACTCTTCCACCAATGTGGGACGGGCTGACGAATTGGCCGCTGTGCGAAACGCCAAGCGCTGAACCTTTTCGCCCGATGTGTTCAGCTCATAGAGAATAAGGTCCGCAAAATTCTGACTGACATAGTTGCCCATGAAGTTGGTCGGCACCGAGAACACCGCTACACCATCCTGCAACTCCTGAAACTCCAAGGGTTCAATCCAGGTGGTAAAATTGTTCTTCCCAACCGCCTTCATCAATTTGCTACGCAGTTGTCCCCATTTCTCTTGTGTCATTCGGCGCCTCACGCATCCCATTCATTATTGGCCTTAAGGCCTTTTTTAATGTGTCCCGAATTACGGGCCTTTATGGCGCTCACACACAAGGGAACGTTTCGCCAAACCTGATGGTCTGGCGGGTACGCTCGAATATCATCGCAGTCCAATACAGCACGGCCCCAAAATGGGGGCACACCCGGAATCCGGGATGCGCATGATATTCCAATTTATCGACAGGGCCAGGATCTTCGGCTAACCCGAGACCCAGAGCAGATCGTCCAACTGACCGAAGCCAGCTTTCGAACATTCGTTCCTAAATCTTTCCGATGCCCGTCGGTCAGATCCTTGGAACAGCCTGTCCCCCCAAGCGAGTGAATCGCTGACTAAGTCGTAGCAAGAGCCCAAGGGTCCGGGCAACGAAACTCTGATATTGACTCGGGGTTCTGGGCGAAAGAATCTCTCGGCTTCGTGAAGACGCGGCTTTCCGGCAACAATGAAAAAGGCGTCGCAATCAGCGACGCCTTTTTCGTAAATCAACGCTTGACGCGTTTTCCCAAAGAATCAGCCCAGCGCTTTGACGCGCGCCGACAGGCGCGACATTTTGCGGGCTGCGGTGTTCTTGTGGAAGACGCCTTTGGTGACGCCACGCATCAACTCGGGTTGAGCGGCGCGCAGGGCTGCGGTAGCTGCGTCCTTGTCGCCGGATGCGATCGCTTCCTCAACTTTGCGCAGGTGGGTACGGATGCGCGAACGACGCGCTTTGTTGACGGCGAAGCGCTTTTCGTTCTGACGGGCGCGTTTCTTTGCCTGGGGCGAATTTGCCATGTGTCTCTGACCTTTTGTTCGGTACGTTTATCTTGGGTTGCGCGCCACGGACATATCCGCACCGGATCAGAAATCACGAGTGTGAGTCGGGCCAAGCGGGCCGCACGCGCATGTATGACGGCGGTCTCTAACCAAGTTTGGCAGGTTTGCCAAGCTGATTCTTCCAGTATGTGATGAGGGAAAAAGGCGGGGTCTGCCCGCCTAATATCACTAAGCGACGATTATGATCACTTGTCGCGGAACTGAGCCGCACGTTTTTCCAGAAACGCGGCCATGCCTTCTTTCTGGTCCTCTGTCGCGAACATCGAATGGAATACCCGACGCTCAAACAGCATGCCTTCGCTCAGCGGCAGCTCATAGCTGCGGTTCACAGCCTCTTTGGCCGCGATGGCCGTGATCTGCGATTTCTCTGCAATCTTCTGCGCCGCCCCGGTTGCCTCTTCGATCAGCTTTTTGGCGGGCACGACACGACTGACCAATCCCGCGCGCTCGGCCTCTTCAGCGTCCATGAAGCGGCCTGTCAGGTTCATGTCCATCGATTTGGACTTACCAACGAAGCGGGTCAGACGCTGACTGCCACCAAGCCCCGCGATGACTCCCAGATTGATCTCGGGCTGGCCGAACTTGGCGGTGTCGGCAGCGATGATGAAATCGCACAGCATCGCCAGTTCACACCCACCGCCCAGCGCGTAACCGGCAACGGCGGCGATGATAGGTTTGCGGATCGCGGAAACCCTATCGTTGGCGTCTGCAAACAGATTGACGTCGAATACATCGACAAAACTCATCTCGGACATTTCCTTAATGTCCGCACCGGCGGCAAAGGCCTTGTCCGAGCCGGTGATGACGATGCAGCGCACCTTGTCATTGCTATCCGCATCTTCCAGCGCCTCGCACAGCTCACCCAGCAACTGGGTGTTCAGCGCGTTCATCGCATCGGGGCGGTTGAGCTTGATAAGGGCGACGTGGTCTTCGATTTCGACGATGATCGTCTCAAAAGCCATGAGGTGTAAGCTTCCGGTTGTTCCGTTCAGGTACGATTCCTTATCACGCGATTTCGCTGGATCAAGTTATCTTTGGCATTGCGCGCAATAGAAGGATGAGCGACCGGACTGGGTGATTCTCTTGATTTCAGCGCCACAACCCTCGGTTCGACAAGGCTCTCCTTCGCGGCCGTAGACGTCAAAGCTGTGCTGAAAATATCCAAGTTCTCCATCGGCTTGGCGGAAATCGCGCAGCGATGACCCCCCCGCTTCGATCGCGTCCTGCAACACTTTTCTGATGATCGGCACAAGGGCCGCAACGCGTGGCGCAGAAATCTGTCCCGCTTTGCGACGTGGCGACACCTTGCCGCGATAAAGCGCTTCGCAGACGTAAATATTACCCAAACCGGCAACGATTCCCTGATCCAACAACGCCGATTTGACCGGGCTGTTCTTGCCTTTGAAGGCGTCTATCAGGTGCTGTTCGTGAAAATCGTTACCCAACGGTTCAGGTCCCAGAACCGATAGCAGCTTGTGCTGCTCTGCCGTTGCCGTCGGCAGCAGATCCATTGCCCCGAACCGGCGCGGATCGTTGAAGGTGATGCGTGCGCCATTAGCCATATGAAACACCACGTGATCATGTTTCTGCGCCATCGGATGCTCATGCGCATACTGTCCGAGCGGATCGCCAGAGACCGTCATCCGCCCCGACATGCCCAGATGGATCAACAACGTCTCGGCACTGCTGAGATCCGCCAGAATGTACTTCGACCGTCGCCGCAGCCGATCCACCCGTTGCCCCGTCAGCCGCTCGGCCATCCGAGCCGGGAAAGGCCAACGCAAATCGGGGCGATTCACGTCCGCCCTTTCGATCACTGCGCCCTCCATTGCGGGGCTCAGACCGCGTCTTACTGTCTCGACCTCGGGCAATTCGGGCATTACAGGGCTCCTATTCCAAAGGGCCGCATTGTGCCCGCCTCTTATCGCCCTATAACAGAGGCGAAATTCGACAAACGGCAAGGCAAATGTCCGACACCAACGACAAGACCACCCATTTCGGGTTCGAAACAGTGCGCGAGGCTGAAAAAGCCGGCCGCGTACAGGGCGTGTTCAATTCGGTCGCCTCGAAATACGACGTGATGAACGACGTGATGTCGATGGGCATCCACCGGGTCTGGAAAGACGCGATGATGGATTGGCTTGCCCCGCGCGCCGGTCAGCGGCTTCTGGATGTGGCTGGCGGCACCGGCGATATCTCGTTCCGCTTTCTGAAGCGCGCAGGCCACGGCCATGCTACCGTGCTGGACCTGACCGAGCCGATGCTGGTCGAGGGCCGCCAGCGCGCCGAGGCCGACCAGATGTCCGACAGCCTGAATTGGGTGGTGGGCGATGCGATGGCGCTGCCCTTCGAGGATAACACCTTCGACGTCTACACCATCTCCTTCGGCATCCGGAACGTCACCCGCCCGCAAGAGGCGCTGAACGAGGCCTATCGCGTTATGAAGCCCGGTGGTCGTCTGATGGTGCTTGAGTTCAGCCAGTTACCCAATGACGGGCTGCAGAAGCTTTACGACCTCTACAGTTTCAATGTCATCCCGCGTATGGGCAAGCTGATCGCCAACGACTACGACAGCTATCAATACCTTGTGGAATCGATCCGCAAGTTCCCAGATCAGGAGACATTCCTGAACATGGTCCGCACCGCCGGGTTCGAAAACGCCAAATACCGCAACCTGAGCATGGGCATTGCCGCACTGCATTCGGGCTGGAAGATCTAGATGCGCGGCCCCCACAACATCATTCGCCTGGTCCGGACGGGCGCCACGCTGGAACGCACCGGTGCCATGAATGTGGTGCTGGACGCGTTTGAAGCGCCGCGCGCCGTACGTATTCTGGCGCATACGCTGGGCAAACCGTTCCAATGGCTGGGCTACAAGGGCGACCCCGAGATGCCGCCCGCCACCCGTGCCCTGACCGCATTGGGTCCGGCTTACATCAAATTCGGGCAGGTACTTTCGACCCGCCCCGATGTGGTGGGAAATGAACTGGCCGAGCAACTGCGTGTTCTGCAAGACAAGCTGCCGCCCTTTTCCAAAGCTGAAGCAATGGCAGAGGTCGAGAAAGAGTTAGGCCAACCGACGTCAGAGATATTCAGTGAGTTCAGTGAACCCATCGCCGCTGCCTCGATTGCTCAGGTTCACAAGGCCAAGCTGACCAGCACAGGCGAAGACGTTGCTGTCAAAGTCCTGAGACCGGGTATCGAGCGCGCCTTCCGCAAGGATGTAGACGCGTTCTATTTCGCCGCGCGTATGGTACAACTTTGCGCCCCCGGAGCGCGCCGACTACGCCCGATGGAAGTGATCGAGCATTTCGACGGCGTAGTACGCGGCGAGTTGGACCTGCGTCTGGAAAGCGCCGCCGCCTCGGAATACGCTGCCAATACCAAGGATGATGCTGGATTCTGGCTGCCCCCGGTGGTCTGGTCGCTATCCGCCCGCCGCGTCATGACGCTCAGCTGGGCTGATGGCATTCCCTTGGGAGATAACAACGCGCTGGACGCTGCCGGACATAATCGCCGCGATCTGGCTGAGCGCGTGCTCCGCCTGTTCCTTTTGCACGCGCTTCGCGACGGCTATTTTCACGCCGACATGCACCAAGGCAACCTCAAGGTCGCTGCGAACGGGGACATTATCGCCTATGACTACGGCATCATGGGCCATATCGATGAATACACTCGCCGGGTCTATGCCGAGATTCTCTTTGGTTTCATCCGCCGCGACTATAAACGCGTGGCTGAAGTCCATTTCGAAGCAGGCTATGTGCCTGCCAACCAGGACGTCGACGAATTCGCCCGCGCCTTGCGCGCGGTAGGTGAACCGATCTTCGGCATGGACGCCACCCATATCTCGATGGGTCGGCTGCTAAGCTACCTGTTCGAAGTCACTGAACGCTTTGGCATGGAAACCCGCACCGAGCTGATCCTGCTGCAACGCACCATGGTGGTGGTCGAAGGCGTCGCCCGCTCGCTTGATGATCACATGAACATCTGGGAGGTCGCCCGACCGGTGGTCGAGGATTACATCAAACAATCCATCGGCCCCCGCGCCGCCCTGCGCGATTTCGGCAAAACCGCCCTGGTGCTTGCCCGTTTCGGCCCCCGCTTGCCCGGTCTGGTGGAAAATGCCCTGATTGCCCAGACTCAAAAAGACGACCCAAAGACCCCGGGTTTCATCGCGAACCTTCTGCCAGCAGCGATCGGCGCGGCCGCAGGCATAGCCGCGACGCTGGTGATCTTCGCACTCAGCTAAACCAACCCGACCGCTTCATCTGGCCAAAAATACCTTCGGGGGGGAATCGCGCCCCGGCGCGATGGGGGGCAGACAGCCCCCCTTGCCCCGACCCAACTCAGAGCCGCTCGATGGCGAGGGCAATCCCCTGCCCTCCGCCGATGCACATGGTGATCAGACCTTTCGATCCGCCAATACGCTCCAACTCATACAACGCCTTAAGCGTGATAATCGCCCCTGTGGCGCCCACCGGATGGCCCAGTGCAATAGCCCCACCGTTCGGATTCACCTTTGCAGCGTCCAGACCCAATTCCTGATTGACGGCCAGAGCTTGCGCCGCAAACGCCTCGTTGCTTTCGATCACGTCGAAATCATCCGCAGACAAACCCGTCTTTGCGAACAGGTTCTGCACTGCGGGAACCGGGCCGATGCCCATCACCTCGGGTCGCACGCCGGCATGGGCATAGCCAATCACGCGCGCTTTGGGTTTCAAGCCCGCCTTTTCTGCAGCATCCGCTGTCGCCAACACCATCGCCGCCGCGCCGTCATTGATGCCCGAGGCGTTGCCCGCCGTCACCCGCCCATCTTTCTGGAATACCGGTCGCAATCCGGCCAGCGCCTCGGCAGTGGTGGCCTTGGGATGTTCATCGACCTTGAAGTCGACCATGTCGCGCTTGACCTTGACCTGCACCGGCGCGATCTGGCTGTCGAAATACCCGGCCTCAATCGCCGCAGCCGCACGGGTCTGGCTGGTCAGCGCAAACGCGTCCATCTGTTCGCGGCTGATTTGGTGTTCATCCGCCACATTCTCGGCGGTCACCCCCATATGCCCGGTGCCGAATGGACAGTTCAACGCGCCCAGCATCATGTCGAGCGATTTGACATCGCCCATCTTCGCCCCCCAACGGGCCTGCGGTACGACATAAGGGCTGCGCGACATGCTTTCGGCACCGCCCGCCACTGCAAACTCGGCATCGCCTAGCATCAGCGCCTGCACCGCCGACACTACTGCCTGCGCCCCCGAACCGCACAGCCGGTTCACGTTCATCGCCGGAGTCCCGTTCGGCATACCCGCCTGCATTGCGGCGACTCGCGACAGATACATGTCGCGCGGTTCGGTGTTGATCACATGACCAAAGACAACATGATCAATCTGCGCGCCTTCAACGCCCGAACGCTCCATTGCCGCCTCGGTCGCCACGGTCGCCAGATCGATCGGAGCGGTCGAGGCCAACGCACCGCCAAAGGTCCCGATGGCTGTGCGCGCACCGTCCAGTATTACTATGTCCGTCATGTTTTCTCCTCCAAGTCTCGCGCCCATTATGCACCTGCAGCATGATCTTCATATTAGACTCACTGTCACGCCGGAATTGACATTACGTTGCGCAACACCCATGGATTCCGTCATGACGGAAAACACAGACGATATTCTGACGCGCCTGCCCGCCCGATTGAAAGAGGCGCGCCGCGCCAAAGGCCTGTCGCTAGAGGCGGTCGCCAACCTCAGCGGCGTCTCGCGTTCCATGGTCAGCCAGATCGAGCGTGGTGAAAGCAGCCCCACAATTTCTACCCTGTGGAACCTGACGCGCGCTCTGCAGGTGGATTTCGCCGGACTGTTGGAAGACGCCAAAACGACCGACCAGATCGAAGTGCTGCGTCAAGCAGAAGTGCCCAGTATCGACAATATGGGCGAGAAATGCCGGATTCGCATCCTCTCTCCCCCCGAAGAGGCCGGAGGACACGAGGTCTATGATATTCAGTTTCAGGCCAATGGGAGCCTGAACAGCCAGCCTCATGCGCGCGGCGCACGAGAGCAACTGACTGTGCTGGAAGGCGCCGTCCGTGTCACTTCGGGAACGGCATCCAGCGATCTGAAACAAGGGGATACCGCCCGGTATGCCGCCGATATTACGCATTCGATAAGCGCTGAAAACCCGGCCCGCGTTTTCCTGATCGTAAAAAACGCCTGAACGGGCAAGTTTCCGCCTTCACGGATATTTTTCCCAAATACTGTAATTCTCCTATTTGGGAATTTCATCCGCTATGTTAGACGTGCGACTCAGATTAACGGAGGTCGCCATGGCTGAAGCATTCCTGTCCCATATTTCGGATACACTCGCGCAGATTGAGGCAGAGGGTCTGTACAAGCGCGAACGGATGATCACCTCGCCTCAGGGCGGTGAGATTACGGTGGGCGACAAGCAGGTGATCAACTTGTGCGCCAACAACTATCTGGGTTTGGCCGATCACCCCGCGCTGATCAACGCCGCCAAAGGCGTCATGGAGCCCAAGGGGTTCGGCATGGCCTCGGTCCGGTTCATCTGCGGTACGCAGGACATTCATCGCGAACTTGAGCAGAAGCTGGCAAAGTTCCTGAACAAGGACGATTCAATTCTGTTCGCTGCCTGCTTCGACGCCAATGGCGGGTTGTTTGAGCCATTGTTAGGGCCCGAAGACGCCATCATCTCTGACAGTCTAAATCATGCCTCGATCATCGACGGGGTACGGCTGTGCAAGGCAAAACGCTATCGCTACATGAACAACGACATGAATGACCTCGAAGCGTGGCTGAAACAAGCGCGTGAGGACGGGGCGCGGCATATCATGATCGCAACCGATGGCGTGTTCTCAATGGATGGCTATCTGGCCAATCTGCCGCAGATTCGCGAGCTGGCCGACAAATACGACGCCATCGTGATGGTCGATGACTGCCACGCCACCGGCTTTATGGGGCCAAACGGAGCGGGCACGCCGGACCACTTCGGCGTCGACGTGGATATTCTGACGGGAACTTTGGGCAAGGCACTTGGGGGGGCAATCGGCGGTTATATCGCCGGGCCGCAGCCAGTGATCGACCTGCTGCGGCAGCGGGCGCGGCCCTATCTGTTCTCAAACTCGCTGCCGCCGTCCATCGTTGCCGCAGGGCTTGAGGCAATCCGTCTGGTTGAAGAAGGTGACATGCTGCGCGCCCAATTGTTCGGCAATGCCAAGTACTGGCGCGCCGGGTTAGAGAATCTGGGCTTCGACCTACTTCCGGGCGAACACCCGATCATCCCGGTCATGCTGGGTGAAGCGACCATGGCGCAGGATATGGCATCGCGATTGTTTGACGAAGGCGTCTATGTTTCGGGCTTTTTCTTCCCTGTCGTGCCGCGTGGTCAGGCCCGAATCAGAACGCAGATGAATGCGGCTCTAACACGCGACGAACTAGACCGGGCGCTCGCGGCATTTGGCAGGGTCGGCAAAGAATTGGGGATAATCTGATGCGGCCCAACACGATGAAAGCCCTTGAGAAATCCAAGCCCGAGGAAGGTCTGTGGATGGTGCAGGCCCCGGTACCCGAGATCGGCCCAGACGAGGTTCTGATCCGCATCAACAAGACCGGGATTTGCGGCACGGATATTCATATCTGGAACTGGGATGAATGGGCTGCGGCCACCGTGCCGATCCCGATGATCACCGGCCACGAGTTCGCGGGTGAAATTGTTGAATTGGGTCGCAACGTGACAGGGATGACGGTCGGCCAGCGCTGTTCAGGCGAGGGGCATCTGATCACCCCTGACAGCCGCCAGAGCCGTGCGGGCAAGTTCCACCTTGATCCCGGCACGCGCGGTATCGGTGTGAATGAACAGGGTGCCTTTGCGCAATACCTGAAACTGCCTGCCTTTAACGTGGTGCCCCTGCCTAACGACGTACCGGATGAGATCGGGGCGATCCTCGACCCGCTGGGCAATGCCGTGCACACTGCACTCAGCTTCGATCTGCTGGGCGAGGACGTATTGATTACTGGCGCAGGCCCTATCGGCATCATGGCCGCCGCCGTTGCCCGTCATGCCGGTGCCCGGCATGTAGTGATCACCGATATCAACCCCGACCGCCTGAAACTGGCCGAACACGTGGTACCAACGGTACGCACAGTTGATGTGTCCAAAGAGGACCTGCAGGATGTCATCGCGGAACTGGCCATGACTCAGGGCTTTGATGTCGGGCTTGAAATGTCGGGCTCGCAAGCCGCGCTGGACCAGATGGTTGAAGCGCTGGTTATGGGTGGCAAGATCGCACTGTTGGGGATTCCGCCCGGAAAATCTCCGGTGGACTGGTCGCGCATCGTGTTCAAAGCTATCACCATCAAGGGTGTCTATGGGCGCGAGATGTTCGAGACCTGGTACAAGATGATCGCCATGTTGCAGAACGGGCTGGATGTCAGCCGCGTAATCACCCACCAGTTCGCGGTCGATGACTTTGCCCAGGGATTCAAGGCCATGAAATCCGGTCAATCAGGCAAGGTGGTTCTGGACTGGACCTAACGCTCTGGAACCGTGCGGGTTTTGTCCCTAAACAGGGATAAACCCGCGCGTCTGGAGGAGCACATGGGCGACAAAGACAGGTATACAGAACGGGGAATCGAAGAGTCTCTGGTCACCGATTTCACAGAAACTCACCGCAAAAGCTATGGGGATTTTCTGCAACTTAAGACTCTGCTGAACCTGCAAAAGACCTTTCAGGACCCGGCCCAACCTGATGAGATGTTGTTCATCATCATTCATCAGGTCAGCGAACTGTGGCTGAAACTGATGCACCATCAACTTGTCGAAGTCCGCCGGTTCTTGCAGCAGGACGATTTCGGTCCGGCGATGAAGAACCTCGACCGGATCAAGGCGATCCAACGGCAATTGATCGCCGCGTGGGAGACGCTACTGACTATGACTCCCGCGGACTACATGACGTTTCGAGACGCATTAGGCAGTTCGTCAGGCTTTCAAAGCTATGGCTATCGCCAAATCGAGTTCATTCTGGGCAACAAAGATCCCGCGACCCTGAAAGTGCATGCGCATGACCCAGAAGTGATGGAGATGCTGAACGCGGCTCTTACCAAACCCTCGCTCTATGACGAAGTGCTGCGGATGCTGGCCCGGCAAGGGTTTGACGTGCCGCATGATCTGATCGAGCGGGATTACGCAAAGCCCTACTCCGGCGATCCGCGTATCGTCAAAATCTGGGTCGAAGTGTTCCGCAACACGGAGCAATACTGGGATCTTTACGCGCTGGCCGAAAAACTGATGGATGTGGAATCTCTGTTCCAGAGGTGGCGATTCGATCATGCAACCGCGGTTGAGCGCGTGATCGGAATGCAGCCCGGAACGGGTGGATCTAGCGGCGTGGCCTTCCTGCGCAAAGCGCTGGAGTTGCGGTTTTTCCACGACCTCTACGACGTGCGAACCGAACTGATGTATACTGGGGAATAGGCCATGCTGTATCGCGGATTCACCCAAGAAGAGCTTGAGCAGGAGTATTCCCCTAGCTCAATGATTGGCGGTGATCTGACGCCATATCTAGCCAGCTATTCTGCCCTCAGCGCACAGGCACGGTCTGAAATTAGGATGCACGAAAACCGTTCCTATGGCGACAGCCCGACGCAACTTCTAGATTTCTTCCCCGCACCTGGCGCCAACGCGCCTTTGCATGTCTTTATTCATGGTGGCTATTGGCAGGCGCTTAGCCAGCGTGAGTCGGCCCCTATGGCACCGGTATTGCATGAGAACGGGCAAGCCTTTGCCACGCTGAATTATACGCTCGCCCCCGATGCCAGATTGGGGCAGATGGTCGACGAATGCCGTACCGCCTTGTTGTGGCTCGCGTCACAGGCCGAAACACTGGGTTTTGATCCATCAAACATCACACTTTCAGGCCATAGTGCAGGCGCCCATCTGGTCGCGATGGTCATGGCGACGTCTTCAAAGGCGTTTGCGCAGACCGGTCTGCGGGTACGTAATGTGATCCTGATCAGCGGGGTATATGACCTTGTCCCGATAAGCCTGACATCGGTGAATGATCCACTGCAGCTGACCAAGGTCGAGGTTCACGATCTCTCACCCTGCCTCAACCTGCCCGCACCGGGACCGCGTTACAGGGTAACCGTCGCCGAGCGGGATACGCCCGAGTTCATCCGCCAAAGCCGTGACTATGCGGAATTGCTGCGTAAGGCCGGACATTCGGTAAGTTTCGATCTGCAGAAGGGCAAGCATCACTTCGACATCATCATGCCATCGGGCACGTTTCTGTCGTCGCGCACGGACTAACCTAAATGAAAACAGCGGCCTAGTGGGGCCGCTGTTTCAAGTTTCTTTCTAGATCCGGATCAGTCCAGCGTACGCGTGACCTCTTCGCGTTCGAAAATCTCGATCACGTCGCCGGCGCGAATATCGTCGTAATTCTCGAACGCCATACCGCATTCCTGACCCGACTGAACCTCGGCCACTTCATCCTTGAAGCGCTTGAGGGTCTTCAGCGTGCCTTCGTGGATCACCACGTTGTCGCGCAGCAGGCGTACGCCAGCCGAGCGGCGGGCAACACCTTCGGTGACCAGACAGCCGGCAACTTTGCCAACACCGGTAACCTTGAAGACCTCTTTGATCTCGGCGTAACCGATGAACTTTTCGCGAATCTCGGCGCTCAGCAGGCCCGATGCGGCTGCTTTCACGTCATCAACCAGATCGTAGATCACCGAGTAATACCGGATCTCGACGCCCTTCTGGTTCGCGGTATTCCGCGCCGATGCGTTGGCACGGACATTGAAACCAAAGATCGGAGCGCCGGAGGCTTCGGCCAGGCCGACATCCGTCTCGGTGATCGCACCAACGCCCGAGTGTAGAACACGTACGCGCACTTCGTCATTGCCGATCTTCTCCATCGCCTGAACGATGGCTTCGGCAGAGCCCTGCACATCCGCTTTCATCAGAATAGGCAGCTCGGTGACGTTTTCGTCTTCCTTGGCCTTCTGCATCAGCTGCTCAAGGGTGGTCGCGGCACCGGCGGCGGCGCGTTTGTCCTTGGCGGCTTGCTCACGATAAGCAGCGATCTCACGGGCCTGCGCTTCGGTCTCGGTCACGTTCAGAACGTCACCTGCTTCGGGCGTGCCGTTGAGCCCCAGAACCTCGACCGGAACCGAGGGGCCAGCTTCTTTGACGCGGTCGCCCTTGTCGTTGATCAGCGCACGCACCTTACCGTACTGCTCACCCACGACAAAGATATCGCCCTGACGCAGCGTGCCGTTCTGAACCAGAACGGTAGCGACGGGGCCACGGCCCACATCCAGCTGCGCCTCGATCACGGCACCTTGGGCGGCGCGATCTGGGTTGGCTTTCAGTTCCAGAATCTCGGCCTGCAGTGCAATGGCTTCCAGCAATTCGTCCAGACCCTGACCAGTCATGGCCGAGACCTCAACGTCCTGAACCTCACCCGACATCTTCTCGACGATCACTTCGTGTTGCAACAAGTCAGTGCGGACTTTGTCGGGGTTCGCGTCGGGCTTGTCGATCTTGTTGATCGCTACGATCATCGGCACTTCGGCTGCTTTGGCGTGGTTGATCGCCTCGATCGTCTGCGGCATCACCGCGTCGTCGGCGGCAACAACAAGAACCACGATATCCGTGACTTGAGCACCCCGCGACCGCATTGAAGTAAAGGCTGCGTGGCCCGGCGTATCCAGGAAGGTCAGCGTGGTGCCGCCATCGGTTTTCACCTGATAGGCACCGATATGCTGAGTAATACCCCCGGCTTCGCCAGCCACAACACGCGCGTCGCGGATGGCATCCAGCAGCGAGGTCTTACCGTGGTCAACGTGACCCATGATGGTGATAACCGGCGGACGCGGTTGCAAATCATCATCGCTGTCTTCGACCTCTTTGATGACGTCTTCAACATCCGAATCAGAGACACGCGTGACCTTGTGGCCAAATTCTTCGATGATCAGTTCAGCGGTGTCAGCGTCGATGGTCTGATTCTGCGTGACCATCATGCCCATCTGCATCAGCGATTTGACAACGTCAGCGACACGCTCGGCCATACGGTTGGCCAATTCCGAGACCATGATCGCCTCGGGCAGCTGAACGTCGCGGATCACCTTTTCCCGCTCGACCGTGCCGCCCATGGCCTTCTGGCGCGCCCGCTCTTGCTTGCGCTTCATCGCAGCCATCGAGCGTTGGCGGTTGCCTTCGCCACCGGTGGCCTGACCCAGTGTCAGCTTGCCCGAGCGGCGATTGTCGTCACGGCCCTTGCCACGGCCACGCTGCTCACGCTCGCGATCCTGCTTGCGCGGTGCCGCAGCAGGTGCAGGCTTGCTGGATGGGCTGCGTGCGGCCTTGGGCTCGGCGGCGAGTGCCGGGGCTGCGGCAGCACGCTGGGCTGCTTCCTCGGCCTCTTTACGCTTGCGTTCTTCCTCTTCGGCCTTGGCACGGGCACGCTCTTCAGCTTCACGCTGCTCGCGTTCCTTGGCCTCTTGTTCGGCCCGGCGGCGTGCGCGTTCTTCTTCGCGCGCCTTTTCCTGCGCCTCACGGGCAGCGGCCTCTTCAGCCTCACGTGCCTTGGCGGCTTGCAACGCCTTCATACGACGCGCCATTTCCGCATCGGAAATACCCGCTGGGCGACGCGAAGGATCACCCGAAGGTGTCGCACCACCACTTGGTTTGGTCGCGCCCGGCTTGGGAACGACCACGCGTTTGCGTTTGGTCTCCACCACGACATTCTTGGTGCGTCCGTGGCTGAAACTCTGTTTCACATTTCCGGGGCGTGCCCCGCCACGAAGACCCAATGTCTTTTTGCCGTCACTATCGCTCATAAAGCTTCTTACCCTTCCGAGCGGCCCTTGCCGCCGTCATCCTTTTCGCGCAAGCCACGCAGGCGCTGCGCTTCCTCTACAACACGTTTGGCGAGTCCGCCAGAGGCCAAGGCCGCATGAATCACGGTTTGGCGCCCAAATGCCGCCCCAAGCTCGTCTGCGGTCAGCCAGCCGATGTATTTCCCGAAGTGCGGCGTGCTGAGTTTCGACTTGCCGCGCCCCGATCCGTCTGAGGCCTGAATCAGAACCTGGGCCTCTTCCCGGTCCAGCCAAGACTTGACCTTTTCATACCCGGCGACCGCATCTCCGGATTTGCGCGCCAGACTGATCAGTTCGATCACACGACGCGCCACCTGTTTCTCGACCTCATCGGTCAGGTCCTTGGCGGCACTCACCTGTGCCTTAAACCCGCGCGAGAACAGTTTCTTGTTCACCGCCTTGTCCAGCGCCGCACGATCCGCCGCCACGTAAACCCCACGCCCCGGCAATTTCGCCGCGACATCGGGAAAGACCTGACCATCCGGCCCCGTCACAAAGCGGATCAAGCCATATTTGGGCTGAACCTCGCCCGTGGCGATGCACTTGCGTTCAGGGCCTTCCGACCGATCCTTATGGACGCCACCGCGACCCATGTCAGCCACCCGAGGCCTGAGATCAGGCCTCGACCTCCTCATCGGTTGCTTCGCCGTCTTCTTCGGCCTGCTCCAGCTCGGCCGGATCAACCCAGCCCAGCATGATGCGCGCGGTCATGACCAGATCCTGCGCTTCTTCCAGCGTCACGCCGAAGGGCTCCAGTACACCATCATCTTTGATGCGTTCGCCATCGACCGTGGTCCAGCCACCGGCCAGTTCCCAGTCGGCGCAGGTTGCGAAGTCTTCCAGAGTCTTCACATCATCCTTGGCCAGCGCCTCTACCATCTGGGGTGTCAGGCCCTCGAATTCAATAAGACTGTCCTCGGCACCCAGCGCACGGGCTGCATCCAGCGCCGCCTTGGCCTGAGCTTCCAGGAATTCGCGTGCACGTGTCTGAAGTTCTTGCGCGGTACCTTCATCCACACCGTCGATGACCAGCAGTTCGTCGATTTCAACGTATGCCACTTCTTCGAGGTTGGTGAAGCCTTCAGAAACCAGCAGCTGAGCAAAGAATTCGTCCAGATCCAGCGTTTCCATGAACAACTGGGTACGGGCCTCGAATTCTTTCTGACGGCGCGCCGATTCTTCGGCTTCGGTCATGATGTCGATGTCCAGATTGGTCAGCTGGCTGGCCAGACGCACGTTCTGACCACGACGGCCAATGGCGAGGCTCAGTTGCTCCTCGGGAACCACAACTTCGATCTTGCCGGCTTCTTCGTCCAGAACCACCTTTGAAACTTCGGCGGGCTGCAGTGCATTCACCAGGAAGGTCGGCTGATCTTCGTTCCACGGAATGATGTCGATCTTTTCGCCCTGCAGCTCGTTCACAACGGCCTGCACGCGGCTACCGCGCATACCGACGCAGGCACCGACTGGGTCAATCGAGCCGTCATAAGAAATCACGGCAATCTTGGCGCGCGAGCCGGGGTCACGGGCCACGGCCTTGACCTCGATGATGCCGTCATAGATTTCCGGTACTTCCATCTTGAACAGCTCAGCCATGAATTCCGGCGCAGTGCGCGACAGGAATATCTGGTGGCCACGAACCTCGCGGCGGACTTCCTTGATGTAGGCACGCACACGGTCGTTCGGGCGATAGCTTTCGCGACCGATCTTGTCATTGCGGCGCAGAACAGCCTCGGCACCGCCCAGATCGACGATCACATTGCCGAACTCTTCACGCTTGACCGCACCGTTGATGATGGTGCCTGCACGATCCTTGAATTCTTCGTACTGACGATCACGCTCGGCTTCGCGAACCTTTTGCAAGATGACCTGCTTGGCGGACTGAGCAGCGATACGGCCCATTTCCACGGGCGGGACTTCTTCAACGAAGACGTCACCAACCTCTGGCGCCTCCATGTACTGCTTGGCCTGCTCGACGGTCATCTCGGCCTGATAGTTCTCAAGCTCTTCATCCTCGACCACGGTGCGGACACGGGTAAAGGTCGCCTTGCCGGTCTTGCGGTCGATGCTGACGCGGATGTCCATCTCGGCGCCGTAACGGCTCTTGGCGGCACGGGCGAGCGATTCTTCCATCGCTTCGACAACCAGACCGGGGTCGATCATCTTTTCGCGGGCCACGGCCTCGGCGGTCTGCAGCAGCTCCAGCTGGTTGGCTGAGGTGATTGCCATCAGTTCGTCTCCTCTTCGGACCCTTCGGTCTCAATCTCGTCGAAAGCGTTTTCGTTCAGGGCACCAGCGTCTTTGCGCTGGCGCAGCATTTCCTTGATCAGGTCATCGGTCAGAACCAGCTTGGCGTCGCTCAGCCAGTCAAATTGCAGACCGATGGTAATGGTCTCGTCTCCCTCGGGGATGTTGATCAGAACCTCATCCCCTTCGATCCCGGCCAATTCGCCCTTGAAGCGGCGGCGACCGTCGATCAGTTCTGCGGTTTCGATCTTGGCCTCATACCCTTCGAACGTCTCAAAATCTTTGAGACGGGTCAGAGGACGGTCAATTCCAGGGCTGGAAACTTCAAGCGTGTAGGCGTCCAAAATGGGGTCTTCGACATCCAGCGTGGCGCTGACCGCATTGGAAATCTCGGCGCAGTCATCCACTTCGATTCCGCCATCGGGCTTGTCTGCCATTATCTGCATCGTGGTGGTCTTGCCGCTCATCAGCCGAATGCGAACAAGCTCATACCCCAGATCCTCGATCACAGGGGTGATGATCTCGGCCAGTCGCCGGTCGATGGCAGCTTTGGCTATCAGGTCGTTTGTCATTCAGGTTCTCTACCCTGTTATCGGGCACAAAAAAACGGGCGCGCGGCCCGTCGAATTTTCCGGTGGAGCCCCGGACCAGAAGTCCGACGCGCCGCTGTTGCAACTGCATATACGCAGGAGTTCCTGAGTCTGCAACCCCCGGCGCAAATCGTGATCAAATTTACGCCAGCCACCACCGTTCGGCGATGCGCCCATCATCCAGCGCAGCCCGGCTGATCTGGCGCGGCATACCGACATGAGAGGCCATTGCCAACGCCATCTCGGCCTCAGACGGATGAAATCGCAGCCCGCGTTGCGCGGTTAGCTCCTCACCAGCCGGGAGCGCTGCGATATCTACATATCCATCGCGCAATGCTTCGGCCCGCACCCCGGCGTCCGGGATCACGATAATCTCAAGCGTATCGACCCATCCTGCCGTTCCGCTTTTGTAGTGATTGGACACCCTGCGTGCGCGGAAATGACGTTCATCCTCGGCCCGCTCAACCCGGTAGCATCCTGTGCCGTTGGCCAGAGCCAGTGGCGTCACGCCCCCTCGCGCAATGACAAACCGTGACCCAGCCAGCAAGAATGGTAGTCCCGGGTTGCCCTCAGCCAATTGCAACTGCACACGATCAGGTGCAATGGCCTCGGCCTGACCAATATCTTCCAGAACAGCTAGAACATCGTTCACGTCCAGCTTGGTGCCATCGTGGAACACAGCATCATCGCGCAGATCAAAGTTCCAGACCCGCGCATCAGCATCTGTCTGCCAATTTGTAGCCAGCTCTCCGCGCAGGGTACCATCGGGCGCGATCTCGGTCAGGCTGTCAAAGACTGCGCCCCGAGCCACCTGTTCCAGACTGTTGTCGCGTGGCACCGCCAGCCGCAAGGTGCCACCCTGTTTCGGCGTATCGGCCAGAGACGCTCCTGTCGCCGCCAGCAAAGCGGCGGCGGCGCCCGAGGCAAATAATGCGCGACGGTCGATGCGAGTCATACCGTTTCCTCCGACACGCGATCCATGATCCGAACCAGTTCCGCGCTGATGCCCGGTTCTGACAGGGCGTGACCGGCCTGCCGCACCATCTTCAGTTCGACATTGGGCCAGCGCTCGGACAGGTTCCATGCAGCCTGCGGTGGGCAGATCATGTCATAGCGTCCCTGAACGATATGACCGGGAATATGGGCAATCCGGTCCATCTGATCCAGAATTTGCCCGTCATACTCAAGAAACGCCTTGTTCGTGAAATAGTGATTCTCAAGCCGCGCAAAAGTTCGCGCGTATTCGCCGGGGCTTTCCCCGACCGACCCGTTGGTGTGGATCGAGGCCAAAGCGTTTTCCCAATGTGACCAAGCGCGAGCATACAGGATCTCGGTCGCGCGGTCGCCCGAAAACAGGCGCTTGTTGTAGGCCGCAATTGCGTCATTTACTTCATGTTCGGGCAAGAGAGAGGTGAACTTGGCCCATTGTTCAGGCCAGAATTTGCCCGCACCACCGCCATAAAACCAGTCCAGCTCGGCCTGTGTGGCCAGAAACACGCCGCGCAATACCAGCCGATTTACCCGATCTGGATGTGTTTGGGCATAGATCAATGCCAGTGTCGCGCCCCAGCTGCCGCCAAAGACGATCCAATCTTCGATGTCGAACAATTTGCGCAGACGCTCGATATCCGCCACCAGATGCCATGTCGTGTTGTTTTCGACCGACGCGGTTGGCCGCGACCGGCCACATCCGCGCTGATCAAAGAGAATCACCCGATAGGCATCCGGATTGAAATAACGTCGCATCGCCGGGCTGCAGCCGCCGCCCGGCCCACCATGCAGGATCACCACCGGAATCCCGTTGGGATTACCGCATTGTTCCACATATATACGGTGCCCATCGCCCATATCGACCACGCGCTGATCGAATGGATCGATCGGCGGGTACAGATATTGAACTGCGCGCTTTTGGTCCGGGTACTTGTCCATTATGGCCCTATATAGTCCTTAAGCGTAAAAGAGCACACGGAGACAGGAATGCAAGCGCATCCGAACACAGTGGACCCGTCAGAGATCGCAAAATTCGAAGCGATGGCCGCAGAATGGTGGGACCCGCATGGGAAATTCAAACCTCTGCACATGCTGAATCCGTGTCGTCTGGATTATATCACACAGCAGATCGCAGGTGAGTTTGACCGTGATCTCAAAGTCGCGAAGCCATTCGAGGGCCTACGCCTTCTCGATATCGGCTGCGGCGGAGGGTTGCTGAGCGAACCCATGTCCCGCCTTGGGGCCGAAGTCGTCGGCGCCGACGCTGCTGAGGGCAACCTGCCCGTCGCGCGCATCCATGCCGAACAATCGGGCCTGCAGATCGACTACCGCCACACGACCGCCGAGGATATGGCCGCCGCAGGTGAACAGTTCGACGTCGTGCTGAACATGGAGGTGGTCGAGCATGTGGCCGACCCGTTGGGTTTCCTGACTGCATCGCAACAACTTCTGAAACCCGGCGGGTTGCTGATCTGCTCCACCATCAACCGCAATCCGAAATCCTATGCCATGGCCATTTTCGGGGCCGAGGTCGTCATGCGTTGGCTGCCCCGCGGCACGCATGAGTGGAACAAGTTCATCACACCCGATGAACTGTTCGACCTGCTGCGCCAGGCCGGGCTGGACCCGGTGGACCGTAAGGGGTTCGTTTTCAACCCGATCCTGTGGAGCTGGTCGATCTCGGACCGGGATTTGAGCGTGAATTACGTGACGGCGAGTGTGAAGCCTAGGTAGGATGGGTTTTCAACCCATCTTGCAAGCGTTTTCGATCTTAAGCGATGGGTTAAAACCCATCCTACGCTTGATTATTTTACGGCTAAACGGTGAAGGTAAAACGCTGAGGCAAAACCAGCTTCGTCCAACGAGCGTTTGAGACGCCCATTTAGAAAAACGCGATGTGGTACGCCCGGGTCGCGCCAAATGTCGATCCCGGACGCCGCATCTGCATTGCAGACAACGTCCCCGGGCTTGGCATCCTTCCATTCAGGAAGTCGAAAAAGGTCATCCCGGTCGGGTCGGGCTCGTCGAAGACTTTTTGACTCAGCAATGTTCAGCGTGCCGGATTTGTTTGCGATCCACAGGATCGAGTAGTCCTGCTCAATCGGTGTGATCTTGTCTCTTTCGAACAGGTTGACGGGATAAAGCCCCCCTTGCCCTAATTCGAGATTTTTGAGGATATCAGCCACATCTGATCGGATCGCCAGAATTCCAAACAAAGTGATTACAGGAGAATACTTCCCGTAGTGAGGCTCAAAATCATGATCTTCAGGAGCAACCTCTTGAAAGAAATCCGGCAAGATATCCTGCTGCTCCAGCGGCTCCCCGTGGCGCTGCCAACGATACAGATTCGCATGATAACCTGATCCGGGTTGCCACCTGAAGGCCTTGAAGCGTTCACTTGGTTCTTCAGGAAAATCATCGGGGACAAGCGCCCGGAATGGCCTCTGCAGGTCCATCCCGACGGTAATGTCTGAAACCCAAATTTCATCCGTCATCTTTTACGATCCTTTGGCGCAGTTGGCGTAAAGCCCCTACTCCCCCTCCAACTGCAACCGCAAATCCCGTAGCACGGGCAGCGTGCTGCGCACCCGCTCCAGCCCCAGCTCTCCGACCACGCGGTTGATCAGCGGGGCAATCGAGGAAATCGCCTGATCGCGTGCGCGTCGGCCTGCGGGGCTGATGGCGACCATCTTGCGGCGGGCGTCGTCCCAGTCGGGGCGGATGTGGATATAACCGGCCCATTCCAGCTTGGCCAAAGTGTTGGTCATCGCCCCGCGCGTCACATGGAACGTGTTGGCAAGTTGCGCCGGGGTGCGCTCGTCGCCGACAAACACCAGATGGTTCAGCACCGAGAAATGCGAGATTTCCATGCCCTTGGGCAGCACCCGGCTCAGCCGGTTGCGCAATAGCTGATCGGCGGTCAGGATCTCGCTGAACAGCGTGACCGCAAGGGCATTTTTTTCGTCAGTCATGGTCCGGTTCTGGATCAGGGTCCGTCAAAGGGGCGGACATGTGTTAGTGAAGGCACGCGTCGTCGCGCCTCTGTAACAGACCTATCATCCAAATCAAAAAAGTGAATGCCCGGATCGGTGCCTGCGTCGATCAGCACCTCTCCCCACGGGGCGACAACCATACTGTGGCCGTGTGTATATCGCGTCTTGCCACGAGTTTTAGGGTGCTCACCCGTTTGTGCCGGAGCCAGCACCCAGCAGCCGGTCTCAATGGCCCGCGCGCGTAGCAGCGCTTCCCAATGGGCCGCACCAGTGACCGGCGAAAACGCCGCCGGGACAGTGAGAATCCGCGCGCCTGCCTGCGCCAAAGCGGCATACAGGTAGGGAAATCGAATATCATAGCAGATGGTCAGTCCGACTTTATCGAAATCGGTGTCGGCAATCACCGCTTTCTGACCGGGGCGGTAGTTCTTCGATTCGCGGAAGGTCTCGGATTCCGTGACCTGCACGTCGAACATGTGAATCTTATCATACCGCGCCACGATCTGCCCCTGCGGGTCGATCATGAAGCTACGGTTGGCAAAGCGGCCATCGGCATCATGCGTTTTGATCGCTAGTGAACCGATGAGCAGCCACACACCCAAATTGGCGGCCTGTTCGCCAAGGCCCGCCAGAGTGATATCGTCTTCTTCATGCTGCAAAACCTCGCGCTGCCGAGTGGTGCTGGTTGAGACGCAATTCGTGACTTCAGGCGTCAGAATGAACTGCGCACCTTGCGCAGCTGCATCGGCCATCATGGTTCGCACCATGTCCAGATTCTCGGTCGGATCATCCGACGCGGTGATCTGCAGCAAAGCGGTTTTCATCAAGCCGCCAGCAGGCGGTCCAGCTTGCCCTGACGTTCAAGCTCGTAAAGATCGTCGCACCCACCAACATGGGTGGTGCCCACAAAAATCTGCGGCACAGTGCGTTTTCCTGCCGCGCGCTGGATCATTTCAGGTTTGCGTTTCGGATGCATCAGCACGTCGATTTCCTTGAATTCGACGCCTTTCTGTTTCAACAACCGCTTGGCCGCATGACAAAAGCCGCACAGCGGCGAGGTGTAGATTTCTACCGGCTTCATATTCCGTCCCTTTGGGTTTCGCACATTCTTGGGCGAATTAGGCATCCTTGGCAACGCGCGCCAGTACCAACACGAAAATATGATTTGCCCCTGACGCGCGACAGACACGCGCGCAGGCGTCCAACGTCGCACCCGAGGTCATAACATCATCGACCAGAAGAATATCCCGGCCTCTGATCATGGGAGCACGTTTTCGGTGCAGGGATATGGCGTTGGACAACGCAAGGGATCGCTCAACCGCAGTTTTTCCGTCCAGAACAGGGGTGCGGACCGTGCGAACCAGAAGATCGGGGCAGACACTCAACCCCGTTTGCCGGCCCAGATGCTGCGCCAGAAGCGCCGATTGGTTGTAGCGACGCTTGATCAGCCGGGTCCAGTGCAGCGGTACCGGCGCGATCAATATGTTCGGGCGCAACAGCTCGTGCCCGGCTTGAGCCATCCAGCGTGCGGCAGGGCGGGCCAACTCAGGCCGATCCCCGTGCTTAAAGGCAAGTATGAGTGCCTTCGCGCGCCCCTGATACAGCAACGCTGCCCGACCATGCTGCCACGCGCGTGGTGCCCTGAGGCAGTCATCACATTCAATCCGGTGTCCGTCCTGCGCGCCGGGAAGTGGCATGCCGCAGCTTTCGCAGACGGTGCCACCGATGAACGGCGTGTCGCGCCAGCATGCGCCGCAGAGGCCGAAATCGGATTCGGTCAGTGCTCCGCAGGACAGGCAACGCGGTGGGTAGATCATCTCGACAGCGGTTTGCATCCCCTGACGAATGCGATACTTGCGGCTTATGAAGCTTCCGTCCGACACTACACCCTCTCTGTTTGACCGCGCCGTCCTTGCGCTTCACCGCAGCCGCGCGCGGGACGACGCGCTTTTCCTGCACCATGCCGCTGTCGACGAAGTGCAGGATCGTCTGTCCATGGTTAACAAAACCTTTCAGGCACCCGCCGTCGTGACGCCCTTTCCTCATATCTGGGAGGGGTTGTGGCCCGAGGCCCGGGTGATCAGGGATGAAGATGTTCTCGACCTAACTCCAGGAGAGCATGATCTCTTGATACATGCGATGGCACTGCATTGGGCAAACGACCCGGTCGGCCAACTGATCCAATGCCATCGCGCCCTAAAATCCGACGGATTGCTGTTAGCGGTATGTTTAGGAGGCGACACCCTAAAGGAATTACGCGCGGCCTTGGGTCAGGCCGAGATAGAGGAGACCGGCGGTCTCAGCCCCCGCATCGCCCCCATGGCCGAGCTTCGTGATCTGGGGGGGCTGCTACAACGGGCCGGGCTGGCTTTGCCGGTCGCCGACAAGGCGACGCTGTCCGCAGAATATCGCGATCTGGTGCATCTGATGCGTGATCTGCGAGCGATGGGGGAAACCAACGCTTTGGCGGATCGCCTGAAACACCCGACCCGACGCGCTGTTTTTGACAAAGCGCAGGACATCTACGCCGGACATTATAAATCGCCACAGGGCCGCCTGACGGCAACCTTTGAACTGATCTGTCTGACGGGCTGGACCCCCGATGACAGCCAACCCAAACCTTTGCGTCCGGGATCCGCCAAGATGCGGCTGGCTGATGCGCTAGGTACGGATGAGGGCAAACTGCCCGATTGACGACCGGCCTTTTCCCTATATCTCAGGCCAGACACCACAAATCAGGAAGCTTTCAATGTTTGATGCCACTCGTCCAACCCATGCCCCTGCAGACCATCCCAAGGTCAAGATGGGCCGCGTCGGCATCCTGCTGGCTAATCTGGGAACTCCAGATGACTACAGTTATTGGCCTATGCGGCGGTATCTGAACGAGTTCCTGTCGGACAAGCGCGTGATCGACTACCCGGCGTGGAAGTGGCAGCCGATTCTGCAAAGCATCATTCTGACCAAGCGGCCTTTCAGTTCGGGTGGGGCGTACAAGTCAATCTGGAATCACGATAAGGGCGAAAGCCCGTTGATGACGATCACCAAAGATCAGACTGCCAAGCTGCGCGCAGCGATGCAGCAGCGGTATGGCGATCGGGTGATGCTGGATTTTTGCATGCGCTACGGCAATCCTTCAACTCCGTCGAAGGTCCGGGAGATGGTAGAAGAAGGCTGTGATCGCATCCTGTTCTTCCCGCTCTACCCGCAATATGCCGGTGCCACGACTGCTACAGCAAATGATCAGTTCTTCCGCGCGTTGATGAAGGAGACATGGCAGCCTGCCAGCCGAACTGTTCCGGCCTATTTCGACGAACCTGCCTATATCGATGCGTTGGCGAGCTCTGTCGAGCGCGCCTATGCAGATATGGAGACAAAACCGGATGTCCTGGTCTGCTCGTATCACGGGATGCCCCAGCGCTATTTGCAGCAAGGGGACCCCTATCACTGCCAATGCGTGAAAACATCAAGGCTACTGAAAGAGCGTCTGGGATGGACGGATGATCAGCTGATCTCGACCTTTCAATCGCGCTTTGGACCGGAAGAATGGCTGAAGCCCTACACCGTCGATCACGTGGCTGATCTGGCGCGTCAGGGCAAGAAGAACATCGCCGTCATCGCACCTGCCTTCTCTGCCGATTGCATTGAGACACTGGAAGAGATCAACGAAGAGATCAAAGAGAGCTTCGAAGAGGCGGGTGGTGAATCGTTCACCTATATCCCTTGCCTTAACGACGATGATTCGCATATCGCCGCGCTGAGTAAAGTGATCGAAGACAATCTGCGTGGTTGGTTAGACTAATCGCGCGCTTTCACCAGACACGAAAAAAGGCGGTGGTTTGCACCACCGCCTTTTAAGTGCATAAAGTCTCGTCGACTTAGCTTGCTGCAACAGCTGCGGCAACAACAACCAGCAGGATCAGCGGCAGGATGATGCCCTGCGACGAACCTTGGGTCTCTTCGACAACAACAGGTGCTTCAACAACCGGCTCTTCCAGGTTGCCAGCATATGCGGTCGAAGCAGCAGCGGTCAGAGCAGCAGCGAGAACGAGTTTCTTCATATTAACCTCCAGAATTTGCGCGATTCCCAATAGCGAAACCACGCATCTAAGACTTACCTCGTGAGTTTTTCTAATCAGCAATGCAGGCGGATTGCAATTGCAACTTGTCCCGCAAGCGGGTTCGTGCGCGAAAATGTCGTCAAATTAGCAACACTTGCGTGCCGACCTTAGCCATAGAAAACAGTTCGGCGATGTCATCGTTGAACAAGCCAATGCACCCGTTCGACGACCGGCGTCCAATTTTACGCGTATCGTGGGTGCCATGGATGCGATAATACTTCCAGCTCAGATATAAAGCGTGTGTTCCCAGCGGGTTATCAGGACCCGGCGGAATATAATCCGGCCATTCAGGGTTGCGCTTCTTCATCGATGGCGTCGGTGACCAGCTTGGGCCTTCCACCTTGCGAATGACACTGGTGCGTCCGCGACGGGTCAATTCCTCGGTCAGAGGCACCGAAGAGGGGTACAGTTTGTATACGGATTGATCATCTGACCAATAATGCAGCGCTCTGGATACGGTATCCACCAGAATAGCACCGTTTCGAGTGTTCGAAAAATAGGGCTGCCAGTCCAGCGCACGGAATCCCGACACATTGCGGCGTACCGGAGCTTCCGGTTCCGGGGCGGGGCGTAGCGGGTCGCCCGGAATATACTGAGCCAACGCAGGCGAGGCCAAGCTGGCGGTTGCACCGGCCAGGAATCCCCGGCGCGTCGATGTAAGAATATGTTTCTTGACCATGGAGATCGGTCCTCTGCTAACAGCAAATGCAAAATCTAAGGCATTTTATGGCCAGAATGCTTCAGTCGCAAATCAAACCGGCAGAATCACGCAAGGTTGGGGCATTGTAGGTTTGCTCCGGGCGGTCAAGCAGGCTATTTCCCTTCTCGACACAATATTTAGGCCGATCATGACACGTATTCTTTCTCTACTAGCGATTTGTTTTGTCGCACTTGCGGCATGTACCGATTCGGGCACATCCGCTATTGGCGCCGATGGCAGGCCGCTGCCATCTGTGTACAAAATTCGTGGCAACCCTGAAAAGCTGCAGTTCAGAATGCTGGATTCGGTGAATGCCTTGCGGCAAGCATCTGGCCTGCAACAGGTCCAATTGAACTCGCAACTGAATGCAGCTGCCGCCACTCATGCGAAAGACATGGCGCGACAGAATCGGCCCTGGCATTTTGGTTCGGACGGTTCGTCTCCGTTGGATCGCGCGGCGCGCGCCGGTTACTTCGGTACATTCCTGGGTGAAGCGATCTCGGAAACCTTTGAGACCGAGACCGAAACGCTGGCCGCATGGATGCAGGAACCCGGTCCTCGTGCCGTGATCATGGACCCGCGCGCCACCCAGATGGGATTCGCCTGGCACCAAGAAGGCGGTGGCAAGATCTGGTGGACGCTGGAGATGGGATCCGGCGGCTGATCACGCCAGATAAAGAAACAAAAAAAGCCCCCGACAAATCGGGGGCTTTTTTGTTGATAAGTGGGCCAATCAGGCAGCTTGCATCGATTGCGCTTCAGTCAGAATGGCATACAGCTTTACCGGGTCAGGGTTGGCCCGCAGCTTGGCGCAGACCGATTGCTCGCGCAGCGTGCGCGAGACCAACGCCAGCGCCTTAAGGTGTTCAACCCCCGCCTCTTCTGGCGCAAACAGGGAAAACGCCAAATCGACCGGCTGACGATCGACCGAGCCGAAGTCGATGGGCTTTTCCAGCATGACAAACACACCCGAAACCGATTCTAGTTCGGAAAGCCGTGCGTGCGGAAGTGCAACACCATGTCCAACACCAGTTGGGCCAAGGCTCTCCCTCTCAAGCAGGCTGTCTACGATCGTCTGAGCATCCAGCCCAAGCGTCGCGGCGCCCACATCGCCAATTTCCTGAAACAAACGCTTCTTGCTGGAAGCAGCGGACAGTACACGCACCGCTTCTGGCTTTAGAATGCTCGAAAGCTCCATCATTTTGCTCCTAAGCCGTGCCCCCAGCTATTCGGGGGCAGGCCGATTAGTCTTGCCTGTTACGGATCGATCCAACCGATATTGCCGTCCTCGCGGCGATAAACGACATTCAATCCGTCCTTGTTCTCATTTCGGAACACCAGTACCGGAGCACCAGCGAGTTCCATCTGCATGACGGCTTCACCAACACTGAGCGATGGGATCTTGGTTTCCATCTCAGCCACGATCATAGGCTGCAGCGATTCGGGTTCGTCTGCCGTCTCCGATTCGTCAGAGGCGAGGATATAAGAGGACGCGCCAAAGAGTTCAACCGGCTCGGACCGATCCTTGTGGTGGTCTTTCAGGCGGCGCTTATAGCGTCGCAGTTGTGTCTCCATCTTGTCGCAGCAGCCTTCGAATGCCGCGTAAATCTCGGTCGCGTGCGCCTTGGCCTGTGCGGTCAGGCCGGTCGACAGATGCACGGTGGTTTCGCATACATATTCATGCGCCGAACGGGAAAAGACGACGTTGGCGTCTGTAGGCCGCTGGGCATATTTGCCCACGACCTCGCCCAGTTCGGTCTGCACATGGGTCTGCAGGGCCGCACCGATGTCGATCTGTTTTCCGCTGATTTGGTAACGCATGTGATCTCCTTCACAATTCACACCCATTCTGACGTCGCGTAACGCGACTGACTTGTTTTTATCGGGTGGGGGGTATCGGCATGTTCTGCGGTTGCCGTTGGCCCGGCCCTTCAACGAAGGGAGATCGAGATCCAGTTTGGAACCGAAGAAATGCCATATGCCAATTGAGCCAAGAGGTGAGGGAAGAGTCAATCAAAACAGGTGTGTATATACGTGATTTCCGTCATGCATCAGGCGCATCTCCGCACAACCTTATGAAATACGGAAGTTTTCACCCAGATAGACCCGGCGAACATTTTCGTTTTCGACAACTTCATCGGGCGTGCCTGACATCAAAACCTGGCCGTCATGCAAGATATAAGCCCGATCCACAATCTCCAGCGTTTCCCGGACGTTATGATCCGTGATCAGCACTCCGATGCCACGCTTTTTCAGATCGGCCACCAGATGCCGGATATCACCGACACTGATCGGGTCGACACCCGCAAATGGTTCGTCCAACAGCAGATATTTCGGATCGGCGGCCAGACAGCGCGCAATTTCGACCCGGCGGCGTTCCCCGCCGGACAATGCCAATGCAGGCGCTCGGCGCAGGTGTTCGATGGAAAAGTCCGATAGCAGCTCTTCCAGCCGCTCCTTGCGGCGATGGGCATGTTTAACCGTGATATCTAGAACCGAAGCGATGTTGTCTTCAACGCTCATCCCGCGGAAAATCGACATCTCCTGCGGCAGATATCCGATCCCCATCCGTGCACGACGATACATCGGCAGGGTCGTGACGCTCTGCCCATCAATCGTGACCGTGCCCGCTTCGGGGAAAACCAGACCGGCGACAGAATAAAAAGTGGTGGTCTTGCCCGATCCGTTCGGGCCTAGCAACGCCACGACCTCGGAGCGGTTCAATTCCATGGACACATCGCGAATGACGGTCTTCTTGCGATAAGACTTTCGTAGCTTTTCGATCTTCAGACCAGAAGAACCTTCAGCGATGGAGAGTTCGGGCCGGTTCATCAGTTGCCACCTTGTTGCAGAATGGTTTTGACACGCCCTGACATCGTCGCAGTTCCCGTCGTCAGATTTGCAATCATCTCGTCGCCGCTGATGATACTTGGGCCCTGCGTCAGCAACACGTTGCCCTTCATCTCAATCACGCCGGAGTCGATGGTGTATTCTGCCCAATCGCCCTCGGCTGCGTCGGGCGGACTGACCAGAACCACGTTTTCGGTGGCCTCCATCCGTTCGATGGCCGAGCGTTCTTCGTTATAGATGACAAGAACCCGGTCTGCCGTCAGGCGCATCTCACCCTGGATGACAATGACGTTGCCGATAAACTCGGCCGATCCATCTTCCTGATTCACGTTCAATGTCTCGGACGTCACCTCGACCGGCAGCGTCGGGTCGGCATTGACAGAGCCGAACGCCACCTGAGCCTCTTGTGCAGAAACAGGTGTGGCTCCGACAGCCACGGCTAGACACAAAAAGGCGACACGTAAATCGAACACAAGTTATCTTTCTGCTTTTTGCGGCTCATATATCAACTTCACGCCGCCTGTAAAAAGAATATGAACCGGACCGTCCTTTTTTTCGGTCCCAAACACCATTCTTCCGGCAGTAAAGTCGCCAATCGGACCGGTTCCGTCAATCTGGCCAGGGCTATCACCACGTATTTCATCCAGTGACGTATTCAACAGGTCGGTGGTGACCTGGATGCCGTCTCTGGTGGTGATGACCACATCCCCTGCAAACGTTGCAGTACCCTTGTCTGGCCTGATGATGCCTGTGTTGGATTCGAGTGTGATCTCGCCCCCATTGCTTAGTCCAAAGCGGCCCTGCACTTCGGCTGCCGTCGGTGTGTCGCCATCGCCACCCTGACTGGCCCTTCGGGCTTCGACGCGGATTTCCTCGCCCTTGCGGGTGACACCTTTATAGTCGGGCCGCGTGACCACCTGGTCTGTCAGCCGGTCGTCAATATCCTGATCACTGAACGGCACCGAGACATTGGTGTCGACGCTGCGAGAAAGAAGAAAGACAGAAGACAGCAACAAAATCGCCACAAGCGGTAGCAGTACCTTCAGGAACTGCACCCATCGGGAATGGCGATCAACTTCAGCCATCTTCCTAACCCAATCCTACACGCAGACAGTCATGTATGTGCAGCAGACCCAAGGCTGGGCCATTTGTGTCAGGATCAACCACAAAGAGTGACGTGATCTTGCGATCGTTCATGATTGCAACCGCCTCCTCCGCCATAGCACTTGGCGCAATGGTCATTGGATTTTCGGTCATCACCTCTTCGGTGTTTTTGCTCAATAGCCCGTCCATGTTCCTGCGCAGGTCGCCATCGGTCACAATACCCAGCAAACGACCTGCCTGATCAGTGACTCCCACAACACCAAAGCTCTTCTGACTCATGACCAGCAGCGCCTCGCTCATCGGGGTGCCAGCGGTCACCAAGGGCAAATCTTCATGCATCAGATCACGCACAGTAGACAGTTGCGCCCCCAACTTTCCACCGGGGTGGTAAGCGCGGAAATCTTCGGGTTTGAAATCCCGGTACTTCATCAGCGCAATCGCCAGCGCGTCGCCCATCGCCAGTGTCAGCGTCGTCGAGATTGAAGGCACCATCCCAAAACCACAGGCCTCTCCCAGCGACGGGATCAGCAGATGCACATCCGCCTGTTTCATCAAGGTGCTTTCCGGCTTGCTCGACAACCCGATCAGCGGAATTCCAAAGCGACGCGTAAAGGCCAGCAAGTTCGCCAGTTCCGG
Source organism: Ruegeria sp. B11 (assembly GCF_056539785.1). Classification (NCBI taxonomy): domain Bacteria; kingdom Pseudomonadati; phylum Pseudomonadota; class Alphaproteobacteria; order Rhodobacterales; family Roseobacteraceae; genus Ruegeria; species Ruegeria sp. B11. The sequence continues at coordinate 64,946 of NZ_JBQFVO010000008.1, read as the reverse complement.
CGCTTCACCTGAGTTCGAGATCGCAAGGACCACATCGCCTTTCGAGACCATGCCCAAATCACCATGGCTGGCTTCGGCGGGATGGACAAAATAGGCGGGCGTACCAGTGCTGGCCAGAGTCGCCGCGATCTTGTGGCCAATATGGCCGGATTTGCCGATACCACTGATAATGATGCGGCCAGTGGCCTGCAGGATCAGTTGCACGGCTTCGGCGAAATGCTCGTCCAAGCTTTCGGCAAGGACCTCCAATGCGCGGGCTTCGTCGGTAACGACCTGCCGGGCGGTTCTGAGGAATGCTTCGGTGTCAGTCATGAGTGCGCAAAAATATCAGTTTCGGGCCAGCCTGCGAGGTCAAGCTTCGCACGCATTGGCAAGAAGTCAAAACACGCCTGCGCCATTTCGGTGCGGCCTTCGCGGGCCAGACGTCCGTCCAGTGCATCCCGCAGTTGGTGCAGGTACAAAACATCCGATGCCGCATAGTCCAACTGGGCATCAGTCAGCGTTTCAGCGCCCCAATCGCTCATCTGCTGCTGCTTCGAGATATCGACGCCAATCAGTTCCTGACACAGGTTCTTAAGACCATGACGATCAGTATAGGTGCGCACCAACCGGCTGGCGATCTTGGTGCAATAGACCGGGGCGGCCAAAGCGCCGAAGGTGTGATACATCGCAGCAATATCGAAGCGGCCAAAGTGGAACAGCTTCAAAACATTCGGGTTTTCCAGCATCGCACAGAGGTTCGGCGCCTGCGTCTGCCCAATCTCGACCTGAACGATATGGCTGTTGCCGTCCCCTCCTGACATCTGGATTACGCACAGGCGATCTCGATGCGGGTTCAACCCCATGGTTTCACAGTCAATGGCCACGATGGGGCCCAAATCCAACCCGTCCGGCAGGTCATTTTTATACAGATGGTTCGCCACGGAATTGTCCTTTGTGCGCTTTCGGCCCCGAGATAGGCGGTTTGGCCCGCAAACTCAACGCCGTCCTTGGAAAAGCGGCACCCTTGACCTTATGGCCAACACGAGAACTATGGATGCGACACCGCGATTGAGAAATTCCGACAATGCTCAGCATCCTGAGAAACCGCACTTACAGACATCTGCTGGCCGCGCAGATCGTGGCGCTGACCGGAACCGGGCTGGCGACGGTTGCCTTGGGGCTGTTAGCCTTTGATCTGGCCGGAGAGGCCGCCGGGATGGTCCTTGGTACCGCTCTTACGATCAAAATGATCGCCTATGTCACCGTTGCCCCGCTTGCTGCTGCCTTTGCCGAGCAGCTGGATCGTCGCCGGATGCTGGTCGCACTGGATCTGGTGCGCGCTGTGGTTGCGCTCTGCCTGCCTTTCGTGTCCGAAATCTGGCAGGTCTACGTGCTGATCTTTGTGCTGCAATCCGCCTCAGCCGGATTTACACCCGCGTTTCAGGCCACCATCCCGGATGTGCTGACCAACGAACAGGACTATACCAAAGCCCTGTCCCTGTCGCGGCTGGCTTACGATCTGGAAAGCCTGTTGAGCCCAATGCTGGCTGCCACCTTGCTGCTGTTCGTCAGTTTCGACAGCCTGTTTCTGGGCACCTGTATCGGTTTTGTCGCCTCGGCCCTGCTTGTAGTGTCTGCAACCCTACCCTCACCCAAACCAACCCAGCCGCGCGGCATCTACGACCGCACCACGCGCGGCATACGGATTTACCTTAAGACCCCGCGCCTGCGCGGCCTGCTGGCGCTGAGTTGGAGCGCGGCCGCGCTCAGTTCGATGGTCATCGTCAACACGGTCGTGATCGTGCGCGGCGATCTTGGTCTTTCTGAAAGCGCCGTTGCCGTCGCGCTGGCCGGGTTCGGCGGCGGTTCGATGCTCGCGGCATTTGCACTGCCACGCCTTCTTGATCACATTCCAGAGCGTCGCGTCATGCTGGGTGGCGCATCATTGGCGACGGGCACCATGGCGGTGGCAGCGCTGCTATCTGTCACTCTGCCGATGACATTAGGTTTGCTGACAACGACATGGCTATTGATTGGTTTTGGGTATTCCAGCATGCTGACGCCTTCGGGCCGCCTGCTGACCCGATCCGCCCACCCCGAAGATCGACCCGCCGTGTTTGCCGCACAGTTCACTCTGTCTCATGCTTGCTGGCTGGTGCTTTATCCCCTGGCCGGGTGGCTGATGACCCGATTTGGCGCAACTGTGGCGATGGCCGGAATGGTAACTGCCGCGATTCTGGGTCTGGTTCTTGTGCTCATTGCCTGGCCACGGCGCGAAGACAATGCGGTGGTTCACGGCCATCCTGACCTCCCGCAGGATCACCCCCACCTGTCTGGGCCAAAACCTCATGCGCATCCGATTGTCATTGATGAACTGCATCCCCGTTATCCGCACCAGCCTTGAGCCCGGGCACCAAACTGCCCTAAACCGGGACTATACCGCCTGAATCCGGAGCCGTAATGGACCAGCTTGATCGACGCATCATCGCCGCCTTACAGCACAATGCGCGCGACTCGACGACCCGCATTGCAACAACACTTGGCGTCGCACGGACAACGGTGCATGAACGCATCAATCGAATGGAAGAGCGGGGCGTCATCGCTGGTTACTCGGTCGTCCTGCACGAAACCGAAGATACGCCACGCGTTCAGATCATCGTTCTGCTTGAAGTGCAGCAGAAAGAAACCACACGTATCATCAAGCGGCTTGAAGCTTATCCCGAGGTCAAATTGTGTTTGTCAATCAATGGCGAATTTGACCTGCTGCTTTCCGCCGAAGCGCCACGGATCGAAGACCTCGACATTCTGGTCGATGAACTTGCGCGCATCCCTGGCGTGTCGCGCACCAACACCAGCGTGGTCTTCGGTCGAAAGATTGATCGAAACTAAGGCACGCTAACTCCCTGTAAACAGGTAACTGGATAGCTTGGCCCGGACTGATCAGAATCCCGGACCGGCAGAATGCCAATTCAAAACCTCCTGATTGCGGCGCTTATGTTTTTGGCGCAGGCCGCAGACGCGGCGACAACGGCAGCTCTTTGTGACCGCGCAGCGCAACGGGCTGCGCTGGCCGAAGACGTTCCGCTCGATGTTCTAAAGGCAATTGCCCGCGTTGAAACAGGCCGCACGCTGGACGGGGTTCTGGAACCCTGGCCATGGACCGTCAATCGTGAAGGACAGGGATATTGGTTTGCCTCCGAGGTTGAGGCAAAGTCTTACGTGTTCGACATCTTCAAATCCGGTGTACGCAGCTTTGACGTCGGTTGCTTTCAGATCAACTATCGCTGGCACGGTAAGGCTTTTCGCTCGATCGACGCGATGTTCGATCCGGATGAAAACGCAACCTATGCAGCACGGTTTCTGGCCCAGCTTTATGCGGAACTTGGATCATGGCCTGCCGCTGTCGGGGCCTACCACTCGCGCACGCAGCACCTTGCGGCCTCATATTCTGACCGTTTTCAGACCGTCCTGGCGCAACTGGATGGCTCGGGCACAGCCCACGAACGCGATCCATTCACCGCATCTGCCAGCCCACTCATCCCGCTGAACGCTCATCCGGTCGGCCAGAACGCGCTGGGGTCACTGGTTCCCGAAACCTCTACAGCCACCGCCTTTATCGCTTTCAATTAGGAGCAGATAGTGCCCCGTATCGATCCCCGCACCTTGTTCTCTCCGACCATACTGCTGGCGCTGGCGCTGATGGCGGTCATCGTGATGATGATCCTGCCCATGCCAGCCTGGGTACTGGACGTGGGGCTGGCGGCATCCTTTGCGCTGGCGATTCTGATCTTCACATTGACGCTGTTCATCGAACGGCCACTGGATTTCTCATCCTTCCCGACGATCCTGCTGGCCTCACTGATGTTGCGCTTGTCGCTTAACGTGTCCTCAACCAAGCTGATCATCGGTCAGGGGCACACCGGCACCAACGCCGCTGGTGACGTGATCGAAGGTTTCGCCCAGTTTGTCATGGGCGGCAGCATCTTTCTGGGCCTTGTGGTGTTTGGCGTTCTGCTGATCGTGAACTTCATGGTCATCACAAAGGGTGCGGCCCGCATGGCCGAAGTGGGTGCCCGGTTCGCGCTGGACGGGATGCCAGGCAAACAGTTGGCCATCGACAGTGACATGTCGGCTGGAGCCATCGATCACCAGCAAGCCAAAGAACGGCGCGAGCGCGAGCAGCAGGAAACCACCTTTTTTGGTTCGCTCGACGGCGCGTCGAAATTCGTCAAAGGCGATGCGATTGCCGGGTTGCTGATCACACTTCTCAACCTCGTGATGGGATTGGTCATGGGGGTCATCGTGCATGGGATGCCGGTATCGTCCGCCTTCGAAACCTATGCAATCCTGACCGTTGGGGACGGGTTGGTATCGCAGATACCAGCAGTGATCATCTCGATTGCGTCCGCCTTGCTGTTGGCGCGTGGCGGTACGCAGGGTGCAACCGACAATGCGATCTTCTCGCAGCTTGGACGCCACCCGGCGGCGTTGGGCACCGTAGCGGTTCTGATGGTGCTGTTCGCCCTGGTGCCCGGTTTGCCGTTCTTACCGTTCATTCTTGGGGCGGGGGTGCTGGGCTATGCGGCTTATTCAGGCCTCAGACAACGCAACGCCAGCGAGGCAGAGGCTCAGACCCCCGAGGCCGAGTCTGATACTCCGGTCTCGCAGGCTATCGGTGATATCCTGGACCTCGACGACGTTCACTTGGAATTCGCCCCTGATCTGGTCAGCATGGTGCTGAACCCCGGTACCGGCCTTGACGCGCGGATCGCCAACATGCGGACCTATGTCGCCTCAAGCTTTGGGCTTATCCTGCCCGAAATTCGATTGACTGACCGCGCCGATCTTCCGACCGGAACTTATGTGATCAAAGTACAAGGGGTCGAACAGGCGCGTGGTGTTCTGAATTCTGAACTCGTGCTCGCACTGGTACAGGACGGGCACGACTTTCTACCTGATGGCACCGATGTGACCGAACCCGTCTACGGTGCCCCGGCGCGCTGGATATTGCCCAAGGACCAGGAGGTCGCCGCACTGAATGGGGCCACCATCGTCACCCCTCCTGAAATTCTGGCAACCCATCTGCTGGAGATCATCAAACAGAATTTCTCGCGCCTTTTGACCCTGAAATCCCTTCGCCGCCTGCTGTCCGAGATGACGCGGCTCAGCGATCCGACCCGAGCCGAAGCCAACCGCAAAATGCTGGACGAATTGATCCCAGACAAGGTGCCGATCGACACACTGCATGCTGTTCTGCGGCTGTTGCTAGACGAACGGGTCTCGATCCGAAACATGGCGCTGATCCTTGAAAGCATGGCCGAAGCACGATTGACCACCACCCAGCCCGAAGGGATCTGCGAACTGGTCCGCCAGCGGCTGGGCTTTCAACTGGTTGCCGACATGAAGCGCGAGGACGGCTCGATCCCTCTGATCCAACTCGCGCCGGAATGGGAGGACACATTTGCCACCTACCAGATCGACGCCGCGAACGCAGGTATCGACGTGGCACTACCGCCCAACCTGTTCAATAAGCTGGCCGATGGAGTTGTCGATAGCGTCGCAAAATCAGCAGATCACGGGTTGTTCCCGGCGGTCGTAACCACGACCCGCCGACGCAGATTGCTCAGGACCATTATGCACGCGCGCGGCGTCGCCAACCCCGTCCTGTCTTTTGAAGAGATCGGGCTTGAGGCGCGCCCCGCCTTGGTCGGAACGGTGCCCGCGTGATCTCAGTCCCGTCAGAGCTTTTGCCACATCTGGGGCAAAACCTGTGGCATCTGTTCGCCGTATTTCTTCGTGTGTCCGCATTGGTTTCGCTGCTACCGGCCTTTGGTGAACGCAGCGTCCCCGTGCGGGTCAAACTGGGCGTGGCAGTTGCTTTCACAATGATTGTCATTCCCGCCATACCCGCATCGGGTGTTATGCCGGGCTTTCACAAAATGATTGGATTAATCACCATCGAAGTCTTGATCGGTCTTATGCTCGGCATCGGGTTGCGCCTTTTTGTCCTTGCATTACAAACTGCAGGTTCAATCGCGGCGCAAGCGACATCCTTGTCTCAGATCCTGGGCGGAGCGGCCGCAGAACCTGTCCCGGCGATGGGGTATCTGCTGACGCTGGCCGGCTTGGCGCTGGCGGTATTGCTTGGCCTTCATATCCGTGCAGCGCAGTTCATGATCCACAGCTATATGCTGTTTCCGATGGGCGCGCTTCCAACTGCGCCTGATCTGTCGCAATGGGGCGTTGCGCAAGTCGCCCGCAGCTTTGGACTGGCCTTTGCGCTGGCGACGCCCTTTGTCATCGCATCGCTGATCTACAACCTCGCACTGGGCGTAATTAACCGCGCCATGCCGCGGCTCATGGTCGCTTTTGTCGGTGCCCCAGCAATCACTTTCGCAGGCCTTTTCCTGCTTTTCGCCGGGGCACCATTGATCTTGGCAACCTGGTCTGACGCTTTGTTCACCTTTCTCCAGAACCCGCTTGGAGGGCTGCGATGAGCGCATCAGACGACGACAGTGATAAGTCATTTGAGGCGACCCCGCAAAAGCTGGAAAAAGCCCGCAAAAAAGGCGAGGTGGCGAAGTCCAATGATCTGTCGGTTGTGGCTGCATACATGGGACTGCTCGTCGCACTTTTGCTCACGGGGCAATTCACGGCAGAGCATCTGGGGACTGTGTTCGTGGTCTTGATCGACCAATCAGATCAATTCGCAAGCTTGCTGACCGTCGGACCCGCGACATCCACCGTCGCTGGGATTCTGAGATCAACTATGGCACCAATCGCCGCGTTGTTTATCGTACCGGCAGTCGCGGTGTTGCTCAGCCTGATCGCCCAGCGCGCACTGATCTTCGCGCCGGAAAAGCTGAAACCACGCGGTTCACGCATCTCGATCGTCTCAAACGCAAAGAACAAGTTTGGCAGGGGCGGGTTGTTCGAATTCGCCAAGAGCTTTGTTAAATTGTTGATCTATGGAACATGCCTGACCCTATTTTTACACGTCCACCTGCCAGAGATTCTGACAGCTAGTGCAGCCGCTCCGAGATCCTCAATTCTGTTGATGATGAACTTACTAAGCCAATTTCTGTTTATCGCCATAATGATCGCGCTGGCGATCGGCGTGATCGACTATCTGTGGCAACATGCCGAACACCTTCGCAAAAACAGAATGTCACGCAAAGAAATTCAGGATGAAACCAAGGATTCCGAGGGTGATCCGCACGTCAAACAGCAGCGTCGCCAACGCGCGCAGGACATAGCAACCAATCAGATGATGGCGGATGTGCCCAAGGCCGATGTGGTGATCGTCAACCCGACGCATTATGCGGTGGCGCTGAAATGGTCGCGTGCAAGTGGCAGCGCTCCGGTTTGCGTCGCCAAAGGAGTAGATGAAATCGCGGCAACAATCAGGGCCACGGCCGGAGACGCAGGCATTCCTATTCATTCCGATCCACCAACAGCACGCGCATTGCACGCGACCGTCGGGATCGGACAGGAAATTACCGAAGAATACTACCGACCCGTTGCAGCTGCTATTCGGTTTGCCGAAGCCATGCGCAAACGAGCGAAGGGTCAGGTCGGATGACGCAAGATCGCATGGGCAACCTTTTGACCGTCGCCGAAGCTGTTTATCAACGGGAACACCAAAAATTGCACCCTTTGTTGCAGCGCGAAGCCCAGTTGCTTCAGCAATTGACGCGTCTGGATTCTCAATTAGCCGAAGTAAAATCGACGAGTTCACAGTCGGATGGCTATCAGGTCACCGGCGCAGACCTGTTGTGGCACGGCTGGGAATCTTTGACACGGCGCAACCTGAACACCGAGTTGGCGCGCCTGCGATCACAAAAGCTTGCGGCAATGGAAGAATTGCGTGGGGCATTTGGGCGCAAACTGGCCGTTGCCGATCTGTCGCGCCGCCTGCAGGAACACAAGCGACGCGTGCGACAATCTAAAGCTCAGGAATCGTAACCCCAACCCGTTCAGGTATCCTGTCGGCTGACACTCATGATCAGAACTTGCGAGACATCTTCGCCCAGATCCTTTCTCGCAACCTCCAGCAACGCATTGCGCAAAGCCGTCAGGTTGTCTGACCGCGTGAATGCGCCGTCAAACCCGCCGATATTGGCGTGATCAAACAGAACTTGCAGAAACCGGTCCCTTAATTTTGGCTCGATCTCATAAAACGCTTCGGCAATCCCCGGCCTCACCTCAAGGCTGAGGGACATGGTGACGAGCGCCGATATCTCGTCCTCGGAAACCACGGGGACCACGAACTGTTTGGTGAGTTTCAAATACTCATGTGTTTCTGATTGATCATCTTTGCCGGGTTTAGTTTTGTTTTTCTTGTCTTCATTGGGTTTTTGCCCAGCCTCCGCAAGATCTTCAGCTTCCCCGGACGGGGACAATAGGATCCGGGCGCCCGCACCGGCAGCCAGGCCGAAAACCAGAAAAACGATCGGTAGTAGTTTTCCCATCAGAGCGGCCCTCAGAACGGTAGCAAGGTATCAAGTATCTGTTGTCCATAGCGTGGTTGCTGCACATCCGTGATCTGCCCGCGGCCACCATAAGACACCCGCGCTGACGCGATCTTGTCATAGGTGATTTCATTCTGGCGCGAGATATCTTCGGGGCGGACATAGCCCGAGACCAGCAGTTCCCGAAGTTCGAAATTCACCCGCAGTTCTTGCGATCCAGAAATCGAAAGCACACCGTTTGGCAACACGTCGACGACCGTTGCCGCCACGCGCAAGGTCAATTTTTCTTTGCGTTTGACCGATCCCTTGCCTTTGCTGACCGAAGCCGAGTCAATTGAAACGGCATCATCAAGTGAGGCCCCTTCAGGTAGTCGTTCACCTGCGCGCTGAGGAAGGCCGAAGAGTTCCGGCACCGCAAGACTTTCTGACCCGGCCCGCGACCGGTTGGTGTCGTTGGATATTTCGGCCTTTTCATCCAGCTCGATCACGACTGTCAGAATATCCCCTTTTTTCATCGCCCGTTGATCACCAAGCAAGGAATGCTGACCGCCACTCCACAATGATGACTGATCAACGGTTCGCTGAGGCTGGCTGTGCAAAGGTAGTCCGGGCCACAGCATCGCAACATGCTCAGGCGATTCCGTGTTTGGTGTCAGGCTGGGCGGCTTGCCAAGGTGGTCCAATCGTCCACACGCCGCAACACTCAGAACGACAAGTAGCAGGGGTTTCGAAAGGCTCGGCATCATTTAACCTCAATTTGTCCATCGGGACGGATTACGCCCGTTACTGTTGTGCGAGACGCCAGATTCATGACACGGATACGCTCGCCTGCTGCGCCCCGGCCCAACGCGCGGCCTTCGGCAGTGATCGATAGCGCGACGTGATCGAACACCAGCGTCACCAGATCGTTTCGGTCCACGATCGCAGGCGGACCGACATCGGCAGGGCGGATTGGCCGACCTGGATAAAGCGCAACACGTGCCTCCTGACCGATAAGATCCTCTGGCCTACGAACCGCCCCATTGACCTCAGTGGTTTTGATTTCGAGGTCGGATGAGACAATGACCTCTTTGGCGCGGATCGTGCGGGTCGGCACAACGATCTCGGCCAAGCTTGGCATCGGCATCATGCATAGTATGAGGGTTAACAGGCGCATCACCGCACCTGCGTGGTCGCGCCCATCATCTGGTCGACGGCGGAAATAACTTTGGCGTTCATTTCGTAGCCACGCTGCGCTTCGATCAGTTCCGTGACCTCGCGCACCGCATCGACAGAGCTGTCCTCAAGATAGCCCTGCCGCAATGTGCCCAGCCCATCTTCGCCCGGGGTGCCGACCACCGGTGCACCCGAGGCTTCGGTTTCCTTGAAGAGGTTGCTACCAATGGCCTCAAGACCCTTGGCGTTCGAGAAGCTGGCCAGCGTAAACTCGCCCAGCAACTGCCCCTCGGCCGTATCATCGAAATAGGCATAGACCTCACCCGCCGCATTGATCGAGATCGATCTGGCATCGTCTGGAATGGTAATTTCAGGGGCAACGGCAAAGCCATCAGAAGTTACGATCAGACCTTCGGCCGAACGTTTCAGGCTTCCGTCTCGGGTAAAGGCGGATTGGCCATTCGGCATGGTGACTTCAAGGTAACCTCGCCCTTCGATGGCGATATCCAGATCACTGCCTGTTGCCGAGAGCCCACCCTGTTGCAGCTGTACGGTGACGGCGGCAGGGCGCACGCCCAACCCAAGCTGAATACCTGTCGGAAGGACCGTTCCATCCGAGGCATTGACCGCCCCGGCGCGCGCCATCTGTTGATAGTGCAGATCGGCAAACTCGGCCCGGCGGGTGTTGTAGCCGGTTGTATTCATATTCGCGAGGTTGTTTGAAATTGTCTCAACCCGCATCTGCTGTGCGGTCATGCCCGTAGCCGCGATCTTCAATGCTCGCATGTCGTATTCTCCTTCCGGTAATCAGCGCATCAATGCCTTAAGCGCCCCGCGAACCCGTTCGTCTTCGGCCTCAAGAAAACTCTGCCCGAGCTCGTAGGCCCGCTGAATTTCAATCATCCGGGTCACCTGACCAATGGCATTGACATTCGATCCTTCGAGAAACCGATGCAGCACGACCGGCTCGTCCACCGGGTCCACCTGCCCGCCTGCACGGAAATGTGTGCTTCCTTCGCGCACCAGGTTTTCGGGATCGGCGACGTTGTAGACACCGATCTGGCTCAGAAGTTGTCCATCGACGCTCATCGTGCCGTCGCTGCCAACATCGATCGTTGCGGCGTCGGGCGGGACAAAGACCGACGCGCCATTGCTGTCCAGAACCCGGTGCCCGTCCATCGTCACCAGATCGCCCTCAGCATTGAGTGAGAAACTGCCGGAACGCGTCAGGCGGTTCCCAGCGGGCGTTTCGATCATAAAGAACCCGTCCCCTTCGATGGCAAAGTCGAAGGACCCGCCTGTCTCGGTCAGCACACCTTGTTGCAGAGAAGTGTTTCGAACCTGCGCACGGCTGAGCGATAGTGAAGGGTTGCCCGGCATATCCCGGACGAATTCGGAGAACACCAGCCCCTGCTGACGATACCCGGTCGTGTTGGCATTGGCGATATTGTTGGCCACCATTCGCATCTCATCCATGAGACCGGATTGGCGGGACAAGGTGACATAAGTGGTGTCCATCAGCGACCTCCGGCAATAAGCGGGACCAATGTCCCGGTAAAAAACGTAACAAGGGTCTGGGTCATGAAGCCCATCGACATCCAGAACACGACCACGATTGCAATCAGCTTAGGCACGAAGGTCAGGGTCATCTCCTGAACCGAGGTCAGCGCCTGAAACAAACCAACTGTAAGGCCCGAGATCAGCGCCACCGCCAGGATCGGAACCGACGTGATGACTGCAACCCAAAGCGCCTGGCGCACGATGTCGTAGAACAGACCTTCGCTCAGCATCGTTCAGACCGGCATCCGCAAGATTTCCTGATAGGCTTCAACGACTTTGTTCCGAACAATCACAGCCGTTTCCACTGCCAACTCTGTCTGCGCCAGCGCCTGAACCAAAGCGTGCGGGTCGGCCTGCCCAACCATCGAAGATTGCGTGACTTGCTCGCTTTGTTCCAGCGTCGCCACGAAATCCTGAAACGAGGATCGCAGCCCTTGCGCTGTCCCCTGATGTCCGGGGTCGGCCTGCGTTGCAGGGCGCGCACCCGTATAGTTCTGTGCGGCGGTAAGTGAGCGAACATCCATTCTGGTATTCCTTTATTTTCGGAGTAGATCCATCAGACTTGATGACATCTGCCGGGTCTGGTCGAACATCTTGAGGTTGGCTTCATAGCTGCGCTGTGCCTCTCGGGCGTCTGCTATTTCGATCATCAGATCGACGTTTGATCCTCTGTAATGGCCAGTCTCATCAGCCATAGGGTGGCCAGGATCATAAATTCGGCTCAGGTCGCGACGATCGAGTTTGACGCGCCCCGCCTGAACCATCTCTTTTCCGTCCCGTTCGACTGTCTCAAACGGGACTATCTTACGCCGGTATCCCGGCGTATCGGCGTTCGAGATGTTCTCGGACACATGACGCAACCGCGCTGCTTGCGCACGCAGTGCGCTAGCCGACGCGTCCAACGAGTAGGAAAAATCGCTCATCGTGAAACCCCCTATGCCCGGCCCAGACTCGTGCGCAGCACACCGATTGAAGACTTGTAGATCGCTAATGCCCGGTCATGTTGTCGCTTTACCTCGACAGCTTTCAGCATCTCTTCTTCCAATGAAACACCATTGCCATTCGGATCGCTCGAAGCCGCGACCGTGAATTCAGCCCAAGGCTGAGCGCGCACATCACCATTCAGATGACCCGTCCGAGTCGCGGTCATCGCGACCTCTCGGCTCGTGTTTTCAATCGCTGTCTGGAAGGCTTCAATATCGCGGGGCTTGTATCCCGGCGTATCCGCGTTGGCCATGTTGCGCGCAACAACCGCTTGCCGTTGTCCGGCATGGGTTGCCATTGCGTACGCAGTCTTAAAGACGTTCAGGTCATTGAACATCGGGGCTTCTCCCTCGATCAATTTCAATCAAGGCTTAACCCCGATTCCTTTAGAAACCGTTTTCAACAAATCTATTTGGAGGACCTGCGATGGCCGATCTCGATCCGATGCGTCTGAAATGCGAATTCGATAGGATGTCGGCGGTACACCATATCGGGCGTGTGACCGGTGTTGCGCGCGGCGTGGTTGAAATCGATGGTCTGACCGCCCAAGCCCGGATCGGGGATCATCTGACGCTGCGCCGACAAAAAGGCCCGGACCTGCCGGGCGAGGTCCTGCATGTCGAATCAGGCGCGATCCATATGCTGCCAGCCTCCGCACCCGATGGCGTAAGCCTGGGGGATCAGGTCTCTCTCAACCAGATGCCTACCTTTGCGCCCGGAATGCATTGGCTTGGGCGGGTGATCGATCCGTTTGGCAAACCTCTGGACGGCAAGCCCCTGCTGCCTGGCACGCTTGAACGTGACCTTATGCAGGCCCCGCCAACTGCGGTATCGCGCAAGCCGCTGGGCGGTCGTATGGAAACCGGGTTGGCCATCCTCAACACGATGCTGCCCATTGTCCAAGGTCAGCGAATCGGCCTGTTCGCTGGTTCAGGCGTTGGCAAATCAACACTTCTGGCGACGCTTGCCCGCTCAGTCCAGGCGGATGCTGTGGTCGTTGCATTGGTGGGCGAACGCGGGCGCGAAGTGAATGAGTTTGTCGAGAACGCCCTGGGTGCCGAAGGTCTGAAACGATCCGTCGTCGTGGCCGCAACCTCGGATCAATCGGCCCTGATACGCAGACGGTGCGCATGGTCGGCCATGTCGGTGGCGGAATACCTGCGGGATCAAGGGTTAAACGTTTTGTTTCTGACCGATTCAGTTACCCGCTTTGCCGAAGCGCACCGCGAGATTGCCGCCGCAATGGGTGAAGCCCCATCGCTACGTGGCTACCCGCCATCGGTCACGCCGCTGATTGCAAACCTGTGCGAACGGGCGGGTCCCGGAACTCCCGATCAAGGTGACATCACCGCAGTCTTCAGTGTTCTTGTCGCGGGTTCTGACATGGACGAGCCCATTGCGGACATTCTGCGCGGCGTCTTGGACGGACATGTCGTGCTGAGCCGAGACATCGCCGAACGCGGGCGCTTCCCGGCCATTGACCTCAGCCGATCCGTATCACGCAGCCTACCAGGTGCGGCGACCGCGGATGAGAACCAGTTGATTACAGAAACCCGCAAGCTGGTCGGCAGTTATGAGCAATCTGAGGTGATGATCAAAGCCGGCCTCTATGCCGAAGGAACAGATCCTTTGTTGGATCGCGCCGTCCGGGTCCACGAAGAGCTAGATAGCTTTTTTGCGAAGGCCGATCCCGATGGTATCGAAAACAGCTTCAATCGATTATCTCTGATTTTGAGGCGCGCTGGTGTAAACCCGGTGTCGCAGTCTTAGAATTCAGAACAGTTTTAAGTGTTAAGACCACCTTAACACCTGCCCTGCTAGGCCAGTAAGCGGGTGAATAGAAGGTGGTGGAGATGGGTGCGCAATCCAATGCGGCGCCAATCATCATCAAGAAGAAACGTGTATCGGGTGGCGATGCTCACCACGGTGGTGCGTGGAAGGTCGCTTATGCGGACTTTGTCACTGCCATGATGGCGTTCTTCATGTTGATGTGGCTGCTGAATGCAACGACCGAGACGCAACGCAAGGGTCTGGCGGATTATTTTTCGCCTACGATTCCGGTCAATCCGGTCTCGGGCGGTGGTGATGGTGCCTTCGGCGGTGACAACATGTTTTCGGAAAAAACCATGGTTATGGATGGATCAGGTGCCAGCAATCGGAACCCCACCGAGGCAAAACAGGCGCGCGGATCAACCGGCGTGGATGCGAAAGGCGGCGGTAAGGGTGCGTTCGAAGATTTCTCGTCGCTCGAGGCGCAGTTGCTGGGGCGCGCTGGGGAAAGCCTTGTTTCCGATAAGATGCGCAAGCACATCGTGACCCGCGTCACCGACGAAGGGCTGGTGGTCGAGCTGTTCGCCACTGAGGGACAACCGTTGTTCGAATCGGGGACAGACACGCCAACCCAAATGATGCGCGCGCTGACACTTTTGGTAGCGCGGTCTTCTGATCTGGTGACAAACGCAATCGCGGTTGAAGGGCATGTGCGGTCTGCGCCCGTCGTGTTGGCGAATAACCCGGTCTGGGATCTGTCGACCGCGCGGGCGCAAAGCACCCGCCAACTGCTGCAGAACAAAGGCATCCAGCCACAGCGGTTGGACCGCGTGACTGGGCACGCGGACCGAGAGCTTTCGGATAAAAACCCCATGGCGGTACGCAATAATCGGATTGAGATCATCTTTTTACGCAACCCTTAGCGGGTAAAGGATAGACAGCATTTTAGCTGTTAGCCGGCTGTTAAGGGCCAGTGCGGTACGTGTTGCATCAACGAATGACGCAACAAAAGGGCGTACCGATGACCATATCCTCTTCGCTGAATGCCGGTGTGGCAGCGTTGAAGGCCAACGCCAACAGGCTGGCCACGATCTCTGACAACATCGCCAATTCATCGACATTTGGCTATAAAAGGGTCGAGACCGACTTTCACTCCATGGTCACGTCTGGTCAGGGCGGCAGCTATTCGGCAGGCGGGGTCAGAACCACCAGCCAACGCCTGATAGATCAGCGCGGATCGCTGGTAACCACCAACAATTCAACCGATCTGGCCGTGCGCGGTAGAGGCATGCTGCCTGTCCGTCCCAGTTCGCAGATCGCGTCAGGTTCAAATGAGATGCTGCTGACCACGACAGGCTCATTCCGCACCAATGAGGAGGGGTATCTGGTCACACAATCCGGCCTTGTACTTCTTGGCTGGCGTGCCAACCCAGATGGCTCGATCCCCAGCGTCCCGAGGGATACGCCTGCCGCTCTGGAACCCATTCAGCTAAGCGTTAATCAACTTTCGGGCGCCCCCACAACATCCATGAACCTGCGGATGAACCTGCCTGCAACAGCGACCGACGCCGGTGCTCCGGGTGACACGCAGCCCTTGTCGGTCGAGTATTTTGACAATTTGGGCAAGTCTGAAAGCGTCGATATCGAATTGGTCCCCACCGTTCCTGCAACCGGCAGCAGCAATGAATGGACCATGACATTGCGCGATTCAGCCTCGGGCGGCGCTGTCATCGGAGAATATACCCTGACCTTCACCGATAGCCGTACAGCCGGTGGTACACTAGCCAGCGTCACCGCCGTGACCGGCGGTGCCTATGACCCGGCAAACGGCAGCGTTGTCGTCAACGTCGCCGGCGGACCAATGGAGATCAACATCGGCCAGATCGGCGATGCGGACGGCATTACACAGCTTTCCGATACCTTTGCTCCGGTTTCGATCACACGCGATGGTTCGGCCGTTGGCACGATGACAAGCGTACAGGTTGATGAGAACGGCTATGTCTATGCTTTCTATGATACTGGGGTCAGTCGCCGGATGTTCCAGATTCCACTGGCCGATGTGCCGAATCCAAACGGCCTGACGGCACTGGACAGTCAGACCTATGCCCCCTCGCGTGACAGCGGTACCTTCTTCTTGTGGAACGCAGGCGAGGGGCCGACGGGCGATCTTGTGTCTTTTGCACGCGAGGAATCGACCACCGATGTCGCCACCGAGTTGACTTCAATGATCCAGACCCAGCGGGCCTATTCCTCAAGCGCCAAGGTCATTCAGACTGTGGATGAGATGCTGCAGGAAACCACCAATATCAAACGCTGACATGATGATTGATCAACGAAAGGGATGCGTCCGATGAATATGTCGACAGCACTGAACAACGCTCTGGGCGGGCTGAGCGCAGCCAGCCGTGGTGCGGCGGTGGTTTCAGGAAACATCGCCAACGCGTTGACCCCGGGATATGCCCGCAGATCGCTTGAACTGGCGACCAGCACAGTTTCCGGTAATGGCGTTCGTGTCGTTGGTATCACTCGGCACCAGGATCCGGTACTGATCGCAAACCGCCGTGCGACCGATGCAGACCTGATGGCAGCCAAAACCGTGGCGCAATTTCATTCAAGTTACGAGAAACTGTTGGGGGCAGCCGACGATGCCACTTCGATCTCGTCCAGACTGGCCCAATTCGAAAGCAGCCTGATTACAGCTGCAAGCCTGCCCGGCTCAGCCCAACGGCTGGATCAGGCCGCCCGTGCAGGCGGTACATTGAGCACAGCGCTCAATACAGCGTCCGAAGGGGTGCGGCAAATGCGATCCGATGCGGATCGCACGATAGGCAAACAGGTCGATACGCTGAATCAGACTCTGAAAGACATCGAGAAACTGAATGCTCGTATCCCCGCTGTCCGCAATTCGGGCGGTGATATTGGCGCGCTGTTGGATCATCGTCAGATTCTGGTCGATCAAGTCAACGAGTTGGTGCCTGTCAACGCGATCGCGCGCGATAATGATCAGATTTCCCTCTATTCCGATGGCGGGTTGATCCTGCTGGAAGGAACCGCGGCCGAGTTTTCGTTCTCGACCACAGGCGATACCATGCCGCATATGACCATTGGCAACGGGTTGTTGTCCGGGCTCGAGATCAACGGCCGACCCGTTCGCGTGAGCGGAGAGTTCGCCCAAATCCGAGGCGGCGCATTGATGGCCCAGTTCTCGGTCCGCGACGAACTGACCGTCGAAACGCAAGCCGATCTGGACGCCGTCGCCCGCGACCTGATCGAGCGCTTTGAAACCACCGGGTTGGACCCGACCGCTGCCGCGACCGATCCGGGCGTCTTCACGGATAACGGCAGCCGCTTTGATCCGGTTTCTGAAACCGGTCTTGCGTCGCGCATCTCACTAAATGTTGTGGTCGACCCGGATGCAGGGGGTGACAGCTGGAGATTACGCGCGGGTCTGGGGGCATTGACCCTCGGTGCGCCGGGTGATGCCAGCCAGTTGCAAGCTTTTGGGGCCGTTCTGACCGACTCGCGCCCGGCCCCCAGCGTGGGGTTTGGGACAGGCACGATGCGCGCGGCCGAGATCGCCGAGGCGTTGCTTTCCAAAGCCGGGGCAAACGCACACACAGCTGACCAGCGCAGCAGTTTTGCAGCAAACGCGCAGCTGGAGATGCAAAAAATCGTCGCGGAGCAAGGTGTTGACAGTGACGCGGAACTGCAGCGCTTGATGCAGATCGAGCAGGCCTATGCCGCAAACGCACGCATCGTCGCCGTCGTGGATGAACTGATGGATACCCTGTTGAGGTTATGAACATGACACTGAATTCGATCGGGGATCTGGCCCGCGGTCTTACCCTCAGAACTCGCAGCGCCGAGATCAAATCACAAATCGAAACACTGTCGTATGAGATGTCCACCGGCAAGGTGCAGGATATCTCGGGCCGTCTGGGTGGTGATTACTCGCACCTACTGGATCTAGATCGCAGCCTGGAACGGTTGGACGCGCTTTCCATCGCCACCGCCGAGGCGCGGCTATTCACGGACGCAATGCAATTGAGCCTGACAACGCTAAGCGGCTCGGTCGCCGAGATGTCAGCGTCGCTGCTATCATTCGGCACGGCGAACCAGACCGTGACACATGAACAAGCATCGGTTCAGGCACGAAATGAGCTCGACACAATGATCTCAGCCCTGAATACGCGGGCGGGAGGGCGCAGCCTGTATTCCGGAACGTCGACTGACGTCTCACCTCTGCCCTCCGCTGAAACATTATTGACAGCGCTGCAGGCCGAATTGACCGGACTGACCTCCCTAACAGATATCCAACAGGCCGCTGAGGATTGGTTCAACGACCCCGCCGGATTTGATGCGGTGATATATCAAGGTGGTACGGGCACCTTGGCTCCGATGCAGATTTCCGAGAACGAGCGGATCACGCTTCCGATCACTGCGACAGACCCCGCGCTCAAGGACGCTTTGCGCGATGTTGCGGTTGCGGCTCTGGCCACAAATGATGCGCTTGGATGGACGCCTGATCTACGAACCGCAATGTTCACGCAGCTTGGTGTTGAGCTGGCCAATACACAGGATGCGACGGTCAATTTGCGCGCCCAGGTCGGCGCGGCTGAGGCGCGTGTGGAGCAAGCCGCAACGCGCAACGCCGCCGCAAAGACCAGCGCTGAGCATGCGCGCAATGCGTTGATCGCTGCAGATCCCTATGAGACTGCGGCACAGTTGCAAACCGTGCAGTTCCAACTGGAGAGTCTGTATTCCGTGACCGTTCGCAATGCCAACCTGTCACTGGTGAATTTCTTAAGATGAAGATACTCGCATTCCTTTTGATAGTCTTACCGTGCATTGCCAATGCCGGGGCAATACGCCTGAAAGATCTGGTGGATTTCGACGGTGTCCGCGGCAATGATCTGGTTGGCTACGGCCTTGTGGTTGGCCTGAATGGCACCGGCGACGGCTTGCGCAATTCTCCGTTCACCGAAGAGATTATGTCCAACATTCTCGAACGGCTGGGTGTAAACGTGAATGGCGAAGATTTTCGCCCCAAAAACGTCGCCGCCGTTTTGGTCACCGCCACCCTACCACCCTTCGCGCGCGTCGGCGGTCAGATTGACGTCACCGTCTCTGCCATTGGAGATTCCAAAGGACTTCTTGGGGGGACATTGATCATGACACCCCTGAATGCAGCAGATGGTCAGATTTATGCCGTGGCGCAAGGGACAGTGCTAGCCGGAGGCGCTGCGGTTGAAGGCGAAGCAGCGTCGGTTGTAAGCGGGGTGCCGACATCGGGCGTCATACCCTCGGGCGCGCGTGTGGAGCGCGAGATCGATTTTCAGCTTGCTGATTTGACTCAATTCAGACTGGCGCTGAGAGAACCGGATTTCACGACCGCAAGCCGCATTGAGGCCGCCATCAACAGAGAATTCAACCGCGCCGTCGCACTCATGCGCGATTCCGGCACTGTGGAGTTGAGCATTGAGGCGACGCGGGCCGTATCAACCGCGCATGCGATTGGACGTATTGAAAACATACTGGTCGAACCCGAAAGCAAGGCCCGCGTCGTGGTGGATCAGAGATCCGGCACAATTGTTATGGGTCGGAACGTCAGGATTTCACGCGTCGCGGTATCGCAGGGCAACTTGACCCTCACAGTCGAGGAAGCCCCGATTGCTGTTCAGCCAAATCCGTTTGCGCGAGGCGAAACAGTCGTTGTTCCGCGCACCTACGCTGGGATCGAAGAGGAAGAAGGAACGGGGCTTGCAGAAATCCCCGAGGCAACCACCTTGTCCGAAGTGGTCGCCGGGTTGAACGCCTTGGGCGTGTCGCCACGCGATATGATCGACATCCTGAAAACCATCAAAGCTGCCGGGGCACTTCATGCAGAGTTCATCGTGAGATGAGCAGTCAGACCACAGCGCACGCCTTTTGGTGTACCACTTTACTTGGATTTCCAACTGTCCAGCCAGCGGCGAAAGCCCTTGCGCTTTTCATCTATTGCATCACCAGCGGCGTAAAGACCATCTTCCATGTTCTCCAAAACAGGATCGATCTTCTTTTGCCGAAACCGCCGCCATCGAACCCAGATGGCCCAAACCAGCGCAGCAAACACAGTCAGGAAGACGATATTGAACCACGGGATGATGCGGACATCCGGCCCCTCGACATGCCGGATGAAAATTGCGTTGGGAAAAATCGACATGAACTCATTGCGCCAGCCGTAATGCGTTACGACCACCCAATCGGGGTTATCTTTGGTCGACTTGGCATCGTTGGCCTCGGTGTAAAGATTCGCAGTGTCGAACTTGAAATAAGGCGGCCAGCCCCAACCGGTGTCTTCGTTGCGATAGACAATGGGCTTCCCGTTGGCGCGTACGGCCTGAATGAACTGTACATCGCGGTTTGACAGGCTGGTGGATTGATCTTCAGGCTCGGACCAGAAAATTCGCGTCCAGTCCGTCAGGTCCTGACGTTCCTCATAGGTGTTGACGATCCGCACCACATCGTGCTGCGGTAGGGAATACTGCAAGATCACGGCGATCGTGCCCCAGAAGATGATAATGAACGCCCATTTCACATAGGCCATGCCTTAACCCTCACATGTAATTCACGATGTAGATCAGCGCGCCAATCGCCACCCAAGGTACAATATAGACACCCAAAATCAGTTTGCGCCGGAATGAGTTGTCGTAGACGTGCAAACCACGCGCAACAAACGCTTCTTTGTTACCGGTTTTGCCCTTTTCGTCCCACCACGTCTCCAACTTTCGCCGCCTAACTCCTCGCGAATAAAAGGACAGCGCGAAATAGGCAATCGTCTGGATCACCAGCAGGATCAGAAACAGGCGCATCGCTCCGAACATCTTAATCTCTCCTGACCGCGCCCCAAGGGCCGACCCGTGCGATCACTGTTTCGCTGACCCGGTCATTGCCGGTCATATCCGGTTCATGACCAAATAGAGCCGCCCGCGCACCAGCCTTGTCCACCTGATACTCGCGGGCAAGGAAGTCGGCAACATAGGCTTTCTTGGTCTCGGGCCAGGTCCTGTAAGTACTATAAAACAATTCCTTGTGGCAGATGAACATCTGCCGCGGATCCAGCGGAGCCAATTCGGTCAACAGCATATTCACCAGATCGCGGTTCGGCGTATCGGCTGCGCGCAATGTGTAGAAATAGGCGGGATGATCCGAGGTGATGCGTGGCCAGCGCCCACCATCTGTCGCCCAGCGCAACAGTTGTGCGAGGCCGTGGTACGCCTCGGGCAGGCGATCCGCGTGGTTGCGTGCCAGTCGGCGCATGTCGCTGCGATCCAGCCCGCTCAGATCAACGTCTGCGTCAGCAGCCGCAGCAATGGTCAGAAAATCCATTTTCTGTTGCAGGATCGCGGCAGCATCCACGCCGCGCGCCTTAACGATAGGTTCAACCAGATCGTTGTAGTCGAGAAACTTGGCAATCTGGTTCCGCTGCGACGGGTCAAAAATGTATTTGATCGGCATATCGTCGGGCTTTTCGCCTATGCAAATCGCCGCCGGGTGATCCATATCCGGGAACAGGTAGAGCCCGCCAAAGTGTGCCGTCCAGAAATTACGCTGCTCGAAAGCGGTATGGCGCAGGCGCACCGGATTGCGCGTTACGTCGCCAGTTTCTTTGGCGGTTTCGATCATCTTGGCGATTAGCACATCGTCGAACCAAGCGTCCTCTTCGGTTTTGAAGCGTTCGACCATGCCCGCCAGTTGTTGCGCTTTGCGCAGAGTGCCGCCTGCGGTGTCTGCCTCGATCTCGATCTTGCGCAGGTTCAGCAGATCGCGGGGCGTGGTGAGTTTGATGACCGAGTTCACCAGCTCTCCGGCCACCGCATCGGTGGCGGTCAGGGCAAACAACTGTGCCTCGTTCATCTCGATGAATTCGCGCAGAATATCGCGCGAGGTCGAGAATTTGACGTTCAGCAAAGGCGCGTGCTTCTGCTCGGTCGTCAGCAGGATGAACTGCCGGTTGACCCCGTTGGGGTTGAGGTAGAGCTCATCCTCAAGCTCAATCCCCACTTCCGGAGAAAAACCCGAGATATCCACATGGAAATCCGTCAGCGCCGTGGTCTTGCCCGCCAGATGTTGCAGTGCGCGGTTATACCGCTCGACCAGAGCCGGGCTGGAGATGTGGACGAGGTTGCCGAACATCAGGCCTTTTTCGATGAGGCGGATCATGACATATGCCTTCCCGCGCAACGGTAGCGATGCACCCGGCACGAGGGTGGGTGCGGAACGCGCCCGCCCTGGGGGGCGGGTCGGGCGCGTCGCGGCTGCGCCGCGATTATTGAATGTGTCAAAGCTAAACTTGTCATTTCGAAACTCACCGCCAAAAATAGTACAATACTGTGGCGGCCACGCACAAAATGCCTGCAATTGTCAGAAAGCCAAAAAACACTTCGCTTGGTGGGTCCGTCACTGAGCATGTGCGAACAATACGAAAGTTCTCAGGTGATAAACCCTTCCAACCGCAAATCGTTACGGTCATGAAAATCGCTGGAACGAAAGAAAATATCGCGACGACGATGGCTAGTCGGAAAATACTCACCCCTTCCCCTCCAGATACCGCCGCTTGGCCTCCTCCATCCGGCCCATCTCGCGCACGGCGTTTTCGATGGCGACCTCGTCGCTCTTGTCAGCATAGCGGAACTCGCTGTCGGCGTAGCGGTTGATCTCTTGCATCACCATTTCCACCGTGATCGGCTGGCGCAGGTCTTCGATCATCGCCTTCTTGGTGTCGTAGTCGCGGAATAGGAACAGGTCGGGGTTTTCCATCCACTCATCGGGCAGTTCGAAATCCATCGCGCGGACCTTGACCGCGTCGGTGATGTTCTTGATCGCGCGGCCTGTAAAGCGCTCATCCGCCTGCTGGATCGCCTTGAGGTAGGTGCCCAGCTTGGCGATGGTGTCCATCTGGCCGATCTCGCCGGAGACCCGGTCATAGACCTGCAGCAAAGCGTCCTCATGCGGGCGGGA
This sequence comes from Ruegeria sp. B11, assembly GCF_056539785.1. Taxonomy (NCBI): domain Bacteria; kingdom Pseudomonadati; phylum Pseudomonadota; class Alphaproteobacteria; order Rhodobacterales; family Roseobacteraceae; genus Ruegeria; species Ruegeria sp. B11. The sequence continues at coordinate 42,024 of NZ_JBQFVO010000008.1, read as the reverse complement.
GTGGCTTTCGAAACTGGCGGCGACGGCCTTCTTGATCTCCTGCGCGGCATAGGCTTCGTGCTCGCCCAGCGGAATGTCGTGGTTGCGTCCCATCAGCAGGTGCAGGATGTCGATATAATCCTCCCGCGTTTGCGGGCCGTCCACCAGGAACCGCGCGCCCGCCCGCTGACGCAAGGCGTCGTCCACATTCTCGGGGTAGTTCGAGAACATGCCAAAGGTGCAGTTGCCGCGCACGACGGTGTTGGCGCCTGCAAAGCTCTCCATCAGCACGGCGGTGATTTCCAGCTGCCCGGCTGAGGACTGCCGGTCGCCGCGTTTGCCCGCCAGTTGGTCGATATCGTCGATGGTGCCGAAGCCGATAACCGTGGGGTCGATGATCGTATTGATAAACGCCTTGGCGTTCTGGCCGGATTTGCCCTGATAGCTGTCGATATTGTCGGTGCTCAGGTTTTGATAGCGAAACGGATAGCCCGCGTTCTGACAATAGTCATTGATCAGCCCGGCCATCATCTGGATCAGGGTGGTCTTGCCGGTGCCCGGTTTGCCGTCGCCCATGAAGGTAAAGATGAACCCGCCAAGTTCCGCGAACGGGTTCAGGCGGCGGTCGAAATCATAGGCCATCACCATCTTGGCCAGCTTCATCGCCTGATACTTGGCGATATGGTTGCCGACCACCTCGTTCGGCTTCTTGAACGTCATGGTCAGAGTGGTGGATTTGGCTTTTGAGGCGGGCTCGAACCCCCGGATTGTCAGATCATCGGCCTCGATATGCCAGGCGGCACTCTGGAACGGTGCCAGATGGCCTGCGGACTGGGCGCGTAGAGCGACCTTTTCCAACAGTTGCTCGGCATAGGCGCTGGTGGCCGCGATCAGGTGGGCATCATCGGGGGCGTGTTTGGCAAGGGTCTGGTCCAACTCCCACAGCGCGCCGTGCAAGGCGAGTTGGCCGTTGTCGGTCAGAACCTCTTCGATCTCACCGATATCGACAGTGGTCTCTCCCAGATGCGAGGACATCAAGTACGCCAGCGCATTGCCGAAGGTGTGCGAGGTGATCAGAGCCTCGGCCGTCAGCAGTTCAGAGAATTCGGTCTTGCGCGCGGCAGGCAGATCTCCGGCCAGATTGGCGCGTTTAAGATCGGCAAGCGGGGTCTGGTCCGCATAAGCCTCAGCCATGGCCAGAGCGATGGCGATGGCACGTCGTATCGCCTGTTGCGTGGTCGCCTGTGGTGGTGAGACCAGCGCATCGCCATCGTCCGATGCCTCGATTCGTTCAACCAGATGCACCCCGTCCTTGCGAGCAGTACGACGCGTCACCAACCCCGGCGTCGTCGACCGAAAGCGCCGCCCGGTAGAGACACCAGGAGACCGTTCGACAGTCGTTTCAACCGCTTTGGCAATCCGTGGAGCATGCTCGAAACCATTCAGCAAGGCAGTCGCTGCCGGATAGTGCTTACGAATGTCGTCTTCGCGCAATTCCATCTGATCTGACGTCAAACTCATCTTCTTCCTCGCAATGCCGGGCTGAAGCCCGGCCTACTCTAATCACGTAGGGCGGGCTTCAGCCCGCCACTGGTCTCAATATCTCAGCACCTGTCCGGCTTTGCTAACAACAAACTTGCGCACATCGGCGAATCCCGGCGGGTTGCGTTCGGCCAGCACCTGAAACGGACGCTGGGGCAAGATGATCGACCGTTGTGTGCGGGTGGCCCCGGTTTCGGCCCCTTGCGCGCCGAATGGGTCGAGCGCAAAGACCTCGCGCTCAACAGTAGAAAACCAGCCGGCGCGTTCTTCGATCACCTCTTCGCTTTCCAACTCTTCTGTGGTCCAGGCCAGCGCCCAATCTTGACCTTGCGGAGATTGCGCATCCTCCAGCACCTGCCTCAAAGGACCAGATTGCTCGGTATAGGCCGAAGAATACATCGGCCCCACATGGATGCGGCGCAGGTGTTTGGGGTGCAGGTCGTCGAAATCCTGATCGAACCCTTTGGCTATGGTCACCAGTTTCAACCCGCCCAGAGACTGCGCCATCAGATGCGCCTGCACTTCGGGCCAGCGGCGTTGGTCTTTGGGAAGGGCGGTTTTGCCGCTATCCTCCAGCTGCATCAGATAGATCACCGGCAGGTTGATCTGGCTGTCATAGACCGCCCACTGGATCATGAACTTGCGCCGTTCGCCCTCATTCCCGATCCAGTGGCATTCGGGATCGTTGCGGGCCCAGAACAGCTGACCTTTCAGCAATTCCTCATAGTAGAGCCTTTGTGACAGCGCGAATTGCAGCTTGGTGGGGATTTCCTGATCCCCAATGATCGTCCGCACCATGTCAGTTTTTAGGTCATCCTCGGACGGCATATTCGCCAGATGCACCTGCGCCTGCTGCGCGTCATTGGCCATGGTCAGCAGCTCAGCCGCCACCGGAAACCCGCTGTCACGCTTGTCCATCGCAAGGCTGCCAAAAAACCGTCCCGTATCGCGACCGACCAGCAGATACTTCATGGAAAGCGCGCGGAAGGTGTAGAGCAGCCCCGAGAGGTAGCGCGACACGATCCGCACCTCTTGCTTGCTGATTGCGCCCTCCGCCTCCATCGTCGCGGCCACGCGCAGGAGGTGGAGGGTGATGACTTCGAATTTGCGGAAATAGCGGCGTGAGGCGAAGGTGTCGGTCAGGCCGACATGGTCTTGGGTGGGGTTGGTATCGGTCATCTTGGGGCGTCCAAGTCCTTCCCGTTTTTGTCGATATGAAACCACCATCTAAAGAGAGGCGAACCGACACTATGCAGTACTACTTGAGGGTTGATCCCAACCGAGTACTGAAAACGCCGCCCCCTTTCGCTGCCCCAACTCAACCAACACAGAAGTCGCATTAAGCAAGCCGCAATTACTGCAATAAGCAATGCCTGTAGCACTTTAGGATAAGTCGGCTTCTGATCTATAAAACCAATTTTTTCCAAGAATCTCGGCACCTCCAAGGGACCAAGACTAACTGCTAGTAATAGAAATTGTTGGTGAGCGAAACGCACTTAACCACCATACAAATTCTTATCATGCTTCTCGACAATCGAGGCAAAGCGCCGCGCGAACCGCTCATCCGCCTTGGCCTTTTTCTCCAGCACGTCGCGGGCAAAGACCATGTGGTCCTCATGCGCCTCAAGCATGTCGGCCATTTTCTGGTTGGTCGCGGTGCCGATGGCGGCCATCGCCGTCTGCGCCTCTTGGTCAGTTTGCACGCCGATCTCGTTGATGCGGTGGGCCACGTCCTGCTGCTGCGCGGTTTTCAGCGATTTGGTCAGGGCATCATACAGCACCACGCGCTGTTGCGTATCTGTCTGCAGCTTGTTGATCAGCACCATCTGCGTCGCCGCCTGGTTCTGGAGTGAATCGACCCAGGTTTTACCCTTTTCGATATAGCGTTCCAGCGTCTGGGATTTGGCCAGCTTGACCTGCTCTTCCTGAACCTTGGCGTTGTATTGCTTATTCAGGTCAGCCAGTTCGGTTTCCAACTGAGTCCGCGCGGCGGCATCCTGTTCGACGCTGATCTTGTTTTCCAGCGTGATGATCGCCGGGTCCATGCCCTGAATCTCTGCCCGCAAAGCCTCCAGTTCGGCCACGGTCGCCTCGCGGTCGTCCAGCGTGACGGTCAGGTTGTCCTCGACCTTGACGCGCTGTTCTTCCAGCACGGCCAACTGTCCTTCAAGCAGTTTGACGATCACATCCGATTTAGCGATCAGGTCCTGTAGCTTGTCGTCGATATTGGCGGTGCGCATGCGTTCCTGCCGCATGGACTCGGATTTGGCCTTGGCGAAGATGCCGACGAACGACTCCCACCCGGTTTTCGAACGCATTTCGTCGAAATCCTTGGAAAACGCGTTGGTCACGTCGTCGAGCCCCATGATCAGCTCAGCGATGTTGGCGTTCATCACCTCGGTATGGGCGTGCACATCTTCCAAAGTGGCATTTTCAATGTCGATATCTGCCTCTGCGGTTCCGATCTTGGCACGCGCCGCTTCGATCCGTGAGGTCAAGCCTTCAATCTGCGACTGGCTTTCGCGGACTTTCTGTTGCGTCTCTTGAATCAATGCTTCGAATTGCTGGTTCGACATCTGCTATCCCTATTCTTCTTATCATCCAATGACATAGGGAATGTTATGGAAATTTACATCCCCTTAGGTCTCCAAATCACCAAGACTGTGACAAACTCGACGCTAAAAAGATAGACGCAGAGACAAGGCCGAGACACATTGCCCGCTGGTTTTCAGAAGGGAAAATAGAAGCTCTTGGATTTCTTAAGTTGAAGCTGCCGATGGCAAGCTCAGTAGTTCGAATACCGGAAATTAACCACAGAATCATCTTGAATAGCGCAATGGGCTTTTATGTGGCTCCGCGCATCATTGCTGTCCTTTGAGCGCGCGACCTCCAAATCAATCAGATCGATGCCATCAGAATTCGTCGTATAGGAAAGCGTCCGCTCAAAATCGACGGCATAGTAGCCCTGATTGCTCATGGCGGTGTGGGTCCGATGCATACAAAGCCCGATCGCATTCTCCTCGGGCGAAACGTGCGGATGCTTCTGGTATTTTGATCCGTGCTTGTGATGGTGTTTGGCGATCGACGCTCCCAGCACACCCAACGCGACCCCAGCGATAAGCGCTCCTGTATCGTTGGCACGGGTTGGTGTCGCGGTCAGTGTGGTCGATGCAACAACGGCACAGACCATAGCGGCAAAAACGGATTTCATTCGCATCTATTTCGTCTCCCTCTGAAGGCACTGAACGAAATTCAGTTCATTGAAGTGTTCCAGAAGAGACTAGCCTGACGACCTAAACTATTGCCAGATTTTCGTGAAAACGTGTTGCCCACCATGTCCGTGTTGCGATGGATACAACTTCGCCCCGCGCCTGGAGGAACGCGGGGCGTGTGGTGCGACAACCCAGAGAGGCGGGACTGTCGCTAAGTGATCAACAGCCTCAGTTCACGGCTTTGGCGTCAACCACGTCCTTTTCAATGGCCTTGCCAGACGAAATTTCGATCCGGCGCGGTTTCAGCGCTTCTGGCACTTCGCGCTTCAGATCGATGTTCAGCATGCCGTTTTCATGGCTCGCGCCGGTGACACGAACGTGGTCGGCCAGAGCAAAGCGGCGCTCGAACGCGCGGGTGGCGATGCCACGGTGCAGGTAGCTGCGCTCTTTTTCGTCCGAAGCTTTCTTGCCGGAAACCACCAGAGAATTTTCCTTTACCTCAACCGACAGATCGGCCTCGGAAAACCCGGCAACAGCGACCGAAATGCGGTAGGTATCAGCATCGGTCTTTTCGATGTTGTAAGGGGGATAGCTGGGCTGAGCCACGTCATTGGTCAAAACCCGGTCCATCATGTCTGCAATCTGGTCGAAACCGATGGTTGCGCGGTGAAGTGGTGCGAAGTCAAATGTACGCATGTCGTATCCTCATCTTTGAGCGATTCACAAAATTGCCCTCCGAAATGGACGGGCGGTGATTTATGCCGGACCCCAGCTTTGGCGATCCGGTAAAACTCAGATGGGAAGTAAAAGGACCGGGTTCAAGACCCGCCCGCGCTGAGGAATTTAGCACCCGAACTGGACTTGGCTGAACCCGGCTGCAATCTGCGGATTGTTGCCGTGGGTCGGGGCGCGTCACGACGCAATATCGCCTTGAGTTCCGAGACAATCCCCGACAGCTCCATCCCGTAGCCGATCTTGCGTTGACCATCCGATGCGCCCGCCGAAACAACCGACAGGATCTGCCAACGCGAGCCTTTTTTTGCTAAAATAGCGGAGCCCGACGAACCGAATGTAATATCGCAATCAAAGCTGATCAGCCCCTGCCCGCGTTGCAGGATGCGGCAAGAGCGTTGGCGCGTGATCGCCTCGGCCCGACCGCGACCATACGAGGCGACGCTGATTTCGCTGTCGCTGACGCGGCCGCTGTGCAGGGCGAACGGATCAGCAATCGAATAGGGAATCGGCTCTTCCAGCCGCATTAGAGCCACATCAATTCGAACACGTGACGCCGATACCGGCGCATTGGCAACAAACTCGGGATGGGTCGCAATCTGGATGACCTTGCGATCCGCAAGCGCCTGACCGTCGCTCAAACCGGCGCGAAAGGTCAATTCACCGGGGGCATAGGGTTTTCCGGTGGCCTTGCTCACAGCGCAATGCGCCGCTGTCAGCACGATGTCCTTTGCGATCAAAGTACCGGTGCAAAAGCCCTGTTCGCCAATATCCAGACGTCCGACCGCCTCCCACCCATACAGATCATCGCGATCCGTCAGTCGGCGCTTGCCGCTGGTCTGGGCCTGCGCGGCAGTTGCGAGAATAGAAACAAGCAAGGTGATACTTAATAAAACACGCATCATGGCTTAAGGAACTTTGCTCCGAGGTTTTTGGTGTTGTTGTCCAATGTGGCGTTCATACCCCGCCCCTGCGAAAGCTCGGCCCGCAACAATTCCAGCGATTCATCCAAGGCGGTGCCCAGCGCAACGCGTTGACCCTGCAATTCGGCCTTCGCTGCAACGACCGACACAATGCGTGGCCGCTCGCCGTCAAACGAAAAGATCGGCGCGCCGGATGCCCCGAAATCCACGTTGCAGGACATAACCAGAATTCCAGCCTGTCGCCCAATGACGGAACAGACTTCCTGCAGTGCTGGCGCTTCGGCGCGGTCATGCGCGTACGAGACAACCCCCACCTCTTGACCGCGGGCAGGACGGCGTCCGGTTTCGAAAGGAATGACCGAGGTGTTGCGGATCGGCTGCCACAGCTCGATCAGCGCAATATCATGACGCACCCGCGTTGCAGAAACATTGCCTTCATAAACATAGTCGGGGTGAACCACTGTTCGACGCGCCGGACGATAAGCCGAGGCGGAACCAAGGCGCCAACCGGCCAGAAACTCGATCCGGGCCGGATTAATTCGCTGTTTCGTGGTTTTATCGTACAGACAATGCGCAGCCGTCAGTACCAGAGTCGGAGATATCAGCGATCCGGTACAAAACCCGGTGCCGTCGATATCCAGTCGACCAACTGCCATCCACTCGCGCCCAGCATCGGTGGTTTCCAGGCTCCTAAGCCCAGTATCCTGCGCCTGTCCTGCCAAGGGCAGCAAGCTGAAGACAATAGCCGTGATCCAGTTGCGCACGCGGGTCTCCGGTCATGAGGTCCGACCAAGATTCGTATGCCGTTGGTGCGGCGAAAATAGGGCAATTGCCCCTTGGATTAAATTCAACCGGACCTGATGCGCGGGTGCAGCAATCGATCAGCGCAGTTGGGGTACCCCAGCCATGCCGTCGCGCAATGCGCGCGGTTCCGGCCCTCCGGTGGCCCAGTCCAGCAGCTCGACTGTGTGGACAACGGGCGTGTCAGTCCCAGAGCCGATCTGCATCATGCATCCGATGTTACCTGCCGCGATAACATCAGGGTTCCTAGCCTCAAGCGTGCGCACTTTTCGTTGTTTCAACTGACCCGAAATCTCAGGCTGCATCAGGTTGTAGGTTCCTGCACTGCCACAGCACAAATGACTATCTTTAGGCTCTAACACTGTGAATCCAGCCGATTTCAGCAGGTTCTTGGGATAAGAGGTAACCTTTTGCCCATGTTGCAATGAACACGCCGCGTGGTAGGCAACAACCAGTTCTTTCTTGTCGCTGTCCGGCATCTCTAGCTGCACCAAAAGCTCACTGATATCCATCGCCATGGCGGATACACGCCCCGCATCCACCGCCAGCGGATCACTGCGGAACATGTGCCCATAATCTTTAACCGTGGTCCCACACCCCGAGGTGTTGATCACGATCGCATCCAGACCATCACCATCCATTTCGCGTGTCCAGGCCCGGATATTGGCTGCAGCAGACGCATGGCTTTCACCGGTTTTACCCATGTGATGGGTTAATGCGCCACAACAGCTGGCACCTTCGGCGACAACGACCTCGCAGCCCAACCGGGTCAGCAGACGAATCGTGGCGTCGTTGATATCGGTGTTCAAAGCCTTTTGCGCACACCCCGTCATCAGGGCGACGCGTTTCTTCTTAGCGCCTTTTGCTGCAAAGCTCTGAGGGTCATCATTGCGACTGACTGGTGGAATATATCTCGGCGCCATGTCCAGCATCGCCTTTAGCCGGGCATCCGGCATCAGAAACCGGAACGGACGACCCAGCTTTGCCCCGATTAGAGCCCAGCGAAAGCGTGTCGGATAAGGCAGGATTCTGGCCAATATCCAGCGCAGAGCCCGATCCGAGAACGGGCGCTTGTAGTTGTCTTCGATATATTCCCGTGCGTGGTCCACGAGGTGCATGTAATGCACGCCCGAGGGGCACGTGGTCATGCAGGCGAGGCAGGATAGGCAGCGATCGATATGCTTGACAGTCTTTTCGTCCGGAACACGCTCATTCTCCAACATGTCCTTGATCAGATAGATGCGCCCGCGAGGGCTGTCCAACTCATCGCCTAGCACCTGATAAGTCGGGCAGGTTGCTGTACAGAAACCACAGTGAACACAATTTCGGAGTATCTCGTTGGATCGCTGAATCGCTGGGTCTTGCAACTGCTTTTCGGTAAATTTCGTCTGCATCGCCTACCCCATCAGACCCGGATTGAACACGTTCCGAGGGTCAAATCTCTTCCGAATTGCCTTTGTTAGAGCCTGAATCTGCGTGCTCTCTGGTTGGAATCGCCCAAATTCAACGATGGTGTCAGCCTCTGCGCGTACCAGCGTTGCATGTCCTTCAAAGTGACCCAGTCGTGCACGCAGATCGGTGCCCTTTGGCACCAATACCCAGATCAAGCCCCCGCCCCAGTCAAATAAGGTTCGATCCGCGTCGATCCGTTCTGCAAGGCTGGCTGCATCGCCGGGTTTCACCGATAAGCGCCAGACATCACCTTCCAGATCCTGAAACGCACGCAGATCGCGCAGATCGACCCAGTGGTTGCTCGAATTCTCTAACTCGGTGCATTCGCCCCCAAGGATTTCGCGCAATCGACCTACCCGATAGGCAACCGAGTCGGCAAATCCTTCGATCCGCAACAAGGCCTGACCATCCAGTGGATCATAGGCTGCGCTGCTCACCTCGAAGGGGGATTTCAGGGCAGTGGACATGAGATCAACTGCGGTTCCTACATCAGCGGCCCCGACTGCCAGAGTGGTCTCGACCTCAGGTCTAGGCAGCACTTTCAGTGAGACCTCGGACAGCACCCCTAGCGTGCCCCAGGAACCCGCCATGAGCTTGACCAGATCGTAACCGGTGACGTTCTTCATTACCCGCCCGCCATTCTTGATCACCTGCCCCAACCCGTCGACATAACGTACGCCCAACAGGAAATCCCGGCACGCGCCCGCCTGAATTCGACGCGGCCCCGAGATGTTGGCCGCGACAACACCGCCGATTGTCGGTTCCCCCGTGGTGCCCAGCAAACCGCGATGATCCATCGGCTCGAACGCCAGTTGCTGACCCTCGGCCTCCAAAGCCGCTTCGATCTCAGTCACTGGAGTCCCGGCATGCGCGACCAGAGTCAATGCGCCCGGCTCATACTGTGTAATTCCGTGCAGTCCCGACAGGTTCAGCACAGGCTCGGGCCCATCAAGGCCGCGCGTGCCGCCTCCGGCAATACGCACTGGGCCATCCAGGCCGGCAACGATGTCCGCAAGTTCAGCCTCGGTTTCAGGTGTCATGGCACTTCATCTTTTCGCAAATACTCTGGGTATTGATGGGGAAGGCTCATCTATTCCGCGGCCATCCTGCGCGTGGCAGACGCCTTTAGCGGAAACACCTTGGCTGGGTTCAACAGCCAATTCGGGTCAAACACATCTTTCACCGCCATCTGCGCCTCAAGATCCTGTGGTTCATATTGGTGTGTCATCAGATCACGCTTTTCGATGCCGACCCCATGCTCACCAGTCAGGCAGCCCCCCGCATCAACGCAAAGCTTCAGGATGTCCGCCCCGAACGCTTCACATTTCTCAAGATCGCCGGGTTTGTTGGCGTCAAACAGGATCAAGGGGTGCATGTTGCCGTCACCGGCATGGAACACATTGCCGACTGGCAGGCCATAATCTTTGCTCAGCTCCCCGATCCGGCGCAGGACGAAGGGTAGCGAAGAGACCGGGATCGTCCCATCCAGACACATATAATCGTTGATTTGCCCCATCGCGCCGAAGGCCGATTTCCGCCCCAGCCAGATACGGGCGCTTTCATCAGCCGATTGGCTTTCTCGCAGCTCAACCGGATTATGCCGCTTGGCGATCTCGATAATCTTCGACAACTGGCTATCGATCTCTGCCTCTGATCCTTCAACTTCGACAATCAGCAACGCCTCGCAATCAGGATAACCCGCTTGGGCGAAATTCTCGCAGGCTCGAATACAAAGGCGGTCCATGAACTCGATCGCGACAGGCAATATGCCCGATTTGATTATGTCAGAGACGCATTGACCGGCTACTTCATTATCGTCAAAGCCCATCAGAACGGGACGCGCGCCCTCAGGTTTGCGCAGGATGCGCAACGTTGCTTCAGTTACGACACCCAATTGCCCTTCGGATCCGCAGATAACACCCAACAGGTCCAACCCGCCAGCGTCCAGATAGGCACCTCCAATTTCGACCACGCTGCCATCCATCATGACCATAGTCACACCCATCAGATTGTTGGTCGTCACCCCGTATTTCAGGCAATGCGCCCCGCCCGAATTCATCGCGATATTCCCGGCAATGGCGCAGGCAAGCTGGGATGAGGGATCGGGAGCGTAAAAGAAATCTTCTTCTTCAACGGCACCGGTTACACTCAGGTTGGTTCGGCCGGATTGCACCTTGATAAACCTGTTGTCGTAATCGATTTCCAGAACTTCGTTCATCCGTGCAACGCCTAGAATCACACAATCTGCCGTCGGCAGGGCGCCACCGGCCAATGACGTGCCCGCGCCGCGCGGTACAACCGGCACACCCAGTTCATGGCAAATGCGCAAGACATCGGAAACCTGCTGCGTGGTCGAAGGCAGTACAGCCAGCATTGGCGGGCATTTATAGGCGGTCAGCGCATCACATTCATAAGCCCTGGTCTCGGCCTCTTCATGGATAACAGCATCCTTCGGCAGCACTTGCTGTAGTCGCGCAACCAATGCCTGCTTGCGTGCTAAGACATCCGGATTTGGCTCGGGCATTTCCATCGCTGATCCTCCATTTGGTAAAATTATATTACCAATTTTATCGACTGGCAAGTTGCCGAATCCAACAATAGTGTCGCGGCATGACCTGGATCGACCGCACATTACTGTTTTCCTCGCTGGACTATGCAGCCGTTTTGCTATTGTTCGCGACATGGCTGGGGATTGGGTGGAGGATCGAAAATCCGTCCTCTCAGAAACCATCGGTTTCATTGATGATGGATGATTTCCGCAAGGTCTGGATGCGTGAAATGGTGACGCGCCAGCCGCGTGTGTTCGATGCACAAGTGATCTCGGCCATGCGTCAGGGCAGCACGTTCTTCGCTTCGACAATCATGATTGCAATAGGCGGCGGCTTGGCATTGCTTGGCAATACCGAACGCCTTGCTGGGGTTGCTGAAGATCTTGCCATCGGCCGTGCGCCTGCCATGGTTTGGGAAATCAAGATACTGATTATTCTTCTTTTTCTGTCGAACGCTTTTCTGAAATTTGTCTGGTCGCATCGCCTGTTTGGGTATTGCGCAATCCTGATGGCCGCTGTTCCAAATGATCCCGATGATCCACAGGCCTATCCACGCGCCACACAATCCGCTGATATCTGCATCACGGCGGCTCGTAGTTTCAATCGCGCGTTGCGGGCGACATATTTTGCGTTGGCTTCAATCGCATGGATACTTGGACCGGTAGCCCTGATCCTAAGCTCAATCGTCACATTCGGTGTGCTCTATCGTCGCGAATTCGCCTCGCATTCACGCACCGTAATCATGACTGCGCCACCAAACACAGAGTCGTGATCGCAATGCGATGCGCGAGCGCATAGTTTGACCCCATGCGATATCTGATTCTCAGCGCCTTACTGGCCAGCCCCGCATTCGCCGACCCTCCGACGGTCGAACAGGTTTCAGCCCAATCAAATGGGGATACCTGGCGGTTCGACGTCACGATCCGCCACTCCGACACCGGATGGGATGACTATGCCGACGGCTGGCGTGTTCTGGATATGCAGGGGAACGAGCTGGGGATGCGTGTGCTGCATCACCCTCATGTCGATGAGCAGCCCTTTACACGGTCACTTGGCGGGGTGGTGATTCCGGACGGGACCACGCAGGTGCAAATTCAGGCGCGCGACAATGTCGGTGGTTGGAGCGAAGACACGACCGTGGTCGATCTGAACTGACCCTCAGAACACCCCGAGGCTGAGACCTGCGGCCAAGGCCGCTCCAACCTCACGACAGTTTTCAAGTTGTTCTTCGGGAATGATCTTTTCGGCCAAGATCGCTTTGGGTGTTTGCGCATGAGTGCAGATGATCAGGGGCGGTTGCACCTCTTTCAACCGCCACCCCGTTGCGATCCGTGCCATCTGTCGCGCGGCATTCTCACCATCTGATCCGGCGCAGACCATCTGCGCATAGGGTCGACCTTCGATCTGACCCAGCACCGGATAATAGCAGCGGTCAAAGAACTCTTTCATCAGCCCAGAGATCGCGGCCAGGTTCTCGGGCGCGCAGAAGATATAGCCATCGGAGGCCAGCAAGTCGTTCGGACCGGCCTGATCGGCGGTTTTCAGGATGGTGTTCGCTTCATCCCGCGCTGCTTCGGCTGCGGCTTCAGCCATTTGCCGGGTGCCGCCGGTGCGCGAGTGGTAGACGATCAATAGCTGCGCCATGTCAGACCCGGTGATAAGGGCCGCCTGAAAGGATGGTCGCGGCCCGGTAAAGTTGCTCGGCCAGCATCACACGGACCAACATATGGGGCCAGACCATTGACCCAAAGGATAGGGAAAAATCAGCCTCCGCCCGCAGATTTGGGTCTATTCCGTCCGCTCCGCCGATGATCAGCGCCAGATCCTGTCGGCCCGCGTCGCGCCATCCACCCAGCTTTTTTGCAAAATCAGGCGAGGACAACACCCGTCCGCGCTCATCTAGCGTACAGATCACCACACCTTTAGGCAGCGCCTTGCGCAGCAGGGCCGCCTCGGCCCCCATGCCTGCGTTTTTCTTGTCTTCGACCTCGATCACCTTCGCAGGACCAAGGCCCAGCGCGCGGCCGGTCCTGTCAAATCGGGTCAGGTAGTCGTCAAGCAGGGATTTCTCCGGTCCGGCGCGCAATCGCCCGACCGCAACGATGCTGATACGCATGTCTCTCTCGCCTCCGACCCCTCAATACAGGCCGGGATAGCGCCTCAATTCGCCGAGGCGCTGCCGCCCTGAGGCAGCCACATCTTTTCCAGCTGATAGAATTCACGCACTTCGGGGCGGAAGATATGAACGACCACGTCGCCCGTATCGATCAGCACCCAGTCACCGGCATCCTTGCCTTCGACCTTCGAGGTGAAACCGAATTCCTGCTTGATGCGATCCGTCAGCTTTTCCGCCATGGCCGAGACCTGACGGGTCGACCGACCCGAGGCAATCACCATGTGATCCGCAACAGAAGACTTACCTTGCAGGTTGATCTGCACGACGTCTTCGGCCTTGTCATCGGAAAGTGAGGAAAGGATACGTTCAAGCAGCTTGTCGCTGATTGACTGAGAGTGGGCCATTACACCGGCCCCATCATCGGCGGGCAAACCCGCCTGTGTATGTAGAGACAGGACATAGTCCTCCTTTGCTGCGCGCCGCCAAACCCCGGCGCCGGGGTACTAATAGGGTAACAAGGGGATTGCAACATTTCAATGAAAGGGCCGACGCTGCGCCCCACATCCAGTCACTCTTTGGCGAGATGTTGCACCTCGGCGTCGGCCTCCGGGCCGCCCAATACGCGGATTTCACGCTGCGGGAACGGAAGCGAGATGTCTTCGACCTTGAACGCATCCCACAGCGCCAGGAAGACATTGCCCCGAATGTTTGTCAGACCCTTGTTCGGATCACTGATCCAGAAGCGCAACACATAGTCCACGCTGCTGTCACCGAAACCAGTGATATGGCAGACAGGTTCATGTTTGCCTCCACTCAGCACTCGACCAACCGTCTTGACGGCACGGATCGCTGTCGCGCGGACTTTGTGCGGGTCGTCGTCGTAGCTGGTGCCGAAATCAAGATCCAACCGCACGAAACGGTCGGAATGCGACCAGTTCACCACCTGATTGGTAATCAGATCTTCGTTCGGAATCAGATATTCCCGACCATCCCGCGTAACCACCGAGACATAGCGCGCGCCCAGCGCGTTAATCCAACCAAATGTGTCCCCGAGTGAAATCACGTCGCCCGGTTTGATCGACCGGTCCATCAGGATGATAATGCCTGAGATCAGGTTCGAAACCACTTTTTGCAGGCCAAACCCGATCCCGACGCCAATGGCCCCGGACAGCAACGCTATGCCAGTCAGATCAAACCCGAGGGTGCGGATCGCCGCCATGAACACCGCCCCGTAGAGCAGCACCTGAATACCCTTGGCCAGAAGAACCTGCATCGATGGTGTTATGTCTTGATTGTTCGTAAGGCCGCGCTCAGCCGCGCGTGTGCCGACACGCGCCAAAGTCAGCAGGACGCCAATCAGCAGTACAGCCTTGATGATGCCCAGCGCCGAGATATGAAGATCACCGATAGAAATGGCGACGCCATCAAGGAAACCGGCTACATCATCCGTCAGGTTCAACGCAATCAACGTGGCATAGACCCACATAGACCATTTAAATATTTGTCGCAGCGTTCGGTTTCTCACCAATCGCGAAACCAACGCGATGGCCAGCCATGCAACAGCCAGTGTTGCGAAGACACCAAGTATATAGCTCCGCGACGGCCATGTGACCTGTTGCATCACCAGATAAAGCCCACCAGACAGCAACACAAAATACACCAGCGTCAGACGGCGCATCAGTTGTATCAATATCCGCAAGCGCCATTTCGGCCATCCCACCCGGGCCCTCGCCCAGGTTTCCCATCGGCCCTGCGTCAGCAGTTTCAGTAAAAATGAAATTGCCCAGAGGAATAGGATGATGATGAGTTGATACTGCCGCCATCCCGGGGTGACGATCAACTCGACCAGACCTTCAATTTGCGAGGAAAACGCCGCCGTCATGTTGGCGTAAAGCTCCGAGAGCGTCTCCGGTAGTAAATCCTGGTTCATTCACCTCTCCTGCAGGTCAGCTTGGACAGCGATGCTGGATGATGCAAGCCCGCAGTGAGACGGTTGGGATTGAACCTTGATTGACACGAATGCCCGTTATATCTGGTGCGTATGAGACTCAATGTGGCCCAAGAACAGAATCTGGAAGATCGCGCGCGTCTGCGTGAACGGTTCTTTGGGGCTGCCCGCACGGTCTTGGCCCGCCTATCGGCGGCCTAAGCCAACTCGCCAGCTATTTCTCATTACATACGGGAGAGGACCGATGTCCCCCAAAACACTCTATGACAAGATCTGGGATGCCCATGTCGCCCACGAGGCCGATGATGGCACCTGCCTGCTGTATATCGACCGCCATCTGGTGCACGAAGTGACCAGCCCACAGGCATTCGAAGGCCTGCGCATGGCGGGCCGCAAGGTGCGCGCGCCAGAAAAAACCATCGCCGTGCCGGATCACAACGTTCCGACCACGCCGGACCGTGTGAATGGTATCGAAAACCCGGAATCACGCATTCAGGTCGAGGCACTGGACAAGAACGCCAAAGATTTCGGCATTCACTATTACCCTGTGCACGACGTCCGTCAGGGCATTGTGCATATCGTCGGCCCCGAACAGGGCTGGACCCTGCCCGGCATGACCGTTGTTTGCGGCGACAGCCACACGGCGACTCATGGTGCATTCGGCGCTCTGGCGCACGGCATCGGCACATCCGAGGTTGAACACGTTCTGGCCACCCAGACTCTGATCCAGAAGAAGTCCAAGAATATGAAGGTCGAAATCACCGGCAAACTGCAGCCGGGTGTGACCGCCAAAGATATCACTCTGGCTGTGATCGGCGAGACCGGTACTGCTGGCGGTACAGGTTATGTCATCGAGTATTGCGGCGAAGCGATCCGCGATCTTTCGATGGAAGGGCGCATGACCGTCTGTAACATGGCCATCGAAGGCGGTGCCCGCGCTGGCCTGATCGCGCCGGATGAGACCACCTTTGAATATGTCAAAGGCCGCCCGCATGCCCCCAAAGGCGCGCAGTGGGAAGCCGCGATGGACTGGTGGAAGACGCTTTACACCGACGAAGATGCGCATTTCGATAAAGTCATCACGCTGCGTGGTGAAGATATCGCGCCGGTCGTCACTTGGGGCACCAGTCCCGAAGATGTGCTGCCGATCACCGCATCCGTACCGCATCCCGAAGATTTCGAAGGCGGTAAAGTCGACGCGGCCCGCCGTTCGATCGAGTATATGGGCTTGGAAGCCGGTCAAAAGCTGAGCGATGTTGAAATCGACACTGTTTTCATCGGTTCTTGCACCAACGGTCGGATCGAAGACCTGCGCGCTGCGGCGGAAATCCTGAAGGGCAAGAAGATCAAGGACGGCATGCGCGCCATGGTCGTACCAGGCTCGGGCTTGGTGCGTGCACAGGCCGAAGAAGAAGGTTTGGCCGAGATCTTCAAAGATGCCGGTTTCGAGTGGCGTCTTGCGGGCTGTTCAATGTGTCTGGCGATGAACCCCGACCAGCTGCAACCGGGCGAGCGCTGTGCCGCGACTTCGAACCGAAACTTCGAAGGCCGTCAGGGTCGCGGTGGGCGTACCCATCTGCTGAGCCCCGCAATGGCTGCCGCTGCGGCAATCACAGGACGGCTGACAGACGTCCGTGAATTGATGTAAGAGTCTCTCATATCTAGATATTTGATGGAGAGACTAACATGAGTGATTGGGTCAAATGGCTACTGCTTGGACTTTTGTCCATAGCATTCGGGGTGTTCGTATTGGGCGCACCGGTCGTGGCGTCCGTTGCCGTAACAGTAGTAACTGGTGTGTTGCTATTGATTGCGGGCGGAATGCAGATCGTTGGTGGCTTCACGGTTGAAGGCACTGGCAACAAGATCCTGTCACTCATCATGGGTGCGGTCATGCTGTTTCTGGGCTGGTCCTTTCTGGATCACCCGCTGCAGGGCACGCTGACGCTGGCAACTGTGATGCTCATCCTGTTCATGGCAGGCGGCATCGCACGGGTCATTCTGTCGTTCCAGATGAAAGGAACGCAGTTTTTCTGGCCCACGATGATCTCGGGCATCTTGTCGATCATCCTCGCCGGCATCATCTGGACCTATGTGGGCAAGGAACCGGCTGCTCTGCTGAGTATACTGGGGATCTTCCTGGGCATTGAGATGCTGTTCAACGGGTTCGGATTGGTCTTCATGGCGTTCTTCGTCAAGAACGCACCCAAGGACGAAACAACAGAAGCGAAAGAAGCTTAAACGCGGAGCACGGGCGCGGCCCTACCCCGCAGGAGTGTAGAAATGGAAAAGTTCGAAAAAGTCCACGGGGTGGCCGCCCCAATGCCACTGATCAATATCGACACCGATATGATCATTCCCAAAGTGCACCTGAAAACCATCAAACGCTCTGGCCTGGGTGTCGTGCTGTTTGATGAGATGCGCTATCACGATCATGGTGGCGAGAACGAAGATTTCGTTCTGAACAAACCCGCTTATCGCAACACCGAGATTCTGGTGGCCGGCGACAATTTCGGTTGCGGCTCGTCGCGGGAACATGCGCCATGGGCGATCAAGGATTTCGGTATCAAGGTGGTGATCTCGACCAGCTTCGCCGACATCTTTTTCAACAACTGCTTCAAGAACGGCATCCTGCCCATCGTAGTCGAAGAAGAGCATCACGCGATTCTTATGGATGACGCGCACAAGGGTGAAAACGCCCGCATGACGGTGCATCTGGAAGATCAGCAGATTACCACTTCGGATGGCATGGTCATCGAGTTCGACATTGACCCACACCGCAAGCACTGCCTGCTGAACGGTCTGGACGATATTGGCCTGACGATGGAAAAAGACCATCACATCGACAAGTTCGAAGATCATGCGAGTCAGGCCCGCCCCTGGGTATGATTCTGGGGACGAATCTGTTGATACTCAACCTAACAGGGTCGCAAGCGCGGCCCTGTTCGCATTCTTGGGGCAAAAACCCAGTGCACCACAACATATAGGTATCAATTTGAGATACACGTCGGATTTGCGTCGAAATTGATGCAATCCCGCACCAGTTGCGCCATCATTTTGCCCGAAATTGCGTGTTATTTGCTCATTGGCTTGAGCGAAATACCGCTTATCGGCAAAGTTGGCACCCATGAGGTAGCCGCCAACGAACGAGCGGTGAGCACAAGTTGGACGATAAGTCGGCACAGAATCGACTACGCCGGTTTGGAAAAGGGTTCGGATTGTGATTGCACGCACAACGGGGGCGGCGATACGTGGATTATTGGTAGCACTTATGGTGCTTACCCCTGCGTTGTACCTGCCTACATCGACGTCGAATGGGACTGAGATTGTCGTCTTTCTGGCGATCCTTGCGTTTATCCTGACTTTCTCGGAATACAACTCGGCCTTTCCAAGCTTTATCGAATTTCGTGACGCACCACCTGTGAACAGGCTGCGCTTTGTCGGTTTGATGTCGATGGTTACCTTCCTGACGCTAATCTGCAAAAACGCCTATGCCCCCTCGGAACTTACTGGCCTGTTTTATTCAGTTGGCCTGATGGTCGCGAATGTGGTGGATTTCCCCTACTCCCCCGTTCGTCTTGTGGTTCTGATGCTGCCCGCCGATGCCAGCCAGCCCCTTGTAGATTTGGTGCGTATCTCCGCCAGCGTCGCTTATGTCGCGGCCTTGGTTACCATCGCCAGCTTTGCCTATGCAGTGAAGCTTCGGGGATGGCCAACAGGCAACGGCGCGTTCAACGTCTGGACCAATCTACCGCTGTTTGACCCAACCAAGGGTGGTGATGTGGTCACCCGTCTGCAGCGTGACGGGCGGCTCAACATCGCAATTGGGGCTTTGCTGCCTTTCCTGATTCCCGCCCTGATCAAGCTGATGGCTGCTTTCATCACGCCGATCGCGCTCAGCAATCCGCAGACATTGATCTGGACGCTTTGCGCATGGGCATTCCTGCCTGCCAGCATGATCATGCGAGGCATGGCGACACTGCGCATTGCCGGCCTGATCGTTGAGAAGCGCCGCGCATACTCAACTTCCGAGTCAACTCAGATCGCATGATCCGACTGCTGGTTCTGTTGCTGTTGCCGTTTACGGCACAGGCAGAGACATTGCGCATCGCAAGTTTCAATACAGAACTCAGTCGCGAAGGTCCCGGCCTGTTGCTGCGTGATATTCGGCGGAACGACCCTCAGGTCGCTGCGGTGATCGAGGTGCTGATGACAACCCGTCCCGATATCGTCGCGCTGCAAGGCATCGATTGGGATTTAGACGGGCTTGCCCTTGCTGCGCTGGTCGAGGCGCTGAAAAGCAACGGCTTGGATTATCGATACAGTTACGCCGAGCAACCCAATTCCGGGATCGAAACCGCGTTGGATCTGGATGGGGACAGCGAGACGGGCGGCCCGGGCGATGCACAAGGCTGGGGGCGGTTCACCGGCCAGAATGGGCTGGCAGTGCTGTCCCGCTATCCTATCGCTACCGATCAAGTGCGGTCATTCACCCAGATGCGGTGGCGCGACTTGCCGGATGCCCAGCTGCCAGCCGAGGATGGAGAGCCCTTCCCATCACCACAAGCGCAGGCTGTTCAGCGGCTGTCTTCTACATCGCATTGGGTCGTTCCGGTCGACACCCCGAGTGGTCGCCTAAACCTGATGACGTTTCACGCCAGCCCGCCTGTCTTTGATGGACCTGAAGATCGGAACGGACTGCGCAACCGGGATGAAATTCGGCTCTGGTCGCTTTTGCTGAACGGTGATCTGGGTGAGAAACCTACAGGCCGTTTTGTCATCACAGGTGATGCGAACCAGGATCCTTACAAAGGCGAGGGTCGCAAATCGGCAATCCGTGATCTTCTGGCCAATCCGCATCTGCAGGATCCGATGCCTGTTGACCCTGCGGGGTCAACTTCAACAGTTTTGTGGAAGGGCGTTGGCGAGATGAGAGTTGATTATGTCCTACCTTCGGCGGATTGGCGTGTGCACGATGCGGGCATTTACTGGCCGGAGCCCACATCCCGTGACGCGGCCGTCGCCGCAAGCCGTCACCGGCTTGTCTGGGTCGATCTGTTCGACGAATAGGCTTCGATCATGACCGTATGACTGTGCCGAGTCGCTGGCGGGGTTCATATTGCACAGGTTCAGACACGGCGTTCGTCAACGCATCATTTAGGTCAGTCTGCGCAAATTCCGGTAGCAGAGCATCAAAGAGGCGTCCGTCCAGCCGGTGAGAAGTATTCCATAGATACCTCATCTCAAGCAAATGCGGTGCCATCCGCCAGAACGGGCGGGCCAGTTGCAGGGGCCACCACGCCATCTGTTTAAGGGTAAGCTCACGCCCCACAACCTGCGAAAGCGCCAATGCCATTTCATTGCCGGTCAAGGTGTATCCAGCATAGGGGACATCGCAGAAACGCGGTAGCAGGTTGCGCATTTCTGCCAATTCCACAGCAGCGCGAGTTAAATCGGGCAGATAGGCCCAAGCATGCTCGATATCCGGATTGCCGGGATACACAAAGCGCCCGCGCCGCAAGTGTTTGATGAGAATCTGATCGAACCAATTGCCAGAGGCCGTGGTATCTATGAAATCACCTGCCCGCAACATGATGGTCCGAACCGACGAGGCACGATAAGCCTCTTCCATCTCGATCCGAATGCGTCCCAACGGATTTCGCGCAAGATGCGGTGTCCTGCTCGACCAGGCGCCGGGCGTATCCGCACCGAAAACATAAACGTTCCCCGGGACAATGACCGTCAAGTCACGCTCTGATGCAGCGGCGATTACCTGACGATGCAACTCTGGCACCTGCTCCGCCCAGTCGGGGTAAAGCGGGTTCCAGGCGTTCACGATGACGTCTACTCCATGTACCGCCGTGCGCAATTTCTCCCTGCGTCGATCAAACCTTTGCACAATCCATCCCGCATCCGAAAAGGCTCTTGCAGCGTTGCGCCCAAATCGACCGGTGGCCCCGAGAATAAGTACCGTTTGTGGCATTGATCCCTCCGTTCCGGATCAATCTATTCATTCACGATGTTTTGGAAATTGCGAAAAATCGCAGATTATGTATTCGTTTTTGAATGGCTAAAACACTCCAACTATCCGACTGGTCCTTAGTTCAAAGCTTTCTGGCGGTCGCCGAAACCGGCTCACTATCCGCAGCCGCAAAGCAACTGGGTCGCAGCCAGCCGACGCTTGGACGTCAGGTGCATGCGCTGGAAGAAGAATTGGGGGTTTCGCTGTTTGATCGTCACGCGCGTGGACTGACGCTCAGCGAGGTGGGGCAGCAAGTGCTGCCAATGGCGCAGCAGATGTACAGCGCAGTCAATGCCCTGGGGCTGACGGCAGCGGGTCAGGCGCAACAGCTGGAAGGGTCGGTCAGGATCACCGCTTCGGTATTTGTATCGCATCACCTGTTGCCGCCGATACTTGCCGCAATCCGTGAGGCAGAACCGGCGATTCAGCTTGATCTGGTCGCCTCGGATGCCAGCGAAAACTTGCTGTTCCGCGAGGCCGATATTGCCGTGCGCATGTATCGGCCCGAACAGGTCGACATCGTGGCAAAGCATATCGGTGAGGTTCCGTTATGTTTCTGCGCCGCCCAAAGCTATCTGGATCGTGCAGGGCGACCAACAACGCCGACAGAGTTGATGCAGCACGACCTTGTGGGATTTGACACCAATGAAAACATTATCACCGCTATGCGGAACAAGGGCTGGCCTGCCAGCCGGGACAGCTTTGCCACGCGATGCGACAACCAGACCGCCTATTGGGAATTGATCCGCGCAGGGTGTGGGGTGGGCTTCAGCCAACTCAGCATCGCGCAGTCCGATCCTCTGGTCGAAGTGCTAGATATTGATGTCGAGATACCGGTGCTACCGGTCTGGCTGGCTGCCCCTCAGGCGATGCGACAGACCCCGCGCATTCGCAGAGTCTGGGATCTGCTGGCCGACGGGTTGAAGGCCCGGCTTTAAAACCGCCTACAGCGCACCAGTATAGGTGCCGCGCGCAGGATAGTTATTGGCCAAGGTGAATTTCAAACCGCCGACGATGTCCGACATCGGCGGCCGCGCAAAAGGCGATGTCTGCTGCCAGACGTAATAGAGGGTCTGATCAGGTTTGATATAGAAATGTCCTGGCTCAGCGAACAACGCTGGCTCGGCACTACCTTCACGAGCCACCGAGATGTTCAGGCCCCAGACATCCCGCGCGTCAGCCATGGACAGGCCGTATCCTACGCGCAGCTTCGACACTCCGGCCTTCTCAACCGTCTCGGCCGCACGTTCGCCGGTATCCGTGGTGATCATGATCACCTCAATCCCCAGCTCGGCGAATTCATCCAGCGCAGCCTCGACCTCACCCATTTGGCGAACGCAGATCGGGCAATGCAGGCCGCGATACTGAATCACCAGCGTTCCGTTTTCGCCCGTGTCGCGCTCAAGATCAAAGGTGCCATGGCTTACTGTTTCGATTTTTAGCGATGGGGCCCGATTTCCGGGTGTCAGCATGTGGTTTCCTCGTGATTTGATGGGTTCGTCTCATTGACCCGATGCGCCGCAAACGCTAGGGCCTGTGCGACAAAACGCAAGGAGACTGTCGATGTCCAACCCCTCGCTCCTCATCCTGCCCGGAGACGGAATTGGCCCGGAAGTTATGGCCGAAGTGCGCAAAATCATCGATTGGTTCGGCGCCAATCGCGGTCTTCAATTTGACGTGAGCGAGGATCTGGTCGGCGGCGCTGCCTATGATGCGCACGGGAAGCCCCTATCGGATGAGACCATGGCCAGGGCACAAGAGGTCGACGCTGTGCTGCTGGGGGCTGTTGGCGGCCCTAAGTATGACGATCTGGATTTCAGCCTGAAACCCGAACGCGGACTGCTGCGTTTGCGCAAGGAAATGGACCTGTATTCCAACCTGCGCCCAGCTCAGTGCTTCGACGCGCTGGCGGATTTCTCGTCGCTGAAGAAGGATGTGGTCGCTGGCCTCGACATCATGATTGTGCGCGAGCTGACATCTGGCGTGTACTTCGGTGAACCGCGCGGCATCTTTGAAGAAGGCAATGAGCGCGTGGGCATCAACACCCAGCGCTACACCGAATCCGAGATCGAACGCGCCGCACGTTCCGCGTTTGAGTTGGCGATGCGCCGGAATAAGAAACTGTGCTCGATGGAAAAAGCCAATGTGATGGAATCGGGCATCCTGTGGCGCGAGGTCGTGACACGTGTCGGTCAGGAATACCCCGAGGTCGAGCTGTCACACATGTATGCAGACAACGGCGCGATGCAGCTTGTGCGCGCGCCCAAACAGTTTGACGTGATCGTCACCGACAACCTGTTTGGCGATGTACTATCCGATTGCGCAGCGATGCTGACCGGGTCTTTGGGCATGCTGCCGTCTGCCTCGCTGGGCGCACCGATGGCGAATGGCCGCCCTAAGGCCATGTATGAACCCGTTCATGGCTCGGCCCCGGACATTACAGGTCAAGGCAAGGCCAACCCAATTGCGTGTATCCTCAGCTTCGCCATGGCACTGCGCTACAGCTTTGACCAGGGCGACGAAGCGGATCGTCTGGAAACCGCGATCGAGAAGGTTCTGGCCGACGGCGTTCGCACGGCTGATCTGCTGGCCGAAGATGGTGTTGAGCCGGTTTCAACCAGCGAAATGGGTGATGCAATTCTGGCAGCGCTAGACGAAAGCGTCTGATCTTACGATCATTCAGACATCAAAGGCGGTGCTCAGCGCACCGCCTTTTTTTGTTGGTCAGTTTCCGAAGATGTTGTTCAGCAGGTTGTTGATCGCACGGTCCAAACCAGTTTGATTCTTACGGCGCTGTTGCTGCGGCTGCGCGGTTCTGACCGGTGGGTCCGGCGCCAGCATGGGCAACGGCGTGGGCGTCATCCCTTCTGTCACGCGCAGCATGGTCTCTTTCCATATCTCCGCCGGCAAGCCTCCACCCGTGACACCTGACAACGGCGTATTATCATCATACCCCATCCAAACGCCCGTAACGTAGTCCGCGGTAAATCCGATAAACCAGGCATCCCGCGCGGCCTGGGTCGTGCCGGTCTTGCCCGCCACCTGCCAGCCCGGCAGCTTCGCGCGCCCACCCGTACCTTCAGAGACCACACGCTCCATCATCCAGGTCAGTTGTTTGGCGGCCTTGTCGTTGA
Source organism: Ruegeria sp. B11 (assembly GCF_056539785.1). Lineage (NCBI taxonomy): Bacteria > Pseudomonadati > Pseudomonadota > Alphaproteobacteria > Rhodobacterales > Roseobacteraceae > Ruegeria > Ruegeria sp. B11. The sequence continues at coordinate 17,614 of NZ_JBQFVO010000008.1, read as the reverse complement.
TGACGCGTTCACCGATACCGGTTGTCGTGATCATAACTGGATCGGTCTCACCAAGCAGCTTCAACTCGGTCAGACCATAGGGTTCCACCGCTGAACCGCCGTTCAGGATACCGGCGTAAGCGCCCGTCATCTCTATCAGCGTGCTTTCCGATGCGCCGAGCGCCAGCGCGAGTCCCTCGGCCAGATCACTTGAAAGGCCGAAACCACTGGCAACCGTGCGCACGTTATCCAGCCCCGAGATATCCGCCACTTTGACTGCGGGAATATTCAACGAATTCTTCAACGCATCTGCTAATGTCACCCGGCCATAGAACTTATTGGTGTAGTTCTTCGGACACCACTGTCCTGAACCTGCGATGTTCCAGCACGTTGGTTCATCCATCACCGTGTCCAGCGGTGAATATCCCAACTCCAAGGCCGTCGCATAGACAAACGGTTTGAACGACGAACCCGTTTGACGCAGAGCCTGCGTAGCCCGGTTGAACGCCCCCGAAACACGGGTCTTGCGCCCACCGACCATACCTCGAACCGCGCCATCCGCTGACATCACCACAATAGCGGCCTGCGCTTTGGACCCTTCGCGCACTTTCTCCTGGAAGATGAATTTAAGCGCCTCTTCCGCCGACGTTTGAATGCGCTGATCCAGTGTGGTTCGGATCACCACGTCCTCGGTTGTGTTACGTGTGAAAAACTCTGGCCCGCTGGCCATGACCCAATCGGCAAAGTAACCACCAGCACGCGCGGCAGCGGCCTCGGACAACTGCGCCGGACGGCTGCGGGCCTCGCTGGCCTGCGCGCTGCTCAGATAGCCCTGAGTCTCCATTAGCCCAACCACCAAACGTGCCCGATCTTGTGAACGTTGCAGGTTGTTCGTTGGCGCATAGCGTGTCGGGGCCACCAATAGACCTGCCAGCATTGCCGCCTCGGCCGGAGACACTTCGGCTGCTGAAATACCGAAATACCGCTGGCTGGCGGCCTCGAAGCCGCGGGCTCCCGCACCGAGGAAGGCGCGGTTCAGATAGATCGTCAGAATTTCATCCTTGGAGTATTTGACCTCCATCGCAATGGCATAAACTGCCTCTTTCGCCTTGCGCCATAGCGAACCCTGACGGCAATCGGCTTCATATGCAGCCTCAGACTCCCATTCGCTGGGCTCATAAGGCACACCCAGGCATAGAAGTTTCGCGGTTTGCTGGGTGATCGTTGAACCACCGTGACCAGACAGCGGTCCACGTCCTTCGCTCAGGTTGATGCGTACCGCGCTGGCGACACCGCGCGGGCTGACGCCGAAATGGCGGTAGAACCGTTTATCCTCGGTTGCAATCACGGCGTTCTTGAGATGCGGCGAAACTGTATCCGCCGTAATCACGCCGCCAAACTGATCGCCGCGCCAGGCAAAGACCTTGCCGTCGCGATCCAGTAAGGTCACCGAACCACGTGCCCGCCCATCAAGCAGGGCATCGACATCCGGCAATGAGGTGTAAACAACACCCACCGCCAGCGCCAACAGCAACCCCGCCACTGCGCCGACCCTCCAAGTGATCCCCCAAATTATGCGCCAGAGCCAGCGGAACAGCCGGCGGAAAATGCCACCGCCCTTCCCACCAGAACTGCGCCGCGTTTTCTTCCGCGCCGTTTTGCGCGGAGCGGCTTTTCGGGCCGTCGACTTCTTACCAGCGGGTTTTGCAGCCCGCTTGGTCGCCGCAGGCTTTCGGCCTTTGGTCGGGTACCTTTTATCCGCGACAAGGCGCGATTTGCGACGGTTGGACTCAGTCATGCTCAAACTCTGCCCGGTTATGCTTTTGGGGCACCATACCCCGCCGGAACGGCCATGTAGAGGTGTGAAATACCCGTATTTCCCCTCACAAGTTTGCCTATATTTTCACCAAGTAGCGTGTTTTGTGCAAAAATTGTGCATAATTGCTGATTTTTTACCCTCATTTACCCTCCGAAAACGTTCCATCTGAACCTCTGTCGCGCATTTTTCTGCAGGTGCAAAATGCCGGGCCGCCCGGAGTAGTAGAGGGGAAAGACGTGAAACTGATCATTGCGACAATCAAACCGTTCAAGCTTGAGGAGGTGCGCGAAGCACTGACCAATGCAGGCGTGCGCGGCATGATGGTGACTGAGATCAAAGGGTTTGGCTCGCAATCGGGTCACACCGAGATTTATCGCGGTGCCGAATACGCCGTGAATTTCGTTCCCAAGATCAAGCTTGAGATCGTGGTGCCCGCCACCATGGCCGACCAGATCGTCGAAACCATCACCACAACCGCCAAGACCGGCAAGATCGGTGACGGCAAGATTTTCGTCCTCGATGTCGAGCAAGCCCTGCGCGTGCGGACCGGGGAAACCAACGAAGAGGCGCTTTAAGCGCGCTTACTCACAATCACTCGAGGACTAACAATGAACCTGATGAAATCTCTCATCCCTGCCGCTGCGATCGTCGCACTGCCGCAGATGGGTCTTGCGCAAGAGGCCGCTACCGGAGAGCCCGCGCAACACACCCAATATATATTCACCACGCTGCTGTTCCTGATGGGCGGTTTCCTGGTGTTCTTCATGGCTGCAGGCTTTGCCATGCTCGAAGGCGGGCTGGTGCGCTCAAAGAACGTCGCGATGCAGATGACCAAAAACATCGCGCTGTTTTCAATCGCCGCGATCATGTACTGGCTGATCGGCTTCAACCTGATGTACCCCGGTGATGGTTGGACCATTTCTGGCTGGCTGGGCCCGTTCTTCTCGACTACCGTGCTTGACCCAGTGGGTGTCGGTGCAGATGCTGCGGCGCTTGACTACGCCTCAATCGGTTCGGATTTCTTCTTCCAACTGGTCTTTGTCGCAGCGACCGCCTCGATCGTGTCCGGTGCGGTGGCTGAACGGATCAAATTGTGGCCCTTCCTTGCCTTCGTTGTTGTCCTAACCGGCATCATGTACCCGATCTCGGGCTCGTGGCAGTGGGGTGGTGGTTGGCTGTCCGAAGCAGGCTTCTCGGACTTCGCTGGTTCGACCATCGTGCACTCGGTCGGTGGCTGGGCGGCTCTGGCAGGTGCCCTCATCCTTGGGCCGCGCATCGGTAAGTACAAGGACGGTAAAGTGCACCCGATGCCTGGTTCAAACCTGGCTCTGGCCACTCTGGGTACCTTTATCCTGTGGCTGGGTTGGTTCGGCTTCAACGGTGGTTCGCAGCTGGCGATGGGCACTGTAGGAGATGTCTCGGACGTATCGCGCATCTTTGCCAACACCAACATGGCTGCTGCATCCGGTGCCGTTGCCGCCCTTATCATGACACAGCTGCTGTACAAAAAGCCCGACCTGACCATGGTGCTGAACGGCGCGCTGGCGGGATTGGTGTCGATCACTGCTGAGCCGCTGGCCCCAACCCTGTTCGGCGCTCTGTGGATCGGTGCTGTGGGCGGTATCATCGTGGTCTTCGCGGTTCCGATGCTGGACAAGTTCAAGATCGACGACGTAGTCGGCGCCATCCCGGTCCACCTGTTCGCTGGCATCTGGGGCACCATCGCCGTGATCTTCTATGGCGAAGCCAGCCTGATCACTCAGCTGACCGGGATCATTGCTTATGGTGTCTTCACCTTTGGTGCTGCTCTTATCCTATGGTCGATCCTGAAGGCCACCGTAGGTATCCGTGTTAGCGAAGAGGACGAGATCAACGGCCTCGACATGGCTGAACTGGGTATGGAAGCGTATCCGGAATTCTCCAAGGGCTAATAGCCAACCAAGTAAAAACAAAAAAAAACCCGGGCGTTCGCGCCCGGGTTTTCCTTCATTCAAAGATATCGCTCAGACGCCGACATCTACAATCGCCTGCGCCAGAATGGGCACAGTATTGGCGTTCAAACCAGCGATGTTCAGGCGGCTGTCACCGACCATGTAAATGCCGTGATCGGCACGCAGCTTTTCAACCAGTTCTGGCGCGGCACCCAGTCGCGAAAACATGCCGCGATGCTGGGCGATAAATCCAAATCGATCCGATCCACTAAGGCTCTGCAACTCATCAGCCAGTTGCTGACGCAGGCCCAGCATGGAAAGGCGGACATCTTCCAATTCGGTCGCCCAATCTGCCCGCAGAGCATCGTCATTCAGGATCGTCGTCACCACCCGCGCGCCGTGATCAGGCGGGAATGAGTAGTTCTGGCGGTTCAGAAATGCCAGCGTAGACTGGTTCAGTGCAGTCTGTGCCGGATCGTCACTGATCGCCATCAGCAGGCCGGTGCGTTCACGGTAGACGCCGAAGTTCTTCGAACAAGACGCCGCGATCAGGCAGCGCTTCACTGACGATGCTACCAGACGGGTTGCCTGCGCATCTTCTTCCAGACCGTCGCCAAAGCCCTGATAGGCGATGTCGATCATTGCGACGAGGCCACGCGTGTTGATCAGGTTCACGACCTCTTGCCATTGCACCATATTTAAGTTGGCACCCGTTGGGTTGTGGCAACAGCCGTGCAGAAGAACCACGTCGCCTGCATTGGCAGTTTTCAGGTCCTCGATCATACCGTCGAAATCGACGCCACGCGATTCTCCGTCGAAATAACGGTATTGGACTGTCTCGATCCCTAGATAGTTCAGGATCGACAAATGGTTTGGCCATGTGGGGTTCGACACGAAAACACGCGCGGTGGGGTTGGCCATACGGATCATCTCAAACGCCTGACGACAGGCTCCGGTACCACCGGGGGTGGCTACGGCTGCAATGTTGCCACGCGGGACAGAAGTTCCGAGGATCAAGTCGATCATCGCGTCCGCAAAGGCTGGATCACCAGCCAGACCGGTATAAGCCTTGCTCTCCTGCTCTTCGAGAATACGCTTTTCAGCTGCTTTCACCGCGCGCATCACCGGAGTGACCCCCTCGGCGTTCTTGTAGACACCAACGCCCAGATCGATCTTCTGATCACGTGGGTCGTCGCGGTACATCTGCATCAACGCCAGAATCTTGTCTGCTGGCTGCGGTTTAAGGTTCTCGAACATCAGTTCTCTCCGGTTGCGACGGGCAGGGTTGGGAAGGCACCCCATTCAGCCCAGGAGCCGTCATATAGCGCGTGGTCTTTCTTGCCCATGCGTTCCAAGGCAAGGCTGAGAATTGCGGCAGTCACACCAGAGCCACAGGATGTGATCGCGGGTTTCGATAAGTCGACGCTGGCATCTTCGAAAACCGCGCGGCAGTCCTCGGGCGACTTCATCGTGCCATTCTTGTTCAACAGCATTCCAAAAGGCACGTTGCGCGAGCCTGGGATATGACCCGAGCGCAACCCCTCGCGCGGTTCAGCTTCGGTCCCGACGAAACGGGCCGCCGAGCGGGCATCGATGATCTCGTGATCCGCAAGCTTCGCGGCTGATGAAACTTGCGTCACATCGCGGACAAGGTGGTTCTGAACCCGCACCGTCATGTGACGGTCGCGAATAATGGGGGGCAGGTCTTCGATCTCGCGCCCTTCGGACTGCCATTTTGGCAGTCCACCATCCAGAACGGCAATATTGTCCTGTCCCATCAGACGGAACAACCACCAGACCCGCGCCGCCGACATCAGCCCCGCACCGTCATAGACCACGACCTGATGGCCATCGCCAACGCCCATCGCGCGCAGGCGCGACATGAACTTCTCGACCGGAGGTGCCATATGCGGCAAGTCGGAACGATGGTCGGATATCTCATCAATATCAAAGAACCGCGCACCAGGGATGTGGGCAGCGTCATACTCTGCCTTGGCGTCTCGCGCTTGCTGCGGCAGGTACCACGACCCATCCAGAATCCTTAGATCCGGATCCTTGAGATGTGCGGCAAGCCATTCGGTAGAAACGAGGGTTTTTGGATCGTCCTGCATCTATGCCTCCCCTAAGCGAGCTTGGGTTTTCCCTATACTTGGCAGGATGCAGGTTCAAGGCTGGATAGCGCTAGCGTCCCGACCACACTGGATTTATCGCAAACGACGCAGGCGATAATACTGGATGATCCCAATAACGCTGATGATGATCCAGAAGCCTTCGATCAGCATGGACGCAAGATTGAAGTTCTGCAGCAGTGAGAACACGATCAGCACCGAACCGATAAGATTCACCAGCGGAAAGGCCAGATCCTCCGAGTTCATCACTCGCATCTGGGTCGCAAAATATGCCGCAACAACGATCAAAGCCCCGAATGAGCCGATGGCATCGACGACGGTCAAACTGTCCAGTAGTGCGGTCATTGTATGGGGCTTTCCTATTCTGAAACTTCCGCTGGTTGCGAATAGTGGTGCATATTTAGAAAAGCAGCTCCCTGATCACCAGCGCGGTATCCATGCGGCACATCCGCAGAAAATCGCAATCCTTGACCGGATTGCAGCGGAACCCAGTTTCCATTTCGCAGCACGTCCAAAGCTCCGCTCAGAACAAAAACCTCTTCGGTTACGCCTGCTGCATGGGCCGGAGATTCGTGGCTTTGATTGGGTGACAACTCGACATGAAATGTTTCGGCCCCCAATGCGGGATCAAAGGGAAAGACAATCTTGACTTCGATGCTTCCTGGAAATCTCACGGTACTGAACACATCGGCATCTGTCGTGTCACGCATTGCAGCAGTACCAATCAAAGCACTCAGCGGGAGCTGGAAACCCTTCGCGATCTTCCACAGGGTCGCGATGGTCGGGCTTGATTCGCCACGCTCGATCTGGCCCAGCATAGCTTTGCTGACCCCGGTGAGTTCCGCGACTTTTGACAGGCTCAGCCCGGATGCCGCCCGCACATCCCTTAGTTTCAGCGTTAGTTCGTCCGATTCCATAGCCGCGCCCTGCGATTTGTCTTGTGCGTTATAACGTACATATGATACGTGCGCTATAACGTACACACCCAATATCGCAGTTTGGGCAATAGGGATACAGCATCATGCCAATGTACCGATCCAGAACCTCCACCCATGGCCGCAACATGGCCGGTGCTCGCGGCCTGTGGCGCGCCACCGGTATGGGAGACGACGATTTCGGCAAACCGATCATCGCCATCGTCAACTCGTTCACCCAGTTTGTACCCGGTCACGTCCACCTGAAGGACCTGGGACAGATGGTTGCGCGTGAGGTTGAGGCCGCTGGCGGTGTCGCCAAAGAGTTCAACACCATTGCGGTCGATGACGGCATCGCCATGGGCCATGACGGGATGCTGTATTCGCTGCCCTCGCGTGAGGTGATTGCGGATTCTGTTGAATACATGGTTAACGCCCACTGCGCGGACGCTATGGTCTGTATCTCGAACTGCGACAAGATCACGCCCGGCATGTTGATGGCGGCCATGCGTCTGAACATCCCTGCGATCTTTGTCTCGGGTGGACCTATGGAGGCGGGCAAGATCGACATCGCCGATCTGGACGCCAAGAAGATCGACCTTGTCGACGCCATGGTTGCCGCAGCGGATGATCGATTTACCGATGAGCAGGTGCAACACATTGAAGAAAACGCCTGTCCAACCTGTGGTTCATGCTCGGGCATGTTCACCGCGAACTCGATGAATTGTCTGGCCGAGGCACTGGGTCTGGCGCTGCCGGGCAATGGCTCGACCCTGGCCACACATGCCGACCGTAAAGAGTTGTTCTTGGAAGCTGGTCGCCGCATCGTCGAGATCACCAAGCGCCACTATGATCTGGACGAGAAAGGCTTCCTGCCGCGTGAAATCGCCACGTTCGACGCGTTCGAAAATGCCATGAGCTTGGATATCGCAATGGGTGGATCGACCAATACGGTGCTTCATTTGCTGGCCATCGCGCACGAAGGTGAAGTGCATTTCACCATGTCCGACATGGACCGCCTGAGCCGCCAAGTGCCCTGTTTGTGCAAAGTCGCGCCCAACATCGAAAACGTGCACATGGAAGACGTCCACCGCGCTGGTGGCATCTTCTCGATCCTCGGTGAACTCAGCCGCGCAGGCTTGCTGCATGAGGATTGCCATACAGTGCATTCGGGCACCATGGGCGAAGCAATTGCCAACTGGGACATCAAAGTCGCCAACAACCCGAAGGCTCAGGACCTGTTCAAAGCGGCGCCCGGCGGCGTGCGTACTACACAAGCCTTCAGCCAGTCGAACCGCTACAAGGAGCTGGACACTGACCGCGAAGGCGGCGTGATCCGCTCGAAAGAGCACGCATTCAGCCAGGATGGCGGTCTGGCAGTATTGTTCGGCAATATCGCGCGCGACGGCTGTATCGTGAAAACTGCGGGTGTGGATGAGAACATCCTGAAATTCACGGGCTCAGCTTATGTCTGCGAAAGCCAGGACCAGGCTGTCAATGACATCCTGACCGGCAAGGTCAAGGAAGGTGACGTGGTGGTGATCCGCTACGAAGGCCCGCGTGGTGGGCCGGGAATGCAGGAAATGCTGTATCCGACTTCGTATCTGAAATCCAAGGGACTGGGCAAAGCCTGCGCGCTGCTGACTGACGGTCGTTTCTCGGGTGGCACCTCGGGCTTATCAATCGGCCACGTCTCGCCCGAAGCAGCGGAAGGTGGTGAGATCGGTTTGGTGAAAACCGGCGACACGATCGAAATCGACATTCCCAACCGCAGCATCCATCTGGTGGTCTCCGACGAAGACCTGGCCGCGCGGCGCGAAGAGCAGGACGAGAAGGGCTGGCAGCCCGTTGCACCACGTAAGCGTAAAGTGTCCACCGCGCTAAAAGCCTATGCCAAATTGACGACCAGTGCCGCAAAAGGTGCCGTCCGTCAGGTCTAAGCACTGCGGGTGAGCGAACACTCCCGCACCCGATACATGGAATCGGCTGCGCCGATTCCACTTTCGGAATTTGGGCCCGGCGCCGCGCTTTGCGCGGCGCCGGGCCCAACCAGAGGAGATGTCTCACAAGAGACATTGACGATGGGCGGGAGCGTCACACTTCGAGCGTCTTAATCACCCAGCTTGGCGTGAATCTCATCCAGATCGATCTCACCCGTCGGCATTTTGTTGGCGGGATTTTCGAAATCATACTTGAACAGTTCAAAATCCTGTTTGTAGATCTCGTAGACCAGATGCATCGACAAATCGTCAAAGTAATCCTCGACCGGATGCACGCGTTTTGGCCCATGGCCTTCGGATTCGTTGAAGCGCGGGATTTCGGACAGAGTCACGGGATGCGAGGTTTCAAGATTGTCCAACACACCCTGCATCCCATCGTTGAACTTCTCGGTCCAAAAAATCCGATCATATCGCCCGCCATTAGCGATCAGCGTCGAGACATGGCCAGACATCGCCGACCAGTGAATGTCGGGGTCCATCGGCCGCCGCCAACGGATCGTGTCACGTGCAAATAACAGAAACCGGCGGAAACTGGCGATCTGATCGAACTCGCCTTTGCCATCGTCACCGCCAACCTCGATCCCATAATTGTAGATCAGCGTTGGCACCAGATTGCCGCGATAGCGTTTGCCGTTGCGCTGAATGCCACAGATCTTGTCAAAAAAGGAACTGAGAATGCGTGTGTAGGGATTACGCACGCAGGTAAACGTATAGGACTGGTGCGATTGAACATTTCTGGCAATCGGATCCTGACTGGCACCAAAGGCCCACTTGTGCATTCCGTCCTTGGCGTCGTGAATGTCACCATCAAAGAAGCTGCCATGATCCGAGAAATACATGATTTGCCCGATCGTCGAGCAGGCGCATTTCGGCACAACACGGTAGACCATGCTTTGACTTTCGGTCATCCATGTTCCTGGAAAACCCATCTACTGCGCCTCCTTAGCCAGTTATCGCATTGATACTCCGGCATTTTGACCCAAAGAACCAAAAATATTCTGTTTATTCAATCGCTCATCCTCAGTATCACGGTTGCAATTGGGCAGAAACGGGGAATTACGAGACGCAAATGGCAAAGATTGCCTATATCTTGCTGTGCCACAAAGATCCTGACGCGATCATTGCGCAGGCCAGTCAGCTAACGGCTGCCGGCGATTGTATGGCGATCCATTTTGACGCTCGCGCCAACGATACGGATTATGCGCAGATACGCGACGCCCTGAAAGATAACCGCAGCGTCGCATTTGCGACGAAGCGGATCAAATGCGGATGGGGCGAATGGTCACTGGTTCAGGCCACGCTCCATGCATTACAGGCGGCGGTGGATCAGTTCCCGAGGGTCACCCATTTTTACATGCTGTCCGGCGATTGCATGGCAATTAAAACCGCCGAGTATGTGCACAGCTTCCTTGATGAACGCGACATGGATTTCATCGAAAGCCATGACTTCTTCGAAAGCAATTGGATTAAGACCGGAATGAAAGAAGACCGGCTGATCTATCGTCACTATTTCAACGAACGCAATCAGCCGCGCCTGTTCTATGCCGCATACGAAATGCAAAAGCGTTTCGGTCTGACCCGCGGCATACCTGCAGACCTGCAGGTCAAGATCGGCAGCCAGTGGTGGTGCCTGCGCCGTCGCACAGTCGAGATGATTCTGGACTTCCTGCGCCAACGCCGCGATGTGGTCCGGTTTTTCTCGACCACCTGGATTCCGGACGAGACGTTCTTTCAGACGCTTGTTCGCCACCTCGTCCCGAAGCAGGAAATCGAAAACCGTACACTGACATTTTTGATGTTTTCCGACTATGGCATGCCTGTCACCTTCTACAATGATCACTATGACATGCTGTTGGGGCAGAACTACCTATTCGCTCGCAAGATCAGCCCCGAGGCTCATGAGTTGAAGGAACGGTTGGGTCAGCTTTATGCCAGCGAAGGGGTCACGTTCCACATCTCGGACGAAGGGCGTAATCTGTATCACTTCCTTGCCGGTCGCGGTCGGGTAGGACGACGTTTCGCTCAGCGCTTTTGGGAGGTCGGCAATACGTTAGGCCCCGAGCGTCAGGCGTTTCTGATTGTTTGCAAGAAGTGGCATGTCGCCAAACGGCTTGTTGACCAGATCGCGTCGGAAACCCCCATTCCCTGCATCGAATACATCTATGATGAGCAGGATACGCCATTGCCCGATTTGGGTGGAATCGAGACGACCCTGATTAAGCGGTCGCGCCATCGGCGGGCCGTTGCACGTATGTTGTTCGATTATTTCCAAAGCGACAGGCTGGTACTCTGCATAGATCCGGCCAATCTGGACGTCATTCAGGATTTCTGTGCAGATCAGGCCCAAACACGAGTTCTGGAAATCGAATGTGCCTATTCAGATGAATATCTGACGGGCCATGCCCATCGTGTCGGTCTTGCGGGCCAGAACAGCTCACAGGATTCTCTTGCACGTCTGCTACCGACCCTTCGCAACGCGCTGTCTTACGAATCCGAATTGATCCGCAGCACCCAGAATGATGGGCTGTTCCATTTGCGTGAGGCGGCGGATCGTTCGGAGAATGAGGTGATTATCGCGGAATTTCTGGGGATCAGTGCCGATCAGGCCAAAGCGATCATGCAACTGGATTACCTGTTCGCTGATTGAATCCGGCGGCACGATCAGGTGCCGCCGGACATTCGAGTTCAGATGTCGAATTTGACACCTTGCGCCAATGGCAACTCGGCCGAATAGTTTACCGTGTTGGTCTGACGGCGCATGTAGGCTTTCCAGGCATCTGATCCGCTTTCGCGCCCGCCTCCGGTCTCCTTCTCGCCACCAAATGCGCCACCGATCTCGGCCCCGGACGGGCCGATGTTCACATTGGCAATCCCGCAATCCGACCCGGCCGCTGTCAGGAATTGCTCGGCTTCGCGCATGTTCAGTGTAAAAACGCAGGACGACAAGCCCTGTGGCACGTCGTTCTGAATCTCGATCGCCTCGGCAAAATCGTCATAGCCCATGACGTAAAGGATCGGAGCAAAGGTCTCGGCCTTCACAGTCGCGGTCTGGCCCGGCATCTCAACGATGGCCGGTTGCATATAAACACCGCCCGGCACACCTTCGGTCACGCGCTGACCTCCGAACACGGCACCACCCTCGGCCTTTGCTGATTCAAGCGCTGCGGTCATCGCATTGCCCGAAGCTTCATCCACCAACGGCCCAATCAACGTACCCTCGGTCAACGGATTACCGATGGGCAGACCTGCATAGGCTTTCTTCAGACGCCCAACCAGTTCCTCGCGGATCGAGTTGTGTACAATCAACCGCCGCAGTGTCGTACAGCGCTGCCCCGCTGTCCCGACAGCCGAGAATACGATCGCGCGCACCGCCATTTCCAGATCAGCCGACGGCCCAACGATCATCGCGTTATTTCCGCCGAGCTCAAGAATACACTTGCCAAAGCGCTGCGCCACGATCGGCGCAACCGCGCGGCCCATCCGGGTCGAGCCGGTGGCTGAAATGATCGGCACATCCTCGCTTGCAACCAGCGCCTCACCCAGATCGGCACCACCGATCAGGGTCTGCAAAAGCCCCTCGGGGGCGTCACCAAACCGGGCCAACGCCCGCTCAAAGATTTTCTGGCAAGCCAACGCGGTCAGAGGCGTTTTCTCGGACGGTTTCCAAACTACCGGATCACCACAGACCAGGGCCAGCGCAGCATTCCACGACCATACCGCCACCGGGAAATTAAAGGCCGAGATCACTCCGACCGGTCCCGCCGGATGCCACGTTTCCATCATCCGATGACCCGGGCGTTCCGAAGCAATGGTCAGACCATAAAGCTGCCGCGACAGACCAACAGCAAAATCACAGATGTCGATCATCTCCTGCACTTCGCCCAGACCTTCCGAGGTGATCTTGCCTGCCTCCCAACTGACAAGCGCGCCAAGGTCGTCCTTGGCGGCCCGCAGCTCTTCGCCCAGCAGTCGGATCAACTCACCCCGGCGCGGAGCCGGCACAACGCGCCATTCCTTGAACGCCGCTTTCGAGCGGGCAAAGATGGCCCCCATCTCGGAAACCGGAGTTTCGTGAACCTCGGCCAACAGGCTGCCATCTATCGGAGAGGTCACCCGCAGCGACCCGCCGCTAAGCTCAGCTGCAGTCAGGTCCAAATTCGCAAGCGTGGTTTCAGCAGTCATTATAATGTCTTTCATATCTCAAGCCGCCTTGTTTTGTTCGGTAACGTCACCGGCGCGATAAAGCCGGCCAAATTCGGTGTTCAGGAAATCGGCAAGCTTTACCTGCTCTTGCCGAACAAAGCCTTTCGAGGGCAGAACCCCTGTCCGCATCAGATCGACGACACCCAATACGCCTGCCGCAGTGGTTACTTGGATCGCACTCCAGACTTGTCCATCGATGGTGCGCGCAAAGGACTTGTTGATCAGGGATTTCTCACGCAACGTGCCGTCAACGATGCCCTTTGCAGTGCAATAGACCAACACGACGTCTTGATCCGTACGCGGCAAGGCCGTTTCAAAAATCTCTTTCAGCAGATCGCGGCGACGCTCTAGTCCCAGGTCACTGAGCAACAAGCGCAAGATATCCCGATGGCCCGGATAGCGGATCGAGCGATAGGATACCGCCTTCGCCTTACCGTCTAGCGTCTCGGGCAAGGTGCCCAGCCCGCCCGATGTATTGAAGCACTCGTACTCGACTCCGTCATGGCCGATCAGCTCATAATCTTCGAGGGGGGCTGTCTTAACCCTCTCGCCATTCACAATGGCATCGCAGAGGTTGCAGTATTCGTTGATTAGCCCATCGGTTGACCAAGTCAGGTTATATTTCAACGCGTTGGTCGGATAGAGCGGTAACGCCCCGACCCGCATATGCAGGCTGTCGATTTCATCGAACTCCGCCGCCAGCGCAGCGCCTGCAATCCCGACAAACCCGGGGGCCAACCCGCATTGCGGCATAAATGCCGTCTCGCTGTTCTGCGCCAGCTCGCGCACCGCGTTGGTGGCGGCGACATCTTCGGTCAGGTCAAAGTAATGCGCCCCAACAGTTTTGGCCGCGCTCGCAATCGCCGGTGTCAGAAAGAACGGCGCAGCAGAGATCACCGCATCAAACCCTTTAAGGCCTTTCTCCAAGCCCGCGCTATCGCTGGCATCAATCTGCCGCGTAGAAATGCCCCGTTTCTTGAATGCTGACAGGGCCGCAAGATCGTGATCGGCAACAGTCACCGTGTAATGTGCCGAGGTTTTCAGCAAAGTCGCGATCATCTGACCGATCTTCCCCGCCCCGACTACGCAAATATTCCAGCTCAAAACGCGCCTCCATTCTGTGTTTCTTTTGATTATGAAGGGCGACTTGTTCGGATTGCAGATCGTATCTTGACGAAATGAGGTAATATTCCGTCATTTTGCCATATTATACGTCACTTTGCTAAATAACTTACTCGAATATGACTTCGAACATGGTCGAATTCACAATCGTTTCAGCGCTCCTTTGAAGTGATTGTACTATCAGGTATGAGAGGACCATTGTCGGCTATACAACGCGGGCAATCGCGGTTCGCCCAAGCATATAGGTGCCTTCAATGAGATCTCTCCGTGTCCTGCTTACCTGTTTCGCATGCCTGCTTCCTTTTGCAGCTCTGGCCCAATCCGCTGAGGCGCCTGTCGCTGAGATTTCGTTAGAGCTCAATGCGTTGGAAGACGTTGGTAGTGCCTGCAGATTGACCTTTCTGGTGACCAACCAATCCGGAGCCACTATCGATGAAGCCGTATTCGAGACGGTGATATTTGACACCGAAGGCAGTGTCGTTACCCTCTCGCTTTTTGATTTTCGCGACTTACCTTTGGATCGCCCACGTGTCCGTCAGTTCGATCTGCCAGAGATGTCTTGCACGACTGTTGGGCGCGCATTGATCAATGGCGCGAGTTCATGCGTGGTAAAAGGCTCTCAGAGCGACATCTGTCAATCGACCCTAACGCTCAGCAGCCGGATTGAAGTGGAGTTGCTTGGATGAATATTCTCTCTTCTCTTCGAGAGATCCTGACCCTTGGCGGGCCCGTTGTGGCTATCCTTATTGTCATGTCGGTCCTGACCTTAGCAGTTACTCTTTACAAGCTTTGGCAGTTCGCTGCCTGTGGCGTAGGGCGGCACAAGGTTCTGTCACAAGCGCTGCAAGCCTGGGATGCTGGAGATCGAGCCACTGCACGCGCGCGCCTCGCTCGGAGCAGCAGCTATCTTGCACCGCTTGTCGAAGCCGCGATGGACGCGCCGGACACTCCTGATCTGGACGCTCGACTGGATGCCGAAGCTGGATTGGCACTGGCCGGGCTGGAGCGCGGATTTCGGCTTTTGGATACGGTCGCCCAGCTTGCACCCCTGCTTGGATTGTTCGGAACAGTTTTGGGAATGATCAATGCATTCCAAAGCCTTCAGTCTGCCGGGTCTTCTGTCGATCCCTCATTGTTGGCAGGTGGCATCTGGGTTGCTCTGGTAACAACAGCCGTTGGCCTTGCGGTGGCAATGCCGACTTCAATGGTCTTGTCTTGGTTTGAAAGCCGAACTGCCCGGGAACGGGTGTTTGCGGACAAAGCACTGCGCACGGTTCTGGTCCCGAACAGCTCGAACCAGCCCGCCTCAGGCAGGACCGAGATTCTGAACGCTGAACATGCGTAACACGGCGCCCTTTGTCAGACGACCGATGTCGATGACCCCGCTCATCGATGTCATCTTTTTGCTGTTGCTGTTTTTCATGTTGTCTTCAACTTTCTCAAAGTTCGCGGAGATCGAAATCAGCAGCGCAACCTCAGGCGCATCAGAATCGGCTGAACCCGTCGAGCGAATATTCATCCAGATCGGTACCGAGCGCGTGACTTTGAATGGCGAAACACTGGCGCTGGATGAACTGTCTACGCGGATCGGGGCCGGTCAGGCACTGGTAAGCCTTGATGCGGATACATCCGCCCAACGACTTGTGGATTTGCTGGTTGTTTTGCGTGGCCGCGATGGCTTGACCGTCACGGTGTTGGAGTAGACCGATGATCCGCTTTGGTCGCCCAAGCCGCAAACGAGACTCGACCATCCCTCTGATCAACGTCGTCTTTCTGATGCTGATCTTCTTTCTGATTGCAGGCACCCTGGCACCACCGCTTGATCCCGAGCTTCAGCTTGTCGACACATCGGAACTCGAAGGCCGCGACCCTCCCGATGCGCTTGTCTTGAACGCTGATGGCATCCTCAGTTTTCGTGGGGTGCAAACCGACCCTGAGGCTTTTATGGCCAGCCATGATGACGGACCCGTTAGGATTGTCCCCGACCGCAATGTTTCAGGCCAACGATTGATGGAGGTAACCGGTGCCCTTCGACGGCATGGGGCGCCATCTGTGTACCTCGTGACCCAGCAGGCTTTAAAATGATCCGGAAGTCAGCAGCCATCGCTGCGTTGGCGGGTGTGCTTTCGCTTGTCCTGCATATCTTTGGGATCAGTTTCTACGGTTCCAGTCTGCCAGAACTGCGGGCCAATGAGGAATCGGTCAGTTTGATCGAGCTTGGCAACACATTCGAGGAATTCACCGACGACACGACGGACCCGGTGCAGCCGGACTCTGCTGAAGCCCCCGAGCCTCCGGTTGAAGACACTGTTAAGCTCGATACTGCCGACATCCCGATCAGCGATACACTCGTCGCTTCCCCCAATCCTCAGCAGGTATCTTCACCCGATGTCGGAGCGCCCGTCGCCCCACGATCAGAGCTACAGGAAGAGGTGCCGACCGAACCGGTCGCCCCGTCCAATCCAGAACCAGCCACAGACGCAGATACCGCCGTAACGCCAGCGGTCGACCCGGAACCCGAGCGCTTGGCAGCTTTACCGCCCACAGACGGCTCAACAGCGCCGGTCCCCCCACTCGAGAGCACGGCAGTCGAACCAGAAATCCCAAGTTCGGTCGATGAGCCAACAAACGAGCCACCAGAAGAACAAGCCGCGCCTTCCGATCAGGCCGTATCTGTTTCCAAACGCCCCCGCCTCCCGGACAGAAGGCCCGCAACGGATACGCCAAAATCACTTGATGGGTTCAGTAACTTCGACAATTTGCGCAACCCTACGCAGACATTGGAGTCGCCGCTTAGCCTTTATCAAAAGGAAGGGGCTGACCCGTTCCGAGCCAGCAGTGGCCGAAATCAATCCTCGGGTCGCGGCGTTGGAAACTCCGATACCACTAACTATGCCGGACAAGTCCTGGTCCACCTCAATCAAACGCCCGTCGTCTATGTCCCGGTCCGCGGGTTTGCGCAGGTATTCTTCGAAATTAACCCTGATGGATCACTGGCTTGGGTTGATATCGTCGATAGCTCTGGCTCACCTGAAATCGAACGCGCCGCCAGAGATCAAGTCATGCGCGCCGCTCCATTTCCCCGCCCACCAAGCGGGTCAAGCCGCAGGCTATCGTTTTATTACCAAAATAGTTGATACCAAAGACAGCAGTTCGCCGAACCAGTTGTTCGTTCCCTGAATGCTTCAACACGCTCTAAGGAGAGGATTTCCATCGGTCGTCACGGCAAGGTCACCGTGGGCGAAGCACAGAAGTTGGCAAAAAAGAGCTGAGGGGGTAAGTGGCTAGTTACGAAAAGAAGTTTCCTATCGTTGCTTCCACAGTGCTTCTAGAAGTATTGGTGCAAATAGAAACACCGCCCTAGGGCGGTGCGTAAACATCTGATGTTGCACGGTGTATTTTTATTTGCGGGAGTAGGAATTGAACCTACGACCTTCATGTTATGAGCCTGACGAGGTTTGATCGTTAAGCAATTGATCGGGTTGATCAATTGTAGTCCGCACGGGCTGTGTTTGGA
>NZ_JBQFVO010000007.1:0-145711 GCF_056539785.1 Ruegeria sp. B11 | reverse complement strand
CCCAATCAAAAACCTCAGATGCCCCCAGTCTCTCCCGAGCGTCTCCGCAGCTTCCACCGCGTCCCAGCACCTCAGCAGCGCCGGTGAAGGGGTATTTACGGATTAGGTCTGGGACCTGCAACCCCCAATTTGAAAAAACTTCACATTTCCGACCACCTTCCTCTTCACCTTAATAAAAACAACAGGTTAGCTTGACAAATCCTCCCGAAAACTCACAAAAAAGAGGTTTATAGAAAGAGAAAGAACAGTCTCTCGGCGGAATCGTACCCAATGCTTGGTACGCGCCCTGAGTCAGGCGCATGAAAACGCCGCCCGACTCTCCTCGGGCGGCGCAATTTACTGCGATGGTTATAGGGTTACTTCAGATCAAAACGATCCGCGTTCATCAACTTGTTCCAGGCCGAGACGAAATCGCAGACAAATTTGCCGCCTGCGTCGTCCTGACCATAGACCTCGGCCAGTGCCCGCAGCTGCGAGTTCGACCCAAAGATCAAATCCACGCGGGTACCTGTCCACTTCACGTCACCACTAGCGCGGTCGCGGCCTTCATAGACGCCGTCACCGGATGGTTTCCATTCGGTGCCCATATCCAGCAGGTTCACGAAGAAATCGGTGCTGAGCGTGCCGACCCGTTCGGTCAGCACACCATGAGAAGTTCCGTCAAAGTTTGTGCCCAGCACACGCATCCCACCTACAAGCGCAGTCATCTCCGGTGCCGACAGCGTCAGCAGTTGCGCTTTGTCCACCAGCAGGGCCTCGGCCGGAACCGAGTATTCCTTGTGCAGGTAGTTGCGGAAACCGTCCGCCATCGGCTCCATCACCGCGAAAGACTCGACATCCGTCTGCTCTTGCGAAGCATCGGTGCGGCCGGGGCTAAAGGGAACATCAACGTCATGACCTGCGGCCTTGGCTGCCTTTTCGATGGCAGCACCACCACCCAAGACAATGAGATCGGCCAATGAGACCTTCTTGCCACCAGACTGTGCGTCATTGAACGCTTTCTGAACGCCTTCCAGCGCATCCAGCGCCTTGGACAGTTTCAACGGTTCGTTGACCTCCCAATCCTTCTGCGGGGCCAGACGAACGCGCGCACCGTTGGCACCGCCACGCATATCCGATCCCCTGAAGGTCGAGGCCGAAGCCCAAGCGGTCGACACCAGATCTGAGACAGACAATCCCGTCGCGAGTATCTTGGCTTTCAGATCGGCTACATCAGCGTCGTCAATAAGCGCGTGATCGACGGCCGGGACGTTGTCTTGCCAAATAAGCTCTTCGCTGGGTGCCTCGGCTCCCAGATAACGCGCACGCGGACCCATGTCGCGGTGGGTCAGTTTGAACCACGCGCGGGCAAAGGCATCGGCAAATTCGTCCGGGTTTTCGTGGAAGCGCTTCGAGATCGGGCCATAGATCGGGTCCATGCGCATCGCCATGTCGGCGGTGGTCATCATAGTCTTGACCTTTTTCGATGGATCACCCGCTGCCGGGGCCATGTCCTCTTCCTTGACCCCAACAGGTTCCCAGATCCATGCGCCCGCTGGGCTCTTGGTCAGGTTCCAGTCGTAGCCAAACAGCAGGTCGAAGTAACCGTTGTCCCACTTGGTCGGGTTTGCGGTCCAGGCACCCTCGATGCCGCTGGTGGTGGTATCATCACCCTTGCCGCTGCCAAAGTCGTTGATCCAGCCAAAGCCCATCGCCTCCATCGGGGCGGCCTCGGGTTCGGGACCGACAAGACCGGGATCACCGGCGCCGTGGGCCTTACCAAAGGTGTGACCACCCGCAACCAAAGCAACGGTTTCTTCGTCATTCATCGCCATTCGGCCAAAGGTGTCGCGAATATCGCGACCTGAAGCCAAGGCATCTGGCTGACCATCTGGACCTTCGGGATTCACATAGATCAGACCCATTTGCACAGCGGCCAACGGGTTTTCCAGATCACGTTCGCCCGAATAGCGGCTGTGCGGGTTCTCAGTTGGGGCCAGCCATTCGGTCTCGGCACCCCAATAAATGTCTTCCTCAGGTGCCCAGATGTCTTCGCGACCGCCGGAGAAGCCAAAGGTCGTACCGCCCATGGATTCGATCGCGCAGTTGCCCGCCAATATGTAAAGGTCAGCCCACGAGATCTGGTTGCCGTACTTCTGCTTGATCGGCCAAAGCAGACGGCGCGCCTTGTCCAGGTTGCCATTGTCCGGCCAGCTGTTCAGAGGCGCGAACCGCTGATTGCCGGTCGATGCGCCACCGCGGCCATCTGCCGTGCGGTAGGTGCCCGCTGCGTGCCAGGCCATACGAATGAACAAACCGCCATAGTGACCATAATCTGCGGGCCACCAATCTTGCGAATCTGTCATCAGCGCATACAAGTCTTCCTTCAGTGCCTTCAGGTCGAGCTTCTTGAACTCTTCGGCATAGTCGAATGTCTCGCCCATCGGGTTCGATGCAGGGCTATGCTGATGCAGAATCGACAGGTTCAGTTGGTTCGGCCACCAATCCCGGTTGGACCGGGCCTCGGCGCCATGCATTACCGGGCATTTGCCCATGTTGGGGGTATCACTTCCGTCCATATCGATCTCCAGTCCTGGCTAGATGTGTGCGTCGCGCGGTTAACTTTGAAACGAGAAACAGGGGTCTTGAGTGTTTTTGCGCTCGTCCTTGGCATGGGCGTTACGCGGGATCGCGCAGATCGGCCCTGCCTTCATTGTAGGAAATAGCATTAACGACTCGTTCTTTCTGTTTGGATGTAGATTTAGCAAATCCAAGCCATTCATATAAGTTTTGTTTTTTGATGATATTGATAATCCAGAGCTATCACTTGAACATCTGCGCGCAGCCTGACCCTGAAGCGCGTGATTGCGATTGCACCACCAAGCTTCACCGTGCCTCGCAAGTCGGGCACGAGAGAGAGTGGACGCAAATAAACTTCCGATGATGGCCGCGCATGAAACGACTGAACTGAGTCTAACGCAAAACGGATTGACCGGCCCAGATTCAGTGGCCACTGACCTTCTTATAAAGGGCCGATTTATAGCCGAAGGGAATTCCCAATACCCCGACAAGCCACCCAACCGTTCGGGCGATCTGGATCAATCGCCGATCTGGTTGGAACGGAAACAGAAGGATTGCCCCTAACAGCGCCAACAAGCGAAAGGGGGTGCTCAGAAACCCCAAGATCGCCTTTGTTGGCTTCTGATCAAGCTTACGGCGCATATGGGTGTTGGACTGGTCCCTTCCGCGGGCGGTCTGATACCAGAATGACAACCTTTCGGGAGGAATGGTCTCGTACACAAAAGCGTCGGGCACCCAGCCGACCGGTAAGCCTGCAGCAACGGTCTCGGCATAAAACTTTGCGTCCGTCCCGCCGGTCATCCGCATGGTTTCATCGAACCAAAGGCCGGTTTCGCTGAACAGGCGTGTCTCGCCCAGCCAGTTGTTTGTCACGATGGTCACGCCACCGGTACCGTTCAACGTGGCTTTCTTTGCAGCCGCGTTTTCCTTGTCGAGGTAACGATTGCTGATATTGCGCAACATCAGCCGCTGAATCGCGGTCTCCTGCCCCGTTGGCCCCGCCGCACGAAGCGGAGCGCCCATTAGCACGGCAGAGCTGTTGCGATACCCGGCGACCAACCGTTCAAGCCAATCGACCGCCACCACCTCGTCATCATCGACAAAACAGAGCAGATCCGAGCCATTCTCCAACGCTTCGCGCGCGGCTCGGTTGCGTCCGAACGGGATGCCGAGTTCGGTCTCAAGGACATAGTTCAGACTTGCTCCATTAGGCAGCTTCTCCCCTACTGCCTGCACGGTACCTTCGCTGAGCGCTGAGCTGTCGTTTTCCACCACCAAACATCGCACCGAGCAGTCGGGCGGCAGCTTCATCTCTCCCCAGCTTCGAATCAAAGCGGCCAGCATCTCGGGCCGCTGCCGGGTCAGGGTCGAAACGGTAATGTTCAGCGGGACAGAGCGGTCTTTCATCGAAATCACATACAATCCGTGCCGGTTTCTTGGCAAGGCGCGGTGATCAAGTGGCATCCTTCTGATGCTGCATCAGTGCTTCCAACCCTACACGGTAGTTCGGATAGAGCAATGAGACGCCCAGTTCATCCTTGATCCGATCATTCCGAACGCGCTTGTTCTCATTATAGAAACTGCGCGCCATCGGAGTCAGATCAGCCTCATCAAACGGAACAGCAGGTGGCATCGGCAGACCTTGCAACTCGGCGGCATAACCGATCACATCCTGCGGTGGCACCGGTTCATCATCACAGACATTGTAGATCGCACCCGGATTGGGTTTGGCCATCGACGCGATCAAAACCTGTGCGATGTCGTCAACATGAATGCGCGAAAACACCTGGCCCGGCTTGATGATCCGCCGCAAACCTCCGCGTTTCAGCTTTGAAAACGGCCCGCGACCCGGCCCGTAAATCCCTGCCAGTCGGAAGATATGCAAGGGCAGGCCCGGAATGCCGCCCCATTGCTCCTCGGCACGCACGCGCCAACGGCCACGTTCAGCCGTCGGTGTGGCGGGCGTCGTCTCATCCACCCAGCCTCCCTGGTGATCCCCGTAAACGGCTGTGGTCGACAGGTAGCCGACCCATTTGAACTGTCCGATCCGCGCGGCGATCTCATCCTTCAATTCCGCCAGCACCGGATCACCATCGGCTGTGGGTGCTGTAGAGACAAGCAGATGCGTCACCCCGTCCAGATCAGGCCGATCCCCTGGCCAGACACGAGGCTCGGCACCCGAATCGCGAATTGTCTCAAGTTGTTGGGAATCACGCGTGGTTCCGATGACCCGCCATGTGGTTGGATCCAGTTGCCTCGATATCGCTCGGGCAGAATAGCCGTGGCCGAAGGAGAATAGTGTCTGTGTCATGGTCCCTTTGATGATCTGCCCGGCACGTGGATGCAAGCGCCGGATGGACGCACTTGATTCGAATCCTCTGATGCGCATTCATTGAGAAATGACCAAAAAGACACCTGACTTGCACGCAGCCTACTCCCTGAAATCGCCCGAGGAGAACAAGCGCCTTTATGCGGAATGGGCAGGGGAATATGACGACAGTTTCGCAGCGCTTGAGGATTATCAACTCCACATCCACACGGCGCGCGCTTTTGTGGGTGCAGGCGGACAAGGCCCGGTATTGGATGTAGGCGCAGGCACTGGGTTATGCGGAGCTATTCTGGCCGGGTTAGGCGTGGGTCCGATCGACGCCACCGATATCAGCGCCGAAATGCTGGACGAGGCGATGCGCAAGGATATCTATCGCGACGCGATCGAAGCCGATCTCAATCAGGGCCTGCCGGTTCCGCGCGGCAGCTATGCCGGTGTCGTCTCGTCCGGAACGTTCACCCATGGCCATCTTGGGCCAGAAGTTTTGCCAGCGCTCTTGCGTGTCGCACGCCACGGTGCGCAGTTCGCCCTGTCGATCAACGCAAAACACTTTGAGGCGCTCGGGTTCGCCGATACCTTCCGCCGCCTCGAGGCGGATCAGATCAGAGACTTATCTTTAACGCAGGTCCGGATTTATGGCGATCTTGCTGCCGGCCCCAACAAAGATGACGTCGCTTTGATCGCATTGTTTGAGAAAACCTGACCAAAGCTCTGCGTAGGTCATATACGGACCTATGCAGAACTCGGCGGGGCAGAACGCCTTCGTGTTTAAGTATACATCTGCTTCTTGAAAGCCCGTGTCCGCGTTGTCGCCTCGGCTGAACCATCGTGATAAGTGCCGAACCACTTGTCGAACGGAATCTCGGATGTGCCGTAGTTACACTCGAAATACCGGTGATGAAGCTGGTGGAAGAAGTCCCCTGCCCGCGCGGCATCCGTTTCACCAGCCTTCAGCTTTTCGAAACCCGAGTGAGACAGTACAGGGCTGATCT
Organism: Ruegeria sp. B11; assembly: GCF_056539785.1. Lineage (NCBI taxonomy): Bacteria > Pseudomonadati > Pseudomonadota > Alphaproteobacteria > Rhodobacterales > Roseobacteraceae > Ruegeria > Ruegeria sp. B11. Next base: position 139,831 of record NZ_JBQFVO010000007.1, on the reverse strand, counting down.
GCTGGAAGTAGGCGTGAAACAGCAGATGCAGCGGATGCGATGGTACAATCAGATGGATGAAGTAGGTGGTGAAATAGAGAAGGTTTTCATACCAATGGTTCGATATTCCTGACCATGGTCCGATATTGACGTTGCGATGGTGCACAGCATGAACGTGCTTGTAGAGTTTCGGGTGATGTTCCAATCGGTGCACCCAGTAGAAATGAAGCCCTGACCACATCGGGATGAAAAGCATCCAGATCACGAACCAAACGGGGGCCGTGGCCCAGGTTATCACTGGCGCATAGCCATTCGCCATCGCCCAGTAGATCAGCCACTGATAGACCGTCGCCACAGTCATCGCACTTCCCAGCGTCCACCAGATGTTATCCAAAACCTGATTTCGAAAGGTAAACGACCCATTGTCACGTGTCAGATCACGCCGGTCGAATTTCTTGTACATGCCCTGCCCTTTGCGCATGTAAAGCCACCAATGCAGACCTCCTGCTATCATGATCTGAGGCACCATGTTCAGCAGCCAGATACGGAACATCCAGCCGGGCGCGAAACTCTGCATGGTCTCTAATGGAGGTAAAAACACGAAATAGGCGGCAAAAGCCATCACCATGCAAAGCGTCAGCGACGTAAGGGGAAGCCAAGCCCCTTTGTACCAGTTCAGGATAGCCGCAGGACGCGGCGGCCAGTTGAACAAAGGGTTCAAACCGACGGGCCCTTCGGGGCGGTAATTCCATCGGGCGGCTTCTGCATCATGCATATCGGTCATGGCTGAAACTCCTAACAGTGCGCTTCAGGTTGCGTAATCCGAGCCTTCGGCATCCAGAACAGATTTGATTTCGCGTAGATGTGCTTCGGCCTGACCGGGATATTCATCAAGCTCTTGCGCGGTTTTCTCAGCAATCTCATCGGACAGAACGCGCAAAGGTTGCCTGGTTTGAAGAGCACGAATGTACGTTTCCGCGGCGCGTTCAAAATAATAGAGTCTGTTAAAGGCATCTGCCGGACTGTCGCCGATCACCAAAACCCCGTGGTTGCCCATGATCATGACTTTCTTTTTCGGGTCCGACAGCATCGCGGCACAGCGCTCACCTTCGTTTTCAAAAGCCAGACCTCCGAATTCTTCATCGATTACGTAGCGATTGAAGAAAGTTGCGGTGTTCTGATCGATCGGCGGCAAGCTGCTGTCTGCCAGCGAGGCAAGAACCGTCGCAAAAATCGAATGCACGTGCATCACGCAGCGCGCATGCGGGCAATGGCGGTGGATCGATCCGTGGAGCCCCCAAGCCGTCGGATCCGGTGCGCCGGGCTGGTCCATGACATCTTTGTCATTGGCATCAAGCAGCAGCAGATTTGACGCCTTGATACGCGCGAAATGCATCTGATTGGCATTCATCAGGAACTGCGTGCCGTCTTCGTTCACCGCAAGGCTGAAATGGTTCGCCACCCCTTCATGCATGTTCAACCGTTCGGTCCAGCGGAATGCGGCGGCCATGTCCACGCGTTCGGACCAATGATCGATGTTGGGACGCAGGTTTGTAACGCTCATGCCGGGCTCCTTCGCTGGTCAATTGACTTCTGGGAAATCGTGCCTTCACCGCAAACGTTTGACCAACGAAAAAAACATGCCTAGTTCATTAGTAAAACTACTGGCAGAGTTATGAGCATGCAGAAATCACTTCCACCGCTCGGCTGGCTACGCACATTTGAAGCGGCGGCCCGTCATTTGTCATTCACGGGGGCGGCGCGGGATTTGAACATGACGCAAAGCGCAGTCAGCCAGCAAATCAAATCACTAGAGGGCTATTTGGGTCAGCCCTTATTCCTTCGTCGTCCGCGTGCATTGGAGCTGACCGAAGCTGGTATCACCTATCTGCCGGTCGTGCGTGAAGCCTTTCGAACTCTGGTAAGGGGGACACAAGCCGTCACGGGCGCACAACAAAACGCGGTTCAGGTCCAGAGCAACATCACATTTGCCGTCAACTGGCTGGCTCCGCGCCTACCCCGGTTTCGGGAACTGCATCCGGATGTACATCTGAATATCTTCACTGAGCTCTGGGAGCCGCGTGAAATGGCCGAAGGCGCGGCGGTGGAAATCCGCTATTCGCTGCGCCCAGCCGATACGGTGCGAACGGAATTGCTGCGAACAGATCACTACTATCCTGTCTGTGCCCCCGACTTCCCGGTGACGCTGGAAACTCTGCAGGAACAGCCCCTATTCGACTGTTCAAATTTGTTGTCGAATTGGGAGAGTTGGATCACAGATCAGAGTCTAACTTGGCAAAAACCCAAGGTAACCTATTCGACGACCTATCTGGTCAGCCTGTCGGTTGCGATGGCCGGAGGAGGCTTGTGTTTAGCCCACGACATGATCGCAAAACGGTTGATTGAAGAAGGCCGCCTGATCGCGCCGTTCAACCATCGCGCTGCTATGCCCGAGGCCTATTATCTATTGCTATCGCCCCAAGCCGAGGAAACGCCGGGCGCGTTGGCGTTTGTCGACTGGCTGCGCGCGGAGATTGAAGCCGATCGCCACAACTAATCGCGGGTCGCTCCCACCCATCGTCAATGCCCTTCGGGCCTCTCCTCTGGTTGGGCGTGGCAGCGCTGGCGCGCTGCGGATGGCAGGTTTTGTGATGATTCCATGATACCTTAATAGTGGGGGTTGCACCTTGCGCCGCATTCGGGAAAGTTGGGCCATGGAATACACTCCCTTCCCAAGTTGGCCCGATACCGCCCCTCGTCTCATCGCTGTTGCTGCTGGCCGCGAGGCTGCCGATTTGGTGATCCGTGGCGGCGTCTGGATCAATGTGCATAGCCGCGAAACCCTGCCTGACCATGACGTGGCGATCGCTGCGGGGCGCGTCGCTTTTGTGGGGCCGGACGCCGCGCATTGTATCGGTCCTGAGACTCAGATCATCGAGGCGCACGGTCGCTATTTGGTGCCGGGGTTATGCGATGCGCATATGCATATCGAATCGGGCATGTTGACCCCGGCAGAATTTGCCCGCGCAGTCATTCCGCATGGCACAACTTCGATGTTCACCGACCCGCATGAGATCGCAAACGTGATGGGGTTGGAAGGCGTGCGTCTGATGCATGACGAAGCGCTGATGCAGCCGGTGAACATCTTCACCCAGATGCCGTCTTGCGCGCCATCAGCTCCCGGGTTGGAGACGACCGGGTACGAAATCACTGCTGAGGATGTGGCCGAGGCGATGTCGTGGCCCGGTATCATCGGACTGGGCGAGATGATGAACTTTCCCGGTGTCATTCATGGCGATCCGAAAATGTTGGCAGAGATCGCAGCCACACAGCGCGCCGGGAAAATTGTTGGCGGGCACTATGCTTCGCCTGATTTAGGGTCTGATTTCGCGGCATATGTCGCCGGCGGCCCTGCTGATGACCATGAGGGCACCTGCGAGGCAGACGCCATCGCACGTGTCCGTCAGGGAATGCGGTCAATGATGCGGTTGGGGTCGGCTTGGTATGATGTCGAAAGCCAGATTACTGCGGTGACTGAAAAAGGGCTGGACCCGCGCAACTTCATCTTGTGCACCGACGACTGCCATTCGGGAACGCTGGTAAATGACGGACACATGAACCGCGTAGTGCGACATGCGATTGCCTGTGGTTGCGATCCTCTGGTTGCGCTGCAAATGGCGACGATCAACACGGCGACCCATTTTGGGTTGGAACGCGAGATCGGCTCGATCACACCCGGGCGGCGCGCTGACATTATCGTGAGTTCTGATCTGGTAGAGCTTCCGATCGAAACCGTGGTTGCGCGCGGTCAGATTGTGGCTGAAAACGGGACGGTAACGGTCGAATGCCCGCATCTGAACTGGCCCGCTAAGGCGCGAAATACCGTACACCTAGGGCATGCGTTGACCTCGACAGACTTTGAAATCGCAGCCCCTGCCGGAGCGAACCGTGTCACGGCCAACGTGATCGGGGTGGTTGAAAATCAGGCCCCAACGCAAGCGTTGAAATCCGAGCTGCCGATTATCGAAGGGCTTGTTGAAGGCGAAGGCGACGTGTGCCAGATCGCATTGGTCGAGCGGCATCGCGCCACGGGGGGTGTGACTAACGCCTTTGTCTCGGGCTTTGGGTATCAAGGCAAAATGGCCATGGCCTCGACCGTTGCGCATGACAGCCACCATATGATTGTTGTCGGTACCGACCGTGAACAGATGGCGCTGGCCGCGAACAGGCTGGCCGAAGTGGGCGGAGGCATCACAATCTTTCGCGATGGCGAGGAACTGGCCTTGGTGGAACTGCCGATCGCAGGCCTGATGTCCGACAACCCAGCGACTGAGGTTGCCGCCAAAGCAGAACAAATGGTCGAGGCGATGAAGACCTGCGGCTGTCAGCTTAACAACGCATATATGCAGCATTCTCTGCTGGCCCTGGTTGTGATCCCAGAACTGCGGATCTCGGACCTTGGGCTGGTGGACGTACGTACATTCGTAAAGATCGACCTTCTGGAACCCCTTGCATGACTACTATCCGAACACCTGACGTTCCCAACCCCGAGAAATTTAGCGATCCGCTTGCAGCTGTCGCACGTTTAGAAGAGCTCTATGAACAGGCGACAAAATTCCTGTGCGATAGGTTTGCAAATGCACTTAAGAACGGCGCTCCTACCGAGAGGTTTCGGGCGTTCTACCCCGAAATCCGGATCAGGACCTCGTCTTACGCGCAGGTCGACAGCCGGCTGAGCTTCGGTCACGTGTCCGAGCCGGGCACGCACGCCACGACAGTGACGCGCCCCGATCTGTTCCGGTCCTACCTTACCCAGCAAATCGCGCTATTGATCAAGAACCACGATCAGCCGGTCACAATCGGAGCTTCGGAAACGCCGATCCCGGTCCATTTCGCTGTCGCCAATAACCCGGATCTGGTTGTCCCGCATCAGGGTGCAGCTGGGTTCACTCTGCGCGATGCGTTCGATGTACCGGACCTGAATACAACAAACGACGATATCGTGAATGGCGTGCACGAGCTGGAAAACGAAGCGGAACCCCTTGCGCTCTTCACAGCCCAGCGGGTGGACTATTCGCTTGCACGACTGTCGCATTATACGGCGACTGACCCCGGCCATTTCCAAAACCATGTGCTGTTCACCAACTATCAGTTCTATGTCTCGGAATTTGAGAGCTACGCACGGGCTCAACTGGCCGATCCCGACAGCGGCTATACCAGCTTTGTCTCGACCGGGAATGTTGAGATCACGGACGCCGAAGCCGTACTGGAACAGCCCCTTAAACTGCCGCAAATGCCAACCTACCACCTGAAACGCGCGGATGGGTCTGGGATCACGCTGGTCAATATCGGCGTCGGGCCATCGAATGCCAAAACGGCCACCGACCACATTGCGGTTCTGCGCCCGCACGCCTGGTTGATGGTCGGCCACTGCGCCGGTCTGCGCAACACGCAGGCGCTTGGGGATTTCGTACTGGCACATGCCTACCTGCGCGAGGACAAAGTGCTGGACGACGACCTGCCCGTCTGGGTGCCGATCCCACCGCTGGCCGAGGTTCAGGTCGCGCTGGAACAGGCTGTGGCCGAGGTAACCGAGTTGGAAGGCTACGAGCTGAAACGTATCATGCGAACAGGTACTGTCGCCTCGGTCGATAACCGCAATTGGGAGCTTCGCGATCAGTCCGGCCCGGTGCAACGGCTCAGCCAGTCCCGTGCGATTGCGCTGGATATGGAAAGTGCAACAATCGCAGCCAACGGTTATCGGTTTCGGGTTCCTTATGGCACGTTGCTGTGCGTCTCGGATAAGCCCTTGCATGGTGAATTAAAACTTCCCGGCATGGCTTCGGCGTTCTATACCACTCAGGTCAGTCGTCATTTGGCGATCGGAATCCGGGCGATGGAACACTTGCGCTGCATGCCGCTGGAACGATTACACAGCCGGAAATTGCGTTCGTTCGACGAAACGGCCTTTCTCTGAAGCAAAAAAGCAACGAATTTCCCCTATTTTTGGGGTTTTTAGTGCTACTATTCGTTGTGTTCAGCCACAATATCCCGTTACAGTTACGCGGTGAGGCCCTATAGATCGGGCACGTTAAGGAGACCAAGAAATGGCAAAGCCTATGACAAAGACTCAGCTGGTGGCTGCTCTCGCTGAGGAAATGGGAACTGACAAGAAATCCGCAAACGCTGCGCTGGAGGCCATGACAGGCCTGATCACCCGCGAAGTTTCGGCCGGTGGTGCCGTCACCCTGCCCGGCGTTGGCAAAATCTACTGCCGCGAGCGCCCCGAGCGCATGGTGCGCAACCCCGCCACCGGCGAGCAGTTCAAGAAAGAAGCCGACAAAGTGGTCAAAATGACCATCGCGAAAGCTCTGAAAGACAGCGTCAACGGCTAATTCGCCGAAGACAGATAGCAAGATCGAAGGGGTCGCCACCGGGCGGCCCTTTTTTTGCCTGAATAAGCTATGTAAACATCTGATTAATATCGAGTTTTTGCAACTATCGCCATAGTTGTGTCATATTCCTCATCCACTCGCTTAATGGGAAGTATTATTGAGGAATCTCGATTTTTGGCACGATATCAAACCACTGAATTCGATACAGAAAATCAATTCGACTGGGCAAGCATCCAATACACGATTGAAGACGATGTTGTCGTTGCAACGCGGACGACTTTTGATGCCGGATACGAGGTCTTCGGGACTTACGAAGACGGCGTTTTGCGTCAGGAATTTTATGTCGAAACAGAAGAGGCATTGGGCTTTGATAATCGGTTCATTGACTATGACGCCAATGGCATAATGACCGAACGCGGAACGGTTTATCCAGACAGTATCCGCGTGACCGAGACCTTTCAAAATGGAGTTCCGAATGAGATTCTCATCCAAGATGGGTTTTTCGGAGACGGTGCAAAACCCTGGGACCAGATCGTTCTACGCTATGATGCGTCGGGCAATATCATAGGCCGCACGATAACAAACGATAATGGTGCCCGGACGGTTGAAGCCTTCGCGCCCGGTCATTTCAGTACTGTTCAGGACTTTCTACAAACCAAATCCTGGGATCGGATCGACACGTTCTTCGATGTCAACGGAGAAACAACCGGACGGACGACCACCTATGACAATGGAATTGTCAAACAGGAAACGTGGACAGACGGACAGCGTAGCAACGTAACGCAGACAGACGGAAGCGACATAAAGTCGTGGGAAACCATCAGCACCTCATTTGATGGCAGTGGAAAGAAATCTGAAAAGACAAAGACATATGACAACGGCGTCGTGAAGCACGAGGTCTGGTCAGATAGCCAGCGCGTCAGCATCAGCCAGACTGATGAGCTGGATGCGAAATCCTGGGATTCGATCACGACCACCTATCAGGACGGACAAATCTCAGAACGTCGGCTGGAGAAAGATAACGGGGACGTAACCGTTACACTTTATGCGGATGGAAACCGTTCTGACGTGCTGCAACTGGACGGGGACGACAGTGCTTCTTGGGCATTGAAGGTCACCAGCTATCCAGACGCAGGCGGGAAAGAGATTTCTTTGTATGAAAAGGTCGAGGACATCCCTGAATCCTTGTTCCAATACTTCCCGGAACTGACCGCGCCTGACCCGCTTGAAGAGTTCGTGCTGGATTTCAATGACGGAACCCGCATCAATGACAGTGATCAGGTGCTGAATGGTGCATTTATTGCAAGTGTTAGCAAAGGGCAGAGCAACACTGATGGTATTCTAACCCCATACGAATACGGTGGCTCAAACCCCGACCCCGACCTGGAGGCGTTCAATTCCTGGGGGGCAACTGTCGGCTTCTCGAAAAGCGATGGCGAAGAATTCAACTTCAACAGCGTTTCCTTGGCCAATGCTTCCAGATCGGACACCACGTATATTCCTGAATCGAACTGGGCAAACCAAGTCACTATCAATGCCTATAATGGCGATGAGCTGGTGCACTCCGCAGAGGTCGATCTGACATTCGATCACGTCACACACGAGTTTGACTGGCGCGATATTGATCACGTCGAGTTCGTCGCATCGGGAGGTGAAATCATCAACGAGCACGTTGAGAACGCGGGTTGGTTCTCGATGGACGATCTTAGCTTTTTCGCCTGAATCAAGCGACAAGCTGAATCATAATGATGAGCAGTGCTTTTCTACAAAAGCTCTGCTCATTCTCATTGCGCGCAAGCTCATTGATGCCAACTATCGGGCGACCCCGCTATTCGACGCAATGGGTCCTTGCAGCTCATGTTAAAATCAGGAACAGTCGCCCGAATTTCATCAGGAGGCCGTAATGGACCTGCGCGCCATCGCCATGGGGCTTGTTTTCGCCCTCATCTGGTCTTCGGCCTTCAGCTCGGCGCGGATCATCGTTGCCGATGCCTCGCCTCTGTTCTCGTTGGCGCTGCGATTTCTGATTTCGGGACTACTGGGCGTGGCGATCGCACGCGCCATGGGGCAAAGCTGGCGCCTGACTCGCAACCAATGGCGCGCCACTATTCTGTTCGGAATCTGCCAAAATGCCCTTTATTTGGGTCTAAACTTCTATGCGATGCAGACAGTCGAGGCTTCGGTCGCGGCGATCATCGCCTCGACTATGCCCCTGCTGGTAGCCCTAGCCGGCTGGCTGCTATTGGGTGAGCGGATACGCCCGCTGGGCATCGTCGGCTTGCTGGCAGGTTTTGTCGGTGTCGCGCTGATCATGGGTAGCCGGATTAACGCTGGTGTCGATCTGTTCGGGGTTCTGCTCTGCGGAATCGGGGCGCTGGCGCTGACCTTTGCCACCTTGGCTGTTCGGGGGGCGACTTCGGGCGGTAACTTCATGATGGTGGTTGGGCTGCAGATGCTTATCGGATCGGCGGTGCTGTTTCTCGCCGCCCCGGTGTTCGAGTCTATTCATATCCACGCCACACTGCCTTTTATGCTGGCTTTTACCTACACCACGCTATTCCCGGGCCTTCTGGCAACTTTCATCTGGTTCCTGCTACTGGATCGCATCGGCCCGATCCGTGCGGCAACATTCCATTTCCTCAACCCGGTATTCGGCGTGACCATCGCAGCCATTTTACTGGGTGAGAAGCTTGGCCCATTGGATGCGGTGGGGGTTCTGATCACAACGCTGGGAATTCTTGCCGTACAGCTGTCGCGCGAACCCGGTCAGCGCAGCAACGCCTCGACCTGATCTATCAACTTAGGCGCATTTGGCTTGGTGCTTGACCCATAGGTGGCAACGACCTCACCCTCGGGGCCAATAAGCACTTTGTTAAAGTTCCATTTCGGGACAAAGCCAGTCTGCGCAGCAACAGCTTGGTAAAACGGATGGGCATCCGAACCTTTCACTGGAGTGATATCCGTCATCGGAAGCGTAAGGTCATAATTTAGTTCGCAAAAATTCTTGACCTCTTTCGACGACGCCAGCTCTTGTTTGAACGAATTCGACGGGACCGCCAGTACTACCAGCCCGCGTTCTTCATATGTTTCGTGCAGCTCCTGCAACGCTGCGTATTGTCCGGTAAAGCCGCAAAGCGACGCCGTGTTGACCACAAGCACGGGCTGTCCGCGCCAGTCTTCCAGTGATATTGTCCCACCATCGATTGATGAAAATTCGCCCGTCAGTGGTGCCGCCTGAAGGGCTTTGCCCAACAAGATCAGAGCAGTCAACAGAGCCATACGGAACATCACTTCACCTCCTGTTATAAATCATACGCGCCGTGCATTCGTTTGGATCAACTGCACAGACCCGCGAGCGCGCTGTAATATGGTTTTGATTCCTGCGCATCTATGCCCAAATAGGACATCATCATTCAAACACCGGAGGATCCATGTCCCGTTATACCAAAGACCCCGAGGTCATTGCGGCCCTCTCACCTGAAGAATTTCACGTCACCCAGCGCAGCGGCACCGAACGCCCGGGCACTGGCAAGCTGTTGAACAACAAGGAACCGGGCATCTACGTGGATATCGTCTCGGGCGAGCCGTTGTTCGCCTCGACCCACAAATACGAATCCGGCTGCGGCTGGCCCAGTTTCACCAAGCCAATCATACATGAACATGTCGAAGAGTTTCGCGACACCACTCATGGCATGATCCGGACCGAGGTCCGCTCGAAACACGGCGACAGCCACCTGGGCCATGTGTTTCCCGATGGCCCCCGCGAACATGGCGGGCTACGCTATTGCATCAATTCCGCCTCGCTGCGGTTCATTCATCGCGACGAGATGGAGGCCGAAGGGTATGGCGAATTTCTGATCCATGTGGAGGATATCTGATGACCGATGAACGCGCCGTTCTGGCCGGAGGCTGCTTTTGGGGCATGCAGGACCTGATCCGCAAATTGCCCGGCGTCTCGCGCACCCGCGTCGGGTACACCGGTGGCGATGTGCCAAACGCAACTTATCGCAACCACGGCACCCATGCTGAAGGGATCGAAATCTGGTTCGACCCGACCCAGATCACCTATCGCGATCTGCTAGAGTTCTTTTTCCAGATCCACGACCCGACCACCCTGAATCGTCAGGGCAATGACCGCGGAATGAGTTATCGCTCGGCGATCTACTATGTGGACGATGCCCAGAAACAGGTGGCCGAAGATACAATTGCCGATGTCAACACCAGCGGCATTTGGCCCGGCAATGTGGTGACCGAAGTCGAACCCGTCGGCGATTTCTGGGAAGCCGAGCCCGAGCATCAAGATTACCTAGAGCGCATCCCCAACGGATACACCTGCCATTTCCCGCGCCCGGACTGGGTGCTGCCAAAACGCTCCAGTGCGGCAGAATGACTTGCGCGGTATAGCCCCTTGCGGGGCTATCCGACCGCCACACGAGGTCGTCCACTGGCCTCGACCGTGATCAACGCTTCGACGAATACCTCTTGCGCTTCAATCTTGGCGGTGCGGATATCGCGGTCGACTGTCACGCGTATATCCTCGGCACCTGCTTGGCGCACCGCGCCCTCAGCCTCGTTGCGCAGCACATCTTCAAGCAACTGTAGAGCGGAATTCGAGTCCGAGAAATCCTGCGGCCCCTCTTCCAGATGTACCCGATAGCGGCCTTCGGCCGGGGACGTAACTGAACCGGCCCGCCGAAGGGTCAGCCGCCCGACAACCGCACCGATGGCATTTGCAACACCGGCATGCTCTGGCAGGACCATCTTGCAATGCAACCGCTCTCCGACTGCCGGGTAATAGCTGGGGGCCGAAGCCCCAAGGCCCACGACATCCACATTCAGCGCGGCATCCAATGCCAACAACCCACGGTGTTTCGCCAGCCCGCGCTGCGTCAGAACATGCCGGGCCAGATCTCTTGCAGGCTGGTCAAACCCATGGCTTTCCTCGGCAAAAGCAGTCTCTAATAAGGTCAATGAGGTTTGTTCCGTCAACTGATCGACAATGAGCTGAGCCAGCGCTTCAGGCGATGCTGCCAGCCTGTCCCCTGATCCAACCCGCTTACGCGCCATCAGTTCCAGCGCCTTAAGCGCTGCCGAGCAGTCCCAATCCGCAAGCCGCCCCAGAGCATGGCTGGCATCCGAAGGGGTGACACCCGAGACCTGTACGATCCCGCGATCCACCAAACGGCCCAGTGCCCCATGCTCCATCCGGGTTTGCAACAGACTGCTGAGCGGCACAACACGATCCTCCAACCGGTCCAGTAACACTGTTTCACGCGGCCCGACCCCATCGGCGGGGATACCCGACACACGACGGGCAAACCTCGTGTCATGTTCACCTACGGTCGTCGCCCGCAATTGCTCATCCAATGCCGCATGTACCACATCCGGGGCCTCAGCTGCGATCAGCGACACCGGCAGCACCCGACGCGGCCCAAGGAAGACACCACCGCCTAGGCCTTCGGTCACCACATGCACCTGACTGTCACCGCCCAAACCATGAGTCCGCATCGCAACCGCTTCGACCATGGTCCGGAAACCGCCAACCTGCGCGCCTGCAGGGTCGATGGCGGGTTTGCCATCCCGGATCAGCGCGACGTCGGTCGTAGTCCCGCCGATATCGGACACCAGCGCGTTCTCAGCTTCGGTCAACCAGCGCGCGCCAACGATAGAGGCCGCAGGGCCACTTAGGATCGTTTCAATCGGACGCTCCCGCGCCTGCTCGGCGCTCATCAAAGCGCCATCCCCGCGCACAACCATCATTGGGGCGGTGATGCCCTGCGCGCGCAACTGATCCTGCGCGCGCCCGATCAAGCGGTCGATCATCCCGATCAATCGTGCATTCAGCACGGCGGTCACCGCACGCTTTGGCCCATTCAGCTTGGCCGACAGGTGATGAGAGCACGTGACCGGCACTCCCGTACGCTCGGAAATCACGCGCGCCACTTCCAGTTCATGCGCCGGATTTCTGGTCGCGAACTGTGCTGCAACCGCATAACCGGAAATGCCTGAATGTGAGTCTAAAAAGGCCTCTAGCCCTGCAACATCCAATTCGGCGACCTGACCCCCGGCATGGTTGTGCCCCCCGGCCAGAACCAAAGCCGGATCGCCCTTCAACGCCTCTCTTAGACCGTGTTTCTCAAGGTCGCTTTCCCGAAACCCGACATAGATCAACGCCACGCGCCCGCCCTGGCCTTCGACCAACGCATTGGTGGCCAGCGTTGTCGACAACGATGCCATCCCAATCTGATCCGGAGACACATCAGCCGTCTCTAGCACAGCAGAAACCGCGCGGCCCACACCAATCGCTAGATCCGCTCGTGTGGTCAGCGATTTGGCCGACGCGATCACCTCGCGCTCATCCCGGATCAGCACCGCATCCGTATAGGTTCCGCCCGTATCCACCCCCAAAGCCAACGCCATCGGGTCCTCCATCTGTTCGCCAGAACCGGGTGTAGCGTTTTCCTGCGGCGCGTCCAGCCTGTTTACGACAACCGGGATGCCGCCCAGCGCGCTGCATCAGCCACGGTCGGATCCGGATCATCGGTCAGCGCCTGTGCAACCGGCAGTAACGCCGGCACCGCTGAGTTCCCAATCGCATAAAGCACGTTCCGCACGAACCGATTCCGGCCGATCCGCTTTATCGGCGAGCCCGAGAACATCGCGCGGAATGCTGTATCATCCAGCTGCGCCAGTTCCGCCAACGGAGGCGCCTTTAGCTCCTCCCGCGCCGCATAGCGAAGGTCACTGGCCGCGACCGCAAACTTGTTCCACGGGCAGGCCGCGAGACAATCATCGCAGCCATAGATTCGGTTGCCCAACAGCGCGCGCAACTCTTCCTCCACCGGCCCCTTATGCTCGATGGTCAGATACGAAATACAGCGCCGCGCATCCAACTGATACGGTGCCGGAAACGCGTCGGTCGGACAGGCCGTCAAACACGCGCGGCATGAGCCACAATGGTCGACCTCAGCGCCATCCACAGGCAAATCCAAAGTTGTGAAAACAGACCCTAAAAAGGCCCAATTTCCCCAATCCTGACTGACAAGATTGGTATGCTTGCCCTGCCACCCCAGCCCAGCGGCCTGCCCCAGCGCCTTCTCTGGCACCGGAGCAGTATCGACAAACACCTTCACTTCACCCCCACCCTCGGCAATCAGCCAGCGCGCCAATCGTTTGAGGCGCTTCTTAACCAGATCGTGATAATCCTTGTTCTGCGCATAAACCGAAATGGCGCCCAAGTTGGAATGCGCCAGCACCGCAGTCGGGTCATGCTCGGGCGTATAGCTCTCCGCAAGCATGATCACCGACCGCGCGTCAGGCCACAGCACAGACGGATCACCGCGCCAATGAGCCCGCTCAGCCATCCAGCCCATCTGGCCATGATATCCGGCTTGTAGAAAGGCATCCAACCGTTCGGGAACAAGGGGCACATCCCAAGGACGACAAACCCGACAGGCGACAAACCCCTCAGACAAGGCTTGCTCCACCAACCGCTGTTTCAACTCCGATCCGCTCTTCATCTGGCCAAAAATACCTTCGGGGGTGAATTGGCCCAATGGCCAAGAGGGGGCGGACAGCCCCCTACCCCTCAATCTATCAGAAATCCAGATCCGCGTAATGTGGCGGTGGCCGGAATCCCGGAACCTGATCCGCCAGAATCGAGCGGAACGCCGGGCGGGATTTGATCTTGGCGTACCAGTCCTTCACCGCAGAGCTTCGGTTCCAATCTACGTCCGAAATGTAATCCAGCGCCGACAGATGCGCCGCCGCGGCGAAATCGGCCAATGTCATCTGATCTCCGGCCAGCCAGCGACGGTGATCCAGCAACCAGGCCATATAATCCAGATGATACTTGATCGCGCGCGCGCCTTCCTTGACGTTCTTGCTGTCCGGATAGCCTTGCCCCGTTACTTTCTTGTTCACCCGCTCATACAGTAGCTTTGAGGTCACCTCGTGGTGAAACTTGTCATCAAACCAGCCCACCAAACGCCGCACCTCATAACGTGCTTCGGCTTTTTTAGGCATCAAGGGTGGCTCGGGTCGGGTCTCTTCGATATATTCGCAGATCGCGGCGCTCTCGGCCATGATCTGACCATCCAGTCGCAGCACAGGTACCTTACCCGCCGGGTTGCGGCGCAAAAAATCCGGGTCCTGTTCCCAGTATCGTTCTTCGACCAGCTCAACCTCGATCTTCTTTTCGGCCAAAGACAGGCGAACCTTGCGGCAATAGGGCGAGAGGGGAACGTGAAACAGACGCGCCATGAACTTCCATTCGAACCAGTAGAGTACCCTTCAAGCTTTAGCCGCTGAGGGGTCTGGGTTTCAATCCTCGAAACACGCGGCGCGTCCATCTGCGCGGATGGTGGCCGCTCCATCCAGAATTGACGCGGCACGCCTGCGGGTCCGCACCGATGGATCCGTCACCGACCGGTTGCGCGGGGATGGCAGAATCGCCGCCACACGCGCCGCTTGTGTCGGAGACATCTTTGCCGCACTCACCCCATAATACTTCTGCGCCGCGGCCTCGACGCCAAAGATCCCTTGTCCGGTTTCCGCGACGTTCAGATACACTTCGAGAATGCGCTGCTTGCTCCAGACGATTTCAACAACCGGTGTCATCGAGGTTTCAAGCGCCTTGCGGACCCAGCTGCGCCCCTGCCAGAGAAATACATTCTTGACCACCTGCTGCGTGATGGTCGATGCACCCCGGCTGCCGCCATCTTCCAGCGCATCGCGGATCGCTTCGACATCAAAGCCCCAATGCAGGCAGAAGTTGGCATCCTCGGCTGCTACGACCGACCGCGCCATGATCGGGGCAATCTCTTCGATCGGCACCCACTCGCGATCAACCTTCCCAAGCCGACGCCACTCGGACCAGATCGTATGCGTGACCGGCGGGTTCACGACTGAATAGATCAGAACCAAAGACACAAAAGCCACGACCATCGCCAGAACAACACGAAGGGCCCAGCGCCGTATCCGAGCGATGGGGCCTGTTGTTTTGTTTGATCTGGACGCCTTCTTTTTCTTACCGCGCGGTTTGCGGACTGCTTTTTTTGCCATGCCTTGCTATACGCCGCGAAGGGCGTATTTGAAACGGATTATTTCGACAACATCTGTCCGTCGCGCGGTCGCACAACCGGGCGTGCAGTTCTGACTGAGGCTGCTCCGCGCGCCGCCAACTCCGGGAACAAGGCCAATACTTCTGCTTGCGTCCGACGCTCGGCCTGGGTCAGTGCATGTCCCGGGTAGTAGCTTTCACTTTTGGTGCCATTGGCGAACACGATCTCATGTCGCCGGAACAGAATGTGGATATAATCCACCTCGCCTCCTTCGACACGCGTGACTGTTGTTCCGTTCACAAGACAATGGGCAGCGATCAGAACTTCTTCATGGCCAAACAGGTAGGGTGCACGCCAATCATCGATCAGCATCCTGTGCTGCGGCGAAACAAGCAGAGGGCGCGTGAGCCCGAACATCCCTGTCTCGAACCGAATTGGGGCCAGTTTACCCTCGGCTGCTACCTTGGTACGACCAATCCAGAGCACAGGTTTAGCGCCGCTATCCGCAGTCGTAACCAGATCTCCAAGTTTCAGGTCCTCGACCGGCCGGGGCCCATCGGGGGTATCAATCAATGTGCCGGGCGTAAAGCAGGGCGGACCGAGATCACCGTTGGCGATATCGACCGAACCAAACGAAGCCCCATCATCGCTAAAATCGGTGACTGAAGAAGAAACAAACGTGCCTTGCTGCAGAACCGATCCGTCCGTCGGGGTAAAAACTTCGCGCCCGTCAGCAAGGTAGAAGGTAACGCCGGTATATGTAACCTGCGCACCACCTGGCAACTCGATCGTCACCATATCATTGAAGTAAGACGCAGTGATGTCAGATCCGTCAACCGAGTCTCCATTCAGCCGGTTGACCAGATCATCGTCATTCTGATCGATGATATCAAAGAACTCGACGTTCAGCGTGGATCCAACAACGGTTCCGTTCGCACCCGGATTGGCCGGGTCGAGCACAAAAAACTGGTCTGTATACGTCGTGGGCACACCGATATTCCACTTCACTCACATCATTGGGATAGCAGCATGCCTGCATTTCCCGAATAAACTATGACTAAAGCTAGGCGTTATGCACGGCATTACACAAGAATTGGAAACAATATGGCCAGACAAAAGAATACCCGGCGTGTTGGGAACGACACGCCGGGCCAAAGATTTAGATCTCTCAAGACTTATTCTGCAGGAACCGCCGCCACTTCGGTGGTCAAAGGATGACTGAGCTTGTTCAACATCTCTTTCGGGCAAACCTGCAGGAAGTTGGTCTTTTCCACATCCCAATGCTGTAAGATATCAATGGCTTTGCGGCTATTGGTTTCCGCGACATGGCGCTCGATCATTGCTTTCAGCTGATCTTCCCAATGGTCCACTGTCACCGGACAGGTGACAAGCGTCTCCATGTTCATCAGCGCTTCGGCCTTGCCTTCGGGGTCGTACAGATAAGCCATACCACCCGTCATCCCCGCACCAAAGTTGGCACCGATATCGCCGAGAATAACCGCAACACCGCCGGTCATGTATTCACATCCGTTCGAGCCGCAGCCTTCGATCACCACTCTGGCACCTGAATTTCGCACCGCGAACCGCTCACCTGCGCGGCCTGCTGCAAATAGGTGGCCATCGGTGGCACCGTATAGGACGGTGTTGCCAATGATGGTGTTATATTCCGCCTTGAGCGGGCTCACCTGCGGGGGTCGCACAACAATCATGCCGCCCGAAAGCCCCTTGCCGACATAGTCGTTGGCATCACCCGAGACCTCCAGCTTGAGACCTGGAGCGGCAAAAGCCCCCAGCGACTGGCCGGCCGAACCCTGCAGTTTCACATGCAAGTGATCGTCCTGGAACGTGTTCCGCATGCCGAAATTCTGGACGATGTGGCTTGAGACACGTGTACCCACGGTCCGATGCGTGTTCTGCACCGCGTAAGATAGTTGCATCTTCTCACCGTCTTTCAGGAATCGCGCCGCATCGCGCACAATCTCGGCATCCAGCGTATCCGGCACTGCATTACGATCCTTGTCGCGGTTGTAGACGATATCATGTGCGCCATCGACGGTGATTAACAGCGGGTTGAGGTCCAGATCATCCAGATGCGCCGATCCGCGGCTGACCTGTGCTAGCAGATCAGCACGACCGATGATTTCGTCAATCGAACGTGCGCCGAGGCTAGCCAGCAGTTCTCGCACTTCCTGTGCGTAGAAGGTGATCAGGTTCACCACCTTGTCCGCGTTACCAGTAAACTTGGCACGCAACGATTCGTCCTGCGTACACACGCCCACCGGACAGGTGTTCGACTGGCACTGACGCACCATAATACAGCCCATTGCGATCAGGGCGGCGGTACCGATGCCGTATTCCTCAGCGCCCATCATCGCGGCCATGACGATGTCGCGACCGGTGCGCAGGCCACCATCCGTCCGCAGAGTCACACGGTCGCGCAGGTTGTTCATCGCCAGAACCTGATGCGCCTCGGTCAGGCCCATCTCCCACGGCAGTCCAGCGTATTTGATACTGGTTGCGGGCGACGCGCCCGTTCCGCCATTGTGACCCGAAATCAGGATAATATCCGCTTTCGCCTTGGCCACACCGGCGGCAATCGTTCCAACGCCCGAAGACGCCACCAGCTTTACCGTCACCTTACAGCGCGGGTTGATCTGTTTCAGGTCGTAGATCAACTGCGCCAAATCCTCGATCGAGTAGATGTCGTGGTGCGGCGGCGGTGAGATCAAGGTCACGCCCTTGGTAGAATGCCGCAGACGCGCGATCAGGTCTGTGACTTTCATACCCGGCAGCTGACCGCCCTCACCCGGTTTCGCGCCTTGGGCGACCTTGATCTCAAGCTCTTCGCACTGGTTCAGGTATTCGGCGGTCACGCCGAACCGGCCCGAGGCCACCTGTTTGATCTTGGCCGACGGGTTGTCACCGTTGGGTTCAGGCACAAAATGCGCCGGGTCTTCACCACCTTCGCCGGAATCCGACTTCGCGCCAATCCGGTTCATCGCCACGTTCAGTGTCTTGTGCGCCTCGGGGCTGAGGGCGCCCAGCGACATGCCTGGAGTGACAAAGCGTTTGCGGATTGAAGTGATCGATTCGACCTCTTCGATCGGCACCGGCTTGCCCAGCGGCTTGAAATCCATCAGATCGCGCAAGTGAATCGGAGGATTGGACTGCATCTTGGCCGAATACTGCTTCCACAGCTCGTACGAGGCACGGTTACAGGCCATTTGCATCATGTGCATCGAGGTTGCTTCCCACGCGTGGGTCTCACCCGATTTACGCGCTTTGTAGAAACCACCGATGGGCAGAACATCCAGACCGCTGTCCCACGCTTTGGCATGGATTTCTTCGACTTTGGTCTGAATGCCGGTGACACCGATGCCGGAGATACGACTGGTCATACCCGGGAAATACTCGGCCACCATCGCGCGGCTGAGACCCACGGCTTCGAAATTCAGACCACCGCGATAGGACGAGATCACCGAAATACCCATCTTGGCCATGATCTTCAGCAGACCCTGGTCGATGGCTTCGCGATAGCGCGCAACGTTTTCGGTCAGGGTGCCGTCCAGCAGACCACGGTCAATGCGATCAGCCAGTGAATCTTCGGCCAGATAGGCGTTCACAACAGTCGCGCCACAGCCGATCAGAACCGCAAAGTAATGAGGATCAACACATTCAGCAGACCGCACGTTCAGCGAACAAAAGGTCCGCAAACCCTGACGGGTCAAATGCGAATGCACAGCACTGGTGGCCAGGATCATCGGCATCGCCACACGACCTTGCCCTGAATTCATGTCAGACAGAACCAAGTGACCCGCGCCCGAGCGCACGGCTTCCTCTGCTTCGGCTCTAACACGTGCCAAGGCGGCGCTCAGAGCGCCTCGGCCGGGTTCAAAGCTACAATCGATCTCCGCAAGGGGTGAACCCAGTTGATTGACCAGGGTGTCCCATTGTGCATTGCCGACAAAGGGGCTTTCCAGAACGATGATCTCGGTCTGGCTGCTGTCTTCGTCCAGCACGTTCTTAAGGTTGCCGAACCGCGTCTTCAGCGACATCACACGGTATTCACGCAAACTGTCGATCGGAGGGTTCGTCACCTGGCTGAAGTTCTGCCGGAAAAAGTGGCTAAGCGGGCGGTATTGCTTGGACAGAACAGCCGAGGGCGTATCATCCCCCATCGAAGCCAGCGCCTCTTTGCCGTCCTCTGCCATCGGGGCAAGAATCTGTTCTAGGTCTTCTACAGAATACCCGGCCGCGATCTGACGCTTGCGCAGTTCTTCTCCGATGAATTTCGGGTGTTCCGTCACGCCCGCAAGTGACTCGTCCAGATCGTTGATCTTGCCGACCCAGTCGCCAAACGGCAGTGCTCGGGCCAGTTTGTCCTTGATCTGCTTGTCGCGGAACAGCTTGCCCTTTTTCATATCGACAGCCAGCATCTGGCCCGGTCCCAGCGCGCCTTTTTCGGTCACGGTGGCCTCATCAATCGGCACCATACCCGCCTCGGACCCCGCGATGACCAGACCATCGCCGGTTACCACATAGCGCATCGGGCGCAGACCGTTCCGATCCAAACCGGCACATACCCAGCGGCCATCCGTCATTGCCAGCGCAGCAGGGCCATCCCAAGGTTCCATCACTGAATTGCAGTAGGAATACATGTCGCGCCAGCTTTGCGGCAGCTCGATAGCTTGCTTGGACCAGCTTTCCGGAACCAGCATGGTTTTCGCCATCGGCGCCGAGCGCCCCGCACGCACCAAGACCTCGAATACCGAGTCTAATGCGGCGGAATCCGACGATCCGCCCGCTATAATCGGTTTGATATCCTCGGCATAGACGCCAAAGCTGTCCGAGGTCATGCGGATCTCGTGGCTTTTCATCCAGTTGATGTTGCCTTTCAGCGTGTTGATCTCACCGTTGTGGGCCAACATACGGAAGGGCTGGGCCAGCCACCATTGCGGGAACGTGTTGGTCGAATAGCGCTGGTGGTAAATCGCAAAAGCGGACTCGAACCGCTCATCCATCAGGTCGGGGTAGAAAACAGCGACCTGCTCGGCCAGCATCATGCCTTTGTAGATGATCGACCGGCAAGACAGCGATGCCAGATACAGTCCCGAGATTCCTGCGGCCAGCGCCGCTTTTTCAATACGGCGACGAATGACATAGAGCTCACGCTCGAATGTCTCTTCATCCACGCCTTTGGAGTTCGAGATCAGGATTTGCTCGATCTCGGGCCGGGTCGCGTTGGCCTTTTCGCCCAGACAGGTCACATCAACCGGCACATGTCGCCAGCCATAAATATAGTAACCCATGCGCAGAACTTCGGTTTCAACGATGGTCCGGCATTGTTCCTGCGCGCCAAAATCCGTGCGGGGCAGGAAAACCTGACCGACAGCAACCAGTTCATCCAAGTTTGGTTCATGACCCGTGCGACGAATCTGATCATAGAAGAATGGGACGGGGATCTGCACATGGATACCTGCGCCATCCCCGGTTTTACCGTCCGCATCCACCGCGCCGCGATGCCAGATTGCCTTTAGCGCATCGATCCCGGCATCCACCACCTTGCGTGACGGCTTACCATCGACGGACACAACAAGGCCCACACCGCACGAGGAATGTTCTTCTTCCTCTGAATAGAGTCCGTTTTCTGCCATCCATTTGCGCTTGGCTTCTTCGGCCCGCACCCAATCGGCATCATATTTGGTCATTGGCTGTCTCCTTCTTCCCAAGGGGGCACACAGGCTTTTGTTCATCTGTCGGCGTTCGCTTTCGAACGCATACCCGCTGGGATTTTTCGAATTGCTTTTGCGTTTTGTTTCACTCGGCTGCGATGGCGGATTTGGCGTTAAAACGCTCAATTATGGCATCTGCGCAATCGCGCCCGTCACGGATCGCCCAGACCACCAGCGAAGCACCGCGCACGATGTCGCCGATGGCATAAACGCCCTCCATCTCGGTTGCACCGGTCTGGAACGCAGCTTTGATTGTACCCCAGCGGGTCACGGGTAGATCGGGTTGACCAAACAGCGTGGGCAGGTCTTCGGGTTCGAATCCAAGCGCCTTGATCACCAGATCGGCCTCTTCGACATAGTCTGCGCCCTCAATCACTTCGGGAGCCTGACGGCCCGAGGCATCGGGCTGGCCCAGACGCATCTTCTGCACCATGACACCGTTTACTTGCTCATTGCCGGTAAAGCCTTTGGGTGCGCTAAGCCATTCGAAGATCACGCCTTCTTCCTCGGCATTCTGGGTCTCGCGCTGCGAGCCCGGCATATTGGCGCGGTCGCGGCGATAGAGGCATTTGACCGACGTCGCACCCTGACGAATCGACGTGCGCACGCAATCCATCGCGGTATCACCCCCGCCGATGACGACCACTTTCTTACCTTCCGCGTTCAAGCGGCCATTGTCGAAGTCATCAACCGCATCGCCAAAACTTTTGCGATTCGAGGCTGTCAGAAAATCGATCGCCTTTTCAATCCCACCCAGACCGCTGCCGGGCATGGACAGATCACGGGATTTGTAGACGCCCGTTGCAATAATTACCGCATCATGTTTCGCGTGGATTTCCGCGAATTTCGCGGCGTCCACATCGCAGTTCAGCTCAAATGCAACACCACCATCTGCCAGCAGGTCATTTCGGCGTTGGACGATATCCTTTTCCAGCTTGAATCCGGGAATGCCGTACATCAGCAGCCCCCCCGCACGGTCATATCGATCATAGACCGTGACCTGAATACCCGCCCGGCGCAGCATATCCGCCGCAGCCAATCCACCGGGTCCACCGCCAATGATACCCACGCTTTCGTCGCGCTCGGCACGGGGCTGAACGGGTTTGACCCAGCCTTTATCCCAGGCTGTATCGGTAATGTATTTCTCGATCGAGCCGATGGTGACCGTACCGTGGCCTGATTGCTCGATCACGCAATTGCCTTCGCACAGACGGTCCTGTGGGCAAATGCGACCGCAGATTTCAGGGAAAGTGTTGGTAGCCTGGCTTGTTTGAAACGCCTCTTCCAACCGCCCGGTTGCCGTCAGATTCAGCCAATCAGGGATATTGTTGTGCAGCGGACAATGGGATTGGCAATAGGGCACTCCGCACTGGCTGCATCGGCTGGCCTGTTCGGCCGCCTTCTCCGCGGCGTACTCGGCATAGATTTCATCGAAGTCCTCTTTGCGGTCACTGGCGGCACGCTTTTCAGGCATGACACGATCGATCTGCACAAATTTCAGCATCGGTTGCTTGGCCACGGGTCAGACTCCATGAATTGGCTTGGTCAGGGTTCTTTAAGTGATGTCATTCTGGATGAAAAGTCAACTGTACTGACCTATATTGAGAAAACTGCATCGCTCGATGTTTTTTCAGAGAAATTTGTCGTGTTTTTAGTTCCGATTCGGACCTATCTGGACACTTCACTTTCCCGTTGCCCGCTTATACCCATTGTTCTCAACAAAACGAGCACGGTACCGGCAGAGCAGATGAGCCTTTTTCACTTGATTCTTGTGGCGATCATTCAGGGCGTCACCGAATTCTTGCCTGTATCTTCATCCGGGCACCTGATCCTGCTGCCCCGCCTGACTGGCGCGGATGATCAAGGCCTGGCAATCGATGTCGCCGTCCATGTAGGAACACTTGGCGCGGTTATTCTTTATTTCTGGTCAGATGTGAAACAAGCCCTAGCCGGGATACCCCAAATTATCCGAGGACGAATTGAGACGCCTCAGGCGCGGTTGGCACTGGGCTTGGTCATCGCCACGATTCCGACAGTCATTGCGGGCGGGATCGTGTACCTGACGGGGCTTGAGCAGGCTCTGCGTTCAGTCGCCGTCATCGGATGGGCGATGCTTGGCTTCGGGTTAGTGCTGTATTGGATGGATCAAAAGGGGGTACAAACCAAACGTAGTTCGGACTGGGGCTTAAAGGACGCAATGATCATGGGGCTGTGGCAGATGTTGGCCTTAATCCCGGGGACTTCACGCTCGGGGATTACGATCACAGGCGCTCGTCAGCTTGGCTATACACGCGAAGATGGTGCGCGGATTGCCATGCTGATGTCGATCCCAACGATTGTCGCTTCGGGCGTCCTGCTTTCGGTCGACGTCGTCCGTGAGGCGGACACACAGCTGGCCAAGGACGGCGCGATTGCCGCAGCCTTCGCCTTTGTTTCGGCTCTGCTCGCGCTTAACCTGATGATGCGGCTTCTGCGCAGCGTCAGTTTCACACCCTATGTGATCTACCGGGTCATCCTCGGAGCAATACTGCTAATGATTGCCTATAGCTGATCAGATGCGCAGGTTCTTGGCCGAGTTCTGAATATCGTCATACTGACCCGCGGGGCGGAATTTCCACAGATATTCTGGCAGCACCGACTCCAACGTTGCGGGCTCGATCCCGAGGTCCGAAAAACCTTTAGCGTCATCCGCCGCCACATTATCGCGCCGCAAATTTTTAAGCTGGTCACGGGTCAGGATATTGTTCGGAAACAACTGAAAACTGACGAACTTCGCGATATCCAACACACCCGCCATGATTTTCGCCGCCCAGAAAGGCATCCCGATGATGATCCGGCGGCGATGAATTACGTCGAGCATCTGCTGCATCAAGGCGCGGAAACTCTTTACCTCTGGCCCGCCCAGTTCATAAACACCGGCAGACGCTTTGCCCAGAACGCCTTGAACTGCCGCTTGCGCAACATCATCGACATAGACAGGTTGAAATTTCGTTTCCGCCCCAACAAGCGGCAGGAACGGGCTCATCCGCGTCATTCCTGCGAAGCGGTTGAAAAACTGGTCTTCGGTGCCGAAAATGACTGATGGGCGCAGAATGACGGCACCCGGCATGTGTTGCAAAACGCCCGCCTCGCCCTGCGCTTTGGTGCGCGCATATTCGCTGTCGGATTCGGGATCCGCACCGATGGCCGAGATATGAACCATGCGGTCAATACTCTGAGCGGCCGCCAGCCGGGCGATCCGTTCGGCACCTTCGGCCTGCACTGCATCGAACGCATTCTTGCCCAGCTCATTCAATACGCCAACGCAATTCACCACGGCGTCCACACCATGCATCGCCGCACTGACCGAGGCGTCATCACGGATATTGCACAAGATAGGCTCGACCTGACCAACCGCGCCATAGGGTCTGACGAACATCGCTTCATTGGGCCGCCGCACAGCGACGCGGACACGCCAGCCTTCGGCAGCCATACGCCGCGCGATATATCGGCCGACAAAGCCCGATCCACCGTAAATCGTGACGAGTTTCGACATGATGGCGCTCCTGCTGTCTTGGTCTGAATTGATCTAGCGCCCACGAGCCCGTCGAACAAGGCGCAATAACGCCGCGCTTCTCTGAAAATCCGTCGCGTGAACCAGAAGTTGGGGCACGCATCAAAAAACTTTCAAAAACCCCCCCGAATCTGGTTGACGCCCCCTGCCAGTCAGCTTAAACGCCCCTCCACGACACCTGCCCAGGTGGCGGAATTGGTAGACGCGCTAGCTTCAGGTGCTAGTGTCCGTATGGACGTGGAGGTTCGAGTCCTCTCCTGGGCACCAAATTTTCCATAAAATTTGAACCCCCTGGCACTTCCGGTCACTTGACCGATTTACAATCAGACTGGTTTGGCCTGTCTGAGTCAATTTCTTTGTTTGACCCCGAGAATCGACCCGCAGGTACCGGAATTAACAATCTCTGTTGCACTACCTTTTGCCAGTCGAAGAAGGACATGGTGCAAGGCTATGGCAATTTCCTGCAAATCAAACTCATCTTTTTTGAAGATACCTTCCCGTCACGCTTGTTAGTTACAAAGTCAACTATTACCACACCGATTAAATTCGATCGTATCTGTCCGGAAGGAACGTGCAAAATGAATGAGCTGACCAAGAATGAACGCATGACAGTTGCCCCATCCTTGAAAGGGCCGCACGAAGGGTACATGCCGGGCTTTGGCAACGATTACGAAACCGAAGCGCTTCCTGATGCTCTGCCCCAGGGTATGAACAGCCCGCAGAAATGCAATTACGGCCTCTATGGTGAGCAGCTTTCAGGCACTGCGTTTACGGCACCCTCGCACCAGAACGAGCGCACCTGGTGCTATCGTATCCGCCCGTCAGTAAAGCATTCACATCGCTATGAAAAAATCGATGTTCCCTATTGGAAATCAGCGCCCAATGTCGATCCTGACGTTGTCAGCTTGGGACAGTACCGCTGGGATCCGGTGCCCCATACCGGTGAACAGACAACCTGGGTCACGGGCATGCACACCATGACCACTGCCGGGGATGTGAACACTCAGGTCGGGATGGCAAGCCATATCTATATGGTGAACACTTCGATGCAGGATGATTACTTCTTCTCGGCTGACTCCGAGCTGCTGGTGGTGCCGCAAGAGGGCGTTCTGCGATTCTACACCGAATTGGGGATCATCGACCTCGAACCCAAGGAAATTGCCATTCTCCCCCGCGGTCTTGTCTACCGGGTCGAAGTTGTGGAAGGCCCTGCGCGCGGGTTCGTGTGCGAAAACTACGGCCAGAAATTCGAACTGCCTGGCCGCGGCCCGATCGGTGCCAACTGCATGGCCAACCCGCGTGATTTCAAAGCACCGGTCGCGGCGTTTGAGGACCGCGAGGTGCCCTCAACCGTGACCGTCAAATGGTGCGGCCAGTTTCACCAGACTAAAATCGGTCACAGCCCGCTGGACGTGGTGGCGTGGCATGGCAACTATGCACCCGTCAAATACGACCTGCGTACATATTGCCCGGTCGGAGCCATCCTGTTCGATCATCCGGATCCGTCGATTTTCACCGTTCTAACCGCACCTTCAGGCCAGCCCGGCACCGCAAATATCGACTTTGTTCTGTTCCGCGAGCGCTGGATGGTCATGGAAGATACCTTCCGCCCGCCCTGGTACCACAAGAACATCATGTCCGAGCTGATGGGCAACATCTACGGCCAATATGATGCGAAACCGCAGGGCTTTATTCCCGGCGGTATGAGCCTGCACAACATGATGCTGCCCCACGGCCCGGATCGCGAAGCCTTTGAAAAAGCATCGAATTCAAACCTGGGACCAGACAAGCTGGAAAACACCATGTCCTTCATGTTCGAAACCCGCTTTCCGCAACATCTCACAGCGTTCGCCGCCAATGAGGCACCACTGCAGGACGATTACATCGACTGTTGGAGCGACATCGAAAAGAAATTCGACGGCACACCCGGCAAGAAGTGACGAGGGTATAATTCCTTCGTCTCCCAAAGGGCAGAGAATTAGAACGCTTGGTCTGTAACGCATTTAATCGGGTACGTTCAGAAAAGCTTGGCGACCCCGGCAGGATTCGAACCTGCAACCTGCCCCTTAGGAGGGGGCTGCTCTATCCAGTTGAGCCACGGGGCCGCGCGTCGTTTTCTCTAGCGGGGTTTTTTCAGATTGTCATGGGCTTTGCACAACAGTTGAACAATTCGCCCTGTTCACGCTACCATCGGCCAAACAAACAATGCAGGTATCTCGGTGACAACAGAAACAAAACGCCCGCTTACCCTTCGTGATGTCTCGGAAGCGTCCGGAGTATCCGAAATGACCGTTAGCCGGGTGCTACGTAATCGCGGGGATGTGTCGGATGCCACCCGTACCCGTGTTTTAGCCGCCGCAAAAGAGCTGGGATATGTGCCCAACAAGATCGCGGGAGCATTGGCGTCAAGCCGGGTGAATCTGGTCGCTGTGATCATCCCGTCATTGTCAAATATGGTCTTCCCCGAAGTTCTAACCGGTATCAATCAGGTGCTGGAAGATACTGAACTGCAGCCGGTGGTTGGCGTCACGGACTATCTGCCAGAAAAAGAAGAAAAAGTGCTGTACGAGATGCTCTCGTGGCGGCCCTCAGGCGTGATCATTGCCGGGCTGGAGCATACCGAAGCCGCGCGCGCCATGCTGGATTCCGCCGGCATACCAGTGGTCGAGATCATGGATACCGATGGCAAGCCGGTGGATGCGATGGTGGGAATCTCACACCGCCGCGCCGGGCGCGAGATGGCGCAGGCAATCCTGAAGGCGGGTTATGAGCATATCGGGTTTATGGGCACCAAGATGCCTCTGGATCACCGTGCCCGTAAACGGTTCGAAGGGTTCACCGAAGTATTGGGCAAGCACGGGATCGAGATTGAGGACCGTGAATTTTATTCGGGTGGCTCAGCGCTGGCCAAGGGGCGCGAGATGACACAAGCGATGCTGGAACGCTCGCCCGAGTTGGATTTTCTGTATTATTCCAACGATATGATCGGCGCAGGTGGGCTGCTGTATTTGCTGGATCAAGGGATTGATGTGCCCGGTCAGATCGGATTGGCCGGATTCAACAATGTGGAGCTGCTGCAGGGGCTACCACGCAAGCTGGCCACGATGGATGCCTGCCGGACCGAGATTGGGCGCACCGCGGCCGAGATCATTGCGGCGAAGCTGGCCGATCCGGATTCCGAGGTTGAAACCCGCGTTACCCTAACCCCAAAGATCAGCTACGGCGACACGCTGAAACGGCGATAACTCCCGATGGCGCAGCAACGTCTGGACAACCGCGCGGCGCGGGCGCTTTTCATGGATCGGCACGCGCTTTTGGAACAGCCTACTGGAAGTTCCAAAGGCGATGACTTGTTACAGCTGATCCATCGTTTAGGGTTTGTCCAGCTCGACAGTATCAACACCGTCGCCCGCGCGCATGACATGATCCTATATGCGCGTAAGCCCAGCTATCGTTCGCGCTACCTCAAGCAGCTCTACGAACGCGACCGCGCGCTGTTTGAGCATTGGACGCACGATGCGGCGGTGATCCCAATGGAATTCTATCGCCATTGGCATCTGCGGTTCCTGCGCGATGCCGACATGTTGAAAGCCCGCTGGAAGAACTGGCGGCGTGACGGGTTTGAGCAAAAGTTCGAAACCGTCCTACAACATATCCGCGACCATGGTCCGGTTGGCTCGTCCGATGTCGGAAAAGACGAGAAAAAGGGATCTGGCGGTTGGTGGGACTGGCATCCATCCAAGACCGCGCTGGAATATCTCTGGCGATCCGGCGCGCTGACCGTGGTTGGACGCGATGGGTTTCAGAAACGCTATGACCTGACAGAGCGGGTTATAGAAACTCAACTTTGCCCCGGCAATTTGCATTGCGACGCAAATGAAACTGTGGATTGGTTGTGTAACGCCGCACTCGACCGGCTGGGGTTCGCCACATCGGGAGAGCTTGCCGCGTTCTGGGATACAGTAAGCGCTGCCGAGGCAAAATCCTGGTGCCAACAGGCTCTAACACAGGGTGAAATCGAAGAGATCTGCGTCGAATGCGCAGACGGGCGGGAACGAAAAGTGTTCGCCCGCCCCGGTCTATGTGAACACGCTACAGAGCTGCCCGATGCGCCGGGCCGGATCAGAGTTCTCAGCCCTTTTGACCCTATGTTGCGTGACCGGAACCGGGCCGAGCGGTTGTTCGGATTCCACTATCGGATCGAGGTGTTCGTCCCCGAACCCAAGCGTACCTACGGCTATTATGTCTTTCCGTTGATTGAGGGGCACCGGTTGATCGGACGCGTCGACATGAAGGCCCAGCGAGACCGTGGACTGTTGCAAGTCCGATCCGTATGGCCAGAACGGTCGGTGCGTTGGTCTGACGCAAGAACCCGCCGCCTGCAGGCCGAATTGGACCGGGTACGGCGATTTGCGGAACTGGACGGGGTGAAATTTGAAAAGGATTGGCTGAAAGATCCTAAATAGAACCCAATTTTTCGATCAGGAAACCTTGTTCCTCAATCAGTAGGCGCAGCTCGTTCAGCGAAACATGGGGCGCCCTGCCCGATGTATCCAGCTGCGCATTTGCCCGCCCATACAAAGCCTCGCGACTGGCCAATATGTTCTTGAGCTGTTCCATCGCCTTGGGATTTCCGGCCATCGGGCGTTCGTCGCCTTGGGCGCGCACGCGGTCCATATGCTCGGTCGGTGACGCGCGCAGCCAGATGGTGTGAAACCGGCCAAGCAGGGTAGCATAGGTCGAAGGCTCTGAAACGATCCCGCCCGCGACTGCCAGCACGACCCGATCATGCTCTGCAATCACCCGATCCAGCGCCTGCGCTTCCAGATTGCGATACCCGTCTTGCCCGTAGAACGCCATCACTTCAGACATGGGCATGCCGGCCATCTCTTCAATCATGGCTGTGAGCTCAACAAACGGCAGTCTTTGTGCAGCGGCCAGCATAGCGCCAAGAGTTGACTTACCCGCTCCGCGTAATCCAATCAGACAAACCCGATGCGCACGTGCATCCTCATCTGGGTGAGGTTGCAATGCACGCCTGACGCTTTCTTTGACGTCGTCGCTGGCTTGCCGGAAAAGCTCAACTATCTGCAAAGCATCCGAATCCCACGGATCATCTTCACCAATCAACCATTCGGCTTTGTAATCCAGTGCCTGTGCGACACGGTGCAACACGCCGATCGAGATGTTGCCCTCACCCGCCTCAAGCTGCGCCAAATAGCGTGGGGAAACGCCCGAGTTCTCAGACAGGATCCGGCGCGGGATGCCTCGCATTTGACGCGCCCGGCGTACTCGCGCGCCCACTCGCTCGCTTAAATCCTGCTTTGCAATATGTGCAGGCGGTGCCGGTTCTGGCGGTTTGGGCCCATCCATCTGCATTGAACCGTTTGTTAAAGGTAAGGATGAGGCTACGACGCGAACCATCTACGGGCAACGAATATTACCTTCTCCGCCCACAATGCTTATAGTTTGGGGCCTTAAACGAGGTCTGAACGACGGCAAACAACTTGGTTAGAGCCTGTTCTGAGCATTGCGCTCAGCCTTCCAGCTGGTGAAGCTCTACCAGAAGGTCCAGCAACTTCTCGTGCTGCTCTGCCCCGAGCAAAGAGCGGGTGTGTTCCGCCAGCTCCAACATTTCCGCCAGATTTGCGTCGATAATTTGCAACCCGTTCTCGCTGATTTCGACAATCTGTCGGCGGCGGTCTTTGGTATCCGGCCGCCTCATGATCAGCTTGCTGTCTTCTAGCTTTTTCAGAATGCGCGTCAGGCTGGGCAACAAGAGGCAGGCGCGCTCGGCGATCTGAGTAGGCTCCTGAGGTCCTTCTTCCTGCAAAACGCGCAGAACGCGCCATTGTTGCTCGGTGACGCCAGCATCCGTTAGCACACCACGAATAGGCCCCATCACCCTTTCCCGAGCGCGCAACAGCGCTATCGGCAATGATCGGGACGTCTGTGGTAAGTTTCTTGACATATGGAATTTTCGCGCAATTCCAAATATTTCGCAATAGAACGTTGGTTGTGGTTGAGTTTCGTTTACTGGGCTTTACTTAACTTGTTTAGCATATGATACTGACAAAAAGGCTACCGAGGCGGATAAGATGAAATGGAATGAATTCTCCGATTGGGGCAAGAAGGTTTCCGAGTGGACGCAAGACTATCACCTGACGGTGGGCGACAAGCCCGTGCGCGCCCGGACCGAGCCGGGCGATATCCTGAACGCTCTGCCCGCGCATCCCCCTGAGCGGGGCGAGCCGATCGAGGACATCTTTCATGATTTCGAACAAATCGTGATGCCCGGCATTACCCATTGGCAACACCCTCGGTTCTTCGCCTACTTCAATTCGAACGCGTCGGCCCCGTCTGTTCTGGCCGAGTTCCTGACCAGCGCCATCGCGCCGCAATGTATGCTGTGGCAGACCTCGCCCGCCGCAACCGAGATGGAAACACGAATGATGGACTGGCTGCGCGAAGCGCTGGACCTGCCCAAAGGTTTTGCCGGGGTCATTCAGGATTCTGCGTCATCTGCGACATTGGCGGCTGTGCTGACCATGCGCGAGAAGGCGATGAACTGGCAGGGCAACACGCAGGGGCTGTTCGGTCAAAAGCCACTGCGCATTTATTGCTCTTCCGAGGTTCATACCTCAATCGACCGCGCAATCTGGGTTGCGGGGATTGGACAGGACAATCTGGTGCGCATCCCCGTGCAAGGTGATTGGCGTGGAATGAACCCTGAGGCGCTTGAAGCAGGGATTCAATCAGATTTAGAGTCTGGTTTCCACCCGGCGGGCGTGATCCTTTGTGTTGGAGCGACCGGAACTGGGGCAACTGATCCAGTGGATCGCTGCCTTGCGATCGCACAGAAATACGGCCTTTATAGCCATGTCGATGCAGCCTGGGCGGGGTCGGCGATGATCTGCCCCGAATATCGTCACTACTGGCCGGGCATCGATCAGGCCGACAGCATTGTATTCAATCCCCACAAGTGGCTGGGCGTGCAATTCGATTGCTGTGCGCATTTCCTGAAAAACCCCGATGATCTGGTCCGCACGCTTGCGATCAGCCCGGAATATCTGAAAACCCACGGCAAGGACGGGATCATCAATTACTCGGAATGGTCGGTGCCCTTAGGACGTCGGTTCCGCGCGCTGAAACTGTGGTTCGTCATCCGCACCTATGGGCTGGAGGGGTTGCGCGAACGGCTGCGGAAGCACGTCAATTGGTCGCGCGCGCTGCATGACCGTTTAGCAGCAGAACCGGATTTTCGGATCGTGACGCCTCCAATGTGGTCTCTTTGGACCTTCCGATACGAGCCGGATGGGGCCGACGATCTGGATGATCTGAACCTGCGGCTGGTGAATGCAATCAATGATGATGGGCGGATCTACCTGACACAGACCCGCGTGGATGGCGATCTGGTCATCCGCTTTCAGGCCGGTCAGTTTGAAACCAAAGAACAGGACGTGATGATGGCCTATGACGTGATCACTGAAATCGCTCGAGGGCTTTAGGCCCTCATTGACGCTGCAGCCTGCGCGTATCCCCCCGAGGCCCCGTCAACAAAGTGCACATGGTCGTCACGCATGGCCGAGGGAACAAAGCAGGTCATCATCGCCTCTTGCTGGGCGTGCATGCCATATCTGATTTTGCCTTTTGTTTGCGCGTCTTCCAGCATCTGAGTGAGCTTTTCCAACGTGCTCGAGTCACAATCCAGCGTCATTTTCAGACCGTCATCAAACTTTCGGAAATCAGCGTTGCGACTGACCATCTCTTTGTAATGCTTGGGTTCGAATTGACCCAGGCGCATCCCGGTTTTGAACAACAAGCCGATCAACATATTCCCGATCATCAAGCGTGTTTTGTGCATCAGAAGATTCCGACCCGCGCGTGAGACATGGGCATCGATATCGACGCCGGGCGGAGGGAAACTCATCGGAGGTCCTTTGGCCGGAACCGGGTGACCAGCGCGTTCTAGCCCTTCGGCAACGGACAGGATGGATTGGGTCAGGGCGGCGAATTCAGCCTCATTAGACTCTGATGTAGGCTGAATAACCAGTGAAACAATCTGACCAACCCTCGCTGGACTGTTGGACCAACGACAAGATAGGCCGGTTAGATCGGGCTGCGCGTCAGGTCCGGCTGGTTGCACAACAAGTTGCCCGGATTTCATCTGAGCCTCGGCCCAGGCCAGTCCCCCGCCGGTAAACATCGCATAGTCAACGCCGGTTGACGGCGCAAAGCGAGCAACACGCAGATCACGTCCAGCGGCGCGGATGTCGGCCACCGAAACCAGCGCTGCACGCAGAGTGATTGAGAATTCCGTTTCGGCCCAGCTTTGCAATGTTGCCAGCGTATCCCGCGCGATCTCGGCATCCTCACCCGATACGGCGAATCCAGCACCATCACCACCGAAGACATACGGAAATATGCGCCCACCCAGCGCATTGATCATGCCTGAAATCACGGCCGCCCCCACCATGTTGACGGTCTTGTACCGGCCCCGCGCGATTTCACCGGTCGAATCTACGATATCGGCGACGCCCAGAACCCATGTCTCTGGCAAAGGTGTGAACTGCGCGGGGTCACTGAGGCTGAGGAAATTGTCCGAAATGGGGACGGAGTCATAAAATACAGAGTCTGAGAGGGTCATAACACACTCGGAAAATCCAAAATCTGCTGTGATGATAGCTCAATTGTGAAGAATGTCCGCCCCAATCGATTCAATCATGGCACTTGTGCCGATCAACGCAGCGTGCCAAGCATCGGGGCGAGGCAGCTAGACAATAGGTCAAGAAATGCAGGCAGGTTTGGTGATCTTGTGTCTGGCCTATGTACTCAGCCAGTTTTTCCGCGCTTTTCTGGCAGTTTTAAGCACCGATCTGGGACGCGATATCGGCGCAACACCCGAAGACCTCGCCTTTGCTTCAGGTCTTTGGTTTCTAATCTTTGCGGCGATGCAGATTCCGGTGGGCTGGGCACTGGACCGCGTCGGTCCTCGGCGCAGTTCTGCGGTGCTGCTGCTGATCGGCGGGGCTGGCGGGGCTGGTCTGTTCGCGGTCGCAACGACCCCGTTCCATGTGGCGCTCGCCATGGCGCTGATCGGGGTAGGATGCTCGCCGGTTCTGATGGCATCCTACTATATCTTTGCACGAGAGTTTCCGCCCGCCAAATTCGCCACGCTCGCCGCCGTGATGCTGGGCGTAGGGTCTGTCGGCAATCTGGTCGCCTCATACCCCACGGCGCTGGCGGTCGAGCTGATGGGCTGGCGCGCTACGCTGGCCGGTCTGGCGATCATCTCTGCCGCAGTGGCTGCGGGGATCTGGCTGACGGTACGTGACCCTAAAAAGGCCGAAACCGAGCAAAAAGGATCACTTCTGGACCTGCTGAAAGAACCTGCGCTGTGGACCATTCTGCCGCTCATGCTTGTGTCTTATGCGCCATCGGGTGCGATCCGAGGGCTTTGGGCCGGGCCGTATTTGAATGACGTGTTCGGGCTCAGCACCGCTCAGATCGGGACGGCAACGTTGATCATGGGGGCCGCGATGATCGCGGGAACCTTCGCCTATGGGCCGCTGGACCGTATGCTGGGCACCCGGAAATGGGTGATCCTGGGCGGTAACGTGTTGGGGGCCACGACGCTCGGCCTGTTGTGCCTGTGGGTCGACAGCGGCGTTTGGGTCTCGGTGCTGCTGTTGGCAGTGATCGGCTTTCTGGGCGCCAGTTTTCCGGTGATCATGGCCCATGGCCGGGCCTTCGTGCCGCCGCATCTGGTCGGGCGGGGCGTCACCCTGCTAAACCTTTTTGGCGTCGGCGGCGTCGGTCTGGCGCAATTTGCCACCGGGCGCATCCATGCAGCCAGCGCCGGGATCAGCCCCTCCGCACCTTATACGGCGATCTTCGGCTTTTTCGCGGTCACCCTTGCCATTGGCTGCGTGATCTATCTATTCAGTCGGGACAGCGTGGACTGAAACCGGAGACCGCCCGTGCAGGACATTGAGGTGATTGCACCCAATCTGAAGCATTCCCTGTCGGGCGTGACAACGACGGTGATCCGTCTGCTGCCAATCCAGCAGAAAATGATCGGCATCCGTGCCACCGGTCCCGGCCTGCCGGCAGATTTGCCCCATATCAGACTCTGGAAACTACTGTTTCTACCCAATCGCAAACGGGTCTGGCATGCACGCCGGAATACCGAGATGTTGATGGGTCTGGTCTTGCGTTCGGTGCTTCGACGCAACTACAAACTGCTATTCACCTCAGCCGCGCAACGTGATCATTCCGGGTTCACCAAGCGGCTGATTTCGAAAATGGACGCGCTGATCGCGACGACGCCTCAAGCCGCTTCCTTTCTGGAGCATCCCGCTACTGTTATCATGCATGGCGTCAACACCGAGCTGTTTCACCCGGCCGAGGACAAAAGCGCCCTGCGCCAAAAACTTGGTCTGCCAGACGGGCTGCTGATCGGGTGTTTTGGCCGTATCCGCCCTCAGAAAGGGGTCGACTTGTTGGTCGATGCCGCCCTGAAGATGCTACCTAATCACCCCGATGCGCATGTGATCTTTACCGGGCGTACCACCAACGAATTTGAGGCTTTTCAGGCTGAGCAGGAGCAAAAGCTGCAGGACGCCGGGCTGGGCGACCGCGTGCATTTTCTGGGTGAGCGTCCTTGGGATGAGATTGTCGAGACCTATCGCGCGCTCGATCTGTTCGTTGCGCCCGCACGGCACGAAGGGTTCGGCCTTACACCGCTTGAAGCGATGGCCTCGGGCGTGCCCGCCATAGCCAGTCACGGGGTCGGAGCGTTTAGTGCGCAAATCAAGGATGGTGAGACCGGAAGACTGGTCGAGAAAGACAATGCCCCTGCACTGGCCGACGCGCTGGAGGATATGGTGCAGGACCGCGCTGCGCTGGCCGCTGCGGGACTAGCCGCGCGCGCCCATGTCGAGCAGAATTTTCGAATCGAAGGCGAAGCGCAGGCGATTGTCGAGGTTTATCGATCCTTGCTGAAACAACCCTGAACGGTACTGAACTGTGTCAAATCGGTGTGACGGGGTGAAATAAGCCGAAACCCCTCTTTTTTCTTTGCCGCAACGCGGCTATGAACGCGCGTCCTTAACTTTGGAGACATGAAATGGGCTATCGCGTCGTAGTCGTCGGCGCCACGGGCAACGTGGGCCGCGAAATGCTGAACATCCTGGCGGAACGCCAGTTCCCTGTCGATGAACTTGCTGCTCTGGCAAGCCGTCGTTCGCTGGGTACTGAGGTGACATTTGGCGACAAGACGCTCACTACCAAAGATCTGGACACATTCGATTTCACTGGTTGGGACATGGCGCTGTTTGCTGTGGGTTCCGAGGCCACAAAGGTTTACGCCCCCAAGGCGGCAGCGGCTGGCTGCGTGGTGATCGATAACAGCTCGCTCTATCGCTATGACCCGGACATTCCGCTGATCGTGCCGGAATGTAACCCCGAGGCGATCCACGACTATAAAAACAAAAACATCATTGCCAACCCCAACTGCTCGACCGCGCAGATGGTGGTCGCGCTGAAGCCGCTGCATGACCGTGCACGCATTAAGCGCGTGGTCGTCTCGACCTAT
The DNA here is from genome assembly GCF_056539785.1 of Ruegeria sp. B11. Classification (NCBI taxonomy): domain Bacteria; kingdom Pseudomonadati; phylum Pseudomonadota; class Alphaproteobacteria; order Rhodobacterales; family Roseobacteraceae; genus Ruegeria; species Ruegeria sp. B11. Next base: position 103,514 of record NZ_JBQFVO010000007.1, on the reverse strand, counting down.
CAATCGGTGTCGGGAGCCGGCAAGGAAGGCATGGACGAGCTTTGGGATCAGACCAAGGCCATCTACAACCCGACGACCGAGGTTGAGCCGAAGAAGTTCCAGAAACAGATCGCCTTCAACGTCATCCCTCAAATCGACGTCTTCATGGAAGACGGCTCGACCAAGGAAGAGTGGAAGATGGTTGTCGAGACCAAAAAGATCGTCGATCCGTCGATCAAGGTCACCGCAACCTGCGTTCGCGTTCCGGTATTCGTTGGCCACTCCGAGGCCGTGAATATCGAGTTCGAAGAGTTCCTCGACGAAGACGAAGCCCGCGACATCCTGCGCGAAGCACCGGGCATCATGGTAATCGACAAGCGTGAACCGGGTGGATACGTCTCACCAATCGAATGCGCGGGCGATTTCGCCACGTTCATCAGCCGCATCCGTCAGGATTCGACGGTTGAGAATGGCATCAACCTGTGGTGCGTTTCGGACAACCTGCGCAAAGGCGCGGCATTGAACGCTGTTCAAATTGCAGAATTGCTGGGCCGTGAAGTTCTGAAGAAGGGGTAACCTTCGCCAGTTGGTTATGACTCTATTAAACCCCGCTGTACCGCCAGTGGGGTTTATTATTTTGTGGACGGGCAGAGATGGCAATATTGCGGGGCAAAGCCGCCCTGTGCATGCGTTGCCATTGCCTATCCAGCACCAGTTGGTTAGCCACCGATCTGGGACATTGTCGCTTTTACCGCATAGTATCTTTGAGAGTTTGGGGGATGCGTCCCCAGAAAGCGATCACCAGGATCAGGAACTCGTGCGAAGTACAGCGCACCCTTGAGTGGATCATAACCCGCTTTGTAGGCTATTACAGTGCCTAGTCGATCAGCTTCCAATTCAAAGTTTTTTGAATAGCTGCGCCCACCAACAAAGGCTCCAATGTCTTGTGCTGCGGCAATGTCATTCGGCCCTGACCCCGCAATTGTTGCTAGACCGGCCAAAAGCACCGCACCAGCCGCCGCATTTTGGGCCTGTCGCGCCAAATGCCCTTGAATGTGGTGAGCGGCCTCATGCGCCATAATAAATGCAAGTTCATCAGTGTTGTTTACATTCCGTATCAGCGCTTGAGTCATTGTGATAACGGGGCGCCCCGACTTGCTTAAACTCTGATACGCGTTTGAGGGTGCTTTTTTGTCTGGATCAATGCGGATCAAAAAATCACAATTCACATTCTTAGTGCGGCGGCGGCATTCTCGTTCTGCCACAGGTTCTATTCGTGAGGCGACCTGACGGAACCTTATTTGTGCCTGTTGTGAACTGACGGGCGCGCTCGCGCGACCGGGGTTTGGAATAGGTGCTGATGGAGGAGTGGTGGTTGAAGCGCATCCCGCTAATGCCAAAACAGCTAACATCAATACCGTTCGCCTCATAAACACACCTTTCCAAATGTTCAGAGCATCAAAATCGAATCTGTGGCTTTCGAGAAACCAACTTGCACATTCGAACCTACGGTCTTCACGATTTGATATTCAATAACAGACGGGTTGTCGGTGGTCGCCCCGATTAAGCTGTCGTCAAAATGGTAGGCACTACAAATGGCATTGAAGCGAAGGACCAAACGATCCACGCCCCGTTCTGTATGGGCTTGAACCGAGTTGAACACCGCGTCAGCGGAGGTTATTTGCGCTGCACGATGGCTTGAACTCAAACTCCTGCGCGGCAAATGGACTGCTATGAGCGCACGTACATTTCATCAATCGTTTCTGGTATGGCCTCAAAGCAGTCATCAGAGAGATGCCTCCTGCCTGATCCTTCACCCCTGTCCCTCAACCAGCGTCTTCAAATTCTCCAACCCGCGCTCGTAATCTCCGCCGACCCAATTGTCCATCATTAGGCCCATCCAGCGGGACATGGGGTTCATACCAAGGTCGGATACGAAGCCCCAAGTAACCTGTGTGCCTGATCCTTCGGGCCGCAACTGGAACGAGGCGGTGGCTGTCCCCATCGGGCCAAAATCCAGTGCGGTTTGCACGGACTGATCCGGGGTGCTCTCGGTGATTTCCTGCGAACCGATTCCCACCTGCGGGTTGTCCGAGGCCCAGTTCAGTATGTTTCCAACACCCGCTTCCGGGCCACTATAGCTCAGCTTGGTTTCGGGGTCCCGGGACAGCCAGGGGGACCATTTCTCGGTCTCCTGCATCGAATTCACATAGGGAAAAATCGCCGAGGCTGGTGCGTCGATCGTGATGCTGCGGGACACTTTGGCTTTTCCGGGGAGCAGATAAGACACTCCGACAAGCGCCAGAATGATCACCAGTAGGGTGACGAGAATACGTTTGATCAATTTCATGAGCTCGATCCGATTCTGAAAACATCATCGGAAACATATCAAAAAATCGACGTAATTTCAGAGGCCCGATCGTATGGCCCGCAGGATCAGGCCGGTGGCTGGTAAGGCAGCGACGAATGGTGCAGCACGATGCGAAGCACTCCGTCAGCGTCTTTTTTGTAGCCGAAGCTTTTGTCGACTTGCGTTATGTTACCTTGGCTATCCGACAGAATGACCTTGCCCATCCACATGGCGACATCGCCTTCGACGAAGCTGGCCGATGTCTCACTTGCCATTTCGCGCCAACCCTTGATTCCGAAACCGCCATCAAGCGGAAATTCGGCATCGTGACCGACAAAATAGGCCAGTGCACCGTGGCGAGTCGGGCGAAAGGTTTGATCTCCGGACGCCATAGTTGGTTTGAACAGGACCGGACCCAGATTATAGCCGTATGCCGCATCCAGAACACCCTCGGCAACGGAACGGGCCGCATCGATCCCACCGTCTTCAAAAGCTTTGGAGATCGCAATCAACCCATCGCCCCAGGCGGTACGGGCAGCGGCCAGCTCGTCAGTGGTAATCGGCATGATCCTGTCCTTCTCTGTCCGGTTTCTACGGTACTGGCAGCAAGTGAGCGTCAACGCAAGAGGTGTGACCGGACTCTCGCCCGGTTTTGCCCACAGAACCGCGTGGAAGCCTGAATTCTCAGAAAATTCGACCCATTCTTCTGAACCGGTGCAAGGTTTTGCAAAGTATTTTGCCGCCAATCTCTGACTGTGCCGTGGGGGCATTTCAATTGGGGTGAATGTGGTGGACAAGATTATCACACTGGAACAGAAGGAACCCGTGCGTCTGGACCCGGACCGCCTGAGCAGCCTGTACAATCAGCTCGGCGACACCAACGCGATGGACGTGCTGTGCCGCACGGTTGAAGAACTGGCGTTGCGGCTGTCGAATTGTGAACGGTTTTGGCGGCAACGCGATTGGGCCGGGCTGCGCAAATGCGCAAAATCTCTCGTAGCCATATCCGAGCAAATCGGCATGACAGCACTGGCACGTGTGGCAGGCGATGTAGCCTGTACTGTCGACGCTGGCGATGCGGTCGCGACAGGGGCGACTCTGAGCCGCCTGATCCGGGTGGGCGAGCGATCGCTGACTGCCGTCTGGGACCAACAAGATCTATCTGTCTGAGAGGGGGTTGCGAGTGCGCCGCAGACAGATAGTCTGGGCGAAAATCCAACCAGCCGAGACACGCATGACCCTGTCCTTCGCCCCTGCCTCCGACCCATCGCTGCCACTACATGTGTTAGAGCAATCAGATTTTGAAAGCTGGCTGACCGATCAGCCGGATCATATCCGAGCTTGGGTTGCGGCCGATGGGTTTTCCGGAGCTCTGGGTCAAACACTTCTGGTGCCCGGCACAGATGGTAATCCGCAGTTTGCCTTGGCGGGATATGGCAGCGCGGCAAAACGGGTACGCAAGCGATTTCCGCTAGCCGCTGCCGCAGAATCGCTGCCCAAGGGCACCTATCATATCACCTCGGGCGTTCCCGCAGATGTGCTTGAGGCTGAATGCCTGGGCTGGCTGATGACGGGATATGCCTTTGATCGCTATGCCGCGCAAAGCCCGGCCAACGCCACGCTTATTGAGCCCGAGGGCATAGATGCCCGGCGGATCGAAATCATGGCCAATGCCGAGGCATTGACACGGGATCTGGTCAACACACCCACTTCGGACATGGGCCCGGTGCAATTACAACACGCGGTTGAGGCACAGGCACGGGAACACGGTGCAGACATCTCGGTCATCACAGGCGATGCGTTGCTGGAACAGAATTTTCCGATGATCCACGCGGTGGGGCGTGCTGCCGAACAGGCCCCGCGTCTGATCGAGATGAACTGGGGCGATCAAGGGCCAAAACTAACATTAGTTGGGAAAGGGGTCTGTTTCGATACAGGCGGCCTGAATCTGAAACCCGGTGCGTCGATGGGGTTGATGAAAAAAGATATGGGCGGAGCGGCCAATGTGCTGGGTCTGGCCCGTATGATCATGGCGCTGGATCTGAAAGTGCAATTACGGGTCCTGATCCCGGCGGTCGAAAACGCAGTAGCGGGCAATGCTTTCCGCCCCGGCGACATCCTGACGGCGCGTAATGGGCTAACGGTTGAGATCAACAACACTGATGCCGAGGGTCGGTTGGTGCTGGCCGATGCCCTTGCTCTGGCGCATGAAGGGGCGCCAAACCTGCTCATCTCGATGGCCACTTTGACTGGCGCGGCCCGGGTTGCATTGGGCGCTGATCTGGCCCCGTTTTATACCGATGACGACAAAGCCGCCGACGTGCTGGCGCGTGCTGGCCGGGCTGCCGCTGATCCGGTCTGGCGTATGCCTTTTCATGACCCCTATGAAGCGATGATCGAACCCGGCATCGCTAACCTCGACAATGCGCCTTCTGGTGGATTTGCAGGCTCTATCACCGCGGCACTGTTCCTGCGCCGGTTCGCTGCCGAAAGTCGCTATATGCATTTTGACATCTATTCGTGGCAACGCAGTAAGGAACCCGGTCGCAGCAAGGGTGGTTTGGGCCAAGGCCCGCGTGCCCTCCTGGGGGCTTTGCCAGAGATCCTTGGCCTATGACTCAGGCGCGCATCATTCAACCGGTCATAGACCTGCTGCGCCACCCTGACGGTCCGCGCGACCGGCAATTGTTGTTCGGCGACACGGTCACTGTTTTGGACGACCAAAACGGCTGGAGCAAGATCTCAGCCAGCAAGGACGGCTATACCGGATGGGTGGCGACGGACGATCTGGGACCAATTGAGCCACAGACTCACTGGATCGTCGCCGCTTCGACCCATGCCTATCAGAAGCCCGATATAAAAAGCCGCGATCTGACCTCTCTTAGCTTTGGCAGTAAAATCAGGGCTCTGTCTGAGGAGGGCGGGTTTCTGGAAACGCCAATCGGGTTCATTCCGGGGGTGCATGCCGTGCCCGCCTATTCCCTGCTGACCGATCCCGTTACCGCGGCCGAACTTTTTCTCGGCACCCCTTATCTTTGGGGTGGTAACAGTCGATTCGGGCTGGATTGCTCGGGCCTCGTGCAGCTCGCACTGCTCGCCTGCGGCGTTCCTTGTCCCGGAGACAGCGGCGATCAGGAACGCGAAGTTGGTGGATCGGTGCCCGAGGGCGATCCCGCACGGCGCGGAGACTTGCTGTTCTGGAAAGGCCATGTTGCCTGGGTTGCCGCCGAAAACCTTCTACTTCACGCCAACGCCTATCACATGGCCGTTGCGCTCGAACCGATGGATCAGGCGATTGCCCGGATCGCCGCCCAGGGCGACGGGCCGGTTACAGCGCATAAAAGGCTCTAATCCAGGTCAACCGCACGGATAAGCTTGCGTTCCAGAACCCTCAGAACCGAGCGCAGATCGTGCCCGCGCTTCAAAATACGCCCATCCATGCCGACCACGGAATACATGCCCTGACGTAGCCGCAGGCGCGGGTGCTTCTCGACCCTGTAGATGGGATGTTCCGCCGTGCGCCGAAAAATCGAAAATACCGCCATATCCCGCAGGTTCGAGATTCCGTAGTCGCGCCATTCACCGGCAGCAACCATTCGGCCATAAACAGACAGGATTTGAGACATCTCGCGCCGGTCAAACGCGACCGGCATCTGGGCAGAGCCGGACCCGAACCGGCTGGGAGGCTGCATGTTCATATGACAAGCCTTGCCGGAAATCGCCGTCGAATCAAGCCCACTGGCATCAAGGTGTTGTATTTTTGGATCGCCCGCCCGCTATCTGCGCCCAACCTGACGGCAAATCAAGATCACCGGCAGCAACCCGACAGCCAGAATAACCAGCGACGGAACCGCTGCACCTTCAAGCCTCTCATCCGAGGCCAGACGATAGGCCTGCACTGCTAGCGTGTCGAAGTTAAAAGGCCGCATGATCAGGGTCGCGGGCAGCTCTTTCATCACATCCACAAAGACAATCAACAGTGCCGTCAGCAATGAAGGCGTAAGGATCGGCAGATGTACCCGGCGCAGCGTTCCTAACGGGGTTTGACCCAGTGACCGCGCGGCGGCATCCATATTGGCGTGAACGGTACTCTGCCCACCTTCATAGGCGCTGAGCGCGGCGGCCAAAAAGCGCACCATATAGGCCGCGATCAACAACCAGATGGATCCAGTGACCAGCAGTCCGGTCGAGATACCAAAGGTTTGGCGCATCCACGCATCCAGTGCGTTGTCGAATCCCGCAAAGGGGACGATCAGCCCCACGGCGATCACGCCACCCGGCACTGCATAGCCCAACCGCGCCACATAAGCCGCCATGGCGGACCCGCGCCCGGGGCGCAGGCGTTGGAAGAATCCTATCGAAATCGCCGCGCTGACGGTGATAACCGCCGCAGCCCCCGCCAGTGTCAGCGAGTTCTGTATGAACCCGATATATCGGCGCGACAGCAGGTTCTGCTCGGATTCCAACCCCATCTGCACTAGGATAACCACAGGCAGAAGGAATCCGAACAGGACGGGAATTGCGCATAGCAGAAATGCCGCAAGTGATTGCCATCCCTTGAGTTGCGCCGCTGGCAGACCTGCGTGGCGCTTGCCTGCCTGATAGTATTTGGCTTTGCCGCGCTGTGTCCGCTCGGCCACGGCCATGACAAGCGCAAAACCCAACAGACAAAGGGCGAGTTGCGCCGCAGCAGCGCGATCAGCCATGGAAAACCAGCTTGTGTAGATGCCAGTGGCAAAAGTCTGCACTCCGAAATAGGCGACTGTGCCGAAATCGGCGATGGTTTCCATAACCGCCAGCAAGACGCCCCCCGCAATCGCCGGGCGTGCCATCGGCAGGGATACGCGCCAAAAGGCATGCCAAGGGCCGTTGCCCAGCGCCCGGGCCGCCAGAAAGGCCGTGGCGCTTTGCTGCAGAAACGCCGCGCGCGCCAGCAAATAGACATAGGGATACAACACCAGGATCAACATCACCGCCGCACCCTCGGTCGAGCGAATCTCGGGGAACCAATAGTCGCGCGGGCCCCAGCCGGTCACATCCCGCAGCGTGGTCTGAACGATTCCGGGGTGATCCAGAATGAAGGTATAGGCATAGGCCAGCACATAAGCCGGAAAGGCCAGCGGCAGGACCAGAGCGATTTCCAGCCACCGCACTCCGGGAAAGCGGGTCATCGTGACCAGCCACGCAGCGCCGACGCCAATCGAAAACGTCCCTGCTGCGACCAGCACCACCAGGATCACCGTGGTCAGCGCATAGCCAGGCAAAACAGTCTCTAACAAATGGGAAATTGTGTCGGTGCCACCGGTCACCGCCGCCAGAACAACCGCCACCATTGGCAACAGACAGGCGGCTGCCACGACATAGGCAATGCCGCCCACAAAGCGTGTGCCTAGTGCGCCGCGATTATGCGTTCCGTGTTCTGAATATTCGACTTCGGCCATGGCGTCTGACTGAGAATCCCGTAGGGTCTGCCTTTAATCGACTAAAACTCTAAGAAACACCAGTGGGCGGACTAACAAAAACTGCGGCAATGTTCGCCGCAGATGCCTATTCATAAACGCGCTGATCCTCGATCACCAAGCCATCTTTTGGTAATGAGCCCGGCGCCACAACTTCAATCGCGCCTTTCAGTTTCAGGACTTCGACCACCGATTTTGCATAGGCACCATCGTTCTCGCAGGGGCTTTCGATCTGAACGGTCATGGTATCCATCTCGCCCTGTCGCGCCGCAATGACACGCGCCTTGACGATTTCATCATGCTTGTCGACCAGCGCGGCCACCTGTTCGGGGCGGACGAACATGCCCTTGATCTTGGTGGTCTGATCGGCGCGACCCATCCAGCCTTTGATACGCATATTTGTGCGCCCGCACGGAGACTCTCCGGGCATGATCGCCGACAGATCACCGGTGGCAAATCGGATCAACGGGTAATCGGGGTTCAGCGTGGTCACAACCACCTCACCTACTTCACCAGGTGCAACCGGGGTTCCTGTGCCGGGGGTGACGATCTCAACGATCACGTGTTCGTCGATGATCATACCCTCCATCGCAGGGCTTTCATAAGCTATGTTGCCCAGATCAGCGGTCGCGTAGCATTGCAGGCAGACGATGCCCCGATCGGCGTAATCCTGTCGTAGGCTTGGAAACAGCGCCCCGCCACCCACAACGGCCTTGGAAAATTTCAGCGCGACGCCCATGGCTTCGGCTTTATCAAGAATGACTTTCAGATAGTCGGGCGTACCTGCATATGCGGTGCAACCCACATCGCGCGCAGCGGTCACCTGCAACTCGGTCTGACCTGTACCTGCAGGCAGGACCGACGCGCCAACGGCCTGCGCGCCGCTTTCAAAGATCATGCCCGCGGGGGTGAGGTGATAGCCAAAACAGTTCTGAACGATATCGCCCGGACCAACCCCGGCTGCATTCAGGAACCGGCCCATGCGCCACCAGTCGTGATCAGTGCTGCCGGGCTCATAGATTGGCCCCGGAGATTGAAAGACATGCTGGAAATTCCGCGCCGGTTTGACGGTGAACCCTCCAAACGGAGGCCGGGTGCCCTGCGCCTTTGTCAGATCGGATTTTCGCAGAACCGGCAGTTGTGCCAGCGCCTGCATGTCTGTCACTGTGCCGGCGTCCACGTTGGACAGGATGCCGGCATATCCGGGCGCTTTTTGAGCGCGGGCAATCTGTTCTGGCAAGGCGCGCGCGTGATCAGCGGTGCGCTCGTCAGCGGATCGGGTTTCAAGCTTATCAAAATAGGTCATTGAAATATCCTCCACCCGCTTACAGCCATCTCTTGCGGCGGCGGTATGAGCGCACGTCTCGAAAGCTCTTTCGGCCTTCGTCAGACATGCCAAGATAAAATTCCTTTACGTCCGGGTTTTCGCGCAATTCAGCGGCGGGGCCGTCCATCACCACGCGGCCAGATTCCAGAATATAACCGTAATGAGCAAACCTTAGAGCCACATTTGTGTTCTGCTCAGCCAGCAGGAAGGACACGCCTTCCTTCTCGTTCAGGTCCCTTACGATGCCAAAAATCTCTTCGACAAGTTGCGGGGCTAGACCCATTGAGGGTTCATCAAGAAGGATGGTCTCGGGCCGTGACATCAGAGCCCTGCCCATCGCAACCATCTGCTGCTCACCACCCGAAGTATAACCGGCCTGACTACGACGGCGTTCCTTCAAGCGTGGGAAGTAATTGTAAACCAGTTCCAGGTCCTGCTGGATCGCGGCAGACCCGTCCTTACGGGTATAGGCACCGGTCAGCAGATTTTCTTCGACTGTGAGGTGTTCGAAACAGTGGCGGCCTTCCATGACTTGAATGACGCCCTTCTCCACCAAGGCAGCCGGGTCGCTTTCATGCACGCCCTCGCCGCGATATTTAATCGAGCCTTTGGTGACCTCGCCCCGTTCCGAATGCAGCAAGTTCGACACGGCCTTCAATGTGGTTGTCTTGCCCGCACCATTGCCACCCAGTAGGGCTGTGATGCCGCCCTTGGGCACAGTCAGGCTGACGCCTTTCAGAACAAGGATCACATGGTTGTAGATCACCTCGATATTGTTGACCTCAAGCAGGGTTTCCGCCTGCACGTCAGTGGTTTGTGCCGCATCCAACATCAGCGCGTGTCCTTGTGCGAGTGTGGGGTTCGGGGCGGCAGCGATCCGCCGCCCCGTTTGGTTCAGAGCACCTTATTCGCAGCGCTGAGAAATATTGTTCTCAGCAGCATATGCGCCCGAGTCTTCGTCGATCAGTGCGTTGATGACCTCAGCGTCAGTCGGTTCGAAGCCCTGAATCGAGTTCCAGGTACCCGCCGCTGCATCCCACTGAACAACACCGACAAGGCCTGGGCCGCCGTGGTTTTCGCATGAGACCGCGAATTCAGGTCCGAAACCGGCCATACCCAGCGCTTCCATCTTGGCGTTGGTGATCTCCAGCGCCTCCATGCCATCGCGCATCATCGATGCGTCGATCTCGGCAGTGCCGTGCATTTCTTGCGCGGTTTTCACTGCTTCTGCGGCCAGCATCGCAGCATAGAGGCCGCGGTTGTACTGCACCGTACCCAGTTGATCACCGGCGCCTGCAGCTTTGCCCGCATCGACGACATATTTCTTCAGGTCGTCATAGACAGGATAGTCGTCGCCCAGACCGGTGAAGGTCAGCGCTTTGTAACCGGTGGCCTTATCACCCGCAGGCTCAACATCAAACTCGGCCCCGGACCACCAGACGCCGATGAAGTTCTCCATCGGGAAGCGGATATTGGCGGCTTCTTGCACGGCGACCTGGTTCATCACGCCCCAGCCCCACATGATCACATAGTCGGGCTTTTCCCGGCGGATTTGCAGCCACTGCGACTTCTGCTCCTGACCGGGGTGGTCGACCGGCAGCAGGGTCAGGTCATAGCCATGTTTTTCAGCCAGTGTTTCCAGCGTACGGATCGGTTCCTTGCCATAGGCCGAGTTGTGATAGACCAGCGCGATCTTTTTGCCGCTCAAGTCGCCACCGTTTTCGTCCAGCAGATAGTTGATCGCGCCCGACGCCCCGTTCCAGTAGTTGGCAGGATAGTTGAACACGTTGCTGAACACCTTACCGTTCGCCGCCGAGGTGCGGCCATAACCCATTGTGTGCAGCGGAATGCCGTCTGCGGTCACTTTAGGGATCAACTGATAGGTGATGCCGGTGGACAGGGGCTGATAGACCAGAGCACCTTCGCCCTTGGTCGATTCATAACATTCCACGCCTTTTTCCGTGTTATATCCGGTCTCGCATTCGATCACGTTGGCCGCAACACCGCCGATACCGCCATCGCGTTCGTTCAGCAGTGTGAAGTAGTCGGCATATCCGTCCGCAAATGGGATACCGCCGGCCGCATAAGGCCCGGTCCGGTAACTGAGCGACGGGAATACGAGGTCGGCCATGACCGGACCTGCGGCCATCACGGCGCCCAGCGCCAGGGTTGCCAGTTTCTTTTTCATCGGGTGTCTCCTCCCTTGGTTGATCCGATGTTGGGTTTCGGGTTTCACACCCGTCTTTTCGTTGGGCCGGTCCTTAGTGCGGGAACGGCCAGAGTCTGAGTTTCTCTTTCGCCACACGCCAGAGCTGCGCCAGACCGTGCGGTTCGAGGATCAGGAACATGATGATCAGAGCACCGACGATGACGAGGTTCAGGTGCGCCACGATATCTGTGGGCCAGCCCAGCAGATCGACGCCAAGCAGTTTCAAAACGACTGGCAGCAGCACGAGGAAGGCGGCACCGGCAAAGGATCCAAAAATAGACCCTAATCCGCCGATAATCACCATGAACAGCACCAGGAACGATTTTTGAATGCCGAACACTTCGCCAACCTCGACCGCGCCCAGATAGACCGCAAAGAACAGCGCGCCGGCCACGCCCACGAAGAACGAACTGACAGCAAAGGCGGTCAGCTTGGCCTTGAGCGGGTTCACCCCGATGATCTCGGCCGCGATGTCCATGTCGCGGATTGCCATCCAGGTACGACCAGTGGTGCCGCGGGTCAGGTTACGCGCGATGATCGCGCAGACGGTCAGGAAGATCAGGCAGAACAGATAAGTCGCCCATGCCGGAGCATTCGGGCCGGTGATGATGATCCCAAATACGTCGCGTTCCGGCGCATTGATCTGGCCCGAGGCCGAGTAGTTGTAGAACCACGGCACCCGGTTAAACAGCCACACAAGAAAGAACTGCGCCGCCAGCGTGGCAACCGCCAGATAAAAGCCTTTGATCCGCAGTGATGGTAAGCCGAATAGGACACCCACAATGGCGGTGATGCCGCCGGCTAGGATCACATGGATGAACATGCTAACATCGGGAAAGGCCGTCATCAACTTGTAACAGGCATAGGCCCCCACAGCCATGAACCCGCCGGTGCCCAGCGACACCTGTCCGCAATAGCCCACCAGAATGTTCAGCCCGATCGCAGCGATGGCATAGATCAGGAATGGCAGCAGCAGCGCGTTGGCCCAATAGTCGTTGATGATGAACGGAATGATCCCGAACGCCACCGCCAGCACGACATAATACCGATACCGGTCAAACTTGATCGGGAAAGTCTGGCTGTCGGCGATATATGAGGTTTTGAAATCCCCGGCCTCACGATAGAACATAACTTACTTTCCCCATTCTTCCTGCGCCCGATTGCGGGCAGCGGCGTCCAGTTGATTGGACCCTTTGGCATATCCGGTGGCCTCGGAAGCGCGCACCAGTTTCATGTAAGCCAGGATGCCCATGACCAGCCCGGCAAAGGCCAGAATTACAGCGATCACAAGTTGGCCCTCGGTCAGATCGCTCGATGTCAGGGCGATGTAGCCGAAAGCCCAAAACCCCGCCCATGCGATCACGTTGATGATGGCAATCAGCTTGGTCACGCCCTACACCCTCTCGATGATCTTCTCGCCGAACAGGCCTTGAGGTCGGAACACGAGGAATATCAGCGCCAATACATAGGCAAACCAGTTCTCAGTCGCACCGCCAACCATTGGGCCGATGGCGAACTCGAACAGTTTCTCACCCACACCGATGATCAGGCCACCGACAATGGCTCCGGGGATCGAGGTGAACCCGCCTAGCATCAGCACCGGCAGCGCCTTCAGCGCGATCAGCGACAGCGAGAACTGGACGCCCGATTTGGTGCCCCACATGATGCCCGCGACCAGCGCCACAAACCCGGCGACCGACCAGACCATGATCCAGATGAAGTTCAGCGAAATCCCGACCGATAGCGCCGCCTGATGGTCATCCGCCACCGCACGCATCGCCCGACCCTGCTTGGTGTACTGGCTGAACGCCACCAGAGCCGCCACCAGAAGTGCTGCGATGATCGTGGCCACGATGTCCAGATTGTCGATGAAGAAACCGTAGTCGAAGATGTTAAAAGTCGTCTCGTCAATCCACAGGTTGATACCCTGCGGCAGACCCACATCCAGCGTCTTGATCTCGGACCCCCACATCAGGTCGGCGACGCCCTCAAGGAAATAGGCCAGACCGATGGTCGCCATGAACAGGATGATCGGTTCCTGTCCGACCAGATGGCGCATCACGAACCGCTGCACGCACCAGGCCAGCAACACCATCACGGCCATGGTCAGAATAATCGCAAGCAACGCGGGCACATTCCAACCAAAATTATAGACGTGCGTGCCGAAAGTCGCGTTGATCAGGTGCGCAAAAGGCACCTGCCCGTTCATGATTCCGACCAGCGTCATCGCCGCAAACAGGGCCATAACCCCTTGGGCATAATTGAAAATCCCCGACGCCTTGTAGATCAACACAAAGCCCAGCGCGACCAGCGCATACAGCACCCCAGCCATCAGACCGTTGAGGATGACCTCCATCGCGAAGATTAATTGTTCAGGCATGCCAGCCCCTCCCCAATTCTGCCCGGACCTCAGTCATGGCTGACCCCCAAATAGGCATCAATGACTTCTTGGTTGTTGCGCACCTCATCCGGGGTGCCGTCACCAATCTTTTTGCCGTAATCCATCACAACCACACGGTCGCTCAGATCCATTACCACGCCCATATCGTGCTCGATCAGCGCAATCGTGGTGCCAAACTCGTCATTCACGTCGAGGATAAAGCGGCTCATGTCCTCTTTCTCTTCGACGTTCATCCCGGCCATCGGCTCATCCAGCAGCAGCAGTTTCGGTTCCGCTGCCAGCGCGCGCGCCAGTTCGACGCGTTTCTTCAACCCGTAAGGCAGCCGGGACACCGGCGTTTTGCGGATGTGCTGAATCTCAAGGAAATCAATGATCTTCTCGACCGCCTCGCGATTCTCGGTCTCTTCTGCCTCGGCCTTGCCCTTCCACAGCGCTTGCTGAAGAATATTGGTCTTCATAAAACCCAAACGCCCGGTCATGACGTTGTCCAGAACGCTCATCCCTTCAAACAAGGCAATGTTCTGGAACGTCCGCGCGATCCCTTGCTGGGCTACTTCAAAGGGCCGCATCGGCGGGCGTTTGGCACCGTGAAACCAAACCTCACCCTCTTGCGGAACATAAAAGCCCGAGATCACATTCAGCATCGAGGACTTACCCGCCCCGTTTGGCCCGATGATCGCACGGATCTCACCCTCACGGATGTCGAACGAGATATCCTTGATCGCCACCACGCCGCCAAAGCGCAGGGTGATGTTCTTCATCTCCATCACCACACCGCCGATCTTGCGGCCGTCTTCGGTGACATATCCTTCGGAGTTATCCAGCATCAGAACCTCCCTGACACAAAAACGGGACGGCGGGCGGGGCGATGACCGCAGGTCGAGCGGCGCGCGTCAGCCCACTCATTCCGCCGCCACCTTGTGCTGCGCGACCGGAACCACTGGCGCATCGACAATTTCCAACGTCGCAGAAATCGATCCCTTACGACCATCTTCATAGGTCACTTCAGTCGTGGTCGAAACGCTCGACGACCCGTCGTACAACGCCGCAATAATGTCGCTGAATTTGTCCTCGACAAACCCACGCCGCACCTTGCGGGTCCGGGTCATTTCACCATCATCCGCATCCAGTTCCTTATGCAGAACCACGAAACGATGCACCTGACAGCCCGACAGCATTTCATCCGCCGCAACCGACTTGTTCACCTCTTCCACATGGCTCCGAATCGTCTCTAACACACGGGGATGACCCGCTAGCTCCTGATAGGACGCGTAGGCCACATTGTTACGTTCGGCCCAGTTTCCGACAGCTGTCAGGTCAATATTGATGAAGGCTACGCAGCGATCCTTGCTGTTACCGAACAGCACGACCTCAAGAATGTCAGGATAGAACTTCAGCTTGTTCTCGACGTATTTCGGCGCAAACATCGAGCCATCGGCCATCTTGCCCACGTCTTTGGCGCGATCGATGATCCGCAGATGGCCCGAGTTCTCCTCGATGAACCCGGCATCCCCAGTGGCGACCCAGCCTTCGGCATCTTTGGTCGAAGCTGTGGAGTCCGGGTTGTTGTAATATTCAACAAACACCCCGGGCGAGCGATAGTGGATCTCACCCTTATCGTCGATTTTCAGCTCAACATCCGGTGCGGGGACGCCGACCGTATCGGCCCGTACCTCCCCATCCGGTTGCACTGTAATGAACACGGTGGCTTCGGTCTGACCATATAGCTGTTTCAGGTTGATGCCCAAAGAGCGATAGAAATCAAAGATTTCCGGCCCAATCGCCTCGCCCGCTGTATAGCCAACACGGAACCTACCGTAGCCCAAAGTGTCCTTGAGCGGACCGTAAACCAGCAGGTTACCCAGTGCGTATTTCAGCTTGTCGCCAAAGCCCACCGGCTTGCCGTCCAGCAACAGACCACCGACTTTTTTGGCATGCGCCATGAAGTGGTGGAACATCCGTTGTTTCAGCTTGCCCGCATCCTCCATCCGGATCATCACATTGGTCAGCTGCGTCTCGAACACACGCGGCGGAGCAAAGAAGTAGGTTGGCCCGATCTCGCGCAGGTCGGTCATCATCGTGTCGGCGCTTTCGGGGCAGTTCACACAGAAACCGCACCAATAGGCCTGACCGATGGAGAAGATGAAATCCCCAACCCACGCCATCGGCAGGTATGAGAGAATATCTTCATTCCGGGTCAGACGATCGAACTCGGCCGAGTTCTTGGCGCTCTCGATGACATTCCGGTTCGACAGCACCACGCCCTTGGGCTTGCCCGTGGTGCCCGAGGTATAGAGCATTACGCAGGTGTCGTCATAGGTGATCGCAGCGATGCGCTTGTCCAGTTCGGCGTCAAACCGTGCATGACCGGCGCTGCCCTCCGCCATGATGTCCTCAAGCGCGTTCATCTGCGAGTGGTCATACTTCCGCATCCCGCGCTTGTCGGTATAAAGTATGTGTTTGACCTGATGGAGATTTTCCTGAATCTCGATGACTTTGTCGACCTGCTCCTGATCACCGCAGACCACATATTTCGCGCCGCAATGTTCCAGCACATAGGCCATCTCTTCGGCGACCGAGTCCTGATACAGAGGCACCGGCACCGCGCCTACCATCTGAGCGGCAACCATCGACCAGTAATGGGCGGGACGGTTCCGACCAATCACAGCAATATGGTCACCCTTTTCAACGCCAAGTTCTAGAAACCCAAGCGCGATGGCACGGATTTCTTTGGCGGCTTCCGCCCAGGTCCAGCATTGCCAGATCCCGAATTCCTTTTCCCGATAGGCCGGGGCATCCCCGAACTGGGTCACATTGCGGTGTAATAGCGCCGGAAGAGAGTCCATCCCTTCAGCGCCCGACTGCGTCTGAGCCAATCTTTTTCTCCTCCCCATCCGACCCCTCCCCGGGCCGAAAATGGCGGGTTCGGGATGGTGCCCGAACGCCAATGCCCCGATAAGGGACGTCGTAACGATCAGCGTCAAGTTTTGCCTGATGTTTTCTCAATTCTTACGAATTGTAACAGGGGCGGAGGAGTGAAGTTCCGAGTTGTACAAGATGTAAAAATCGTTGAACTGGATAAACCAGCGCTGCCAAAAGCGAATACAACCTCCGCGTTTCTTTGGGCAATGCGTGAGTTCGTGATAGAATTGATAATGCATAGAGCTCAGCAGATCATATTTGTGGCCATCGCGATTTTTGTGATCGCTGGTAGCGGGAGTCGACCGATTTCAGCCGATGAGTTACAGGATTGCCCCGGCCATATTGGTGAACTTGACTTACCCATTGAGTGCATGTGCACAAAAGAGGCGCAACGGATACGGCCGTTCAATGTACAGGGATGCGAAGTGTACGCTTGGTGGAGCAACATTTGTATGGCCGCGGTGCATGCGGGAATTGCTACGCGTGAGGGCGGGCCAGTCCGGATCGAACAAAGGGAACCTCAAGCAGAATACGTCGGTTGCCTTCGTAACGATATGTTCAGCAATGACATGCACCACAGTGATTTGCCGAGCTTTGTCGTTTTGCCAGTTGAGTCAGATTAGAGTCTTTTTTAAGGGCTTATAGCCAATCCCGCAAAATCGGGATCAACGGCACATCTGCCGCAGGCATCGGGTAGTTCCTCAGATCATTCGCCCGCACCCATTTCAGCGCCTGTCCTTCTTTCGATTGCGGTATCCCCTCCCATTTGCGGCAGGCATACAGCGGCATCAGCAGGTGGAAATCGTCATAGCTGTGGCTGGCAAAGGTCAGCGGCGCGAGGCACGAGGCCCAGGTGTCGATGCCCAGTTCCTCGTGCAATTCGCGGATCAGGGCGGCCTCGGGGGTTTCTCCGGGTTCGATCTTGCCGCCGGGGAATTCCCAGAGACCGGCCATGGATTTGCCTTCGGGGCGTTGGGCCAGTAGGACGCGGCCCTCGATGTCGATCAGAGCGACAGCAGACACCAATACTGTCTTCACGAGCGATAATCCGCGTTGATCTCGATATATCCGTGGGTCAGATCGCAGGTCCAGACGGTGGAAGCGCCCTGACCCAGTCCCAGATCGACTGCGATCACCAAATCCTGACCTTTCATATAGGCCGCAGCGTCTTCCTCGCGGTAGTCGGGGCTGACCCAGCCTTTTTCAGCCACAAGGATGTCTCCGAACGATATGCTCAAAAGGTCGCGGTCTGCAGCAGCACCGGATTTGCCGATGGCCATGACGATGCGGCCCCAATTCGGGTCCTCGCCCGCGATGGCGGTTTTGACCAGCGGGGAGTTGGCGATAGCCAGCCCGTGGGTTTTGGCATCAGCATCCGTGGCGGCGCCGGTCACACGAATTTCGACGAATTTCGTGGCCCCTTCGCCGTCGCGGACCACTTGCTGCGCAAGGTCCAACATCACTGTTTCCAGCGCTTGCGCGAAAGCGGCATTGCCGGTGGCATCGACGCCCGATGCCCCGGTGGCGCAAAGCAAGAGGCTGTCGGATGTCGAGGTATCGCTATCCACAGTGATGCAGTTGAAGGTCCGGTCGGTCTGCGCGCCCAGCATCGCCTGCAGCGCTGTCTGCTCGATCTGAGCGTCGGTGAAGATATAAACCAGCATCGTCGCCATATCGGGCGCGATCATGCCGGAACCCTTCGCTATCCCCGCAATAGAGACTGTTTGGCCGCCAATATCGACCTGCGCCGACGACCCCTTCGGGAAGGTGTCGGTGGTCATGATCGCGCGCGCCGCGTCCTCGATCGCGTGACGGCTGAGGCCCGCCTTCAACGCCTCAAGCTGTGCAACGATGCGGTCATGGGGCAGCGGCTCGCCGATGACACCGGTCGACGAGGTAAAAACCCGATCTACCTCAACACCGGTAGCTTTGGAGACGGCTTGCGTCACCTCGGCCACTGAGGTCTGCCCGTAATGGCCGGTAAACGCATTGGCGTTGCCCGAATTCACAAGGATCGCTGCAGGCCCGTCGCCGGGCCCGCCGATCTTGTCCTGACAATCCAGAACGGGGGCCGCACGGGTGGCCGAGCGGGTGAACACTCCGGCCACCGAGGTGCCCGGATCAAGAACGGCCAGCATCACATCGGTGCGGCCTTGATATCGGACACCAGCCTCGACAGTGGCGAAGCGCACACCGTCGATCGCGGGCAATTCGGGGAAGGCCGCCGGGGCCAGCGGTGAAACCTTGGTTATCGTGGCCACGGGGTTACTCCTGCAGCAGCTCCAGCTGGCGCATGACCTCGGGGCCGGCGCCCTCGAGCGCGGGACGCTCGATCTGCGCTTGCTGCGTCAACTCGTCAATCTTGGCCTGAATTGCTTCTTGCCGAATGGTCTGAGCCAATTCATCGCGCACGACCGCCAATTCGGGGGCCTCGGTCTTGCGCTTGTCGTTCAGCGTGACCACGTGCCAACCAAACTGGGTTTGCACCGGATCCGAGACCTGACCCTTTTCAAGGCCAAGCACGGCACCTTCAAACTCGGGCACCATCTGGCCTTTGCCGAACCAGCCCAGCGCACCGCCATTGGGGCCAGAGGGTCCTGTGGATTTTTCTTTCGCTAGCTCAGCGAAATCTGCGCCTTCTTCAAGTTGGGCTTTGACAGCTTTGGCTTCGTCCTCGGATTCGACCAGAATGTGGCTGGCATTGAACTCGTCTTCGCCCTGAAACTCGGCGAATTGCGTGTCATAGGCGGCCTGTATGGCCTCATCAGTGACACTGGCGGCTGTCAGCGCTTCGACGGTTTGTACGGCGCGCAGGGACCGGGTTTCGTTTTCCAGTCGAAGGGCGTTTAGTGTACTCAGCTCTTCCTGTTCAAGGCTCAGCAGGTGCTGCTGGACCAGTTGCTCGAGGATGAAATCATATAGCACCTCATCTTCAAGCTGCTGATACTGCGCCGGCAGCGCCGAGGCGGTGGCGATGACGTGACCCAATGTGATCTCGTCGCCGTTCACGCGGGCAACCACGGTGTTGGCATCCGGTGCGTCCTGGGCGGCCAGCGGCAACGCCATCACGGCAGCAAGCGCAAGCGATGGCAGAAAAGTGAGGCCTTTGGGCATGGAATTATCCTATTTCTTTGCCGCGACAGGGCGCAGCGTTGACACTGTGGAACCTGCCCCTTACATCGCTTTGAAGCCTTGGACAGGGCCGCCTTTCACCCCCCGTATCTAGGGGCTGCGCGCAAGGTGGGCAAGCCTGTCGCAACCAAGAAAAAAACAGATCCGCTGGAGTGAACATGCTGGGACTCGGAACGCTCGCCAAAAAGGTGTTCGGAACACCGAACGACCGCAAGATCAAGGCGGCCCGCCCGCTGGTCGAAAAGATCAATGCGCTGGAGCCGGAGTTCGAGATCCTGACCGACGATGGCCTGATCGAGAAAACCGCTGAGCTGCGCAAACGAGCGCTGGACGGTGAAAAGCTGGATGACTTGCTGCCGGAAGCATTTGCCAATGTCCGCGAAGGGGCCAAGCGCGCCCTGGGTCTTCGGGCCTTTGATGTGCAGTTGATGGGTGGTTTGTTCCTGCACCAGGGCAACATCTCGGAAATGAAAACGGGTGAAGGCAAAACCCTGGTCGCCACCTTCCCCGCCTATCTGAATGCTCTGACCGGCAAGGGCGTGCATGTGGTCACGGTGAACGAATACCTGGCCAAGCGCGACTCGGAATGGATGGGCAAGGTGTTTGCGTCCGTTGGCATGACGACCGGTGTGATCTGGTCGGGCCAACCGGATGCCGAGAAGATGGCGGCGTACAAGTGTGACATCACCTATGCCACAAATAATGAGTTGGGCTTCGACTATCTGCGCGACAACATGAAGGCCGATCTGGAACAGGTCTATCAGAAGCACCACAATTTCGCGATCGTCGACGAAGTCGACTCGATCCTGATTGATGAGGCGCGGACACCGCTGATCATCTCGGGGCCGGCACAAGACCGATCGGACCTTTATACTGCCATCGATACCGTGATCCCGACGCTGCAGGACGATCATTACTCGCTCGATGAAAAAAGCCGCAGCGTGACGTTCACCGATGAAGGCAACGAGTTTTTGGAGCAGCAACTGCTTTCAGCGGGTCTGCTGCCCGAGGGGCATTCGCTGTACGACCCCGAAAGCACCACTGTAGTGCATCATGTCAATCAGGGCCTGCGCGCGCATAAACTGTTCCAACGCGACAAGGACTATATCGTTCGGGATGGCAATGTGGTGCTAATCGACGAATTCACCGGTCGGATGATGCCGGGCCGCCGCTTGTCGGAAGGTCTGCACCAAGCCATCGAAGCCAAGGAAGGCGTACAGATTCAGCCCGAGAATGTGACTCTGGCCAGCGTGACATTCCAGAACTATTTCCGCCTCTATGACAAGCTGTCCGGCATGACCGGCACTGCGCTGACCGAGGCGGAAGAATTTCAGGAAATCTATGGTCTGGGTGTGGTCGAGGTTCCGACCAACAAACCAATCGCGCGTGAGGACAAAGACGACCAGGTCTATCGCACGACAGCCGAAAAATACGGTGCCATTATTGAACAGGTTAAAAAGGCCGGTGAAAAAGGTCAGCCGGTTCTTGTCGGTACCACGTCGATCGAAAAGTCCGAAGTGATCAGCCAGATGCTGGACAAAGAGGGAATCGAGCACAACGTTCTGAACGCCCGTCAGCACGAACAGGAAGCCCAGATCGTGGCAGATGCCGGCCGTCTGGGTGCGGTGACCATCGCCACCAACATGGCGGGCCGCGGCACCGATATTCAGCTGGGCGGCAATGTCGAGATGAAGGTGCTGCAGGCGCTGGCCGAAAACCCCGAGGCTGACCCGGCCGAGTTGCGTGCGGCAGAAGAAGCCAAGCACGCGGAAGAAAAGGAAAAGGTGCTGGAGGCCGGTGGTCTTTACGTAATGGCGTCCGAACGTCATGAAAGCCGCCGGATCGACAACCAGCTGCGCGGGCGTTCGGGACGCCAAGGTGACCCGGGCCGCACCGTGTTCTACCTGAGCCTGGAAGATGACCTGATGCGCATCTTCGGTTCGGAACGTTTGGACAAGGTCCTGACCACGCTGGGCATGAAAGAGGGCGAGGCAATCATTCACCCCTGGGTGAACAAATCGCTGGAACGGGCGCAATCCAAAGTCGAAGGTCGCAACTTTGACATGCGCAAAAACGTTCTGAAATTCGACGACGTGATGAACGATCAGCGGAAAGTCGTGTTCAGCCAGCGGCGTGAAATCATGTCAGCGGATGATCTGTCGGATGTCGTGTCCGATATGCGTGAGCAGGTGATCGACGATATGATCGACGAATTCATGCCGCCAAAATCATATGCAGATCAATGGGATACAGAAGGTCTGCACGAAGCGGTCAAAGACAAGCTAACCATCGATGCGCCGGTTCAGGACTGGGCCGCCGAGGAAGGCGTGGATGACGAGCAAATCCGCGAACGTCTGATCAACGCCGCCGATGAAATGATGGCGCAGAAGGCCGTGGCCTTTGGCCCGGAAAACATGCGCAACATCGAAAAGCAGGTTCTGCTGCAGACTATCGATGGCAAATGGCGCGAACATCTTTTGACGCTGGAGCATTTGCGCTCGGTCGTGGGTTTCCGTGGCTATGCACAGCGCGATCCGCTGAACGAGTACAAGAACGAAAGCTTCCAGCTGTTCGAAGGGATGCTTGATTCCTTGCGCGAAACCGTCACTCAGCAATTGTCGCGCGTGCGCCCGCTGAGCGAAGAAGAACAGAAGGAAATGCTCGCGCAGATGGCGGCGCAACAGGCACAGGCGCAGAAAGCTGTGGATCAAGCTGCCGGGAATGCTGAGGCGATCGCCGAAGCTGAAGCGTCTGGTGACAGTCGTCCGGGTTTTGTTGAGGATGATCCTTCGACTTGGGGTAACCCGTCACGCAATGATCCTTGCCCCTGTGGCTCGGGGAAAAAATTCAAACATTGCCACGGCAGGTTGACTTAACGTCACCTGCTTTCCACCACAATGAGTCCGCCTCACGGCCACATATTGGCCTTGATTGGGAAGCAAATTGCGAATCGCTCCTTCAACTGGGGAGGGTGTCTTGTTTGTCATTAAGAACTACGTGACCACGGGCGGAACCGTTGCCTGCGCTCTGGCCATTGGATATTTGATGCAAAACGGATCGGCGCAGCAACCCAATGCTGAGCCGAGCGGTGAACGCGTCGCTTCGATCTCGGAGCAGGACTCGGACCTGACCGGACTGGAAAGCGTTGTCCTGACCTCTTCTTCCCCGACAGAAGCGCGTCCCAAGGATCTATCTCAATCCATACGCTCAGCGCCAGAAACCAGCCGTTTGCCTTCGAATTGCGATATGAGCGCGCGCGCCATGGCTGTGCCCGGCGCCAACGTACGGCTGCGGGTCAAGGCCCCCTGCCACGCCAATGAGACCATTGAGGTTCATCACAACGGGCTGGTTTTCAGCACCGAGACCGATGCGCTTGGCGGCTTGAACCTGACCATCCCGGCGCTGTCGGAATACGCTATTTTCCTGATCTCGCTGCCGGATGAGAAAGGTACCGTTGCGACGACGCATGTGCCCGAGATCAACAGCTTCAACCGGGTTGCCTTGCAGTGGCAGGGCGAAACCGATCTGCAGCTTCATGCGCTGGAATTCGGCGCAGGTTACGGGGAAGAAGGCCACGTGTGGTCCGGGTCCCAGACCGGCGGCGCGGGCTCGGTGATCCATCTGGGTCAGGGCGGTTCGGACGTCGCGCGCAATATCGAGGTTTATTCATACCCCATCGAGACCGCAACCGAGGCCGGAAGTATCACTCTGTCGGTTGAAACTGAGGTCACCGAAGCAAATTGCGGCAAGCCCCTAAGCGTGCAATCGTTGGAATGGCGCGCGGAACGGCTACGCTCACGCGACCTGTCGCTGGATATGCCCGGTTGTGAGGCAGCTGGCGATTTTCTGGTGTTGAATAATCTGTTCTCAGACCTGACAATCGCTGCCAAATAAGCAGCAGGCAGATCTACGGTTTCCAATGAACATTCTTCGTGCGGCGTTCGCCGCGCTTTTTGCCTTATCCTTGGCACAAAGCGTATTCGCGCAGGACATCACTTTGACCTCGCATGACGGCGAGGTAGAAGTGGTCGGCACCCTTCTTGGTTACGACGGTGAATTCTACCGTGTCGATACGCAATTCGGAGAGCTGACGGTCGATGGATCGGGGGTCACCTGCGACGGCCCAGCTTGCCCCAACCTGACGGATTTTGTGGCCGAAGTTCGGTTCTCTGGCTCATCAGTGATCGCCGAGACGCTGCTGCCCGCACTTGCACAGGGCTTTGCCATCGAGGAAGGGTTAACCCTGTCACAGCCCGAGGGCACCGGAGACCTGCGGGTCTACGCTCTGCATCACCCTGATCGGCAGGCGCCTTTGGCGAGGTTCATATTTCGTGCAACGGATACGGCTGACGGCTTTATCGATCTGGTTGAGAACACCGCAGATGTCGTGTTGGCGCAGCGGGAAATTCGATCAGACGAACTGGAGTTGACCAAAGCCGCTGGGCTCGGAGATCTGACGCAAACCCGCCGGTCGCGCGTCTTGGCTCTGGATGCAATCGTGCCAATCGTGTCGGCCGACAATCCCGTGCGCCAGATATCGCTTGCTGATCTGGTGAAGGTTTTCACCGCCGAGGTCGCAAATTGGGGCGATCTCGGTGGGCCTGATGCGCCGATCTCTCTGCATCTGCCACAGGTCGGTTCCGGGCTGGATCAGGCGGTCGAGGATTTGCTGTTAGCACCTGCCAACGCACATATGACCGCTCAGATCACGCGCCACGATCGAAACAGCAATCTGGTGCGCACGGTCTCGAACGACCCGTTCGCGCTCGGCGTCGCCAGTCTTGCCGAGGCCGGGACTGTGCGCGCCCTGCCTCTGACCGGTGGGTGCGGACATGCCTTGCCGGCAACGCGGCAATCGGTCAAGACCGAAGATTATCCGCTGACCTCACCCATGTTTTTCTATTTGCCACAAAGACGATTGCCCAAAGTCGCGCGACAGTTTTTGGCCTATACCCAAAGCAGCGCCGCACAGATGGTCATCCGGCAAGCCGGATTTGTCGATCAATCCCTTGAAACAATCCAGGTTGGGCTGCAAGGCGATCGGCTGGCCAATGCGATCAGCACCGGTGGAGCTGAGGTCGGGTTGGAAGAGTTGCAGCGCATGATCGAAACCCTCCGTCCACTTTCGCGGCTATCTTTGTCCTTTCGGTTCGAACCGGGGTCGTCGCGACCCGATGCTCAGTCCCGGTCAAACATCTTGAAGCTTGCGCAAGCTTTGGAAAGCGGAACGTTGGAGGCACGTCAATTGATCTTTGTTGGGTTTAGTGACGGCGAGGGCGCGGCGGTCGCCAATTCACGTATTGCCCTGCAGCGAGCCAAAACCGTCCGAAACGCAGTGCTGGCATCGGTCGAAACCAGCCTCCCCGACAGCATCGAAATCAGTGTCGAGGGCTTTGGCGAGGCCATGCCGATGGCCTGCGACGACACCGAATGGGGCCGCAAGGTGAATCGTCGGGTCGAAGTTTGGATCCGATAACCCTTACAAATAGCCTTGCGAGCGGAAACTCAGTTCAGCCGATTTCCCGATGATCAGGTGATCATGCAAAGTCAGCCCAAGGGCGGAACACGCATCCTGAATCCGGTTGGTCATATCGATATCCGACTGCGACGGCGTCGGATCACCGGATGGATGATTGTGGACCAGGATCAGAGCCGAGGCATTGAGTTCCAACGCCCGCTTCGCGACCTCTCGCGGATAGACCGGCACATGATCCACCGTGCCTTTGGCCTGCTCTTCATCCGCAATCAGCACATTCTTGCGATCTAGATAAAACACACGAAACTGCTCGATCTCGCGGTGCGCCATCGTGGTGTGACAATAGTCCAGAAGCGCATCCCATCCCGAGATCACATGCCGTTGCATCACCCGGGCACGCGCCATGCGGTGGGCACAGGCCTCAAGGATTTTCAGATCGGTAATCACCGTGTCCCCAACGCCTTTGATCTGACGCAGCCGTTCCTCGGGTGCCGTCAACACACGATTGAAATCACCAAACGCATCCATCAGCGCGCGCGCCAGCGGTTTCACATCCTGACGCGGGATGGATCGGAACAGAGCAAGTTCCAGCAGTTCATAATCCGGCATCGCTGCTGATCCGCCAGACATGAACCTTTCGCGCAGCCGCTTGCGATGGTCTTTGATGTAGGAGGGTAACCGACCAACGGGCAGCGGCTGCGCCGGTGCTTCATCCGTATCGAACAGCATGGGGGCTTCGGCAAAGGCGTCTTGGGTCATAACACCACTCTGACGCAGAATCGGTTTCCGAAAAGTTAACGCGCCCTATCCCTGCCTGCCGGATCGGCAACACACGGATCCCCTGTTTCATCTGGCCATAAATATCTCGGGGGGGGTCGCCCAAAGGGCGATGGGGGCAGAGCCCCCTGCTCAACCGTTTAACCCTTCATGCCATCCCAGAAGGACTTTACAGAAGAGAAAAAGCTTTTAGATTCCGGGTGGTTATCTTCGCCCAAATCGTCAAACTCACGCAGAAGTTCTTTCTGACGACTGGTCAGATTGACCGGAGTTTCCACGGCAAGTTCGATGAACATATCCCCGATGCCTCCGCCGCGCAGGGCGGGCATGCCTTTGCTACGCAGACGCATCTGGCGTCCCGACTGGCTGCCAGCAGGAATCTGAACACGACCGCGACCACCGTCGATGGTCGGCACCTCGATCGAACCGCCAAGTGCTGCCTTGGCCATGCTGACTGGCACACGGCAATAGAGGTTCACGCTGTCACGTTCGAACAGCTTGTGCTCGGAAACTTCGACAAAAATATAGAGGTCACCCGGAGGACCACCACGCATTCCGGCCTCACCCTCACCGGCCAGACGAATCCGGGTGCCGGTCTCGACACCGGCAGGGATGTTCACGGACAATGCGCGATCTTTTTCAACGCGCCCCGCACCTTGGCACGACTTACAAGGGTTCTTAATGATCTGACCCAAACCAGAGCAGGTCGGGCAAGTGCGCTCAACCGTGAAAAAGCCCTGTTGCGCGCGAACCTTGCCCATGCCGGAACAAGTTGGACATGCAGTAGGTTCAACACCACCTTCGGCACCAGTTCCCTCGCAAGAGGAACAGGCCACAGCCGTAGGAACGTTTATGGTTTTCTGCAGGCCTGCATAAGCCTCTTCCAGCGTGACCCGCAGGTTATAGCGCAGGTCTGAACCGCGTGCGGCGCGACGGCCCCCGCCTGCCCCACGCTGGCCACCCATGAAGTCGCCGAACAGATCGTCGAACACGTCAGAGAACGCGCTGGAGAAATCGCCCTGACCGAAGCCGCCACCGGGACGGCCGCCGCCGCCACCCATGCCGTTTTCAAACGCAGCGTGACCAAAGCGGTCATAAGCGGCTTTCTTGTCAGCATCACGCAGAACATCGTAGGCCTCGTTGGCCTCTTTGAACTGCGCTTCGGCATCGGGGTTGTCCTTGTTGCGATCGGGATGCAGCTGTTTGGCTTTCGAGCGAAAGCCTTTCTTGATCTCATCCGCAGAAGCGCCCTTGGACACGCCGAGCACTTCGTAATAGTCGCGTTTGGACATCAGTATTTCCTTCTGCCTCAACGTAATCGGGCCGGCCCGGCAACCGGACCGGCCCAAATTGGCCCGGTTACCCGTTAGTTACGCTTGTCGTCGTCCAGATCTTCGAACTCGGCGTCGACAATGTCATCGTCACCCGGCGCGGCATCTGCGGCTGCGGGCTCATCTTCGCCCTCTTCCGCCTGTGCCTTATAGATCGCCTCACCCAGTTTCATGGCCGCTTCGGTCACGTTCTGGATGCCCGACTTGATCTTGTCGGCATTGTCCGTTTCCAGCTCATCCTTGAGCGCGGCAACGGCCAGCTCGATCGCTTCGACGGTCGACGGGTCGACCTTGTCGCCATGTTCCTCGATCGATTTCTCGGTCGCGTGAACAAGGCTTTCGGCCTGGTTCTTGGCTTCGACAAGCTCTTTGCGCGCCTTGTCTGCCTCGGCGTTTTCCTCGGCATCCTTGACCATCTTGTCGATATCTTCGTCCGACAGACCGCCCGAGGCCTGAATGGTGATCTTCTGCTCTTTGCCGGTGCCTTTGTCCTTGGCCGAAACCGAGACAATGCCGTTGGCGTCGATGTCAAAAGTCACCTCGATCTGAGGCATGCCGCGCGGTGCGGGCGGGATCTCTTCCAGATTGAACTGACCGAGGATCTTGTTGTCCGCAGCCATTTCGCGCTCACCCTGGAAACAGCGGATGGTCACGGCGTTCTGGTTGTCCTCGGCGGTCGAGAAGACCTGGGACTTTTTCGTCGGAATGGTCGTGTTGCGGTCGATCAGTCGGGTGAACACGCCACCCAGTGTCTCGATGCCCAAGCTGAGCGGGGTCACGTCCAGCAGAACCACGTCTTTGACGTCGCCCTGCAGAACGCCGGCCTGAATGGCGGCGCCCATGGCAACAACTTCGTCCGGGTTCACACCTTTGTGCGGCTCCTTACCGAAGAACTTGGTGACCTCTTCGATCACTTTCGGCATCCGGGTCATACCACCGACCAGAACAACCTCATCCACGTCGCCAGCCGACAGGCCCGCGTCTTTCAGGGCAGCCTGGCAAGGCTTCATCGACTTCTTGATCAGGTCGCCAACCAGCGATTCCAGCTTGGCACGGGTCAGTTTCATGACCATGTGCAGCGGCTGACCGTTCGAACCCATCGAGATGAACGGCTGGTTGATTTCGGTCTGCGAGGTCGAGGATAGCTCGATCTTGGCTTTTTCAGCGGCTTCTTTCAGACGCTGCAGGGCCATCTTGTCGGCAGACAGGTCGACACCGTGTTCCTTTTTGAACTCATCCGCCAGATAGTTGACGATGCGCATGTCAAAGTCTTCACCACCTAGGAAGGTATCGCCGTTGGTCGACTTCACCTCGAACAGGCCGTCGTCGATTTCCAGAATGGTTACGTCGAAAGTACCACCACCAAGGTCATAAACCGCGATGGTTTGGGTTTCTTCCTTGTCCAGACCATAGGCCAGAGCAGCCGCTGTCGGCTCGTTGATGATCCGCAGCACTTCCAGACCGGCAATTTTACCGGCGTCTTTGGTGGCCTGACGCTGAGCATCGTTGAAGTATGCCGGAACGGTGATGACTGCTTGCGTGACTTCCTCACCCAGATAGCTTTCTGCGGTTTCCTTCATCTTGCCCAGAGTGAAGGCCGAGATCTGGCTTGGGGAGTACTTTTCACCGCGGGCTTCAACCCACGCGTCGCCATTGCCGCCATCAACGATGGCGTAGGGCACCATTTTCTTGTCTTTTTCGACTTCTGCATCATCCACACGACGACCGATCAGACGCTTGACGCCAAAGATCGTGTTGTCGGGGTTGGTGACCGCCTGACGTTTTGCAGGCTGACCGACCAGACGCTCATCTTCTGTAAAAGCGACGATCGAGGGCGTGGTCCGCGCCCCTTCGGCGTTTTCGATGACCTTCGGCTGCGAGCCGTCCATGATGGCCACACACGAGTTGGTGGTACCGAGGTCAATCCCGATTACTTTTCCCATATTTTCAATCCCTTTCCATTCAAGGCGATGTCCCGAGGGTTGGACCCGTTGCGGCATCCTGCCCCCGATTGATGTGCGCGACAGCACTACACCATCGCGCGTCGAGGCGTATATAAGGGCGAGAACAGGGGCCTGCAAGCGTTCAGAAACGCAGGTTTTCGGGAATCTGTGGCCTTTTTGGCAAGGTTTTGGCAAGGTTTGGGGATTCTGGAATGGCGCGGCTGTTATTGCGCGGATTTGATATTCGGAAAGGCTATTTGGATGCGGCGGCGCAGTCGCATCTAGTTGACCTGCTTAGGCCGATTCTGAAAGTGGCACCGCTTTATCGGCCCGTGACACCTTCGGGCAAGGAAATGTCAGTGCGCATGACCTCGGCCGGGGTGCTGGGATGGGTCACTGACCGGGCGGGCTATCGGTATCAGGACACGCACCCAAAGGGCATGACATGGCCCGCGATTCCAGATGAGATTTTGACCATCTGGCAGGACCTGACGGGCGCGGATCGCCGGCCCGATTGCTGTCTGATCAACTATTACGGTGAAGGCACCAAGATGGGCCTGCATCAGGACAAGGATGAGGCCGATTTCTCGTGGCCCGTGCTGTCGATTTCATTGGGCGATGACGCGCTATTCCGCATCGGCAATACAACACGGGGCGGCAAGACCGAGTCGATCTGGCTGAGCTCGGGCGATGTGGTGATCATGGGCGGCCCGGCACGCTTGACCTATCACGGGGTTGATCGCATCCGGTTTGGATCATCCAAACTTTTGCCAAAGGGCGGACGCATCAACCTGACTTTGAGAGTCGCAACGTGAAACACAATCCAAATTCGGGATCAGCTTTTCAGGATAAAGTGTGCACCGCCAAGATCAGCGTCGCGCATCCCAGCTTTTCGAGACCTGCTTACGGGTATAGAACTCGCCCAGCAGGCCGATCATCGTCAGGATTATCCCGACCCAAAGCGCGTATTCCCAACTGGAGTTGCGGGGAAAGTAGTTTCGGAACACAAAACCACGGCATTGATCTATGATGTGAAACAGCGGGTTCCACGCAAACATAGTCAGCATGAACCCACCCAATGCGTTGCCGACGAACATCTTGCCAGAAAATATCATGTTCAGACGACGGTACATACTTGTCAGGATGCTTACCGTATTTGGAAACCAGGGCTTTAGCGCCAGAAACACAAGACCGACTGAGCATCCTACAAACCATGCCAGCAAAAGCATCCCAAAAGCACCGCCGGGCTCCTGAATTACAAGGGGCGAGACGGCTACGCTGTAGACGAACAGGATGACCAGGATCGAGACAAGCTGCGTGTACAGAATACCGAAGGCAGATGCTGACAACATCACCATCATGGTCATCGGCGAATGCAGTGTCATCGGATTGTTGCCGGATCCAACCCCGGCGATAGCAGCGACAGACTTGATATGCGTCAGGAACAGAAAAACTCCGGAGAGCAGGAACAACACCATCTCGCCCCGGATTTTGGCCATGCCGGTCATTCGACCAATTAGCGTCATAAGTATATAAAACGCCGTCACCAGAAGAACGACCTGAACAATGTTTATCAGGATTGCGATCACCGCATTTGAATGCTGCGAGCGGATATTGCGGACCACCGCATGGAATATAAGCTCGGCGGTGGTGAAAACCCCGCCCAGCAACGACTGATTTCGCTTGTAGTGAAACACTCGAATACTCTTTCCTGCTGTGTCAGCCGCAAATTGGCACGAAATTCTTGCTGTTCCGTATCCATCGCATCATAAGTCCGTGAGATGCCCTGATCAACAAACCACAGGAACGGAGCTTTTTTGTGACCTATGACGCGCTTATTCCCGTCATCCGGCGGCTGGCCTTGCAGGCAGGCGACAAGATCATGCAGATCTATGAAGCGGATGATTTCGGCGTCAAGGTCAAGTCAGACTCAAGCCCGGTAACCGAGGCGGACGAGGCGGCGGATGCTTTGATCTCGGCCGGATTGCGCGAGGCTTTTCCAGATATCCTGCTGGTGACCGAGGAACAGGCAGCTTCGCATTCCGAAAAGGGTGAAACCTTTCTGATCGTTGATCCTTTGGACGGCACCAAAGAGTTCGTCAACCGGCGGGGCGATTTCACGGTAAATATTGCTCTGGTCGAGAACGGCGTGCCGACGCGCGGTGTGGTTTACGCACCGGCGCGGGGGCGGATGTTCTATACGCAAGCCGATGGGCAAGCTGTCGAGGAAACCGGCGCACTGGACAAAGATCAGCCGGGTGTGTTGACGCCAATATCAGTCTCTAAACCAGACAATTCGGCGCTGATGATCGTTGCATCCAAGTCGCATCGGGATCAGGCGACCGAGGATTACATCAACAAATATCAGGTGCGCGACAGCAAAAGTGCCGGGTCGTCGCTGAAGTTCTGTCTGGTGGCGACGGGAGAGGCCGACCTCTACCCCCGTGTTGGCCGCACCATGGAGTGGGACACCGCTGCGGGCCACGCGGTTCTGGCCGGTGCGGGCGGACATGTGGTGCGCTTTGACGACCATTCGCCGCTGACCTATGGCAAAGACGGCTATGCCAATCCATTTTTCATCGCCTATGCTCCAGGCGTTGAGCTGAAGGAAGCCTGATGTCAGTATTGATTGCCATTCCCGCGCGCTACGCTTCGACCCGCTATCCAGGCAAACCTCTGGTTCCGCTGACCGGGGCAAACGGAACCAGCATGACTCTGATCGAACGATCCTGGCGCGCTGCGATTTCCGTGTCAGGCGTAGATCGCGTGGTTGTGGCAACCGACGATGACCGTATCCGCGAAGTCTCAGAGGGATTTGGTGCCGAGGTGGTGATGACTTCAGACACCTGCCGCAACGGTACCGAACGCTGCGCCGAGGCGCACTCGGCTCTGGGTGGCGGTTATGACATCGTCGTCAACCTGCAAGGGGATGCGCCTTTGACCCCGCATTGGTTTGTTGAAGACCTGATCTCGGGTCTGCGCAACGCGCCAGATGCGGGTGTGGCCACCCCCGTGCTGCGCTGTGACGGGGACGCACTGAACGGATTACTGAACGATCGCAAGCAAGGCCGGGTCGGGGGCACTACAGCGGTGTTCGGCAATGACCACAGCGCGCTTTACTTCTCGAAAGAAGTGATCCCTTTCACAGCCGAGACCTATGCCAGCAGTGACCCGACACCGGTATTCCACCACGTCGGAGTTTATGCCTATCGGCCTGACGCTCTGACTGCTTATCCGGGCTGGACTAGCGGTCCGCTGGAGACACTGGAAGGGTTGGAACAGCTGCGCTTCATGGAAAACGGCCGCAAGGTTCTGTGTGTCGAAGTTGAAGCCAAAGGTCGTCAGTTCTGGGAGCTGAACAACCCGCAGGACGTGGCCAAGATCGAAGAAATGATGGCCGCTATGGGGCTTGAATGACAAATATTCTGGTTACAGGTGGTGCAGGTTATATCGGCTCTCATGCCTGCAAGGCACTGGCAAGGGCGGGGTATACGCCCGTAACCTATGACAATCTTGTCACCGGATGGCAGGACGCGGTGAAATTCGGCCCTTTCGAGCAGGGCGACCTGCTGGACCGCGCCCGGCTGGACGAAGTGTTCGCCAAATACCAACCCGCCGCCGTGATACATTTCGCCGCCCTCAGTCAGGTCGGCGAAGCGATGGCTGAGCCCGGAACGTATTGGTCGAACAATGTCACCGGTTCGCTGACACTGATACAAGCGGCTGTGGATGCGGGATGTTTGAACTTTGTGTTCTCGTCGACCTGCGCCATCTATGGCGAACATGACAACGTTGTGCTGGACGAGAGCACTCAGCAGCAGCCATTGAATGCCTATGGTGCTTCGAAACGAGCGATCGAGGACATCTTACGTGATTTCCAAGCCGCATATGGCCTAAAGCACGTGATCTTCCGCTATTTCAACGTGGCCGGGGCCGACCCGGATGCCGAAGTTGGAGAGTTTCACCAACCAGAAACCCATCTGGTGCCGCTGATGCTGGACGCCATCGATGGCAAGCGGGGTGGCTTGACTGTATTCGGCACCGATTACGACACACCCGACGGCACCTGCATCCGCGATTATGTACACGTCTGTGATCTGGTCGATGCACATGTACTGGGGCTAAAGTGGCTAGAACAGGGCAAAGAAAGCCGCGTGTTCAATCTGGGCACCGGGTCGGGGTTTTCGGTGATGGAAGTCATCGAGCATTCCAAAGCCGTCACCAACCGTGCGGTGCCGTATAGCATCGGCCCGCGCCGAGCCGGGGATTGCACGCGTCTAGTTTCAGGCTCGGTCCGAGCCAAGGAAGAGCTGGGCTGGACACCAAAAAGATCAACGTTAGAGACGATGATCACGGATGCCTGGCGTTGGCATCAGAATGGCAGCTATACCAAGTGAACCTTGAGGATCAGCCGCTTACCTGGGTGCAGCGCTACAAGCTGCGCCTGAAACGCAAGCGGCTGTTGTGGCGATCCTTTCGCAGCCGCCATCAACTGAAGTCGTTGACTGACAACACGCAAAAGATCACACCCTGCGCCATTCTGGCCTTTACCACGCTGCGGAATGAGATCAGCCGTCTGCCGTGGTTCTTTCACCATTATCGCACGCTGGGCGTTGATCATTTTCTGATGGTGGATAATGGCAGCGATGACGGCTCGGTCCCGTATTTGCTTAAACAGCCGGATGTGTCGCTGTGGCGGACTACGGCGAGCTATCGAGCGTCTCGGTTCGGGTTGGATTGGCTGACTTGGCTGCAGTGGAAATTTGGGCACGACCACTGGACGTTGATGGTCGACGCCGATGAGTTGCTGATCTACGCCCATCACAACACCCATACGATGCGCGATTTAACTGCATGGCTGGACGCGCGCGGTCAAACCACGTTTGGGGCGATGATGCTGGATCTCTATCCCAAAGGTCGGCTGGGCAAGCAAAGTTATGATCCGCATTCCGATCCAACCGATTGCCTGAACTGGTTTGACCCCGGCCCCTATCGTGCCCAGCGCCAAAGGCCGATGGGCAACCTTTGGGTTCAGGGAGGCGTACGCGAGCGGGTGTTTTTTGCAGATCAGCCCCAAAAATCACCGACCCTGAACAAAATCCCTCTAACCCGGTGGTCACGGCATATGGCCTATGTGAATTCGTGCCATTCCGCGCTGCCCCGGTTCCTGAATTTTGAATATGACGGTCCGAGTGGGCAGACCGCCTCGGGCGTGTTGTTACACACGAAATTCCTGCCCGAGGTTGTCGACAAATCGCGGATCGAAAAACAGAGGCGGCAACATTTTCATGACCCCGATCGGTTCGACGCCTATTATGACGGGATCATCAGCGGGCCTGATCTTTGGACTTCTGACTCGGTCAAACTAGGTGATTGGCAACAGTTACAAGACCTTGGGCTCATGAACGCGGGCGGATTTCCTGCCACAGGGGGGAAGTAAACCGGATTTAAACCCGTTGCCTCACAAGGTGCAGAGATGTCATAAAACGTTAATGTCCGGCACCACTCAGGCCTCAGGCGGCCCCGGGCAGACGCGCGTATCAAAAAAGGTTGGGCAGCCGCGTGAGCCTTTTGGATTCCTATCGCATGAGATTGCGGCGCAAGCGCCGCCTGCTGCGTTGCCTGCGTCGGCGCCGGGATCTGAAAGCGGTGCAAGATAACACCAACAAGATCAAAGAAAACGACATCTTGTTGATGAGTGTGATGCGGAACGAAAAGATCCGCCTTCCCTATTTTTTTGAGTACTATCGAAAGCTTGGTATCAATCACTTCCTGTGCGTGGACAACAACAGCGATGACGGCACCCATGAATACCTGAGCGGCCAGCCGGACGTTTCGGTGTGGTGGACGGATGTAGGTTACAAGAATGCGACCTTTGGTCTGGATTGGTCCAACTACCTGCTGCGCCGCTATGCGCATAAGCACTGGGTTCTGACGGTCGATCCGGATGAATTCTTTATCTATCCTTTTTGCGATACCCGCCCGATCCGCGCCCTGACCGACTGGCTGGACGATACTGGTGTGCGCAGTTTCGGCACCATGCTGATCGACATGTATCCCGAAACCGGAATCATGGATGCGCCCTATCATGAGGGCCAGAACCCCTTTGAAGTCGCGCCTTGGTTCGATTCAGGCAACTTCATGATTACCCGCAACCCGACCTATGGGAATCTGTGGATTCAAGGCGGTGCACGCGCACGGGTTTTCTTTCAGGACAATCCCCTGAAGGCTCCGGCCCTGAACAAGATACCTCTTGTGAAATGGCACCGGCGCTACGCATATGTCAGCTCAACCCACGCCTTGCTGCCGCGCGGGCTCAATCAGGTCTATGAAGAGCAGGGCGGTGAAAAAACCAGCGGAGCACTGTTGCATGCAAAGCTGATCAATACGCTTGGGGAAAAAGCTAAAGAAGAGTTGCTGCGCGGACAGCACTATGCTGCGTCGGGCGAGTACAAGGCTTATGCCAAGCAGTTAGAGGATAATCCGGTTTTCTGGAACAAATGGTCCGAGAAATACATCAACTGGCGACAGATTGAGATCCTCGGCCTGATGTCCAAGGGGAACTGGGCATGAGCAGCTTGGGCATCATAATGCTGGTGCACACTGCGCTGGATCGGGTTGAGCAGGTGGCACGCCATTGGGCCGCCTCGGGCTGTCCTGTGGTCATTCATGTAGATCAGAAAGTCGGCGATCCGGCTTATTCCGATTTTGTCGCCGCTTGTTCGGATGAACCGCTTATTCTGTTTTCCGAACGCCATGTCTGTGAATGGGGCGGCTGGGGTATTGTCGCCGCATCGCAATCCGCTGCATCGCTGATGTTGGAGAGGTTTCCGAACGTCCGGCATGTATATCTGTCCTCGGGCGCGTGTCTGCCGCTGCGTCCGGTCGCTGATCTGATCGACTATCTGGCCGACCGGCCCCGTGTCGATTTCATCGAAAGCGCAACCACGCGCGACGTCAGCTGGACGATCGGCGGCCTGGATCTGGAACGTTTCACCCTGAGTTTCCCCTTCTCATGGCGCAGGCAACGAAAACTGTTTGACAATTACGTGCGGTTGCAACGCGCCCTCGGTCTGCGCCGCAGAATTCCAGACGGTCTGGTGCCCCATATGGGCAGCCAGTGGTGGTGTCTGACCCGCCAAACCTTGTCGGCCATTCTTCAGGATCCCAAACGCGCCGAATATGATCGCTATTTTCGCCAGGTCTGGATTCCCGATGAAAGCTATTTTCAGACACTGGCACGGCTCTATTCCACCCATATCGAAAGCCGATCGCTGACCCTTTCGAAGTTCGACTATCAAGGTCGGCCGCACATGTTCTACGACGATCACCTGCAATTGCTGCGCCGGTCCGACTGTTTCGTGGCGCGCAAAGTCTGGCACAGCGCGAACCGGTTGTATCAGACCTTCCTGACCGACCACGAAGGCGCACTGACCCCCGCCGAGCCCAACCCCGGCAAGATCGACCGGGTGTTTTCCAAAGCGGTCGAGCGGCGCGTTCGCGGACGGGATGGTCTTTATATGCAAAGCCGCTTCCCCCGCGCGGCTACGGAACGCAGCCTGACAGCCTTTCCCTATTCGGTGTTTCAAGGCTTTACCGAGTTGTTCGAGGATTTCGAACCTTGGCTGACAAACGCCATCGGCGGGCGGGTGCATGGGCACCTGTTCGGTCCCGAACGGGCGCAATTTGCCGAAGATGAGACGATCATCAACGGTGCGCTCAGCGATTGCGCCACGCTACGCGACTATAACCCCTCGGCCTTTCTGGCGAACCTCATCTGGAATACACGAGGCGAGCGTCAGTGCTTTCAATTCGGGCCAACGGATATTCAGAAAATCAATGAATTCCTGACGCAAGACCAGAATGCACATATTGCGGTCATCTCGGGGGCCTGGGCGGTTCCATTGTTCCGTTCGAACCTGAATTTTGCCGATATCCGGTGCGAAGCTGCCCGCCTACAACAGATCGAAAGCAAACAGCTCAAGCTGCTGGATGCCGCCCGCGCAAAGACGCGCATTCGAATATGGACAATGGCGGAGTTTGTGGAATCCCCGATGGAGCAACTGCAGACCGTTCTGGAAGACATGGGCGCGCCCAAGCCCACCCATTTGACCGAGGCACCGACGATGGTGGATCTGACCGGGTTCGGAAAGTTCCTGCAAAACCTCAAGAACCAGGGGATGCATCCCTATCTGATGGGGGATTTCCCTGTGAATGACGTGTTTGGCGCACAGTCCAAATCGTTCAAGAAGCCCTATTTGGTGCAGTAACATAAAATGACCCGCCGCTTCGATTATTTCATCGTTCTGGCCGATATGCGGACCGGTTCGAACCTGCTTGAATTGCAGCTGAACACGCTGGATGGCGTCACGTGTCACGGAGAAGCGTTTAACCCCTATTTCGTCGGCCTGCCAAAACTGGACAGTGTTCTGGGCTTTACCCTGGAAGATCGTGAACGCGACCCGATGGCGCTAATCGACGCTATCCGAAAGGCGCCGGGCGAGATGAACGGCTTTCGTTTTTTCAGCGACCACGATGCGCGGGCGCTGCCACCGGCGCTGGATGATCCGCGCTGCGCCAAAATCATTCTGATGCGCAACCCTCTGGATAGCTACATATCGTGGAAAATCGCCTTGGAAACAAAGCAGTGGCGGTTGGTAAACATCAAGCAACGGCGGGAGGCGCAAATCACCTTCGATGCCGAAGAATTCGCCGAACAGCTCGACCAGCGGCAAGCATTTCAACAAACAGTGCTCAAACATCTGCAGACCACCGGGCAAACACCGTTCTATATCGACTATGACGATCTAACAGATTTGGACGTTCTGAACGGCCTTGCCGCGTGGCTTGGCGTCAGCGCACGTCTTAAGGAGCTGAACCAGCATCTCAAACGTCAAAACCCAGCGCCTGCCCTGTCGAAAGTGACCAATCCGGATGATATGGAGCTGGCCCTGTCGCAACGTGACCGCTTCAAGCTACACCATATCCCAAGTTACGAGCCGCACCGCGGGCCGGCTGTTTCGCGCTATGTGGGTGCTGCGCAAACTTCGCTGATGTACCTTCCGGTGCGCGGCGGCCCCGAGGCTGAAGTGGTGCAGTGGATTGCCGATCTGGACGGGGTGTCACAAGCCGACCTGATCACCGGCCGCAATCAAAAACAGACCCGTCAATGGATGCAGGATCATCCCGGTCACCTCAAATTCACGGTGCTGCGCCATCCGCTGGCGCGCGCGCACGCTGTGTTCTGCGACCGTATTCTGCACACAGGCCCCGGCGCATATGTCAGCATTCGCAATATGCTGAGCCGACGGTACAAGGTCCCGCTGCCTGCCAAGGGTGATCTCAGCAATTATACCCGCGATCAGCATTCCGAGGCGTTCGCGGCCTTTTTGGGCATGCTGCGCAGTATTCTGGCGGGTCAAACCCCGATCCGTGTGGATGGGGAATGGTGCGGACAGGCGCAGACGCTGGAAGGCATGGCCGGTTTCACCATGCCCGACCTGATCCTGCGCGAGGATGAGATGGAAACCGCCTTGCCCGACCTTGCCTACAAAGTTGGGCATACAGCCCCGCCAACCCCAAACAGGGCCAAGCCGGACGCGCCGTTTGCACTTGATCAGATTTACGACGCACAGCTTGAAGCGCTGGCGAAGGAAGCATACCAGCGCGACTATACAATATTTGGATTTGGTGACTGGAAACCGCTTTGAACCTTGCTTAGGGGCGCAGGGTAATCACGGTTCCTTCATTCACCATGGCGTAGATCTCTTCGATCTCATCATTCTTGACCGCAATACAACCTGCCGTCCAATCCGGGGTCTTCTTCGCCCGCTTGAACTCGGATCGCAGATTGGGTTGTCCGTGAATGAAGATGTCGCCGCCCGGATCAACACCTGCGGCCTTGGCTTTAGCCAAGTCTTCCGAATTGGGATACGATATACCCAACGATAGATGATACCTGCTGCGCGGATTGCGACGGTCGATCAGATAGGTGCCCTCGGGCGTACGGCCATCGCCTTTTTTGTTTTTCGTGCCGGTGGGCGCAAATCCTAGATCGATATCATACTCCCGCAAAATCTGCTCGTTATGGAGCAAATACAGCTTGCGTGCACCTTTGTTGATGACCATCGAGGTCACCTCGGGCCCGCGATAAGAAAGAAATCTGGGTTTGGCTGAGGCACACGCTGAAAGGCTCAGCGTTGCCATTGCGCCCATTCCGAATGCTCGACGATCCATTATTTTCACTGCCTGGTGCTCTTTTTTGTCAATTATTATGCCAGATTTTCGCGAAACTTAAATCACTTTTTGCTGTTCGACTGTTCCGTCAGGCGGCGTTCGATCGATTCCAGCCTTTCAAGAACCTCATCACGATAGGCATCGGTCTTGACCTCATCCTCGGCATGGTGCGCATCCTGCATCGAGTTCACGATGAGACCGACCAGCAAGTTCACCACCGCAAAGGTGGTCACCATGATGAAGGGAACAAAGAAAAGCCAAGCGTAGGGATACACCTCCATCACAGGGCGGACAATGCCCATGGACCAGCTTTCCAGCGTCATGATCTGGAACAGCGTATAGGCCGACAGACCCAGATCGCCGAACCAATCGGGGAACGTGCCCGAGAAAAGTTTGGTTGAGATCACAGCGCCGATGTAAAACAGGATCGCCATCAGCAGGAACACGCTGGCCATGCCCGGCAGGGCTGAGATGAAGCCTTCGACCACTCGGCGCAGGCGCGGCGCGACCGAGATGACGCGCAGCACCCGGAGGATACGCAGTGCCCGCAGAACTGAAAGCGCCCCTGCACTGGGAACTAGGGCGACGCCCACGATCACGAAATCAAACACATTCCAGCCGCTGGTGAAGAACCGGCGCCCTGTGGCGATCAGTTTCATGACGATTTCGATGACGAATATGGAAAGGCACAGCTTGTCCAGCGTCACGATCAGCGGGCCCGCTGCGTCCATCAGCGTAGGCGATGTCTCCATCCCCAGCAGTACCGCGTTGAACAGGATCACACCGGTGATGAATTTCCCGAAAGCCGGTGCTTCGATGATGGGCAGCAGTCGTTGGGCGATCACCATGCGGGCGGTCCTTATCTCAGGGTTATTTGTTCAAAATGAACCGAGCAGCAAGTTCGGTGTGTGACGACCATCGAAATTGGTCAACCACCTGTACCCATTCAAGGGCATATCCGGCGTTAACCAGCATTTTTGCGTCACGGGCAAAGGTGATCGGGTTGCACGAGACATAAGCAACCACCGGGCGCATGGCCTGCGCCAGCTCGGCCACCTGCGCCTCGGCCCCAGCACGCGGCGGGTCAAGCACAACGGCGTCGAATTTCTTGAGTTCATCGGGCATGAGCGGGCGGCGGAACAGGTCTCGGGCCTCGGCTGTGACGTGTTTCAAGCCTTGCGCCTTGCGCCAGCCCTGATCCAAGGCCTTCGTCATCTCGGCCTCACCTTCAACCGCATGCACCTCGGCCGTCTGCGCCAGCGGCAGCGAGAAGGTTCCGCAGCCCGCGAATAGATCGACAATCCGCTTGGCCCCCTGCGTCGCATCGGAAACGGCCTGTAATAGAGCCTGTTCTCCGTCTTTTGTGGCTTGCAAAAACGCTCCGGGCGGTGGGGTGACGCCAGCGGTTCCAAAGCGTTGGATCGGAGGTACACGCATGGCGATAACCTCATCATCCCAACTAAGCCGGGCAAGGCCGTGATGCTCGGTCGCCTGCGCGAGCGCCAGCTCCAACGGTCCATCCAGCGGTTTGCCGCCCTTGACCGCAACATCCAATCCGCCTTCGGACAGGGTCAGCGTTACGGCCAACACACCTTTCCGACTGCCACCCAACAACGCCAAGGCTTCGGCCACCGGGATGGCAGCAATCAAGGTTGGGTGCAGCAAATGGCAATCCGGGATTTCGGTAATCGTGTCAGAAGCGCGACCATGAAACCCGGCCAGCGTACCCTTCTTGGTGCGCCGCACGGCGATGGTGGCCCGACGGCGGGATCGATCAGGCGAAGTGTGAATGGGCCGCATCGGGGCATCGAGCCCCTGCGCGGCCAACGCGTTGCGCACCACCTCAACTTTCCACTCGGCGACAAAATTATCGGTCGCATGTTGCAACTGGCAGCCGCCGCAGGCCTTGTAATGACGGCAGGGTGCCTTCACCCGCTGATCCGAGGGTGTTTCGACGCGAATATCGTTCAAAAACTGACCCAGCAACGTACCGCTGACCACTTCACCCGGCAGAGTGCGTGGCGCATAGATCGGACCATCGGCGATTCCGTCGCCCTGATGTCCAAGGCGGTTTATTGTGTATTGCTGCGTCATGGAGGCCTGATAACTGGGGTTTGAGCGCAACAAAACCCTTTATTCTGCAGCCTCGGCCTGAATGAAGCCGCCCGATTGGCGATGCCAGAACCGGGCGTACAACCCGCCACGCTCCAGCAGAGCCTCGTGCGTCCCGCTTTCAACGATGTGACCGTGGTCCAGAACAATAATCCGATCCATCTCGCTAAGCGTGGACAGGCGGTGGGCAATAGCCAGCACGGTCTTGCCCTGCATCACCCGGTGCAGTGCCGTCTGAATCGCTGCCTCGACCTCGGAGTCCAATGCCGACGTCGCCTCGTCCAGAACCAATATCGGTGCGTCTTTCAGGATAGCGCGAGCCAAGGCGATCCGCTGTCGTTGCCCGCCGCTCAGCTTCACGCCGCGTTCGCCCAGATGCGCGTCATAGCCCTTGCGTCCTTGCGCATCCTCGAGACCGAGTATGAATTCATGCGCCTCGGCTTTGGTCGCGGCCTCTATCAGCTCATCTTCAGTCGCGTCAGGACGACCATATAGGATGTTCTCGCGCGCCGAACGATTGAACATTGCGGTTTCCTGCGTGACCATGCCGATCTGGCGGCGCAAGCTGTCCTGAGTGACTTGGCTGACATCCTGCCCGTCGATGCGAATGACGCCTTTTTCGCCGTCATAGAGCCTGAGCAGCAGTGAAACCAACGTTGATTTCCCTGCACCAGACGCCCCGACAATGCCCAGCTTTTCGCCCGGTGCGGCGGTGAAATGCAGATCGGAGACACCGCCAATATCGCGGCCATAAGCAAAACTGACATGATCAAACGCAATCTCCCCTTCTGAGACGATCAGTTCAGAGGCGTTCATCGCGTCCTCGACCCGGTCGCGCTTGGTCAGAGTATGCATCCCGTTTTCAATCTCACCGACATTTGCGTAAAGACCCATCAGTGTGAAACTAACCCAGCCTGTCATTTGTGAGATACGGATCGCCACGGCCCCCGCCGCTACGATATCCCCGGCGGTCGCGCCACCCGCCCGCCACAGCCATAGCGTTGCGCCGATCAACAGGACCGGCAGAACCCCCGCCAGAGTCATCAGGATGAACCGGAAACTGGCCGATAGTTTGCCGAATTCCAGCGACCGTTCACGCAGGTCGACCATGGAATTTCGGGCGGTATGATCTTCGAACTCGGAATGGGCAAACAGCTTGACGGTCTTGATGTTGGTGATCGTATCGACCACCTGCCCCGACACCATCGCCCGCGCCCCCGCCCGCGCAGCAGAGCGTACGCGGATGCGTGGAAGATACCAGCGCACCAGCAGGAAATAGACAACAAGCCAGGCAACAAATGGCAGCATCACAAGCGGGTGAATAGACCCTAATAAAAGCAATGAGCCTGCAAGTGAGGCAATAGCGAAGACAATAGCGCTGATTGTTTCGGACACCACTTGCGTCATGGCGTTCGATGTCTGCATCTGTTTTTGGGCGATACGTCCGGCGAAATCGTCATCGAAATAGGTCACAGACTGGCCCAGCGTCCAGCGGTTCAGTTTTGCCAAAACCAACGGCGTGATGTTGGGCATGACGATGTAGTTGTTTGCCACCGATGACAGTCCGAACAGTGCGGGGCGTAGAAGCATGAAGAATGCGACAGCACCCAAAATGATCGCGAGATTGCCGCCGGTCAGAAACGCCTCGGGGCTGCTGTTGGTGGTCAGATCAATCACGCGGCCCAAGACCCAGGCGGTGCCAGCCTCCATCGCACCCGCGATCGCCGAGAAGGCGGCTGCGACGAACAGCATCGGCCAGGCGCCGGACAAGCTCCAACGGATGAACGCCCCCAGCGTTTGCGGCGGGGGCGTTTCTGTGTCTTTGAACGGTTGGATGAGGTCGGCAATCCTCATTCAGCGGCCTCCGGGTTTAGGAAGCCTCCAGATTGCCGCGCCCAGAACTGAGCGTAAAGCCCTCCTTGCGCCAACAGATCGGAATGACCACCTTGTTCAACGATCCGGCCGCCATCCATCACAAGGATGCGATCCATCTGAGCAATCGTGCTGAGCCGGTGCGCGATGGCGATCACGGTCTTGCCTTGCATCATGCCGTAGAGTGTTTCCTGTATCGAGGCTTCGACTTCGGAATCTAGGGCAGATGTCGCCTCGTCCAATAGCAAAATCGGCGCGTCTTTCAGGATCACCCGCGCCAGCGTTACACGCTGCCGCTGACCGCCCGACAGTTTCACGCCCCGCTCGCCCACATGCGCATCATAGCCAGTGCGGCCCTCCGGGTCTTGCAGATCGAGGATGAACTCATGCGCTTCGGCCTGTTTCGCAGCGGCAATCATCTGTTCTTCGGTCGCATCAGGCCGACCATAGAGGATATTGGCCCGAACCGAGCGGTGCAACAGAGCACTGTCCTGCTGAACCATGCCAATATGGCTGCGCAAACTGTCCTGCGTGACCTTCGAGATATCCTGGCCATCGATCAGGATCGCACCCTTCTCGACGTCGTAAAACCGCAAAAGCAGCTTTACTAGGGTCGATTTTCCGGCACCTGAGCGACCGATCAGGCCGATCTTTTCGCCTGGCCGGATGGTCAAGTTGACGTGATCCAAACCACCGGTTTCCCGTCC
The DNA here is from genome assembly GCF_056539785.1 of Ruegeria sp. B11. Classification (NCBI taxonomy): domain Bacteria; kingdom Pseudomonadati; phylum Pseudomonadota; class Alphaproteobacteria; order Rhodobacterales; family Roseobacteraceae; genus Ruegeria; species Ruegeria sp. B11. The sequence goes on along the minus strand of NZ_JBQFVO010000007.1, from coordinate 59,281 downwards.
ATAGTGATGAGACAGATCGCGTATTTCGATCTGGCCATTACCCAGCCGCAAAGGTTTCGCATCAGGTTCGTCCAACAGATCGATGGGCTGCGCGATGGTCTGCATACCCTCGGCAACGATACCCAATTCGCGAAAGAAGCTGGTCAGCGCCCACATGATCCACCCGGTCATGGCATTCAGCCGCAGCGTCAAGGCTGTGGCGGCGGCCACCACACCGACCGTTGCGCTACCTTGCGTCCAAAGCAAGATCGCCCAACCAACGACTCCCACGATCAGCACACCGTTCAATGCAACCAGCGCGGCATCCATAATGGTGAAAATCCGCATCTCGATCTGGAAAGTGCGGCGGGTTTCCGCAATCGCCTCGCGCGCATAGTCCTGTTCCTGAGTGTCATGGGCAAACATCTTGATGGAGTGGATGTTGGTATAGCTATCCACCACCCGGCCCGTCACGGTAGATCTTGCATCCGACGCCGCCTGCGACGCGGGGCCGACCCGCTTGACGGTCCACCGCACCAAGGCCCCATAGAACACCAGCCAAATCAGCAACGGCAGCAACAGGCGCGGATCAGCTGCCATCAGCAAAATGGCCGCGCCGATCATGTAGGCGATCGAGAATGAAATCGCGTCAAAGACCTGAAACACCACCTCGCCCGCGGCGGGCGGGGTCTGAACAACCCGGTTTGCGATGCGCCCGGCAAAGTCATTCTCGAACCAGCCAACCGATTGACGCAGAACATGTTTATGCGCCCGCCAACGGATCAGAGTGCCAAAGTTCGGCAGGATTGTGTTGTTGAGCAGCAAGACGTCAACAAGCTGAAGGATGGGACGAATAAACAGGATCAAGGCGGCAACCACGACCAATTCAGTCCCGTGCGCCTGCCAGAATTCAGCAGGAGAACTGCCCAACAGGTCCACAACGCGACCCATATAAAAGATCAGCCCGACCTCGACAGCAGCAACGACCACGGACATCAGCGCGGCCAATACAAAAACGCGTTTGAAAGGCTGCGAGTATCCCAGCATGAAAGGCCACAGCCGCGTCGGTGGCTTGTCAACCTGTTCATAGGCAACAAAAGGGTCAATGAGATTTTCGAAGTAGCGAAACATGGAGAGTGCTCCGATTGAGCAGAAAATAGGTCATGCGAAGAAAGATGGCGCCAGAACACCACCCCCACGGGTCAAAGTGTTCCGGGCTTTAGCCGAACCAGATCCCGTAATACATTCGCATTCCTCCCTCCATATGAGTCAGGCGCACCCTGCCAAATCAAATCGGGTTTGTCATCCCTTTTTGAGACTTCAAATCAGTCGGCCAGCAATTCTTCGCGGCTAAGCGCGAAATCCGACGCGATCCAACGCGCCTCAAGCTCGGCCAGTTTTGCGCCCAGCGCGGGGCCCGAGAAGGCGGGGATCAAATCCGCCGCCTTGATCGGGAAACTGGCCGCAGACCCTTTTTGCAAAGCTCGGTTCAGGTCTTCGGACCAAGGCTGTTCAAGAAATGCATGACGCAAAAGTGTCTCGTGCAATCCGCCTTCCGACCCATAGCGATAACCCAATTCTGCGACACTGGTCGTCGCCATCGCTTCGTCGCGCATCCGAGCCAGACGCTGCAGTTGCGCGCGGCTAAGACGCAGGGTTTTGGCCACTTCGGGCGATGCAATCGCGGCCAAACGACGAATCGCTTCGGGCGCTGCATGGGCGTCTTGTTCCAGCTGAATCAGGATCGCCAGCGCCCGGTCATCAGCCCCGGGCAAAAGCTGCGCCAAAACGCCAGTGATGCGCATGGCGGCCACCGACGGCGCGGGGTCAGGCGCAGCGAGCAGTTTAAGCATCTCGGCCCCGACCCGTTCGCGCGAAAGTGTCTCTAACCCGTCCAAATTTGCAGCTATTGCATCCAGTGCAGCGGGGTCAAAGCCACCGTCCGCATCCCCGTACCAAGCATGAAACCTGAAATATCTGAGCGATCTCAGGTAGTCTTCTTGGATGCGATCACTGGCCTCCCCGATGAACCGTACGCGACGCGCCTGTAGATCCGGCAAACCGTTCAGCGGATCAAGGATTGTGCCGTCAGGTTTGGCATAAAGCGCGTTCATGGTGAAATCACGACGCGCGGCGTCTTCTTCGACCTTGTCGGAAAAGGCGACGACAGCACGCCGACCATCCGTTTCGACGTCACGGCGAAACGTCGTGACCTCGTGCGGGATACCTTTGCTGACAATCGTCACGGTGCCATGGTCTATCCCTGTTGGTATCGGCTTCAGCCCAGCTTTCTGCGCCAGTTCCACGACGTGTTCCGGCCCAGCGTCTGTGGCGATATCAATGTCAGAAACCGGCGCCTGCAGCAGAGCATTGCGCACACAACCTCCGACGAATAGCGCCTGCGCCCCGCCATTGGTCAGGGCGGTGCATACATCCTGCGTGGCTTGGTCGGTTAACCAATCTTCTGTGATCCGCTTCATTCACTCATCCGCGCAGCCAATCCCCGCAGCATCCGTGCCGTCGCACCCCAGATATAATAGGGGCCATAGGGCACAGCATAGTAATACCGTCTTTGGCCACGCCAACGGCGCGACTCGACGACATAATTCTCTGGGTTCAGGACATGCGCAAGCGGAACGAAGAAGATCTCATCCACCTCGCCCGGTTCGGCGACTGGTTCAAAACTGGCTTCAAGGATCGCAACAACCGGCGTGACCGAAAAGGACGTCACGGTTTCATGAGTCGGCAGATGACCCAGAATACTGGGTAATTCTGGCGGAAGACCAATTTCTTCCTGTGCTTCGCGCAAAGCTGTCGCAGTAACGTCGATGTCGCCCTCATCCTGTTTTCCACCCGGAAAGGCGATCTGGCCCGGATGGTGTTTCAACGCCGAAGAGCGTTTGGTCAGGATCAATCGCGGTGCGTCTCCGGTCACAGAAACAGGCACTAACACGCCCGCAGGGCGCAGTTTGCGCCCCGCCGGCAGCACCGTTTCCGGGTTCAGATCAAAGTCACTGGACCCGGACCCATCACGGCTCAGCGCCTCGGTCAGGTCTGTGATCAGATCACGCGCCATCCGGGCCTTCGGCCTCGAACCCGACGGTCGCAGGGTCCAGCACATAGTGCGCACCGCAGAATTGGCAGTCTGCTGTGACGGTGCCTTCGTCCGTGGTCATTGTCGCAATATCCTGCGCCGAATAGATCGACAGGCTTTGGCGCACGCGATCTTCGGAACAAGTGCAACCGAATTTTACCTGCTGTGCATCATAGACGCGAGGCTGTTCCTCGTGAAACAGACGCACCAGAAGGTCGGTTGGCGCAACGGATGGCCCGATCATCTCCAGATCATCCACGGTGTCGAGCAGGATGTTGACGCGATCCCAGTTCTCGCCCTCTTCACCATCCACCAGATCCGAGGCAGACAGGATCTCTCCGCTGCCCTCCCCGGAAGCCGCAAAGGGCGAGGCTTTGGGCATGTGCTGCAGCATGATCCCGCCAGCGCGCCAGTGTTCACCGACACCGGGTTCGGTCGATTTGCCGAAGCTCAACGAAAATCGGGTCGGCAGCTGTTCGGACTGCGCGAAATAGGCTTCCGCACACGCGCTCAGTGATCCCCCAGCCAGTGGGGTGATGCCCTGATAAGGCTGTGTACCTTCACCTTGGTCGATCATGATGGCGAAGTACCCGTCACCCACCTGATCGAAAGGGGCTGCATCGGTCAGCCGGTCGCGGTCAAAGCTCGCATAGGCGCGGATCTGCGCGGGTTCGCCCTCGACCTGTGGCGCATAATAATCGGTTGCGATCATCCGCACCGCGCCCTTGGATTGCACCTGCAGAGACAGCTTCCAGCGCAGCGATACCGTTTGCCCTATCAATGCAGTCAGCAGGGCCATCTCGGCCACCAGCGCCTCGACCACCTCGGGGTAGTCGTGCTGTTTCAAGATGCCGCCCAACACGCCGTCCAGCCGGGCCACGCGGCCTCGCATGTCGGGTATATCGAGTTGAAAGGGCAGGACGGTATCGTCCCACGCGATTTTGGTTCCAATAGACATGGGGTTTCCTTAAGCGCCACAGGTTGGCATACCGCCACCATATAGGTTGAACAGTTTGGGTTGAAAGGGGCCTTACATGATCAGACGGTTCGGTGAAAGCCCCGAGGCAGAGCGAAAATACACCCGGCGGGCCGGCGTTTATGCCCTATTGCCACAAGGCAACCGATTGCTGCTGACCTGTCAGCTGGAACCCGGACCCGATCTGCAGCTGCCGGGCGGCGGCATCGATCCGGGGGAATCACCCATTACAGCGCTTCACCGTGAGGTTTACGAAGAAACCGGCTGGCTGATCGCCGCGCCCCGGAGAGTGGGTGCGTTTCGTCGATATACCTACATGCCGGAATACGATCTGTGGGCCGAGAAGGTCTGCCTGATTTACCGCGCCCACCCGGTCAGACGCCTAGGCCCTCCGACCGAAGACTTTCACGAGGCCATTTGGATGGAGACCGCAGATGCCGTTCATCTGTTGGGCAATGAGGGCGACGCCCATTTCGCCCAGCGCCACCTGCATGGGCTTTAAGGTCCGTTATATTCAAAAAACACTGCAGAGACATCATCCGCAATTCCGCTGTCCGGTGACATCACCTGTGTAAGACGCCAGAACATGTCATCCAGGAATTCCGGTCCACCGTGATCGGCGGCGCATTCAACAGCCATCGCCTTCAACCCGTCATCATCCAGCAGACTGCCGTCGGCGAGCTGGCATTCGGTGAACCCGTCCGAATGCAAGAGCAGCTTGTCGCCCGGTTGCATATAGGTTTCCGTCTGCTGAAACTGCGCCTCAGGCAGCAGGCCAATGGGCAACCCGCCTTCGCCCAGAAACTCGGTTTTACCATCACGGCGCAGCAACAGCGGATGCGGGTGTCCGGCCTGCACCATTTTCAGATGTCCGTTGCGCAGATCGATGATGGCATAGACCATGGTGAAATATTCTTCGATCCCGGCATCGGCGATCAGACGCGAGTTGAGCAACGACGCGACCTCTTCGGGTGGCAGAAGGGCGTAGAATTTATTGAAACGACGCTCCATCGCGATGTTCTGATCGAAATGCGTGCTGGACAGATACCCGCCCAGCCGTGCCGTCATCATCGCAGAGGTGATCCCGTGGCCGGAGACATCGATGCTGTAGAACCCCAGCCGATTGACACCGGGCGAGAACATCCCCACCAGGTCACCACCGATATGACCACAGGGTTTCAGAAGCAGGCTGACCTGTGAGTTGCCAAAGGTCCCCTTCAATTCAGGCACCAGCGAATCCTGAATTTTGCGCGCCTGCATCAGGTCTTTATCGATCGCATCATGGGCAAGCTTCAGTTCGTTCAGCGCTGTTTCGATCAACTGGTTTTTTCGGGACAATTCGCGTTGCATGTCAAGAATACGCGCCCCGGCCGATATGCGAGCACGCAGCTCATCAGCCTCAAGCGGCTTGATCAGAAAATCGTCTGCCCCAGCATCCAGACCGCGCGCGACCTCCTGCTTTTCGCTTTTTGAGGTCAGAAGAATGAAATAGCTATATTGCTCACTGTCCAGCTCTCGGAAGGCGCGACAAAACTCAAGCCCGCCCATACCTGGCATGACCCAGTCGCTTAGAACAAGATCAGGTGGGTCCGAGGTGCAAAGCTCTATCGCGGCTTCACCACTGTCGGCTTCAAGAACCTCGAATCCCCACTTTTTTAGCGAGGCCACCAGAATGCGCCGCTGCAGACGGCTGTCGTCCACAACAAGAACCTTGCGGATCGCGCCAAAATCCAGCTCGACCCGGGCCTCTACTTGACTGGCATCCGGCACCATGAAGTCCCTGTACTTGCTCAACTCTCCAGTTGTCGCAACGCTATGCCTCTCAGCTTAACATCCTATGAAAAACCAAATGGCCGCGATTTAACCCCATCTTTACCCGCGACGGTCTAACAATATGCAACCGCAAGAGGGTGGCATGATTCAGTGGTCCAGAGTCAGACAGTTACGTGATGAAGTCGGCGCAGACGAGTTCACCGAGGTTGTCGAAATCTTTTTGGACGAGGTTCAGGAAGTTATCACTAAGCTACGCGATGACACTGCCCGCTCCGAGATCGAACAGAACCTACATTTCCTGAAGGGCAGCGCGCTGAGTCTTGGCTTTGATAGTTTCTCGAAACTGTGCCAAGACGGTGAGCGACGCGCAGCCGCAGGTGAAAGCGCCGCCGTTGATTTGCTGGCGATTATCGCGACCTACGACGAGTCGAAAAAACTGTTTCAGGCCGGTCTGGCCGAAAACCTGCGCTAGATCACAAACTGTGCCAGCGTCTCGTCTTCGGTGATATCCGTATAAGTGAACCCGGCTTCATCCAGATGCGCAAACAGGCGCATGAAGTTCTCAGGCTTTCGCGTTTCGATTCCGATCAGGACCGAGCCAAAGTTGCGCGCCGATTTCTTCATGTATTCGAACCGTGCGATATCGTCTTCGGGCCCCAGAATACCCAGAAATTCTTTCAGGGCACCGGGGCGCTGCGGTAGGCGCAGGATGAAATATTTCTTCACCCCGGAATAGCGCTGCGCACGTTCTTTGACCTCTGGTAAACGCTCGAAATCGAAGTTCCCGCCCGAGGTGACACAGACCACCGTCTTGCCACGCACAAAGCTTTGCACGTCACCCACAGCCTCAACCGCCAACGCACCGGCAGGTTCCAGAACGATGCCCTCGACATTCAGCATCTCGATCATGGTGGTACAGATGCGGTCTTCGGACAAAGTCAGCACATCCGACAGATGCCGCGATTTCAGCAATTCAAACGGTTTCTCACCAATCCGGCCTACTGCTGCGCCATCGACAAATGTATCCACATGATCCAGCGCCACCGGGTGCCCCGCTGCCAGCGCCGCGCGCAAACACGCCCCGCCGGCCGGTTCCACGAACAGGCAATGCGCCCGGTCCCCGAACCAGGTCGCCACCCCCGAAGACATACCGCCGCCGCCGACCGGCAGAATTACATGATCGGGCACTCGGCCCAATTGCTCTTCGATCTCAACCGCCAATGAGGCCTGCCCCTCAATCACATCCGCATCATCGAACGGAGACAGGAAATATCCGCCCTGTTCTGCGCACCAGCTTTGCGCCGCAGCCAGCGTGTCATCGAAATAGTCACCGATCAGGTGAACCTCGATATTGTCGCCGCCGAAAATGCGCGTCTTCTGGATCTTCTGCTGCGGCGTGGTCACCGGCATGAAGATCACACCCCGCACACCCAGATGCTTACACATATAGGCCACGCCCTGCGCATGGTTGCCAGCGCTGGCGCAAACGAATAGGTCCTGCCCCTGCTGCTTGCGCATCGCATTGAACGCACCGCGGATTTTATACGACCGCACCGGGCTGAGGTCTTCGCGCTTGAGCCAGATATCCGCGCCGTAACGGTCGGACAGATGGGCGTTCCGCTGCAACGGAGTTGCCGGAAACACTGAGCGCATTGCCTTTTCGGCAGCGCGGGCGCGGGTCGTGAAATCAGTCATGTTGGATTCCCTGCCCCATCATCGTCGAAAGGGCAAGGAATACATATGTGTACGGGCTTAGGCCAGCTCGCGCTTTTCGATGAACACACCATAGATCGTCGTCAGGATACTGACATTGATCAAGGGGACGATCAGCATGCTCGCAAACAAGACAATCAAGACACCTATGATCGGGACGAAAAGCAGCAAAGACGCCAGTAGCTGAAGCAATATTTGGAAGAGAATGGACAAGACAACCAGAAGTGCGATGGCTCCGCTTGCGCCCGAGGTTGCTTGCCACGCTTCAGACAGCTTTATTGGTTTTCCGATCGCTGCGCCGGGTAAAATCGGGGAGGCCCGATAGAATCCGATCGTGAGAAAGATGATCAAACCCAGCCAAACCAGAACTCCCAGCGCCACAGAGGATTGCGCCATCATGCCCATGATCAGCGCTCCCGGTATCATGATGATAAGAGCGATTAGGCCGAGCATCAGAAGGCGTCCGAAATAGGCGAGCACACGGTCGAACCTGAAAGGCGGAACCAAACCGCTTGGATATTCCTCAAGTAGAACGAAACGGTGCCACGACACGACAATCCACAGCATGACCCCAAAGACAACGGCCATAAGGCAGAGCAGAAATCCGGTGAAGGACGCGGCCGTTACGCCTTCAGGGAAGCCATTGGTTTCACTGTTGAATTCTTCGAAAGGGATGCCAAACAGGAAGAACAGGCCGATGGCTAAAAAGCCGCCAATGAGCGCCGGTACGACTGAAATCTGTAGCGCCTGCGTCAGGTTCCTCAAAACCATCTTCACCGAATGTACGAAAATCTCCAGCCCCAGCATGAAACCGCCCTCTCAACCAATCCTTGTTCTCTATCCGCCCGTTTCACCGCAATTCCCGCCCTGCGTCAATGCACGCCGCTTGCCCCCACGTCCAAAACCCGCTAGGGGCCAGTCGTTCTACGTACAAAGGGAAATCAGATGTCCGCGCCCAAGAAAGTTGTTCTGGCCTATTCCGGTGGCCTTGATACCTCGATCATTCTGAAATGGCTGCAGACCGAGTATGGCTGTGAGGTCGTGACCTTCACCGCCGATCTGGGTCAGGGCGAGGAGCTGGAACCCGCCCGCAAGAAAGCCGAGCTGCTGGGGATCAAACCCGAGAACATCTATATCGAAGACATCCGCGAGGAATTCGTCCGCGATTTCGTCTTCCCGATGTTCCGCGCCAATGCACAGTACGAAGGGCTGTATTTGCTGGGTACGTCGATTGCGCGCCCTCTGATCTCGAAGCGTCTGGTCGAGATCGCCGAAGCGACCGGTGCTGACGCTGTGGCCCACGGCGCGACTGGCAAGGGCAACGATCAGGTTCGTTTTGAACTGGCTGCTTACGCACTGAATCCCGAAATCAAGGTGATCGCGCCGTGGCGTGAGTGGGACCTGACCAGCCGTACCAAGCTGTTGGAATTTGCCGAGGCGAACCAGATCCCGATCGCCAAGGACAAGCGTGGTGAGGCCCCGTTCTCGGTCGATGCCAACCTGCTGCACACCTCGTCCGAGGGCAAAGTGCTGGAAGACCCCGCCGATATGGCACCAGACTATGTCTATCAGCGCACCGTCCACCCCGAGGAGGCGCCGAACGAGCCGGAATTTATCGAGATCGGTTTTGAAAAAGGCGATGCGGTCAGTATCAATGGCGAGGCGATGAGCCCCGCGACCATCCTAACCAAGCTGAACGAATATGGCGGCAAGCACGGCATTGGCCGTCTCGATCTGGTCGAAGGCCGCTTCGTGGGCATGAAATCGCGCGGCATCTACGAAACTCCCGGCGGCACCATCCTGCTGGAAGCACATCGTGGCATCGAATCCATCACCATGGACCGGGGCGCGATGCACCTGAAAGACCAATTGATGCCGCAATATGCCGAGCTGATCTATAACGGCTTCTGGTACAGCCCCGAGCGTGAGATGCTGCAGGCGGCCATCGACAAGTCGCAAGAGCATGTCACCGGCACCGTTCGCGTGAAACTGTACAAAGGTCTTGCCTCAACCGTGGGCCGCTGGTCGGATCATTCGCTGTACTCCGAGGCGCACGTGACCTTTGAGGAAGACGCCGGTGCATATGACCAGAAAGATGCGGCAGGCTTCATCCAGTTGAACGCACTGCGCCTGAAGCTTCTGGCCGCGCGTGACAAACGGCTGAGCAAGTAAGCGTTCAGAATTTTAGATCTGGCCCCGGTGTCTGATCAGGCACCGGGGTTTTTCTTTGCCCGGTTTCCGTCGGGTCGGGCTTGCTCGGATCAGGAAATTGTCTTTACGCAAACGTCAACCAGGGAAGGACGGATAATGCTGCAAGACATCGCCGACGGAATTCAAAAGGGTTTGAACGGCAAAAGCTTTGACGGATCGCTTAAGTTCGATTGTGGTGATGAGGGTGTGATCGTTCTGGCGGAGAATACTGCCTCAACCCAGGATCGGGACACAGACTGCACCATCCGCATCTCGCGCGAGAACCTCTCTAAGTTGCTGACCGGTAAGCTGAACCCAATGACCGGGGTTGCGCTGGGCAAGCTGAAAATCTCGGGCAACATGGGTGTTGCGATGAAGCTGGGGCAACTGCTGGGCTGATAAACTCGTCTCACCAGCGCGTGACAAATCATGTCAGCGCATTGCAAGCGCAAAAATCTGCGGGCAGCTTGGTTTCGGAAGGAGACCTGCCATGACCCGGATCACTTACCTTGATTGCCTGAAACCTTCACTTCTGTTTGTGCTGATCTTGTTGGCAGCAATGCTGCGCGCCTTACCTGCTCCGGCCGCTGGCACTGAAACGCTAACAGTCGCCGGTGGCTGTTTCTGGTGTGTGGAATCCGATTTCGAATCCGTGCCCGGCGTGATCGGCGCGGTCTCGGGCTATACCGGTGGCAAGACGGATAGCCCCACCTATGATCAGGTCTCAAAAGGCGGAACGGGGCATTACGAGGCGGTCCAGATCACCTTCGATCCCGCCCGCGTTTCCCGTGCAACCTTGCTGAACATGTTCTTCCGCTCAGTCGATCCCACGGATGCGGGCGGCCAGTTCTGCGATCGCGGCGACAGCTATCGCACAGCAATTTTCGTCTCTAACAAAGGGGAAAAGGCGCAGGCACAGCAAGCCAAGACCAGCGCACAAAACGCGCTGGGGCAGACTGTGGTCACGCCGATCCTGCAAGCCGGAACGTTTTTTCCAGCCGAGGCGTATCACCAGGATTATTACAAGGGTAGCAAGCTGGTATTGACCCGCTTTGGCCCCAAGCGCCAAAAGAACGCCTATAAGGCCTACCGCGAAGCCTGCGGTCGCGATGCGCGGGTCAAACAATTGTGGGGCAACGAAGCGCCCTTTGCGGGGTCCTAGTCAAACTGCGCTTCGCGCACCTCTTTCAGATCAGGAATGACATCTGCAGTGCCGTGCCGCGTGACCATCAGGGCCGCGGCACGGTTTGCTTGGGTAATCGCCTGCGCCATCGGCATACCCCGGTCCATTCCAGCCAACACATAGCCGGTGAATGTGTCACCTGCCCCGGTGGTATCCACAGCGTTGACCTTATGGGCCTGAAACGCTTGGGGTTGATGATCTTGCTGATAATAGCGCGCACCTTTTGAGCCAAAGGTGACGATCACATGTTCGATCGGCAGGTCTGAAGGGGCGAGACCCGTTGCATCCTGCAATTGCTCGGCCTCGACTTCGTTGAGGATCAGAAAATCCAGATACGGTAGAACCGCTTGAACTGCGTCTGCCTGAAATGGGGCGGCGGCGTAGCAGACAGTCAGCCCCATTTCGCAACCTAGTTTAGCGGCCTCAATCTGTGCATTGGTTTCGTTCTGCATCACCAGCAGATCACCAGAAACAGCCGAGGACAATGCCTGCCCAAGTTGGTCGTTCGAGATGGCATGGTTGGCGCCTTGATACAGAACGATCAGGTTTTCACCCTGCGCATCTACTGCGATGATGGCGTGACCGGTCGGCACATCCACCTCGGCAATATGCCGCGTGTCCACGCCATATTCGGTCAGCCGGTCCCGTGCCCAAAGGCCATCCGAGCCCACCGCGCCGATATGGGATACCCGCGATCCGGCTCGTGCAGACGCCACAGACATGTTGGCGCCCTTGCCACCCAGAAACCTCTGTAGCCCACTGGCCGCCAGTGTCTCACCCGCTTCGGGCAAATGCGGCAGGGCATAGACCATATCCGCGTTGATTGAGCCAAGGTTCCAGATTGTCATGATTTACCCGATATCGCAGGAGGCCAGGATGGCCATGTTCAGAATGTCATTTGCGGTCGAGACCGTCGAACAGATCTGGATCGGCTTGTCGACGCCGGACAGGATCGGGCCGATCACGGTGGCGCCGCCCATTTCCTGCATCAGTTTGGTCGAAATCGAGGCCGAGTGTCGTGCAGGAACAATCAGGATATTGGCTGGTCCGGTCAGTCGTTGGAACGGATAGGCTTCCTGCTGATCAACATTCAGGGCGACATCAACCGTCATCTCGCCTTCGTACTCGAAATCGACGCCGCGCTCATCCAGCACCGCCGGGGCGCGGTGCATCTTCTCAGCACGCTCAGACACCGGGTAACCGAAGGTCGAGAAACTGACAAAGGCCGCCCGGGGCTCTAGCCCCATGTGGCGCGCCACGGCTGCGGCGCGTTCAGCGATATTGGCCAGATCGTTCTCGTCCGGCCATTCATGCACCAGCGTATCACCAATCAAGACAATCCGTCCTTTGTGCAGCAACGCGGTAACCCCAGCCGCGCCATGGGCGGCATCGGCGTCAAACACATGGTTGATACGGTCCAGCACGTGCGCCGACTTGCGTGTGGCCCCGGTCACCAGACCATCCGCATGACCATGCGCCAGCATCAGAGACGAAAACACATGCCGATCCCGTGCAGCGAGGCGGTGAATATCTTTGTGATCAAAGCCCTTACGCTGCAGGCGCTGATACAGAAAATCCTTATAGGCCTCGAGATGCGCGGTATTGGCGGCATTCACCACATCAATTTCACGCACCGCGTCCCCAAGACCAGCGGATTCGAGCTTTACCTTTACGTCGTCTGGCCGGCCCACAACCAGAGCCTTACCAAAGCCCGAGCGTTGGTACATTACGGCCGCGCGCAATACGCGCGGATCGTCTCCCTCGGCAAAGATCATCCGGCTTTGCGCCTGACGCGCCCGCGCGTTCAAGCCGCGCAGGATGCTGGCCGTCGGGTCCATGCGGGATTTCAGGCTCAGCTCATAAGCGTCCATATCGATGATCGGACGTCGCGCCGCGCCGGTATCCATACCAGCCTTGGCAACCGCAGGCGGGATACGGTGGATCAGGCGCGGATCAAAAGGCGTTGGAATGATGTAGTCGCGCCCAAAAGTCAGCGACTTGCCATAGGCCATGGCAACCTCATCCGGAACATCTTCACGTGCCAATCGCGCCAGAGCATGGGCGCAGGCGATTTTCATCTCGTCATTGATCGCACGGGCATGAATATCCAGCGCACCGCGGAACAGGTAAGGAAAACCCAGAACGTTATTCACCTGATTCGGATAATCGCTACGGCCCGTCGCGACGATCGCATCAACGCGCACCTCGTGCGCCTCTTCCGGGGTGATTTCCGGGTCAGGGTTCGCCATGGCGAAAATCACCGGATTGTCAGCCATGCTGGCGACCATGTCTTGTGTCACCGCCCCTTTGACCGACACGCCCAGAAATACATCCGCATCCTTCATGGCCTCTTCCAAAGTGCGAAGATCAGTCGTGATGGCATGGGCCGACTTCCACTGGTTCATGCCCTCGGTCCGGCCCTGATAAATCACGCCTTTGGTGTCGCAGACGATGCAATTCTCGTGCCGTGCACCCATGGCCTTGAGCAGTTCGATACAGGCAATTCCTGCAGCGCCTGCCCCGTTCAGGACGATTTTTACATCTTCGATCTTTTTGCCCGAGATGTGCAATGCGTTAAGCAGGCCCGCCGCACAAATCACTGCTGTGCCATGCTGGTCATCGTGGAAGACCGGGATATCCATCTCTTCCTTCAGGCGTTGTTCGATGATGAAACACTCGGGCGCTTTGATGTCCTCAAGGTTAATTCCGCCAAAGGTCGGGCCCATCAGGCGCACAGCGCGACAGAACTCGTCCGGGTCTTCGGTATCCAGCTCGATATCGATCGAGTTCACATCAGCGAACCGCTTGAACAGGACCGATTTGCCTTCCATCACCGGTTTTGAGCCCAGCGCACCCAGATTTCCAAGGCCCAGAACGGCGGTACCGTTCGAGATCACGGCAACAAGATTGCCTTTGTTTGTATAGTCATACGCCGTCTCTGGTGCTTCAGCGATGGCTTCACAGGGAACCGCAACGCCAGGGCTGTAAGCTAGCGAAAGATCGCGCTGCGTGGTCATGGGTACGGTGGCCTGCACCTCCCACTTGCCGGGGGTCGGGTCGAGGTGAAAGGCCAGCGCCTCTTCTTTGGTGATCTTCGCTTTGGGCATCTTACAGGTCGTTTCCATGACTTTGGGGCTTTTGCCTCATAACGCAGGCGGGGCCGCGCCTCAACGAGAATGAGTTTTCACCTTTTACTGAAGATGCGGGATTTGTAAGGTCGCGCCCGGAACACGCCAGAAGGGGGCCGAATTTGTCCACAGTCACGCCGATGATGGCGCAGTACCTTGAGATCAAAGAGGCTCATGCAGATGCCCTGCTGTTTTATCGCATGGGTGACTTCTACGAGATGTTCTTCGAGGATGCGGTGAACGCGGCTGAGGCGTTGGATATCGCGCTGACCAAGCGCGGCAAACACAATGGCGACGATATCCCGATGTGCGGCGTGCCGGTGCATTCTGCCGAGGGCTACTTGCTGACCTTGATCCGCAAAGGATTCCGCGTCGCGGTCTGCGAGCAGATGGAAAGCCCGGCGGAAGCCAAGAAAAGAGGCTCTAAATCGGTGGTAAAGCGCGGTGTTGTGCGTCTGGTGACGCCCGGCACACTGACCGAAGATGCCCTACTAGAGGCGCGGCGGCACAACTTTCTGGCCGCCTATGCCGAGGTTCGGGACGAAGCTGCGCTGGCCTGGGCCGATATCTCAACCGGTGCGTTTCACGTGATGCCGCTGACGTCAATCCGGTTGAGCCCTGAACTCGCTCGGCTGGCCCCATCTGAGCTGATCGTAGCCGATGGGTCCGAGGAAAAGCTGCATGAAACCGTCATGGACCTTGGCATATCGCTTACGCCTGTCGGGCGCGCCAGTTTTGACAGCGCTGCAGCCGAGAAACGCATCTGCGGGTTGTTTCACGTGGGCGCTCTGGATGCATTCGGGAACTTCGGGCGCGCCGAGGTTTCGGCCATGGGCGCGCTGATCGAATATCTGGAGATCACGCAAAAGGGCAAACTGCCCCTGCTGCAAACTCCCCTGAAGGAATCCGAGGATCGCGTGGTTCAGATCGACGCCGCAACGCGACGCAATCTGGAACTGACCCGGTCGCTGTCTGGTGGGCGCACCGGGTCGCTGCTGTCCGTGGTCGACCGAACAGTAACGCCAGGTGGCGCAAGACTTCTGGAACAGCGACTGTCCAGCCCCTCGCGTAATCTGGATGTGATCCACGCCCGACTGGACGCAGTATCTTTAGCGGTCGAAGATAACCTGATCGCCTCAGATCTGCGCGAAGCTTTACGCAAAACACCCGATCTGGATCGCGCTCTGTCTCGTCTTTCGCTGGATCGAGGCGGCCCGCGTGATCTGGCCGCTATCCGCAATGGATTGGAACAAGCCGCAACAATCGCCGAAACCTGTGCCTCACAGGATCTGCCTGTTCTGCTGGCCACTGCCGTCCAGAACCTTGTCGGATTTGACGATCTGTTGGCTTTGCTGGACGAAGCATTGGTTGCCGATCCACCCTTGCTGGCCCGCGATGGCGGCTTTATCGCCCCCGGGTTTGATACCGAATTGGACGAAGCGCGCACCTTGCGTGACGAAGGCCGTTCGGTCATCGCAGGTTTCCAACAGAAATACGCCGAGCATACCAGCATCACGTCACTGAAGATCAAACACAACAATGTGCTTGGCTACTTCATCGAGACCACGGCAACCCATGCCGAGAAAATGTTGAACCCGCCATTTAGCGAGACTTATATCCACCGCCAAACCACCGCCAATCAGGTGCGCTTCACCACGGTGGAGCTGTCCGAGATCGAAACAAGGATTCTGAATGCCGGAAATCTTGCGTTAGAGATCGAAAAACGGCTCTATCAAAGGCTTTCTGGGGCTATTCTGGATATTGCCGCACGGCTAAATCAGGCTGCGCGCGGGCTGGCTGAGCTGGATTTAACCACTGCACTCGCCGATCTGGCTCGCGGCGAAAGCTGGTGCCGTCCAAAGGTCGACGGGTCACGCGCATTCGACATCAAAGGAGGCCGTCACCCGGTGGTCGAGCATGCCCTGAGGCAGCAAAGCGGCGATGCTTTCATCGCCAACGACTGCGATCTGAGCGCCGATGCAGGCGCTGCAATTTGGTTGCTCACCGGTCCCAACATGGCCGGTAAATCAACCTTCCTGCGCCAGAATGCGCTGATCGCCCTACTGGCGCAGATGGGCAGTTATGTTCCGGCAGAACGGGCGCAAATCGGATTAGTCAGTCAATTGTTCAGCCGCGTCGGAGCGTCAGACGATCTGGCGCGGGGCCGCTCGACCTTTATGGTCGAAATGGTCGAAACCGCAGCCATCCTGAATCAGGCCGACGACCGCGCGCTCGTAATCCTTGATGAGATCGGCCGAGGCACCGCGACCTACGACGGCCTTTCCATTGCCTGGGCCACACTGGAACACCTACACGCGGCAAACCAATGCCGCGCATTGTTCGCCACCCACTACCACGAATTAACTGCACTCGCTGGAAGTCTGAACGGTGTAGAAAACGCGACCGTTGCAGTCAAAGAATGGGAGGGTGAAGTCATCTTTCTGCATGAGGTACATAAAGGCGCTGCCGATCGGTCTTACGGCGTCCAGGTTGCACAATTGGCTGGCTTGCCCACCTCGGTCGTGGACCGCGCCCGTATCGTGTTGGATCAATTAGAAAAAACCGAACGTGAAGGCGGTAAGCAGAAAGCACTGATCGACGATCTGCCCCTGTTTTCAGCTGCGCCGCCGCCTCCCCCGGCGCCAAAAACCTCGCCCGTTGCTGATATGCTGGAAACCATCCTTCCAGATGAACTCAGCCCCCGCGAAGCCTTGGACTTGATCTACAAACTGAAAGAGGCGGCCAGATCCTGACCGCCTCGAACCCGGTTGACCCAGGAACTGTTCAGCTTGCGGGCGTTGACGACACCCCAACCTGCGCCGGTCTCAACAACCTGTCGTGCAGCATGAAGCCTTCTGCCGACACCTGAATGATGTCGCCGGCCTTGGTTCCGGGCACAGGGGCCTCGAACATCGCCTCATGCACATTCGGGTCGAACCTGTCCCCGACCTGAGGCGTAATCACCTCAATCCCATGCTTCTGGAACACATCCTTCAGCGCGCGCATGGTCAACTCGACACCTTCGAGCAAGCCGGCGGCAACCTCTTTCTGCTCATCCGTTGCGGCCTCAAGCGCGCGTTTCATATTGTCGTAAACCGGAAGCATGTCGCGGGCCAGTTTTGACCCGCCATACTGTTCCGCATCCCGACGCGCCTTGTCGCCACGCTTGCGCGCATTTTCGGCATCGGCCAGCGCACGCATGAACTTGTCTTTGTAATCATCGCGCTCAGCACGCAGTTGATCGACCTCAAGCGCCTCATCGCTGATCTCAGCAAAATCTTCGGCAAACTCTTCCGCCTCGGCGGACATGATGTCGTCCAGAAAATCTTCGTTCTTGGGCTCTGCCATCTCTTACCCTCTAGCTCCGGTCGGAAATCAGCTTGCCGACCAGTTGCGCCGTATAATCCACGATTGGTACGATTCGCCCGTAATTCAGACGTGTGGGTCCAATGACCCCAACCGCACCGATTATCTTACGATCAGCGTTCATATATGGAGACACCACCAAAGAGGAACCCGAAAGTGAGAAAAGTTTGTTCTCAGAGCCAATAAAAATGCGCACACCTTCGCCTTCTTCGGTCAATTCAAGGAATTCGGCGATATCGCGTTTGCGTTCAAGGTCGTCAAACAGGGTGCGGATTCGATCAAGTTCTTCTGCCTGACCCGGCTCATTTAACAGATTCGCCCGCCCGCGCACGATCAGCCGGGCCGAGTCGCCGCCGTCCCCGTCCCAAGCGGCAATGCCGCTCTCGACCATCTCACGCGCCAGAACATCGATTTCCTGTTTCCGCGCGTCGATCTGCGACAGCATCTGCCGCCGCACTTCGCCAAGCGTTCGACCTTCGATCAGTGCATTCAGAAAATTGGCTGCCTCGCGCATCGAACTGGGTGTTTGGCCAGGCGGAGGTGTAAACAGCCGGTTTTCCACCTGCCCGTCCGAAAACACCAAAACCACCAAGGCCCGGTCATGCCCAAGCGAGACGAACTCGATATGCTTGATCTCGGCCTCATGCTTTGGCGTCAGAACCAGCGAAGCCCCTTGTGTCACGTGTGATAGCGCCGCGCCGACGCGATCGAGCATACCACCCACATCGCCTGCGTTAGAGCCTAGTGTTTCGTCCAGCTTCTGCCGATCATCCGCACCCAGATCGCCCATTTCCAGCAAACCGTCCACGAACATGCGCAGCCCCTGCTGTGTTGGAATTCGACCAGCGCTGACATGCGGACTGTCGAGCAAACCCAGAAATTCAAGATCCTGCATCACATTGCGTACGGTCGCAGCACTGACTTTCTCGGACAATGTGCGCGTCAGAGTCCGGCTGCCCACGGGTTCACCGCTTTCCAGATAGCTTTCGACAATCAACCGGAACACCTCACGCGACCGGTCATTCATCTCGTCCAGAATTTTGCTTGCTTCGCTCATCGGCGGCCCTCTGCTGGATCGTCATTAAATCGCAGGCAAATGAAAGGTCAATCGGGCTTGCATCGTAACGCCGCAGGACGGTATCCCCAACCCAGCAGATAAAGGATTTCTCATGCGACCCTCAGGACGTGATCTAAACGAAATGCGCGCCGTTTCAATTGAAACGGGGTTCACCAAACATGCCGAAGGCTCTTGCCTGATCAAGATGGGCGACACCCATGTGCTGTGCACCGCCACAATCGAGGATCGCGTGCCACCGTTCATCAAAGGCTCGGGCCTGGGCTGGGTCACCGCTGAATATGGCATGCTGCCCCGTGCGACCAATACGCGGATGCGGCGCGAGGCTGCCAGCGGCAAGCAAGGCGGACGCACCGTGGAAATCCAGCGCCTTATCGGCCGCGCCTTGCGCGCCGGTGTAGACCGGGTTGCCTTGGGAGAACGGCAGATCACTGTTGACTGCGATGTCATTCAAGCCGATGGCGGTACCCGCTGTGCTTCAATCACCGGCGGTTGGGTGGCACTGCGCCTTGCCGTAAACAAGCTGATGAAAACGGGCGATGTGATATCCGACCCTTTGTTAGACCCTGTCGCGGCCGTTTCCTGCGGAATTTATGCCGGCCAACCCGTGCTGGATCTGGACTATCCCGAAGACAGCGAAGCGGGCGTGGACGGTAACTTCATTATGACTGGCTCGGGCAAGCTGATCGAAGTGCAGATGAGCGCCGAAGGATCCGTTTTCAGCCGCGCGCAAATGGATCAACTGATGGACCTGGCCGAGAAAGGCGTGGGTGAACTTGCTGCTGCCCAGAAAGCTGCAACCGCATGACTCGCAGGTTCGAAGGTGATCGACTGCTGGTCGCCACCCACAACAAAGGCAAGCTCGAGGAGATGGCGCATCTGCTTGAGCCCTTTGGCGTAACGGTTGTCGGCGCGGGCGAAATGAACCTGCCCGAACCGGAAGAGACCGAGGACACTTTCGTCGGTAACGCCCGGATCAAGGCCCACGCAGCTGCAAAGGCGACCGGCCTACCTGCCTTGTCGGACGATTCCGGGATCACCATCGATGCATTGGATGGCGCACCCGGTGTTTACACCGCCGATTGGGCCGAAACCAGCAGTGGCCGCGATTTCCTGATGGCGATGACTCGCGCCCATAATGAGCTAGAGGCGAAAGACGCCCCCCTCCCGCGTATGGCCCAGTTTCGCTGCACTCTGGTTCTGGCCTGGCCCGACGGGCATGACGAAGTGTTCGAGGGCGTCGCGCCCGGTCACCTGACTTGGCCGATCCGTGGCAAGGACGGGTTCGGCTATGACCCGATGTTTGTCCCTGAGGGGCACGACATTACCTTTGCCGAAATGGATCGATGGGAAAAGAACAAGATCAGCCATCGCGGGCGCGCGGTGGAGATGTTCGTGAAAGGCTGCTTTGGCGGATGATTGGCGAAACGGGGGCTTTGGCCTTTATGTGCATTGGCCCTTTTGCGAGGCCAAGTGCCCCTATTGCGATTTCAACAGCCACGTTTCCAAGAATATTAATCAAAAACAATGGCTTGAGTGTTATCTTAGTGAACTGAGCCGCTCGGCCATCGAAACTCCTGACCGGGTTTTGAACACAATCTTCTTTGGCGGCGGAACTCCATCACTGATGGCCCCCGAGACCGTCGCCACCATCATCGACAAGGCCCGCGCCCTTTGGCGATCGGCCAACGATATGGAAATCACGCTTGAGGCCAATCCAGGCTCGGTCGAGGCCGGGCGGTTCGCGGCCTATCATGATGCGGGCGTGAACCGCATCTCGATGGGTGTTCAGGCCTTGAACGACGATGACCTGCGTCGTCTGGGGCGCATTCACACGGTTGCCGAGGCTCGCGCTGCCTTCGATATCGCGCGCTCTTGCTTTGACCGTGTGAGCTTTGATCTGATCTATGCCCGCCAGCATCAAACTCTGGACGCCTGGCGTGCTGAGCTGACCGAAGCCCTATCGATGGCAGTTGATCACCTGTCGCTATACCAACTGACCATCGAGGAAGGCACGGCGTTTGGTGATCGCTATGCCCTGGGCAAGCTGCGCGGTTTGCCCGAGGATGACAACGCTGCGGATATGTATCTGGCGACGCAGGAAATCTGCGAAGCGCATGGGCTGCCTGCCTATGAGATCTCAAACCACGCCCGGCCCGGAGCGGAATCACGGCATAACCTCATCTATTGGCGCTATGGTGACTACATCGGTATTGGACCCGGCGCACACGGTCGGATCACCCTGGATCGCCGGAAATTCGCGACGGAAACTCATCTTTCACCAAACAAATGGCTGACGGCTGCCTCCAATGGGCACGGCGAAAGCAATCGGTTCGAGCTTAGCCAACGTGAACAAGCCTCAGAATACCTTATGATGTGTCTACGTTTGGTCGAGGGCCTAAATATAGACAGATACACTCTGCTTGCAGGTGAAGAGCTTTCGCATGACAAACTTGATTCGCTGATCGATCTGGGCATGCTAACCCTTGATCGCAATCAATTGCGCGCCACTTCAAACGGGCGCGCCGTGCTCAACGCGGTAATCCGAGAGCTGTTGGAGTAACAGATGCAATTTCTCTGGGCCGGATTGGGGTTATTATGCGTTGCGCTTGCCATGATCGGAGTCGCTATGCCGCTGCTGCCGACGGTGCCATTTCTTCTGTTGGCCGCGTTCTTTTTTGCTCGCTCATCGTCACGGCTGCATAACTGGTTGCTGAGCCATCGAACCTTTGGCCCCATGATCGTCGATTGGCAAAGCTCTGGCGCAATCAGACCCGGCGCAAAAAAGGCGGCCACCCTTTCGGTTGCCGCCGTATTTGGCTTATCGGTTCTACTGTCGGTTCCTTCTCACGTCCTGATCATTCAGGCCATTGTGCTCAGCGCTGTGATGCTCTTTATCTGGACCCGACCTAACGGCTGAGCTTTGCGCACAGATCATCCAACTGATCCAGGTTCTCATAAGCCAACACAACCTGCCCGGATTCAGATCCGGCCTTATGGTTGATCGTCACCTTCATCGCCAGAATCGCAGACAAATCCTTTTCAAGTGCTCGGGTGTCTGCGTCCTTCCCAGCATTCAGATTTCTGGATTTCGGAGCCGGCTTATCCGTCCCACCTTGCTGCTTTTTCACTAATGCCTCGGTCGCACGCACCGAAAGGCCCTCACGAACCACCTGTTTCGCCAGCTCCGATGGGTTTTCTGCCGTGATTAACGCCCTTGCATGACCGGCGGATAATTTTCCTTCTATTACAAGGGATTGCACGTCCAATGGGAGTGACAAAAGACGCAGCAGATTAGCGATATGGCTTCTGCTTTTACCAAGCGCTTCGGCCAGCTTTTCTTGCGTGTGACCAAATCGATCCATCAATTGCTTAAAGCCTGCCGCCTCTTCCACCGCGTTCAGATCTGCGCGCTGAATGTTCTCGATAATCGCGACCTCAAGCACTTCGGTGTCATCAAATTCGCGAACAATAACTGGAATATCATGCAGTTGCGCCATCTGCGCAGCACGCCAGCGCCGTTCACCCGCAACGATTTCGTATTGGCCGCCATCGATGCTGCGGACAATCAGCGGCTGGATAATACCCTTTTCCTTGACCGAGGCCGCAAGCTCATCCAATTGCTCTTGCGCGAAACGGCGGCGCGGCTGATCTGGGTTCGCCTGCAGTTTTTCGATCGGTACCGTGAGATCCGGACGGCGGGGTTCAGATACAATCCGACCGTCAGCTTCTGGTGCGACATCAGCCATCAACGCAGATAGCCCGCGACCTAATCCTCGGGGTTTTCCTTTCCTGGCATTCATGTTGCCCTCCTCACGGCCACTTAAATGGCTATCTTGTTGTTCTTGTGCATAACCTCTCGGGCCAAATGCCGGTACGCCATCGCCCCAAGCGAACCCGAATCATATTGCAGCACAGGAAGCGCGTAAGATGGTGCCTCGCTGACCCGCACATTTCTGGGTATCTTGGTTTTAAATACCATCTCACCCAGATTGTCACGCGCATCCTTTTCGACCTGACGGGACAAGTTGTTGCGGTTGTCATACATCGTTAACACAACACCTTCGATTCTGAGGTCAGGATTAGCGGTCTGACGAACCTCGCGAATGGTCAACATCAATTGTGACAGCCCTTCCAGCGCAAAGAACTCACTTTGCAATGGAACAAGGACGGAATGCGCTGCTACCATTGCGTTTACGGTGAGCAGGTTCAAGGACGGCGGACAATCAATCAGCACAAAGTCCAGATTGAAGGCATCAATTGCAGTCTGTCGAAGCGCGTCATGCAGCAAATAACTGCGCTTTTCATTCGAGATCAGCTCAATATCTGCCGAGCTGAGATCTACGGTCGCCGGAACCACAAAAAGATTACCGATCTCGGTCTCCTGCACCACAGCTTCCAATGGTGCATCGTCGAGAAGAAGATCATATGTCGTCCAGTCGCGATCTTCGACCCCTAGACCCGTAGAGGCATTTCCCTGAGGATCGAGATCGACCACAAGAACCTTGCATCCGGCCTCGGCCAATCCGGCTGCGAGATTGATCGCTGTAGTGGTTTTCCCGACCCCGCCCTTTTGATTGGCAACCGCGATAATCCGAGGCCCAGCAGGACGAGACAGATCAACCACGTGCAACTCCTTTGATTTTCAGGATAACGGATTGGGGTTCTGTTGAACTCTTAATGGGTTCAGCCTCGAATTTCCATTCTTTGCGCGCATCTTCCAGCTCTTTTTTCCAGGTTGCGCCTTTTGGCAACAACGCTGTACCGTTTTTACTTAAATGCCTGTCACAAAATGACATTAGAGTGGTCAGATCAGCCAGAGCCCGAGCTGAAAGCACGTCCGCATGCAAGGGATCAATGGCTTCAATTCGACGAGAGATCACGGAACAATTGGCGCCACTCTCTCTGGTCACACTTCGAAGAAATGCGGATTTACGTTGGTCGCTTTCGACTAATGTGAAACGCGTTTCAGGTGCAAATTCAATTGCCATGATGGCGCAGACCATGCCAGGAAAGCCGCCTCCGCTGCCTAAATCCACCCAATGATCTACGCGATCTGCGTTCTGAAAAACTTGAATGGAATCTTTGATATGGCGAATCCAAATCTCTTCAAGACTATTTCTTGAAACCAGATTGATTTTTGGGTTCCATTTTTCAAGCAGAGATACATAGATCACCAGGCGTTCGAATGTTTCACGTGAAACATCCAGAGCCTCCGCAGAAACGGCGTTCTGATAACTCATGCTTTTCTGGCTTTCACATCGCGCCTGAGCTTCGCCAGGACGAGGGTTAAAGCCGCAGGTGTGACACCTTCAACCCGACTCGCCTGCGCAATATTCGCAGGCTTCGCCTGCGATAGCTTTTGCTTCATTTCATTCGACAGACCATCAAGCGCAAAATAATTGAAATCCCGAGGAATTTCATGCGCCTCATCGCGCTTCATTGCTTCGACATCCCGTTGTTGGCGCGCAATATAGTTTGCATACAACGCATCGCGCTCGACCTGACGGCGAATTTCATCGTCTGTATTCTGTAGATCGGGTTCGAGTAAAACCATGTCTTCAAACGATACTTCTGGAAAAGCAAGAACCGCCATTCCATCGCGCCGGTTTCCGTCCTGATTTATGCTGATACCAGCTTCGCGAATTTGCTTTGGCGTATATGTGGTCTCTGTCAGTTTGTTCTTTGCCTTTACAAGTTTTTCTGATTTCGCAGCAAAAACCTTGCGGCGGAGTTCACCCACACAGCCCAACTGCTCACCAATCGGAGTCAGTCTTTGATCTGCGTTGTCAGCACGAAGTGATAGGCGAAACTCTGCACGGGATGTGAACATCCGATAAGGCTCGGCAACGCCCCGAGTTGTCAAATCGTCAATCATCACGCCAATATAGCTGTCTGAGCGTGTAAAATGTATTGGCGCACGTCCCTGTGTTTCCAGAGCTGCATTCAAACCTGCAACGAGGCCTTGCGCGGCCGCTTCCTCATATCCTGTGGTCCCATTGATCTGTCCTGCAAGATATAGACCAGGAACATCGGGCACAGACAAAGACGCAGATAGAACGCGCGGGTCAACGTAGTCGTATTCAATCGCGTATCCGGGTTGTAGGATTACCGCGCTTTCCAATCCTACGATGGATTGGACATATTCGACTTGTACATCTTCGGGCAAAGACGTTGAAATCCCGTTTGGGTACACCGTATGATCCCGCACGCCTTCTGGTTCCAGAAATATCTGGTGTGACTCCTTTTCCGCAAATCGGACGATTTTGTCTTCGATTGAAGGGCAATATCTGGGACCAACACCATCAATATGACCTCCATACATTGCTGATCGCGATAGATTTTTCTCGATTATTCCGTGCGTCTGAGCATTGGTATGAGTTATTCCACAGGCGATTTGCGGCGCCGTCACCGCTTGGGACATGAATGAAAACAGTGTTGGCTCTGCATCGCCATCCTGTCGTTCAAGTATATCCCAATTTATGGTTCGTCCGTCCAACCTCGGTGGCGTACCTGTTTTTAGTCGTGCCGTAGGCAAATCAAAGGCATCAAGGCGTTCAGCCAGCCTGATCGATGGGCGATCCCCCAAGCGGCCACCTGGTTTTGAAACGTCCCCTATGTGGATCACGCCGCGCAGAAATGTACCCGACGTCAGGATAACTGTCTGCGCGGGGACCTCGGATTCATCTGCCAGTTTAACACCGGTGACGCGGTCGCCATCCATTAGGAAATCAACCACTTCCCCGGTAATCACCGACAGATTGTCTTGTTTTTGCGTTTCCCCCGCCATTGCTGCCCGATAAAGGGCTCGATCCGCCTGCGCCCTCGGCCCTTGAACGGCCGGTCCTTTACGCCGATTCAATAGACGAAACTGAATACCGGCACGGTCCGCCACGCGCCCCATTACGCCATCTAGTGCATCGATCTCGCGGACTAGATGCCCTTTGCCCAACCCACCTATTGCTGGATTGCAAGACATGACACCGATGTCCCGTTCGGAAAGAGTGACTAGTGCTGTGTTCGCACCCATCCGTGCTGCAGCATGTGCGGCTTCTGCACCTGCATGTCCGGCACCGATGACGACAACATCAAATTTCGAATGTTTCACGTGAAACACTCCCTATTTTCCCAGACAGAAACTTGCGAAGATTTCATCCAAAAGGGTCTCGACATCAATCCTGCCAACCAGAGACTCAAGCGACCGAATGGCCGTCCTTAGTTCTTCAGCAGCTATATCATACATATCTGGGCCTGATTCCAGAACAGCTTGCGCAGCGGCAAGAGAGTCAGCTGCTTTTGTCATCGCAACGCGATGGCGTTCCCGCGTTGCAATACCATGACTAGCAGTTTGGGCTATCAATACACGCGATATGTTGTCTATCAGCTGGTCAATCCCCTGCCCGGTTTTCCCTGATATGCCGCCGGCAGAAGGCCCACGTAGGTCAGATTTTGGCAGAACATGAATGTCTTCCGTCTGCCTCGGCACACCTAAGTGATCAGGGTCATCCGTCAGAAACACCCGCAAATCAGCGGCCTCTGCCCGCTTGCGCGCCAGTTCAATTCCAAGGTTTTCAACGTGATCTTCGGTCTGTCTCAAACCAGCCGTATCCAACAGCGTGACAGGCAGTCCGTCCAAATCCATGCGAACTTCGATTACATCGCGGGTTGTCCCGGCATATTCTGAGGTGATTGCGGCTTCCCGCCCTGCCAACGCATTCAGCAAGGTCGATTTTCCTGCGTTCGGAAGACCAACTATGGCGACCTCAAAGCCGGTGCGAATGCGCTCGGCGATCCGAACACCTTTGGCTTCTTGGGTCAATTCGGCCATCACACCAGAGATCAACGTCCGAACCTCAGGTGATACATCTGTCGGCACCTCTTCATCAGCAAAATCAATCACGGCTTCCAACAAGGAGGCCGCGCGGATCAGATCACGCCGCCAACTTTCTGCCAATGTGCCCAAAGCACCAGCCAAAATCGTCTGTGCTTGTTTCCGTTGTGCTTCGGTTTCTGCATCAATCAGATCAGCAAGGCCTTCGACCTGCGCCAGATCCATCTTGCCGTTTTCCAGTGCACGACGCGTGAACTCACCAGGTTCGGCCAGCCGAAGATCGTCCATATCCGAAAGAGAGGTCAGCACAGCGTTGACTGACGCCATACTTCCGTGAATCTGAAGCTCGGCCACGTCTTCGCCGGTAAAGCTGGACGGGGCCTGAAACGTCAGAACCAAGCCCTCATCCAACCGCGATCCATCCGACGCGCAGAGTGTTCGTACTGTCATTCCACGCCTTGGCAGGCCCCCGCCAGACAACTCATTGGCGGAGGCATATGCCTGCGGACCAGAAAGCCTGATCACAGCCACGCCTGCTTTGCCCTGGGCGCTGGCCAGGGCGAATATCGTATCCATTGATAGCCCCCGCGTCAGTGCCAGCACCTTGTCAGGTGTTCATTGAATCGAAGAACTCGCCGTTCGTCTTAGTTTGTTTCAACTTCGACAACAGGAACTCGATTGCATCTGTTGTGCCCATCGGATTGAGGATGCGGCGCAGAACGAATGTCTTGGCCAAATCGCCCTTGTCGACCAGCAGATCCTCTTTCCGGGTGCCGGATTTGAGGATGTCGATTGCCGGGAACACGCGTTTGTCTGCAATCTTACGATCCAGAACGATTTCCGAGTTACCAGTGCCCTTGAATTCTTCGAAGATCACTTCGTCCATGCGGCTGCCGGTATCGATCAGGGCGGTGGCGATGATGGTCAGCGAACCACCTTCTTCGATGTTCCGCGCAGCACCAAAGAAGCGCTTGGGCCGTTGCAGGGCATTTGCATCCACACCACCGGTCAGAACTTTACCCGAAGATGGCACCACAGTGTTGAATGCCCTACCAAGTCTTGTTATCGAATCGAGTAGAATAACAACATCTCGTTTATGTTCGACCAGGCGCTTAGCCTTTTCGATGACCATTTCCGACACGGCCACGTGGCGAGTCGCGGGTTCATCAAAGGTCGAAGACACAACTTCACCCTTCACCGAGCGTTGCATGTCAGTCACCTCTTCCGGGCGTTCGTCGATCAGCAGGACAATCAGATAACACTCCGGGTGGTTCTGTTCGATGGAATGCGCGATGTTCTGCAGGATCACCGTCTTACCAGTCCGCGGCGGTGCCACGATCAGCGATCGCTGACCTTTACCAATCGGCGAAACCAAATCGATCACGCGAGCAGACTTGTCCTTGATGGTCGGATCTTCGATTTCCATCTTTAGACGCTCATCCGGATACAGAGGCGTCAGGTTGTCGAACAGAATCTTGTGTTTGGCCTTGTCCGGATTTTCAAAGTTGATCTTGGTGACGTTGGTCAGCGCAAAGTAACGCTCGTTTTCATCGGGCGCTTTGATCTCACCTTCAACCGTATCTCCGGTGCGCAGCGAATGCTTGCGGATCATATCAGGCGAAACATAGATGTCATCCGGTCCGGGTAGATAGTTCGCCTCGGGCGAGCGCAGAAACCCGAACCCGTCTTGTAGAACCTCCAGCACGCCGTCGCCGCCGATGGTCCAGCCCTCATCCGCACGTTCGCGCAGAATCTGAAACATCATCTCGCCCTTGCGCATGGTTGAGGCGTTTTCGACCTCAAGCTCCTCGGCCATGGCCAGAAGGTCTTTGGGGCTTTTGGCCTTCAGATCGGCCAGATTCAGGGATTCAGTTGTCATGATGATACGAACCTCGGCCGCTTGGATCGCGGCACCAGAGTGGAATTTCAGAACGGAAGATACCTCGCCCGGACGGGCGCGTTACGCGTTAGATAAGCGCTTACCTAAGAAGAGTCAAACAGGCCCTCAGAACTTCACAACGACCGCTAGAACGATAACAACCATTAAAACGGTCGGAACCTCATTCATCATGCGGTACTGCTGCCCAGTCAGCTTATTTCGCCCCTCAGCAAAGTCCTTGCGCCGAGCCATAAGCCAATGGTGAAACCATGTCATGCCGATCACTGCTGCGCCTTTGACCCACGGCCAGCTCCAATCCCATCCGACAATACCAGGCGTGAAAACCATGATCAGCCCGCAAATCCAGGCCACGACCATTGCGGGGCGCATGATCACACGCAGCAGCTTTTCTTCCATTTCAAAGAAAATCTGTTGCGCACCCTCTACGGCTTGCGCCTTTTCAACGTGATACACGAACAATCTGGGCAGATAGAATAAACCAGCCATCCATGAAATCACGGCCATGATGTGCAGCGATTTCACCCAAGGGTATATTGCGAAAAGAATATCGGTCATTGGGTATTCCGGGCTTACCTGAACCCCTCCTAATAAAAAAAATAAGAAAGAAAAAGGATGATGGTTTTGTAGGGAGGTCAAATTCGGTGGATTACTTTTTTGTCCTGCCTTTTTCCCCAGGTGGAAAAAGTGAAGCACATCGGCGCAGAATCTGTTGATCAAGTAAAAAATTGATTAATAACAATAAATTATGAGATAAAAGTTCAGGCTGAATTGTGGATAACCATTGGAACAATCCGGGACGGGATGCTTATCCGAGTATTCCAACTTATCCTTGTCCCGTCTGGACAGGATCCGGGCGACTCGGGGAAGTCTTGCGCCAAATTCCCGGGGTTGCGTGTCAACCGGAAAGCCATACAAACCATTCGAGACTACTCATTGATTTGCACACGGGGTTTTCCACATGACTGTCCCCATAGTCCTTGCCTCAGGGTCCGTGATCCGCGCGCAGTTGCTCAGAAACGCAGGCGTCCCGTTTTCGGTTCAGATCGCGCGGGTGGATGAAGACACAGCCAAACGCGCCCTGATGGCTGAGGGAGCTTCGCCCCGTGATGTTGCCGATGCGCTTGCCGAAATGAAAGCACGTAAGATCAGTGACAAAGTGCGCGGCGCTATGGTTCTGGGTTGCGATCAGGTTCTGGATTTCGAAGGTCAGATGCTGTCGAAGCCGGAAACACCCGAAAAAGCACTGGCGCAGCTTAAAGCAATGCGCGGCAAGCGACATATGTTGCTGTCGGCGGCGGTGATCTATCAGGATGGTGAGCCCATCTGGCGGCAAGTCGGTCAGGTGCGTTTGCGGATGCGGGCCAGCTCGGATGCTTATTTACGTGATTACGTGGCGCGGAACTGGGACAGTATTCGGCACGCAGTGGGGGCTTATAAACTGGAAGAAGAAGGCGTGCGCCTGTTTGCCACCATTGACGGCGACTACTTTAACGTCTTGGGTATGCCCCTGTTAGAGCTGCTCAATTTTCTGGCCTTGAAGGGAGTGATCGATCAATGACTGAGCATCGCGTTCCTCTGGCCGGCGTGATTGGGCAACCCATCGCACATTCCCGCTCGCCAAAACTGCACGGGCATTGGCTGAAAACCTATGGATTGGTGGGGCACTACATCCCAATGGATGTCGCCCCGGCCGACCTGGAAACCGTTCTGAGGACACTACCCAAGGCTGGGTTTGTTGGGGCCAACGTGACCGTACCGCATAAAGAGGCTGCTTTGCGGTTGGCGGATCATGTCTCGGATCGTGCCTCAGTCATCGGGGCGGCAAATACGCTTGTATTCCGCGAGGATGGTTCAATTCACGCGGATAATACGGATGGCTACGGGTTCATGGCCAATCTTCGCAGCGGTGCGCCCGATTGGAACCCGCAGGATGGGCCTGCGGTTGTATTTGGTGCGGGCGGTGCTGCGCGGGCGGTGCTTCAAGCGCTGGCAGAAGCCGGAGTGCCTGAAATCCTGTTGACCAACCGCACCCGCACCCGTGCGGATCATTTGAAGGAAGAGTTCGGCCAACGGATTACGGTCGTTGACTGGGTGCAGGCGGGAAATGTGATCGAAGACGCAGAACTGGTCGTGAACACCACGTCTTTGGGTATGCAAGGGCAGCCAGAGTTACGCGTTCCACTGGATGGATTGCAACCCGGCGCTGTTGTCACCGATCTGGTATACGCGCCGCTTCAAACGCATCTGTTAAAACAGGCGGAAGAGGTTGGATGTACAACGGTCGACGGGCTGGGAATGTTGCTGCATCAAGCTGTTCCCGGGTTTGAACGCTGGTTCGGTGTTCGCCCCGAAGTGGACGCTGAAACCCGCGCGGCGGCCTTGGCATGAGTTTTGCGCTGGGGCTCACCGGATCAATCGGTATGGGCAAGAGTACGACCGCTCAGATGCTTGCAGATGAAGGCTGTGCGCTTTGGGATGCGGATGCTGCGGTGCATCGGCTCTATACAAAAGGCGGTGCGGCGGTTGAGCCCATGCGGATTACGTTTCCTACCGCCATTGCCGAGGATGCGGTCAGCCGGGATGCATTGAAGCAAATCATTGCGGATAATCCTGACGCGCTAAAAACAATAGAAAAAATCGTACACCCTCTGGTAGCGGCGGATCGCGCCTCATTTCGTTCTTCGTCGTCCGCCGATATCTTGGTATTCGACATTCCGCTGTTGTTTGAAACCGGTGGTGATGCGGCGATGGATGCTGTTGCTTGTGTTTCAATCTCTGCTGAAGAACAAAAAAGACGGGTCATGGCGCGCGGCACGATGAATGAGGCGCAGTTTGAGCAGATTCGCTCCAAGCAAATGCCAAACGAAGAGAAATGCGCGCGATCGGATTTCGTGATTGTCACGGATACTCTGGACCATGCTCGCGCGCAGGTGCAGGATATCGTCAGGCAGATACGGGCAGGGTTGGCAGATGCGTGAGATTGTACTCGATACCGAGACCACAGGGTTTGATCCCGAAAGCGGCGACCGGATCGTCGAGATCGGCGCGGTTGAGCTGTGGAACCACGTAGCCACAGGAGAAACTTATCACGTCTACATCAACCCCGAGCGTTCTATGCCGGAAGAGGCATTTGGTGTGCATGGCATCGGCCCCGACCTGCTGGAAAACCCACGCCCGCCGGAAAAAGGCGAAGTCACGCTGAAGGACAAACCTGTCTTTGCCAAGGTTGGGCAAGGGTTTCGCGAATTCGTGGGTGACGCCAAGCTGGTGATCCACAACGCTTCGTTCGACATGAAGTTTCTGAACGCCGAACTGGGCTGGATGGGGGTGTCGCTGATCCCGATGGATCAGGCAATCGACACGCTGGCCATTGCGCGTAAGCGGTTTCCGGGATCACCCGCTTCGTTGGATGCGTTGTGCCGCCGGTTTGGCATCGATAACTCAAACAGGGTGCTGCACGGCGCGCTGCTTGACTCGGAAATTCTGGCCGAAGTGTATCTGGAGCTGATCGGAGGCCGTCAGCCCGACTTTGGATTGTCAACGTCGGCAAGTGCAGCGTCTGGCGTTGGTGAGGAATGGCGCCCGACAGCGCGACCCGATGCCCTGCCATCCCGGATCACCGAGGATGAGCGCGCAGCGCATCAGAAATTTGTCGAGAAGCTGGGCGAGAACGCCCTGTGGGCCCGCGCCTGACTCGAACCAGACGCGGACCAAAACCTTAGGCGTCAGTTTTCTGCTCTTGAGCGGCGGCCTGACGGCGCGCCAGTTCGTTGCGATAAAGTGCCACGAAATCAATGTTATCCAGGTTGACCGGCGGGTAGCCACCGTCGCGGGTGATGTCGCTGACGATGCGGCGCAGGAACGGGAACAGCATGCGCGGGCATTCGATCATCAGGAACGGATGCATTTGATCCTCGGGCACACCTTCCACGTGGAACAGGCCGCAATAGTCGATTTCGCACAGGAACAGGACGTCTTCCAGGCCCTTGGCCTTGGATGTCAGTTTTAGCTTGATCGAGACTTCATACTGGTGCTCGGTCGTGCGTTTCTTTGCGTCCAGATTGACCTGAACTGAAATCTCGGGCTGTACGTCGCCTGAGACGCCTTTTTGCGCCATGACGTTTTCAAAGGACATGTCGCGAATGAACTGTCCCAGAACGCGCATCTGGATCTGAGGGGCTGCCTGTGCGGCGGTGTTTTCTGCAGGGCTTTCGTCAGCCATGAAACTTCTCCGGAATTGAAATTCGGCACTGCTTAGCAATTTGGGCCGGATAGCTCAATGCTGGTGCGGGCCTTCCACCCACTTCGACGGCTTTCCGGAGTTCTGGCGAGGGCGAACCTCGGTGAATTCGCCATCTATCACATCGTCCTGATCAAACGGGTTTGGCCCCGACCTGAATTGTGCGCCGGTGCCCATTTGAAAATGCGTGATGGTCGCCTTGGACTTGAGATAGCGGAACACTGCGACCCGGATGCCGGGAACAAGCAACGCAAAACCAATGGCATCGGTGAAAAACCCTGGTGTCAGCAGCAAAACACCGGACAGCAAGATCATCGCCCCATGGGCCAGCGGTTCGGTTGGGTCGTCCAATTCGGCAAAGGATCGCTGCAAATTCGCCAGCGCCATGCGACCTTGTGTCCGCACCAGAACCGTGCCCAGAACGGCGGTCAAAACAACAATTGCAAGCGTCGGCCATAGCCCAATCAGACCACCAACCTGTATGAACAGGGCGATCTCGATGATCGGAACCAATAAAAAAGCCAGGAACAAGTACATTTGCGGTATCCTTTAGCATGGTCCGGGCTGTGGACTTGGCCCCGACTGTCACCTACATAGTGGCAGAGGGCAGCGTATACAAAGCCCGGGTTCTGAAAAGAGGACGAAATGAACTCACCCCTGATCCAGCTTCTGGTGCTGGCCGGAATTGCCATTTTCCTGATCCTGCGCTTGAAAAGCGTGTTGGGTACACGCGAAGGTTTTGAGAAACCGCCCCTTCAGCAACAGCCTGATACCAATGGCGCGCGCCGTGATTTCGAAGTGATTGAAGGCGGGCCAGATCACGACATCACCGACCATGTGGCCGAAGACAGTGAACAGGCGCAAACATTGGCCGCAATGAAGCGGGTCGAACCCAGTTTTTCTGTCAGCGAATTTGTTCAGGGCGCGCGCGGCGCCTATGAGATGATCGTTATGGGTTTTGAAAAGGGCAATCTGGACGAAATTCAGCCATTCCTGTCAGAAGAAGTATTCGACAGTTTTGTATCAGTTGTTGCGGATCGCGAAGACAAAGGTCTGACCATCGAAGCCGAATTCATCGGGGTGCGTGAAACCACTCTGGTCGATGCGACCTTCGATAAGGATACCAATCAGGCTGAGATCACCATGCGCTTTATCGGTGAGCTGACGTCAGTCGTGCGCGATCGCGGCGGGGATATTGTCGAAGGCAACCCGAACACCGTCAAACGCCAAAAGGACAGCTGGACCTTTGCCCGTGTCATGGGCGCGGACGATCCGAACTGGCTGCTTGTTGCCACGGACGCATGATTGCAGCGCTCCGGTCGCTATTTCTGGGGGTCGTCATGACCACTGCCAGCGCCGCCGGAGCCGAGGCGACGCGATCCATCCTGTCATTCGATGACCTCGATGGCTGGGCCGCCGACGATCACGGGGCGGCCCTTTCGGTTTTTTTGAACACCTGCGGTGATCTGGACGATCCTGATTGGCAGGCGCTGTGTGGCGTGGCTCAGAGTTATGAACCTGGCGCGGCGCGGGCTTTTTTCGAGCTGTTCTTTCGTCCTGTTCTGGTCGAAGACGGCGATGACGCCCTGTTCACCGGATATTTTGAACCTGAACTGGATGGGTCGAAAACCCCAACTGATAAATACCGCTATCCACTCTACCGGATGCCGCCCGAGGCGCGAGAGGCGGGCAAGTGGCTCAGTCGCCGTGACCTGCTGACCGGTGACGCCCTGACAGGTCGGGGCCTTGAGATAGCGTGGGTCGATGACCCTGTTGAGTTGTTCTTTCTGCAAATTCAAGGCTCGGGCCGGATACGTCTGCCCGATGGCGGTGCATTGCGGGTTGGATATGGCGGTGCGAATGGGCATCCCTATCGCTCGATCGGCGCGGAACTGGTCCGACGGGGTGCGCTGGGCGCGCACCAGGTCAGCGCGCAGATGATCCGGACCTGGGTACGCAAAAACCCTGAAGCCGGGGCTGAGCTGTTACTACACAACCCTTCGTATGTTTTCTTCCGTGAAGTGACGCGTGTCGCGCCCGAGTTCGGGCCGTTAGGCGCCATGAACCGCTCAGTGACCACGATGCGCAGTATCGCGGCAGATCCGGCTTATACACCTTTGGGCGCGCCAGTTTGGGTAGAAAAGGATGGCAAAAACCCGCTGCGCCGATTGATGATCGCACAAGACACCGGATCGGCGATCAAGGGTGCGCAACGTGCCGACATTTTCTTTGGCACAGGGGATGATGCCGGGCAGGCCGCCGGTCGCTTGAAGGATCCCGGTCGTATGGTTGTGCTGTTGCCGATCCAGAGGGCCTACGCCCTGTTACCGGATGAGTTCTGATGACCCGGCGCAAACTGACTGCGGATGAGATCGATTTGTGGCGCAAGGTCGCCAAACAGGCTGAGCGTTTGCACCCCGAACTGCCTCAGACTGTGCACCCCACTACCTTGCCCAAGCCCAAACCGACCAAAACGCCCAAGGCGCGGATCGAAGCCTTTGAACTGGGTCAGACTGCGCCAACCAAACCGTCACGGAATAACCTGAAGCCATCGATCACCGAAGGTTTACGGACAAATCCGGTGCAGATGGACACCAAGTCTTTTGGTCGCATGAAACGCGGCAAGCTCAAGCCCGAAGGCAAGCTGGACCTGCACGGGATGCACATGAGCGCAGCCCATCCCGCATTGGTTCGGTTCATCCTGACCGCACAGGCACAGCGCAAACGGCTGGTGTTGGTCATAACCGGCAAGGGCAAGGACCGGGACGAACCGGGACCCATTCCAACACCGCGTGGGGTCTTGCGCAATCAGGTGCCCCACTGGCTGTCTATTCCGCCACTTGCACAAGCGGTGCTGCAGGTAACACCCGCACATATAAGCCATGGCGGTGATGGCGCCTATTACGTTTACCTCAGGCGCGTCCGTTAGTCGGATCGCTGATTCTAGCTTGTCCGCATGAACCGGATTCGCACGCGAACCCTGCCCTTACCCCTACTGGTTTATTGTTTCTGCAGGTCCCGCAACCCCTGTGATAAGCTGCAGGCGCAATGAAACTTCGTAGCCTTGTCCAAGGCTTGCGAGGTTGTGCTTAACAACACAACCAGAACGGTATGGCAGACAATCGCCGATCCCATCTGATTGCATTGACCCAGCGGTTTCCGATTGCTTACCTTACGTAAAGCGCCCCTGTGGCGCTGATATTTTTATGACGAATTTATGGTGGCCGAATGTTAGGCTCCACTGCCATTTCCCGACCTCAAAGGTCGGAAGCATCCGCCATTTCAGGTGACAATGGCGCCAACAAAGATGTGCTGTCGCTTAATCTGCCGAAAGGCGGTGGCGCGATTTCTGGTATTGGTGAAAAGATCACCTCGAATCCGGTGACCGGGTCTGCGTCCTTGACGATTCCGGTTCCTGTGAGCCCCGGGCGTGGTGGTTTCACACCAGAGTTGCAACTGAGCTATGAGGCTGGCACCAGCAGCGGCATTTTCGGCTTTGGATGGTCACTTTCGCTGCCCGAGATCACGCGCAAAACGGAAAAGGGCCTGCCCCAATACGACGATGCCGCCAGATCGGATGTCTTCCTGATTTCTGGGTCTGAAGATCTGGTGCCGCTGCTCGATTCTCAGGGGGCACAATGGGAAGATCGCGCGCGGTTTCCAGGTGTGACCATCCACAGGTTCCGCCCACGGATCGAAAGCACTTTTGCCCGCATTGAGCGGTGGACAGACGAGGCGTCGGGTATCGCGCATTGGCGTGTCACGTCGCGCGAAAACGTCACTTCGATCTATGGCGCGTCAGGCCTATCAAGGGTGGCAGACCCGGACGACCCCGCCCGTGTATTTCGCTGGTTGTTGTCCGAGACCTTTGACGACAAAGGCAACGCCATCCGATACGAGCATGTCGCCGAAGACGCAGTTGGAATCGATCAGGCGCAGGCGCACGAAGCCAATCGGTCCCGCACAGCCGAGCGGTATCTGAAACGCATCCGCTACGGCAATCGAGTCTCTCGTTTGGTTGATCCGGATGTGAATGCAGGTGGATGGCTGTTCACGGTCGTATTCGATTATGGCGAAGACCACCTGTTGCCAATCGCACCTGATCCCAACGTGGCGGCGGATGCTCAGCATGAGCTTGTACATGCATCCGCTAATCCCGGCCGAAATTGGCAAGTGCGCCCGGACCCCACATCAAGCTACCGCGCGGGCTTTGAGGTTCGGCGCTATCGCCGCTGCCATCGAATTCTGACCTTTCATGATATCCCCGACCTGCCGACGGGCGAACCGGGCTATCGCGGTCTCGTGAAGACAACCGAGTTTTCCTATGACGATTTCACCCCTCCCGGTGCTGACACTGATGACGAGCGTCAGCACCCCGGCAGTACGCGTTATGGCTCATTCCTCATGGCGGTCGCGCAGTCGGGCTTCGCTCCGGACGATACGGTTGCACCGCTCGATGTGAACGGAGCCACGTTCCTCGCCTACAGACGACAGGCAATTCCACCGGTGGAATTCACCTATAGCCGAGCTGAAGTGAACGATATTGTGCACGGCCTTGACCGCGAGCAGACCGAAGGTGCTCCGGCCGGACTTACCGATCCGGCAAACTGGGTTGATTTGGACGGTGACGGTGTTGGTGGAATTTTGACTTCGACCCCAGGTGCCTGGCATTACACTCGCAACCTTGGACCAATGAATGGCACGGCGCGCTTTGCTGCCCCCGTGCTGGTTGCCGAACGGCCTGCATTTGCCGAGTCAGGTCAATGGATGGACCTTGCCGGGGATGGTCGCCCGGATCTGGTGGTAATGGACCGGACAACCCCGGGGTTCCATGAGCGCGACGCGCAATCAGGTTGGTCCGACTTCCGCGCGTTTGAATATTGGCCACATGTAGATGCGTCCAATGACAGCATGAAGATGGTTGACCTGACTGGCGATGGCCTTGCTGACATTCTTCTGACCGAGGACACCGCTTTTGTCTGGCACCCCTCTGAAGGCGAGGCCGGGTTTGGCCCCGCGCGCAGGCAAGCGCAGCCATGGAACGACACTGACGGACCCCGACTTGTGTTTTCCGATCCGGAGGCTGCAATTTTTCTGGCGGATATGTCCGGCGACGGATTGTCTGATCTGGTTCGTATCCGCTGTGGTGAAGTCGCCTATTGGCCCAATTGCGGATATGGGCGTTTCGGCACCAAAGTGGCGATGGACGACGCGCCACAATTTGATCGCCCCGAAATGTTCGACCGCAGCCGCCTGCGCCTGACGGATATCGACGGCTCGGGCACCACCGACATTGTCTATCTGGGTGCAGAAGGTATCGACCTCTATTTCAACATGTCTGGCAACCGGCTTGCACCGCGTCGACGCCTAGGGAATGTGCCGCCGCTTGATACCGAAACTTCGGTTGATCTGCTCGATCTATTTGGAACGGGCACCGCCTGTCTTGTGTGGTCCTCTACTTTGTCCCGCGACGCAGGTCAGCCTCTGCGTTACATCGATCTGATGGGCGGACAAAAACCGCACCTCATGACCCGATATGTCAACAATTTCGGTGGCGAGACCGAATTGCGCTATGCCTCGTCGTCGCGGTTTTACCTGCAAGACCTTTATGAAGGACGTCCTTGGGCCACGCGCCTGCCGTTCCCGGTGCAGGTGGTTGATCGCATCGTCACATATGATCGTGTGGCGCAAACCCGGTTCGTATCTCGCTTTGCCTTTCACCATGGTCATTTCGACGGGGTCGAGCGCGAGTTTCGCGGGTTCGGCATGGTCGAACAATGGGACACCGAGGAATTCGCAGCGCTCTCGTCAGATGCGCTGGGGCCACTGGCATCAAACGAAGACCCGGCATCTCATGTTCCGCCCGTCCTGACCAGAACATGGTTTCATACCGGCGTGTATCTCGACCAAGGTAGTCTGCCCGATGTCTTGGCTGGTCTGCTTGATGGGCAGGATCGTGGGGAATACTGGCGCGCACCCGCTTGGCGTGACGACGATGTTGAAGCGCGGCGACGGCTTTTGCCCGACACGGTGTTGCCACCCGGATTGACAACCGAAGAAACACGCGAGGCTGCGCGCGCGCTTCGCGGCACGGTGCTGCGGCGTGAAACCTATGCGCTCGATGGCAGGGCGGAGCCCGGCTATCCCAATGGTCACCCCTATCAGGTGGTTGAGCAAACGCAGACTGTGCATTTGCTGCAGTCCCGTGGACTCAACCGTCATGCCGTGTTTCTGACCCATGCCCGGGAAAGTCTAACCGCGCATTATGAGCGGATCCCCGATGACCCGCGCCTTCAGCATCAGGTCATACTGGAGGTTGACCCGTTTGGGACTGAACTGCGCCGCGTCGATGTCAGGTATGGCCGGCAAACACCTGATCCGACGCTGACGCCTGAAGATCAGGCGCGTCAGGCGCAGTTACATGCGGTATTACACACGCGGCGCGTCACGGACCTGATCGCGACAGATCAAACCTACCGCGCCTCGGTGTCATGTGAAGAGCAAAGCTTTGAGCTTACCGGCTTAAGCCCAGCGCCGGGTACGCGTTTGTCCTTTGATGAGATCGAGACAGAGGCGAACGCTGCAGCCGATCTTGCTTATGAAGCGACCCCAACCGCGGGTCAGGTGCAGCGTCGTCTGATCGAACACCGCCGTCAGTATTTCAGGGATGATACGCTGACCGGCCCACTGCCGCTTGGCCAGATGGGCAGTTTGGGGCTTTTCCATCAAAGCTTCCAACTGGCCTTCACGCCGGGTCTTGTCACGCAGGTTTATGGAGGCCGCGTTGGTGCAGCCGAGATGGCGCAGGCAGGATACACCGAGATTGACGGTGACGGCCAGTGGTGGCGGCCATCGGACCGTCAGCTTTTGTCGCCCTCAAGCGGTGATACGCCCGCGCAAGAGCTGGCATTTGCACGTCAGCATTTCTTTCGACCACATCGCCTGCGGGACCCGTTCCATCAGCCTACGACACCTACGGAAACAACAGCCCGCTATGACGCTTTCGACCTGCTGATCGAGGAAACGCAGGACGCATTGGGCAATCGCATGTCGGCAGGGGTACGCTCGACCGGTCCAGCTGGCGCAATCACCGAACGCCGACAGGATTATCGCGTTTTGCAAGCCTCGGTATTGACCGATGAGAACGGTAATCGCAGCGAGGTGGTCTTTGACGCCTATGGCCGCGTGACCGGCATGGCCCGAATGGGCAAGGTCGATGGGCCCGACGAAGGTGACAGGCTGGATGGCTTTGATCCGACACTGGTGCCTGCAGCACGCACCCAAGTGCTGACTAATCCGCGTGGACCTGAAGCTCTGGCAGCACTTGGGCGCGCGACAATGCGTTATGTTTATGATCCCTGGGCCTATTATCACTCTCGTGGGGATCCTGTCCCATCACCCGTCATCGGTCTTTCCCTGCATCGAGAGGTTCACGACAGTGATCTTTTGCCGGGTCAAACCACCCCGTTCCTGGCCGAACTTACCTTTACAGATGGGATGGGGCAGGAAATTCAACGCAAGATTCAGGCCGAAGACGGTCCGGTCCCAACGCGTGATAGCTCGGGGAACATCCTGCTGGGACCTGATGGTCGGCCGGTTATGTCCGCATCGCCGTCGCCACGCTGGGTTGGTACCGGCTGGCAAGTGCGTAACAACAAGGGCAATATTGTTCGACAGTTCGAACCGTTCTTCACAGATCGCCCGACCTATGAGTCCGACCTCCGCATCGGTGTAAGCCCAATTTTCTTCTACGACGCATTGGGCAGAGAGATCGGGATTTTGAATCCCGATCATGCATGGAGCAAACACCGGTTTTCTGTTTGGGACCAGACGACATGGGACCCGGGCGATACTGTACTGATTTCGGATCCCGCCCAAGACCCCGATCTTGGCGACCATTTCCGCAGGTTGCCGCAGGCTGCCTATTTACCCACTTGGCACGCGCTGCGCACCGATCCGGCGCAAGCGCAGGCGTTGGCGACCCGTTTCCCCGATCCCGAAGACCGGCAGCGCGCCACTGAGGCTGCATCGAAATCGGCGCTTTATGATGACACACCGATGCGGGCATTGGCGGATACCCGTGGTGCGCTGATCGCGCGCCTCACCACGAACCGCACTCTCTACAGCAACACGGCCCCGGGCACCCTACCGACCGAGACACTCCACCGCGTTGCGACCGAAATCGATATCGAAGGCAATACGCGCCGAACCTGGGATGAGCTTGGGCGCGAGGTTCAGCGTACCGCTTTCGACATGCTCAGCACCGCCATTCGGACCGACAGTATGGAGGGCGGTACCCGTTGGCGGCTATCGGATGTAAATGGCGAAACGGCGTTTACGTGGGATGCGCGCGACCACCGGCTGCGCCACGAATTCGATGTATTGCGCCGACCCATCGCCACTCATCTAAGCATCAATGCGGTTCCTGAGCTGCGGATCGATGAAACGGTCTACGGAGAATCGCTGCCGACACCCGAAGCCCTGAACCGCCGCAAACGCATTGCGATCAGCCGCGACCAATCCGGCACGATGGAAATTCTGGCCCATGATTTCAAAGGCAACCCAATCCGCAGCCAGCGGCAACTGGCGCAGGAGTTTCGCACCACGCTCGATTGGGCCGCACCCGTGGCGACTGAGCCCGAGATTTTCGCAGGGCAAACCCGCTTTGACGCGCTGGACCGTCCGGTTCAACTGGTGCCGCTGCAACCGCAAGGGCCGGGCGCGCGCATCCAGGTTGTGCAGTACCGCTATAACCCGTCCTCGCGGCTTGATCGGGTGGACACCTGGCACGCACGACCCGCGGCACCTGACACTTTGTTGGATCCCGCCACTGCGGATCATGCCGTGGTCTCAAGCATTGCATATAACCCTTGGGGCGACCGCGAACGCATAACCTATGGCAACGCGGTTGAAACAGAAATCCTGCATGATCCGTTGACCCGTCTCACCGAACGCATCATCACCCGGCGCGAAGCAACGGGTTTTGGCTCGGACTGTCCGACACCGCCAGTTGCAGGCTGGCCAGGATGCCACTTGCAGGCGCAGCATATTATCTACGATGTGTCTGGCCACGTGACCCACATCCGCGACAGCGCGCAACAGCAGATCTTTTTCCGTAATCGCCGTGTTGATGCCTCTAACGACTATACATTTGATGCCTTGCATCGATTGATCGAGGCGACGGGCCGCGAACATCTGGGCCAGCAAGGCGGCGCACCCGGCGCCCACAGCTATAACGATGCCGCGCGAACTCGGCTGCCACACCGCAGTGATGGTTTCGCCCTTGGCCGGTATCTTGAGCGTTTTCACTATGACATTGCGGGCAACTTGATTGAGATGCGCCACCGGGGCTCTGATCCCGTGGCACCCGGTTGGACGCGGACTTACACCTATGGTGAGGACAGTGCCCTGTCTGCGGGGGTACCTTCGAACCGCTTAACTCAGACATCGGTCGGTGCTGTGAATGATATCATCAGTCAGGGCGGTGATGGCTATGATGCGATGGGCAACATGCTGCGCCTTTCCCATCTGGATCAGATTGAATGGGACCATGATAACCAACTGCGCATGTGCCGCCGTCAGGCGATTGGACCCGATGATGCGGATGGTCTGGCCCACCAAGGGGACCGCACTTTCTTTGTTTATGCCGCCGATGGAGCCCGCATCCGCAAGGTGACGGAAACCGTCGCAGGGGCTATCCGGCGCGAGACAATCTCGCTGGGCGGGTTCGACATAGTCCGCGAAACGGGGGCAAACCCGCGTACGCGTGAGACACTGCATGTGGGTGACGAAGCCGGTCGCATCGCATTGGTTGAGACCACGATCGCGGGTAGCACCGTCAGCCGTGTCATTCGGTTCCAGCACAGCAACCATGTTGGCAGCGTAGGGATTGAACTGGATCAGAACGGCGAAGTTCTGTCTTACGAGGAATACAGCCCCTTCGGCAGCACCACTTACCAAGGCGTTGCCACTGCAGGTCTGGGGCCGAAGCGGTTCCGATACACAGCGATGGAGCGGGATGCCGAAACCGGGCTCACCCACCACGGTGCGCGCTATGCTGCCCCCTGGCTTGGCCGATGGATCAGTGCCGATCCCATCGGTATCGAAGGTGGGCTGAACCTGTATGCCTATGCTTATAACAACCCGGTTACGCTTAACGATCCCGAGGGCACGGCGCCGCCCTCAGTACCCGCCGGAGGACTTGAAGTTGCTTCGTTGCAAAAGGGTCTTGAGACGCTTGATGAACTGGCAACGCATGTCAGAAACACCGAAGGCAGCGTTCAGGAATTTGCACTGATCAAGGAAAACAACACGTTCAAGATACTGAAAGGTACGGCCTCAAGACCCGAAGTCTCGATCCCCAAAGGTACAACGGCCATCGCGCATACGCATCCGCCCGGTGCCATGGTTTCCTTTGCCGA
This sequence comes from Ruegeria sp. B11, assembly GCF_056539785.1. Classification (NCBI taxonomy): domain Bacteria; kingdom Pseudomonadati; phylum Pseudomonadota; class Alphaproteobacteria; order Rhodobacterales; family Roseobacteraceae; genus Ruegeria; species Ruegeria sp. B11. The sequence goes on along the minus strand of NZ_JBQFVO010000007.1, from coordinate 16,412 downwards.
CGTCAATACCACCCATGCCCAAGGTGTAAAAGTTGCCGGGGTTCGATCTCATCTCGTGGCGCATGGCAATGGCAATTGGACACTGATCGAGATTCCGAAACAGGGCAACGGTATGCTTACCTCATTCAACACCAATACTGGTATGATTGACGGCACCGTGCAGGTCTATCGCCCCGGCGCTGCACCGAAGAATGCGGTTATGGTACAACAGCTCGATACCATACGCGGGGTGAACAAACCGGGTAAGATCACCTCGATCTCGAAATTGGCCAAGGCGCTGAAAGGCAGCAAGGCCGTGTCGCACACCCTGTCCGGGGGCCGCGCCATCCTGGGGGTCATGGGCCGTGGGCTCATGGTGATCGGTATGGCGGCCAGCGGCATTCAGGTTGGCACAGGGATCACTCAAATCGCCGAAGGCGAGACCGGCGTTGGCACTGCAAATGTGGTCGAGGGCACGGCCTCGGGCACGCTCAACGTGGTCTCGGTGTCGGGCAAGCTCGTCACGGGTGGTGGTGCCGGATCGGTCCTTGCCGCCGGGCTCGCAGCTTTCGGCTCAATTGCACTGGCCGGAACCGAAGCTCGCTCCGCAATCAAAGGCGAAAAAACCGCCGCGCGCGAAGCGGCCGATTTTTGGGTGGACGAAATCGACGCAGGCCATCGTCAGGGCGGCGTTGGCGGCTTCTTCCGACGGTCCGCTGGATACCTTGGCCTGGGCGCGGCAGGCACGATGTCGATCCTGCAAGGCCAGGGCATCAAAGGCCATTTGAAATGGTGAACGCAGTTGTCAGAAAGGGTACCTCCTCATGACCAAAGTTACGCATCCGCTAAAGCCCAGAATGCGCCGCGCTACGGTGGGCGATCTGCAATCCGCTTTGCTGGCACTGCTGCGTGAAGGCTTGCTGCTGGCCAATGATATCAGCGCGCGCCGAGCGCTGGCCGATATCGTGTCGCGCGAAAAGGATGGCCGCACACCGACCTACGGAAAGGGCACCACTGAAGCCGTTCGCCTGGTTCAGAAAGAGGCCGATCTGTCCCCGACCGGCAGTGTCGATAAAAGAACGGCAGCTGTGATTAACGATCTGGTCGCTCGACTGGACACGCCGACGGATTTTGGCACCTACCGTGTCAGCGGTCGCGTTATAAGTGCGCAAAGTGCGGCTGTTGATGGCCTTGCTGTTGTTGTTGTCGACAAAGGTGTCGGCGGCGAAGTTGAACTGGGGAAGGCTACAACCGGTAAACGCGGTGCCTTCGAGATTGTGTTTACCGGAGATCAGATCACCAAGCGCGGCAAGGATGCGCCAGACCTTCAGGTGCAGGTGCGTTTGAATGACGATGTGGTTGCCGCTTCGGCGGTGGAATATGACGCCGGACCGGAGTCCGAGCTTTCCGTGGTTCTGCCTGCTGAAAGTGCCGCAAAAATGTCGTCAGAACACGCCACACTGACCAAGGCGCTCTCTGGTCAGTTCAACGGTGCCTTGTCGAAACTTGAAGAAAGCGACACCCGTCAGGACATCACATATCTGGCCAATAAAACAGGTTGGGACGCGCGCGCCGTGGCACTGGCGTCGCTATCCCAGCAGTTGTCTGACAAGACCGCTGGACGGCGTGGTCAACGCATCGACTCTGGCCTGTTCTATGCGCTTTTACGTGCAGGTGTTCCCGCCGATGACACCGCGGTTTTCCGCACGCCCCCTGCTAAAGTGGCGCAAATCTGGAAATCCGCGCTGGATGAAGGATTGATCGACGCCAAACTGGCGGATCAGATAAATGCCTCCCTTGCCCGATTTACCGAAGTCTCCGCGCGCGTGCGGCTGGATACGCCCCCTCCCGGGGCTTTGGCCGGAATGCAGCCTTTGCTTGCACTTTCGCTGACGCGGGATGACGAGCGTGAAACTTTTGCCGCGCTCCATGCGGCGCATGGTGATGATCTCGATACATTCTGGACCGAGGTAGAGGGTAAGTTGGGTCAGGACAAAGCCGCCCGTTTGCAGACCGATGGCAAGCTTGCCTATCTGACGCTCAACAACTCCAAGCTGGTCGAACGCTTGCACCGTGACACCGATGGCGATGCGGACGGTACGTTGGGAGGCCTAGTGAAGGCGGGTTTTCATAAAGCCGACGCCTGGGCCGCGATCATGGATGATACCGACCCCGTGCCAGAGGCAGTTCAGGGCCGGGATGCCGCCGAAAGACGCGCCAACTATGCAGAATTCATGGCCGCTCAGGTGCGGCTGTCTTTCCCGACTGCGGTTGTTGCGGAAATGGTCCGGGCGCAGGAGACGCCATTGGTCGATACCGGGTTGTCGAACAACGTTCATGAATTCCTCGCAAAACATGCCGATACCTTCCAGATAGGTCAGCAGCCCGTTGCGCGCTTTATTGCAAAAAATGCGCTGGACGAACCGCCAGAAGTGGTGCGCGAAATCTCACGCATTCAGCGGGTCTATCAGATCTCGCCCGACGACAGCAGTATGAATGCCATGCTGGCTGCAGGGTTGGATTCGGCCTATACGGTCGTGGCGCTGCCACAAGATGATTTCCTGCGCGCCCACAAGGCCGTTCTCAACGAGGCCGTCGCGATGCAGATCTACCGCAAGGCTGAACAGGTCCACGGAGCGGTTCTGAATCTGGCCACCGCCTATATGACTCATCGGATGATGCCAGCGATCGGCCCCAGCGTGGGCGCTGCTGACGGATTTTTGAACCCTACCCCGGGCGGGTCGGACAATTTTGGTGATGTGCTCGCATACTCCACATTAGAAGAGCTTTTCGGTTCGATGGATTATTGCGGATGCGAGCATTGCCGGTCAGTCCTCAGCCCCGCAGCCTATCTTGTCGATCTTCTGCTGTTTCTCGATCGCCCCGCGACCGAGATTCCGAACGGCTTCACCAATCCACTTGATGTGTTGCTTGATCGGCGGCCTGATATTCAACACCTGCCTCTGACTTGCGAAAACACTCTGACGCCTGTGCCATACATCGACTTGGTGAGCGAGGTGCTTGAGCATTTCGTTGTCAATGGCATGTCTTTGGGTGGATATCAGGGTCATTCGACCGATGGTCAAACACCGCCTGAAGAGTTGCTGGCCAGTCCACAATTTGTGCGCGATGCCGCCTATGCCACGCTGGCCACCGCCCAATTCCCTGCCCCCCTGCCGTTTGACCGTTCGTTGGAGGCACTGAAGGCCCTGTTCAATCGTTTCGACGCGCCTTTACATCGGGTTATGGCCGACTTGCGTTCGTCAGACGCGCTGGACGATGCACCGTACGGATGGCGCGACATCTGGCTGCAGCGCTTGAACATCTCGCGCGGTCTCAACGCCGTCCTGACCGAAAGCGTGGCGGTTGCCGGGTCAGCGCGACCCGATCTGACAGTGCGTTCGCTTTATGGTTTTGATGCGGGTGCCAGCGCAGCCGAAGTGCGTGATGGTTTGGAAAGCGTGCGCGACCTATGCCGCCGTACCGAGATCACGCCGGTTGATCTCGTGAACATCCTAAAGACTGAGTTCGTGAACCCCGGAGCCGCGCTGATCCCGAAGCTTGAGCATCTTGGCCTGGGCTTCGACGATATCCGGGCCTTCCGGGACGGCGCGATCAACTCCGCAGAACTACAAAGCCGGATGGCGGCAGGGGTCGAGCCTGAACGCTTTGGCGGTGATGTCGAGGCATGGTTGCTTGATGACACTACTTTCGACCGGATCATGGGTCTGATCGTGCTTACAAATCCGCAAGACCCGTCGGATATGTGCGACCTAAGCGCGCTTGAACTGCGTCACCCAGACCCTGATCCGTTGTCCAACCGCCTTGAATGGAATGACTTTATCCGGATTAACCGGTTCATCCGTCTGTGGCGTGTTCTGGAACTTAGCATTGCCGACACGGATGCTATCATCTCGGCGCTTTATCCGACGAACCAGATGCCGGACGGCGCCGACGCGCAGGTAGACCTGGCTCGCATGGACGCCGGCTTTGCCGAGCTCCTGCCACAGTTGGGCATCGCCATGTCGGCCCTTGATGCGCTGGAGCTAAGGCCCGAGGACGCGCTGCGCCCGATCCTGGCCCTCTTTGGACCAATCAGCACCAATGGAACCGCCGCGCTATTCCGTGAAATGTTCCAGCGGCCTGCTCGCGAAAACCCCGCCTTTGCCGAAGATGGTTTTGGCGGCGTGCTTACAGACCCTGCGGCCCTGTTGCTGCCCGAGGTTGAAACATTGCGCGCGGCCTTTTCATTGACGGGTCCGGAATTTAACCGGATCGTTGCTGTTTTGGGGTTCGATGACACGACACCCCTGACCATCGAGACGGTCAGCGCAATCTACCGTCGCGGCTGGTTGGCGCGCGCGCTTGAGCAAAGCGTGCCGGGATTGGAGCGTTTGCTGCAAGCCACCGGTCTTGACCCCTATGGCCCGCAAGACGCCACTGCACCCGCTCTGCTGACGGTTATCGATCTGGTGCATCGCCTGTCCGAGCTAGGCCTGTCGCTGGAAACAGCGCTGGCGCTGCTGTTGAACCATGACCCAAGTGGCCAGACGACACCGCCCGCAGAAAACATCACGACCCTGGCACGCGATCTGCGTGCAGGGTTTGCGGCGATCACCAATGACTTTGTTCTGGTGGACGATCCCGATGGCGGTATTGCCCGGTCCCACATGGCTCTGGTCTATGGGGCCGAAGCGACCGAGCAGTTCTTCGGATATCTGGAGGCCACATCCTCGGCCGAGGTTACCTATGACCATTTTGCCCCTGCGCTAGAGCCGGCGATCCTGGCCGAGGCGCCCGATCAAATCGCTTATGACGATTTCCGCAAGGTACTGGTTTTCAACGGGATCATGTCGACCACGGTCAGAGATGCCCTGCAGGCCGTCGCCGGGACACCTGCTGCCTTCACGCCAGCAATTGACGCTTTGTTCAGCGCCAGCGAGGCACAATCACAGCCATTCTTAACCCGCTTCCCCGAGCTGCTCCCGCTTCACGACGCATACCGCAGCTCAACCACGTCAAAGGCCGAGGCCTATCGTGCCCTGCTTGAAGGAATCCTGCCGCAGCTGATCTCAAGACGGAAACGCCAGGTGGCGCTGCAGCTTCTGGGTACCGCGATCGAAGTTGAGGCTGATCTGGCAGCCGTCCTGTTCGAAAAGACCGAGGTTCTGCATGCGGCGACTGATCCAGCCAGCTCCGCGCTTGAGGATGCCCTGATGCTCGAATCCGGGGGTCTGAGTGCTGAAATCAGCGATGGTCCGGCCCACACTGCACCGCCTGCGCGGGTCGAAACCATATCTGGCGCGATTGATTTTGCCTCCACTGGAACAGTGCTGCCAGACAATCAAACCACACCAGGTTCTTCGATTTCGATCCGGTTACGGGGATATCTGGAAGCGCCTGAAAACGGATTCTTCAACATTGCTGTCGAAGCTGATGCGGGCGCGACCGTGACACTCAGCATCGCAGGCGAACCTGTTCCTCTGACCGAGGCGGGCGGCATATGGTCAAACACCAACGCGATCGAGCTTCGCGCAGGCACTTTGGTCGAAATCGCGCTGGGCGTGGCCAATGTGACCGACCGACTGGCGTTGCGTTGGAGTGCACCGGGCCGAGGAACTGAGGTCATCGGCGCTTCGCATCTCTACCCGGCTGATCCGGTATCGCATCTGGGCGCGGCCTTCCTGCGCACGCGCCGCATTGCCAGGTTGTCCGAAACGCTGAAACTTGACGTCGCTGAGGTCTTGCACCTGACGACACATGGCGATTTGCAGATTGCGGGTGCGGCCTGGCCAAACAGCCTGCCCGTCACCGGCACACCTGATGATCCGACCTCTGCCGCGCTGATGGGGGTGCTAACGGCACACCTGCGCATGGCGCGATTAAAGGCGGCTTATGCCCCTGAAAATGCCCGGCTGGTCTCGATAGCCGAGAATCCAGCATTCGCCATAGCCGACGCCGAGGCTGAGTTGTTCCAAGTCACGCGCTGGGATCCCGTGGATATCGCCGCCCTGTTGGTACATTTCGGACTCACCCCAGCCGATATTGGCGATCTGGCCGTTCTGGAGCGGCTTCATGACATCGCCGAATGGCTGACGGCACTTGGGATTCCGGCGACAGCGCTTATCGCTGCCGCAACACCCGCCCCAACCGGACCCATTGTGCGGAATTTCCGCGCCGCCCTTCGTGCGCGTTACAGCCCGGATGACTGGCTCAAAATCCTGCAACCGATCAATGACCGCCTGCGCAAGCGCCAGCGTGATGCATTGGTGGCGCATATCCTGCACGATCTGCGCGGGCGTCCGGATGCGGCGCATATCAACACGCCCGAAAAGTTGTTCGAATACTTCCTGATGGACGTGCAGATGGAGCCGTGCATGCTCACTTCGCGGGTTCGCCACGCATTGTCCTCGGTACAGATCTTTACCGAGCGCTGCCTGATGAACCTTGAACCCCGTGTGGCTGCATCCAGCCTCAGGTCGAAACACTGGGAATGGATGAAACGCTATCGCGTGTGGGAGGCAAACAGGAAAATCTTCCTGTACCCTGAAAACTGGATGGAGCCGGAATTGCGCGACGACCAGTCACCCTTCTTCCGTGAGGCGATGAGTGAATTGTTGCAGGGTGACATCACCGAGGAACGCGCAGCCACCTCGCTGATCGGGTATCTGCAGAAACTGGAAGAGGTCGCCAAGCTGGAAGTATGCGGCCTCTACCAGATCGAGGGCGATCCGGGTGCAGCAGACGATGTGCTGCACGTCATCGGGCGGACCGCCGGGGCCAAGCGCAGTTATTACCACCGAACCCGTGCCTACGGCTCGTGGAGCGCGTGGGAGAAAATCCCGCTGGATATCGAGGATAATCCGGTCATGCCGCTGGTCTGGAACAATCGTCTGTTCCTGTTCTGGATCAAGATGATGCCGGAAAACACGGCACAAGGAACACCCAACGCGGGATCAGGCCCGCTGGCCGAGGTTGAGGCGTCATCGTTGATGGATGTTGATGAACCCACCTTTGACGTCAAGGTCATGCTGAACTGGACCGAACGGGTGGATGGCGTGTGGCAACCGCCGCGCAGTTCGGATCCTGATGAGCCCCTGTTGCTGCGCGAAAACGTGCCAGCCCGAGAGATGCGCAATTTCCGTAAGGGCATCCGCCTGTCTTCATTCCCATGGACCAACGGGATGCGGATATCGATCTCGTACAAGGATTGGCTGGGCGTTTCGTTCTTTATGTACAACACGTTTAGCACACCCGATACGCGCTCACCCAAGAAGGCGCCGCATTTCTTGCCGAAACGTATTACGTCGACCGGGTCAAACCGCCTTACAGCGATCTATTCCAATGACGGGATCACGCATCGGTTGCTGTCCAATAAGGCGCCCGATCAGGCCACACAGCCGCATCACCCGACCAATGGAGAAGCCTGGGAGTCGCCGTTCTTCTATGCCGACCCGCGACATGTGTTCTACGTGTCCACGAAACAGCGGATCGTTGAAGTTGTGACTTGGCTTGATTTTGGCCGCGTGGCCGAGGTTGACCCGACAATCGATACCATGGTGCTGGCATTCGAGCCGCTTGCCGAGCAGCCCGACCGGATTGAACGGGTGACTGCAATCCCCGGCTTTGGCAGCGCCGACCTGAGCACTCTTCGTGCATTCGTGACCGAAGACGCCTTTGTCCATACAGCGCTGGGCACCGGTGGCACGGTCCGCTTTGGCGACCGCGACATCGGCCCGATGGGCAGCACCGTCCGCATGCGTCGCACTTGATCCGGAAAGGACTTTGATCATGGATACCAGCAAGATCAGCACTTACGGCTATCATCACCTGCTTGATCAGGACATTTTCGGCCCCCAGAAGATCAAGCTTATCAGCTATGAAAAACACTGGGACTACACGTTTGAAAACTTCTTCCACCCCTTTGTATCGGAGTTGATCGAGCGTCTGAACATACAGGGTGTGCCCGGGATGTTGTCCCCGGAGTTTCACAAAAGCTTGCGCAAGTCATTCTTCAATTCCCTCTATTCCCCGCAGGAAACCGACAAGATCGACATCCATTCGTTCCCGAAGGAAATCGACACGCGGATGGGTGGGCCTTATGCCAACTACAATTGGGAACTGATGTTCCATGTGCCGCTGACCATTGCGGTGCACTTGTCCAAGACCCAACGTTTCGCCGAAGCGCAACGCTGGTTCCATCTGATTTTCGATCCGACCGAGAATGACCCCGATGTACCGGTGCCCACACGCTATTGGCGTTTCCTTGCCTTTCGCGAGGGCGAAGCCCAATCCATCGATACGTTGTTGACCCTGCTCAGCAAACCAAACGACGAATGCACCGACGCGGAGCTGGCCGAGAAAGAAGCGATCCTAAATGGGTATGAAGCGGTGCGAAACACCCCATTTCAGCCCTTTGCAGTCGCGCGCACACGGACGATTTCATTCATGATGCACGTGGTGATGAAGTACCTCGACAATCTGATTGCCTGGGGTGACAACCTGTTCCAGCAATTCACGCGCGAAGCCATCATGGAAGCGCTGCAGATCTATGTGCTCGCCTCGAACTTGTTGGGCGACAAGCCGCAGCGGTCACCTGCGGGTGGAACAACCACGCCACGCACCTTTGCGCAGCTTCGGGCGCAAGGGCTTGATCCGATGGGCAATGCATTGGTCGAGCTTGAAGGCGCGTTCCCCTTCAATTTCACAACGCCAACAGGTGCGGGCACCAGCGACAGCGCTGCGCCGTTATTCGGTATGGCCCGCACGTTGTATTTCTGCATCCCGCATAATGAAAAGCTGCTGGGTTATTGGGATACGGTTGCCGACCGGCTGTTCAAAATCCGCAACTGTATGGATATCGAAGGGCAGGTTCGTCCGCTTGCCCTGTTCGACCCGCCGATCGATCCCGGAATGCTGGTCAAGGCGGCGGCGGCTGGGCTGGATATCGGATCTGTTGTTTCGGGTTTGAATCAACCGGTCAGCCCCGTCCGCTCGCGCGTGTTGATCGAGAAGGCGGCGGAATTGGCCGGAGAGGTCCGCAATATCGGGTCGGCCTTGCTGACCGCCTTGGAAAAACGCGACGCCGAGGCACTGGCCCTGTTGCGGCAAGGTCACGAAGTCAGCTTGCAGAAACTGCAGGTCGATCTTCGTTACCTTCAATGGAAAAACACCGAGGCAGCGACGCAAGCGCTGATAGGCAGTCGTGGCGCGGCGCTTGAGCGATTGAACTATTACAAGCGCCTGCTGGGTCAGGAAGCTGATCCAAATGCGCCCGAGACCCTTGAGTTGACCCGTCAGACCCTGACAAAGGCCAATTTCGACGAAGCCTACGAAGCACTTGTTGCGCAATATGACGTGCCGGTTCAGCGGCTGGAGTTTCCCGATCTTGAGCGTCCGGGCGATGGCGATGGCGCGCAGACGTCAGGCCAAACCGGGGACGGAGACCTTCACCTGTCGAAAAAAGAGAATGAAGAACTTAACATCCTGCTGCCAATAGCCCGTGACACAACGCTGGCCAAATCGGTATTCCACTCGATTTCAGCAACCCTTACCCCGATCCCCGACCCGAAACTTGATCTGCACTATTGGGGTCTCGGCGGCACCATCGATTTTAAGGTGGGAACCGTGCTGTCCTCGGTCATGCGGATCGCGGGGGATGTTTCCGGGATGATCGCGGACTGGAACCGTGATCAGGCCGGGATGGCGGCCCGCACTGCCGCCTATGAACGTCGCGCCGATGAATGGATATTGCAGCACAATCTGGCGGCCCATGATGTGATGCAGATCGGGCGTCAGATTCTGACATCGTTGATCGCGGAACAGGCGCAGCATCGCGAATACCTGAACTTGAAGAAGGCAATCCGTCTATCAGAGCAAACCCGCGATTTCTTGCAGGACAAGTACACCAACGAAGAGCTCTATGGCTGGCTGCAAGGCGAGTTGTCAAAGCTGTATTACGAGTACTACCGCTTTGCCTTCGATACCGCGCGACGCGCCGAGCAGACCATGAAAGCCGAACTGATGCGGCCCGAGCTGGATCAGAAAACTCTGGTGCAGTTCAACTATTGGGATGGCGGTCGCAAGGGGCTTCTTTCAGGCGAGGCGCTGCTGCTGGACGTCAAGCGGATGGAGCTTGCGTATCACGAGCACAATCGCAACGAATACGAGCTGACCAAACATGTCAGCCTGCTACAAATCGATCCGCTGGCCCTGGTCAATCTGCGAAGAACAGGTCGGTGTACCTTTAAAATCCCCGAGGCCCAGTTCGATCTGGATGGGCCGGGCCATTACTTCCGCCGGATCAAGAGTGTTGCGCTCAGCCTGCCCTGTGTTTCCGGGCCCTATATAGGAACCCATGCGAAACTTGTGCATCTCAAGAGCAGCATCCGGCAACGACCGGATATCGGGGATGGCTATGTTCGCACGGGCCCCGAAGACGACCGTTTCGCCGATATTCACAGCGCCGAAAGCAATGTGTTCAGTGCGGCGCAAATGGAAACCGGTCAGTTCGAGGGCATGCCTGATGATCGCTATTTACCATTCGAAAATGTGGGCGCAGTCAGCGAGTGGCGGCTAGAGCTGCCGGCGGACCCAACGCAGGGCGATCCGCAGCAGTTCGACTATGACACGATCTCGGACGTCGTCTTGCACCTGCGCTACACTGCGCGGGATGGCGGTGGACCCGTGCGTAATGCGGCGGTTGATCATCTGAAAGCCGATATCGCGGCAGACGGGACTGTGGGCAATGTGCGGCTATTCTCACTGCGGCACGAGTTCCCGACGGAATGGGCGCGCTTCCGCCGCGAAACACCCGCTGCGGGTGGGCGTCACGAGCTGCGGCTGACACTCCGACCCGAGCACTATCCCTATTGGTCGGCTGGTCGCCTCACGACGCTCAAACGGTGCGATCTTTTTGCTGAAAGCAGTCTGGATGCTGCTCCGGCAACAATCACGGTGTCTGATCGTTCTGATACCAGCGACGGAGGTGTGGTTCAGGACACATTGACCCGCCGTCCGGAACTGGGCGATCTGGCGGTTGGTCAGTTGGCGACGGTTCCGTTGCCCGCAGGCCCAACGGGTGAGATCGTGCTGTTTTTCGACACCGCAGAGTTCGAGGATATGCTGATGACTGTAACCTGGGGTGGTTGACGATCCTCAGCCATATAGGAACGTCACGGTTGGCGCGGACCATCCGGGGTGATCATCCAGTTTGACAGGGTCTTGTCCATTTTCCGCATCCGGTGACGCAACATGTCGCGTGTCATGCGCGCCAATGTGGCGGCGTGTTCAGGATGTTCTGCCACGTTCTCCATCTCACCCTGCCCTTCACCGTCAAACAGCATGGGCGGAAGATCAGCCGCAAACTCAACCAATGTAAACCGGTCGTCGCGCAGGATGCTCAGGCAGCTGTCCTCTAACCCCGTTTCCAGATCGCGTTGCCAGCGGGTTGGGTTCAGCGGATCAGCGAAGTCCAGCTCCGAGAATGAATAGCGGCGCCAGTCAGCCGGGGTTGAGGATTCACTCTGAAGGAAGGGCAACAGCGAATGCCCATTCATGGAATCCGGTATTGTCTGCCCGATCCATTCGAGAATCGTCGGAACGATATCAATCGATTCCGTGGGTGCCTCGACCCGTTTACCACGGGCTCCATCGGGCATGCGCACGATCAAGGGTGTATGATAGGCCGCATCATAAACCGACATCTTACCCCAACTGTGCCGATCCCCCAGCATCTCGCCATGATCTGCGGTGACCACCAGCATAGTGTTGTCGTACTGCCCTGTCTCTTTCAAAAACGAAACCACGCGGCCGATATGATGATCTACCTCCGTGGCAAGACCCAGATAGATCGAACGCAGCGTCTGCACTACCTCGTCCGTCGGTTCAAGGTCCGGGAAACCTTCAACAAACCCGGCAACCGTGCTGTTGGCCCGTGCCGGAGCGAAAAACGGATGCAACGCCTCTTCGGCCTCGGCGGTTAGCAGTCGCGATGGCAATGGTAGCGAGGCAGGGTCATACATTCGGTTATATGGTGCCGGGGCTACCAGCGGTGGATGCGGGCGAATGTAGGTCAGATGTGCAAACCATCCCCTGTCATCATCCGCATACGCCGGCATGGTTTCCAGAAACCGATCGGTTAGAAAGGCGGTATCGCTATCCTCGGCTGCGTAGAAGGCCGGGTCATTCAGTGCAGGCTGGCCGCCATTGGGTGCGACCGGTTTGAACACGTCAATATAGTTTTCGAACTCATATCCACGGTTTTTCAGATGAGAACGCCATGGGAATGACATCTCCAAACGCATTTCCAGCATTTCCTGAAAACCGGCCATGTGGAATTCATATGACCTGAGCGCCGGGTCTTTTGCATCAAACACGCGCGGGTCCTGTGATGTGTCGGTATATCCAAACAGCATCGGCAGATACCCTGCCTTGCGCATCTCGCTGGCGATGGTCGGTGCATCGTGGCGCAGGGGCGTGCCGTTTCGTACCGACCGGTGGTTCATCGCGTATTGCCCGGTCAGCAATGAGGCGCGCGATGGCCCGCAGGGGTTGGTAACGGAAAAGTGCCGCGTGAAAGAAACACTGTCCTCCATCAATGCGCGCATGTGAGGCAGGTCAACATGGGCCTCCAATGCCCCAAACAAACAATCCGCCCGCATCTGGTCGGTAATGATAAACAGGACGTTGTGTTTGTCTGTCATATCCCGGTGCTCCTGATCGCTGAACCGAATCTTTGGCCCTGCGCGTGTATTCCTGCCAAAACTACGCGGCGGTATTGCCTGCTTTGCCTCGGAATGGCGATACCCACCGCTCAAAAATCCACAAACGAAACCGCTAATCAACCAAAAACGGAATAATTTGGTTGAATAAGTTGTTTTTTGTGGGTTAATGTTGCTGTGCTGTGTGGGGTTTTGTGACGTTGATGCTTAAAAGATGTTGCGTAATGCAGCATCGCAGAGTGACGATACAACCGGAACACCCATGTGCAATGGCGATCCGTTAGTCATCCAGTTTACCTGTACCATGACGGCGTCTCTGAATACTGCTTAAGGCATTGCAATGAGGGACAAAAACAGATGCTAACCCCACCAAATACCGTTGCAACGCCCGAAGGTACGTCAGATATCGCGATTCACGCCGCCGAAATCGCCAATATCGCCGCGCAGGCTGCGCGCGGGTACTTTCGGGGACGTTTGGGGGTTGAGTTCAAGGCGGACGAAAGCCCGGTCACACAGGCGGACAAGGGTGTCGAGGCCGTTGTGCGACAATATTTGGCTGAGAACTTTCCAGATGACGGTATCTTTGGCGAAGAGCAGGGGTTCGAAGGTCAGGATCGGCAGAATGTCTGGATTGTAGATCCCATTGACGGCACCCGGTCATTCCTGTCGGGGCATCCGTTGTTTGGGTTCCTGTTGGGATATCTCACGAATGGTGTTCCCCGATTGGGGGTCATCGGCATGCCTGCCCTGAACGAATTTCTGATCGGCATGAAAGGTCAAGGGGCCACACTGAATGGCAAGCCTGTCTCGGTCAGCGTTACACGCCAATTGAGCGACGCAGTTTTTTTCGTCAACGAAGGCGACAAGATTTACCGGGATCATCCGGCCCTGTTTGATCGGTTGATGAATTCGGGACAGACCCGACGCTTTGCCTATGACTGCTACCCGCATGCACTGCTTGCGATGGGCCATGTTGATGCGGTCATCGATTATGATCTGCAGCCTTATGACTATCTGCCGGTTTCCGCCGTAGTTGAAGCTGCGGGCGGGATCATGAGCGATTGGGAGGGTAAGCCGCTAGGTCTGAACTCCGACGGCCGAGTCATATCGGCGGCCACGCCGCAACTGCATTCCGAGCTGCTTGATCTGGTGAACGGATAACGGAATGGCGATTGTCAGTTTCCTCATAAGTCTGGCTGGTGCAACGATGCTGCTGCTCTACGCTGTGCGCATGGTGCGCACGGGCATCGAGCGTAGCTATGGTGCATCGTTTCAGCGGGTGATGACGGGGCAGCGCAGCTATGTGCAGGCCTCGATGGTAGGGCTTACAATGGCCGTCGTCTTGCAAAGCTCGGCCGCGGTTGCATTGCTGACCTCCGGATTTGCGGCGGGCGGGATGTTGGCCTTTCCGACCGGGCTCGCGATGGTTCTGGGTGGCGATCTCGGCTCGGCGCTGATCATTCAGGTTCTGTCCTTCAAACTGGATTGGTTGGTGCCGCTACTGCTTGCGGTCGGCGGCTATCTGTTCGTCAAGACAGAGGCCAAGAAACCGCGCCAGTTGGGCCGTATTCTGATGGGTGTCGCATTCATCCTGATCTCACTGCGTTTTCTACGCGAGGCGATGGACCCGATCCGTGACAGCGCCTTTCTACCCGCCATCGCCGAGTATCTTGCGCGTGATTACATCACAGCGTTCCTGGTCGGTGGAGCGCTGGCCTTTGTCATGCATTCTTCGGTCGCTGCGATCTTGATGTGTGTGACCCTGGTGCAAATCGGGGCGATCCCGTTTGCCGCCGGGCTCTCGCTGGTGTTGGGTGCTAATTTCGGGTCCGCCTTCATCCCGGTTTGGCTGACACGCGGCATGGCCCTGTCTGCAAGGCGCATTCCCTTCGCTAATCTGGCGCTGCGGGGCAGTTGGTCAATTGTCTCGCTGTTTGCTGCCAACCTGGCGCTGCGAACCGGAGTATTGGGCGATCTGCAAGGCGGGCAGATGCTGGTGAATGCACATCTGATTTTCAACGCCTCGCTTCTGGTTCTGGCACTGCCGTTCTGCGGCATGCTGTGCGCGCCATTCGAAAAACTGCTGCCCGATCCGAAAAGTCCTGAAAGCAGCGCGCAGCCCGGGCAACCGATCAGCGCACTTGATCTCGACTCCCTCAGCAGACCCAATCAGGCCCTGTCTAACCTCAAACGCGAGCTTCTGCGGATGAGCGATATGGTTGGCTCGATGTTCCGGCCTGCGCTGGAGCTCTATCGCAGTGGTGACAAGGAGCAGATCCGGGCCATTCGGGACATGGATACTGATGTGAACGATTGCCTTTCTGGTATCCGGCAATATGTGGCGGCTATCCCCGCTGATGCGTTCGGCAAGGAAAATGCCAAGATTGCGCGGGACCTAATGGAATATGCCATTCGCCTGGAAACCGCGGGCGACGTGGTGGCCAAACGCCTGACGGCATTGGCGGATGACATGCGCAAAAAGGGGGCCGCGTTCTCGAAAGAAGGTTGGTCAGAGCTGGTCGAAATGCACGAGGGGATTGTGGCCAACCTGAAACTGGCCTCGAACGTGCTGATCTCGGACGATCTGGAAAGCGCGCGTCTGCTGAGCCTGGAAAAAACCGAAATCAAGCGGGCCGAGCGTGACAGTCGCAAACGCCACCTTAAACGCTTGCAACATGGCAGCGCAGAAAGCTTTGAAACCAGTGACATCCACCTCGAAACCCTGCGCGCCTTTCGCGAATTCAACAGCCATATCGCGGCGGTTGCCTATCCGATCTTGTATCGCAATGGGCAGTTGCTTGAAACGCGTCTGATCGAAGAAATGCCGCAGATGGAACAGGATGCGGATACCGAGGTCAAAGGATGACCGGATCGGTCGAAATCCTGAACCAGGCGGGCGTTGGGCGCGTCGTTCTGCTGTGTGAACATGCAAGCAACCGCATTCCGTCAGAGTTTGATGACTTGGGATTGTCCGCATCCGCGCGCGTCAGCCATGCTGCTTGGGATCCGGGCGCAATGGCGCTGACACGGGCGCTGTCGACAGCGCTTGATGCTCCGGTCGTGGCCTCGACCGTCTCGCGATTGGTCTATGATTGCAACCGTCCGCCCGAGGCGGCAAGCGCAATGCCCGAGAAATCAGAACTGATCGAAGTGCCGGGCAATGTGGGCCTCGATCAATCGCAACGCGATGCACGCATCCAGGCAGTGTATGCCCCGTACTGTCAGGCAGTTGCACAGGTTCTGGATGCGCGCGGTCCGGATACAGTCGTTGTGACTATTCACTCCTTCACGCCAGTCTATTTTGGGCAGCCGCGCGCGGTTGAACTTGGACTTCTCCATGACGAGGACAGCCGTCTGGTCGATGCAATGCTGGATCACATGGATCAGATCCCGCATCGCCGCACGGAACGCAATCAGCCCTATGGCCCCGCTGACGGTGTAACGCATTCGCTCCGTCTCCATGCGCTGAGCCGGGGGCTGGCCAATGTGATGATCGAGGTACGCAATGATCTTTTGGGCAATGAAATACAGGTTGCCAACATGTCCCGGGACATACTGGCGCTGCTTGAACCGGCGCTGAACGATATCACGATCAGGGAGGGCGCATCGTGAGCGCGACACTGACATTTGAGCATTTGAAGGCTGAGGTTTCGTCTGGCGAGATTGATACGGTATTGGTTTGTCTGGTTGACATGCAGGGCCGTTTGATGG
>NZ_JBQFVO010000006.1:0-218735 GCF_056539785.1 Ruegeria sp. B11 | reverse complement strand
CCATCCCCCGCAAACTCTCCGACCTCGGCGTCACCAAAGCCGCCATCCCCGAACTGGTCCAAGGCGCTATCATCGACCCCTCATGCGGAGGTAACCCAATCCAACTCAACCAACAAAACATCACTGAGCTGTTTAAAGTGGCGATCTGACAGTGAGCGCTGAAATCGTTCTCATAATCCTTGCGGCCGCGTTGCTGCATGCGATCTGGAACACGGTTGTAAAAACAGCCGCTGACCGAACGGTCACGCTGGGTCTGGTTGCACTGGGGCATGTTATCCCGGGGGCGCTGATGGTAGCGGTTCTGCCGCTGCCGAATGTCGAGAGCCTGCCATATCTGGCAGGTTCGACTGTCGTTCATTTCGGATATTTCTACATGCTGAATCAGGCCTACCGGCATGGTGATCTCAGTGTGGTGTACCCGATCGCGCGCGGTGTGGTTCCTGCGCTGGTCGCTCTTTGGGCCGTGATATTTGCGGGCGAACATCTGCCGACGCAGGCATGGATTGGGATCGCGGTGATTGCCACCGGCATTCAACTGTCCAGCTGGTCGGTTTTGAGGCAAGGGGTCGGTAGGGCATCGCTTGTTTTCGCATTGGGAACGGGCTGCTTTATTTCCATCTACTCGCTTGTGGATGGCCTGGGCGTGCGTGTGTCAGGCAACATCCTGAGTTATTGGGCCTGGCATTCGGTTCTGCATATCTTTGTTGTGGGCTTTGTCGCGCTACGGCGAGGCGCGCGTGTGCTTGATTTGCCTCTGCGCATCTGGGTGATCGGGATTGCAGGCGGAATGGTGTCGATGACCGCTTACGGCCTAGTGCTTTATGCCAAGAATTTCGCTCCGCTTGGCGTCGTGTCAGCCTTACGCGAAACCTCAGTGATCTTCGCGGCCCTAATCGGATTTCTGTTCCTGGGTGAAGGCAATCCCATGCGACGCCTTCTGGCGGCCGTGATGATGGCCGCTGGCGTGACGCTGATCGCATTGTCGTCATGAACACATGCTGGGATGAGTTGAATGATTCTTGCGAGAGATCTGAAATCCACCTGTCACGCCGCATGAAACTGCAGGTTTGCTATGCCATGTTGACCGGAAAAGGCAAAAAAACCAAAATTGTCGCAAAAGATTTACATTTATTGTGGATTTTTGCGCGAAAATGTGACCGAGTCTGAAAATGGATGATGATAGCGTAACCATCCCACATCGTGGCCGAGAGCTGCTGGATGTCCTTGCGCGGCTGGGGGGGTCAGCGCGCAACACTCAGATCGCCCAGATCATGGACGTCTCTGAGGAAACTGTGCGTCGTTTGGTCAAGGCACTGGCGCGCGCGAACAAGGTTGAGCGTGTGCATGGCGGCACATTTCTGTCTCGGGCGCAGGATACACCGATGTTTTCGGGCGCGTTGGAGTATAATGCCGACGAGAAAACCAACATCGCCAAGCGGGTCTGCGGGTTGCTTGAGGACGAGATGGTGTTGTTCATCACCGTTGGCTCGACCATGACTCATGTGGCCGAGCAACTACGTGAGCTGCGGGGTTTGACCGTCGTTAGCAACTCTTTGTCAGTTGTCGCATCCCTGGCCGATCACAATGGTACGCGCGCCGTTCTGGCAGGGGGCGAAGTAATCCGCTCCGAACGAGGCAGTTTTGGCCGTGCGGCTGAAGAACTGGCGTGTCAGTACAGCTATGACGCGGTAATCTGCGGCGCGGATGCACTGTCGCTGGTTGGAGGTGTATTGGCCTCGAACCCGCTGGAGGCGGATCTGACCCGTGCGCTGCAAGGGAACACGCATCGCATGATCGTTGCAGCGGACCACACCAAATTCGGTGCAAAGGCAGCCAACGTGTCTTGCCCGTTCGACAAGGTGACGGATCTGGTGACCGATATCGCCCCACCCGATGCGTTTGCACCCGTTCTCAAGCAAGCTGGGGTCCAAGTGCACATTGCATCGCAAAACGATGTCAAATCCGGGCCGGAAGAAACAGAGCCCCGGAAGCAAAAAAAGAACAAAGAAACCTCCGAAAGCAAAGCGGGCAAATCGGGCTCTCGGAAACGCAAAACGAAATAAACAAAACCTAGGGAGAAAACATGAAAAAGCTTCTTATGTCAGGTGTGGCCTTTGCCACAATCGGGGGCGCGGCCTGGGCCAATTGTCCTGCTGCAACCGTCGCGGATATGCAGGGCGTCGCAGCTGGTGCTTATCCTCAGCAGTTTGATCTGTCCGAGTTTCAATCAGCTGCAAACTGTACGCTCAGCTTTGCCGAAAACCCGGCTATTGGGGATCTGAACGGCATGATCCGTGGCAATGGCGATCTTGCGGCCGTGGCAGATCGTCTGCCGGCTGACCCGTTGGTCATCGTACCCTATGACTCGATAGGTCAGTATGGCGGTGTTCTGGACGCGCTCTCCAACGCCACAGAAAGCGGCACCTCGGACTTCCTTTCGGTGCGTCACGTCAACCTGTTCCGCTATTCCGACGACCTGCAGACCCTGGTGCCCAACGTGGCGAAATCCTGGGAATGGAACGATGACTTCACCGTGCTGACCGTGAATCTGCGTGAAGGCCACAAGTGGTCGGATGGCGCGCCATTTACGGCGGCGGATATCGTCTTCTGGTACGATAACCTGATGATGGACACCAATGTCATCGCCGAAGCGAAGGATTATGCGCTGGCGGGCGGTGAGCCCATGAAGGTCGAAGCGCTGGACGACACCACTGTCCGCTTTACCCTTGCCGCGCCCAAGCCTGGCCTGACCGAGACATTCTCGTTCACCTATGTGCAGCCCTACCAGCCCAAGCATTTCTTTGAAAAGTTCCACCCGGCGCTGGATGACAACGCCGACGCCAACGCGCAGGCGCTTGGTTATGAAAACGGGTACGAGCTGATCAAGGCCTATTATGGCAACTCGGACTGGATGGATACGCCATCTCCGATGCTGACAGCCGGTGACAAACTGGCGGGTCTTCCCACCGACACCATGCCGACGCTGGAGAGCCATATCCTTGTGAAGGAGAGCACCGAGGGTCGTCACTACGTGGCCAACCCCTATTTCTTCCAGGTCGACACGCAGGGTAACCAGCTTCCCTACATTTCGGAAATGGATGAAACTTACGTTCCGGACGAAGAAGTTCGCACCCTTAAGTTGCTGAATGGCGAGGTCGATTACAAATCGCAGGGTGTTAACCTGACATCCGCTCCGGTGCTGCTCGAAGGTCAGGAGAACGGTAACTACACGGTCGAGGTGAAGCCTTCGATCGGTTATCCGGTTCTGACCTTCAACGTGACCGCAGAAGACGAGGCCAAGCGCGCGATCTTTAACGATATCCGGTTCAGAACTGCGATGTCTGTTGCTATGGATCGCAACCAGCTGAACGAGGTTGTGGCTTTTGGTCTGGGAACACCGACACAGTACATCGGCTTCTCGCCACGTCCCGATTTCATCGACGAAAAATGGTCGAACCATGAGATCGAATTCGACGCAGAGCGCGCCAATGCGCTGCTGGACGAAGTCGGTCTTGTCGACAAGGACGGTGATGGCTTCCGCGACTTGCCGAATGGTGATCCGTTTGTTCTGGATTGGCAGTTCTCGACCCAGCCAGCTTCGGCGCAATTGGTGGAACTGATTGCTCAGAACTGGAAAGACGTTGGCGTCAACACCGCGATCAAAGAGGTGACATCCGACGAATTCCGCGCCGCACAAACGGCCAACTCGCTGGATATGGGCCTATGGCTGAAGAGCCAGCCAGCCGGGTCGATCCTCGGGGACAGCGAGATCTGGGTGCCTCCGTTTGATGGCTATTTCGACGTACGTACAGGTATGCTCTGGGCTGAATATATCAGCTCAAACGGTGAAAACGGAGTTGAACCACCGGCTTGGGTCGCGGATCTGAAGACTGCATTGGACACCTATCAGTCCAGTGCACCCGGCTCTGATGCGTCAGTATCCGCCGCGCAGAAGATGGTCGAGATCATGACCGGCGAGCTGCTGTTCCTGGGTACCGTGAATGCTCCTGCCCCGATCTATCACTCGAACAACCTGCAGAACTTTACCGAGTTCAAAACGCAGTCTTACGAGTTCTATCGGACCTATCCTTACCGCCCCGCCCAGTGGTGGCTGAGCGAATAAGGTTGAGAAGATAAGAAGGTGGGCGCCCGCGCCCGCCTTCGCGCATCCCGCGGGGACAGATATGTTGCAATTCTGCAGATTTGCCGCCACCCGGGCGGTTATGGCGTTGGTCACTTTGGTCATCGTATCGCTGATTGTTTTTTCACTGATGGAACTGGTGCCCGGTGACTGTGCCGAGCGCTATTTGGCGTATAAAAACACCCAAGGGTCCGCGATCACCGTTGCTGACGTTGCAGCAGAACGCGCCCGACTGGGGTTGGATCAACCGTTCCTGACCCGATGGGCCACTTGGTTGTCAGGGGCATTTCGTGGCGATTTCGGCGAAAGCTGCATCCTGCGGGTGAATATTGCACAGCTGCTGGGCGACAAGTTCTGGCTGTCGCTGTGGATCTGCCTTGGCGCTTTGACGCTGGCTTATGCCATTGCAATCCCTGTGGGCATCATTTCTGCCGCCTCGCGCAGTGCAGTATTGAACAACTCGCTGCGGATCGTCAGCTATCTGGGTCTGGCGATGCCGAACTTCCTGCTGGCCCTGATGGTGATGCTGGTTTCAACCGTTTATTTCGGCGAGACACTGACCGGGCTGTTCTCGCCGGAGTATAAAGAAGCGCCTTGGTCTTGGGGCAAGTTCCTCGATTTGCTGAAACACGCCTGGCTGCCGATCTTCATTCTGGGCTGGTCGGCCACAGCCTTTGCGCTGCAGACCGTGCGCGCGTTGATGTCGGATGAGATCGGGAAGCTGTATGTCACCGCTGCTGCCGCGCGGGGCATTTATGGCCGCCGACTGTTATGGCGCTATCCGGCCCGTCATGCGCTGGGGCCGATCGTCAACAGCCTTGGCTTTGACCTGAACCGGATCTTCAACGAACTGCCCATTGTGGCGCTGATCCTGACATTGACTGAAGCCGGTGCGCTTTTGCTTGAAGCGTTGGCGCGGTCCAATGATCAGCAACTTGCGGGGGCCATCATCTTTCTGCTGACGGCATCAATCGTAACGTTGAATTTCTTCACCGACATTCTGCTTGCGGTGATTGATCCGCGCGTGCGCAAAAGTATCCTCAGGTGACCAGATGACTGCGACAATCGACAACCAAAAGGCAAAAGAAGCCTATTTCACCGCCTCGCAGCGTCAGTTGATCTGGGCCCGATTCAAGAAACAGCGCGCGGCGATGATTGCGGCCACAGTTCTGGTCGTCCTGATCCTGTCGGGCATCTTTGCTCCGTTCCTGTCGCCTTACGATCCGACCGCCGCAGGGCGTGACAAAGACTATCTGAACGGAGCCCCGCAGATTCCAAGATTCTGCGACAAGAATGGCTGCTCGATCCGCCCGTTCCTGCACGGGGTAACTCGCGAACGCTCGTTGGCGACCAATTTCCGCTGGGTCGAGAAAGTGAACGAGGATGAACGCCGATATATCCAGTTCTTCGTTCGGGGCGACAAATATAAGCTGTTTGGAGTCATTCCCGGTAACATCCATCTGTTTGGTGTCGATCAGGGCTATGTTCACCTGTTCGGAACCGACAGTGCCGGCAAGGATATCTTCAGCCGTACACTGCATGCGGTTTGGACGTCGCTACAGGTCGGAACGCTTGGGGTGATGATTTCGTTCGTGCTGGCGCTCGCGATCGGAGGGGTGGCAGGATATTACGGTGGAATGGTCGACAGTGTGATCCAAATGATCACCGATGCGATCCGTACGGTTCCGGCCATACCTCTGTTCATGGCGATTGCGGCCTTTATCCCGCCGGAATGGTCGGCCGAAACAAGATTCTTTGTCATCACAGCCATATTGGGATTGGTCGGCTGGCCTACTTTAGCACGGCGAGTTCGCACCCATCTGTTGACCGAACGCAATCAGGAATATGTGCTTGCGGCAAAGCTTTGCGGTGCATCGCCGGGCCACATCATCCGGCGTCATCTGCTGCCCAGCTTCACCAGTTACATCATCGTCGATCTGGTGATCTCGTTCCCCTATATGGTCCTCAGCGAAACCGCGCTCAGCTTTATCGGGCTGGGGCTGAAAGATCCGGTCAACTCACTTGGCGTGATGTTGCAGAATGTGACCAAGGCGGATGTTCTGCTGAATTACCAATGGTATTTCATCCCGGTCATCTTCTTTGTCGTTCTCGTGATGTCTTTCGTGTTCGTTGGCGATGGCCTGCGCGATGCGGCTGATCCTTATTCGGAGACCCGCAAATGAGCTTGATCGATGTCGAAAACCTGTCCGTTCAGTTCAAAACCGATGAAGGGTTGATCACGGCGGTTGAGGATGTTTCGTTTTCACTCGCCCCAGGCGAGGTGCTCGGGCTGGTCGGCGAAAGTGGATCAGGGAAATCAGTGACAGCAAAATCACTGATGAAACTGAATCCACCCAACGCGATCTATGCACCGGAAAGCCGGATCGATCTGCATCTCGACAGCGGCCCGGTTGATATCATGGCGCTGAAGCGGCCCAAGGACATGGAGATTGTGCGCGGCGGGGCGATCAGTATGATCTTTCAAGAGCCGATGGCCAGCTTTGCCCCCGCGATCACCATCGGCAAGCAGATGGTTGAACAGTTGCTGATCCACACGGATCTCAGCAAAAAGCAGGCCAAAGAACTATCGATCGAAATGCTGGACCGGGTGGGTATCCTTGAACCAGCGGCCCGGTTCAACCAATACGCTTTCGAATTGTCGGGCGGGATGCGTCAGCGGGCGATGATCGCCATGGCGCTTTCGACCAAGCCCAAACTGCTGATCGCGGATGAGCCGACAACGGCGCTGGACGTGACCATTCAGGCTCAGGTTTTGGATCTGATGAAGGATCTGGTGGCCGAGTTCGGCATGGGCATCGTCTTCATCACCCATGACCTAAGCGTCGTCGCCCAAACCGCCGACCGGGTTGCGGTGATGTATCTGGGTCGGATCATGGAAAGCGGACCTGTGCGTGAAGTGATCCGCCATCCGGCACATGCCTATACGCGTGGCCTGCTGAACGCGTTACCCAAACTCGATGATCTGGACGCACCGCTAACCCCGATCCCCGGCGATATCCCCTCACCTCTGGAGCGGCCATCAGGCTGCGTGTTCCATCCACGCAACCCGGAACTCAAACCCGGATCGCGATATGAAACGGAACGCCCACCCTTGACCGAGGTCAGCCCCGGCCATTTCGCAGCCATTTTCCCCGAAGACGTGCCAGGCCAGCCATGACAAACGCATTGATCAAAACCGAAAACCTGTCAGTCGAATTTCCCCTTGGTGGCGGGTTGTTTAACAAGCGCACGCTGAAGGCGGTCGACAACGTCTCGATCGAAATCCCGCGAGGGGCTTTTGTTGGGGTGGTCGGCGAGTCCGGCTCGGGCAAGACAACACTCGGCCGCGCATTGCTGAATGCGGTTCCAATCACCAGCGGTGGCGCAAGCTATGATGATGGTGAAGAGCGGTTCGATCTGACCAAAATGTCAGCAACCGATCTCAAGTCCTATCGCCGTCGGGCTCAGTTGATTTTTCAGGACCCTTACGCGGCGCTTAGTCCTCGGATGACCGTGCGTGATATCATAGCCGAACCGCTGGATGTGATGGGCCTGACCGCATCGCGTGAGGAAACCGATGCGCGGGTTCGCGAGATTGCGGGCAAATGCCGGTTGAACCTTGAACATCTGCGACGCTATCCGCACGCGTTTTCGGGCGGTCAGCGTCAGCGGATTTCTATCGCGCGGGCTCTGGCCTGCAACCCGCGTTTTGTAG
Organism: Ruegeria sp. B11; assembly: GCF_056539785.1. NCBI lineage: Bacteria > Pseudomonadati > Pseudomonadota > Alphaproteobacteria > Rhodobacterales > Roseobacteraceae > Ruegeria > Ruegeria sp. B11. The sequence continues at coordinate 210,879 of NZ_JBQFVO010000006.1, read as the reverse complement.
TTGCCGATGAATGCGTGGCGGCGCTGGACGTGTCGATTCAGGCGGATATCCTGAACCTGCTGAAATCCCTTCAGCGAGATATGGGCCTGACCTTCATGTTCATCAGCCACGATCTGTCGGTTGTGGCCCATACCTGCGATTTTGTGGTCGTGATGTATCACGGCAAGATCGTCGAAAGCGCCCCGACGCGCGAACTGTTTGCCGCACCCAAGCAAGACTATACCAAGCGGTTGCTGGATGCGATCCCATCGCTGGACCCCGATCATCGAATGCGTGCCTGATCAGGGCGCGCTAACCTGCGCCTGTCCGGTCTCGGTCAGCACAATCTCGGTCGCGCCATCTGCGCTGCGCTCGCTGGGTGGGACAAGGACATCGATGCCAGGCCGGTCGGGGCCAAAGGTGTTGCTGACTCGGCGGACTGAACTGAGAATGGCCAGCAGCGCCGGAGACGTCGCCGCCACGAAATGAGATGATCCCGCATCGCTGTTGAATGCAGTCGTGTCGATCACGCTGATCGGATATTCGGCCAACGCGTCGACCGAACTAATATTACCCAACCTCTGACTGTCCGCGGTGCCGCGCAGCCGAGCCGACAGGTTCAGAATCTTGTCCTTCTGGGACACCATCACCACAAACGGGTCGGGCGGGCTCTTGATGCTGTTCATCTGGGATCGGAACAGATCCACATCCAGATCAGGTGAGATCAGGATGACCCCCTCAAGATTGCGGCTTGCCCATCCCGGCTCGCGCAGTTCGGCTTGCCGCATCATCTCCATCGATAGGGCGCTGCCCATCGAATGCGCTATCAGGACGACCCGCTTTACGCCCATTGATTTGAGCAATCTAATGGTCTGTTCCAGCCCGTCTCGGGCAAACAGCATACTGTCCAGATCATAGGCGTAACCGGTGCCGCGCGCCTTACTGGGCCAGGAATAAATCAGAATGGTTCCGGGGATACCGATATCATGGCTCAGCTGAGCGGCCCGAAATGCGGTCTCGGTCTGCGTGGCGTTATACCCGTGAACAAAGATGACCACGTCATCCACGCCACGCAGACGGGACTTCAGATCCTGCGGACCCGAGAACTCGGTAACATCGGCCACGACAAACTGTTTGTTCGGATTCGGGTTCGCGTATGAGAACTCGAGGTCACCCGGCGTGTGCGACGGCGGAATCGAGACGGTCATCTCAAGGTAACGAAGTGCCTCGGCACGGTTAGCTCCGTAGCTGCCATCCGGCTCGCGCGCACGGGTAGTGGCGGCAAAGACCGTGGCGGGGGTGCCGACCCTAAGGGCTTCGGGTGTGATCTCTGTGATAGACCGATCCGCACAGGCGGTCAGCACAGACAGCGTCACAATGATGATGAAATAGCGCAGCACGCTCTGCCCCTGTGAAGTTACAGGGCTACGCTACCGTATTCCCGCCCCGCGTCCAGCCTGAGGGCACGACTCATTGGCAAAATCCGGCTGGCACCTGTTACAAAACGTAACGGCTGAGGTCTGTGGATTTTGTCAGCTCGCCAAGATTGTCGTTCACGAAACCTGCATCGACGGTGATCTCAGCCCCTGCCTGATCCGGTGCGGTGAACGAAAGCTCTTCGAACACGCGCTCCATCACCGTGTAAAGCCGCCGCGCACCGATATTCTCGATGCTTTGGTTCACATCCGCCGCAATCCGGGCCAAGGCTGCGATCCCGTCTTCGGTGAAACTGACCGTGACCTCTTCAGTGCCCATCAGGGCAGTATACTGCAGGGTCAGAGCGTTGTCGGTCTCGGTCAGGATACGTACGAAATCCTCTTCTGTCAGGGCGCGCAGTTCCACGCGTATCGGCAAACGGCCCTGAAGTTCTGGCAGCAGGTCCGAGGGCTTGGCGATGTGAAACGCACCGGATGCAATGAAAAGGATATGGTCGGTTTTCACAGGGCCATGTTTGGTGCTGACAGTGGTGCCCTCGATCAGAGGCAGCAGGTCGCGCTGAACCCCTTCCCGGCTGACATCGCCTCCGCGCGCATCGGATCGGGCGCAGACTTTGTCGATTTCATCCAGAAACACGATGCCGTTCTGTTCGACCGCTTCCAAAGCCACCCGGTTGACGGTTTCATCATCCAGCAACTTGTCGGCCTCTTCCCCAATTAAGGCCTCATAGCTTTCAGCGACAGTCATGCGTTTCTTGACGGTCCTTCCACCGAAGGCCTTGCCGAAGATATCACCCAGATTCATCATCCCCATCTGACCACCCGGCTGGCCCGGTATATCGAACATCGGCATCGGGTTCGTGGTATCTGACAGTTCCAACTCGATTTCGGTATCGTCCAGCTCACCCGCTTTCAGCTTCTTACGGAACATCTCCCGCGTCGCTTCGCGGGCGTCGGTTCCAGCAATCGCCTCGATCACGCGATCCTCGGCGGCCTGATGGGCGCGGGCTTTGACATCCTCGCGCATATACTCGCGGGTTTGCAGGATTGCGGCGTCAGCCAGATCACGCACGATCTGTTCAACGTCCCGACCGACATAGCCGACCTCGGTGAATTTGGTGGCTTCAACCTTGATGAAGGGTGCGCGGGCCAGTTTGGCCAGACGGCGGCTGATCTCGGTCTTGCCAACGCCGGTGGGTCCGATCATCAGAATGTTTTTTGGATAGACCTCATCGCGGATGTCATCTGGCAACTGCTTGCGCCGCCAGCGGTTGCGTAGCGCCACGGCGACGGCGCGTTTCGCGTCTTTCTGCCCGATAATAAAGCGGTCCAGTTCCGAGACAATCTCGCGCGGGGTCAGGTCGGTCATATGTGTTCTATCCGTATGTTTCGCAGCGGAACCTAATCATACGGCGCGAAAACACAAGCCGATCACGAGAAGATCACGGCAACTCACGGGCAGCACACGGAATTTCGTGGTGATGTGAATCGCCAGATGCACAGCGTCTGCGGCATAACCTTTCGCGACGGACTCTGCGTCCGTATGACATTAGGGAGATACCTCATCATGATGACTCGTCGTTCGCTTTTTGTGAAAGCTGCAGCTACCGGCGCGGCCCTGTCTTTGGTCGGCACCACCGCTGCCCTGGCCGGTGGCGCAAAAAAGAAAGGCACATTTGAAGGCCGCTCGAACCACGTCACTACCGGTTCGGTAAAACTGGTCAAAGATGGCGAGCGTTACATCGTTGAACTGGGCGACGACTTTTCGCTGGACAACGGCCCCGACCCGCGTGTCGCATTTGGCAAGGACGGCACATACGCCCCAGACAGCAAACTGGGCGCGCTGCTGCACCTGACCGGCAAGCAATCCTATGCCGTGCCACCAACCATGGATGTCTCGGGCTACAACGAAGTTTACATTTGGTGCGAGGTTGCCGGCGTCCCGCTGGGAGTTGCTTCGTTGAAGTAATCACACCCTTCAGGGGTCGGGCTTTCCGGCCTCTGACACGCCGTTAGGTGACAGGGCAACTGTCTGTTACACTCGCCCCAAGATATTGGAACTGGGGGCGTTTTCATGACCAAGATTGCCAAGATCACCCTGCTGTTTGTGGTCTTTGTTGACCTGATCGGACAAGGGCTGGTGTTTCCCATCATCAACTCCCTGATCATGGAAACGAAGTCCGGCTTCTTGCCGGAAAGCACGGCCATGGGCACAAGGCACTTTTATTATGGTCTGGTGATCGGCTGCTTCTTCCTGTCTTGGTTTCTGGGGGTGGTCTATGTCTCGAAAGTTTCTGACTCTATCGGGCGCAAGAATGCTCTTCTGGTCTGTTTGACCGGGGCGTTGGTCGGTTACGCCCTGACGATCGCCGCGCTTTATCTTAACAGCCTGCTATTGCTGATCATCGGCCGGTCGATCACCGGATTTACCGCCGGCAATCAGCCCATTGCGCAGGCGGCAATGATCGATGGCAGCACCGACGCTGCCGACCGCGACCGCAACATGGGTTATATTGTGACCGGTGTCAGCTTTGGCTTGGTCGGAGGACCGATCATAGGCGCGGTTCTGTCCGATGCAGCCTTATTGGGCAGCGCGGCGACATTGAAAACGCCTTTCTACGGGGCGTTTGTGCTGGTCCTGATTGCAATCTTTCTTGTGACCGCGTTCTTCAAGGATACCAGAACCGAGCGCGAACCCTTCGTCTTCCGCCCCCGCGACATAACCGACAGCCTCCTAGCTGTGCGCGAACACCCGTTGGTTTTGAAAATCATGCCAGTTTATGCCCTGTTCATGGTCGCCAACGTTACTTTCTATGTATTCGTCGACAACTTCCTGACCAGCGCGTGGGGTTATGGCGTAATAGGGGGCAGCATGGCGATGGTGGTCATTGGCGTTGCGCTGGCCTTTTCCAGCACCTTCCTTGTGAAACCAGCGCAAGAGAGGTTCAGCAAGCACCAGATCATCTACACCTCGTTGGTCACCATGGTGATCTGTGGCTTTGCCTTCGCATTCAGCCCCAGCGGGGTACTGAGCTATATTCCGGTCTTTTTCTTCTACTTCTTCTTCGGCGTTTCTTACCCGACGCTGCTAGGCCTGTTCTCATCCAGCGTTGCCGAAACGGATCAGGGCTGGGTCATGGGCGTGACCACAGCCGTGTTCTGCCTAGCAGGCGGTATCATGTCCCTGATCGGAGGCGGATTGATGAGCATCGACATCCGCGTGCCGTATTATATCGTCATTGTCACTGCCCTGATGGGCCTGATCGGGATGCATTTGAGGTGGAAGGGGAAAGAGATCAAAGCGCTATTGGCGTAAAGAGCAGCCGATAGAGCGGAAAGGGTCACCTACTCCTGCTCTTCCTCAATTTCTTCTTCGTCAAGTTTGCGCTGGCTTTCCTGTAATGGCGCGCGCTCGATCAGTGCCCAAATTTCCTTTTTGGTCTTCTTTGAAACAGCGCCTCTGGCTTCCAGCTCGATCAATAGTGAGCGTGTCTGATCTTCGGTGCAGCCAATTGTTCTGCTGAGTCGTTCCAGAGTTTTGAACTTGTACTTCGTATCTCTCAACATGGACTCAAGCAGCTTCTTGCGAGGCTCTTTCCATGTCTTGGCGTGCTTCCGGTTCCGATATTCCTCAAGCACAATCGGCCCAACAATACCGCCAATCAGCCCACCAAATATCGCTGCCAGAACCGCACTCATGACCCGATCGTCTCAACCGTCAGATTGCCGTTGGTATACACGCAGATATCCGCAGCAATTGCCATAGCTTCACGCGCTACATCCTCGGCTGGTTTGTCGCTATCCATCATCGCACGGGCCGCCGCCAGGGCAAAGTTGCCGCCCGACCCGATTGCAGCGACGTTGTGTTCCGGCTCAAGCACGTCCCCTGCCCCAGTGATCACGAGCAGATCCTCGCCGTCGGTCACAATCAGCATCGCCTCGAGCTTCTGCAGATACTTGTCGGTGCGCCAGTCCTTGGCCAGCTCGACCGAAGCACGCGCCAGTTGGCCGGGCGTCGCCTCAAGCTTGGCTTCCAGACGTTCCAGCAGCGTGAACGCATCCGCCGTAGATCCGGCGAATCCGGCGACCACTTCGAACCCGCCCGGTGTCAGGCGACGCACCTTTCGCGCAGTGCCCTTGATCACGGTTTGGCCCAGGCTGACCTGCCCGTCCCCGGCGATGACAACCTGCCCGCCCTTCTTGACGCCAATAATAGTGGTGCCGTGCCATCCGGGAAAATCGCTGTCTGCCATGAATGCCTCCGTTATCCGTGCTGCCATATATGGGCCGGGCACGGGTTCTGCGCAACCGGTTCTAAAACTGCCCAAAAGATATGCAGTAAACGCAAACCGGGGCTGTTGAGTCAGCATTTGTGAGACTCAGCCGCCGGAGTTACATGAGGCTTACAACCGACAACGGGTCGGCTGTTTCTGTTAAAAGGACTAAGCACATGGCAAACGCAATCGCAAAAACCCATGCGCCGCGCGGAGCAGTCACCATCCTGCACGCAGTGGACGCATTCTCTCATGCATTCGAAAACGTTGTCGAATGGTACAAATCATATCAGACACGCAACGAACTGTCGCAACTGAGCGACGAGCAGCTGGAAGACGTCGGGCTGACCCGCGCTGATATCTCCAAGTTCTGATCCAGGATTTGAACACTTATAAGATGAGCCGCTCGATTGAGCGGCTTTTTCTTTTTCAGCTTTCGACGAATTTACCTGCGAGATCAGGCAGATAAGCCTCAACTGCAGCAGTGGCTACGACATGCCGGGTACCCGCCTCGGCATCCTCGACATCCAGTCCCCCTTTGACCGCCCGAACCGAGGCGCGGCCCCGCGGCAGATCCGAGGCGACAAGATCACAATCAACCTTCTCAGGCTGTTGAACGCCAATCGTGACCTCAACGCGCATCTCCTCATGACTGATGCCCAGTTTGGAAAACAGCGTGATGGACGAGTGGTGCAGCGCGTCCTGAACAGCGCGGCGCGCGGCCTTGGTATAGTCCTGACCATACAGGTCGTTGCCGGTCCCCATCTCCAGAATGATGCGTTTTTCCGTCATCGGGCGGGCTCCATATCAAATGAGACAACGATCGCGGCGTTGGCGATCACCGTGCGACCTTCAGAATGGGGTTTGTCGATATCCAAGCCACCATGTGTGACCGTGATGTTGGGCTGGCCGTAGGGGAAAATGGCCTTCAACGCCTGCGAATCCACCCGGTCCGGTTGCTGTACTCCGATTTCCGCGTCGATGATCATGGCCTCTTTCGGGAATCCGAACAATTCCGCCATATTGATCGAGTTATGCCAGAGCGCATCCTTGAGCGCGCGCAGCGCTGCTTCGGTATAGTCTTCGCGCCGAAGCGACGTACCCATACCGAATTCCACCAATACCCGAGTTTTGGGCATGTCGCCTCCTTATTCCTGATGACCCGACAATCTGCACGAGTTCTTGCGAATTGAAAGAACCAGTACAGTGAACTGCATCCGGCCAAACCACGAAACCCGAATGTTTGGTGTGTACCGCCGCTATCGACTAGAATTCTGTCTGTTTAAGCACACGATCTATGAAAGGTTTGATTCCATGACGTATTTTCGGCTCATGTCATCATTGTTGTTGTTTGGACTTCTGGCGCCAGGCGTATCCGCTGAAGTCATAGAAAACAAAGCGAAATTTATGAACCTGATCGTTGATAAGAAGCTGGTTCAGGGCGAAACCTGGGTGACTATTCACAAGGACGGCACGGTTGAGGGCAAAGGCCCGAAAGGTGGCAGTATCAGCGGCACGTGGGAGTGGAAAGACAGGTATTACTGTCGGAGAATCGTGATCGTCGGTGAAGTGATGCCCCGCGACTGTCAGGTGGTTTCAATCGCAGACGACACCGTTACATTTACCCACAAAGACGGCGCGGGAGTATCGGTGAGGTGGACCATCAAGTGAGTCTAAACTCTTGTCACGCAGTGGCTTTCACAAAAAAGGCGCCCAATGCGGGGCGCCTTTTTTTCGTTCACACACTAGCGAAGGTCAGATCGACTCGTCGATCCAGCTTTGCAGGGCCGCCTTCGGGGCCGCGCCAGCGCGGTTCGAAACCACCTGACCGTCTTTGAAAATGAACAGCGCCGGAATGCCGCGCACGCCCATGGCCGCGGCTGAGTTTGGGTTGCTGTCGACATCGACCTTGGCAATCTTCACCTTGCCACCATATTCGCTGGCCAGCTCTTCCAGGGCGGGGCCGATCTGCTTACAGGGGCCGCACCACTCGGCCCAGAAATCCACCACGACGGGGATATCGGAATTCTTGACTTCGGCGTCAAAGGTGTCGTCGGTAACGGCTACGGTCGACATGTCTGTCTCCTGACTGGGAATGCTTGGGCTCAGAACCTAGGTGCGGCACCGGGCAAGGTCAAGATATAGGGTTCGGTGTCAGGGCGTCCGTCACCATATCGTGTGGCAACCACATCAGGTGCGCGGTTCGCGTCCACAAGATAGCGGTGCGGATACTGTGATTGGGATAGATTTGCGACAGGGCATGGGCGTAGGCCGCCATCTGGCGCAACAGCCCTTCGGGGCAGGATTCTGGCCCGGTCGGAACAGTCGCATTGGATTTGAAATCAATTACATGCACCTCTTTATCCGTGATAATCAGCCGGTCGATGACCCCATGCATTCGTGTGCCGTTCAGATCGGCAGAGACCGAAACCTCGGTCAGCGCATCCGAGCCAAAGACCGGTTTCAGATATTCGGCCGTCAGCACCGATGTGGCCTCAGTCAGCAGATCTTGCCGCTCAACATCTTGCATATCGGCCAGAAGCCGTGCGCAAAGCTGCGGCCATTGATCCTGTGCGGCAGCAGGAAGATGTTCGAGCAACAGGTGCAGCTGCGATCCGCGTCGTTTCGCCGCCTCTTCATCCTGCCCCGCATCTCCGGGCAAGGCCTTCGCACCCCCTAGATCAGAGGGGCTGAGCGTTTCGGCTGGCGCGGGTAGATTTGGCGCGGGGTGGTCAAAAAATACAGGCAAATGCTGTTCGTTGTGCGGGATGCTGCCCTGTTCAACGGCAGGCAAAGCCTCCCAATCTCCATGCGCCAGTCGAAGGGTCTGGGTGCCGGGAACATGAGTAGCCCCTGCCCGCGCCATCGCGGCCTCAACCATCTGATACCAACTGTTGCCATCCTTGCCTACATCCCCGGCGGCCGCCACTATTAGCCACTTTTCTGCCCGTGTTAGAGCCACATATAGAAGCCTCAGCCGCTCATTCTCCTCGCGCGTTCTGGCTTCTTGGCGCGCAGCTGCGATCAATGCAGGTGAGGCATCAGAAGGCACTTTCCACAACGGAGTATCGCCCGCCATCATGATCTCGGCATCTCGTGGTGGCTGTCGTTTACCAGTGTCCGGCAGGATTACGATCGGTGATTCCAATCCTTTTGAGCCATGAACGGTCATCACCCTGATCATATTGCCGACACCGCTCATCTGGCGCTTGATCTCCAGATCGTCGGTTTGCATCCAGACCAGAAAACCGGTGAGGCTTGGGATATCTGTCCGTTCATAGGCCAGCGCCTGCGACAGTAACGCGTTGATACCATCCTCAGCCTCGGCCCCAAGCCGGCCCAGCAGTTTGCGTCGCCCGTCATGGCGCGTCAGGATACGTTCGATCAGATCATAAGGACGCAGAAAGTCGGTTTGACCGCGTAGGTCGTTCAGAATCGCAAGCGTTACCGGGAACTCCTCGGCACGATTGCGCAACGCTGCCCATAGATAAGTTTCCTCCCTGCGATGAGCCAGATCGAACAACTGTTGTTCCGTCCAGCCAAACAGTGGGGATTTCAGGACTGTCGCCAGGGATAGGCTGTCTTCGGGTGTGGCCAGAAAGCTCAGCAAAGCAGCCAGATCCTTGACCGCCAGTTCCGCGCCCACCTTCAGGCGATCTGCCCCCGCGATGGGCAGACCCTCGCTTTTGCAGGCGCGAATGATCTCGGCAAACAGGTCCGAGCGGCGTTGGACAAGGATCAGAAAGTCGCGGGGTTGCACTTTGCGCCGGACAAATGTCCCCGACGCATCGCCATCATCGGAAATGGTAGCGCCATTCCTGATCATATCCTTGATTGACCGGGCAACCTGTTCTGCCAGAATGACGGTGTGATGCCGTGCGCCGGGTCGATCAACGGGATCGGTCCAATCGCTGTCATCCTCGTCTTCAACTTTCTCGATCACCGGCCATAGGTCGACGCGCCCAGGAAGATCGGCCTTGAATGCCCGGTGTAAGGCATCCTTGTGGAACCCGGCCCCTACATGGTTTTCGAACAGTATATCGACCAGCCCAAGGATCGCGCTGGACGAGCGGAACGAATATTCCAGCGTTGAATCCCACAGTTTAGAGCCTGATTCTCGAAGTTTCCGCCCAAATTCGGCCTGCATCTGGTCAAAGGCTTGCGGGTCGGCGCCCTGGAAGGAATAGATCGACTGTTTCTTGTCGCCGACCACAAAGATCGTGCGTTCAACTCCGGATCGGGCCCCTTCCCCGCTGGTAAATTCCTGAGCCAATTTTTCGATCACGTCCCATTGATCCGGGCTGGTGTCCTGCGCTTCGTCCACCAGAATGTGATCGATGCCACCGTCGAGCCGGTACAGCACCCATTCTGCGACCGCCGGGTCGTTCAGCACCTGACGTGCGCGCAGGATCAGGTCATCAAAATCCAGCCAACCCCTAACCTGCTTGCGCCGCTCGTATTCCGGAAGGAAGGCCGCGGCAAAGCGATGTAATACATGGGTTTTCTGGGCCGCAACCAGCGCCAGTCGTTGTTCCCGCGCGGCTTCAACCCGCAGCATCAGGGCCTCGAGCTGGGGCATCCGATCTGCCAGCACCCCTTCACGCAGCGCCTTGGTTGGAAAGCTGTTGAGTTTTGCGGCAAAGGGCTCTTTCGCGCCCTTACCCGTCAATAGGACGTTTTCAAGTATCGTCAGTTTGCTCAGCCGGGCGTCGGTAAAGCCGACAAGCTTGTCGGCGGCCTTGGCATTGTTCCCTCCGCTTTCCGAAAGCGCGGGTAAAATGGACTGGATCAGTTCGACCTCACCGCCCAGAAACACGTTACGCAGCAGGACCTGTTCATCAAAACCTTCGGGCAGATCAAACCGTTGCAGAATGTCCGGCCATTGCAGCACATGTTCAAACTGATTTCGTTTCTGCGCAACAGCGGCAGTCAGTTTGTCAAAACCGGTATCGGTGACAAAGCGGGCAACGTCTTCGATCAATTCGGCCTGAGGGCCGTCGGCAAAACTTTCAATGATCTCTTCGCGCAGCAACGCCGCAGCCCGGTCTTCCATTTCGGAGAATTGAGGGCTGACCCCTGCCTCAAGCGGGAACCGTCGCAGCAGCGAAGCACAGAAGGAGTGGATCGTTTGGATTTTCAGTCCACCAGGCGTCTCAATAGCGCGGGCAAACAGGGTCCGTGCTTGCGCCAACCGGTCGGGATCGATCAGGCCTGGTACGCCAAGTTCGACCAACTCAGCCTGAAGGTCGCCGTCGCCCAACATTGCCCATTTGCCAAGACGTTTGAACAACCGGTTCTGCATCTCGCTGGCCGCGGCCTTGGTATAGGTCAGGCACAGGATATGCTGCGGCTGTACGCCATCCAGCAACAGCCGTGCCACCCGGTCAGTCAGCACCCGGGTCTTGCCCGAGCCCGCATTGGCCGCCAGCCAGGTTGAGGCGTCCGGGCGCGCGGCCTGAACCTGCCGTTCGGTGGCATCATTGCGGGGGGTCATGTCAGGTCCTCCGGTTCGGTTTCCGTCGAACGATCCCACTCGCCGAACCGGGCGAGGTGATCATAGTCCCCTATATCTGTGTCCTTGTGCAGCATCCTGCGTGAAGAGAACCCCTGATCAGGCTCTAAATAGGCTGAAATGAGCTCTTTCAGTTCGGCCAGCACCTTGTCGGTCGGCTCTTTCTGCAGCGGTGCGGGCACTTCTTTATAGGTGCCGCCCATGCCAATGAAGATCGCCTGTGCAACGGGAAGCGGATCGAATCCTTCGATACCGCCCTGCTCGGCCATTGCAGCTTCGATCAGCAGTTGTTTGTCGAATTTGGCTTGCTGACTTACCGTCGGCGGAGTGCCCGTCTTGTAGTCGATGATACGCAAGGCCCCCTGCCCGCTTCGATCGATTCGGTCGGCACGTCCGGCAATGGTGAAGTCCAGCGGCGTCAACGTCAGGCGCATCCCAACCTCAAAAGCCACAGGCCCGCCATCGGCGCGGCGCTGAATCTCGGCGGACAGAAAGCTATCGGTAATCCGCTCTAGCCGCGCCAGCCACAGCTTTCGGGCAGTTGGCCAGGCAACGTGGTCGTCCAGCAAAGCTTTGGCGCGTTTCAGGAAATTTTCTCGGGTCAATAAAGCCGGATCCAGAACGCTGTCGCGCACGAATTGTTCCATCACCTCGTGGATGACGATACCGCGTAGCAGGGCATCTGGCGCCTGAACCAGCGGGTCCAGTTGTCTCAATCGCAGGATATGCCGGGCATATATGGCGTACGGATCGCGGATCAGGCGTTTGATTTCGGTCACCGATAGCCGCCGTGGCCGCGCCGCGACGGGTGGTCGTGGCGACGGGCGGTGCGCGGGTGCGATTCGGGGTGCATGTTCCAGCATCTCTGCCCAATCCAACCACCGTTGGCCCCGCGCATGCATTGCTTCTAACGCGCTAGTTCCACCCTGTTCAGGCAGGCCTAGCAACAGGTTGGTCATGCGGTTCAGCCAACGGGATGGTACAGTTTCCGCATCATCCGAGCGGGTAGCGCGGGTCAAAACCACCTCTGCCGCACCTGCCGCCTGCTGGAAGTCATGCGCGGACAGACCGATCCTGCGTTCGGGCAGTAAAAGACCGGCCTCATTGCGCATCTGACGGTTCAGCCAGGGGTCGGGTGCCGCAGCCTCGGGCCAGCTGCCTTCGTTCAAGCCACCCAGAATTAGCAGATCCGCACCCTGAACGCGCGCTTCCAGGGTGCCCCAGATCATCAGATGCGGGTGAGGTGCATCACGGTCGCGGACTTCTTCACCTGCCAACAACGCGCCCAGAAGGTCGGCAAAGTCATGGGCGGTCATCGCACCGCCATGCTGTGCTTCGGCCTCCAAAGTGGAGATCACCGCAAGCGCCTTCTGGCCCGCGTTCTTGTCCCACAATGTGCCGGATTCACCGGTTGCACCTGCCGAGATCATCTCGGCCAGCGTGCGAAGCCGGGCGACCCAGTCCGACAGTGGCTTTTCGGCGGGGTCGTATTGATCGCAAAAAGTCTCGGTAACCCAGCGGACCCAGTCCTCGGGCGCTTCAGTACGAATGGCGAAAGCGGTCAGGCTGGCGCTGTCGGGAAAGGGCGGGCCATAGCGACGCAGGTCAAGCTCAAGATCGCGGGTATGCAGCAGGTGGCTGCCCCGGTCGCCCCCGTCATGGCACAGTGGGTGTTTGAGCAGCGTCAGCAGAGCCTCGCCATCCAGGCGGCGCGCGAACAGCCCGGCGACATGGCGTAGGAACCGCCCGGGCGGAGACAGCTGCAGTGGCAGGCCCGCGCTGTCATCGGGCAGGATATTCCACCGGTCCAGTGCGGCGCTGACCTGCCGGGTTAGCATCCGGTCGGGGGTGATTAGCGCGGCGGTCTGGCCGGTCTCGGCCGCTTGCCGTAGGCGTAGCGCAATGGCCAAGGCCTCGGCCCGGGGCGAGGGCGCCTCGATCAGCGTCACATCCTTGGTCGCACCGTTCAGGTCGGGCAGGAGCGGGCCTTCAGTCATCCATGCGTCGGTGACCGGGGCAGGGCGCAATGCAAGCGAAATCAGCTTGTTACGGGCAGGTGAAGGGGCCTGATCCGTGGTCCATGGCCGGATTTGATCCGGGCCAAGCCCTAGCCCAAGCATCAGCTTGCGGAACCGGTATTGAGGATGATCCTCAGATGTCAGCGGGTTATCCAGATTGCTCCAAACATGTTCAGGCTGGTCGAAATCATAGCCAGGCAGCACCAGCGCCCCCTGAGGCAGACGCGCAACCGCCTGCATCAGCATCAGGGTGGTCCCGCGAGACCCGGTAGAGCCTGCCAGAATGACAGGATGTTCGGGCGGCGACGCCTCCCAGCGCGCGATCAGGTTCTCGACTACGCGCCGCTGTCGGGCCTGCGCATCCAGCGCGTCCGAACCGGATTCCATGAACTGATCGGCGATGCCGATAAAGGCCTGCGCCCGTGCCCAATGGCCGGACATGTCGTTGACATCCAGTTGCCTGATCGCATCGGGCGAGACACCTTCCCCCTGCATCTCGTCGATCAGCCCGGCCAGACTGTCAGACAGATCGAACAGCGAGGACCGGGCCGCCAGATCGGGTTGCTGGTCCAGTAGTTTTGCGATCAGCTGCGTCAGCTCCAGCCTGCGACGCAGAGGCGGGATTGCGGGTGGGATCTGCGCCAGATCGGCGCTTTCGCCAAGATCTGTGACCAAAGAGAGGCGTGGCAACAGGCAAGCGGGACCTTGATCAAACAGATCGCGCACCCGGCGCGCCATCCGGCGGGTGTTGATTACCAGTTGTACCCGGGCCAGCGCATCGGGCGGCTGCCCCTCAAATCGCTCATGCAGACCGTCAACCAGCACCTTGGGGAAATCCGCGCCCGGAGGAATGGCGAATACCCGGGGCAGGGCGCTGGGCTCAAACATCGGCAATCAGCCCCTCGGCCAGATCAATACCCTCGGGACGCCCCACATCGCACCAGCGACCGGGGTAAGACAGTGCGAACAGGCGCTTTTGCTGCAGCATTCGATCCCACAATACGTTCAATGAAAACACGTCCTCAGCGATGTCATGTAGCCCTTCGGTTTTCAGAATTTGTACCCCGCCGTAAACAAGACCGGCACCGCGGACGATCCGCCCTGTGCTGTCCTGAGTGAAGTCACCAGGGCCTGTGTGGCCAAGGGTTTGCCCAACTGGAACGCACATCAGCAGCGCATCCATTTTATCCGGATTCCAATGATCCTTCAGTAAATTCAGTGGGTTGGGCCCAGCCCAGATCGCGTCGCTGTTCAAGGTGTATACGGGATCGGATCCAAGCAGAGGTAGCGCTGCGCGCAGCCCACCACCAGTATCCAAAATGCGCGGTTCTTCCCGCGATATCATAACGTCGCAGCCCGCCAGATGATCAGCCAACTGATCAGCGTGGTAGTGCAGGTTGGCAACAACCCGCAACGGCCTTAGCGCATCGACCAGATCCAGTGCGTGATCAATCAGGGGCCGCCCGGCCACCTCGATCAGCGGTTTGGGCCGGTCTTTGGTCAGGACACCCATGCGAGTACCAAAGCCCGCGGCAAACAGCATTGCAGCTTGGGGGGTGCCGGTCATTGCGCCCTCAGCTTTGCCAGGTTCTCGGGGTTTGGGGCGGGCAGGGCGCTGCGCAACAGGTCTGCCACCGGCACCAACGCGGGATGTTCGAGATCGCGCATCAAATGTGCCCACGCAGCCGGGATCAGGTCGACGTAGTGTGGCTTTCCATAATCGGTCGCCAACCGGGCAAAACCGCCCAGAATGCGCAGGTTACGCTGTGCGCCCAGAACAGCATATGCGGTGCGGAAATCATGCCCATCGACGCCGGTTGCGGTGATATAGCGGTCGATCATCCGCATCTCGATCCCGGCGGGCACAGTCCGACGCACATCCTGTAGCAGTGACATCAAATCATAGGCGGGATGCCCCAGCATCGCGCTTTGGAAATCCAGCAGACCGACGCGCGCCAGACCTTCGCGCTCGGGCAGCCAGATCAGGTTTTCTGCGTGGTAATCGCGTTGCACAACAACCCGTGTTCCGCCGGTTTCCCGGTGCAGGATATCCGCAAAGCGCAGCTCGAACCGGGCGCGGGCCTCGTCGTCGTGCGATCCAAGAATGCCTTGCGCATATTTCGTGAACGATAGCGCCGCCAATTCGGTCATCATAGCGGGGTCGTAACTGTCGAGCGAAAGCGTCGGCGCCGCGTGAAGATGGACAAGTACATCGGTTGCGGCGTCATACAGCGTGCGCTCAAGCGTCGGATCGTCCCGCAAGACGCGTGCGAACAGATCGTCGCCCAAATCTTCGAGCAACAGAAACCCGTATTCGCAGTCCTCGGCGTAGATTTCCGGCGCACTCAACCCAATGGAACGCAGGTACTTCGACATACGCACGAAGGGTTCAACAGCTTCGCCCTTGTCGGGCGGAGCATCCATCAAAACGGCGGTCCGGCCGGTGGCAGGGTCGGTCAGACGCTCGTACCGGCGGTTCGAGGCATCACCCGCCAAAGGCGTATGCCGTGCGCCGTTCCATGGTGTCTGCGCGATCAAGGCTTCTGCCAGAATGGCCCGGTTCGTCATTGGATCCCCTCCAGCTTGGCGTTCCATTTCGGGTCTGTCCACGACATCTTAAGTTGTCGCGTATCTTGTTCGTTGGCGTCTGTGGTGAACCGGATCAGTAAGGCCGGCTCTGGCGTCAGGGGACCCAGCTTTTCAGGCCACTCGATCAGGCAAATGCCGGCGTCGAAGGCGTCGACCAGCCCCAGCTCTTCGATCTCTTCCACGGCAGAAAGACGATAGAGATCTGAATGCCAGACTTCACCAAGCTGCGTCTCGTAAACCTGAACTAGAGTAAAGGTCGGCGAAGGCACATCTTCGGGTGCGGACAGAAGAGATTGGATCAATGCGCGTGCGAAATGGGTTTTGCCGCTGCCGATGGTACCTTCAAGCAGGATAGTATCGCCAGACTGCAATGCGCCACCCAGTTTGGTGGCAACTTCAGCAGTGTCGAATGGGGATTTCGAGGTCAGAGTCAGCGGTGCGTTCATGGCGTCACAATGAACCTGCGCCGGGTCGGCTGCAACCGGTTCAGGCGCTGATTTTTTGTATTTCCGTGATGTTCCTGACCGGGTTGTCCGAGGCGAAACGGACAATTGTTGCCCCGTTTTGCATGGGGCTGACCGTGCAGTTCAAAGAGCCGCCGGATTTTAGGATCAGTTCAGCCGACCATTCGGCCCGATTCTCTCGCGCGGTGACGAATTCGCGGATCTCGCCAAGGATCGGCGTGGCGGTGCAGTGCTCCTGCCATTGGCGTGTGATTTCCAGCACCGTTGCTGGTTCGAATCCTACTTCGCCGCTGTCGCCCCACAACACCTGATAGGCGTAATTTGTGATCGCCAGCGAACCGTCATCCGAAAACACCGCGATGGCATCAGCCAGCTTGTCCAGAATGGATTGCATAAGGTCCGTTTCAGCGCGGAACCGTCGGGTCAGTGTGATTTCGGCGGTGATATCTTCGAACAGGAAAGCCACGGCCCCATCGGGATGCGGGCGACCACTGACGGAATAGACCGATCCTGATGGCAGCGACCAGGTTTCCTGATAGTTCCCGTCCTGTGCCGCCTCCAGAAGGTCGTTCATCTGGCGCCGCCAACTGCGATAGTTCTTAGGCTCGGGCATCATATGCTGGTCGCGAAGCCGGTCAAAAAAGCTGGACAGGCTTGGGCGCAGGCTCAGGAAGTCGGGTGGCAGGGTGGTCAGATCAATCAGCGCTGGATTGAACAGGGCCAGTTGCCGGTTGCGGTCAAAGATCGCTAGGCCAATGGAGAGCTGTGCGAAGGTTTTGGTCATGGTCTGCACGAACTTGCGCTGTGCTGTCTCGGCTTCGACAATCGCGTTGATATCGACCGCGTAACACAACTGATCCTGTTCGTGTGCGACCTGGGTCAGGTCAAACCAGAGCTTGGCATCGCTGTCCCTTACCGGAATCGAGACACGGGTTTTTCGACTCAGCTGCGCCTCGTCCCTGTGAGAAGGAAACAGAGGGTCCGTCAGATCGGCATCCGGTCCCGCAATCTTGCGAACCAACCGTACATAGGCCGCATTGCACCAGCCCACCTTGTCACGGTGATCTATCAGCCAAACAGGGTAGGGCGCCTGCTCCATCGCCAAACGAATTGGATCGCGCTGGTCACGGCGTGGCGCAGGGATGGTCCCCGTCAGATCACGTAATTGAACCCGAATGATACCATCGATCCATTCGCACAGAACCTCGCGCTCGACTGTGCAGTCGATGGCTGAAACGGCGATGTTGCCCCCGGACCGGACAATCTCGGGCGTTTCGGGGAAAGCGGGAAAATCACGTTGCAGCAAACGCCGCAGTTCAGCCCAGTTGCTGACGGATTCGTAACCTGCCAGCGCAATATCGGAGTGGCTGATCAACCGGTCGCCATCGAACAGGAAGACAACATCGAACAGCGCTCCGGGCGCTGACAGCCCGAAATCTCTTGTTTTGGCCTGATGGCGTGGCAAGAGCCACAACATCGCAAAGCTGGCCGAAACCACACTGATTGCGGCCAGAACGATCCATTCGGCCATTGCTCCAACCCCCGGGTAAAACGTTTGAATCTATATGAACAACAATGGTTAACGGGGTCTTAACTCAGATCTGGAACGGTTGGTTGGCGCCCGAGGGAACAGGAGTGTCCCCGGTTTGCGCGTCGATCAGCTTGCGCGGCCAAACGACATTGACGATCGCCCCCCTGCGGTCCGGTTGGTCAGTCAGGGTCTGATAAGGGTCCGCGCCATTGGCGAAGCTCAGTTCGGCACCGCTGCGTTCCAGCAGGGTTTTGGCGATGAACAGACCCAGCCCCATGCCTTCGTATTCCGGCCGACTACTGCGATCGGCGCGGCGGCGGCGCATGAATGGGTCACCAATCCGACCAATGATGTGGGAGGGGTAGCCGCGCCCATCATCCATGATCGAAACGCTGATCCGGTCAGAGGTCCATTCAGCTTCGACCCAGACCGTCGACTGGGCAAAATCCACTGCGTTCTGGATCAGGTTGCGCAGCCCGTGAATGATCTCGGGCTTGCGTAGGATTGAGGGCTGCTGCACATCGCCATCCGCAACTGGTCCTTCGTCGAAATGCACCACTTTACCACGATTGATATGTGGCTCTGCCGCTTCATGGATCACGGTGGACAGAGGCGCCTGACGCAGGTGCAAGTCATCTTTCCCAGCTCGGCCCATATCGCGCAGGATGTCGCGGCAGCGGTCAGCCTGTTCGCGGATCAAGGCTGCGTCCTCCATCAGCTCAGGCCGGTCGTCCAGCTCTTCGATCAGTTCTGAACTGGCCAGCTTGATCGTAGCCAGCGGCGTACCCAACTCATGCGCGGCGGCGGCCACCACACCACCAAGATCAGTCAGCTTTTGCTCGCGCGCCAGCGCCATATGGGTGGCCGAGAGCGCTTCGGACATCGATTGAACTTCGGAACTGATGCGGTGCGAATAGGCGCCGATGAAAACGATGGCGATGATAATCGCCGCCCAGTTTCCGAACAGCAAAATATCGGGGATATCCAGCACCAACCCCAGATTGGTTCTCAGCGGGAGGTGGAATTGCGCCAGCAACGTGGTCAGGATCACCGCAACGCTACCGATGATCAGGGTCGAGCGGGTGCTCATTACATTTGCAGAAATCGTCACCGGACCCAGCAACAGCAGCGCAAACGGGTTGTTTAGCCCCCCCGTCAGATACAAAAGGATCGACAGCTGCAGCAGATCGAACAGCACCATCAGGAAGTTCTCGAATTCCGACAAGCGCTTGTTTTCGGGAAACAACAGAATGGCCGTGAGGTTACCCATCACCGAAATGCCGATGACGAAATAACACAATGCCAGCTCAAGCTGAACGTCGTAATATTTCTGTGCAACCGTGATGGCCGTAAACTGGCCGATAATGGCGACCCATCGCAGCAGGATCAGCGTGCGCAGCCTGATCCAGGTACTGCGCTCCTGCCCACGCCAAAGACTGGTGTTGGAATTCGTCATCTGTCGATTATGTCCTATTGCGTCGGTCCGACATGTTGATAGGTGTCCCGGCAGAATCGATCAACATCCCCTTTCGTATCAGGATACGCGCCATGGTTCGTCTTTATGCTATTCTCGCAACTGTTGTTCTTGCAATTGGTCTTGGCGCCATGTGGCTGCTGACGCGGGGTGGCTCAGATGACAAATACGCGCAGTGCCGCTCGTCTCAGATTGCGGGCGGGAGCGCGGCGATCGGCGGACCGTTCGAACTGCTTAACGCCAATGGTGAGACGGTAACCGACAAGGATGTGATCACCGAGCCCACGCTTGTCTACTTCGGTTATACCTTCTGCCCGGATGTTTGCCCCTTTGACATGTCGCGCAATGTCGACACGATCGATTTGCTGGCAGAGCGCGGTCAGTCGGTGACGCCGTTGTTCATCTCGATAGACCCGGATCGCGATACCCCCGAGGTTGTGGGCGATTTCGCATTCAACCTGCATGAACGCGTGATTGGCCTGACCGGATCGCCCGAGCAGATCAAGGCGGCCAGCAAGGCGTACAAGACCTATTACAAGGCCCAAGACAAAAGCGATGAGTATTATTTGGTCGACCACTCGACCTTTACCTATCTGATGACGCCCGAGGACGGGTTTCTGGAATTTTTCAAACGCGATGAAACGGCCGAGCAGATGGCGGACAAGATTGGCTGCTTTCTTGATCAGGCCTGATCCTCAACAGTCGGTTTGACCTTTGGAATGGCGCTGCTATTACTCATGTTTAAGCCAAGAGGCATGAAATAGCGGAAAGACCCACATATGGCAGACAGTTCCCAGCTTGAAATCGGCCCCGACAAATCGCTGCTGCTGGTAGATGATGACGAGCCGTTTCTGAGACGTCTGGCCAAGGCCATGGAAAAACGCGGATTCGAGGTTGAAACCGCGGGTTCCGTCGCCGCAGGCCGCGCCATTTCCACAGCCCGCCCACCTGCCTATGCCGTGGTAGATCTGCGACTTGAAGATGGCAATGGGCTGGACGTGGTTGAAGTGCTGCGCGAAAAACGCCCCGACAGCCGGGTTGTGGTTCTGACCGGTTATGGCGCCATCGCCACCGCCGTTGCGGCGGTCAAAATTGGTGCAACCGACTATCTGTCCAAACCCGCCGACGCCACTGACATCACCAACGCTCTGTTGGCCAAGGGCGACGAACTGCCCCCGCCGCCGGAAAACCCCATGAGCGCCGACCGCGTCCGCTGGGAACATATCCAGCGCGTCTATGAGCTGTGCGACCGGAACGTCTCGGAAACCGCGCGCCGGTTGAACATGCACCGCAGAACGCTGCAGAGGATTCTAGCGAAGCGTAGTCCAAGGTAGACCCGTAAACTTAATAGTGTGTTTTCCCGGGCCGTTCCAAACGACCTTCAGGGCGCGGATTGAGCCTGAGTTTGGAGCCTCAGCGCGTAATTCTTAAGGCAGGCAGAGTGCGCGCACCCAACCTCAGGCAATAACAGCAACTCATCAACCTTTGCCTGCAGCTTGCCGCCCATCGCCAGCATTCGATCATCCACGACGCTGTTCTGGTTGTACTTGTTCCAATACCTTTCACGAAACCGGCTGGACCGGTTGGGTGCATCTGTCGCTTTCGTGCCTTGCCCGCGCTGCCGCTTGAGCGCGAAACTGTCTCGCGTTTTCACCGGGTAGTGAATGACAGCAGCCCAATCGTGTGTAGACAGATGCTCGGGCGCGGCACCCAGCGCATGTCTTCGTCGCAATCCCGAACGATACATGTGTTCGTGCATCGGCAGGCCCGCAGCATTTACAAATTGCGATCCATCGTTTCGAAAGTCCGGTCGCAAGTAGGGCCGGTGCAGGCCAAACCCCCGTATTTTATCAGACTTTCGAAAAAGCGTTTTGAAGTAGCGATGCAAATTATGATCTGTATCGGCACGCTTTAGGAACCGTTGCGTGACCAGCCCCGGTTCCCACTTGTCGTTGCCCCCATTTCCGAAGATCAACCAATTCACGGCGATGCCCTCGGCGAAACCGGAACAGCGTTCGACGAGACCTGCGACCTGATTTTCATCGTTTGCACAGAACAGAAACTCATCGCTATCAAGCCACATCAGCCAATCGGCATCGTTAAGCGAAGGATGCGCATAGGCCGTTTCTGCCGCTGTATGCTGTGGTACTTGCCCGGGTTTCAGACCTTGCAGAACATGGGAAATAACCCCGTTATCATCCAGCGCATCAAGCAGCTCGGCGGTGCCGTCTGTCGAGTCATTGCTGTAAATCAGAATAGGATCAAACCCGACCAGCAGATGATACGCGATCCACTCAAGTATAAACGGCCCTTCATCCTTGGCGCAGGAGAACAACCCGACCTTCATATCGGCTTGGCCTGAGTGGGTTTGATCATGATCGCGGTTCTTCCTTGCACGGCCTATCTTCTGAAGATGATATTACGTTGAGTTTGAAAGGCATTTTCATAGCCACGATCAGAAAGTGAGGCAAACAGGCGTTCGGCGCTATCACCAAGATTCACGGTTTCCAGCTGTAGATATTGGGGAAGCGCTGCATCTTCTGCGCTTTCAAGAAAAGGCATAAGAATGTTCGGCTCGTGCCCTTCAACATCAAGCTTGGCAAAATCGGCATCATGCAGATGTGTAAGCTCAAGCAGTGTTCGGGTCTGCACCTCAATCGTATCGTATTTTGACAGCTCCAGATACGCTGGGTCGTTTGCCAAACGCGCCTGACCAAGATTGGTGGCCGTGTCGCCCCGCTTTTCAATAATAAGCGTCGCCTCACCAGTTTCGCCCGCGATCGCGAAAGTGTTCAGCTCCACGTTGCCAAATCCGTTCAGAGAGCAATTATTGCTGAGGCGTTCGGCCAGAGTCGGATTAGGCTCAAATGCATGAATCCGGGAGTCCGGGCTAAGAATTGACGACAAGAAAAGTGAATACAGACCAAAATTTGCCCCGATATCCAAAACCTTGAGAGTCTTCCCCGCAAAACTGTCTTTCAGCCAATTCAGCTCAAGCTCTTCCGGGGACCGGCCCTTCTGCCAGAGAGAGAATTCGCTGAAATTGTCATAAGGGTGCAGGTGGATTCGAATGCCCCGATAGGCGATCAACTGTGGCAGCAGTGACTTTCGGATCAGATTGCGCACCCGCCCTCGGCCTGTCAGATTGTACGCTTCACGTAAACACGCGTTGGCATATTCCATCTGCGCGTTCGTGACCGGTATCTGGCTGTCTGCGTCGCTCATCTGAACCTGCGTCCGATTATGGTCTTGTTTTAGCGGAAAATTAGCACAGGCTGTGCCGCTGATCTATTGGCGACCTAAATGCTGCCCAACAGCTCCTTATGCCGCGCGGTATAGGCCTGCCGCACCTCAATCGGGGGACGCAGTTTGATCTGCAACCCCTCTAATATTGCCTTGTCCGGGCGACCAAAGAACTTTGATGCTTCGGTATCAGAAAAACCCGCGATCTGCGTCGCCTCCATCCAGGCGCTGATCTTGTCCGCCTTCTTGATCTGGCGTTTCACTGTTTTTGGTACCACGGCGGGCAACCCGAAACGTATATGAATCGCAGCAGCCAGCCGGTCGTCTAAATCACCATAATCCGGGCCAACGGCGGATTTCACCGGAGAGATCATGTCACCAATCACATATTCGGGGGCATCGTGTAACAGTGCCGCCAACCGCCATTTCG
Source organism: Ruegeria sp. B11 (assembly GCF_056539785.1). Classification (NCBI taxonomy): domain Bacteria; kingdom Pseudomonadati; phylum Pseudomonadota; class Alphaproteobacteria; order Rhodobacterales; family Roseobacteraceae; genus Ruegeria; species Ruegeria sp. B11. Next base: position 187,929 of record NZ_JBQFVO010000006.1, on the reverse strand, counting down.
TCGGTGCATTTGGTGCGATGCGGCCAAAAAGCTCTTCCACCAGCAAGGAATGCTCGGCCACGGAATAGGCAAAATCCCCGTTGGTCTGACCGTTCCACCGCGCCACAAAGGCCAGCCCGTGCGCGATATCTTCGATCTCGATATCCACGGGTGTCGGGTCCAGCAAATCCAGCCGACGGCCCGACAGCATTCTTTGCCACGCTCTGGGTTGTGTTGCCATTTTACCATGCCTTGTGAACTGGGACACGTTCAATTCGCGTTCTTGTGGTATGATGTATCTGTCTGGATCACATGCTGCCAACAATTTCTTGAGCATTCGTGCTTTGAACCTGCGCGATACGATCCCGACATCAAGGACTGAGGGGGGTGCTGACTCCTCCCAGTTGCGCCCTCTCGAAACGAAACTCGTATCGAAAGGAGCTTGCTATGTTCAAGCGTTTGTTTGCAATAACCCTGACCTTCGGAATGGCCGCAACCGCGCCACCTGCCTTTGCCCAGAACTGCGCAGAGCGCGAGCACGTGATTACCAAACTGCAAGACAATTACTCCGAGGAATTAACCTTTGGCGGTCTTCAGAAATCACGTGGCGGGCAGACGGTCATGGAGGTTTGGACCTCGAAGGAAACGGGAAGTTATACCGTTTTGGTGACCCAGGCGAACGGCATGAGTTGTATTGTCGCCGTTGGCACTGATTTTTTTGAAGCGATCCCCAAAATCAAGGCAGAGGGTACGCCAAGCTGATATTTTGTCACCAGACTTCCTGTTTCCGGCCATCTTCATTGCCTCATCCCGCAAGGGATGCTAGTGGCACTTTGGACTGTGAATTGCCGGAGTGGAGTACCTGATGGCCGGGGACTATATCGTTAAAGACATTTCAATGGCCGAGTTTGGCCGCAAAGAGCTGAATATCGCTGAAACGGAAATGCCGGGGCTGATGTCCCTGCGCGCCGAATATGGCGAAAGCAAGCCGCTGAAAGGCGCGCGGATCGTCGGTTCACTGCATATGACCATCCAGACCGCCGTTCTGATCGAAACACTGGTGGCGCTGGGCGCTGATGTGCGCTGGGCGTCGTGCAACATCTTCTCAACGCAGGACCACGCGGCGGCGGCGATTGCCGAGGCTGGTATTCCCGTTTTTGCCATCAAGGGCCAGACGCTGGAAGAGCATTGGGATTATCTGGACAAATCCTTCCTGTTCGACGAAGGCCCCAACATGATCCTGGACGATGGCGGCGACGCGACGCTGTACATCCTGCTGGGTGCACGTGCCGAGGCAGGAGAGGACATTATCCCTGTTCCGGCTTCGGAAGAGGAAGAGGTGATCAAGAAGCAGATCGCCAAGCGCATGGCCGCGTCTCCGGGCTGGTTCACCAAAATGCGCGACCAGATCCAAGGCGTCTCTGAAGAAACCACCACCGGTGTAAACCGCCTGTATCAGCTGGTGAAAGACGGCCACCTGCCGTTCCCGGCGATCAACGTGAACGACTCGGTCACCAAGTCGAAATTCGACAACAAATACGGCTGCAAGGAATCGCTGGTTGACGGTATTCGCCGCGCCACCGACACCATGATGGCCGGTAAGGTTGCCGTGGTCTGCGGCTATGGTGACGTGGGCAAAGGCTCGGCGGCTTCGCTGCGTGGCGCAGGCGCCCGCGTGAAAGTGACTGAGGTCGACCCGATTTGCGCGCTGCAAGCGGCCATGGACGGGTTCGAAGTCACCCTTCTGGAAGACGAAGTCGCAAACGCCGATATCTTCATCACCACCACCGGCAACAAGGACGTGATCCGTATCGAGCACATGCGCGAGATGAAGGACATGGCCATCGTCGGTAACATCGGTCACTTCGACAACGAAATTCAGGTGGCCAGCCTGAAGAACCACAAGTGGACCAACATCAAAGAACAGGTGGACATGATCGAGATGCCCTCGGGCAACCGCATTATCCTGCTGTCCGAAGGTCGCTTGCTGAACCTTGGCAACGCCACCGGTCACCCCTCGTTCGTGATGTCGGCCTCTTTCACCAACCAAGTCCTGGCCCAGATCGAGCTGTTCACCAAAGGCGATGAATACAAGAACGAAGTCTACATCCTGCCCAAGCATCTGGACGAAAAAGTTGCCCGTCTTCATCTGGACCGGATCGGCGTGAAGCTGACCCAGATGGACAGCGATCAGGCGGCCTATATCGGCGTAAAACCCGAAGGCCCCTACAAGCCGGAACACTACCGCTACTAAGTGCGAAAGACGCATGACCAAAGCTTCTAGACGCCGCCGAATCCTGCTTTCGGCGGCGTCTTTTCTTTTTGGCCTCTTAACGCTGTTGACCGTGTTGGGCGGCGGCGTTTGGTGGCTGCTTGCCCATCCCAATACACCTGTACCCCCGCACTGGAACCCTCTGCGTGATCTGACCGTGACGGCCCCGGTCACCCCGGTCACCCCTTACCAGTTGAACCGCGCACTGGCGGATGACGCTTTATGCCGTGCAGCCTTGGCCGAGGCTGGAGCTCGGTTTGATCCGCTGGACGATCTGGTGGTGGACCAGAATTGCGGAATCGAGGGACGCGGCCGGTTGTTCGGTCTGGTGAACGCCCGCGTCACTGCAGTCGAGACCCGGTGTGCCACAACTTTGCGGCTTGTCATGTGGGAACACCATGTTGTGCAACCCGCTGCGCAGCAACTACTGGGGACTTCCGTCAGCAGAATGCGCCAGATCGGCAGCTATAACTGCCGCCGGATGCGGACCGCGCAAGGACAAGACAATGGTTGGAGCAGTCACGCCACTGCGGACGCGATCGACATCGTCGGAATGGATCTCTCGGACGGGCGCAGCTTGAACCTGCTGGCTGACTGGGACGCTGACGGGCCCGAGGCCGATTTTCTGCGCCAGATATGGCGCGGAGCCTGTGACTGGTTCCGCGTGGTGCTTGGCCCTGACTACAACCGCTTACATGCCGATCACTTCCACCTGCAGGGGCCCGGCTGGGGCTACTGCCGATAGTACCTCAGCGTAGAGACGGGATAAAATCGCCGCGGCCCTGTGGCGTGAAATCCAGAACATTCCACAGTGGCCAAGCCGCATCCACGTGCCGGGGATGCCAATCGCTGGGTTCAAAGAACAGCTCGGAACTCCAGAAGTGATGAATGCCATCAGGGAGCTGTTGAAAGACATTTAAAATAGGAAGCTGATCACCCCCGTCGGTCTCGGCCAGATAGTCACGTTGGTAATTCGTCCCTAATGCTGAGTAGAGCGGCAGCGCATTCCAACCCATCTCATCCTTGAGCGCCGAGAGTTTTTCGGGCGTATTCTGCGCTACTACGGCAACCGAGGCGTTCTGTATGAGATGGTGGATCTGAGAGTTCAGCCCATCCAGAAACGCCGAACACATAGGGCAGGGGCGTTCCGCGTCGGGTCCGTACATCAGCGAATAGATAATCAGCGTATCCTTGTCGCCAAACAGCGACGACATAGGTGCACCCTCGCCTGCCAGATCTTGGAACGCATAATCGTTAGGGGTTTTGCCTCCGGTTGGAAGAGAACGGCGCAAGGCCGCGACCTCTTCAACCTTTGCTCGCAGGTCCCGCTCGGCGGATAGAAGTGCATTACGAGCTGACCGATATTCGGTGGTTTCATTCGGTAACGTTACGGGCATGGGGACCTCCGGGAATCATAATTAACAAAAATGTTAAATAATAAATCTGAAAAAATCAAATCACCGAGTCCCGCGAAGTTCAGCCTAGGGGGAAACCTTGTGATTTTTCCCTTTTGGGAATTCCGCCGACAAGGCTAGTCTCTCGTGCATCGGTAAAAAGTTCCGTGACAATGGATTAAGGAGATTGGGACATGGGCAAACGCGACGAATTGATCGCCAAATACGCTGAAGATCTAAAAGGCAAATGCGGGATGGACCCCGATATGGACCTGCTGACCAAGGTCACCATCGGTTGCGGTCCGGCGATCTATGACGCGGATGCGTCGACAGTGGCGGCCAGCCAGGAAGGCGAGCTTGAGACGGTCAAGAACAACTTCCTCATCAAAAAGCTGGGCCTGTCGGATGGTCCCGAACTGATGGAAGGGATTAACAAGGCCATGGAGACCTATGGCATGTCCGAGCGTAACAAGTACCGCGCTGTCGTCTATTACATGCTGACCAAGCATTTCGGCAAAGAATCGGTCTATAGCTGATCCAGCCAAGAACCATTTCAGCACCCGTCGGACTTACCGGCGGGTGTTTTGTATTTGATTGAAACTCTAAATACTTGGCGTTTGAAGCGCGGTTCTGAAATCGGCTAAGGTCAGGATATGACCAGGACGGTCAGAACCAATAGATTTCCGTATGCGTGTGGTGAGCTTGGGAGCACGCGGGGTAGGGAAGGTTCTGAAGTCGTCAGGGCCTTCCCTTTTCATTCAATCCGCCTCTGTCTCGCCCAAAGCGCAGATCAACTGCCATTCTGTATCGCTGACCGGCTGCACTGAAAGGCGTGAATTCTTGACCAGAACCATTTCACCCAAACGCTCATCCGCCTTGATCTGATCCAGTTTGACCGGAATTGTGAAAGACCGGACGGCTTTGATATCCACGCATTCCCAACGCTCATCATCGGTTGTGCTGTCGGGATGGGCCTCGGCACAGACTTCGACAATGCCGACAATCTCCTTGTCCTTTTGCGAGTGGTAGAAAAAACCCCGGTCACCAATCTGCATCTGACGCATGAAATTGCGGGCCTGGTAGTTGCGCACCCCATCCCATTCCTCGCCCGCGTCCCCCTTGCCGACCTGCTGATCCCAGCTCCAGGTCGAGGGTTCGGATTTGAACAGCCAATACGCCATCAGCCGATGACCTTTTTCCACGGGATCAATTCAACCGAGTCGAACAGGCCGGCCAGCGCGTAGGGGTCATTTGCGGCCCAGGCCTCAGCGGCGGCCAGATTCTCCACATCCAGAATGACCAGCGATCCGATCATCGCATCGCCGTCCAGTAACGGCCCGGCCTGCGCCACAACACCGGTTTCTTCAATGTAAGCCAGATGGGCCGTGCGGTTGTCCAGCCGGGTCTGTAGGGCACCAGCTTTATCCCGGGCGATCAGGGCGATGAGCATATTATTCCTCCTTGAGTGGGCGACCCAGCAGGGCCTGAATCGCGTCGGTGACACTGTAGGCACCGCTGCTGAGTTTCGCCACCGTTGCGCTGATGGGCATGTCTAACCCTTCGCTCGCTGCGATTTCGGACATGGCCTGCGCAGTGGCGACACCTTCGACGGTTGTCGTGGTGTCAAATGGCTTGTTTAGACCCAAACAAAGGCCAAAACGATAGTTTCGCGACAATTCGGATGAGCAGGTTAGAACCAGATCACCCAGCCCCGATAGCCCCATCAGCGTATCGGGCCGTGCCCCGCGCTGGGCGGCAAAGCGCTGCATCTCGGCAAATCCGCGCGTGATCAACGCAGCGCGGGCGCTATCGCCAAGCCCTGCACCAATGGCCGCGCCGCAACCAATAGCCATCACATTCTTTAGCGCTCCACCTAGCTCTGCCCCGATGGTATCGGCGGTACGATAAAGACGCAGATTGGCAGTTGTCAGCTCTTGCTGAAGCGCTTCACCCAGTTCGGCATCATCACAAGCCAGCGTCAACGCCGTAGGCAAACCGCGCGCGATATCATCGGCAAAGCTGGGGCCAGTCAGCAAGGCCGGAAGTGCGTCCGGAACGGTTTGACGGATGACTGCAATGGGACCCAGCCCCGTGGACAGTTCGATCCCCTTGCAGCAAGCCACCAAAACCTTGCCACCCAGTTCGCCGGTATATTGCGTCAACGCATCGCGCAGCTTTTGCATTGGGACGGCCAGTAACAACACATCGGATTGCGCCGCTTGTTCAAATTCAGCTGTCACTGAAACACTGGCGGGCAGTGTAACGCCCGGCAATCGTCGCGGGTTCTCGCGCCCGTGCCGCATCTGCGCTGCTTGCTCGGCATCTCGTGACCAGAGAGTTACAGGCCCATTGCCCGCCAAAGATATCGCCAGAGCGGTTCCAAATGCGCCAGAACCAAGGACGGCCACGCTCATGCCTTGGCCCCTTTTTTGCCGCTACCCAGCATTGCAGGGCTGGTTTGATCCAAGGGCCAGCGGGGCCGCGCCGTCAGGTCCAACCCATCTCGTGCACCGGTGCGGAATCGTTCCATACCCGCATAGGCGATCATTGCGGCATTATCAGTGCACAAAGCCAGCGGAGGGGCAGTAAATCGGGCGCCCATTTCCGCAGAAACAGTCTCTAATGCTGAGCGAATAGCGGAATTTGCTGCGACACCCCCGGCAACGGCAATAACCGGTTCTGACGGTGATGTCTCAAGATACTGGGCAATCGCGCGGCGGGTTTTCTCAGCTAAGGTATCAACAATAGCCTGCTGAAAACCGGCACACAGATCAGCGCGATCTTGTCGGGTCAGCCCCCCTTTTTCGGCTACGACCTTATCCCGCATCCGCATCAGCGCGGTCTTGAGTCCCGAAAAAGACAGGTCACATCCGGGGCGATCCAGAAGGGGCCGGGGAAAGCGGAAACGTTTGGCATCACCCGCGCGCGCCTCAGCCTCGACCGAGGGGCCACCGGGTTGCGGCAGACCCAACAGACGGGCGGTCTTGTCAAAGGCTTCTCCGGGGGCATCGTCGATCGTCCCCCCAAGGCGGGTGAACTGTTCCGGTCCATGAGCGATCAGATATTGGCAGTGACCACCCGAGACCAGCAGCATCAGGTAGGGAAAAGCAATCTCGTCGGTCAGTCTTGGTGTCAGCGCGTGCCCGGCCAAATGGTTCACCCCGATTAGCGGCAACCCGGTTGCTGCGCTTAGGCCCTTTGCGCACATCACGCCGGATATTACGCCGCCAATTAAGCCGGGACCTGCGGTGACAGCGATAGCGTCCAGATCATCTAAGCCAATTTCGGCCTGTGTTAGAGCCTGTTTGATGCAAATATCCAGCTTTTCCGCATGCGCACGCGCTGCGATCTCAGGCACAACGCCACCATAGGCGCTGTGCAACTCAGTCTGGCCATGCACCACGGATGACAGGATCTCGGCCCCTACGCCTGTGCCCTGCCGCACAACGGCGGCTGCGGTATCGTCGCAGCTGCTTTCCAGTCCAAGGACGGTAAGTGTTTGCACCATAGGCCTGATCCGTTGCATCATGATTGCCATGCGGGGTATCACCCCGCGCGGATGCAAACAATCCCAAGGCCGAAGGCGCCGACCGTTGTATTTGTTGATGACCCGCCCTCGCGCCGCCTCGGACAGGTTCGTTGCGCAACTGCCGGACCACATTCGGCCGCAAGTCGCGGTTATCCATTCACCCTTGTTAAAGATCGAACCGCTGGGTGTCATGGTTGAGTCCGATGATTCTGCTGGACTGATCTTTTCCTCGGCAAATGGCGTGAACGCCGCCGCCGTATTGAATGTGGAACGCAGCCTGCCCGCCTATTGCGTTGGTCCGGTGACCACGCAGGCAGCGCAGGCGGCAGGGTGGGATGCTCAGATGCTGGGTGCGACGGCCGAAGGGCTGGTGGCCAATCTGCTGAAACTCAAGCCAAACAGCCCGCTGCTGCATCTGCGCGGAGAACACAGCCGTGGCAACGTGGCCGCGCGTTTGACTGAATCCGGGCTGACCACCCGAGAACAGCCGATTTATCGACAGCAACTTCTGCCGCTGAGTGATGAGGCTTCCCACGCCGCCGAGGGTGATCAGCCCATCATCGCCCCGCTATTTTCACCCCGCACAGCGCGACAATTTGCCGATGTCTGGGCCGGATCTGCGCCTCTGTGGCTGGCCGCGATCAGCGAAGCCACAGCGGAACCCCTTAAAACACTGAGTTTCGAGCGGCTGAAGATCGCGGATGAACCGACCCCGGACAAAATGCAGAAAGCCGTGAAAAAACTCGTGAAACACGTGATGCGGGTTGAGAGCGCGCCGGGTGCAGATTAACTTGGGTTAGTCTGTTGTTCATGTGTTTTGGGAATCGATAAGGGGATTAACGCGGTGGCTGATAAGAAGAAACCCGATCAGGAACCGGTCGAAGACCCCAGCGTCGAAGAGGTGGCAGAGGCCGCCGAGACCGAAAGTGATGCAGTCTCGGATGAGAAATCCGTTGACGCGGATAACGCTGCGGACGAATTGACTTCCGAAGCCGAAGCCGAAGCCGAAGCCGAAGCCGAAGCCGAAGCCGAAGCCGAAGCCGAAGCCGAAGCCGAAGCCGAAGCCGAAGCCGAAGCCCTGAACAGGGCCGAGCCGACCGAAGAAAAGGTGATCGAACGCACAGTCGAAAAACGCGGTGGGTTTGTTCCGGCTTTGTTGGGCGGGGTTATTGCTGCAGGCCTCGGATTTGCTGTAGGCAACAGCGGGTTATTGTCTCAAGGAGCAGATAGCTCGGACGCAATTTCCGCACTCGAGTCGAAGCTGGCGGAACAATCCGATCAGATTGCCCAACTGACAAAAACTCTTGCTAAAGGCCCCGATGTCTCGGGCTTGTCAGATCAGATCAAGGCGTTGTCGGATAAGCTTGCTCCGGTCGAAAGCGATCTGACTGCCGTGAAGAGCAGTGTTGATGGCCTGACCGGTAAGGTCGACCCGCTTGAGGAACGCCTGACCGCGCTTGAGAAGCAGCCGCTTGAAGCAAATGTCTCGCCCGAGGCCACAGCCGCGTTCGAGGCAGAATTGAAGAAACTACAGGATTCTCTGGCCGCTCAGCGTAGCGAAGTGGAAAAGATGGTCTCAGACGCGCAGGCTTTAGAGGCTAAGGCTTCGGCCGAGGCGCGCGCGGCGACCAACGCTGCCATCCTGTCGCGTTTGCATGGTCAATTGGATGCCGGTCAACCCTATGAAGATTTGGTCTCTGAACTGAAAGCCGGTGGTGTCGATGTGCCCGATGCTTTGGCTGCATCTTCGAAGGACGGAGTTGAGACGCTTTCGGCGCTGCGCAGCTCGTTTGCCCCCGCAGCCCGCGCCGCACTGGCGGATGCCCGTGATGCCGATAAAGGCACAGGCTTGGTTGCTTTCTTGCAGCGCCAGACAGGCGCGCGGTCGGTGACCCCGCAAGAGGGCGACGATCCGGACGCGGTCCTGTCGCGTGCTCAGGCAGCGTTGGCAGATGGTGATGTCTCAAAGGCGCTGACCGAATTGAAATCCCTGCCCGAAGCGGCACAAACCGCATTGGCGGATTGGGAGCAGGCGGCGCAGACACGGGCCTCTGCCGTCGAGGCCGCAAACACGCTTGCTTCAAGCCTGAACTCGAACTGAAGGACCTGCCATGCTGTGGTCATTGTTAAAGATCCTTGTTTTTGTTGCGATTATCGGCCTGCTGGCCATGGGTGCTGGGTTCTTGCTGGAATCATCCGGCGGCGTGCAGATCACCGTCGCAGGCACCGAATACACACTGGGCCCGCTGCAATCAGTGATCGCGCTGGGCGTGCTGGTGTTTGCGGTCTGGTTGTTCTTCAAGCTGCTTACGCTGCTGATCGCCACGCTGAAATTCCTAAACGGTGATGAAACCGCCCTTTCACGTTATTTCGATCGCAGTCGGGAAAAGCGGGGATATCAGGCGCTGGCGGACGGGTTGATGGCGCTGGCCTCGGGTGAGGGGCGCGTGGCGATGACCAAGGCCAATAAGGCCGAGAAGCTGCTGAACAATCCGGAACTGACCAATTTGCTGGTGGCGCAGGCAGCCGAGATGACCGGTGATACCAAGAAAGCGTCCGAGACTTACAAGAAGCTGGTCACCAACAACGCCACGCGATTTGTCGGTGTGCGCGGGATCATGAAGCAAAAGCTGGCCGAAGGCGATGATGAAACCGCGCGCAAGCTGGCCGAGAAGGCTCTGGCCCTCAAACCCCGGCATGAAGAAACGCAGGATGTGCTGTTGAACCTGCAGACCAAAGCGCAGGATTGGGCCGGTGCGCGGTCCACGTTGACCTCGAAGCTGAAGGCCGGGTATTTGCCGCGCGACGTGTTCAAACGGCGCGACGCAGTCCTGGCTTTGTCCGAGGCCAAAGTGCTGCTGGACGACACGGCGACGGTCGAACAGCAGGAACATGCGATTGAGGCAAACCGCCTTTCACCCGATCTTGTCCCAGCAGCCGCCATGGCCGCGCGCGCCTATATCGAAAAGGGCAAACCGCGTGCAGCCACCAAGATTCTGAAAAAGGCGTGGGAAGTACAGCCTCACCCTGATCTGGCCCATGCCTTTGCCGAGATTGTGCCAGACGAAACACCTGAACAGCGGATCAAGCGGTTCACCGCTTTGACCCGCGTTCATTCAGAGAATATGGAAACACGCCTGATTTTGGCCGAGCTGAACATCGTAGCCGAAGACTTCCCCGAAGCGCGACGCGCGCTGGGTGATGTTGTTGAAAAGCAGGGGGATGCACGGGCCTACACGCTGATGGCTGCGATTGAACGGGGCGAGGGCGCCTCGGACGCGGTGGTTCAGGGTTGGCTGGCCAAGGCGTTGAACGCACCGCGCGGGCCGCAATGGGTCTGCACCAATTGCCACGACATTCAGCCTGAATGGGGACCGGTGTGCCAGAACTGCGGCAGCTTCGATACGCTCAGCTGGCAGACGCCTCAGACGCCCGAGATTGCTAGTGCGACGGGTGTGCACATGCTGCCTCTGATCGTTGGCGCGCTTGAGGATCAATCAGAGGCTGAAGAGGCAGAGGAACCTGAAGAAAGTGCTGAAGAGTCACTTGAAGAGCCGGTCGAAGAGGACTTGATCGAGGGAAAGGCCGAGCCGGTCACGGAGGAAGTCGCGCGACAGACCTAACGCGCGGTCTCGGCGTTGAAAGCGTCGTTCCGCAGCTTAAACAACCCGGCCCACCGATTTTGATCAAGGGCGACCAAAGCCATTATGTGCTATCGGCTGTCGTCGGCGACACCGGCACACAAGACGACTAAACCGATCCCGGCGGGTTCTGCACGTCCAGATAACGTTCGGCCGAAATCCTCACGAGACCTTTGATCCCCAAGGCAGTACGATCCGCGTCATCCAACTGCGCAATTGCCCGTTCAACCGCTGTAAAAATCGCTTGCTGATCGTTACCCTCCGCAGTGATCAATGGCAGGCTAGGGGTCGGGTCCGTCCACTCCAACACCCGCAGAGATGCGGCAAACTCTTCATACTCAGCCATCAATCGCCAAGAAACCGCATCAAGGGCGGCGATATCTGCGTGACCTTCCGCAACGGCATGCGCCGACTTCAGGTGACCTTCGGTTTGCACACGGTGCTTGAACCAGAAGCCATGCGGCTCAAGATGCCAATAAGGCGCGGCGTAGCCAGATTGCGAAAATGTCTGGTTGTAAGCGAACACCGCTTCCCGAAACGCCATCAGATTTGTGCGTGGATCATCGGCGCGCACGACCAGAGCGCTGCGGTAATAGCCGGGCGGGCACCCGTCGAGACCATAGTCTGGCGTGCCAACCAACGCGACCTTATCGTGCAGCCATGTCCGGTACGGCATGCCGCAAGTCTGGCTCAGCACCAGTTCCGGGTGCTGCCAGACCGAAAATTCCTCGGCGTCCTGCGACAGATGCTCAGGGCTCTCGATCCCGGCGCGGTTCAGATTGTCACGGATGAGGTTCCAGTATCGCAGATGTGCCTCATCAAGCTGAGGGCGGGCATACATCATCAGGCTTGCGATCATTGCATCTGCCCGAATAGTTCATACAGCTCTATCGTGGTTTTCACGCCGACCTTTTGCTGTATGCGCCCGCGATGAATTTCTACTGTGCGGGGGCTGATACCCAAGGCAGTTGCGATCTCTTTGCTCGACGTGCGCGCGGGGTGGGTCAGAATATGTTGCAAGACCTGCTCCTCGCGGTCGGTCAAAAGTCTGCGCTTGTCCGCAAGCATCTGACGTCGCGATTTCTCGGCGCGCAGACGGTCGCCTATTTCAAACGCGGCCTGTATCCGTTCGATCAGCACCTGCAGGTCAAAGGGTTTTTCCAGAAAATCAATTGCACCCGCCTTGGTGGCCCGCACGGATTCCGGAATGCCGCCATGACCCGAGATGAAAATGACCGGTATGGTCGACTCGCGCCGGTTCAGATGTTCCTGCAATTCCAGCCCGTCCATGCCGGGCATGCCATAGTCCAGGATCAGGCAACCTTTTGCGTCCTCATGCACCTGATTCAGAAATGTCTGCGCATCAGCAAAATGCTCGACCCTTAGTCCGCGTTTGCTGAGCGAACGTGATAAGGCGACGCGCACATCTTCATCGTCATCGACGATATAGACGACCAGCGGCTCAAAGGTCATGCGTGATCCTCCTTGGGCTGATCGCGGCGCTGCAGGGTGAAACAGAAGCGCGCCCCGGACGTCTCAGTAGGCTCGTGCCAAATGGCTCCGTCATTGGCTTTGACGATGGTCCGACAAATGGACAGGCCCAGCCCCATCCCGTCGGTCTTCTGGGTGTCAAACGAGTTGAACAAGGTGACACCATCGCTAATCCCGGGCCCGTTATCCTCAACCCGCACCTCGACCAGTTCATCGCTGGTCTTTGTAGTGATGGTGATTTTACCCTTGCCATCCGGATCGAGGGCCAGTGCATCGATTGCGTTGCGCAACAGGTTAACCAGTACCTGCGCGATCTGTGTCCGGTTTCCGATGACAAGAGGAAGGTCGGTTTCTTCATAAAGCAGCTTGATCTCGTGTAACTTCGCCTCGGCGTCCATCAGGCTGACGGTTTGCCGGATCAGCCCGTTCAGTTCAAACGGAGTCTGACGTCCGCGATCCTTACGCACCACATCACGCAGGGCGCGGATGATGTCGCCCGCACGGCGCGACTGGCGGTCGATATCCGAAAGGATTTCTATAACCTCAGGATCGGGATCGCCGATTTCATCCAGCGTGATCTTCGCGGCGTCGACATTATAGGAAATCGCGCTTAGCGGTTGGTTCAGCTCATGCGCCAGCCCCGAGGCCATCTCGCCCATCAGGTTGACCCGTGCCACATGGGACAGATCGCGGCTGAGGCGGCTTACTTCATCCTCGGCCTGCTTTCGATCGCTGACGTTGTCGATAATGGCAACCGCATGATCAGGGGTCCCGCTTTCATCGCGGATCAGAATGGCATTGACCCGCAACCAGATGGGGGATCCGTCTTTTCGAATAAACTGGTTCTCGGCGATGAACTCGGAATCCTGCAGAAGGGTTTCGCGAAACTTGACCGCGATCTGCTGTTCATCTTCCGGCAGGATGTCGGCCAGCGTCATCTTCTCCAATTCATCCGGCTGATATCCCATGATATCGCACAGCTGTTCGTTGGTCCGCAGAAACCGCCCCGTTTCGGGCGAGATCTGCGCCATCCCGCGCGAGGCCAGATCGAAGGTGCGGCCATAGGCGGTTTCGAACCGTTGCCGTTGCCGAACTTCCTGAGTCAGAGCCGCACCGGTATCTTCCAGCTCGCGATAGGGGCTGTGCAGGCCTTCTTCGGTGGTGATCTCTCCGCTGCGCAATTGCTGGCTCTGGCTGGCGAAGGTGCGCACAGGGGCATAGATCCGGTCGGCCATGGCCAAACCAATTGCGCCCGTCAGAATGGCAATGGCAAGCGCGATCCAGACGCCTTGCGTCCGGTTCTTCTTGATCTCGCCAATAAAGTTGTCCTCGGCCGCATAAAGCCCGATCAACCAACGCAGCCCCGGCTCGGACACCTCGATCAGCATCGCCACATAGTCCTGACCGTTCAGCTGGAAATCGGTATGAACCGGTCCTTCCGTGTCGCTCAGACCGGTTTGCACGACATCTCCGAACGCCTTTTGCGCGATGGGGTCTGCGATTTGGTCCACACGCGTCAGCTCGGGCGCTTCCATATGTGCTTCCTGCCGGATCAGCACCAGCGTTGGATGCGCCAGCACCGCGCCATTTTCGTTCAGAACCAGCGCGGCACCGCGTCGTTCCGACCAGATGTCCAGCAGGAATCCCGACAGGGCGTCGATCTGGATATCGACACCCAAAATGGCACGGATAGCTCCGGTATCGTCCAATATGGGGACACTATAAGTGATCCCCGGCTGGCGCGTGGTGAAGAAGATATAAGGCTCTGTCCAGATCGGTGCTTTGGCTTCGGTCACCATTCTGAACCAGGGCCGGGTGCGCGCCTCATAGGTGTCAGTCTGGGTAGTGGCCGTTTCCAGCAATGTGAACTGATCGTTGCGCCATTGGAAATCGGCGGGATGTTCCGCGGTGCCGGGCAGGAATGGCGGAACGAACTTGGTGCGATAGCGTCCGGGCTCTTCCGCGCGCATGACATAGACAAACCTGCCCGTCGCATCGGCCAGATACATCCCTGCGAGTTGAGGCGCGACCTGTAGCTGCTGAAAAAAATGGCTTTCCAATACGCCAGGATCGCTGATATCCAGTACGTCATTTTCAGCAAGTCGCCGAGTTGCATCCAAGGCCTGCCGGGCGGGGTTCAGAAAACTTTTGACTTGGCCGATGACATTGACACTGACTTCGTTCAGCGATGTTCGGGATTGCCGCAACAGCGCGTTCTCCGAGCTGACAAAGGTCGACAGGATCACCGAAAGGATGGCGATGAACTGCAGCCCGCCCAAACACAGCGCAAGCGTGGCGCGCAGCGATCTTCGCCTGCGGGCTGGCTCAGTGTGGTCCTGGCGTATTTCTTGTTGCCCTGCGTAGTTCAATTCTTGTCCAAACGACCTTCTGCACGGGTCGGTATCACAGTCACAGAATGTGATCAGTTACCCTCTTTCCCCTATATCTGAATCCAAGCCTATACGTAATCTACCGTATAGACACCTGCTGTTTGGTTTCGCTTTCCTCTTTATCATCGGGGGGCCTGATTCCAGTGCGATTTTTTGTGTTGTGTTCTGAAAGGTTTCAGGCACCCCAACAGATTAAAAAAGACTGACAACAGGAGTGTCAAAGTGTTCAAGAAATCCTCAATCACCGCATTTGCCGCGGCGGCCCTGATGGCACCAGCGGCATATGCAGAAGAGTTTATCACGATCGGAACTGGCGGCGTTACGGGTGTATATTACCCGACGGGTGGCGCGATCTGCCGTCTGGTCAACAAGGGCCGGAAAGAGCACGGGGTCCGGTGTTCGGTGGAGTCGACTGGGGGGTCGGTTTACAACATCAACACCATTCGCGAAGGCGAGCTTGAGTTTGGTGTGGCACAGTCGGACTGGCAGTACCACGCGTATAACGGCAGCTCGAAATTCGAAGAAGCCGGCCCGTTTGAGAACCTGCGTGCCGTGTTCTCGGTACACCCAGAGCCGTTCACGGTTGTGGCGCGTGCCGACGCAGGTATCTCGAATTTCGAAGACCTGAAGGGCAAGCGGGTCAATATCGGCAACCCCGGTTCCGGTCAGCGCGGCACCATGGAAGTTCTGCTGGGTGAGATGGGTTGGACCACCGACGATTTTGAACTGGCGACCGAGCTGAAGGCGGCTGAACAGTCGGCTGCCCTGTGCGACAACCAGATCGACGCGATGGTTTACACCGTTGGTCACCCCTCGGGTTCGATCCAGGAAGCAACCACCGCCTGTGACTCGGTTCTGGTGAACGTCAGCGGCGACGCGGTTGACAAGCTGGTTGGTGACAACTCCTTCTACCGTACCGCAACCATCCCAGGTGGCATGTACCGCGGTTCGGATGGTGACACCTCGACATTTGGTGTTGGTGCAACCTTCGTGACTTCGGCTGACGTGTCGGAAGACGCGGTTTATGCGGTTGTCAGCTCGGTCTTCGAGAACTTCGATGACTTCAAAAAGCTGCACCCGGCATTTGCCAACCTGAAACCAGAAGAGATGATTGCGGACGGCCTGTCGGCACCGCTGCATCCGGGCGCTGAGAAGTACTACAAAGAAAAAGGCTGGATTCAGTAACCAGACCTGACACGGGGCGCCTTTCGGGGCGCCCCGATTCATATCCGGGCTAAACCGGAGACAAGACGGCCGCAAAAACCAAGGCCGAAGGACAGGGAGATACCAACATGAGTTCCGACACACAGGGCAATCGCCCTCTTTCCGAAGAAGAGCTTCAGGAACTGGTTGCCTCATCAGACGCAGGCGCGCGTGATCCGGCGGGTAATGTCGGGCTGTTTCTGGCGATCGTTGCGGTCTTGTGGTCGGTGTTTCAGGTCGTTCTGGCCTCTCCCCTATCGAATTATCTTCTGCCGGGCAGTGTAGTGAACAACTCACGCCAGATTCATCTGGCCTTTGCGATGTTCCTGGCCTTTTCGGCCTATCCGGCGCTGAAATCCAGCCCGCGGAACTACATCCCGATTCAGGATTGGATCATGGGGATCGTGGGCGCATTTCTGGCCCTCTATGGTTATTTCTTCTACCAAAAGATCGTCGATGCGGGCGGTCTCGCAGACGATACGGACAAGTGGTTTGCCCTTGTTGGCCTGCTGCTGTTGTTCGAGGCTGCGCGTCGCGCGCTTGGCCCGGCAATGGCGATCATCGCCACGATCTTTCTGGCCTACGTCTTCTTTGGTTCCTCCGAGTGGGTGCCCGAGGTGATCCGCTGGAAAGGTGCCAGCCTGCAAAAGGCGATGAGCCATATGTGGATCACGTCCGAAGGCGTCTTTGGCATCGCGCTGGGCGTTTCAACCAAGTTCGTCTTCCTCTTCGTGCTGTTCGGCGCGCTTTTGGATAAGGCGGGCGCGGGCAATTACTTCATCAAGATGGCCTTTGGCGCGCTGGGGCACCTGCGCGGTGGCCCGGCCAAAGCGGCTGTAGTTGGTTCTGCGGCGACCGGCCTGATCTCGGGCTCGTCCATTGCGAACGTTGTCACGACCGGCACCTTCACTATCCCACTGATGAAGCGTGTGGGCTTTTCCAGCGAACAAGCGGGCTCGGTTGAGGTCGCCTCATCCGTGAACGGCCAGATCATGCCACCGGTGATGGGCGCTGCTGCCTTCCTGATGGTGGAATATGTGGGCATCTCATACGTTGAGGTGATCACCCACGCCTTCCTGCCCGCCGCGATTTCTTACATCGCGCTCGTCTACATTGTACACCTTGAAGCGGTGAAGCGGAACATGCCGACGCTGGGCGACCGCGTCGTTTCGATGGGGCGCACAATCGGTGGAATGGCGCTGTTCTTCGTGGGCTTTGCCGGGCTGTGCTATGGCATCCAGTACCCGATCAAAGCGATTGTCGCGCTCATGCCCGACGCGTCGGGTCTGGTCCTGTCGGCGCTGATCGTTTTGGCCTATCTGATCCTGCTTTGGCTGGCTTCCGGAGTAGAGGACTTGGTGCCTGACGATCCTAATGCCAAAGAGGTTGAACTGCCGGTAATTGCCGAAATCTACAAGGCCGGTCTGCATTACCTGCTACCGATCATCGTGCTGGTCTATTTCCTGATGATCGAACAGAAATCACCGGGCCTATCAGCCTTCTGGGCGACTTCGCTGTTGTTCGTGATCCTGCTGACGCAGAAACCGCTCAAGTCGATCTTCCGGGGTGAAAGTGACACAGCGAATGCCTTCAAGGCCGGTGTTGTTGATCTGTGGAATGGTCTGATCGACGGCGCGCGCAACATGATTGGTATCGCGCTGGCGACCGCCACCGCGGGTGTGATCGTGGGCACCGTGACGCTGACCGGCGTGGGCCAAGTGATGGCCGATCTGGTCGAGTTCCTGTCAGGCGGTAACCTGATCGCCATGCTGGCGTTGGTGGGTCTGCTCAGCCTGATCCTCGGGATGGGTTTGCCGACCACGGCGAACTATATCGTGGTCAGCTCGCTGATGGCGGGTGTGGTCGTGGAATTGGGCGCGCAGGATGGGCTGATCGTGCCGCTGATCGCGGTGCACTTGTTCGTGTTCTACTTCGGCATCATGGCTGATGTGACACCGCCGGTTGGTCTGGCGAGCTTTGCCGCCGCCGCCGTTTCGGGCGGGGACGCGATCAAGACGGGCTTTACCGCCTTCTTCTACAGCTTGCGCACCGTGGCACTGCCTTTCGTGTTCATCTTCAACACTGACCTGTTGCTGATCGATGTGGGCTGGGTACAGGGAATCTTGGTGGCCGTCTCTGCGACCATCGCGATCCTGATCTTCACTGCCGGCACCATGGGCTGGTTCCTGACCAAGAACCGCATCTATGAAAGCGTGGCGCTGATTCTGATCGCCTTTGCGCTGTTCCGTCCGGATTTCTTCATGAACCGCATCGCACCGCCCTTTGCGCAGATCGAACCGGCACAGCTGACGCAGGCCGTGGGTGAGGCCGCACCGGGCAGCACCATGCGGATCGAGGTCGCAGGCCCGGACTTTGACACCGGCAATATGACCGAAACCACCGTGGTTCTGGACATTCCGGAAGGGGCCGACGGCACAGCGCGTGTCGACGCCCTAGGGCTGATGACGCTGGAAGAGGATGGTCTGGTCAAGCTCGACGAGCCGATGTTCGGTACGCCGGTCGCGGATGAGCTGGACATGTTCGACTATTATGCTGACGATGCCGTTCGCATCACCAGCATTCAGGCCCCGCAAAGCCAGCCCGCGAAAGAGCTGATCTTTATCCCGGCGCTGATCCTGTTGGGTCTTGTCGCCTTCCTCCAGCGCGGCCGTGCCGCAAAACAGGGAGAACCCGCATGACCAAAGCTATTCTGTGCGCCGTGGATATCAGCAATGGCGATCTGGATGTCGCAGTCCTTGAACGCGCCGCCGCGCTGGCTGAATTGGATGGCGCGCGGCTGGACGTGGTGACCGTGACACCGGATTATGGCGAAGGTTTCGTCAGCAGTTTTTTCGAGCCCCACCACCACGAAAAGATGGTTGAAGAGGCTCATGAAAAGCTGGTCGCCCTCTGCGCCGCCGCGCTGGGCGACGCGCGTAACGTCAATGTTCGCCACGTGGTGGCGACCGGCAGCGCCTATCAGGAGATCCTCAAAACAGCGGAAAGCGCGGGTTCGGATCTGATCGTGATCGGTGCGCACAAGCCTGATTTCAAAGACTATCTGCTTGGTCCAAACGCAGCCCGGGTCGTGCGTCATTCGCAGACCTCGGTATATGTTGTGCGTTGAATGGAAGCGACCTAAGGTACGAATCTGCCATTTGAATTTCGGTACTCAGTAGTTAATCACGCAGATCCTTACCGGGAGATTTTTATGATGAAGACTGTCATGAGAACCAGCGCCGCCTTGGCGCTGGCGCTAGTTGCGTGCGCGGCCTATGCACAGGACCCCGCACCAGAATACGGCTATGGCTGGGAGGATAAGAATTCGGTGACCGGCTCCGAATTTATGGTCTCTGCCGCCAATCCCATCGCCGCCAAGGCCGGATATGACGTTCTGGCCGCAGGTGGCACGGCCGCAGATGCGATGATCGCCGTGCAGTTGATGCTCAATCTGGTCGAGCCTCAATCTTCGGGCATCGGCGGTGGGGCGTTCATGCTGTATTGGGATGCATCGGCTAATACTCTGACCACATTTGACGCACGCGAAAAGGCTCCGGCCAAGGCCACGCCTGAACGGTTTTTGCTGCCCGATGGGGAAAAGATGCCGTGGCCCGAAGCTGTTGTTGGCGGCCAATCCGTTGGCGTGCCGGGCATCCTGCGCCTGATGGAAGTGACCCATAACCTCTATGGCAAGAAAGACTGGGCCTCGTTGTTCCAGTCCACCATCGATCAGGCCGAGCAGGGGTTCGAGGTTTCGCCCCGTATGGCAAACTCGATCCAAAGCACGATTGAACGTGAGCGTTCTGTCGGTGTGTTCCCGGCGGGCAAAGCGTATTTCTTCAACGAAGATGGCACGCCGCTGCAGGCCGGAACCTTGCTACGGAACCCCGAATTTGCCGAAACTCTGCGCATTCTGGCCGATCAGGGCGCAGGGGCCTTCTATAGCGGTCCCATCGCCGAAGATATCGTGGCTGCAGTGGATGCCACATCCAAGGTGGAAAACAACATCACGCTTGAGGATCTGGCCGACTACCGCGTCAAAATCCGCCCTGCCGTCTGCGCCGATTATCGCGGTTACGATGTCTGCGGAATGGGCCCACCAACCTCCGGCGGCCTGACCGTCGGGCAGATTCTGGGGATACTCAGCAACTTCGATCTCGAAGGCACCGGTTGGAATGCCGAGATGGCGCATCTCTATGCCGAGGCCGCCAAGCTGGCCTATGCCGACCGCGCGCTTTACATGGCCGACAGCGATTTTATCGATGTACCGGTCAAGGGCCTGCTGGACACGGATTACCTAAAGCTGCGCTCCGAGATGATCGACCCGGCTGCGGCAAGTGAAAAGCGTCAGGCAGGTGAGCCGCCGCGTGATCACACCGCCTTGTTTGCGCCCTCGCAAAACCCGGGCCGCCCCGGCACCAGCCATATCGTGATCCGTGACCAATACGGCAACGCGCTGTCAATGACGACCACCATCGAGACCGCCTTTGGCAGTCGGGTTTTCGTGCGGGGCTTCCTGCTGAACAACGAACTCACCGACTTTGACCGCGCGCCGATGGACGGAGATCGCCTGGTCGCCAACCGTGTCGAAGGCGGCAAACGCCCCCGCAGTTCGATGTCACCAACCATCGTGATGAAGGATGGCGCGCCCTATCTGCTGATCGGTTCCCCCGGCGGCAGCCGCATCATCAACTATGTGGCCAAAACGATCATCGCGATCGTGGACTGGGAGATGGACCCGCAGGATGCCATCGAAACGGGGCATTTCGTGCACCGCAACGGGTCTTCAATGGATCTGGAGCAGGGAACATCCGCTGCCGAGTTCGCAGATGCTCTGACCGCCAAAGGTCATGAGGTGAAAGAAGTCGATCTCAACAGCGGGTTGCATGCCATCCTGATCAAGGACGGGCAGTTGATCGGCGCTGCTGATCCTCGTCGCGAAGGCGTGGCATTGGGCCAATAAACATGAACTGGAAAAGGGCTGCTGGACAATTGTACCACACAGCCCTTTTCTCTTGCTTTAACAGCGTACTCGTCCGATAGGGCGGTATGTTCAAAAGCCGCGCGATAACCTTTATCCTGATCACGCTGATGATTGATGCCATCGGTATCGGCATCGTGTTCCCGATCATGCCCGACCTGATGGATCGCGTCGGTGCGGGCAATACCGGGCAGGGGGCTTTTTGGGGTGGGCTGCTGATGGCCGCCTATGCCGGGGCGCTGTTCCTGTGCGGACCTATCGTGGGTAGCATTTCGGATGCGGTTGGCCGCAGGCCGATCCTGATCGCAGCGCTGACCATGTTGGCGCTGGATTATGTGATCATGGCGCTGGCCGAAACATTCTGGCTGCTTCTTCTGGGGCGAACGCTCGCGGGGCTTGCGGGGGCGACCTATATTACCGCAACGGCTTACATCGCTGACATATCCTCACCGACTGAGAAGGCGGCGAATTTCGGTCTGATCGGGGCGGCCTTCGGGATTGGGTTTGTGCTTGGCCCAGCCATCGGCGGCATCGCTGCCGGGATCAGTATCACTGCGCCGTTCTGGATTGCCGCGGTCTTGTCCGCCGCCAACGCCCTGTTCGGAGTATTCGTCCTGCCCGAGAGCCTGAAACCAGAAAAGCGCCGCCCCTTTGGCAAGCGCGACCTGAACCCGTTCAAATCGATCTTTGACGCCTTCCGCTTTCCGGGGCTGGCAGTGCCGCTGCTGTGCATTTTCATCTTTGAATTTGCCAACATGGTCTACCCCACCCTCTGGGCCTTCTGGATACGAGAGGTGTTTGGCTGGTCCACGCTGTATATCGGCCTGTCGCTGGCCGCATACGGCGTGCTGTTGGCCTTCGTCCAAGCCGGACTGATGCCGGTCTTCATTCGCTGGATCGGCGATTACCGAACCCTGCTGCTGGGGATGGTATCGGCATTGGTCGGAATGATCGGCTTTGGGTTTACCGTAACGGTTACGGCCCTTGTCATCTTTATTCTGCTTGCCGCGCTGTCCGACCTCGTGCCTGCCTTGATCACGGCTATGGCCTCGAACCAGGCGGACGAAGACCGGCAGGGCGTGGTGCAGGGAGTCATCGCGTCACTGTCTTCTGTCGCTGCGGTTCTGTCGCCTTTGGTGATGACCGGCATCTTTCAGGCGTCGGTCGATGGCGAAGGCACTTATCTGCCCGGCGCACCGTTCTTTTTCTCGGCGGCTCTGGTCTTGGTGATGATGCCGTTGGTGTTCCGTCTGCGCGGGCACGCATCGGTCTGAAACGAAAAACGCACCCGCAGCGGACTGCGAGTGCGTTGAATTTTCAAGGCACGAGGCGCTTACTGAATTTCACCCATGCAGAGATATTTCATCTCAAGGAAATCCTCGATCCCGTATTTCGAACCCTCACGGCCTAGACCGGATTGTTTGACACCGCCGAACGGGGCGACTTCGGTCGAGATCAGGCCAGTGTTGATGCCCACCATGCCCGATTCCAGCGCCTCGGCCACACGCCAGACGCGCGCCAGATCGCGGCTGTAGAAATACGAGGCCAGGCCGAACTCGCTGTCATTGGCCATGCTGACGACGTCGTCTTCTTCCTCGAATTTGAACAGCGGAGCGACGGGGCCGAAGGTTTCGTCCTTTGCCACAACCATATCGCGGGTTACGCCAGTCAGAACGGTGGGTTCAAAGAATGTCCCACCCAGATCCGAGCGTTTGCCACCCAGCGTTACAGTCGCCCCTTTGGAAACCGCGTCCGAGATATGTTCTTCAACTTTGTCGACCGCCGCCTGATTGATCAGGGGACCTGTGGTGATGCCGTCGCCAAAGCCGTCGCCGACATTCAAAGATTTTGTCTTCTCGGCCAGCTTGGCAGCAAACTCGTCATAGACGCCCGACTGCACATAGATGCGGTTGGCACAGACGCAGGTCTGGCCATTGTTGCGGAACTTCGCGATCATCGCGCCATCCACGGCGGCATCCACGTCGGCATCGTCAAAGACGATGAATGGTGCGTTACCGCCCAGTTCCAGCGACATCTTCTTGATGGTGCCCGCCGCCTGACGCATCAGGATCTGTCCTACACGGGTCGAGCCGGTGAAGGTGATCTTGGCGACCTTGTCGTTGGTGCAAAGCTCATTACCGACGCCTGAGCTGTCGGTGCCCGGGATCACGTTGAACACGCCCGCTGGTATACCCGCACGTTCACCCAAAACCGCCATCGCCGTCGCCGACAGCGGCGTCAGCGTCGCTGGGCGCGCCACAAAGGTACAGCCCACGGCCAGCGCCGGGCCAACTTTGCGCGCGATCATCGCGTTCGGGAAATTCCAAGGCGTGATTGATCCCACTACGCCCACGGGCTGCTTCAGCACCACGATGCGCTTGTCGCGCTGGTGGCCGGGGATGACGTCGCCGTAAACACGCTTGGCCTCTTCCGAGAACCACTCGATAAAGGACGCGCCATATAGGATTTCACCGCGCGCCTCGGGCCAGGGTTTACCCATCTCGGCGGTCAGGATGGTTGCCAGATCGTCTGCGTTTTCGACCATCAGGTCGAACCATTTGCGCAGAATGGCGGCGCGTTCCTTGCCAGTCTGAGCAGCCCATTCCTTCTTCGCAGCGTAAGCTGCATCGATGGTCTGTGTTGTGCCTTCGATGCTGACATCTGTCACATTGGCGATCAGATCACCGGTTGCAGGGTTGTAGACAGGGAACGTTGCCTCACCTTCGACCCATTCACCGTTGATATAGGCGCGGGGTTCCAGAAGGCTGGGATCTTTCAGCTCCAGCTTGGTCACTTTGGTATCCAGCATGTTCAGGCTCCTTTGGCAGCGTCGATCGAGGCTTCGAGGATATCCATGGCCTCGGCGAAGATTTCGTCCTGCACCGTCAACGGCGCGAGGAAACGAATTACGTTCCCATATACGCCACATGTCAGCAGGATCAATCCACGCTTCAATGCCTCGACCCGTATGGCGTTTGCCATATCGGGATTCGGGGCGCTGCCGTCGGTCGTGTTGAACTCGGCCGCAACCATAAGGCCCGGACCACGAATATCTACGATCTCGGGCGTGCGGGAACGGATCGATTCCAGACGCTGTTTCAAGCGCGAGCCCAGCTCATTGGCGCGCGTGCACAGGTCTTCTTCCTCGATCACATCCATCACAGCATGGGCGGCGGCGATCCCCAGCGGGTTGCCGCCATAGGTTCCGCCCAAACCACCCGGGTGCGCGGCGTCCATCAGCTCAGCACGACCGGTGACGGCGGCCAGCGGCAGACCACCGGCCAGACCTTTGGCCATAGTGGTGATATCAGCAGAGACGTCATAAGCGTCCATCGCGAACAGGTTGCCAGTGCGGGCAAAGCCGGTCTGTACCTCATCGGCAATCAGAACGATGCCATGTTCGTCGCAAAGCGCGCGCAGACCACGCATCAACTCAGCCGGAGCGGGGTAGAAGCCACCTTCGCCCTGAACCGGTTCGATGATGATCGCGGCCACCCGGCCCGGATCAAGATCGGCCTTGAACAGTTTAGTCAAAGCACCCAGCGAATCTTCGGTCGAGGTGCCATGCAGATCGATCGGGAACGGGACGTGATAGGTATCGGGCATCATCGCGCCGAAGCCCGCTTTATATGGCTGAACCTTGCCGGTCAGTGACATGCCCATGAACGTACGGCCGTGAAAAGCGCCGCCAAAGGCCACTACAGCCGGGCGGCCAGTGGCAGCACGCGCGATCTTGACGGCATTCTCGACCGCCTCGGCACCTGTAGTGACAAAGACGGTTTTCTTGGTGAAGTCGCCGGGCACTTTCTCGTTCAGGCGCTCGGCCAGACGGATGTAATTCTCATAAGGCAGAACCTGATGGCAGGTATGGGTGAAGTTTGCGGCCTGTTTCTGAACAGCCTCCATCACCTTGGGGTGGCAATGCCCTGTGTTCACAACGGCGATGCCTGCGGCGAAATCGATATAGCGTTTGCCTTCGACATCCCAGACCTCGGAATTCACGGCACGGTCCACATAGACTTGCGTTTGCATCCCCACGCCCTGCGCGATCGAGGTATTCCGGCGTTCAGCAATCTGAGCGTTCAGCATCTTGCGTCCTTTCCCGTTTCCGGGCGCGGTGCCCGTATGTTTGACTGCGCGACTGTAGTATCTGCGCCTGCAAGCGAAAGCCTGTTTCTTGTGGTTTATAAGCCATTGATTTACCGTCCCGGCAGGATCAAGTGTTGCGGATACTGAACATGAAGAACACCAGCCAAGAGGATTTGACCCTCGGATTGCGCCTGCGAACCTTGCGAGAGCGTGCAGGTTTATCTCAGCGGGCGCTGGCCAAGAAGTCGGATGTGCCGAACTCAACCATCTCACTGATCGAGTCGGGCAAGATGAATCCATCGGTTGGTGCGTTACGGCGTATTCTGCAAGGCATACCGATTGGCATGTCCGATTTCTTTTCCTTCGAAATCGAACCTGAGCAGACCGTGTTTTACGCCTCAGAAGAACTTACTGAGATCGGAAAGGGTGGGCTGTCTCTGCGGCAGGTAGGATCAAACCTGCGTGGTCGCGCGATGATGATCTTGCAGGAAACTTACGAGTTAGGGGCTGACACCGGTCGCGTGATGTACGGGCATGAGGCGGAAGAGGGCGGTATTGTCATCTCGGGTCGGGTGGAGGTGACCGTGGGCGATAAGCGCAAGGTACTGGGACCAGGCGATGCTTATTATTTCGACAGTCGCACCCCGCACCGGTTCAGGCAGGTCGGCCCCGAAGTTTGCCGGGTCATCAGCGCCTGTACTCCGCCTACATTCTAAGCATCACGGCAGAAATTTCAGCACTATGCATCATAGTGTTGCAGTATCTCCTGGTTTGATCCACAGTATGATGCATAGTGCGGGAAATTCCTGCAGATAATCCAGGGTGTCCGCCGCCCAATTCAGAGAGTACCGGAATGAAAAAGAAACCTGCCACTCTGCCACGTGGCTATCGCACCTGCACCGCATCGCTTGCCGTCGTCGACGTCGATGCCGCGCTAACTTTCTACGAAAGCGCCTTTGATGCGAAGATACAGGCCTATGATGCGGATGAGGCCCCCGGCTTTGCCTCCATCAAGATCGGCAACTCGATGCTGTTTGTCACCGCCGGATGGGGTGCGCACGGCCCCGCCATTCCGGGCACAGTCACTCCGATTGGGCATCATATGTATGTCGAAGATGTGGACACTGCCCTTGCAGCCGCGTTGGAAAGCGGTGCCAGCCTGATCGCTGAGGCGGCGGACACCTATTGGGGTGAACGCTGCGCCACGATTGCCGATCCGTTCGGTCATGTCTGGACGTTGGCGACCCGCGTCGAAAACCTGAAGCCAGCGGATATCAGTGAACGGCGCAAAGCGCTGCTGGACGCGGCGCAGATCGAGGCTGCATGAACGACGCCCCCCTTCCCACATTCACGATCCGTCAAAACGATCTGGCCATTCTCGCGGCTGAGGGTCGCATCGGCGACTATCCGGTCGCCGTTCGCACGGCGCGTGAGGTGATCAGCGGCGGCTTTGCCAACCACTCGGCGCATCCCAATACCTGGACTGTATACTTTCTGGTCGATGGCCAATGGGCGCTGGTCGAATCCACGCGCGGGCTGCGGCGGGAGTGGTCCAGCCTTGATCGGCTCGAGAAATGGCTGCGCAGTTGCGGATTCCGGTTCTTCTGGGTTCGCAACGACATCGATTTTGTGGAACCGCAGGCAGAAGATACCGCCGAGGAAGCCGCAGTATGAGGGCAGTCGCCTCGGAAAACCATAGCCTGAGGACAGCAGGCTTGCGTGACCACACGGTTTTATGTTCCGATGAAGAACGCCGGATCAAATCGGCGGTCGCAATCGGCAAGAAAATGAGAAGAAACGAAAAATGACCCCTTTTGCGATAACCGGAATCCAGATGCATGTCGGTGCGTTGCAGTCGAATGTCGACGCGATGCTGCACCGGATCGACATTATGATGGCACGGTTCCCCTGGACCCAGATGGCCCTGTTCAGCGAACTGGCGCCTCATGGTCCGCTCGACCGGTTTGCCCAGCCCTTTCCCAATGACGACCTGTCGCGCTTTCAGGATGCCGCTCGGCGTTATGGGATTTGGCTGATCCCCGGTTCGATGTTCGAAAAACACGAAGATGGACGGATTTTCAACACCTCGGTGGTGATCAACCCCGAAGGTGAGATCGTCTCAAAATACTCCAAGATGTTCCCGTTCAAACCTTATGAAGAGAACATCGCCTCGGGTACCGAATTCTGCATCTTTGATGTGCCGGATGTGGGCCGGTTTGGCCTGTCGATCTGCTACGACATCTGGTTCCCCGAAACCACCCGCCACCTGACCAGCCAAGGGGTCGAGGTTCTGCTGCACCCGGTTCTGACCGGCACAACCGACCGCGAGGCCGAGCTGTCGATCGCCAAGGCGACCGCCGCGCAGTTCCAATGCTACGTGTTCGACGTGAACGGGCTGGCCGCCGGGGGCGTGGGCCGCTCACTGGTCGTTGATCCCTCGGCCACCGTGCTGCACCAGTCTGCGGGACAGGAGGATATCTTCCCT
This sequence comes from Ruegeria sp. B11, assembly GCF_056539785.1. Taxonomy (NCBI): domain Bacteria; kingdom Pseudomonadati; phylum Pseudomonadota; class Alphaproteobacteria; order Rhodobacterales; family Roseobacteraceae; genus Ruegeria; species Ruegeria sp. B11. The sequence goes on along the minus strand of NZ_JBQFVO010000006.1, from coordinate 160,475 downwards.
ATCGAGATCGATCTTGATCAGGTCCGCCGCCAACGCGAGGTCGGACTGAAAGGTCTGGGGCAGGTTCTCAAAAGCTTCCGCGACCGCGAGGCGGAGTTCCCGGTCTATGACCGTTCCAGCGGGGCGGATGCCTATCTGCACACGCTCGGCCCGCTGCGCATTCCGCAGAAAGGCGACGTTGCGGGCGTCGCTGCATCCGACCCCAGAACGGCGCTGGGATATACTGAAGACGCCGCGACCAAGCCCGACAATCTGTATCTCTACAAAGGACGCTCTGGCACAGACTGATACCGGCCCAGCTTTTCGGTATCGGCAGAAAGGAAAAATTTCATGCACGGCATTTCCGATAGCGAAAAGCTCCACACCATCTCGGACTACTACAGCGCCTCGCAACTGAGGGCAGACCGATGGAGCGCGCTGCGGGAAACGGCCGAGTCCCTGGATCAGGGCGGTAACGAAAAAGATCGGGACCGGGCACGGCAGTTGCTGCAGGCGCTGGCCCCGATCGAGATGTATTTCGCTTTTCCGGGCGGATCGGCGTTCGACTATCTGCGTCGTTTGCTGGACCATGGTAACTTTGGCGATTTCTCTACCGCCGTGCGCCGGGTGTCGCGGGCGCTGACCTCAGGGGCCTATCGTCGCCGCTCGATCCCGTTGATCGCGGATGAGACCGAGGTTGATGAGTTTGAGGACGAGTCCACCCAAAGCCATGAAGCCCGCGCGCTGGGCCGCCCATATTTCGAGGTGATGATCGTTGACAAGGTCAACGAACATCAGGAACGGTTCCTGCAAACCAGCCTGCAACGGATGCGCCGCAGCGAAGATCCGTTTATTTATGAAACCGTTGTCGTTCCCAGTGTCGAGGATGCGCTGATCGGGGTTCTGTTCAACCAGAATGTACAGGCGGTCATTGTTCGCCCGGGCCTTAGCCTGAAGTCCAAGAACGAAACCAATGTTTTGGGCCGCTATATCAGCCTCTATGGCGAGGGCGCCGATCTTGATGCGCTGTCCCCTTCGGAATACGGCCCTGAAACCTGCCGCAGGATCGGCATGCTGCGCCCCGAGCTGGACGCTTATCTAATCACCGACCGTTCGGCGGAAGATATTGCCGGTCTCGATCTGGGCCTGTGCCGGCGGGTCTTCTACAATCAGGAAGACTTTCTGGAATTACACCTGAACATCCTGCGCGGGGTGCAGCGGCGCTATAAGACACCGTTCTTCACGGCGCTCAAGGAATACTCAAAACAGCCCACGGGCGTGTTCCACGCGATGCCGATCAGCCGGGGTAAATCGATTAGTCGCAGCCACTGGATTCAGGACATGGGGGCGTTCTACGGATCAAATATCTTCATGGCGGAAACTTCGGCCACGTCTGGCGGGCTGGATTCGCTGCTGGAGCCGAAGGGCCCGATCAAAGAGGCGCAGGAAGCTGCCGCACGCGCATTCGGCTCTAAACAGACGTTTTTTGCCACGAATGGCACCTCGACCTGCAACAAGATCGTGGTGCAGGCGCTGGTACGGCCCGGAGACATCGTGCTGATCGACCGCGATTGCCACAAATCGCACCACTACGGCATGGTGCTGGCCGGGGCGAGCGTCGTCTATATGGACAGCTATCCGCTGCACGATTACTCGATGTACGGCGCGGTGCCGATCCGAGAGATCAAGCACAAGCTTTTGACCCTGAAGGCCGAAGGCAAGCTGGATCAGGTTCGCATGGTGTTGCTGACCAACTGCACATTCGATGGCATCGTCTATAATGTACAGCGGGTGATGCAGGAATGCCTAGCGATCAAAAAGGACCTTGTGTTCCTGTGGGATGAGGCCTGGTTCGGCTACGCGCGCTTTGCCCCGAACTCGCGTGTGCGTACTGCGATGCGATCGGCCAATATCCTGCGCGAACAATTCCGCACCCCAGAACATGCCGAGGCTTATGCCAACCAGCAGGAGGAATTGAAGGGCGCGGATGATGAGACCCTTCTGAACACCCGCCTAATCGCGCCGCCCGATGCACGCGTTAGGGTCTATGCTACACAATCAACGCATAAAACGCTGACTGCGCTGCGGCAGGGCTCGATGATCCATGTCAATGACCAGCAGTTCAAAGGTGCGGTCGAAGAGGCGTTTCACGAGGCCTATATGACCCACACCTCGACCTCGCCCAATTACCAGATCATCGCCTCATTGGATGTGGGGCGCAGACAGGTTGAGATCGAAGGATACGAGTTCGTCCAGCGGCAGGTCGAAAGCGCGATGGCAATCCGCCGGGCGGTGACAACGCATCCGCTGCTCAGGAAGTATTTCAAGCTGGTCACGGCGGGCGACATGATCCCCGAACAATACCGCGAAAGCGGGATGACCAGCTATTTCGATCCCGATCAGGGCTGGGCCGATGTTTGGGATTGCTGGGCCAAGGACGAGTTTGTTCTGGATGCCACCCGCATCACGCTGCATGTGGGCGCCACGGGCTGGGACGGCGATACGTTCAAGACCAAGATCCTGATGGATAAATACGGCATCCAGATCAACAAGACCTCACGCAATACCGTGTTGTTCATGACCAATATCGGCACCACACGCAGCTCGGTCGCTTATCTGATCGAGGTTCTGGTCGAGATCGCCAAGGAGTTAGACGATCTGATGGACGATGCCTCGAAGATGGAAAAACGGGCCTTTGAAAAGCGCGTCAGCAACCTGAGCGAACACGTCCCACCTCTGCCTGATTTTAGTCGGTTCCACGATGCGTTCCGCTGTGAAGCAGGTACCGAAGCCGGTGACATCCGTACGGCGTTTTTTCTGTCCTATGACGAAGACAATTGCGACTACGTCGAGCCCGACAAGGAGATGTTGGAACGGCTCGAAGCCGGGGAAGAGATGGTCTCGGCCACCTTCGTGATTCCCTATCCGCCGGGTTTTCCCATTTTGGTACCGGGGCAGGTGATCAGCCCTGAAATTCTCAAATTCATGCAGGAACTGGACGTGTCAGAGATCCACGGATTCCGTGCCGATCTGGGCCTGCGCATTTTTACCGAAGACGCTTTGAAATCAGTAAAGAACCCCTAAGGGGTCAGGGAGGACAACAATCATGCCAAAGAAGGTGCTGAAAAACATCTCGGAAATCCGCCGGTATTTCCATACCAACAAGGACCCGATCTATTTCGTATCGGCAACCAATTTCAACCTGTTGGGGCTGGATGAATGGGTGATGAACTTCACCTATATCTGCTACATGGATTGCTTTGACGGGCGACATCCGAACGTGTTTGTGCCTTCGGAAATGCCGCATGATGAGTTTCAGTCCATCGAAGACATCAACAATTATCTGCTGCAGCACAAAGAGGTCATCGACCTGGTCAAGCGGCGCGGTGGCAAGCCCAAGTTTGTCTTCCTGATGTTCGACGAGACGACTGAGAAGCTGGTCAAGGAGCTGGGCGGTCAGCTGTGGTTCCCCAAAGCCAAGCTGCGCACCAAATGTGACAACAAGATCGAAACTGTCCGTATCGGCAATAAGGCGGGTGTGCCTTCGGTGCCCAACACGCTGAGCGTTGTCAAAAGCTATGATCACCTGAAAAAGATCTGCGAAAAGGCCGGATTGGGGAATGATCTGGTGCTACAATCCGCCTTCGGCGACAGTGGCCATACGACGTTTTTCATCAAGTCCGAGGCCGATTTCAACAAGCACAAAGACGAGATCATCGGCGAAGGCGAGATCAAGATCATGAAGCGGATCGACTGTCGCGGGGCGGCGATCGAGGCCTGTGCGACCTCGGAGGGTACCATCGTTGGCCCGCTGATGACTGAGCTTGTGGGCTTCAAGGAACTTACCCCCTATCGCGGCGGCTGGTGCGGGAATGAGATTTTCTCAACCGCCTTTCCACCGAAAGCACGTGAACAGGCGCGGCAATTGACCTTCCAATTCGGGGAAGAGCTGCGCAAATCAGGCTATCGCGGCTATTTCGAACTCGACTTCCTGATCGATAAGAAAACCGACGAACTGTGGTTGGGCGAATTGAACCCCCGTATCACTGGCGCCAGCTCGATGACCAACCACGCGGCCTTTGCGCACGCTGATGCGCCACTGTTTCTGTTCCATCTACTTGAGTTTTCAAAGAAGCCCTTCGAGCTGGATGTCGAGGAACTGAATGCCCGCTGGGCGGATCCGGACATGATCGACAGCTGGTCGCAAATGGTAATCAAACACACCGATGACAGTGTCGACCGGATCACGCAGGCCCCACAGTCGGGCATCTACAAGATGCTGGAAGATGGCCGCGTCGTGTTCGACCGGTTCGACTATCACCGCCGCGCGGTGGGCGAGAACGAAGCGTTCTTCCTGCGTATCTCGAATGTCGGTGATTACCGCTATGAGGGCGCTGATTTGGGTATCCTCGTGACTCGCGGGCGGTCGATGACCAAGGGCTTCAAACTGACGGACAAATCGAAGAAGTGGATTCATGGGATCACTTCGGCTTATACGGCTGAACCGCTGCCCGCGGCACAGCCGATGGAAGACCCCGCGTTCAAAATTATGTAGAAAGCCCCATGGCGCTTGTTTTTCGCTCAATCGACGAGGAACAGCCCGGTCCCAAGCTGGCCGGGCTGTTTGCCGAATACTGGCCCGCCTACCGCAAATGGTGGGCGCAAGAGGGATATTCGGCCCGCCCCACCTATCGCGAATGCCTCCGCGCCTTGCAAAAGCACATGCCCGAGATTCTGCCGCTTTATGAAGAGATCGTCGAATTGGTCGGCGGCAGCGACAGCCAGGCGCGGTTTCTCAGCTTTTACTGCCCGCCGAAATATCTTTCGGGCTGCAGCCAGGCGATTTGGCGTGGCAAGACACCGTTTCTGGTGCGCAATTACGACTACCATCCAAAAACCTTTGACGCCGCTCTGCTGAAAACCCGCTGGGACGGGCGCGGGATCATCGGGATGAGCGACGGCGTTCTGGGTCTGCTTGATGGCATCAACGATGCCGGTCTGACGGTCTCGCTCACCTTTGGCGGGCGGCGCGAGGTCGGCGACGGCTTTGGCGTGCCGCTGATCCTGCGCTATGTCCTTCAAACCTGCGAGACCACTGCGCAAGCGGTTGACTGCCTGTGCCGCATCCCTTGTCATATGAGCTATAACGTCACCGTTCTGGATGCGAAACACAATCACAGCACGGTGTACCTTGCCCCGGACCGGCACCCGCAAATCTCGGACCAGCCGGTCGCGACAAACCATCAGGGCCATGTCGAATGGTCCACCCATGCGCGCTTTACGGCCACCGTGGAACGCGAAAGGTTCTTGCTCAACCGTCTCAACCAGCACCCGGAAAGCGAGAAGCGGTTTATCGATGCGTTCCTGCGTCCGCCGCTTTATTCAACGGCTTTCAGATCAGGTTTCGGCACGCTCTATACTGCGGTCTATCGGCCTGCGAAGAAGCAGTTGCAACTGCTTTGGCCCGGTGCCAGCTGGGACTTGTCCTTCGATGGCTTCAAAGAGGGTGAGCTGAGTCTGATGTTGCCCGACGAGGCCGAGCCTGCAGTCTGACAAGCGCGGTCGCCCTTCTAAACTTCTTGCTCTTGGACGGGCGACGCAATAATGGGAGCGCGACGCGCGGCAGTTTCAAACAAGGCCCGGCGGGATCAACACCACATATTTCTATGACGCGATAGGACCACGGAAAGCATGACCGGTACCTCCCCAAATTGGCTAAGACTGCTTCCTTACTTCGTCACCGCATTGGTGATGGTCCTGGTCTGGTCCTGGTATCTGACTGATCTGGGTGTTGGGAACATCTATCACTACGATGAATTCTACACTTATGACCGTAGTACAGGCTTTGCGCGCAATGGGGACTGGCTGGCGGTTTATTCCAACAACGAACCCAGCCTGAAAAAACCGCCCATGCAGTATTGGATGTCTGCGCTGCTGATGGAGTTTGGCGTATCTGATATTCTGGCCTTGCGCCTGCCGTCGATGATCTTTGCGCTGGGCGCGCTGATGGCAACGGCCGTACTGGCGCGGGTGATGATCCCGGACAGCCCCTGGGCCATGCTGCCTTCGGTCCTGCTGGTGGCCACGTCGCTTCAGTTCTGGCAACACGCCACATCCGCGATGCTTGATACCGGTGCGGTTTTCTTTTCGACCCTTGGAATTGCAGCCCTGTTGGCAGCGTTGGAAAAGCCGAAATACTGGCCTTATTTCGGCGCAACTCTGGTGTTGGCCGCCTTGCAGAAAAGCCCAACCCCGCTGGCCTTTCTAGCGCTGGCACTACTGACGCTGAAGTTGACCAACAGATGGCAGACGGAACCGTTCAGCGAGATCTGGCAGAACAGAACGTTTCGCCGGACACTCAAGATTGCGATCCCGCTGGCCTTCGCCTGGCCGATCCTGCAAGAGCTTCGGTTCCTCTTTGGCGACTCGCTTGATGGCAACATCAAAGGCGAGATGCTGGATCGTTTTCGCCCATCGCTCAGCGATCGCGGCTTCGGGAAGCTCTATGATCTGATCATCTCGGGCGAGCCGTGGTTGCGGCTGCTGGGTTTTGTCGGCATCTGCGCTCTGCCATTTCTGCAAAAGCGGCCCAGACTTCTTGCTGCAACAGGGATAGCCGCGTTCTTCGTCATCATGATGTGGGCCGCAGCCGGCAAGGTTTATGCACGCTACACCCTGCTGATCCTGCCGATGCTGATGGTCGCGGCAACCGGTTTGTTGTTTTCGGTCGAGCGCCTGCGCTGGGCCGGGATGGTGGCCGCGCTGGGTCTGGTCTTTGTTGCAGGCGGCCTGTTCTATGACCGCGATGCCACCGATCTGGGCAAGGGTCGCGTGCGTTTGGGCGTGCCCGAGGCCGAGATTCTGACCCCTTTGGGTGCAATGCTGCAACCGGATGAAACCCTGCTGCTCTGCGCCTATGACCGCAAGTTGCGCGTACCGCCCGGGGCCGCATCGGTCTTTGCTTCCAACGGTAGGCGCTTTGTCTATCTCAGACGGCTGGAGCTGCACAAATACCTCGACAGGTTCGGCTATACCACCGGCCCGCTGCGAGGGCTCTGTTCGGAGGGTGAGTTGTCTGAGCTGGCACCTGACCTGATCGGGCTCGAGACGCAGCCAACTGCGGTTGACGGTTTGGTCTATTGGTCAGCAACCGGTGTCACGCCCGCCCCTGAATAGGAGACACGGTGCAATCCGCCCCATCGCTGAACAATGCCCCAACAAGTTGCGCAGATGTTGGCCTGCGATGCGGTGGCCACTTGAATTTTCGCCGTTGATCCCGCAAAAGCCCTGAGACTGAAACAAGTAAAGCTATCCACTATGCATGCTGATCATGATGCCAACGCTGACAATCGACCCACTGTGTCGATCGTGATTCCCATGCATAACGAACAGGGGGCTGTTCCTGGTCTTATCCAGGGCATCTGCGCTGCTGCGGCCGAATTGCCCGCGTTCGAGATTGTCGCGGTTGATGATGGATCGACCGATGGCACTTTTGCGGCGCTGCAACAGATGCAGAAAGACTGTCCGCAACTGCGCATCCTGCAGCACAAAACGGCCGGTGGCCAAAGTGCTGCCGTGCATTCCGGCGTCAAGGAAGCACGCGCGGATATCTGCTGCACGCTGGATGGCGACGGACAGAACCCGCCGGAAGAACTGCCAAAGATTTGGGCGCCGCTGGTGTCGGGTGGTGATGCCTCGATTGGCCTGGTAGCGGGGCAACGGGTTGGCCGGCAAGACACTGCGTCAAAGAAGCTTGCCTCGCGCTTTGCCAATGCACTGCGGGGCTGGATGCTGAAAGACGGCACACGTGACACCGGCTGCGGTTTCAAAGCGTTCCGACGGCAGGCTTTCCTTGATTTGCCCTTTTTCAATCATATGCACCGTTATCTGCCCGCCCTGTTTAAGGCCTATGGCTGGAATATCGCGCTGGTGGATGTGGCGCATCAGCAGCGTTTGTCGGGCGAATCCAAATACACCAATTTCGGGCGGGCCATGGTCGGCATCTGGGATCTGTTCGGCGTCGTCTGGCTGACCCGCCGCGCCAAATCCGTTTCCGCAACCGAGGCGTCCCGGTCATGAAAGAAACCATTCTGGAAATCCTGCACGTCGACAGCCCGACCGAGGCGCTCTGGGTCTTTATCGGTCTGGCCGGTCAGCTGATGTTCAGCGCCCGGTTTATCGTGCAATGGATCACGTCCGAGCGCGCCAAGAAATCCGTCATCCCGATGGCGTTCTGGTACCTTTCGATCGGCGGCGGGCTTATCCTGCTGAGCTATGCGATCTATCGCCGTGACCCGGTCTTTATTCTGGGTCAGTCGATGGGCCTGTCCATCTACCTGCGCAACATCTTCCTTATTCGCGCTGAAAACCGCTGATTGATCGTAACGCTTCTTTACGACCTGCCACCCATTACAAGTTTGTCGGCTGCACCCGTTCAGCGGGTAGCGGCCTACGGCTGCGTTGTGTGAACAACCTCTTATTGTTTCTGAAATTTTCGTGCTAGTATCCCGCGAATAGATTTTCAGAATTGTACTCGGAGGATATTTTCTCTTGCCCGATAGCTCACCCCGGTTGTTCAGATTGCGCCCTCTGGAAAAGGCGGATCTGGGAACAGTTGCGCGCTGGTTTCAGGATATCCATGACCTGGCACTGTTCGACCGAACGTCGCGCATTCCTCAGAACCTGGTACAGACCGAACAATATTGGGAAGACGCGATAAACACCTCAAAGGACTGCTGCAAATGCTGGTTCGCAATCGAATCTGACAGTGGTGATCTGGTGGGGATGACCGGGCTTGAAGCAATTTCCAGCGTCAACAGGGATGCGGTGGTTCCGGTTTTTGTCGACAAATCCATCCGTCGACATGGCGTGGCGGTGCGTTCGGTTGCGCTGATGCTGGATTTCGCATTCCGGCAATTGGGGCTGAACCGTATCACCTCGTATTACCGGGCCGACAATCACAGCAGCCGTGATCTGATCCAGCGAATCGGCTGTGAGATCGAGGGCACGATGCGTCAGGCCTGGTTCGCGGATGGGCAGTTCCATGACATGGTTGTCGTCGGCATGTTGAAGCAGGACTGGATCGCGCGTCGAGAGGTGCTCGCGCAGGAGTTAGGCACCCAAACAGTGGTCAGTTTTGATGCCTCTGGGTGGTCTTGGCCCCCCGATTCCGGTGCAGATACCTAAAATGTTACGTATTCTGAGTCATTTTTTGCTAAAACAGTCCTGTCGGATTCGACATGACAACACAATTGAGTATTGCCAGTGAACACGACCGGTTCGGACGCATCAATAAAACAGAAACTAGGCGCGGTGCTTTTTGCCGACGTTGTCGGCTATTCCCGCCTGATGAGCGAGAACGAGATGGATACGTATAACGCGTTGAAGTCTTTGCTTTCGCAGCTTGAATCGGCTTGCTCAAAGTATCAGGGCAAAATCATCGAAGTGCGCGGTGACGGCATTCTTGCCTTATTCGACACGGCGACCAGTGCGGTAGAGTTCAGCATCGAACTGCATCGGATCGCTGCGGAACATAATCAGGCGCGGGATGACGAGCACAACATCAAATTTCGCGCTGGCGTTCACATGGGCGAAGTTCTGATGGACGAACGCGGCATCCACGGTGACAACGTCAATATCGCTGCCCGCCTGCAGGAGATTGCCGAGCCAGAACGGGTTTATGTCAGCGCAGCCGTCTATGAACAGATCCGTAACCGCCTGCGCTATGGCTATGAATTCCTCGGTCCCAAGCAGCTCAAGAACATTATGTCTCCGGTCGCGACCTACTGTGTCCGAACCGAGGTCGAGGGTGCAACAATGGCCGCAACCCTACGTCCTGAGATGCAGCTGGAAGTGCTTGAAAGGCCCGATAACCCGTCGGTTGCGGTGCTGCCCTTTACTAGCCAAGGCGGGGATGAAGATGACAGCTGGGTCGCCGAAGGGCTGACCGACGACATCATCATGAACCTGTCCAAGTTCCGGAACCTGTTCATCATTGCCCGGAATTCCTCGTTCTTCTTCAAGACCCAGTCGATGTCGCCGCAGGAGGCCGCTCGGCGTCTGAACGTGCGCTATATCGCGCGCGGCAGTGTGCGCCGCTCGTCCAGTCGTATCCGGATCACGGCCGAGCTAATCGACGCCAACACCGAACGCACCATCTGGGGTGAACGGTTCGACCGTAAGCTCGATGATATCTTCGACATCCTGGATGAGGTGACCGAGTGCATCGTTGCCGCCACTGCAGTCATGATCGAGTCGCATGAAAAGCTGCGCATGGTGCAGGCAATCCCGTCAGACCTGCGGGCTTATGGTTCGGTTCTGCAGGGGCAGCACCATATTTTCAAATACACCCGCAACGACAACCGCAAGGCGCAGCATTGCTACGAATCCGCGCTTGAGCGCGACGGCGGGTATGCACGGGCCGCGGCGGCGCTGTCACGCACGCTCAACATCGATTGGCGCTATTCATGGACCGAAGACCCAAACAGCGCGCTGGACAAGGCCCTGTCGCTGGCTCAGCGCGCGGTGGAGCTTGACCCCACAGACGCGCGCGGGTTTGGAGAGCTGGGCTATGTGCAGCTTTATCGTAAAGAGCATGACTCGGCGATCGAATCCTACAAACGCGCCCTGCAGCTTAACCCCAACGATGCGGACATGCATTCGGACTACGCCGATGCGCTGGCCCATTGGGGCGACAACGAAACCGCCATCAAACATCTGCAGCAGGCGATGCGCCTGAACCCCTATTTCCCCGATCAGTACCTGTGGCATCTGGGCGGGGCCTATTACAATCTCAAACGCTATGACGACGTGATCTCATGCGTGAACAAGATGAACAACCCGACCGAGGGGCAGCGCGTGCTGGCTGCCAGCTATGCCCATAAGGGCGAGCTGGAAATGGCCCGCCAAATCGCAGACAAACACCGCGCAGCGCATCCCAATTTCTCATTGTCGCGCTGGGCCAAGGTTCAGCCAGACCGCCTGTCCGACGACACGCAGCATTTTGTCGAGGGGCTCAAAAAGGCCGGGTTCTGAGCTGCTGCCCGATCTTGCCTATAAAAATCAACTCGCCTGTTCGCGGTCGAACTGCATGCGTAGTCGCCTGACTTCATCCATCTGCTCATGCGACCAGAAGACAAGCGGTTTCAGCATTTCAAGCAAGCTTCTGCCCAAAGGTGTCAATTCATAAGACACTGCCACTGGCGGTCCGGGATCGACGGTGCGGGTCAAATAACCATCGCGTTGCAACCCGCGCAGGTTTTCGGTCAACACACTTTGTGTGATGTCTCCGATACAGCGCTTGAGATCGCCAAAGCGTTTCGGCTCATCCTCCAGCGCAAGGATGATGATCATCCGCCATTTGCCCGTCACATTGGACAGTACGGAACGGATTGAGCAGTTGGAAGCTTCTGCCTTGTTGGCAACACCAATTGGTAGCATCTCAGTCTCTGGTATTGTTTCGAAACTTAATCGCACAATAGCGTCACCTTAGCTTCGGTACAACTCCCTGAAAATTCAGGCAGTAGCCTCAAGCATACCAGGTCATTTTAAAGTACGTAATTGAAATGTAGTATGGATTTGCTACCACGTATCCAGTAGATACGAAACACAGGAAATCAACATGTCCCCCAAAGAACTTGTAATCGCACTTTTTACGGCTGCCTTTGCTGAACATGATCCGGAGGCAGCGCTACAGCTCGTTACCCCGGACTATATTCAGCACAACCCGCAAGTCCCGACCGGAGCCGAAGGCCTGGCCGGCCTGATCCCTTTGGTCGAACAATCCGGGATGACTGCAACTACCCACCGGGTCATCACCGAGGGCGATATGGTTGTATTGCACAGCACGTTCGACAACGCGGACGCTTTTGGTGCACCGACCCTCGCCGCCTTTGACATATTCCGCGTCGAGAATGGCAAAGTTGCTGAACATTGGGACAATTTGCAGCCCGTTCCCGAAACAACAGTGTCGGGCCGTGGCATGACAGATGGGCCGACCGAGATCACCGATCTTGAGAAAACAGAAGAAAACAAGGCGCTGGTTCTGGGGTTTGTGCGTGACGTTCTGGGCGGTGCCGCGCCCGAGAAAGCTCCGATGTATTCCGTGGTCTATATGCAGCACAATCCAATGCTTGCCGATGGGATCGATGGCCTGATCGAGGGCACCAAAGCCTGGGCAGAGCAGGGGAATGTGATCACCAAATTCGAGCCGCAGATTGTGGTGGCCGAAGGCAACTTTGTCTTTGTCGCCTCAGATGCCACCGTCAGCGGGAACCCTTGGGCCTTCTTCGACCTATGGCGAGTCGAAGATGGAAAGATCGTTGAACATTGGGACGTCGTTTCGCCTACGCCAGCCGAAATGGCGCACGAAAACGGCAAGTTCTGATCTTCGAAAGGGATGGCGGGTCAGGCATAAATGGCCCGCCAACCCAAAGCAGACGTTGGAATAAAACCAAACGTCAATCGGTCAGGATGATTTCAGCCTTCCTATTCACCACGTGCCTTTGCGCCGCTGACTTTGGCACCTGACACCTTAGCACCGGACACCTTGGCCCCGCTGACCTTCGCGCCCGAGACCTTGGCCCCGCTCACCTTGGCGCCCGAGACCTTGGCTCCGGACATCATCGGTGCGTCATACTCAAAATAGACGTCCAGCAGCACGTCTTCGATCTGACCGGCTGCGATATCCATGCGGATGGTGTAATCGGCCTGATCGTAGTTCCAGACGCGAATATCATTGGCCATCTGGTAATCCGCTGCCGCGACGCCCGAAACCGAGGGGTTCATCGGCGCGCGTGCGGCCTGTTGTGTGGTGTCCGGCGCGTTAGCGTCATTGCTGGTCTGCAGCTTGAAGCCATGGGGCAGGTTGCCACCCGTCGCGCTCTCGCCTTCGCCATGCACCAGAAAGATCGTGGGTTCTGGCATCTCGTAATAGGTGCCGTCATAGGCGAAGCCGTAAATCCGGGCCAGTCGTGCATCGCCTCCGAACTGGTCCCCGATGAAATTATTGACGCCGCGACCCCTCCGGCGGCCATCCTGTTCGATGAACAGCTGTTCCGAGTGCCGGTTCGCGATCTGCTGCCAGTGGGTATGTTTGAACTGACGTCCGCGACGGATGTAGACAAACGAGTCGTGCGGAACCTTCTTCCGCTTGTCGAACTTGAACTTGTCGCCGTCCTTGATGACCTTGTAGATGCCGGACTTTTCGTTTGCCGCATCCCCGACCTGGACCAGAACACGATCGTCTTCCCGAACATGTACGCCGTCGATTTTGGTGAATTTCTTACTGAAGTCGTAGTCTTCCTCAACCTCTTCGGCCAACCGGACCGAGCGTTGTTTCAGTTTTAAATCACTTAACTCTCGCCCAAACAGTAATACCTCGGAAAAACTGAGTAAGGACTCAGACATATCACTTTCTCCCTATCGGGGGTCGACGCTGCCGATTGCCTCGCCTGTCCCGGTTTGCGCATTCAGTGCGCGTTGAATGTCACTATTATCACCCCGTGCGCGTAACCTGCCACAATAGCGGGGGAAAAACAAAGACTTTAAGGTTCATTCACCTCGGGTGACAGCGTACGAACCGACGCGGCATGGCTCGTGCTGTCGGGCTTGGTCAAACGGGGGCCGGGCGCTGTCAAACCGATGTGGCGCATGCGGAAATTGCCTTCGATAATCTGCCGGAATGCGCCGCCGGTGACCTCGTGATCGACCATGACCAAGGCGCGTTCAACGCCGAAGTAGCTCAGCATATCGGGGTCCAATTTCTCCCACGCATCTGCAAGATAGGACCCCAGCAAATCACGCGCTTCGATCAGGGCAACCCGAAAGCCTTCGGGGTCGGCTGCGTAATGTTCGTCGAACAGGTCCTGCATGATCGCATTGTATTCGTCGGTCCCTTCCAACTCGTCCGAGAGCTCCTCCATCTCCGGGTCGATCACGTCATGTGCTACCAGTCGTTCGTGGTAGATATCGACCAGAATATCGAACATCGCCCCGGTCAGTGGTTCCGACAGGGCGTGTTCGCTGGACCATCCATGCGAGAATTCAGAAAGCGTCCGGTCATTGGCGGCGATCCGGATTTGCGAGTTCTGCGACAGCTCGGCAAAGCGGCTCAGCCGGTTATAAGTATAAAGGTTGCCGCGTGTGTTTTTCAGCAATTCATCCACGACCGAGCCGAAATGCAGCGACGCCAACAGCGCCACCATATCGGCCGCCGATTCATGGAACCCATAATATTCGCCGGTCGCATCCTCTTCGGATGGCATGCCGACCACGCTGTAGATGATGGCATGGCCGATCTCATGCGCGACCACATCGAAGTTCAGGCTGTAGGGGCGGTATTCGTCACCGATATCGCGGGTGCCACCGGTTTCCAGAAATCCCCAACCGATATGCGCGTTATCTAGACTTGGCAGCAACGATAGCTCAAGCCGCTCGAAATCACGCGCGAAATGCCAGGGGATCGGGCGATTAAAATAGCCCTCCCACACATCCATGGTGAAATGGGCCGCTCCGAACAGATGGGCGGCTTCAAAGGCCGGGTCCTCGGGATCGATATGGATGAAATTGCCAAACTCATCGGGCTCGGGCGGCGGCAGGATATAGCCGTCCCAGGCGGGCAGATACATCTCGGGGCCGTCTTCACCCTCGATCATCGCGCCATAGGGGGTCGTTTTGTCGACCGGGTACATCGCATACATGCGGGGGCCCGATGGGCCTGGGCCTATGGTCCCTTGCGGGGCCGATATTTCGACCAGTTCGGGCTTGGAATTCGGCTCTAAAAAGGGCGATTGCGGATATAGTAAGAACCGCGTGCCGGGGGGGTCATTCTCTGAATAGTCGGGCCAGATTGCCAATTTTCCCTCCCGTTATCCGCCGGCGTGCAGACCGGCTGCCAATCCGGCCTCTTGGTCAACCGGATCGCCACCAGCTTGGCAAAACATGAACTCGGCGGCAATCAAATCAACCAAGGCATCGCGCCCCTCAAGGCCAAGCCCGATCGCGTAGGAGTCAAGATCATCCGGCACCCTCTGGTCAAGACGTGTTTCAAAATACCAGATCAAGGCGCGCGTTCGAATTGCAGCGTTGCTTTGGTCCGGCGGCAACGCCGCTTTGCGCTGGGCCCGGTCGCGCAACGCGCTGTAGTCGCCCGAGCGTCGAAGCTCGGCCAGCAAAGCGGCATCCATTGTCTCGGCCAGCGTTTGGATTGCGATATCGACACGGGATTTGTCGGCCAGCATCGCCTCGTACTGCACAAGGGTCAGGTCATTTTCTTCCAGCCATTCAAGCAAATCCGCGTGGCGGGGCAGTCTGGCCTCCAGCCGATGTTCGGTCATTTGCTTGACCACGGCGTTTTTATCCGGCTCCAAACCCTGTCGGCGGGTCTCGTCCTTGGACAGCAAGCCTAACGCTGCGCGATCACGTAGATGCGCGTAGAGAACCGGATCAAGCCGCAGCTCATCCACTAGCGCCCGCGCCTCGCTATCCTGTTGTGCGGCTTCCCCATCCACACGGGCGCAGAGGTCACGCCAGACCAGCGTCCGTTCGGTGCGATGTGCGTCTGACACATTCGTTCCAGCATTCAGAAAGCGGGCCATCTCAGCCAGCATCGTGCGGGCGTCATCCCCTTTCGCATCCACCTGCCCCTCGGGCAACCATCGTTGAAAGGGTTGCGGGTCCGAAGCGCCCTCAAGGATGCGATCCCAAACCCGGTCACGGTAGTGCAGGTCTTTCGCCTTTTGCTGCAACGCGTCGCCCGTCTCTGACGACAACACACCCGCTGTCTTGGCTTGCGCAATGGTGGCGCGGATCGAGACCATAGGCTCGCTCAGCGGTGGAAAGCCAAGCTCGGCAGGGCCGTGCAGCACCGCCACCTCGTCATCATCTTCGATGGCACCATTCAGGTAACCCTCAAAAATCTGGCCGATCCCGATCATCCCGAAATCCGCCAGCTCTGCCGCGCGCAGCGCACCCATGCTGGCACTGCCAAAGACCGGTATACCTTGCTCCAAGGCCCACAGGATTTCCTTGTGCCAGACCGAGGGCACCCCGTCGAAATACCCGTCTATAATCCCGATCGCACGCGGCTTTTCCCCCACTGCCCGATACACATCGCCCTGCTGAACCGGGGGTAGAATAGTGGCGTTCAGATGTTCGCGTACGGCTTCGGCCCGTAGCGTCGGCCCGACAAAAACAAACACACTCATGACATCACCGCTCGCGCACGGGGGCCTGCGACAAAGTCGGGATCGTCATGGGGCGCTTCCAAGCCCGGTATCACCGCGCGCACCACTGCGATGTCAATTTCGGGTCGCGACAGATCAACAGTGACCACCTGATCAATGCCTGCCTCGGACAGGCGCGCCAGCAACAAAGACAGGTCATCCGTGAACGATCCGGTCACGTAGGTTGGGCATTCGGTGAAATCACCGATGGGCGCCGAGCCATCGATCAGTTCGCGGATGTATCCGCTGCGCCAGTTCCGGGCAGTGTCCGAGAACTCTTCCGGGTCCAGATCATCCCGCGCGCCCGAGATATAGGTCAACCGTGTTTGCGCCGCCTCGGTCAGCGCCCGCAGCAGGGCAATGGCGCGATCCGGGTGGCAGCCGTCGCCGATGCCGATATGGCCCGTCGTGCCTCCGCCCTCACATATCGCGCAGCGAAAGCTGGCGATGCCTATGTCCGAGGTCGTGTCCCAGATTCCCAAATCAAGCCCCGCCGCAGAAATCTGTTCCATCGCCTCAAGGCAACGCGGGTCGTCCACTGTACGGGGATTAACACGCGGGGTTGCGCCCTGATGGTGCCACAGCGTTGTGGCGTCACGCTCGATCAACTCGCAGATCGCGTGGCAACTGGCTTCGGTCAGGTTGTTGCCGGACGCCAGCCCGTTTGTCGTTCGCGGAAACGCCCGCTGCCCAGCCACGGGCGAGGTGGTATAATCGGTGTCCACCATCTCATACGGCACCCAGCAGGGCTGGCCCGAGGGCAGATCGCGCCCCAGCACCCACAGTATCGCCTGATGAGGGTCGAACTGCCCGCCGGTGACGCTGGGCAGACGGTCGGCATCGACCACATACTCCACCGCCAGATCAGCAAAGCTGGACAGCCGTAGCGGCAGTTCGATCCGCTCTGCGTGCCAGGATTCAATCGCTTCCATCACGCCCGAAGCCCGGGCTGCGTTCAGCGACAGCCCCTTGCCCAGCGACACCGCGACCGAGCGCGAGTTTGGCCGCGTCACCATCACTGTCGGCAATCCAACCCGGTCCAGTCCCGTCAGGTTGGCGATCCGGGTTATGCCCATCTGCTTGAGGAATGGTTTGACGATGGCCAGGGTCTCTTCCGGGTCGCGCAGCCGGTGGGTGTCTAGAACATAAGACTTCTGCGAATTCCCGGACATCCAAATGACCTTGCCAAATATCTGATAAACCACCGTAACCCGCCGGGCGGATCATGTTGGCGTCAGGATGCGGGATGAATGCGTAGTGGTCAACCGCGCAACGGCCCGGCAATCCACGCTTGCATGACCCGCGCGCTGCCGTTAAACGAGCTTCCGCATCGCCTCAATAGCTCAGCTGGTAGAGCAGGTCCTTCGTAAGGACAAGGTCGGGGGTTCGAGTCCCTCTTGAGGCACCATCCCCTTACGACAAGCTTTACCCGCGCTCAGATACTCATCTCGACACGCGCGCCCGGAAAACGCGATATCAGCGCGTTTGCTTTGGCACGCGGGGTCAGGCATAGGGCGGTTGAGAGCCCGTCTGCCAATGCTGCCTGCGAGGCTGAGATTGATACAGCCTGATAGGGCGCACCCAACCCTTTCGGGTTCAGGATATGCCCCTGATCGCCCTGCAGCATGGTGCCTTCGGGGGCCGAGGTTGCGACGGCGCGGTCCTGCAGTGTGATCCGTTTAGCGACAGCACCGTCGGGCTTGGCCAGCCCGACGCGCCACGGCTCGCCATTGCTCCGCTGGCCAAGGGTGGCGACCTCGCCCATATCCACCAGCACATCGCGCAGATCGAAGGATCGCATCAAAGCGGCAATCCGGTCAGTGATCGCACCTTGAGCAATCCCGTTCAGGGTAATCGCCGAGCGTCCGGGATGCGGCAGGCGGATCTCACCGGCGCTTACGTGAACCTTGTCCCAACCAATCGTCTGGCGCGCACGTTCCACTTGCGACCCCGCCGCGCCACTCGCGAGCGCTAGCCACAGGGGCTGGATCGTCGGATCAAACACCCCGCCCGAAGCGTCGTGAAGCGTGGAACACAGGCTCAGCACCTCCAGCAGCTCAGGCGCCGGGGTGACCAGGTGGCCGATCCGGTTAAGCTGACTGATCTGCGAGTGCGTCCGGTAGAGGCTGAATATATCCTCCAGCCGATTCAGCTCTGCCTCGACCGCAGCAAAGATCGGCGCGGCCTGTGCGTCCGTCGAGCCTTCCAGCCTCAGGCTGGCGGGTGCGCCCAGCGCAATACCGCGCCATTGGGCGACGTTGCCAGCAGCGGCGGGTACGGCGGCGCAGGCGGCTGAGATGGCCAGGAAACGGCGGCGGGTCAGAAGGGTCATGCGGGCGTCTCCAGCGCGAGGTTCAAATCGACGGGGCCCAGCACTTCGGCATCGGGAATATCAGACAGTGGCAGGGCGGCGCCGCCATATTCGGCAATGAACGCCTCTGCCGCGGCGGGGTCGCCAAAGGGCACGACTTCGCGCGCACCCATGCCGCCGGCCACATCGGCGCCAACGACAAAGGTCGCGCCATCGGCTGCGATCCAGTTGGAAATCCCCGGTTGCCGCCAGCTGGGCGCGACGCTCATGTCACTGACATAGGCGGCCGTGATCTTGGCGTCACGTTCGGGGCTTTTCAGATAGGCCAGCATGTCGCGCACCTGCGCAAAGAACAAAGGCGCGGGATAGCCTTCCAGATGGATCTGCCCTTTGGGCCCGCCATGTTCCGCGATGTTCATCTGGCAGAAATAACTCAGCGCATCCGGGGTGAGATCAACCGGGTCGGGGGCCTCGGCCACCTCTTCTTTGCAGGCCGTCAACGCGACCAGAGCGATCAGGGCAAGGTATCTCATGGCTCAACTCTCCGAAATGCGAGACGCGCAAGGGCAAAGCCCAGCACCGGCCAGATCAGCAGCGAGGCAGGCGCGGCCCAAACGGGCAGAGCTTGCGCCGCCCCGGTCATGCCCGAGGCTATCGCGACGCCCTCGGTTGCGGCGATGTTCCACAAACGGAATGCGTCGGCCGGGTTGGCCACCATCACCCACGGAAAGACGGATTGGGTGAAGGTGCCGCCCTTGTCCATGACGACGGCCCCCAACAGGCCCAGATCATAGAGGACGACAAAAACCAGCCAGAGCCCGGCCGACAAACCTGCCGCCGCCGTGGCCCCCTTTGCCAGGGCGGACAGCAAGTATCCAAGCGCCAGAAAGACAGCGCCCAGCAGGATAGATGTGAGGATCAGGCGGACCAGAGCCATCAGGCTTTCCGGACCCGCGCCGCCAAAGAAGGCGGCCACTGCGCCAGCGGTGCCGAAACCGATGGTCATGGCAAAGGCCAGCGCGGCGAGATGGGCGGTGAATTTGCCCAACAGGATTTCTCCGCGCCCGGCCGGGTAAGACAGCAGCAGTGACAGGCTGCCGCGATCCACGTCGCCCGCGATGGCGTCAAAGGCGATCATCAGCGCCAAGAGCGGCGCAAGATAGACCGACAGCGTGGTCATCGAGGCCACCGAAACGGTCAACATGTCGACCCCCAGCGTGCCGGTTGGCGCGCTGCCTGCAAAGGTCAGCGCCAGCGCGAACAGAACCATGATCAACGTGGCGACCAACAGCCAGCGGTTGCGGCGCAGGATCAGCATTTCTGTGCGGGTGATGGCGAGGAAGCGGGTCATTGCAAATCCTCCTGTGCGTAGTGGCGATAGAGGTCTTCCAGCTTGGGCGGGGTCATTTCCACATCCGCTACAGCGTCGCCCAATCCGGCGATCCGGCGCAGCGCCTCCATCTTGTCTTCGGGTGCGCAGAGCAATTCAACGGATGCCCCATTGATCCGGTTGCCACCCAGTTCGGCGGCCAGCACATCAGGATTGGCACTGGCGCGCACCTTCACGCGGATCGGCAGACCGGCCAGAGCCGACAAATTGTTCAGGGTGTCATCAGCGACCATCCGGCCCTTGCGCATGATGGCGATGCGATCAGTACGGGCCTCGACCTCGGTCAGCGCATGGCTGGCGATTAGAACGGCTGTGCCTTGGGCAGCCAGCTCGTCGATGATGGCGTACAGGTCCTGCCGAGAAATCGGGTCCAGCCCGCTTGTCGGCTCATCCAGCAAGGCCACTTTCGGCTGACCCAGCAGCACCTGCGCCAGACCCAAACGTTGCCGCATGCCTTTGGAATAGGTGCCGATCCGACGGTCCAATGCGTCGCTGAGACCAACGCGCTCCAACAGGCCAAGCACGTCGGCCTTTGCGCCTGAAAGCTGCGCAAACAGGGTCAACTGCTCGCGCCCTGTCAAAGCGGGATGAAACGACACCGCTTCGGGCAGATAGGCCGTCTCGCGACGCGCCTGCGCGCTGCCGGGGGTGGCATCTCCGATCCGAATGGCGCCGCCATGGATCGGCGTCAGGCCGAGGATGGATTTGATCAGGGTCGACTTGCCCGCACCGTTATGGCCCAGCAGCGCCACGCGCTGACCGGGGGCAAGAGACAGGGTGATATCGTCAAGAACGCGGGTTTTTCCACGGTCCTTGAGAACATGGTCGATTGACAGGGCCTTATCCGTCATGAGGCACCTTTTTCATAGCTGGGGGTTCAGGGGCTTGCATCAATGGGTTGCTGTCCATCACACCCCCCGGCAACAACGCCGGGAAGGCCGATTGCGACCAGCGCACCAGTTGCACTGCAGGGGAGCCGAGCAACAATTTGGCTGCGGGTTGGGTCCACAGCACATGGTCCATACTGTCATTGGGGCGATAGGGGGCATCGGCAATGCCGTTGCCATCCACATCATAAGCGGCGAAATCGGACCAGTAGTTGCCGCGCCCGTCCTCGGACCACTCGACCCATTTGGTCGAGACGTATTTCACCTGCGTCCGGTTCCCGATGAATGAATTGCCAACGATGCGGTTGCGCTCGCTGCCAGCGGCAAAGTGGATGCCGATGCCGCATCCCTCAAACCAGTTATCGGTGAACTCGTTCTTGTTCGAGTTATAGAGGAAGGTGCATTTCTCTTTCGCACCTTTCACAACGTTTCCGGTGATGGTGCTTTTGTTGGCATAGTTCAGCATGACGCCATGTTCGCGGTCGCCGATCGAGACGTTATTGGCCACGGTCACATTGGTCGTGAACATCACCGCGTAGCCCAGATCATTGCCGATCGAGACGTTGTCGCTGACCACCGAATTGTCGGCATACATGTAATGCACGGCAAAACGTAGATCGCGGAACAGGTTACCGGTGAAGGTGTTCTTCTTCGACGAGTTTACAAAAATCCCGTCGCGGCCATAGCGGATGTCATTATCCTCGACCACCGCACCCGGCGCGTTCCAGACATAGACGCCATTGCCACGCTCGTTCATGCGCTGGTCTTGCCGCCCTTCAATCCGGTTTCGCCGGACGATACTGTCCTTGGCCCCATGGATGTCGATGCCATAGAGATTGCCCAGAAGCACATTGTCTTCGACCACCGGCGCATGGGCCGTCTTGGTCAACTGGATGCCGCTGTCGATCCCGTCATGGTCCGAGCCCGATCCGATCACCGTCAGACCGCGCACGGTCACACCCGGCCCGGTCACGGTGATGACGCTGCCTTCGCCTTGTCCGTCGATGGTGGCCTGTCCCAGCCCGTCAATCGTGACGGGCCGGTCCAGAACCAGCGTTTCTGTGTAAACGCCGGGGCTCAGGCGGAGGGTGTCCCCATCCGCCGCCTGCGCCAGTATCTCGTTGATGGCCCCTGCCCGGTTGGGCACATCCCAATCCGCCGCCCAAAGGGGCGAGCCGAGCAGGAGCGGTATGAGCAGGGACCAACGCATGGTTACGCGCTCCGCGGCTCAACGAACATCCGGCCGCGCATCTCCATGTGCAGCGCGTGGCAGAACCACTGGCAATAGAACCAGTGCACGCCCGGACGGTCGGCAATGAAGGTGACCGAGGCGGTGGCCTGCGGCGCAACCTCCATCGCGATGCCGAAGTTCGACAGACACAAACCGTGGGTCACGTCATCCACGTCATCCAGGTTGGTGACATACAACGTTACCTCGTCACCCTGTTTGACGGTGAACTTCTCAAGGCTGAACACCGGCGCGGTCGAGGTCATGTAGACCCGCACCTTGTTGCCATCGCGGATCGGCTCCTCGGCACCCTCTTCCAGATCGACACCATCAGCCTCGGCCTGTTTGCGGGCATCTTCCCACATCGGGTCGTTGCGATCCCAGACATTGACCGGGTTCACCTTGGACCGGTGCACGAGGATCGAGTCATGCGGTTCCGCAAAGGTCGGCCCGTCATGGACCACCTTCATCTTATCACCCGAGATGTCGATCAACTGCTCGTTTTCCGGCTTCAGCGGCCCGACGTTCAGGAAGCGGTCCTTCGAGAACTTATTCATCGAAATCAGCCACTTGCCATCAGCCTCAGCCGTTTCGCCCATCGAGGTCGAATTGTGGCCCGGCTGATAATGCACATCCACTTTGTCGAGGATCGGATCAACATCCGCACCACTGTAGGCTTCGATGGCCTTGGCGATGTCCCACTTCACCACCTGGCTGTCCAGAAACAGGGTGGTGTAGGCGTTGCCTTTGCCATCAAACGCGGTGTGAAGCGGGCCAAGACCCAGCTGCGGTTCCGCCACGATGGCCGAGCGTGGATCGGCATTGTCGGCAAACAGCGCATCGACCTTTTCCACATCGATCACGGATACGGTCGGGGACAGCTTGCCGTTGATCATGATGTGTTTCTTGTCGGGTGCTGCGTTCACTCCGTGCGGCGAGTTCGGGATCGGGATGTAACGGGTCAGGTTACCGCCCGCCTCTTTGCGCCCGTCCACGACCTTGACGCCGTTCAGCTCCTGATAGTTGCCAGCAGCAATCGCGTCTTCGATGCCTTTCAGGTTGAACACGACCACGTGGTCCAGCTCATTCTCGGTCATCTCGGCCAGGTTCATACCCATTTCCGAGTTATACGAGGTCGAGAATGCGTATTTGCCCTGATAGTCGCAGTCAGTGTTGTCGAGGTTGCCCGACACCATCACCTGCCATGCGATCTCCATCGTATCACCATCAATGGCGGTGAAGATGTTCACATATTGCGACGGATCGTCGAGGATCTCACCATCATTGACCAGCGGGGCCTCGTGTTCGCCATTGGCGAAAATGTAACCGGTGCGCGGGTATTTCTGCGGACGCAGACCGTGGATGTCATGCGCGTTCGGGATTTCGATGATCTTGTCGCATTTCATCACGTCGCAGCGGATGCGCGCGACGCGTGTGTTGGCCTTGTCATTCATGAACAAATAGCGGCCATCATAGGTGCCATCGGTGAAGGACATGTGCGGGTGGTGCAGGTCGCCATTGTCATAGGTGACTTTGCCATTGGCGGCCAGGTACTGCTTGGTCTCGGGTAGCAGCCCTTCGGTCAGGATCTTCAGCGACTCGTTGGTTTGGCCCCAGCCGGTGGCCGAGCAGCGGTTGAATACCGGAATGCGCATCAACTCGCGCATCGACGGCACGCCGAGGATACGCACCTCGCCGGTCTGACCCGAGGACCAGAAGCCGTAATATTCGTCCAACTCGCCGGGCTCCAGCGCGGCATTGGCGGCGGCGCTGGCCTCTTTCGCGGTCATCAGGGTGCTGCCCAGACCGGTTCCGGCCAACACGGCGCCGGTTGCAGATGCACCCAGCAGTCCGCGGCGTGTGACGTTCAGTTTCTTATCGTGTTCCGACATGATCGTTCCTCCTTTTTAGGAAACGGTTTGCGGTTTGGCGTTCGGATGGTTCGCCGGTGGTTGTCCGAGGGGGGTTTTCGGTTGAACCGACCCTGTCTTGGCCCGCCGTTTCAACTGGCGGATAACGACGGGACATTTGTCCTCGGACTGGTAGAGCACCTGACAATGCAGGCAGGTGACGCACTCGTTCGGATTGATCTCACCGGTGGGGTGGATCGCCTGAACGGGGCATTCGTTGGCGCAGGTCTGACAGGGGGTGCCGCAATCCTTGTAGCGGCGCAGCCAGTCGAACATGCGGATACGGGCAGGGATCGCCAGCGCACCACCCAAGGGGCAGAGATAGCGGCAATAGAACCGTTCGATGAACAGCCCGATCCCCAGCAGGGTCAGCGCAAAGACCACGAAGGGCCAGTCGCGCATGAACTTCAGAATGATCGCGGTCTTGAACGGCTCGACCTCGGCATAGGTTTCAGCCAGCGGGATCGAGACAAAACTGATCCCGAACAGCACGAGGAAGATCATGTATTTCGCGGGCCAGAGCCGCTCATTCAGGCCCCAGGGCAGAGTCCATTGCGGCACCTTGAAGGCCCGCGCGATCTTGTTGGTCAGTTCCTGCAGCGCGCCAAACGGGCACAGCCAGCCGCAATAAGCACCCCGACCCCAGAACAGCAGCGCGGCAGCGACAGCGAACCATTGGATGAAGACCAACGGGTCCAGCAAGAAGGCATCCCAGGAGAAGCCGGTGCGCAAGCTGCCTGCCAGCGCCATCAGGTTCACCACGCTCAGCTGCGCATTGGCGTACCAGCCGATGAAGAACAGCGTCATGGTCAGGTATCCGATGCGGAACCAATAGAAGACGCGGGCGTTCATGGTGGCGTGGAACTGGAAGAAGAATGTCGCCGTCAGCACCAAAAGCATGACGCCCAGCACCCCGATCTCAACCGTGCGGTCCTTCCAGATGCGTTTCCAAAGCGCGGCCTTGGCTGCCGCCTCGCCGGTGGCGTCATCGACAACTACTGGCGCTGCAACGGGCAGCAGATACTGCTCGGGCAGTTTGTAGCCCAGATCGAAGGTCAGAAAGGTCTTCTCAACCGCGCCTACAGCCCGCTGCGCCAACAGTTGCAGGCGGAAGGGCTCGGCCGGATCAAACTCGGCCTCAGCGGGGATCTTGAAGATGTCCAATTCCGTGAAGCTTGGGGCATCGGGTGCCGCAACCTTGCCCAACCGGCGCTGCTGCTTGTCGAAGAATCGCACCGAATTGTCGCCTTGGATCAACTGAATCCGGTCGAAAATCCCGCCCCGGACATAGCCCGATCCCTTGAAGCTGTAGGCCCCACGCCCCAGCACCAGAATGGCCTGCTCGCCTTCGTCCAGCCAGTCGACCATGTTTTGATATTCGGCCTCACCCAGCAGCGACTTGCCGATCGACGGCACGGATACCAACGCCATATGCATATCAATATAGGTGTCATCTGGTTCGCCGGGTTCAGGGCGTTTGATGGCGCGCTGATCTCCGGTGGCTTCGAACGCAGCGTTGACCTGCCCGATATCCAACGTTAGTCGCCGGACCGAGCCGTTGCCGGACAGGGTGGTCCAGTCGTATACCGCATCCTGCGCCAGATCGACTTCGCGTTTCGGCCCATCGGCCTGCAGCGGAGACAAACCGCCCAACCCCAGCGCCCGCGCCACCTTGATGCCGCCGCGCACAAGACTGTCATCAATCACCATGATCGTGACGGTGGCCCCCGAGATGATATCGAGGTCATGCCCCTCACCGCCGGTTTCAGCCTCAACCTTCAAGTCCAGACCGGCATAGCCTTCGGTCAGCTCAACCATGCGCGCGTTGGGGATGCCAATCAGAACGATAGGCTCCGAGTGTTTGACCAGTTGCACACCGGTCAGCACCGCTTGATCATCGATGGCGGCGACCACATGGATCGGTTTGCCTGAATAGCCGGTGGTGCCAACGAAGTCAGAGGTTAGGAAGGCCCAGGCAACGGTCTCGCCGGCCTTCAGAACGGGTGCAACCGGAACGTCATCGCGGACCGGCCCAATGGCATCAGCACCGGGGGCCAGATCGGCGGGTTCAATCTCGGGCAGGAAGCTGGCGAGGCTGTCGGCATGGGCACTAATCGCCATCAGGCAGGACAGGGCAAGGGCCAGCACTATATGGATTGCGCGACTTACGACCACGGCGCACCTCCGATACTTAGGGTGGACGCCATGGACGCGCGCAGGGCGCGTTCAGCAGTTTCTTGGGTCGGGCGCGGAGGTCCCCGGGTTTCGGGCCACAGCTTATGCGACTTGTACAACATGGAAGATTTGCTGTTCTGAAGCTGTACAACACGGAAGTTTCCGATTTGCGGTATCTGCACCAGCTCGGGTGCGGGCGCTGCACTGGTGACAGCGCACAGCGCGCAATCGGCGCATTTTGGGCAGTACGCGGTCGGGTCTTCGGTGTCCTCCTCAAGATCAACTTCAACCCAGACCGCGCCGCCTTCCGAGCAGATCTCCATCCAGACACTTTCACCGGGACTCGCCAGCACCGGTCCAAAGGCCTGCAACAACAGAAGGAATATGCCTGCCAACCCACATGCCGCGCGAGTTGCGCGTACAGGGAGATTGTGCAGAGGGATCAGGGCAGGCATGGAGTCTCCGACTCGGAAAGCTATGCCTTTGGGGTATTGGATTCTACCGAGTCGCGACTTGACTTAGGTTAGGTGAAGCAAATTTCTGATTTTCTTTTCAAATCAATCGTCTGCCTCATCCATCAGGCCACGCACCCAGCGCCCTGCCAGCCATGAGGCGGGCACGCCCAAGGGGATGGACCATAAGATCGCAGGTACTGGTTCAATGGCACCAAACCCCGCGCTGTGCAGGATCAGCCCAGCCAGAAACAGGTTGATGGCCACGGTCAGAGCCGTGGCCGGATAAAGCAGGATGGCCAGCTTCCAGACCGGCCATTTGCCTTCAGTGGCTGGTGCCTTCCGAGAAGGTGATTTTGTTCCAGACATTGTACTTCCCAGACGGTTTGCGCATCGGCAGGCGGCGGACCTCTTCCAGCGTTTGCGCGTCATAGACGATCACCGCGCCGTCATCTTCCCAGATCGAAACCAGCGCGTGACTGCCATCCTTGGTGAATTCTACATGCGCCACGGTTTTGCCCGGCGCGGGGCGCAAAGTCTTTACGATTTCAAGGCTTTGCTTGTCGATCACATGCATCGCGTCCTTGTTCGGCCCAAAGAACACATCGGCCCAGACATAAGGCGAATTCTCATGGCTGCGCATGAAAAATCCTGGCCCTTCGGTTTTGATCCGCTTGACGGTTTCCCATGTTCCCATGTCGATCACCGAGACCGTGCCATCGGTCAGATGCGGCGTAGCCATCACGGTGGTGTCGCCCTGCTGCCAGGTGATCCCCGAACCTAAGTGAGGCATCCCCGGCAGGTCCAGATCTGCGATCTTATGACCGATCACCAGATCAATCACCTGCCCGCCCTTGCCATCACGCGAGGCGCCCATAACGTATTCATAACTCTGATCGAAAAAGAAATCGTCCAGGTAATCAGGCGTGGTGATCTTGCGCACGGGGAACGGGTCAGGGTTCTTGAACTGCCCCTCGATGCGGAAATCGTGGCCAATACCGGATTGCGGCGGGTTGGCCCCGTAGAACACCTCCCAAATCTCGGGGACATCCTTCAGCGCCAGAACAAAGCTTTCGCGCGGTGGTGCCTGATAAACGGCGGAAACACGGCTGGGAACGCCCTTTTTGCTTTTGACTTCAATGACTTTCGCGACCGACAAGTCCTCTGTCGACAGCAGGGTCAGCGAGTTCGGTAAATAGTTCGCTACCGCCACCCATTTGCCGTCACCCGACATGGCGATGTTGCGGCTGTTTAACCCCGCGCGCACGCGGCCCACCTGTTTCAGCGCCCAGATATCATATTTCTGCACCCAGCCATCGCGCGACATGATGAAGACATAGCGCCCATCGGGGCTGAACTTCGGCCCACCATGCACGGCGAACGGGGTTTCGAACCGATCCAGAACCTCGAACGTATCGCCGTCCAGCACACTGACATGATGATCGCCTGTTTCCACCACCAGCGTGATGTTCATCGGGTCGCTGTCCCAGACAGGCGCGTCAACCGATACGTACTCATCATCCAGAGTCCGGCTGGCCATGATATCGGCCTCGCCCCATTCGGGATCGGTCTCCAGCGGAGATTTCAACCATCCCGCCAGTTCCTCGATCTGCAACGCGTCCAACTCGTGCGAAAACGCAGGCATCTGGGTGGCCGTACGCCCTTCGGCAATCACCGCCGCCACGCGTGGCCCACGCATCCGTTTCAACGTCTCGGGGATCAGCGCCGGACCGACTCCACCCAGACGGCTTTCACCATGGCATGAGGCACAGAATTCGGCATAATCCGAAGGTGCATCAGCCCAAGCTGCGCCGGTCAGCAGCAGCGAGCAGAATGTGCCGATTTTCAAGGTGTCAAAAGAATTGATGCGCCGGATCATGGCTTTTCCCTCGGAACGGCGTGACCTGCAAACGCTCGCCTGCGCCCTGCACGCCGATTTCTTCGTTTGATAGATAGCAGGCCGGGTCCTCGGCCCACGGGTCGCCGGTCAGTTGCAAGGCACGGATGCGGGTGTTGCCGCCGCAGACATCCTTTAACTGACAAGCCCCGCAACGCCCCTTCAAAGGACGCGGACGGGTACGCAGCATGGCGAGCATCGGGTCATCGCTGGTCCAGAGTTCCGAAAACGATTTGGTCTTCACATTGCCAACAGTGTAATCGGACCAATAGGTATCGGGATGCACGCGGCCGAGGTTGTCGATATTGGCCACGCCCAGCCCGCTCGAGTTCCCACCCCACGCCGCCAGATGCTCGCGCACATGGGCGGCTTTGTCGTCGTCGAAATGCGTCCGGACCCAGTTCAGGAAATACCCGGCATCGGCATCGTTATTGCCAGTCACGATATCCAGCGGACGACCGCCTGAGACGGCTTCCCACGCGCGTTCCAACAACAAATCCAAACCCTTACGGGTGCGCAAATGCTCGGCATCCTCGCCTCGGTTCTTGTCACCGCGCCCGGCATAGACGAGGTGAGACAGGTAGAACTTGTCGACACCCTCGTCGTCGCACAGTTGCAGCAGGTCAGGCAGGTGGTGCTGTGTGCCCTCGGTCAGGCAGAACCGCAGACCCACTTTGATGCCGCGCTTCTTACATTCGCGAACACCGCGCAGGGCGTCGGCAAAGGCGCCTTCGACGCCCCGGAACCAGTCATTTGTGGCCCCGATCCCGTCCAGCGAAATGCCGACATAGTTGAAGCCCACGTCGGCGATCATGTCGGCGGTTTCGTCGTAAATCCGCGTACCGTTGGTCGACAGTGCCAGCATCGGCACCAGATCGCGGGCGCGTTTGGCGATGTCGAAGAAATCGAACCGGTCCAGCGGTTCCCCACCCGAGAGGATCAGGGCCGGGACGCGGAATTGGCCCAGATCCTCAAGGGTTACCATGGCTTGCTCGTGACTGAGCTCACCGGGGAACGCGACATCTGCTGAAACGGTGTAACAGTGGCGGCATTTCAGATTGCAGCGCCGCGTCAGGTTCCAGATCACTACCGGCTTCACCGGGCCGGGACGGCGTCTGCGCACCGGTGTCGGTTTGACGAGCTGCTGCATGTATTCAGTCAGGCGGAACATGTCTCAGCCTTTCTTTTTCAACCGCAGCCCTGTCTTCTTCAGGATGCGCGTGGAATAAAGGATGTCCTTGGCCCGGCAGGCCTCGCCCAGAATGGCGGTGATCTCGGCGCGTTTTTCCTCGACCTCGTCCCGGTCAGAACCGTGGACCATGGCGAACAGGTTATATGGCCAATCGGGCAGGGCGCGGGGACGTTCGTAGCAGTGGGTGACAAAGGGCAGCGCCCCGATCTGAGTGCCCAATTCCGCAATCTGGCTGTCGTCTACATCCCAAACAGTCATCCCGTTTGCCGTCATCCCCAGCTTGTAGTGGTTCGGAGCGGCGGCGATGCGGCGGATAACACCATGGGATTTCAGCTCCGCCAGACGATACAAAAGGGCATCCTCGTCCAACCCAAGCTTTTCGGCAACGGCTGCGTAAGGCGCAGGCACAAGCGGCAGACCGCTTTGCAGCGCTTCGATAATCTCTCTGTCCTGAACGTCGATCATGCTGCCACCCGGAAGCCGATGAAAAATTCCTGTAGTTTGGGGAAACGGAGAACTTCGATCCCCGTTTCCCGTTCGATCGCATCAGCGGCGGCCTCGATCCCCTCAGGCGTTTCGGTGGCCAGCACGAACCACATGTTCAGCCGGTGCGTACGCTCATAATTATGGGCAACCTCGGCGTGCGCATTGACTTTGGTCAGGACGGTTTCGAATACATCCTCTGGCACGGCCATGGCGCACAGGCAGAACGCTCCACCCATTGCAGCGGCGTCGAAAAACGGGCCGAAACGTGTGATGATCCGCTGCTCTTTCATTCGTGCGAGACGGGTTAGGAGTTCGTCTTCGGGAATCCCAAGTTCCTGAGCTACACTGGCAAAGGGATGCGCGGTCAGCGGCAGGTCATCCTGCATCCGGTTCAGGATTACGCGGTCGGTTGCGTCCATAGTCATGCTGCTGCCTCTTTCGGTTGGATCAACGCGCCGGTCTGTTTGAAACAACGGGTCGAGAACAGCACTTTGTTCCGTGCGCCTGCCAGTTCGGGCAGAGCGGCGGCTGCGGCCAGAACCTCCATCGCTTCGGGGCGCGAGCGTGCATGGATCATGGAATAGAGGCGATAGGGCCAGACATCCTTGACCGGGTTGCGCTCATAGCAAAGCGTCACGCCGGGATAGGCCGCCAGCGCCGGTCCAGCCGTGTCCACCTGTTCGGGCGGCATGTCCCAAACAACCATCGCATTGGCTGACCAGCCGAGTGCCCGGTGGCGCACGATAACCCCGAGACGAGAGATTATGCCTGCTGTTTGCAGCGCTTCGATACGTCCCATTACGTTGGAATCATCTCTGCCCAGCGTTTGTGCCAATGCGGCATAAGGAATCTCTGTCAGGGTCAGGCCCGAGCTGAGCGCCTGCAGCAACTCGCGATCTCCGGGCTGCATGGCTGAGCGATCCACCTTACGAAGGCCAGGAACATTGCGTGTTTTTCCCGACATACGGAAGCCCAAATCGACGTTGAATGGACGTACGAGGCGCAGGTCCAGAACCCGCAGTCCGGAACGCTGCGATATCCGTGCAAGGGTGTCATCGACATGGGTGCGATCCGGGCCGGTTGCGACGAACCAGAGGTTCCAGTCATCCTCCCGCTGGTAGTTGTGGTTCACGCCCGGTTCGGCGTCGATCAGGGCTGCAATCTCTTCCAACCGATGTTCGGGGGCCGCAACAGCGGCCAAGGTGCTGGCCGAAACCGCGCCCGGAGCGATGGTGGCACCCACGCGTGTAATCCGCCCGGTGGCCTGCATGCGAGTTAGGCGATCAATCACCTCGGCTTCGTCCAGCCCTAGCAAAGACGCCAACACCTGAAACGGACGCTCTGTTATCGGAAAGTCGCGCTGAAACTCGTCCAGCAAACGACGGTCGATGGGATCGGTGATGTGTTGCATGTCAAAGCCCCATTCTGTGCGCACGGGCGGTGAAGAAAATGCCGGATGGCCTGTCGGCGTCGATCTCGCGCAGTTTTTCAAACGTTTGCGTGTCGTAGACCATAACCTTGTTGGCGTCGCGCACGCTGATCCAGACCTCATGCCCTCGCGGAGTGAACTCCATATGCAGTACGGCAGGGCCGGGTTTGAATTCGTGAATGATCTCCTTGGTCACAGAATCAATAACCTGAATGGTGTCGTTCAGAGGGTGGGCAAAGTTCACCCAAACCTGCCGCCCGTCAGGACGGGCCATGGCAAAGACCGGCTGACCATGGGTCTGCGTACGTCCGGTCTCGGTCAGAGTGTCGGCGTCGATCCACAGCACCTCGTGATGGCCGACGGCGGGCAGTACGAACTCGCGCCCGGTCAGCGCCCAGCCTTCCAGATGAGGCATCTTGTAGACCGGCATTTCTTCTTGCCCGCGCCCATAGTTGGGCAGCACGCGGATGGGTTCGGGCGTCTCGGCCCAAAGGTCCAGCGCGGTCAGGCCATCCTCGCCAAACAAGCCGGTGATATAGGTGCGGCCATTTGCGGTGATCAGCGCGTCGTAAGGATTCTTGCCTATGTCGGGGATCTTGGTGATCGCGGGTGCGCCGTTGGAGAAATCAGCAATCCAGGTCTCGCCCGTGTCCCACATGGTAAAAACAAACCGGCGGCCGGGTGCATCGACCAATCCGATGGTTTTGCTGTCGGTAGGAATGTCCGCGACCATCTCTAGCGTGTCCGCATCGAAGACGCGCACACCGCCAGGTTCATAATTCGATACAGCGACCAGCTCGCCGTCATCCGAAATGGCACCGCCAATGGCGTTGCCCGCCTGCACGACCCGGTTCACGATCTGGCGGGTGACGATATCCACCTTAGTCAGGCCGCCGTCTCGTCCAAATACATAGGCAAAGCGTTCATCGGGTGAATAGACCAGCGAGGCATGGGACAGATCGCCCAGACCTTCGATCCGCGCCAGCGCTGCGCGGTCGGATTGGTCCACCAGAAGAACCGAGCCCTTGGCGCGTTCGATCACAAGTCCTAGGTCGCCGGTCGCCGTGGGTTCAGCCTGGGCGGTGGTCATCATAAGGGTGGCGGCGAGGGTAAGGATGAGCTGTTTCATTGTGCCTCCTGTGCCAGCAGGTAACGGGCGATCCATTCGGCCTCTTCTTCGCTGATCAGAGGCCGCCATGGGGGCATCGCGGTGTCGGGGATGCCGTCGAGGATCACGCCGGTCAGAACGTCCGCGTCGTAGTGCTCCAGAGTCTCGGATCTCAGATCAGGGCCGAGACCACCTTTCAGCGACAGCCCGTGGCAAGAGCCGCAGTCCTGATGGACAAGACGCTTCAGTGCGTTGGGGTCAAGCGTGTCAGCAGCGAAGGCCGTGGTGGCAACAAGCACTGCGGAAGTGAGAACCGCACGTGCTGCCCATCCTTTGCGTCCTCTCACAGCCGGTTGCTGTGCCGGCCTTCTGGAACCGAACTTAGCCATGCGCCTGCTCCAAAAGGTCGGCCACAGGCCGTTCTGCATAAAGTGAAACTACCTTGCCGATGATGAACAGCGTGGGCGCCTTTAGCCCGGCCTTGCGCACATCAGAGGCCAGCCGATCCAGCCGGGATACCATCCGGCGCTCATCAGGTGTGGTCGCTTTGCCTACCGCCAAAACCGGAGTTGAGCCGGGCAGGTTCTCAGTCATCAGTCCCATGGCGATCTGGCCGATATTGGCGACGCCCATATAGACGACCAAGGTCGAGTCCGGGTCGGCCAGACGTTTCCAATCCAGATCCAACACCTTGTCGGCCTGTCGGTGCCCGGTGACATATTGCACCGATGTCGCCAACCCGCGATGGGTCAGCGGCACGCCTGTCGAACAGGATGCCCCCTGCGCTGCGGTAATGCCTGGCGCGTATTCGACTGGGATTCCGTTTGCCATCAGGTGCGCGGCCTCTTCCGAGCCGCGTCCGAAGATCATCGGGTCACCCCCCTTGAGGCGAGCAACGGTGTGACCGGCGCTGGCTTCCTCGACGAGGATTTCGTTGATGCGATCCTGCGGCACGGTATGACACTTGGGGGCCTTCCCAACCGGGATCAGCCGTGCGCCATCAGCGTGCAGATTGAGGATATCGGCCGAGACCAGACGGTCATAGACCACCACGTCCGCCTCTTGCAGCATCCGCAGCGCGCGCAGGGTCATCAGTTCGGGGTCACCGGGGCCTGCGCCAATCAGAAAAACCTTACCGCTCATGTGCAAACTCGCTTGGTCTGAATGTCTTCGGAGCCCGGAATTCCTGCGCGATCAGGGGACGTTGCTGGGTGAGCCGGGCGTGTCATGCGGCCAGACTGGCGTAATCGGAAAGGAACCTCCTTGACTAAAGTTAAGGAGCGCGGGAATTGCCCCGCGCTCCTTTCGGCTTGCCTGTATGATTGCCTCGGCTCAGGGTTCGACGGTGATCATGCCGATCATGTTCTGTGTCTCCCAATGCGGGCCACACAGATAGTCCTGCGGACCCGGGGAGAGGAAGGTCAGGTCAACCGTCTCCTCAGGAAACAGACGATCGCTTTCGGGCTCGCTGCCGTCTTTTAGCAGTACCGAGTGACTGGTGCGCTTATCGACATTCACCCAGCGCACGGTTGTGCCCAGTTTCACGGTTAGCTCGGCTGGGCAGAACGTGTATTTGTACATCAGCACCACATCGGCATCCTCAACGGCGGAGGAGGGCTGACCGAACAGCTCGACATAGCGCTCTTCGGCTTCGGCACACAGCGCGGCGGTGTCCTCTGCCCATGCGGGCGCGGCCAGAAGCAGCAGCGCAGGGAGAAGGTGTTTGGGTTTCATTGTCCAAGTCTCCTCTTTTAAGCGGAAGGGGCCGGATCGCCCGGCCCCTCTTCCTTATTGTTTGAGGACGTTGATAAAGGCGTTGTCGTCGTCCAATGCCAGGCTGGTATCCAGCGTCACGTGGTGGAACCGTGCGGCGGCAAAGTCATCGTGGATGGCAAAGCCCACCGTATAGGTCTGACCGGCCTCCAGCGGCACGTCACCAGCTGCGCCCGAGTTCAATGGGCGCGTGAAGACCACGGTCCACATACCTGCATCAAGGCTGGCCGAGGCGGCGATCTCACCGTCATTGACCACGCGCTGTTCCAGCAGATAGCCGTTGGTGGCGCTGCCGTCCGCGTAGACGCGCATCAGATCCAGATAGGTGCCATCGGCCAGATACTGCTCGATCTGATCGGCGGCCTGCAGCTTGTCCCAGCCACCCAGCGCCTTACCGCGGCGGCCTTTGATCTCGACCTCGGTGCGGCTTTCGCTGATGTATTTGGTCACAGTGTCCTGCGTGCTCAGCCGACCCGAGACATAGCCATTTGCGGCAATCGCCTCGGCACCCGGGTCAAAGGGCATATAGGAGTTGTCCGCGTGGCACGAGGCCCAGCAGCCGACCTGATCGCCCAGCTCAATCCCAGTGCCGGTGATCATCATGGCCACCTTGATCTGGTTGTCCGGGTCCATCTTGCCGCCATCGACAAAGGGGGCGGGGTTGTGGCCCGCATCCGGCCATTGCAGACGGATATACAGGGTCTCATCATCATGAGCGGCTTGCACGGTCGCATCGATCACACCACGTTTGCCCGGGATCGGGGTTGGTTCCAGATCCCCACCGGCCACGATCTTGTTGCCGATCGCGTCCAGTTCGGCAGCGTGACAGGTGGTGCACTTGTCTCCGCCCTTGGTCAAAGGACGTGCTCCGCCGTGGGATCTGCCATTCTGAACCCATTCAAACGAGGCCTGACCGGGATAGAACAGTTTCATATCTGCACCGGGGACAGCGGCCCAATCGATATTTGTGCCAACATCGCTGCCGCCACCTGCCGGGGCTGCGGCATCTTCGCCAGAAGCTTTGGCACGCTCTTCCGCGACGGCTGCGTCAACCGCTGCTGCGATCTGGGCCTGAACAGCCTCTTGCTGGGCTACACGCGCGGCTTTCTCAGCCTCGGCATCGGCGGCTTCTTTGGCTTCGATCCGCTCGAGACTGGCCAGATATTCGGCCGGGATTTCGCGAATGAAATCTGGGTTCGGCGCTTCAAGCTTTTCCAGATACTCTTCGTCGGCCCGGTCGCGGGCGTCCGAGTGCGCAATCCCCTTGTGGCAGTCAATACAGGTCTGACCGACGGTCATCGCGTTCAGGTGCTGCTGACGGGCGCGGGGTTTCTGGAACTCGGGCATCATCGACTCGAAGTCATGGCAGTTGCGGCACTCGCGCGAGTCCGTGGATTTCATCCGCTCCCATTCGTTCATAGCCAGATGTACGCGCTTGGCTTCAAACTTTTCGCGGGTGTTGATGGTGCCGACCACCTTGCCATACAGTTCTTTGGACGCCTTGATCTTGCGGATGATCTTGTGGGTCCAGTCCTTGGGCACGTGGCAGTCGGAACAGACCGCGCCCACCCCCGAACGGTTCACGTCGTGGATCGTGCCGGTGTATTCCTCGTAAACGAAATCTCGCATCTCGTGGCACGAGACGCAGAATTCCTTGGTGTTGGTAGCTTCCATAGCGGTGTTGAACCCGCCCCAGAAGATGATGCCGGCGGCAAAGGCCGCAGCGATCCCGGCCACGGGCATTCCCCACAGGAAATACCGGCGCCAGATTGGTTTTTTCTTTTCCGGTTCGGAGGTCATATCCGGTCTCCGTTTTGGCTTCTTTTTCTGGCCCTGGATGTCAGGCCTGTGGATTTGGCTGATGAGTCAAACGAGGAAAGGGCGGGCGAGGGGCCCGCCCTTTCCGGTGCTGAGTACAAAACCCGTCAGGTGACGTGGTTCGAACGGTTGTAGACGTTGAACTTGCCGGTGGGTGCAAACAGTCCCTTCACGCGGCCGATCTCTTCCAGCGTCTTGGCGTCGAAGATCACGATCTCACCATTTGGCTCTTTCGAGGTCGAGCGGTTCCACTTGGACACCCAGACCTCGGATCCGTCTTGGTTGAACTCGAAGTGGACGGCGACGTTTCCTTCCTCTTCTGTGATCTGGATCGTTTTCACGATCTCACCGGTTGCTTTGTCGATGACCTGCACCGATTGCTGGATCTCAGGCTCGGGGTGCTTGGTCTGGTCGGCCCAGATGTAGTCCGAGTTCGGATGGGTCCGGATGAATAGACCGGGTCCGTCGGTTTCCACCTCATAGCAGACCTTCCAGGCATCGTCCGGGCGGCCTTCGGGGTCGTTGCCCCAAACGGTAACCGTGCCTTCGCCCAAGTGGGTCGTACCGGCAACAGGACCGCAATTCGGGTCATCCCAGTTGGCGCCCGGGCCGGGGTGCGGCAGCGGCGCGGTATCGATCATAGCTTCCAGCTTATGAGTCTCGGTATCGACCACGACCATCTTGTTCGACGCGTTTGCGGCGATCTGGAAATAACGGCCGGTCGGATCAAAGAACCCGTCATGCAGGAACTTTGCGCTGTCGATCTTGTCGATACGCAGGTTGTCCAGATCGGAGTAGTCCACCTGCCAAAGCTGACCGAGCTCCTTGACGGCCACGATCCATGTGGGCTCGTTCGGGGTGGTGTAGATGGCGGCCACGCGGGCCTCTTCCACATAATCCCCGTCCACGTTGTAACCCCGGGTCGAGACAACCTTTTTCGGCTCCATGGTTTCGGCGTCGACGATGGCGAAATGAGGGGGCCAATAGGCGCCACCGATGACGTATTTACCATCGCCCGATACGGCCACGTCGCGGGCGTCGTAACCAATGGTAACCTCGGCAACCAGCATGTTTTCAGGCTTCTGCCACAGGTCGATCTTGGTCATCTTGCCGTCACGGCCCATGGTGTACCAGAAGCGGCCCGGATTTTCGGGTTCTTCCAGTTTATGGTGCTCGGACGCTTTCAGGACGTGCACCGCATAACCGGTCGGGATATGCGCCAGCACTTCCTTGGTGTCACCGTCGATCACGGCCACCTTGCCCACGTCACGCTCGATGACCACGAAGAAGTTTTCCCAGTTGCGGCCATGCAGCGGCTCGGTCGGGTAGTCTTCGGGTTCGACATAGACCTTGCGGGTCGCCATCATCTGCTCAAGCGACATTTCTGGCGGTTGGGGTGGCTCCATCTGGATGTAAGTCGCCATATCGCGGATTTCTTCTTCGGACATCACGTCCGAGAAGTTGTTCATCCCGCCTTCGGTGCCCCATGCGATGATTTTTTCCAGCCGCTCCTGCCCCAGTTTCAGGGTGCCCGACTCGGTTACGGTACCATCGTCATTCTTCGTTTCAACCAGAGGCTCAAGGCTTTTGCCGGTTGCCCCTTTGCGCAACACACCGTGACAACCGGCGCAGCGCTCAAAGTAAAGTTGTTTTGATGATTCAAAGGCTTCCTTGCTCAGGGTTGGCTCTTCGGCAAAGACTGGCGCAGCGACGCTGCCCAGCAACATTGCCAAACCGACCCCTAAGGCGCGGCCAGTTCTGTTGTAGCTGATTCCAAGTGACATGATCACTCTCCATTTGCTGGTGAGGCAGGTCCTAGGGTGAAACATCACGGCTTTGTCATCCTTGACGAAAGTCAACGGAAGGGGTGCAAACTGGAAATTGAGGGGCAGGAATGAGCCATAAAACAAAGGGAAAACCTGAGTTTCAGGGACATGTTTTTCGGATGCTTGATTTCGGTTAAGTCCATCGCTGGTCGGCCTTGCTAAACCTGTTCCAACAGCCATTGAGGCCGAGGAGAACAGGCATGTCGGCAGTGATCGCGCGCGTATTGGGCGAGGGGTTTCGCATCTTTTTCCTGTCCGCCGGACTTTTTGGTCTGTTCGCGGGAGGCGCGTGGGGTTTTTGGTTGATGACGCAGACCGGGTTGGTCGGATACGAAGACCCAACCTATTCCATGAGTCCCCCAATGTGGCACGCGCATGAGATGATCTTTGGCTATGCCACAGCAGCTCTGGGCGGGTTTTTTCTGACGGCTGTTCCCAACTGGACCGGGACCCCAGAGGCGCGCGCCCGGTTCATCATGCTGGCTGCAGGTCTCTGGTTGGCCGGGCGGGTAGCGATGTGGTTCTCCGGTGCGCTGCCGCCTGTTCTGGTCGCTGTGTTCGATCTGGTCTTTGTTCCAATTCTGGCGGCAAAGATTGCTACTCAGCTGATCCGACGCCCCAAACCGCAGAACATGGTATTCCTTTTGCTGCTCAGTGCGATCTGGATTGCCAACTTGTTAACCCATTTAGAGTGGATCGGTGCGACCAGCGATACGCTGGACATCGGATTGCGGGCGGGGTTGCTGACGCTTTGCAGCCTAATCGCGATACTTGGTGGGCGCATTACGCCAGCTTTCACCCGAAATGCGATGAAACGCGCGGGAGAGCCCGAATCCAACTGGCCTATTTCGGTAGGAGCGTTTGATAAAGCCGCCATGGGGCTTGCACTGTCACTGCCGCTGAGCGTGCTCGTCTTTGGAATCGGACCTGTATCAGGCGCTATCGCGCTGATGCTTGGCGTTGCTCAGATCCTGCGCATGGCACGTTGGCGCGCACGCTGGGCACTGCGGCAGCCGATCCTGATCGCGTTGCATCTGGGGCTGGGCATGCTGGCGCTGGGCCTGATCCTGTGGGGGCTGGCAGTGCAGGGGTTCGGCAGCGAGATCGGGGCGCTGCATGTTCTGGGCATTGGTTGCGTCGGCGGCATGACCCTTGCCGTGATGAGTCGGGCCGCCCTTGGCCATAGTGGCCGTGCCCTCGTGGCCCCGCCACCCATGGCGATCGCTTACGGTTTGATGGCGGCAGCCGCAGTTTTGCGCTGGATCGGGTCGGCGTTTGACCAGGGATATCTGGTTGCGATGCTGGCCTCAGATGGGCTGTGGATCTGCGCCATCGTCTTGTATCTGGTTGCGATGTGGCCCGCGTTGACCGGGCCACGTCTAGCGGCCTGAGCAACGGTTTTTAGATCAAGAAGGTCGGAGCAACGCCCTGTCATTCTTAATATGTCGTTGCAGCAAAGTATGGATTTGTCTTCCGCGTTTTGGAATCTGGCGGGCTGCGATTGGTTGATGGTCTGGCAAAGCTAACTCTGGGAAGAGCGCAACAATTTCGGCCAGCGCCTCGGGCTGTATTCCTTTCAAGGCTTGTTTGCCTGTGAATAGGCTTTCTGACGGCGCGCCTTCCGCCAGCACGATCTCATGCCGGTCGAACAGAATATGGAAATACACCACGCCCTGAGCTGTCTCGTCGACGGTTATGCCGGGTATGCCGACCAGCTTATGGGCTGGGACCAGAACCTCCTCGCTGTCGAACATGCGAACGGCGATACTCGAACGGATCAACATGCGATGCTGCGGCGAGACCAACAGATCACGTCGCGGCAGGTTGCTTCCCAGGCTGCCCGCTGCGATTCGGATCGGGCGCAGCTTGGGATTGAGCGCAAATTCAGACCTATCCAGAGCGCGCGCGCCGATCCAGCGAATTGGTTGTGGTCCATGATCCAAGGTGACAACCTTGTCACCAGCGGAAAGCGTTTCTATCGCGACATCACCATCAGGTGTCGCAATAAGCGTTCCGGCTGAGAAACAAGGAACATCAACGATGGAATCGGGGTCAGTCGTGTCCGGTGCGTTGCTCGGTGTAACGTTGACGACGCTCATCGAATACGTCACCCCGGGATCTAGGGGCTCAGAGGTTATGTAGCCAGCGTTGGTTCCTTCAACCTCGACAAGGTACACAGTGATCGTACCACCACTGGGATTCGTCAGAATGTAGGATTCTTCCAGATAGATGTCGCCGCTCAGAAACGTTGTCGAACCATCAAGGTTTGTTACTGTTCCGGTCTGTGTATCGTCGTCGCCATTTTCGTTGTTGAATCTGTCGCCGTTGAAAACATCCCCGGTATCGGGAACTGGCGGGCCAAACCCATTTCGAATGAAACCACCGGCCTCGTCCTCAACATTGAATACCCTTCGGTCCGTCGCGGGGTCATAGCTTGCGTCCAGGGTGATCGTATCAGGCCCAATTGTATTCACCGTAATGACGCCGGGTGCGTATCCGATGTATGAGTAGTTCGCCATTCTTTAACCACCACGCTTCAGGTGCCATCTAAGCACCTCTATTCACCAATAAATCGAGAACGCTCGCTTCAACTTTTCGAACGTCCGGAAACATGCTGTTCTAAGTACTATTTTTCAAGGCAATCTGAGGGCATTTTAGTGATACTGACGCAATTATGACCACAGGTGTCCAATTCCGCGCTTACTTTGGCATGCTTGACTTTCGTTAAGGCAGCCCTGCGACCCACCCGCCATTGTCATCAGACTAGCTAATCTGCGCAAAGGAGAGCGCAATGCGAGAAGTCATGACAAAGAGCATGGCTCGCAACATATTCTATGGCGGGTCACTGTTCTTCATCCTCATCTTCCTGGCCCTGTCGGCCCACTCGCACTGGTACATCGTCAACTCCGAGAATTCGGCGAAGCTTGATGACAGTGTGGTTCGGGGCAAACATGTCTGGGAAAAACATGCCTGCATCAACTGTCACACGATCCTGGGCGAGGGCGCCTACTACGCGCCGGAAGTCGGGAATGTGATGACCCGCTGGGGTGTGCTGGACGACCCGGAATCGGCCTTTGAAGCGCTCAAGGGCTGGATGGAGGCGCAGCCGACCGGCATTCCCGGTCGTCGGCAGATGCCCAATTTCAACCTCAGCGACGAAGAGATCCGCGATCTGACCAACTTCTTGATCTGGACGGACAACATCGATGCGCAGGGCTGGCCGCCCAACGAGGCAGGCTGAGAAAGGGAACGGAGCAATGAAATACGAATCCCAAAAAATCGCCTACGCCTACTTCGCAGTAGCGATGGCCCTGTTCGCGGTACAGGTAATCGGCGGCCTGCTAGCCGGTTTCATCTATGTATTCCCGAACTTCCTGAGTGAGCTTCTGCCGTTCAATATCGTACGGATGCTGCACACCAACTCTCTGATCGTCTGGCTACTGCTGGGCTTCTTCGGTGCGGCCTACTTCCTGATCCCCGAAGAGACCGAGCGCGAGATTCATTCGACCAAGCTGGCCTATCTGCAGTTGATCATTCTTGTGGTTGGCACGCTGGGCGTGGTCGTGACCTATGTCTTCAACCTGTTCGAAGGCAACTGGCTGCTGGGCAAAGAGGGGCGCGAGTTCCTTGAACAACCCAAATGGGTCAAGGCGGGCATCGTCGTGGCCGCGCTGATGTTCCTTTACAACGTGTCACTGACCGTTCTGAAGGGCAAGAAGACGGCGATTTCGAGCATCCTTGTTCTGGGCCTCTGGGGTCTGGCGCTGCTGTTCCTGTTTGCTTTCTACAACCCGGGCAACCTGTCCTTGGACAAGCAATACTGGTGGTATGTCGTCCACCTATGGGTCGAAGGCGTATGGGAGCTGATCATGGCCTCGATCCTGGCCTACCTGATGCTGAAGCTTACGGGCGTTGACCGTGAGGTGGTCGAGAAATGGCTCTATGTCATCGTCGCCGCCGCGCTGTTCTCGGGCATCCTTGGGACAGGTCACCACTACTATTGGATCGGTACACCCGGCTATTGGCAGTGGATCGGTTCGATCTTCTCAAGCCTCGAGGTGATCCCGTTCTTCGCGATGATGGCCTTTGCCTTCGTCATGGTCTGGAAGGGCCGTCGTGACCACCCTAACAAGGCTGCTCTGCTGTGGTCACTGGGCTGTGCAACGCTTGCCTTCTTCGGTGCCGGTGTCTGGGGCTTCCTGCACACGCTGCACGGGGTGAACTACTATACCCATGGCACGCAGATCACCGCAGCCCACGGTCACCTGGCCTTCTACGGTGCTTATGTCTGCCT
Source organism: Ruegeria sp. B11 (assembly GCF_056539785.1). Lineage (NCBI taxonomy): Bacteria > Pseudomonadati > Pseudomonadota > Alphaproteobacteria > Rhodobacterales > Roseobacteraceae > Ruegeria > Ruegeria sp. B11. The sequence continues at coordinate 118,097 of NZ_JBQFVO010000006.1, read as the reverse complement.
CAACCTGGCGATCTTCAGCTATGCGATGCCGATCCTGAAGAACCGTGATCCCTACAATCAGGTTCTGAACATGGGCTCGTTCTGGCTTATGACCAGCGGCATGGTCTTCATGACCTTCGTCCTGACCTTCGGTGGTACCGTGCAGACTCACATGCAACGTGTGGTCGGTGACTACTTCATGGACGTGCAGGACCAGATCGCGATCTTCTACTGGATGCGTCTTGGCTCTGGTGTGGTCGTGGTCCTTGGTGCGCTTCTGTTCATCTACTCGATCTGGGTGCCCCGGAAAGAGGTGATTGAACCCGGTGCCTCTGAAACCCCTGCGGAGTAATGGATATGGATGGCTCCATGAAACTGAATGAGGGGGCGGCGAACGCCCCCTTCTACCTCGCCCAAAGCGATGAATGCGATGTGTTCACCGCCGCCTACAACAACGACCTGCCGGTCTTGCTGAAAGGCCCAACAGGTTGCGGCAAGACCCGCTTTGTGGCCCATATGGCCGCCAAGCTTGGCCGCCCGCTTTACACCGTAGCCTGCCACGATGACCTCGCCGCCGCCGACCTGATCGGTCGCTACCTGTTGAAGGGCGGCGAAACAGTCTGGGTTGATGGCCCTCTGACTCGTGCGGTGCGCGAAGGCGCGATCTGCTACCTTGATGAGGTGGTCGAAGCCCGCAAGGACGTCACCGTTGTGCTGCACCCGCTGACCGACGACCGGCGCATCCTGCCGATCGACCGCACCGGCGAAGAGCTTGAGGCCGCGCCCGGCTTCATGCTGGTGGCCTCGTACAACCCCGGATACCAGAATATCCTGAAAACCCTGAAACCCTCGACCAGGCAGCGGTTCATCTCGCTGGAATTCGACTTTCCTTCGCCCGAGATGGAGGCCGAAGTCGTCGCGCAAGAAAGCGGTCTGCCGCTTGAACGCTGTAAACCGCTGGTACGCCTTGCAGGTAAGTTGCGCGGGCTTAAGGGTCAGGACCTTGAGGAAGGCGTGTCCACCCGGCTGGTCGTTTATGCCGCGACGCTGATCGCACAGGGCATGTCCACCGACCGCGCCATCCTCGCCGCAATGATCGAACCTCTGACTGATGATGAGGATATCAAACGCGGGCTCCTCGATCTTGTCACGGCTGTCTTTGGGTGAGGCCGGCCGATGGTCAGGATCGATTTTGAGCCATGGGAACCCGAAGAAACGATCGGGAAACTGTGGCACACCCTTGCCAGTCGCCTTGATGCACCTGAAGTGCATGATGGAGCCGCGGTCGACCTCTCAGAGGTCGCAGGGCGGCTGGCAGTCCTCTTTCGAGGACTTGGGGGTAGTCCGGGCGTAGAATTGCGCCCGGTCTCGCCCGAGATTTCGCGCCACCGTCTGGGGTGGCGTCGTCGTCTGGCAACCGAGGCCGAGATGATGCCGCGTGCGTCGTTCGATGGCGAAGTTCTGCGTTTGCCGGATCGGCTGGCGGTGTTTCCCGCGCGTGAAGCCAACGGTGCGCTTTATGTCTGGCTGGCCGCCGCCGCTGCACATGCCGGAACTCGTATCGACGAAGACGACCCGTTGCGCGCCGACCTGCATGCGCTTGTCGCCGCCCGACAGATGGTCGAGGCGGCGTTGCACAACGCCCCCGGCCTGCGCCCGCTTTATACCGAGCTGTGCAAGGGCGTTCTGTATCAACGCGACATTTCCGGGCTGCCACCCGTCGAGGCAGCGGTTGAAGAACTGGTCCGCCACATGCTGGGCGACCCCGCGCCTTTGTCGCCAAAGGCTGAACATCTTCTAGCGTTGGATGACGACCTCACCGCCCCGCGCAGCTATCAGCATTTCCGGCCTGTCCCGCTGTGGCCCGAGTTGCGCCCGGTCGGGTTCTCCGAACATAACGAAGTGGAGAACCCCGAAACCGAAGGACCGCCCGAGGAATCCGGCGAAAAAACCCACCGTGCCCGCCGCCGCAAATCGGATCAGGCCAACCGCAGCGACAGTTTCATCCTGCACAAGTTCGAAGCGATCCTCAGTTGGGCTGAGTTCCTGAACATCAACCGGCGCATCGACGATGACGATCCTGATAACGCCAAGAAAGCCGCCGATGATCAGGAAGAGATTGGCTTGGGTCAGATCTCGAAGGCGCCGCCGACCAAACTGAAACTTCATCTGGACCTCGCTCCGGAGGACGTGAACCGCGAACGCCTGTCGGGACGGGTTTTGTATCCCGAATGGGACGTGCGCATCGGCCAATACTTGCCCGATCATGTCAACGTTCTGACCTCGGATGCCGAGATTCGCGAAGATGCCGCCGAGTTCGGCAAAGACCCCGCCACTGCCCGCCGCATCCGCGCCGTGAAACGCCAGTTCGAGGCGCTGCGCCCGGGCCGCGTGATGACGCGTGGTCATCTGGATGGTGACCAATTGGATATCGAGGCAGCCGTTCGGGCGCAGGTAGACCGTTGTGCCAATGGCGAAGGCACCGAACGCATTTGGATGCAATCGCGCCCCGAGGCGCGCGATCTGGCGGTGTCTATCCTGCTGGATGTCAGCCGCTCGACCGAAAGCGCCGTCACAGGCCGCGCCGTAATCGACATTGAACGCGAGGCTCTTGCGGCACTCGCCTGGGGTCTGAACGCCTGCGGCGACGATTTCGCCATCCACGCCTTCAGCTCGCTGAAACGCCAACGGGTTTACGTGCAGCGCTGTAAACGCTTCGATGAGCCGATGGGTAGTTTGGTGGAACAGCGCATCGCCTCGCTGCGCCCCGGCCACTATACCCGCCTCGGCGCCGCAATACGCCATTGTTCCGCCGATCTGGCCAGCCAATCGCGCAAACGCCGGTTGCTATTGATCATCACTGACGGCAAACCCAACGACCTGGACCATTACGAGGGTCGCCACGGTATCGAAGACACCTGCATGGCCGTGCGCGAGGCGCGTAGGGCAGGGCAATCGGTCTTTGGCGTTACCATCGACAAAACCGGCAAAAGCTGGTTCCCGCGCATGTTCGGTCAAGGCGGCTTCGCCGTCATCCCCGACCCGCACCGGCTGATCATGGCCCTGCCTCAGATCTACCGCCAACTGGTTGGAGCATGAGCGACGCCTCTTTGATCGATGAGCTTCCGGGCGAGCTGCTGATGTGGGTTCTGATCATCTCGGAATTGCTGGTTTTCGGCGCGGGCCTGATTGCCTTCATGGGCGTGCGCCTGACCGACCCGACAGGATTTGCCGAGGCTCAATCGCACCTTTACCGGACAGGGGCGGCGCTCAACACGGTGGTGCTGGTCACCTCGGGCTATCTGGCGGCTCAGGCGCTGCAGTGGCGAAAAATCGCGCGCCGGGGCGTGGCTCGAATGGCCTTGATCACTGCCGCCGTGCTGGGTGTCGTGTTCTTGATCATCAAAGGTGCGGAATACGCGGGCAAAGCTGCACATGGGATCACCTATGAGACCCACCCATTTTTCCTGTTCTATTATCTGCTGACCGGGTTTCACGCCGCACATGTGTTGGCAGGGGTCGGTATCCTGCTGCTGGTCGCCTGGCGTGACGATCCACGCAACATTGAGGCAGGTGCGCAGTTCTGGCACATGGTCGATCTAGTCTGGATCATGCTTTTCCCCGTGATCTACCTGCTGGGATAATTCCGATGCCTGCAGCACCATCTTTTCCCAAATACTGGCGAAGGGCGCTCCATAGTTCGCTCACACGTGCATGGCTGACCCTTTTGGTGCTCAGCGTCGCATCAGCACTGTTGACTGTGCTGCCCATCCCGCCAGCCGTTCTGGCGGGGTGTATTCTGGTCCTCGCATTGGCGAAATGTCGCGTTATCCTGGCTTGTTATCTTGATCTCGTAAACAGCCCGGCCTGGCTGCGAGGTTTCACCATGGTGCTGACGGGCTTTGCCATCATTGTCTTTGCCCTCTACCTGATCTGACTCAAAAAAACGCCGCCTCCGGGGAGACGGCGAAGTTTTACGCTAGGGGGCGCTTCTTGGTTACTGGGCTGCCATCGGCATGCGCGCAATCTGACAGCGTTGCCAGAGTGTGGACAGCGCGCCAACCAGATGCTCGATATCCTCATCCGTATGTACCGGAGACGGCGTGATCCGCAGACGCTCGGTCCCTTTTGGTACGGTGGGATAATTGATCGGCTGAATGTAGATGCCGAACTCTTCCAGCAGCGTGTCCGAGATAAACTTGCACTTCACCGGATCGCCAACCATCACCGGGATGATGTGGCTGGGGTTAGGAATATGAGGAATACCTTCCGCATCCAAACGAGCCCGAACCTGCGATACACGGGCTTTCTGCAGGTCGCGCTCAGCATTCGATTGTTTCAAATGCCGGATCGAGGCCGCGGCCCCGGCCGCGATCGATGGTGGCAGGGCGGTGGTAAAAATAAACCCGCTGGCGAAGCTGCGCACGAAATCGCACAGCGCAGCCGAGGCAGCAATATACCCGCCCACCACACCGAACGCTTTACCAAGCGTGCCTTCGATCACCGTCAGGCGATCCATAAGGCCTTCTCGTTCAGCGATACCACCGCCGCGTGGCCCATAGAGGCCAACGGCATGAACCTCATCCAGATAGGTCATCGCGCCGTATTTGTCGGCGAGATCGCAAATCTCTTTGATGGGGGCGATGTCACCATCCATCGAATAGACCGACTCGAACGCGATCATCTTCGGCGCATCGGGATCAGCTGCGGCCAGTTTGGCTTCAAGGTCATCCAAATCGTTGTGTTTCCAGATCACCTTCTGCGCCCGCGAGTGGCGGATGCCTTCGATCATCGAGGCATGGTTCAGTGCATCAGAGAATACGATCAGGCCGGGGATTTTCGCGGCGAGAGTGCCAAGGGCTGCCCAATTCGAAACATACCCGGAAGTAAACAGAAGCGCGGCTTCCTTTCCATGCAGATCGGCCAGTTCGGCCTCAAGCAGCACGTGGTCGTGAGTGGTGCCTGATATGTTTCGCGTGCCCCCGGCCCCCGCGCCACAGCGATCCAATGCGTCATGCATTGCATCGATAACTGATGGGTGCTGACCCATGCCAAGATAGTCATTCGAACACCAGATCCGCACATTTCGCTGGACAGATCCATCCGTCTGACACGCGTTCGGGAAAGAACCACAGCGACGTTGCAAGTCTATGAAAACACGATAGTTCCCTTCATCCCGAAGGTCACTGAGGCTTTGACTGAAATAACGCTCGTAGTCCATGTTACGTGCTCCCCGGAATACTGGCTTTGAGCCGAGAATAGGGCAGCGAACCAAGCCGCAACATGACAATAGTCAAGTTTAGGCAACATAAAACTATGGTGCACAACTGCCGGCTCTGGCATAGCGTGGAACAGGGATGGACCGACCGCGCCCATGCGCCGGCAGGAAATAACAGGGGTATTCTCTTGTCTCACGAAGCACAAAAAGCGATCGCACGTCAGTCGCTGCTGCTGCGCAGTTTACCGGAACAGCATGTGGAAACACTGCTGAGCCACGCGATCTGGCGTCAGTATGACCGTGGTGAGACAATATTCCTGCAGGAGGAAAAAGCGCAGGCCATCCACGTCGTGCTTGAGGGTTGGGTCAAGCTGTTCCGCATGACCCCCACCGGGGCCGAAGCCGTCGTGAGCGTCTTCAAACGTGGTGACAGCTTTGGTGAGGCCGTAGCTCTGCGTAACGTTCCCTATCCTGTATCCGCCGAGGCCGTATCGGCCTGTGATGTCATGCATATCCCCAGTCCGATCCTGATCTCATTGATGAGAGAGGACCCTGAGATCGGTATTTCTATTCTGGCCGCGACCTTTACCCATCTTCACTCGTTGGTGGCGCAGCTAGAGCAACTCAAGGCTCAGACCGGAGCGCAACGCGTGGCCGAGTTTTTGTTGAATCTCTGCGACAGCGACAAAGGCGGATGCGAGGTTTTGCTGCCCTACGACAAGATGCTCATCGCAGGCCGTCTGGGGATGAAGCCGGAAAGCCTGAGCCGGGCGTTTTCGCGGCTCAAGGCGGTGGGTGTGAAGATCAACCGCAACCACGCCGAAATCTCGGATATCGCGCGTTTGCGGGACTATGCGGAAAGCGATCCGGCGGAAAACTGGGGGCGGTGACCCCGGAATTGCCGCCGGGCCCGACCAACCACTTCAGACGGTTGCGCCCTTGCGGCGAATGGCGGTGCCCAGACTTCCGGCGCAGAGACCAACGATAATTGCGATCAGCAGCGCTATCGTTCCAACGTGGGAAATCTGCCAACCGGCAAAGAGCAGAGGTGCGATCAGGCCAACCAATCCACCCATCAGTGCGCCCAACCAGTATTGGCGCGTCATCATTCCCAGTGCCAGACCCAGAATGCCGGGCAGACCCAGTACGTTACCGCCGATGGTTCCAAGTATCTCTAACATCTCAGTCCCCACCTTGTTCCGAGCTTTTGTTCAGGAACGCGCGGATGTCGTCCCCTGATGCTGCAGCGTGTTCCTGCAGAACCTCACCATCTACCTCTTTCGCAATCTTCTCATACGTTTCCAAATAGTTGGGTGGGAGACTGTGTGCGATGCCCTGGTGGCAATCGATGCAGGTCATGCCGGTGTCGATTGCGCGCTGGTGTTCGCTGGCTGCGCGGGTTTCCTGAAGGGTGAAGTCCATATAGTCAAAGTTGTGGCAGTTGCGGCATTCCCGGCTGTCGGATTCCTTCATCTTCTTCCATACGGCCGACGCCATGGAAAGACGATGGTCCTCATACTTCTCTTTCGTGCTGATAGTGCCTGCCAGTTCGTGGTAGACGTCCTTCACGGCCATGATCTTGGCCTTGATCTTGTGGTTCCACTCGTCCGGAACGTGGCAATCGGAACAGATGGCCCGCACGCCGGAATCGTTATTGTAATGGACCGTTTCCCGATATTCGCCCAGATTGGTTTCCATCGTGTGGCAGGATACGCAGAACTCTTCCGTGTTGGTCAATTCCAGTGCCCAGTGGAACCCACCCCAGAACAGGATGCCTGCCAGAAACCCGGCCAGTAGTGTAAAGCCGACACTGAGGACGGCGATCGGGCTCCAGAACCAGGTCCAGAGGCGCCGGATGAGTCCTTGTTTTTCTTGGGAGTCGGACATGTCGCGCTCTCCTTTTCGACCTGTGTTCAGTTTCCGGAGGAAGGTTCAAAAGTGTTATCGACCAGAGGCAGCGCATCGGCCTGTGGTACGTGGCACTGATTGCAGAAATACCGTGTGCCGGCGATCTGATCCAACTCTCGCCCTTCGCGGTCCAGATAGTGAGTCATCGACAACGTCGGAGCGTTGCGTTCACCAGCCTTGGTCCAGTCATGGCAGGAGAGGCACTGATTGGTGCGCAGGTCGATCTGGTACTGTTCGATCGAATGTGGGATCAGCGGCGGCTGCTGGCGATAATTACGCTGCATTCGGCCTTCGACTGTCCGATGCACCTGATCCAGGACGGCGGGCTCATCGACTTCGGCACCGCGTAGGCTGTTAACTCCGGCAGACTGCGCGAGGGCCAGGCCACCGAGGAGCAGCGGCGGGATCAGGGCAAGGCCCACTAGGATCGGCTTTTTCATCTTCTCACTCCTTCAAAAAGGTCTTGAGGCGCGCGGCTGGGGCGCGGCGGTTGATTCCGGTGGCGCGACGGTCAGGGCGTCGAACCGATGGGTGAATTTGAAAACGTCTTCAGCGCAGACATCGATGCAGCGTCCGCAATTGGTGCAGTCGGGCGACAGGATCAGCGGGTTGTCTTTGCCTTTCAGCGCCGGAGAGATCACATGGTTTTCCGGGCAAACCGCGTAGCAGTCCATGCAATCGTCACAGGCGTTGCGATTGGCGGCGCTGACCCGCAGCATCGTCTTGCTGCCCACCAGTCCGTAGAATGCGCCTACGGGGCAGACATGGCCGCACCATCCATGGCGCGAGACAAGCAAGTCAAACAGGAAAATCGCGGCGACCATCGTCCAGACGAAGCCCATGCCAAAGATCAGTCCGCGATGCAGCATGGTGATCGGGTTGACCAGTTCCCATGCAATTGCGCCGGTCAGGCCGGACACGACCAGCACGGTGGCCATGATCCACAGCCGCGTTCCGCGTTTGGGCTGCCAGCCTTTTTGCAGGCCCAGCTTGCGGTGCAGCCAGTGCGCGCCGTCGGTTACAGGGTTGATCGGGCAGACCCACGAGCAATAGACGCGGCCTCCGACCAACGCGTAGGTCGCCAGAACGATGACGGCACCAATGGCGGCGGTCAGCTCGGGCCAGTGCCCTGCGATCAGACTTTGCAGCAAGACGAACGGATCTGTCAGGGGCAGTACGCCTAGGGTCAGCGACCCGGCCAGAGTGCCCTGCACGATCCAGAGGCCGAACCACGGGCCCAACAGGAACAGTACCAGGAAGAACACCTGGCTGGCGCGGCGCAGCAGCAGGTATTTATGGGCACTCAGCCAACCTTTGGCGGCGATAGCTTCATGCCCCAGCGGCATGTTTGTGCGGACGGTCATTGAGTGAACTCCGGCAATTTGAAGCTGGGCTCAAACCCGCCCGGTGCGACAAGGTTATCGGTGCCCGGCCCCGGCAGGCGATCAGGCAAATCGATGATACCTTCGACGACGGGCGCGCCTTTGGCTTCTTTCTCTTCCCAGCCCTTGCGGTAGTGATCGGCGCTGCTGCCCCGAGCCAATCGGGCGGGAAGAACTTTGATCGCCGCTTCGGGCAGAACGCAGCTTTTCTCGCAAACGCCGCAGCCGGTGCAATGATCGGCGTGAACGGTTGGAATGAAGATTGCATGACTGCCCGAGCGGGCGTTGTGTTCGGTCTCCAGCGTAATGGCCTCGTCGATGACGGGGCAGACGCGGTAACAGACATCGCAGCGCAGGCCGAAGAAGTTCAGGCAGTTTTCCTGATCGACCAGAACGGCGACACCCATCTTGGCGTCGTCGATATTGTCCAGTCCGGGGTCCAGCGCCCCGGTCGGGCAGGCAGCGACGCAGGGGATGTCGTCACACATTTCGCAAGGGATATCACGGGCGGTGAAATACGGCGTGCCGGTGGCCACCGCATCGACACCCAGCTCGGCCAGTTTCAGCGTGTCATAGGGACACTCTCGTACGCACAGACCACAGCGGATGCAGGCTGACAGAAAGTCTTTTTCCGGCAAGGCACCGGGGGGGCGCAATGCCTCGGCCGGCAACGCCCGTGCGTCCCGCGCCAGCCAGGCCAGCAAGGAACCGGCTGCTACGCAGCCGCCCGCTGCGCGCGCCGAGTCCTGCAGGAACCGGCGCCGCTGCGGCGAAAGGGGAGTGCCAACACGAGACATGGGGACGACCTTTGCCTTGCCAGCCTTTTACGCGCGCTCGACCTTACAGGCGCATTTCTTGAAGTCGGTCTCTTTCGAGAGCGGGCAGGTCGCGTCCAAAGTCAGCTTGTTTGTCAACTGGCCTTCGTCGAACCATGGCATGAACACCAGGCCACGCGGCACTTTGTTCCGGCCTCGGGTTTCGACCCGGCTGTTAACTTCGCCGCGGCGGGTGGAAAGAACGATCTCCTGCCCGCGGCGCAGACCGCGGTCGCGCGCATCATCCGGGTGCATATAGACAACGGCGGCGGGATAGGAGCGGTGCAGTTCGGGCACGCGGCGGGTCATCGAACCTGAATGCCAATGTTCCAGCACACGCCCTGTGCAGAGCCACAGGTTGAATTCCTCATCCGGTACCTCGGGGGCGGGTTCGTATGGCGCGAAGATGATCTTGGCCTTGCCGTCCTTATGACCATAGAATTTCACGTCTTCGCCTTCAGGCACATACGGATCATAGCCTTCTCGGAAGCGGTACAGTGTTTCCTTGCCATCCACGACTGGCCAGCGCAGGCCACGCGCCTGGTGGTAGGTTTCGAATGGGGCCAGATCGTGCGCGTGGCCGCGCCCAAACTCGGCATATTCCTCGAACAGGCCCTTTTGCACGTAGTAGCCAAAGTGCTCGGACTCGTCGTTGTCGAATCCTTCTGCGGTCTCTGACAGCGGGAACTTGTCGATCGTGCCATTGGCGAACAGCACGTCATACATGGTCTTACCACGATGTTCTGGCATGGTGGCCAGCAGTTCCTCGCCCCAAACCTCTTCAACGGTGAAGCGTTTGGAGAACTCCATCAACTGCCACAGATCGGATTTCGCTTCGCCCGGAGCTTTGACCTGTTGCCGCCAGAATTGGGTGCGACGCTCGGCGTTGCCATAGGCGCCTTCCTTCTCGACCCACATGGCGGTAGGCAGGATCAGGTCAGCCGACAGGGCTGTTACAGTAGGATAGGGATCGGAGACGGCAATGAAGTTCTCCGGGTTGCGATAGCCGGGATAGCCTTCTTCGTTGATATTGGGCGCGGCCTGCATGTTGTTGGTGCACTGCACCCAATAGGCATTCAGATCGCCGTCCTTCAGCTTGCGGTGCTGCAAAACGGCGTGGAATCCGGGTTTGGGTGGGATGGTGCCCGCAGGAATTTTCCACGCGGTCTCGCAAATCTCGCGGTGTTTGTCGTTTGCCACAACCATATCAGCCGGCAGACGGTGAGCGAAGGTTCCGACCTCACGTGCCGTACCACAGGCCGAAGGTTGACCGGTGAGCGAGAAGGGCGAGTTTCCGGGTTCGGAAATCTTACCCACCAGCAGGTGCACATTGTACATCAGCGAGTTCACCCACGATCCGCGAGTGTGCTGGTTGAAGCCCATGGTCCACAGACTCATCACTTTGCGGTTGGGGTCGGCATATTGCTGGGCCAGACGCTCAAGCTGAGCGGCAGGAACACCGGAGAGTTCCGATGTGTATTCCAGCGTGTATTCCGATACCGCTTCGGCATATTCTTCGAAGCTGATCGGCTCCATCTTGCCAGAGTTTGGATTCTCTGCCTCTTCCTGCAGCGGGTTGTTATCGCGCAGTCCATAGCCAATATCGGTGGCGGTTTTGGTGATGTTGACGTGTTTGTTGACGAACTCTTCGTTCACCGCGCCGTTCTGGATAATGTAGTTGGCAATATAGTTCAGGATCGCCAGATCGGTCTGCGGCGCAAAGACCATTCCATTGTCGGCCAACTCGAACGAGCGGTGTTCATAGGTCGACAGTACATGCACTTCGGATCCCGGTTTGGTCAGACGTGTGTCGGTCAGGCGTGACCACAGAATCGGGTGCATCTCGGCCATGTTCGAGCCCCAGAGCACGAATGTGTCTGCGTGCTCGAAATCGTCATAGCAGCCCATTGGTTCATCAATGCCGAAGGTGCGCATGAAGCCGACAACCGCCGAGGCCATACAATGGCGCGCGTTGGGGTCGATGTTGTTGGATCGGAAACCGGCTTTCATCAGTTTGGCAGCGGCGTAGCCTTCCCAAACGGTCCACTGGCCCGAACCGAACATGCCGACACTGGTCGGGCCTTTCTTGGCAAGGGCCTCTTTCCACTTGGCAGCCATGACGTCGAAGGCTTCGTCCCAGCTGACGGGTTCGAACTCACCATTCTTGTCATATTCGCCGTTGGTTTTGCGCAGCATCGGCGTGGTCAGGCGGTCTTTGCCGTACATGATCTTGGACAGGAAATAGCCCTTGATACAGTTCAGACCGCGGTTCACCGGCGCATCCGGGTCGCCTTGCGTGGCGACCACGCGCCCGTCTTTGGTGCCTACCAGAACCGAGCATCCGGTGCCGCAGAACCGGCAGGCGGCTTTGTCCCAACGGATATCAAGGTTGCCGACCTGAGCGCTGGCTTGTCCGGTCGCAAGGGGAAGTCCTGCGGCTGATGCTGTCGCAGCAGCGGCGGTTGATTTCAAGAAGGTCCGGCGGGATTCAGAGATGGTCATGACATGGGTCTCCGGCTTTAGATCTGGCGAGAAGCATTAAGGTGCGGACGGGTCTCCGCGAGGTCTTCGAAATGGTGGTAGGTCAGGGTCAGAGAGATCACACCCGGGATCTGATGCAGATCCATGATCGTCTCAGAAGCCATTTTTTCCGGCGTATCCTCGACCACAACAACAATGCGGCCATCCTCGGATGCCGCGTGAACTTCTGCCCCGTATGTACCTGCAATCGCGGCCTGTGCACTCTGCGTGGTTTCGGGGGTTACATGGACGAGGCATCCACAGATATTCATAAGGCTACCTCCTGAGTGGGCGGGGTGTGGCGTTCAAAGCTGACAGAACCGGCAGGGCAGGCGCTGGCACAAGCGCCACAGCCGGTACAAATATCGGTGTCGAGTTGGGGTTCAGCACGACCACCGGTTTGCAGCCGAAAGCGGATCGCATTGTGGTCGCAGACATCCTGACAGACCCGACAGCTGACACCATTCATCGACAGGCAAGAGGCCGACACCGCAGCGCGCCAAGGCCAATCGGCCACGTGTTCAGGATTCAGCGCCCCGGTCGGGCAAGCGTTGGCGCAATCACCGCAAAAAGTGCAGGGGCCTGCATCCAATTGCACAACAGGCCAGCCTTGCGTGTCGAAACGGATGATATCTTCAGGGCAGGCCTCGCGGCATTCGTCGCATTGGGTGCAAAGCTCAAGAAACTCGTTCACCGCACCCGGTGGGTGGATGGCTGATGTATCCTCGCGCAGCACTTTCCCTTTCAGGAATGCGCGTCGGCTGGCTAGCTTGTTCATTCGCTCGCGACCTTTGAGTGATCGACAGGGGTTGGCCTGCCTGACTCGGGTGTTAGCGTAGCACAGCGTGTAAGGAATTGACCTAGATCATTTTTGAACTGCTTATTTTTTCAGCATCCAGGGGCGGCAACACCCGAATATCAGGCGCGTTTCTCACCGATTGTAGCAACGCCAAGAACCGAAAGCACCTTTGCCTCGATCTGTTCTGCGTTCATTCCTGCGACGGCGTACATATCCGCCGGGCTCGCCTGATCGATGAAGATATCCGGCAGCACCATCGAGCGATACTTCAACCCTTCGTCAAACACGCCCTCATCCGCAAGCAATTGCGCAACATGGCTGCCAAAGCCGCCGATGGCCCCTTCCTCGATGGTGATCAGTGCCTCGTGATTGGCAGCCAGATCAAGGATCAGGTCCCGATCCAGCGGTTTGGCAAAGCGTGCATCGGCGATGGTGGGCTTGATCCCGCGCGCCGACAGCGCCTCTGCCGCTTTCTGCACCTCGGCCAGCCGCGTACCGAAAGACAGCAGCGCCACTCGGGCACCTTTCTGGATCAACCGGCCCTTGCCGATCTCCAATACTTCTCCGCGCTCGGGCAGATCAACGCCCGCTCCTTCGCCGCGAGGATACCGGAAAGCGATCGGGCCATCGTCATGTGCCACCGCAGTGGCGACCATGTGCATCAATTCGGCCTCATCTGCAGCCGCCATGACAACCATACCCGGAAGGTTGGCCATGTAAGCAATATCAAACGACCCCGCATGGGTCGCACCGTCTGCCCCAACCAGACCCGCACGGTCGATGGCAAATCGCACCGGCAGGCGTTGGATCGCCACATCATGCACAACCTGATCATAGCCACGCTGCAGGAAGGTTGAATACATCGCACAGAAAGGCTTCATCCCCCCGGCGGCCAACGCAGCCGAGAAGGTCACGCCATGCTGTTCGGCAATCGCTACGTCGAAACAGCGCGACGGATAGCGCTCGGCAAACAGGTTCAGCCCGGTACCGTCCGGCATCGCGGCTGTAACCGCGACGATCTTGTCATCCCGCGCTGCTTCATCGACCAGTGTCTTGCCAAAGACCGAGGTATAGGAAGGCGCGTTCGAAGGCGCCTTTTTCTGCTCGCCCGTCACCACATCGAACTTGGCGGTCGCGTGACCCTTGTCGCGGGCCTGTTCGGCGGGGGCATACCCCTTGCCTTTCTTGGTCAACACATGGATCAGGATCGGTCCGCTTGCCTTCGCCTTGACCGCACGCAGAACCGTCAGCAACTGGTCCAGATCATGCCCGTCGATCGGGCCAAGATAGGAAAAGCCGAGCTCTTCAAATAGCGTCCCGCCCATGGCCATGCCCTTCAGCATATCCTTGGCGCGCTTTGCCCCTTCGCGGAAGGGTTCCGGCAGCAACGACACCGCACCTTTGGCAGCAGCTTTCAGATCGTGAAATGGTTCTTCGGCATAAATGCGCGATAGATAATTCGATAGGGCACCCACCGGCGGTGCAATGCTCATCTCATTGTCATTGAGAATTACGATCAAGCGTTTCTTCAGGTGGCCTGCGTTGTTCATCGCCTCAAAGGCCATGCCGGCGGACATAGAGCCATCGCCGATCACAGCGATCGCATCGCCCAGCCCTTCAGGCGTAACGCCGCCCAGATCACGCGCGACAGCAAAGCCTAGCGCGGCACTGATCGAGGTACTGGAATGTGCAGCGCCGAATGGATCATAGGCGCTTTCACTGCGCTTGGTGAATCCGCTTAGGCCGTCTTTTGTGCGCAGGGTGCGAATTCGGTCCCGGCGTTCTGTCAGAATCTTGTGCGGATAACACTGGTGACCTACGTCCCAGATGATCTTGTCTCGTGGCGTGTCGAATACCGCGTGCAGCGCCGTGGTCAGCTCGACGACACCCAGACCCGCGCCCAGATGCCCTCCGGTCACCGAAACTGCTGAAATCGTCTCGGCCCGCAACTCATGTGCGACCTGATGCAACTGCGCATCTGAAAACTGCTTCAGATCCGCTGGGCGGCTCACAAGGTCCAACAAGGGCGTATTCGGGCGGTCAGACATTTGGTGTTCCTGGCTTAGCTGTCCCGGGCAATAACGAAGCGGGCAGCCTGCTTCAAGGTTTCTGCAGCGGAGCCATGTTCGTCCAGCGCAGCACAAGCCTGTTCCACAAGCTCAATTGCACGGGATCTGGCGGCGTCCAAACCCAGTAGCGAGACAAAGGTCGCTTTGCCCGCCTCGGCGTCTTTCTGTAGCCGCTTTCCGGCCTTTTCGGCATCTCCTTCGACATCCAAAATGTCATCCGCGATCTGAAAGGCAAGCCCAAGCGCCTGGGCATATTGGCGCAATTGGGTGGGATCGGCCTGCGCCAATCGCGCACCCGCACAGGCGGACCATTCGATCAACGCACCGGTCTTGCCCGCTTGCAGATGTGTAATCTCATCCAGTGTCAGCGGCTCCGCCGCCGTCTCAGCGGCGATATCCAGCGCCTGACCCAGAACCATACCCTGTGCGCCGCTCGCTTTTGCCAGTGTTAGAGCCAGTTCAGCGCGTATTTCAGCATTTCCGACCTCTGGCCGCGTGCAAAGCTCAAACGCAAGTGTCTGCAGCGCATCCCCGGCCAGAACGGCGGTGCCCTCATCCCATTTCACGTGCACCGTCGGGCGTCCACGCCTCAGGTCGTCATCATCCATGCAAGGCAGGTCGTCATGGACCAGAGAGTATGCATGCAGCGCTTCGATACCCGTCGCTGGCCAGATTGCCCGAGCTGTATCGACGCCAAGCAACCGCGCGCTTTCCAATACCAGAAACCCTCGCAGACGCTTGCCGCCCTCGGTGGCATAGGCCATGGCCCGTGTCACATCCAGATCATCCAGCGCGCTCAGAACCAGATCGAAATGGCTCTGAATCAGCGTGGCATCCTGTGCCAGCTTTTCACGAAACATTTACTGACCTTCGACAGGCGTCGTCCCGGTTGGCTGGCCATCTGCGTCCAGAGTGATCGCGGCCACTTTTTCCTCAGCACGCTTCAGCTCATCCTCGCAGCGCTTCTTCAATGCGGCGCCACGTTCGTACAGCGCAATCGATTGATCCAGCGCCACATCACCACGTTCCAACTGGCCAACCACGGCCTCAAGCTCTTTCATCGCTTGTTCGAACGTCATTTGTTCAACTGGGGTATCGGTCATCGTGCTGCCTTTATCAGTTCTTCCACATGGGCGCGTGTCGCCTCGGCCAATGCGTTCAGATCATAACCGCCTTCCAGAGTCGAGACGATACGGCCATCACACACGTCATCGGCAATCTTGCACAGCTCCGCCGTGATCCAGGCGAAATCGCCAGTGGACCAATTGAGATTGGCCAACGGATCATCCTGATGCGCATCAAACCCAGCGGAAATAATGATCAGTTCCGGCCTAAACGCCCGCAGACGCGGAAAGGCTTGCGCTTCATAGGCTGCCCGCATCTCGGCCCCACCCGTGCCCGGAGCCAATGGTATGTTCAAAACGGTTTCATAAGCACCGGTCTCATCCGGGCGGCCCGAGCCGGGCCATAAGGGCATCTGCTGGCTGGTAATCACCAAAGCGCGTTTCTCGTCCCACAGCAGGTCTTGCGTGCCATTGCCATGATGCACGTCGAAATCCACCACTGCCACGCGGTTCAACCCGTGATGATCCAACGCGTGCTTTGCAGCCAGCGCGGCATTCCCAAACAGGCAGAACCCCATGGCCGTCTCGGTCTCGGCATGATGCCCCGGAGGCCGAATAGCGCAAAACGCGTTCGGCGCTTCGCCGGCCAGAACTATATCAACGGCCCGCACGGCGGCACCCGCCGCACGAAAGGCTGCATCAACAGATCCCGGAGACATGAACGTATCCCCATCAATCTGTTTGAACCCATCCGGGGGCCTGTGGTCGAGAATATCGCTGATATGGTTCTGCGGATGCACCCTTAGCAGATCATCATCCGCCGCCAACGGCGCCGTCACACGCTGAAGATCCAGCCCTTCAAGTGCATGTAGGATATGCTCTAACCGCGCCACCCGTTCCGGATGTCCCTCAGGTGTCACATGGTGCAAACAATCTGCATGGGTCAAAAGGGCGGTTTTCATCAGGATCCCATCTTCATCTGGCTAAAAATACCTTCGCCGAAGGCCTAAGATCGCCGCGCAGCGGCAAAATCAATCCGGTGCCAACATATACCCTGCACCCCGTACGGTCTGCAGATACCGGGGTTGCTTCGGATCTTGCTCAAGCTTCCGACGCAAGCGGGTGATCTGTACGTCCACAGCGCGCTCCTGTGCCTGACCTTTGTCACGCCCCAGATCTTCGACCAGCTTGGCTCGGCTGATCGGTTCGCCGGGTTGAGCCGAGAATATTTTCATCAACTGGCTTTCGGTCGCGGTTAGGCGCACCGGGTCTTCGCCCTGCCACATCTCACCGCGTTCGATATCATAGCGAATGGGCCCAAGATGTAGAATCTTCGCCGCCGTGTCCTGTGCAGGTGTCTCTGGCATCCGACGCAGAATGGCGTTGATCCTCAGCAGCAACTCTTTCGGCTCGAATGGCTTGGCCAGATAGTCATCCGCACCCGCCTCAAGCCCGGCAATCCGATGCTCGGTCTCGCCCTTGGCCGTCAACAGCAGGATCGGGGTGGAATGGGTGTCGCGCAGGGATCGGGTCAGGCTAACGCCGTCTTCGCCGGGCATCATCACATCCAGCACAATCAGATCGAAATCCAGCCCCGACAAAACCCGCCGTGCGTGCGCTGCATCCCGCGCCGCGGTTACAAGAAAACCGCTGCGCATCAGGAATTTCTTGAGCAAATCACGAATACGCTCGTCATCGTCGACGATCAGAAGATGGGCGTCCATTTCGCTCATGAAGTCGTATCCCGCAGTTTCGTATATGCACGACGCATATCAGCATCCATCATCGCTTCAAGCACTTTGCGAAACCCGGCCACCGCTTCGGGGCCCGCATCTTTGTAGGCCGCACGCATCCGGGCGCGCTGGGCGTCAGATAGTTTGGCCTCGAGTGCCTTTCCTTTATCCGTCAGAAATAGGTGGCGTTCGCGTTTGTCCACTGTTCCGACCCGGCTTTCGACCAACCCATCTTCAATCAGGCTGCGCAAGACGCGATTCAGCGATTGTTTCGTGACACCCAATATGGCCAGTAAGTTGTTGACGGTTGTACCCGGCGCACGGTTGATGAAGTGGATGGCCCGATGATGAGCACGGCCATAGGCCAATTCAGTCAGGATACGGTCCGGATCAGCGGTAAAGCCGCGATAGGCAAAAAACATGGCCTCGATGCCCTGCCTCAGTTGTTCATCTGTCAGAAACAACAGGCTTTCTCCGCCAAAGACCGGGGCGGGACGGATTTCGGTCATGTTGGGCCTCATTCGCAATATAATCTGACTTTATGTCAGCCTTATTGACATTCCAAGAGCGCACAGGTATCGAATCGCAGTTTTTGCGCAACATTGTGTCCGATACGGACCTAAACGGCGCAACATTCGGAAATATCGACCGGTTCAGGAGGTTTCGCATGGCTGGATATGACGATCGCGACGGTGTCATCTGGATGGATGGCGAATTGGTGCCCTGGCGTGAGGCCAATGTGCACATCCTGTCCCACGCGATGCATTATGCGTCTTCGGTGTTCGAGGGTGAGCGCGCTTACAACGGCAAGATCTTCAAAAGCCGCGAACATTCCGAACGCCTGATCGCGTCGGCAGAGGCGCTGGATATGCCGATGCCATACTCGGTCGATGAGATCGAGGCCGCCAAGGAAGAAGCGCTCAAAGCCAGTGGTCTTCAAGATGCGTATGTACGTGCGCTGGTCTGGCGTGGCTCGGGCGAGGATATGGGTGTGGCGTCCGCCAAGAATCCGGTTCGGATGGCCATCGCTGTTTGGCCTTGGGGTGCCTATTACGGTGACGCTAAGATGCAAGGCGCCAAGTTGGACATCGCCGAGTGGAAACGACCCAGTCCGGAAACCATTCCAGTCCATGCCAAGGCAGCAGGTCTTTACATGATCTGCACCATTTCCAAACACAAAGCTGAGGCCAAAGGCTGCTCGGACGCTTTGTTCATGGATTATAATGGCAACGTCGCCGAGGCGACGGGGGCAAATGTCTTCTTCGTTCAGGATGGCGAAGTGCACACCCCGCTGGCCGATTGCTTCCTCAACGGCATCACTCGTCAGACGGTGATCCAGATGCTGAAAGACAAGGGCATCACTGTTCATGAACGTCGGATCCGTCCCGAGGAGATGGCCGATTTCGAGCAATGCTGGCTGACTGGCACTGCAGCCGAGGTTACACCTGTCGGGCAGATCGGCGATTATACCTTCGAGGTCGGCGATCTGACCCGCGAAATCGCCGAAGATTACGAGAAATTGGTCCGCGCGTAAGTTAACACCGTATTGAACCCCCGCTCAGGCGGGGGTTTTGATTGCAGATCATGCAAATATGCATGCAGATCGTTCGAAGTTATGGACGCTGCCGGGCCAAGCCGTATTGTTGGCTCATGTTAGATCTTCTCAGCGATATCCTTACACGCCTGTCTCTGCGTGGCACATTTTATTTCCGCACATCCTTTACTCCGCCGTTTGGGATACAGGTGCCGGGCTTCGAGAACGTGGCCCGGTTTCACTTTGTGCAACGCGGTGAATTGAAGGTGCACCTGACAACAACCGGCGAGACCTTGCGGTTGCGGCAGGGTGATCTGATCCTTATTCCCCACGGTGCGCCGCATGCGCTGCTGTGTAATGAAGTCAAACCCTATGATGCCTTGCCCCTTGAGCAGGTGTTAGAGCTGTCAGGCTACAAAGGCGATGGTGTCCTGGTTTATGGCGGTGAGGAAGATGAGCGCGATACGCAACTGATTTGCGGACATTTCTCATTCACCGGGCCAGCCGGGCGAAACGGAACCGGTCATATGCTGATCGACCGGTTGCCACCTTTTATACTGATCGAGAATTACGGTGAAGAAGCGGGTGCCTGGATCGAGGCGACATTGCGCATGATCGGATCTGAAGTGTCCGGTGCTCGTATCGGCGGTGACCTGATCGCGCTGAAACTGTCCGAAGTGCTGTTTGCGCAAGCGATCCGGGCATACCTTGAACATCAAAGTCCTCATGATGCCGCGCTTGCCGGATTTGCCGATCCGCGCATCTCGCGGGCGCTGACTGCATTTCACCAGTCTCCGGCGCAGGAGTGGAGCGTTGCGATGCTCGCGCGAGAAGCAGCAATGTCACGCACCGCATTTGCGCAGCTTTTCTCACAAAAGATGGGGACTACCCCGATGCAGTACCTGACGGACTGGCGGATGCAGATCGCGTGCCATGGGTTGACCGAAAATCGCTGGAACGTTGCGGATGCCGCAGCAGAAGTGGGATACGCGTCCGAGGCTGCGTTTTCACGCGTGTTCAAGAAGCAGGTCGGACTGTCGCCCGCCGCGTACCGTGCGATGCACTAATCGTACTGATCAATTGAACGATCTGCAATAATTGCAAAACGAACTGAGATGTTGCGTTCAATCGCGTGCCCCTAATCTTTGATCATCACTGATTGAAGAAAGGAAGTTCACATGTCCCTGCGTTTTGTCACCCGCTCTGTCCATGCCTATCTTGACTACCCGGTTGCGATTGCGCTGATGATTTTGCCTTTTGTACTGGGGTTGGGCCAGTCCAACCCGCTGGCACTCTGGCTGTCCGTTGTGACCGGCATTGCAGCATTCTTACTGACCGTTCTGACAGATCATCACCTTGGGATTTGGCGGGTTCTGCCATACAAGTTTCACTTGGCTGTTGATTTGCTTGTCGGCGTCACCTTCCTTTTGGCACCCAGCCTGTTTGGGTTTTCTGGGCTTGATGCGTTGTTCTACTGGGTGAACGGGGCCGCAGTCGTTGTAGTGATCTCGCTCAGCGCGCCCGAACAGAGCGCTATTGCTTGAAGTGAGTCAGAACCGTAGCGATCAGCTGGGCCATGCGGGCATCCGGATGGCCCTTTTTTGTTTTAGACACTAATAAGGCCAAATTTGCCCAATAGGTCGCCCCTTTTGCATCAGGTTTTCAGGCTTGAATTTTCCGACAAAAACTATCAGATATAACGCAACGCCAGATGACACCATCAAGCAACTGGTTCCGGGGCGATCTGTGGGCTCAGCAAAAGCAGATGTGAAGGCCCGCCATCGCCCCGGGAACGACCAAAGGAGCCCGCGATTGCGTGATCGATTTGAAGAACTGATGGCCGATCCCTGCTGTGCATCGTGTGATTGCGACGCGCTAACCTCAGAAGTCGCGGCCTATCTCGATCACAAGACCTGCAACGCCGAGCGCTGCCGGGCGCTCGAAGAACGCTCAGCCGCAACGATGTACGCAGTCAGGCGCGATTCGATGCGCGCGCTGAATGAGGGTGGTGCGCGGGCCTAGAAATCCACACCACGTTGGGCTTTGATGCCAGCTTGGAACGGGTGTTTTTCTTCGGTCATCTCGGTTACCAGATCCGCATAGTCCCTGAGGGCTTGCGGGGCATCCCGGCCAGTCAGGAACACGCTGGTTTTGTCTGATCGGGTCTGAAGCCCCTCAATAACAGTGTCTACTGAAAGGTATTCGTAGCGCAGGGCGATATTGATCTCGTCGAGAACAACCAGATCGTAGTCGCCGCTTTTCATCAGATCACAGGCCTTGTTGAAGGCCGAAGTCGCTGCCGCGATGTCGCGCTCGCGGTCCTGCGTATCCCAGGTAAACCCTTCGCCCATCGTGTGCCAGGTGACCAGATCGCGTCCCTCAAAGAACCTGCGCTCACCGGTTTTCCACTTGCCCTTGATGAACTGAACCACAGCCACTTTCTGGCCCCAGCCCAATGCCCGGATCACCACGCCAAACGCAGCCGAGGATTTTCCCTTGCCCTTACCTGTATTGATCAGCACCAGTCCCCGGCCGGGATCGACCGCTTCCGAGACTTTCTTGCGGTGCTTGGCTTGCACCTCTTGCATCTTTTCTTTGTGGTTCTGTGCGTCGCTCATCGGGAAACCTCATAGGTGTATCGCGACCCAACCTAGGGAAAGATTGCGAAAGGTAAAGTCAGGCTTTGGGATCCGTTGCTGATCGCGCTTTGGTCCGATCAAGGCCAAGTTGTCGTTCACGCAGGATCACCACGACGTTGCCTGCAATCACCAACGCCGCGCCACCCAGCATCACCAGGGTTGGCAACTCATCGAACCAGAAATAACCAATGACAATGGCGAACAGCATTGTGGTGTAGTCATAAGGTGCCAGCATTGACGCTTGTCCAAACTTGTAGGACGAGGTCACCAGAATCTGCGCCACTCCGCCGATCAGGCCGATTGTCACCAGCAATGCGGCTTGCTCCCATGTCGGGATAACCCAGCCCCAAAACACTGTGAGACCCGAAAGCAAGGTCGCTGTGAGAGAGAAATAGAACACGATTGCGGCGGGATGATCCACCTGTACCAGTTGTCGAATATGTATCTGCACAAAGGCACGGGCAACGGTTGCAGCCAGCACGCAAAGCGCACCTATTGTTGCGGCGGTTTCGGCAGTGCCTGAACCCAGCCGGGGCCAGATCATGATCAGAACGCCGACGAGGCCAAGCGCGACGGCCCCGATACGAATCATTCGTATCCGCTCGCCCAACATGATTGCAGCCAGAATCAGCGTGAAGATCGGGGTTGCATATCCGATGGCGGTTACCTCGGGCAGCGGCAACAGGCTAAGACCAGTAAAGGTCAGTCCCATGGCCGAGGTTCCCAGAACCCCGCGCCAGAAATGGCCCATCGGCTTCTTGACGACAAAGCCGTGCACCAGCTCTCCTCGCCAGACCAGCCAGGCGATGATAACCGGAATCGCGAAAAGCGAGCGGAAAAACACCATCTCTCCCGGCGGGAAATCATCTGACAAAGCCTTGACCAATGCAGACATCGTCGTGAACAGCACGAGCGCACTGAGCTTGAGCGCCACGGCCAATGCCGGACGATGCGATGTTAAGGATTTCGCCATGGTCGCGAACCTGCGCCTTTGAGGCGGAAAGATCAACTGGCCAAAGTTGCCGTATCAGAGATTGGACCAGTCTAGTGGAAGCTGAGCTCCAATTTCCTCTGACAGGTCCTTTAGAAACCTCATCATCCGCGCGGCTCGGTCCTGCGCGATGGCCCTGCCTTTTTCGGTCAGCATATCATTGGGTAAGCGCAGCAGTTTTATTTGCCAGTGATCGATTGAAAAAATCAGGTCATTAGGTAAACGGTTTTCGGCAAACGGATCTGACGGGTCATAAAGGGTGCGTCCCAGGGCGCCCGAGACTGAAAAGTTGCGGGCAATACCGATAGCACCCAACGCATCCAGACGATCGGCATCCCGTAGTATTCGCGCCTCGGGTGTTTCGGGCGGGATGTTAGCCGAAAAGCTATGGGCGGCAATCGCGTGCTGCACGGCTCCAATTTCAGTGGTGGAATAGCCGAATTCTTCAAGAATAGGCTCTGATTCAGCGGCGGATCGCATCGAGGCCAGATGCCGATCCGGGTCATCTTTTGACAGGTTGATCAGATCATGCAGATAACACGCCGCCAGCAAGACACGCGGGTTGGTTTCATCATCCGCAATCGCCTGCGCATTAACCCAAACCCGATCCAGGTGCGCCAGATCATGCGCCGGATCCGTCTGCATCCGTTGCCTGACGACAGCGCGCAGCGAAGCGCGCAGATCAGCCAATCCGTCCACGGTTCTCGCCGATTTGACCACGATGCAGGAGCAGGTGATCGAGGATCACGCAAGCCATCATTGCCTCACCTACCGGAACGGCGCGGATGCCGACGCAGGGGTCGTGGCGGCCTTTGGTAATGATCTTGGTCTCTTCGCCGGATTTGGTGATGGTCTTGCGGGTGGTCAAAATGGACGAGGTCGGCTTGACCGCAAAGCGCACCACAAGATCCTGGCCGGTCGAAATGCCGCCCAGAATACCGCCAGCGTGGTTCGAGCTGTATTGAGGGCCGTCCTGTCCCATGAATATCTCGTCGGCGTTGGCCTCGCCAGTCAGTTCGGCGGCGCTCATGCCTTCACCGATTTCAACCCCTTTAACGGCGTTTATCGACATCATGGCTGCAGCCAGATCAGTGTCTAACTTGGCATAAACCGGCGCGCCGAGCCCCGCCGGAACGCCGCGCGCGACCACTTCGACCACTGCGCCGACCGAGTTGCCGGATTTGCGCAGGTCGTCCAGATAAACGGCCCAATCTTCGGCTGCTTTGGCGTCGGGCGTCCAGAATGGATTCTGTTCGATCTGCGACCAGTCGAAATTGGCACGGTCGATCTTGTGCGGACCGATCTGGGTCATATAACCGGTGATTTGAACATTCGGAGCGATCTGTTTGATAGCCTCACGCGCGAGTCCTCCGGCCGCCACACGTGATGCCGTTTCCCTCGCCGAACTGCGCCCGCCGCCGCGATAGTCACGGATCCCGTACTTCTGCCAATATGTGATGTCGGCGTGTCCCGGACGAAACTTGTCCATGATGTCGCCGTAGTCTTTCGAGCGCTGATCGGTGTTCTCGATCATCAACTGCACCGGTGTGCCTGTGGTCTGGCCTTCGAAAACACCAGACAGGATTTTGACCTGATCGGGTTCGCGCCGCTGTGTGGTGAATTTGTTCTGACCTGGTTTGCGCTTGTCCAGCCAATGCTGGATCATGCCTTCATCGATCGTGACGCCCGGAGGGCAGCCATCTATGGTCGCACCCAAAGCGGGCCCGTGGCTTTCACCCCAGGTGGTAACGCGGAAGAGGTGGCCAAAACTGTTCATCGACATGGGGCATGCTCCTTTGAGCGATGTGATTAGCGGGGAGTGCCTTGGTCCTCAAGCGGATTTGCATTTGCAGAGAAGCAAGCGCCGCCCTGTGGGCGGCGCGATTGGAATAAATCAGGCGGCTTGAGCCACCGCGGCGCGGGTTGCGTTGATCTTGAGCGCTGCATGAGCTGCCTCGCGCCCTTTCTCGATGAAATGCGCGCGATAGATGGCGTTGTGGTGATCCGTTTCCTGATACTGATGCGGTGTCAGCGAGACCGACAGGACCGGAACACCTGAATCGAGCCCGGCCCGCATCAAGCCATCGACAACCGCTTGTGCGACGAAGTCATGCCGGTAGATGCCGCCATCCACTACAAAGGCAGCGCAGGCTACGGCGGCGTAGCGCCCCGTTTGCGCTAGGTCACGGGCCAGCAGGGGCATCTCGAAAGCGCCCGGAACGTCGAATACATCAACCTGATCGGCTGGAATTAGTTCGAGAAACCCATCCAGCGCGCGATCCACGATATCTGAATGCCAGTTGGCTTTGACAAAAGCATAGCGGGTGTGTGTCATCATGATCTCCTTTCGTAACAGACACGTCACCCAAGGCGATCACGAGCAGGCACACCGCATTACCGGCGTGCTGCACGTTCTCTTTCATCCGGACTGTAACCGTCGGCTCTGGCTTCTCACCAGATCTGCTGACACCCCGGAGACCGGGGCCGCTCGCGGGCTTACGGGTCATGCCCGCATACCGCCGGTGGGGAATTTCGCCCCGCCCTGAGAACGAGTGGGACCTTGCCAAGGAGATATCGCTTCTGCAAGAGAAATTGGCAGGAGGACGAATATGCATCCCAATCCCACCTTTCGCGCCGAGACGCGCGAGCGTCACATCGAGTTTGCGCGTGACCGCGCCTTTGGTGTTCTGGCGGTGTCGACATCGGGTGTACCGTTGTTAAGCCACGTTCCCTTTCTTCTGAACGAGGATGCTTCATCGGCTGACCTGCATCTGGTCCGGTCAAATCCGATTGTTAGGGCGCTGAAACAGCCGCAACCTGCGAAGATCGCTGTGTTGGGGCCGGATGGGTATATCTCGCCTGACTGGTACGAAGTCGATGATCAGGTGCCGACCTGGAACTATGTAGCGGTGCATCTGACTGGAGTGCTTGAGATGCGGCCAACGGACGACCTGCGAAATCTGCTCGACCGGCAGGCGGCAGACTTTGAAAATCGCCTGCTGCCAAAGCCGCCATGGTTGGCGTCTAAGATGACACCAGACGCGCTGGATAGAATGATGCGCATGATCGTTCCCTGCCGACTCATGATCTCGGATATCGACGGCACTTGGAAGCTGAATCAGAACAAGCCCGATGAGGCGCGACATCGCGCGGCTGATCACGTGCACTCAGCAGGACTTGGCAGCGAGGTGGCGCGCTTGGCCTCGTTGATGCGCAAGGCCTGAGGCACGCGTTCTCGCCTTCCATTCATTGAGCGCTGAATGTGGCGAGATAAGCAGCGATGTCATCTGCGCCTTTTTTCAGCTTGACGCTCATGTTCGGGCGGGCGGTGTCATCACCCAGATATTCCTTGATGAACCCGATCGGATCCCGAGAATAGGCGGCGATGTTTTCTTCAGTCCACACAAGCCCTTCTTGCCCGGCGCGGATCATGTCGTCGGTGAACATCCCGATGGGCAAACGTTCACTTCCATAAAGATAATCGTTCTCAGTTCCGGCGGTGCGGCCAACTACGCCAAAGAGATTCGGCCCGGTGATGCCGCCTTTGACCAGAACCTCGCCATTTTTGATGATCGCATGGCACGAAGAGCATCTGTTATAGAGCTGTTCGCCTTTCGCCGGATCGCCGGCTGCGATCGCCTGTACTGAAGTCAGAAACGAAACAAAAACTACGGTTGCTGCTATCTTGAGCATTGAACATCTCCGGCTGGGAATATTGCGCCTGTGGCCTTTCACGCATTCCCGTTTAGAGTGCAATCGAATTCTGGTAGATAATCACGTGTTTGAAATATCTATTTTATATTAATAATTTAAGAGAAATCGTATCGCGCTAAAATAGAAGGAATACAGTGTTCTTAAGGTAGAGCTGCACGTGAAATCGGCGGCGTTCGCATAGGGTGAGGAGATTTCAATTTGGGGATCTACCAGCGCGGGTCGATGTCGAATCACGTCCCATCTGCCTGGCGCAATTCGCCGCTCTGAGGGTTAAAATCTGCATTTGAGATTGAAATTTTGCCCTTTCACCGTGACATGAATGCTTAGATGCGGCGTATTGCGCGTTTAAGAGCGCTGGACGAACTCTATTCTCCCCGATAGATACCCCGTTTAAGACGCCGCACTTGTGCGGTGCGCGAGCTTTATGCCCGTTCGCGGGCGCCAGATAATCGGAGATAACCTCGTGTCCCAAGCTGAAGACCACGAAGGCACCCGCAGAGATTTCCTCTACTACGTCGCTGGCGGCGCAGGTGTCGTTGCCACCGGGGCTGCCGTTTGGCCCCTGGTAAATCAAATGAACCCATCGGCAGACGTTCAGGCGCTGTCCTCGATCCGTGTGGATGTGAGCGGGGTAGAGCCGGGTACGCAGCTGACTGCAAAGTGGTTGGGTAAGCCTGTTTTCATCCGTCACCGCACAGGTGCCGAGATTCAGGAAGCTCAGGAGCAGGACGCTGAAGGTGTCGACGCGCTGCCTGACCCGCTGGCTCGTAACTTCAACCTGAACGCCGACGCACCAGCGACCGATGCCAATCGCGTCATGCCTTCGCCCGAAGGCGAAGGAGAAGGGGCGTGGATCGTTCAGATGGGTGTTTGTACACACTTGGGTTGTGTGCCGCTTGGCGATGCTGGCGACTTTGGCGGTTGGTTCTGCCCCTGCCACGGCTCGCACTACGATCTTGCCGGTCGTATCCGCAAAGGCCCCGCGCCTGAAAACCTGCCCATTCCGCCCGTTGAATGGGTGGACGCCACCACCATCAAGCTCGGCTAAGGGAGACCTAACTTATGTCCGGAATTCCCCACGATCATTACGAGCCGAAGACAAATGGCGAGAAGTGGCTGAACAGCCGTCTGCCCATCGTCGGCCTGCTTTATGACACCCTGATGATCCCAACCCCCAAGAACCTGAACTGGTGGTGGATCTGGGGCATCGTCCTGGCGTTCTGCCTGGCGTTGCAGATCGTCACCGGTATCGTTCTGGTGATGCACTACACCCCGCATGTTGATCTGGCCTTTGCCAGCATCGAACACATCATGCGCAACGTGAACGGCGGCTATATGCTGCGCTATCTGCACATGAACGGCGCATCGCTGTTCTTTGTAGCAGTCTACATCCACATCTTCCGCGGCCTGTTCTACGGCTCGTACAAAGCCCCGCGTGAGATTACGTGGATCATCGGGATGCTCATTTACCTGATGATGATGGGCACTGCGTTCATGGGCTACGTTCTGCCCTGGGGGCAGATGTCCTTCTGGGGTGCGACCGTGATCACCGGCCTGTTTGGTGCGATCCCGTTTGTTGGTGATGCGATCCAGACCTGGTTGCTGGGCGGACCTGCGGTGGACAACGCCACTCTGAACCGCTTTTTCTCGCTGCACTACCTTCTGCCGTTTGTTATCGCGGCGCTTGTGATCGTGCATATCTGGGCCTTCCACACCACAGGCAACAACAACCCGACAGGTGTTGAGGTTCGCCGTGGCTCGAAAGCCGAGGCAGAGAAAGACACGCTGCCGTTCTGGCCCTATTTCGTGATCAAGGACCTGTTCGCGCTGGCGGTCATTCTGGTCGTGTTCTGGGCCATCGTGGGCTACATGCCGAACTACTTGGGTCACCCGGATAACTACATCGAAGCCAACCCGCTGGTTACTCCTGCGCACATCGTCCCTGAATGGTACTTCCTGCCATTCTACGCGATCCTGCGTGCGTTCACTGGCGAAGTCTGGGTCGTTCAGTTCGCCAGCTTCATCACCGGCGGCATCATCGACGCCAAGTTCTTTGGTGTGATTGCGATGTTTGGTGCGATCCTGGCCATGGCCCTAGCCCCTTGGCTGGACACCTCGACCGTGCGTTCGGGCAAGTATCGTCCGATGTTCAAATGGTGGTTCTACCTTTTGATCATCGACTTCTTTGCTTTGATGTGGCTGGGTGCGATGCCCGCGGAAGAGCCCTATGCGACCTTCTCGCTGATCGCTTCGGCTTACTGGTTCGCCTATTTCTTCGTGATCCTGCCGATCCTGGGTGTCATCGAAAAACCCGAGGCGCAGCCGGAAACCATCGAAGAAGACTTCAACGCGCATTATGGCAAGGCAAACGCCGACGCCACGCCGGCCGAGTAAGAAGAGGGACCGGAAACATGTTCAAGAAACTTGCAATCGGTGCCGCGTTCGCTTTGGCCCTTGCGCCCGCCTCGACTTTTGCGGCAGGTGGCGGTGAGCAGCACATCGAAGATTTCGACTTCTCGTTCGAGGGACCGTTTGGAACCTGGGATCAGAACCAGCTTCAGCGCGGCCTACAGATCTATACCGAGGTCTGCGCAGCCTGCCATGGTCTGCAATATGTACCTCTTCGGACCCTTGAAGATTTGGGGTATTCGGAAGAGCAAGTCATCACCTACGCGGCCGACAACTTCGAGGTGTTCGATCCCGAGCTGGACGATTTCCGCCCGGCAATCCCGACCGACCACTTCCCGGCCAACAACGGTGTCGGCGCGCCTGACCTGAGCCTGATGGCGAAGGCCCGTGCCGGTTTCCATGGTCCTTACGGTCTGGGCATCAACCAGCTGGTCAAAGGCATGGGGGGCGCGGAATATATTGCCTCGCTTCTGGATGGTTATACCGGTGAAGAAAAGGAAGAAGCCGGTACTGTTCTCTATGAGAACAAGGCCTTCCCCGGTGGTTGGATTTCCATGGCTCCGCCGCTGGCAGAAGATCAGGTTGAATTTGCCGACGGACATCCTGCAACCGTTGAGGCAATGTCCGAAGACATAGCAGCCTTCTTGATGTGGAGCGCCGAGCCGAAAATGATGGAGCGCAAAAATGCCGGTTTCGTCGGTGTTCTGTTCCTGACAGTTCTGTCTGTTCTGCTGTACCTTGTGAACAAGCGCCTGTGGGCACCGATAAAGGGCAAACGTCTGGACTAAGGTCGACGTATAACTAAAAACTAAACCCCCGCGCCATCACGGTGACGGGGGTTTTTTTTGTTGCGATGGTGTGGAAGGGGCCAGCCCCTTCTTGGCCTGCGGCCAATTCATCCCCGAGGTATTTTGGGCCAGATGAACAACGGATCACACTTGTAATTGAGCTTTGCTGTGCCCCCGTATCGTCGCGATTACGATCTCGCCTTCGGGTTGGGCGTTGCCGAAGGTTACTTCGGTGAATTGTTCGGTGCGGCCCATTGTGGGATTTTCCATCAGGATATTGTGGGTTTTGCCGATCTGTGCCGTCAGATGCTTGATGACTTGTGCATCGCCAGCGGCGCGTAGGCGCGCGGCGCGTTCTTTGATGACATTGCCGTTGATCTGTTGCGGTATGCGGGCTGCCGGAGTGCCTTCGCGTTTGGAATAGGGGAATACATGCAGCCAGGTCAGGTTGCACTCGGTGACGAGCTTGAGGGAATTCTCGAAATGAGCCTCGGACTCGGTCGGGAAGCCAGCGATGATGTCCGCGCCAAAAGTCATGTCGGGTCGTAGTTTGATGGCGTCTTCAGTGAAACGAATCGCATCTTCGCGCAGGTGGCGGCGTTTCATGCGCTTCAGGATCAGATCGTCGCCATGCTGCAAGGACAGATGTAAATGGGGCATCAGGCGCGGCTCGGTCGCGATGGCATGCATCAGGTTCTCGTCGACTTCGATCGAGTCGATTGAGCTGATGCGCAGACGAGACAGATCGGGCACCAGTTTAAGGATGCGCATCACGAGATCGCCCAGTTTCGGCTGAGCGGGCAGATCCGCGCCCCATGAGGTCAGATCGACCCCGGTCAGAACAACTTCGTTGTAGCCCCTATCGACCAATCGTTTGATCTGATCCACCACAACGCCCGCAGGGACGCTGCGAGAATTGCCCCGGCCGTAAGGGATAATACAGAAGGTGCAGCGATGATCGCAGCCATTCTGAACCTGTACATAGGCGCGTGAGCGGGTTCCGAAGCCATCAATCAGATGCCCGGCGGTTTCCGTGACAGACATGATGTCGTCAACCTGAATCGCCTCGGTCTGACCGATGAAATCGGCGGCCATGCCTTTCCAGGTATCCGGTTGCATCTTTTCGGTGTTGCCGATGACCGCGTCTACTTCGTCCATAGCAGCAAAGGTCTGCGGCTCGGTTTGCGCCGCGCACCCGGTGACGATCAGACGTGCCGAGGGGTTTTCGCGGCGCAGCTTGCGAATCTCCTGCCGCGCCTTGCGGACGGCCTCGGCGGTCACCGCGCAGGTGTTGACGATCACAGCATCCGTTAGGCCAGCCTGCTGCGACAGTTCTTTCATCGCTTCGGTCTCATAGGCGTTCAGGCGGCAGCCCAGAGTGCTGAACTTAGGCGGGTTCATTCCAGTGACCTCAGGTATTCAGGCGTCAGCGTGCCCGAAAACACATGGGCTGTGGGTCCCGTCATCCAGACCCCATCCTCGCGCCAGTCGATCCAGATTGTGCCGCCATCCAGGTCAACTTGTACTTTGCGCCCAGTGAGACCTCTGCGTGCTGCAGCGACGGCCGTGGCACAAGACGATGACCCCGAGGCCAGAGTGATCCCCACTCCTCGCTCCCACACCCGCATGCGGATGTGGTCGGGTGTGACTATCTGTGCGACCTGAACATTGGTGCGTTCGGGATAGAGTGGATGGTATTCGTAACGCTCGCCGAACTCTTCCATCGGAATGGCCTCGGCGTTGTCGACAAAGAAAGTGCAGTGCGGGTTGCCCATGCCGGTCGCTGTTGGACCACCTTCTATCGGCAGTTCCAGCGTGTCCATCTCTTCCGCCAGGGGAATCTCGTTCCAAAGAAGTTGGGGGTGCCCCATATTCACCGACGTCAGTCCATCGCCAGCGTCGCGGGCCTGCAGTGTGCCGCGTTCAGTTGTGAGCGTGAGTTCGGATTTGCCCGTCTCGTCCATCAGAAACCGAGCGATACAGCGCGTGGCGTTGCCACACGCAGCCGAAGTCGACCCGTCGACATTGTAGAACACCAGATGCGCATCCGCTTCGCCGCGTTCGATCACCGCCAACTGATCGAATCCCACGCCGAACTGCCGGTGCCCGATTCCCCTGGCAAGGGCCGGGGTGACCGGCACGGCATGCGCGCGCGCATCGACAACGACAAAGTCGTTGCCCAACCCGTGCATCTTCATAAAGGCCAAACCGGTGTCGAGTATCTGTTGCATGGCGGGCATATAACGCCGGTCCGGACATGAATCCACCCTGTCGCGTAGATTCCTGAAAAAAGGGGTTGACCCCCCAGTTCCACCTGCCTAATTAGGCCGCCTATCGGGGCGCCGAACTCATACGAATGACGGCGAACTGAAGTACGAAATAAGGTCTTGAACCCGGTCGGGTATTTACCTTACAGAGTGCTGCGGATCGAAGAGATCCTAAAAAGAGTGGGCCGTTAGCTCAGTTGGTAGAGCAACTGACTTTTAATCAGTGGGTCGCAGGTTCGAATCCTGCACGGCTCACCACTTTTTTCAAAGAAAATAGATGCTTGCCTCCTTGGTGGCAAACCGTCCGTCCGAATGTCAGAGTCGGACGGCAGTTACCGCGTTTACGCGCGTGTATTCCAGATTGGCAACAGAGAAAGAGACCGGTGGAGTACGATAAGCGTCGCTACAAACGCCGTAATCGGATCGAGTTCATATTCGGCAGCCTGAAGGATTGGCGACGCGTAGAGAACCGATATGACCGAAGCCTGGTATTCTTTCTCTCAACAATCGCACTTGGCGCATTAGTTGTTTTCACGCTATGAGACTTGGCTCTAGGGCTCAAACCCATCTGGCACACCGAACAGTGGCGCATCCAGTGTGGTCCCGGTCAATGCACCCATGAACGCCACCAGATCTGCGACCTGGGCATCGGTCAGTTCCAGCGGTTCGATGTCAATTTTCTGGCGATGACGCTCCATCTCGAAACGGTCCTGCCAGACGATGAAATCAACATTCTCAAGCCACGGCACGTTGGGCAGCCCGGCCAAATCAGGGGTCCAGGCAGCGAGGCTCTGAGATGGGTTCAAGTGGTGGCGAATAATGCCTTCCAGATCGGGAAAGGCACCGTTGTGACCATAGGGCGCCGTCTCTGTCACATTGCGCAGCATCGGTGTGCGGAAACGATAGGCGTCCTCAAGACGGTTGCTTTCACCCATATGACCCACGTCGCGGGCATAGGGGTCCCATTGGCGGGTCTTGCCCGGTCCAAATGGCGGCAAGCTCAGCGCGTGGAATTTTTGATCCGATAGCAACGGGCCGGAATGGCAGTTTGCGCAACCTGCCTCACCATAGAACAAGGTCATACCATCGTATTGCTCTGGCGTCAGAGCGGCATGGTCTCCGGCCAGATATTGATCAAACGGGCTGTTGGTGCTGCGCCACTCCAGTGCCATGAATGCGGCCAGCGCGTTGGTGATCTGAGTTATCGTGATGTCCTCGGTCGTGTCGATGTCATCGAACGCCTTGACCATGGCGGGCCCATAGCGCGGATCGGTGCGTACCCGTTTGGCGAGGATCGGCCAGCCCTTGTCGATGCGGTCATGCACCGCGCCGGTGACCTGATTTTCGGCCACATTCCCGGCCATTTCAAACTGCGAAGTCAGCGGGAAAAGCGCCTGCGCGGCCAGCAGCGAATTCAAGCCGTCCGGCAACCACTCCTGCGCGGGTGAGTTGAAACCGTTACCGTAGACGTCAGAGATACTCAGACGGCCATCATGGAAAACCGTGTGAAGTTCCTTTGCACCAAGGTTCCAAAGCCCCGGCGAATTGCGGGGAATTCGCTTGCGGATTTTGTCCGTTCCGATGCCCGGCGTCCGGTCTGGCCCCAAGCCCATCCCGCCTTCTCCGATGCCAAGCGACAAGCCGTCCGAGGTGCCGAAATCCGGGTGATGGCAATGGGCGCAGCTTATGTTCCGGTTTCCCGATAAAATGGAATCGTAAAACAGTTGATGACCGATAGCGGCCTGTTCCATATCAAAGGGGATGAAATCGTCATCCGTCAGCGGGCGCGGCAGATCCTGAGCAGCCACAGTCCCTGCCAAAAGGAAAGAAATCCCATGCGCCAGTTTGTATTTGCCCTTTGCCTTCTCGCGACCCCAGCGCTGGCTGAACTGGAACAAGCACGCGATCTGATGGAGGCCGGAGAGTTTGAGGCTGCGCGCGAAGAGTTGATGCCAGCAGCGCGATCCGGCAATGCCGAAGCCGAGGAGTTGATCGGTGTGATGTACGGGTTGGGACTTGGAGTCGAACAGGACTATGAACGCGCGTTTGAATGGTACTTGCGCGCCTCGATGAAAGGTCATCCCGGAGCGCAATCTGGTATCGGTTGGTACTACGAGTTGGGTCTGGGCATGCCCGCGCCTGATCTGGTTCGAGCGTACATGTGGTATACGCTCAGCGCCATCGGCGGCGACCCCGATGCGGCGATCAGCCTTGAAGAAGTGGTCAAAAAAATGTCGCCGGAGCAGATCGAGAAGGCGCATCTTCTGGTCAACGACTACAAAGGGTGGATGTACCCGTTTCGGTGAGGGCCGGACCCCAGAGCCCGGCCCAGCAATTCAGTTCAGATCCGCATCACGTGAGGCATTAACATCCGCCTCGGCTGCTGCCACAGCGTCAGTCAACGCTACAAAGATCTCATCACCACGTGCCACATTGGACTGGAACCAGTCATAGACCGGGGTTGCGGCTTCTTTGAACGCAGCTTTCTGGTCGGGTGTAAGGACATAAAGGTCACCACCGCCGGCAACGAAATCCTCATACGCCTGGATCGACTTGCGCTTGGGTGAGGCAAAGGTCGCCTGCTGCAGCGCATAAAACCCGTCGACTACCACGCGGCGCATATCTTCTGGCATCTCCTGGAACTTGGCGTTGTTCATCCACCACAGCGCACCCATGTAGGCATGCCCATCCAGCGTGACATATTGCAGGCCTGCATCAGGGAACTTCATACCCATGATGTCAGTGATGCCGTTTTTCGAGCCCTCAACCACGCCGGTCTGGAAGCTGGTGAACAGTTCTGGCCACGGGATCGGGGTCGGTGATGCACCCAGTGCTTTGACCAGCTCCTGCGGCAGGTCGGCAACCACGGTGCGGATTTTCAGACCTTCCATGTCAGCCGGCTCGGCGACACGGCGTTGTGTATTGGCGAAGTTGCGCCAGCCACCTGTATTGCCGATTGTCATCAGACGGATCGCACCGCCGGAATCCTCCAGCGCCATGTCGCGCATCTGCCGGGTGAAATCACCAGATAGGACATGTTCGGCAATGCGGTCATCGGCCATCAGGTAAGGCAGGTCCAGAACCTGCACGTAAGGGAAGATGCCCGAGGCCCCTCCAGAGGTTGAGATGTAGATGTCGATCGTACCGTCTGCCACGCCCTGCAGACACTCAGCACCGTTCGAGCAGAGCTGCGTACCGATGAACAGCTCAACCTCAATGGCTCCGTTCGAGGCCGCCTCAACGTAGTTCTTGAAAACGACCAGACCGTCATAGTCTTCGTCGTTTTCATTCGAGTTTGCTGTGGCGCGTAGCGTGTAGTCGGCGGCTGCCGCGGCAATCGCAGACGCGGCCACTAGCGACGTGGCCACCGCTGCGGTTTTGATAAATCTTCTGAGCATGCGTTTCCTCCCTGTGATACTCAGTTCAGTTTGCAAATCCCGTTATCCTCGGGATCGTCATGGATAGTGCGGGGATGTATGTGATCAAGAAGATCACGATGATTTCGACCGCCAGAAACGGCAGGATTGCCTTGGCGATGGTTTCAACCCGTTCCCGAGACACGGCGGCGGCTACGAACAGCACCAGCCCCATGGGCGGGGTGGCCAGACCGACAGTCAGGTTGACGCTCATGATAATGGCAAAATGGATCGGGTCTACACCGAGGCTGGTGAAGATCGGACCGAGGATCGGGCCAAGGATGATAATAGCGGGGCCTGCATCCAGGAACATTCCGACGATGAACAGCAGCAGGTTGATCAGGAACAGCAGGATCAGCGGGTTTTCCGACAGGCTGAGGATTAGCGAGGCCAGCTGCTCCGGCGCATGGCTAAGACTAACGACCGTCTTGAAGGCCATTGCCGCCCCGACCAACAACAGGACGACAGCTGAGGTCATGCCTGCGTTGCTGAGCACTTCGGGGACTTCTTTCCACGTCAATGTGCGCAGGACGAAGAAACCGATGATGAAGGCATACCCTACGGCGACAGCGGCAGCCTCGGTCGGGGTAAAGATGCCACCCAGTATTCCGCCCAGGATGATCACAGGGGTCATCAGTGGGAAGAACGCCTTTAGGCTGGCCTGACGGCGTTCCGGCCAAGTGTATTTACGGCTGGCGACCGGGAAGTCGTAGCGATCCGCCATCAGCTTGATCATGAGCATCAAACCGACACCGACCATGACCCCAGGCACGATGCCAGCGAGAAAGAGCGCAGCCACACTTTCACCCATGACATAGGCATAGATGATCATGATGCCCGAGGGCGGGATGATCGGCCCGATCACCGAACTGGCTGCCGTGATCGCGGCGGCAAATTTGCGGGTATAGCCTTGCTTCTCCATCGCCGGGATCAGCATTGACCCAAGCGCCGAAGTATCAGCGACAGCGGACCCTGAAAGGCCCGCGAACAGGATCGAGCTGAGGACGTTCACATGCGCAAGGCCGCCCCGCAGGTGGCCCATCAGGGCCTGGCTGAACTCCACAAGTCGGATGGTAATGCCGCCCCGGTTCATCAGTTCTCCGGCCAGCATGAAGAAAGGGATCGCCATCAGCGGGAAGCTATCCATACCGTTATAGACATTGCGATAGAGCAGCGTAATGTCGTTGGTCTGACCGCTAAGCCATAGCAGAATGCCGGGCGCTGCCAGCAGTGCGAAAAAGACCGGCAGGCCGATCAGCAGGAAAATCAGGAAGGTGGGCAGGAACCAAATCAGCATTTATTCAGCCCCCACCGCAGCTTCGGGAATTTCAGGCAAAAGATGTGCTCCGCCCAGCATGGTTACTATCGACCGCAAGATCAGTTCGATATTGACCGAGATCAGCAGGATGATCCCAACCAGCAGCGAGGCCATCATCCAACTGCGCGGAATACGGTACCATTCATCGAACCCGAAAGAGGTAGGCAGGTACAACGCCGCAGTGGCGAACCGGCCACCAAAGCCCGTAACCTCAGACCAGCCGATATTGACCGCAACCAGCAACACGGCCAGCGAGATCAGCAGCAGGAACAAATTGAGCGATTGACCAAGCACGCGCGGCAGGAAACGTGCAAGCATATCGATGGCGACGAACCCTCCGCGACGGAAAGCTGTGGGGGCCATCAGGCCCGTCATCCAGAGCATGCAGAACCGGGCAGCCTCATCCGGCCATGGCAGGGCGTTACCCAAGACATATCGGAAGAACACCTGAATCAGGATCGCGATAACCATAACTGCAATCGCAACAACACCGACCGCGCGGCCCAGACGCAGCACGGTTTCGTTCACGAATGCAATCGGCGTCAACGCCGATGCCAGTCCGCCCATGCGGATCCTCCCACTGTCAGCTGCGGGTTTGACCCGCAGTCTTCATATCGCACTTAGCTCTGCGCGAATTGGCCGAGTTTTCCGGCAAAGAACGTCAGCGCGTCTCCATCCGCCATGCTGACTTTCAGAACTTTGCCCACCACGATCACATGATCGCCTGCATCGTGATAAGCGTGCTGCTCGCATTCGAACCGGGCAAGACTACCCGGCAACAACGGGGTGCCGTTTTCACAACGGTCATGTTCGATATCACGCAGCGCATGGGCGTCTTTTGAACAGCCAAAGCACAGCTCGGCCTGTTCAGCAGACAGAACGTGCACACTGAAATGACGCGCCGCGTGAAAATAACGAAACCGGCGCGAATTGCGGTCGCCCGCCCACATCACCAGCGGCGGATCCAGCGACAGGGACGAAAAGCTGTTGGCGGTAATGCAGATTGGCCCATCCTCACTGTCGCAGGTCACGACAGTAACTCCGGTGGCAAAACGGCCAAAAGCATCGCGCAGGGTTCGCGTGTCGTCCTTATGCGGGACGAATGTATGGTTCATATCGCGCGAGATTGCGTTCATCATGGCACCTCATGTCCCAGCGCCGCCTCATACAGGCGGTACCAGCTTTCACGATCCAGCTTGACCTTCAACGCATCCGACGCGCGCTTGATACGGCCCAGATTATTTGTGCCCAGAACAGGCAGAATGTTTGCCGGATGCGCGAGCAGGAAGGCGACGGCCACAGCGGCTCGGTCCACACCAAATTCTGCGGCGATCTCATCTGCAACAACACCGACCGGAGGGTTTCCGGCCATCAAAAGGCCCCCGCCAAGCGGGGACCACGCCATCAGCGGATGTCCATGCTGTTGATGGAACGCCAGATCGCCGTTAGTAAACGGACCGATCTCTCCAAGCGAGATTTCAATCTGATTGGTGACCAACTGGGTTTTCATTGCCGACTGCAGCAGAGACCAATCCCAAGGGCGGAAGTTTGACACGCCTACAGCCCCGACCTTGCCACTCGCAACCACCTCGTCCAGCGCTGCACCGGTTTCAGTGTGGTCCATCATTGGATCAGGGCGGTGGATCAATAGCAGGTCGATGTGGTCAATCGCCATTTCCGACAGAGACGTATCCACCGATTTCAGAACATGCGCGCGCGACGTGTCGTAGTATTTGACCTTGGCCTCCGCATAGCGACCCATTGGCGCGACGATGTCACATTTGGTGACGATCTCCATCTTCTGGCGCAGGCTGGGATTGGCGCGCAAGGCGTTGCCCAGAACAGCTTCGGCTGCGTATCCACCGTAGATATCTGCCTGGTCGAAGGTGGTGATCCCTTGATCCAGACAAGCCTGTATCTTGGCCTCGACATGCGCTGTCGAGGTGTCACTGTCATCACCCAAGCGCCACATGCCATAGACAAGGCGGCTCATTTCCAGCGTGTCAGATAGTTTCACACGTTGCATTAGCGACGAACTCCGTTGCCCAGCGGGGTTGCCGGGGTGGTTGCTGGCACGCGCCCGTAGGCTTCGGGAAGCGAGCAGGTTTTCAGGTTGGGCATCACGCGGGAGCCAAAATGCTTGGCCTCGTCCATGTGCGGATAGCCCGAAAAGATGAAGGCGCGAATGCCCATCTTCTGATACTCTTCGATTTTAGACATAACTTGATCGGTCGAACCGACCAGCGCAGCACCACAGCCCGACCGTGCGCGTCCGACGCCGGTCCAAAGGCCGGGTTCGACATAACCATACTCATCCGCCAGATCGCGGTTCTTGGATTGATGCGCCACACCCAATGATGTCGCGTCCAACGCCCGCTCGCGGATCGCGCGACCGTATTCGTCATCCAGTTTCGAGACGATGTAGTCGGCGTATTCCTGTGCCTCAGCCTCGGTATCCCGCACGATCATGTGGACGCGCAGGCCATAGTCCAGAGTACGATTGTAATTCTCGGCAACTGCATGAACGGCTTTCATCCGCTCGGCCAACTGATCCTTTGTTTCCGGCCACATCAGGTAGACATCGCAATGTTCACCGCACAGGTCCAAAGCAGACGGCGAGTAGCCGCCGAAATACAGCAGTGGGCCACCGGTCTGGTAAGGCCGAGCCGGGTCGGTGGTCAGGCCTGAAAAGTTATAGACCTCGCCCGCATGGTTGATTTCGTCCTGCGTCCAGGCCTGTTTCAGGATCTCGACCACTTCGCGCGAACGCTGATAGCGGTACGCACTGTCGGCTTTCTCGCCCGGGAAATCGGACGAGATGATGTTAACCGTCAGCCGCCCCTTTAGCATGTGGTCCAGCGTCGCGATGGTACGGGCCAGCATGATGGGCTGCATTTCGCCACAGCGCACGGCGGCCAGCAGGTTGATCTTTTCAGTGATCGGGGCGCAGCCTGCAACAAAGCTCAACGTATCCTGACCGACCTGGTACGATGACGGACACAGGATGTTGCGAAAGCCTTGCGCCTCGGCCTCTTTCACGATGCCTAAACAATGCTCCCAACTGGATCGCAGATCACCATCGGGCACACCCAGAAACTGGTAGTCATCCGAGCAAAGCGCTGCAAACCACGAAACCTCGGCCGCATCCAGGTCGGGGGATGTGATGGGGACGATGGTCATTTGATTCACGCTCCGTACATCTTTGACTTTCCTCTTGCGTAGCAAGCGCATTGATGTAGATCAATAGTGTATCAATTTTTCCTGCGACCGAGTGAAGCGCCCTCAATGTCCGCCAACAGCCGCAATCCAAATGCCCTGCCGATCTATGTCCAGATCTCAGAGCTTCTGATCCGCGATATTGCTGCGGGCCGTCTGATTGATGGTGAGCGTCTTCCACCTGAACGGGACATGGCTTCGAACCTAAATGTCTCGGTCGGGACCTTGCGAAAATCCCTCGCCGAGCTTGAGAAAAAAGGCATGTTGGAGCGTATTCAGGGTTCGGGCAACTACATCCGCGAGACCGGAACGCAGAACAGCGTCTATGCTATGTTCCGGCTGGAACTGCCCGAAGGCGGCGGGTTGCCGCGTGCCGACATCCTGTCGGTTGATCATCTCAAGAAGCCTGCGAAACTGCCGAAGTTCGGCCTGTCTGATAGCGGTTCGCGTGTACGTCGGATGCGTTATCTGAATGACACAATCATCGCGGTCGAAGAAATCTGGCTGGACGAATCAGCCGGGACCATCGACCAGAACCTGCTGTCCGACTCGCTTTATCGCTATTACCAGCAACAACTTGGCTTCTGGATCACACGGGCAGAGGATCGCGTTTCTGTCAGTGCCCTGCCCGACTGGACACCTGAAGGCTTCACCAAACCTGCGGGCCAAGCCGCAGGGTATATCGAACGGTTCAGTTGGTCTGAGAAAGCTGAACCTATCGAGTTTTCAAAAACATGGTTTGATCCAGATCGAGCCACATATGTTCAACGCCTGAAATAAAAGGAACTGCGCATGACCCGGACCACCAATTACGGGCTGATCGGATGCGGCATGATGGGGCAGGAACACCTGCACAACATTGCTCTGCTTGAGGGCACACGAGTCGCCGCAATCTTCGAACCCGACCCGGAGATGGCGCATAAGGCGCAGGCGATTGCACCCGACGCGCAGATGGTGTCTTCCCTTCAGGACCTTCTGACGGTCAATGATCTGGACTGTCTGGTCATCGCCAGCCCCAACCACCTGCATGTTGATCAACTGGCCGAGATTGCGGAAACCCGCCCACTGCCACTGTTGATCGAGAAACCGTTGTTCACTGATCCCGCCGATCTTGCACGGCTTGAAGAGTTAGAGCGCAATTTTCCGCACCCGATCTGGGTCGCGATGGAATATCGCTATATGCCCCCGATCACGGCGCTGATCGATGAAGCAGCGACCGCAGGTGGTGAGATCAAGATGCTCACGATCCGCGAACACCGCTTTCCGTTTCTCGAAAAGGTCGGCAATTGGAACCGGTTCAACCGTAACACTGGCGGTACATTCGTCGAAAAATGTTGCCACTTTTTCGACCTCATGCGCCTGATCCTGCAATCAGACCCGGTTCGTGTTTCCGCAAGCGGAGGCCAAGCCGTCAATCATTTGGACGAAGTTTATGACGGCGATACTCCAGATATTCTGGACCACGGCTATGTCATTGTCGATTTTGCTTCGGGCACACGCGCGATGCTCGAGCTTTGCATGTTTGCCGAGGGTTCGCGGTATCAAGAAGAAATCTCGGCCATTGGGCGCGATGCCAAGATCGAAGCGCTTGTGCCCGGCCCGGGCCGCTTCTGGCCCGAACATCTGGGCGACGCGCCTGTACCACAGCTGATCATCAGCCCTCGCGCACCGAAAGGTCCAATCCAGCGCGACATCCCCGTTGATCCCGAGTTGCTGGCGGCTGGCGACCACAATGGCTCGACTTATTACCAGCACAAAGGCTTTCTGGAGCTGGTCAGGGGCGAGCGCGCCAAACCCGAGGTCTCACTGCGTGATGGGATTTGGGCCGTGCGTATCGGCCTTGCCGCACAACAGGCGTCAGAGCAGGGCCAAACGATCAGCCTAGCTGGGTAATTAACAGGGTCAGAAAATCACATTCAGCATCAACAGTGAGACGATCAAGAAGATGATCGTCATGATCCCGCCCGAACGGACGAAATCGGTCACTTTGTACCCAGCTGGCCCCATGATCAGCGCATTCACCTGATGGGTCGGGATAATGAAACTGTTCGAGGTCGAAATCGCGACGGTTAATGCAAAGACCGCCGGGTTGGCACCCGCCGCAACCGCAATTGAAACCGCAAGGGGCACCAACAGAACCGTTGCGCCGACGTTTGACATGACCAGAGAAAATGCCGTCGCCAGAATGGCGACGCCCGCCTGTAGCGCCCAATTCGGCCATCCATCCAAGATGATCATGATCTGCTGCGCAATCCATGCCGCAGTCCCGGTATTCTGCACCGCCTGACCCAACGGGATCAGACACGCCAGCAGAAAGACCGTGTTCCATCCAACTGCTCGATACGCCTCGTCAACACTGAGCACCCGGGTCAACATCATTCCTGCGGCTCCGGTCAGCAAACAGAGCGACAACCGCACATCCGTGAACAGGATCAGTGACAATGAGATCAAGAAGAACAAGAGCGCCCAGCCTACTTTCTGCGGGCGCAATTCATCCTGCGGGAAGTCCGAGGTGACCACAACAAAATCCGGATCACGCTTTATCCGCATTAGGTTGTCCCAGCGGGTATGAGCAACCAACATGTCGCCAGCCTTGAACTTCTCAAGCCCGATCTGGGTGGATTCATGCGTCTCAGTCTCGACATGACTCAGCGTCTCTTCACCCCGGTGGATGGCGAGCAAAGACATTCCGTAGGTTTTACGGAACAGCAATTCGCGAGGGCATTTGCCGATCAGCTTGCTGTCAGGCGTCACGACCACCTCTGCGACCCCAGCATTCGTGGGTGCGAACTCTTCGACAAACACATCCAGATCAGGCAGCACCGTCAGCCCGTACTTTTCGGCAAACTCTTCGACAACCCAGCGCCGACCCACTATCGCCAATCGACAGGGTGCGGCAATCTCGGCTGTTAACACCTGAACCATCGAGGTCTTGCCACGGTAAAAGGT
Organism: Ruegeria sp. B11; assembly: GCF_056539785.1. NCBI lineage: Bacteria > Pseudomonadati > Pseudomonadota > Alphaproteobacteria > Rhodobacterales > Roseobacteraceae > Ruegeria > Ruegeria sp. B11. The sequence goes on along the minus strand of NZ_JBQFVO010000006.1, from coordinate 75,369 downwards.
CGAGATGATATAGAGGTGATTTTCAAAGTTGATGTCGGCCAGAATCTGCCCAACCAGCGGGCTGTCGGCCGGAACCACAACCTCGAACACATCGGCCTTCAGCCCGTAGACCCGCTGAAGATATTCCTGAGTCCCGCGCCCGGTACCCGTACTCTCCGACCCTGAATCGCCCGGCAGCACCCAACGCCCCAGCAGCAGGAAATATGCGATCCCCGTCAAGATCAGCACCGCACCGATGGGGGTAACGGAAAACAATCCAAAGGGTTCCATCTTCTGAGCTTCGGGCAGTCCTTCGTTTGCAGTTTGGATCAGGTCATTCAACAGAATAAGCGGCGAGGACCCGACCATCGTCATTGTCCCCCCCAGAATGGCACAAAACCCCATGGGCATAAGCAAACGTGACAACGGAATACCCGATCGCGATGAGATACGGCTAACCACCGGTAGGAACAACGCCGCCGCCCCGACATTTTGCATGAATGATGAGATAACACCGACTGTGCCCGAAACGATCGGCAGCACTCGGTTTTCAGACTTACCACCATATTTCAAAATGACGGACGCGACCTTGTTCATTAGGCCCGTTTTATCCAAACCCGCCCCTACGATCATGACCGCAATGATCGAAATCACGGCATTGGACGCAAACCCGTCAAACAGATGAGGAACATTTGCCAGATTTTCGAGACCCGGTGCATAACTCAGCAGACCCACAATGACCAACACCAGGATGGCCGAAAGATCGATCCTTACAATCTCGGACACAAACAAGAACACCGTGAAGGCCAAAAGCGCCGAGACCACACCCATTTCGTATGTAAACGCCAATTGCTCCACTGGGATCACCTGGTTCCAAAAGCAAATCTAATAGGCATTTCTAGGCAATCAGCGCGGGCCTGTCATGGACTTTGTCTGTTTGGTCGAAATCCATGATTGCAATAACAACCGGCGACGTAGGGTCAGGCTTCATAACCGTTAGATGACGATAGCCCCGAGAGCGAAGGCTGCGAGACAGGCCCTTGGGCAGCGGTCATTGCCCCTCTCGCTCCAGTACTTTCATCGACTGCATAGCGTCTTGTGTGGGCTATAGGCTGCAGAAGCGTTATGCCAGCGCAAATCATTGCGGTTGATGAAAATCATTCCGCGCGACACACGCCTTTCGTCGACTTGGGGTTTTCCATGCGGCTTCGGAAAGAAGAGTTTCAGACCAGCAATCTGCGTGATGCTCGGTCAGAAAAGACTAACCAGATCAAAACTCTGTTCTCCATGTCGTGAAGTATGCAGTGCGATCAAAAATCGATGCATCATGACACGATAAAACCCACCGAACGTCATTGGAAATTTACCTGAAATCTCATAATGATCGGTGCAAAACAGCCGCCGAGAGTTTCAATGCAGTATCACAACAAGCCCTTTGATCAGCTTCAGATCGGTGACACCGCCGAGCTGACTCGGTTCTGCACAGAGGATGATTTTTATGTCTTCGCATCGAATTCCGGCAACCATAACCCTTTGAACCTGGCCGACGAAGATGGGGACGGTGATAACGTAAACGAGGCGATCGCGCCCGAGATGTTTCTTGGGGCTCTGATCTCGGCCGTTTTGGGGAATATCCTGCCGGGCGCGGGTACGCTGTATAAGTCGCAAAGCTTGGATTTTAGCGCCCGGGCATATGCGGGTGAAGAACTGCTGGCCAGAGTTACGGTTATCGAAAAACGCGATAACCGCGAGGTAGTTCTGAAAACTCAGGTGATGCGCCCTAGTGATGAGGCGCTGATCGTGTCCGGCATCGCGGTCGTGATCGCTCCGGAGAAAGAACTGTCATTCAATGAGATTGAAGTGCCTGGTCTGGTCGTCGAGCGGCACCGGCATTTTGATGCACTGCTCGATCGCTCGCGCCCGCTGCCTCCGATCCCCACGGCAGTTGTCGCCCCAGAAGAGCCCAACTCGCTGGGGGGGGCCTTATTGGCGGCGCGTGAAACCATCATCAAGCCGGTCCTGATAGGTGACCCCGACAAGATTGCTGCAGCAGCGCGTGAGATTGAGTTGCCCTTGGGTGACGTCGAGATCGTTCCTGTTAAGGACCATCTGGACGCCGCCAACAAAGCGGTTGATCTGGTTGTCGAAGGACATGCTGAAGCATTGATGAAGGGGCATCTTCATACGGACGAACTGCTACGGGCGGCGTTGCGGCGGGATCGTGGACTTCGCGCGGGGCGCCGATTTACGCATGTCTTCGTCATGGATATACCCGGCCAGCCGCATCCCTTGCTTGTGACCGATGCGGCCATCAATATCGAGCCGGATCTGGAAACCAAGATCGACATCACGCAGAACGCGATCGATCTGGCAATCTCAATCGGAATTGGCGCTCCGAAAGTGGGTGTTCTGTCGGCGGTCGAGACGGTGAATCCGGCTATCCGGTCGTCGATTGATGCCGCATTGCTGTCGAAGATGGCCGAGCGGGGGCAGATCAGGGGTGGCTTGGTCGATGGGCCGCTTGCCATGGACAACGCGGTCAGCCTGGCCGCGGCGCGCACCAAAGGGATCGTGTCCGAGGTGGCCGGACGGGCAGACATTCTTGTCGTACCCAATCTGGACGCAGGCAACATGCTAGCCAAGCAACTGACGTATATCGCGCACGCCGAGGCTGCCGGGGTGGTGCTGGGCGCGCGCGTACCGATTATCCTGACCAGTCGCGCAGATGGTGAAAAGGCGCGGCTGGTTTCCTGTGCCGTCGCGGCCCTGCATGCGGCGCGGATGTCGGGTAAGATCTGATGGACCATATCATCACACTGAATTCAGGCTCGTCCTCGCTGAAGTTTGGGCTGTTTTCCGCGGGCGAAGCAGATCCGATCCTTGTCTGTTCGGGAGAAGTGGAACGCATCGGCAGCCCTGCGGCGCGCATCAAAGCAGAGACCACGGATGGCCGTGTGCTTGCCGATACCGCTTCTGAAGCGCTGTGCGATCAGGCCAGCGCCTTGGACTATATTCTGGATTTGCTGGAACGGCAGTTCCCGTCGGCGGGCGTGACCGCAGTTGGACACCGCATCGTGCATGGCGGCCCGGATAATGACAGGCCCATTCTGCTGACCCCCGAAAGCTTGCAGATGCTGGAAAAACTCGAGCCTTTTGCGCCCCTGCACCAACCTTACAATCTGCAGGGCGCACGTACTGCGATGGACAGGTTCCCCAATGCCAAGCAGGTTGCCTGTTTCGATACCGCTTTTCACCGCCACCACCCTTGGGTCAATGACACCTTCGCATTGCCGACCGAGTATTACGATATGGGCGTTCGCCGCTATGGCTTCCACGGTCTGAGCTATGATTACATCTCGGACCATCTGGCCAAGACTGCGCCGCTGATACATGGCGGACGGGTGGTTGTGGCGCATCTCGGCAACGGTGCCTCGATGTGCGCTATGATCGGAGGTCGCTCGGTCGGTTCAAGCATGGGGTTCTCGGCCATGGATGGTTTGCCGATGGGAACGCGTTGTGGCCAGCTGGATCCGGGTGTTGTGCTGTATCTGATGGATCAGCAAGGCATGAATGCGGATGAGATTTCGGATCTTCTGTATCGTAAATCCGGGTTGCTTGGCCTTTCCGGAATGACCAATGATATGCGTACGCTTGAGGCGTCGAATACGCCGGGTGCACGCAATGCCATCAACTACTACACGTTCCGGATACGCCGCGAGCTGGGCGCTTTGGCCGCTGTGTTGGGAGGTCTGGACGCCGTCGTGTTTACCGGCGGGATCGGTGAGAACTCGACCTATATCCGTGATCGTATCTGCACTGACATGGGGTGGTTGGGTCTTGAACTGGACCACGATGCAAACGCGGACAATCTGCGCGTCATCTCGACCGACCTGTCACGTGTGAAACTGATGGTCATTCCGACGAACGAGGAACTGGTGATCGCGCGTGCCGCGGCTGAGAAAGCCGCATAAATCCCAGTTTTTAGGCTTCTGCGCGCAAAATAATTTGGAAGATCGGGGAAAAAATCGCAGCACTACGGGAATCCCCCAATTTCGCGATCCGCGCAGGTGCGTTAACTTTTCATTAACTACCGGGCCAGTGCGCCCAATCCACTTTCACTAATTTCCCCCGATGAGGGGCTGGCTTCTTACCCCCTTGGCCGGCCCCTCGACCTTTTTTGGGGTCTATGCCTGCGTCAGGATTTTCCGAACAAGTGCAGGCAGTGCGGTACTGTTATCATAGCTGAGCGTGTGCGGCATGTCCGAAACCGGTGACTTTCGATATCCCTGTTCAAACAGCAAAAACGGGACCTGAGCCCGTTGCGCAGTTTCTGCATCAACCTCACTGTCGCCAACGAAGATCTGTGGGCCTGCGGCTTGAAGGGTCTTGAAACAGGCGTGCAAGTGCTCTGGATCGGGTTTGCGTATATCCAGCGTGTCTCCACCAAATACCGTGTTGAAATAGGGTAGCAGGCCAAGTTCGCCCAGCACATGCCGGGCAGGGGCTTCGGGTTTGTTGGTGCAGACCCCAAGCGCACAGCCCATATCTCGAAGCTCGTCCAGCGCCTGGATCACGCCGGGATAAACTACGGTTTGATCGCAGGCGCCTGCATTGTAGTGCTTCAGAGTAAGCTGTGTTAGGTCCTTGTGAAGCGTTGGCTCCAGCCCGCAATGCGTCATCGCCCGCTCGACCAGCTTGGGTAATCCGTTCCCGACGAATCCCCGGATCGTATCCTGAGGCAATGAGGCCTGCCCCTGATCGTGCAGCATTCGGTTTACCGCAGCAGCAAGGTCGGCAAGGCTGTCTATCAGGGTGCCATCCAGATCAAATACGACAACTGCTGCCATCTGCGAATCCGCCTTTGTTTGTTGATATCCAATGCCTAGGTCGTGCTGTGCGACGGCGCAATAGAGACCCGTGGGAGCGATTGAAAAAACAGCAGCTTGACAAACCTTACTATTTTTATCAGATTAATCACACGAACAGATAGCCAGCCCAAAACAGGGTCAGCCAGATCAAGCGAAACGAAGACAGACAAGGCCAAGTGCCACAGATGCTCTGGAGATGCCCCAATGAACGCGCAAACCCCTACCTCGACCCTTAGCTACGCTGTTTCGATGCTTCCGGCCCACAAGGCGGAAGACCTCACCAATGGCGGCAATCTGGCCCATATCGAGCTGGGCGATCAGCTTTATACGCTGCGTATCACCCGCGCAGGCAAACTGATCCTGACAAAATGAGCGCACCTTCTTCGCGTGGCGGGGCGGCTGTTGGCCGTCTGGCTGACCTGAACCCCATTGAGGCCGGAGCCGTCATGTATCTGCGGCTTTGGGGTGATGGGGTCGAAGGCCGGGCAAATGCCGCAAGCGATTTTGACATCGCGCTGGGTGCAGATCAGGGACGCGCCACGATGCTGACGCTGGACCGGCTGTGTTCACTTTGTGCACATCACGGTCGCCGTCCGCTGGTGCGTCATGGGCTGGGATGTGCATGTCTGGGCGCTGATGAGAATTGTTTTGCCCAGATGATCGGTGCCGCCTCTGAAGGGGCGCGTGAAGATGCAATGATGATGGCCTCGCTGATCGTACGGCCCGATTTCGCCCCGGCACTGGCCTCGTTGTCCGAGGAACTGGGCTTGGCGTTACGCCGGATGACCGTTTCGATCCCTTTGCCGACGACCGGGCACCACCCCCCACATTCAGTGCTCCACTGATCGACGGCGACAAAACCCCAGCAATTTCGCTGGGGTTTGTGTTTCTTAGCAGCAGCCGCAGCCCGCATGATGATGATCGTGATCGCACATGGGGGCAGGGCTGTAGTCACCCACTTCGCCAAGAACCTCCCGCAGCGTCCAAAGAATCATGTCGACGTCCTCTGCTTCGATGGTTAGCGGTGGCCGGATTTTCAGGATATTGTCCTTGGGTCCCTCGCTACCGATCAGAATGCGATGATCGCGCATCCGATTCTTGACGTAGCTGCAAATCTCACCGCTTTCCGAGCCATCCGGGTTAATCAGTTCCACACCCAAGAAGAGGCCGATACCGCGCACATCGCCGACACAGCCAAAGTCAGCTTCGATCTGTTTGAGGCCATCCAGCAGGTGAGCCCCCATCACACGGGCGTTCTCTTGCAAGCCTTCATCATCGACGATGTCCAACACCTCTTTCCCGATTCTGCAGGACAGGGTTGAGCCGCCGAAGGTCGAGAAAAACTCGATCCCGTTGTCGAAGCTTTCGGCGATCTCTTTGGTAGTGACCAGCACACCCAGCGGGTGGCCGTTGCCGATGGGCTTCCCCATTACCACGATGTCAGGCAACGCGCCCTGATGTTCAAAGCCGAAGTAATAGTCGCCCAGGCGCCCGAGGCCAGTCTGGACTTCATCGGCAATGCAGACCCCTCCGGCGGCACGGATTTTTTCATATATCGCAGACAGATAGCCTTTTGGTGGAATGATCTGTCCCCCGACTGAGGGGAATGTTTCAGCGATGAACCCGGCTAGGCCTTGCCCTTTTGCCTGCAATGCCGAAATCGCCGGATCAATCAGGTCAGCAAACTTCCGGGCACGCTCGGGGTCATCACGCCGGAACGAACCGCGATAGTCATCCGCGACCTCAACCAGTTCCACCCAATCTGCCTGCCCAATACCGCCAGGTTTGTTGAATTTGTAGGCCGAGATCGCCACCGCAGCGTTTGTGTTGCCGTGATAGCCGTGATCGGGCGTCACGATCCCTTTTGCCCCGGTATGCGCGCGCGCCAGACGCAGAGCCAATTCGTTGGCCTCAGTCCCTGAGTTGACGAAGAAACAGACCTCAAGGTGATCCGGCAGTTTCGACAATACCTTGTCGGCAAAGGCGGTTTGCGCCGGGTGCAGATAGCGCGTGTTCGAATTCATGCGCTTCAGCTGATCCGCTGCAACCGCCTGAATACGCGGATGCGCATGGCCTACATGCGGAACGTTGTTGTAGGCATCCAGATAGGGTCGCCCCCATTCATCGAACAGGTGATGCCTCCAGCCACGCACCAGCATGACCGGGTCGTCGTATGTCAGGCTGAGATTGCCGCCGAAGTGTTCGCGCCTGTCCTGTAGGATCGCCTGCTTGTCGGTTGGTCGATAGAAAACCTTTTCATCAGGCAAGTTCAACAGTGCTGCGGGGTTGGGGCAGACCGCGTGCCAAAGCTCGAGCTCATCAGGATCCGCTACGCCCGGCCAGTCGGCCTGCATACCGTCGGTCGTCAGCGCCAGTTGGAAATGCACATGCGGGGCCCATCCGCCATTCTGACTGGCATCGCCCAGACGGGCAAAAGCTGCACCCTGAGCCACCGGGTCACCTGGTTTCAAACGCTCACTCACCTCAGGGTCCAGATGGCCATAAAGCGTGTAGAATGCATCCCCTTCGGGCGTTTCGTGGTGCAGGATCACAACCCCGCCATAGTCGAGATGCGCGTCCCTGTTTTCAACGGCTTCGACCCGACCGCTGAGAGGTGCATGCAGCACTGTTCCGGCGGGTGCAAACACATCCACGGCTAGATGCACTGTGCGCCGATCCGACGCTTTCCACGGTCCCTTGCGAAACCCCGGCTCAGCATAGATCAGGCGAGGCTCGCTGTAATACCCAAGCCAGGGACCTTCCCCAAACTCCTCACCGACCCGCGCCGCCTCGTCCAGCGGCATGTGGAACGGGTTTTGCGGCCAGGTCGAGTTCTCCACCGACAGTGAGCCCATTGGCGTGTCGCTCAGATCCTGCCCGAACATCTGCGCGAAATGTCCACGATGGTTGGACAGATAGGCATGGATGCGCTCGGCCCCATCCACAACGGGCAAGCCACACGCGGCGCGCAATCGGGCGGGCATGAGTGCGCCATTGATTGCCTCATTTTCAATCAATCGCCACGCCGGGGCCTGGCTGATCGTGACATACGGATCATCCGGGTTCTCAATCGCCATCAGCGTCGAATTCACCACGGACACCGCCAACCGTGCTTGCAACAAAGGCCAGATCAGGTCGATCTCATCCGGGCGTAACCGATTGGCGGCGTGATAACCGCGTACCAGCGCAGCCAATGCGCGCTCGGGTTTAGGGTGCTCCAGAACGACATAGGCCCCGGCAATAGCCAGATCGCAAACGCGCGGCGCCGCGCACATGTCGCCAAGATCGATCAGACCCGAGATGCTGCGTCGTTCGCCCAGATTGCCTTCAACAAGGATATTGTAATCATTGGCATCATTGTGAATCGCCTGTTTTGGCAATGCACCCAGTTGATCAGAGATCGCCTCAAAATCCGCTGTGATTTGTTGAACGCGCGCGCGTCGTGCCGGATCAGAGATGGCCTCTAGTTGGTCGACGATCCAACTCGCCCGCGTCAAATCCCATTTGAAATCCGCGCGATGCAAGCCCTCGTGGGTGAACCCCTCCAGCGCCCGGTCGGTTGCGCCCAGAACACGGCCCAGTTTTAGTATCAGGTCTTCGGTCTTGGGCGCGCTGCTTGCATAGCATGCCCCCGGCAGTCGTTCCTGCAGCCAGACCTGTCGCGGTTGCCCATGCGCGTCGGCAATCTCAGGCAACATCATCCCGTTCAAATCGGGATAAACGGCAGGAAAGGGCAATCCGGGCGCTGCTGCGCTGAGATGTCCCAGCGCCTTGACCTGCAGATCGACCAATGCCGCATCGCACCCCGCGCGCATCACCTTGAGCACATAATCCTGCCCGTTGGTGGCTTTGACCAGAAAGTTGAGGTCGTACTCCCCATCCAGACGCGTCAGACGGGCGTCCAAACCCCAGTGTTCACGCAGGCGACCAGCCCAGAAAGTGTTCAAGTCGCTCATGCGCTATCTCTTGCAACTGCCACGGTGATCCTCTTCATCTGGCCAAAAATATCTTCGGGCGGAGTCGCGTCCTGGCGCGATGGGGCAGACAGCCCCCTCTTTGCTCAGTCCAGTGCTCGCAACCGTTTGAACAACGAGGACGTATCCCACCGGCCCCCGCCAAGTTTCTGCACGTCTTTGTAGAACTGGTCGACCAGCGCCGTCACTGGTAGTGAAGCCCCGGTCTCATTGGCGGTATCCAGACAGATTCCCAGATCCTTGCGCATCCAGTCGACTGCAAAGCCATGCTCAAAATGGTCATCCAGCATGGTCTCATACCGGTTCGCCATCTGCCAGCTGCCTGCCGCGCCTTGGCTAATCACCTCGACCACAGCCCGACCATCCAGCCCAGCCTTTTCGGCAAAATGTAATGCTTCGCTCAGGCCCTGCACCAGCCCTGCAATCGCGATCTGGTTGCACATTTTGGTCATTTGACCCGCGCCGCTGTCTCCAATGCGGCGGCAGATTTTGGAATAGACCTGCATCACCGGCTCAGCAGCACGATAAGCGTCCATGTCACCGCCGCACATGATCGATAGCACACCATTTTCGGCTCCCGCCTGACCGCCCGAGATCGGGGCGTCCACAAAAGCAACCCCCTGTGTCTTGCCAGCCTCGTACAACTCACGCGTGACCTTGGCCGAGACGGTGGTGTGATCAACAAATACCGCACCCTTGGCCATTCCGTGAAAGGCGCCATCTTCACCTGTGCAAACCATACGCAGATCGTCGTCATTGCCAACGCAGGCCATCACGAACTCTGCCCCTTCCGCGGCTTGCCGCGGTGTCAGGGCCATCGCGCCGCCATGCTGGGCGACCCAAGCCTCGGCCTTGGATGCGGTGCGGTTGTAGACGGTGACTTCGTGGCCGGCAGCCTGAAGATGCCCGGCCATCGGGTAGCCCATGACGCCTAGGCCAAGGAACGCAACTTTTGCCATGTGATGATCCTCTCTGTTATCCGCTCCTGCCTCAAGCGGACGGCAGGTCGTGATGTTTAGAAAGGACAAAGCAAAGCTTGGACCAAAGGGCAACCCTGCGTCACAATTTGCCGCTCAGATCCATAGCGATCGCGCGCCATTCGTTTCACATCTGAACCGGCGCGGATTTCATCTTCGAAAAACGGCCGCAGCTTTGAGCTCAGCCAATTCCCTCTGTAAACGCTGGTTTTCTGATTGCAGAACAGCCAGTTGCTGACCCAGATCATTCAGATGTGGCCGAAGCTCGGCCTCGGTAAAGCGCGGCGTGATGTGGCGGGGGCAATTCCAGTCAAGCGCTTCAACTTTGATGATCGCGGCCCGTTCTGCCTCGGTCTCGGAGCCTTTGGTGTAAAGATCAGTTGCTGCCGCGGCACCTTCCTTGAATGTCATCCGGCCAAGTATCTTGAGGCGGCGCTGGTTCGCGTAATCCATCAAGATCAACGCCACATGGTCGTTTCCATCCAGGTTGCCGCGCGAGATATATTGTTTGTTACCAGACAGGTCCGCATAGCCGATGGTGTGCGGGTCCAGCACTTTCAGAAACCCTATCGGCCCACCGCGAAACTGCACATAAGGCCAGCCGGTTTCTGAGACGGTGGCCTGATAGAACCCGTCGCGGGCGCGAATGAACGCCTCTTCGGTCGGTCCGATTTGATGGCCCTGTTTTGGTCCTCGGCTCAGGAATTTCGCATAGGTCGCGGCGGATCCCATCCGCTCTTGATGGGCGCGAACGGCGGGTGTGAAGGTCAGTTCAGAAAAGGCGCGGGGCATTATGCTGTCTCCTGGGTCTTCCGGGGCGTTTGCGCAATATGGTCGATGATGGCCTGCTCTATCAGGCGTGGGAACACAGATGTGAACGTTTGGCCCCAAATTCGGCAACGGTGCCAAGGACGTTGCGTAGTATCTGTCCTGGACGCCACGTCACATGGATTGGAAGGAATCACACACCCGGCTAGTTTTGGGCAAACACCTGATCTGGAGAGCTATTTGATGTCGCTTTTTACCAGCACCGCCGCCTGGGTTACTGACGAACACCGAATGTTTGCTGAAATGGCGGGCCGGTTCATGGATGATGCCTTGGTACCCAATACCGAGAAATGGGCCGAGAACGGGGCGGTTGATCGTACCTTTTGGTTGCAGGCGGGAGAGACGGGTCTGATGGCCGGTTCGATTGCTGAGGAATATGGTGGCGTCGGCGGCGGGATGGGTTTCGATTCCGTTACTTTGTATGAGCAGACTGCGCGCGGGGACGCAGGATGGGGATATGGCATCCAGTCTATCGTGACCCACTACATCACCGCTTATGGCAGTGAGGATCAGAAACAGAAGTGGCTGCCGAAACTGGCCTCGGGTGAGATGATCGGCGCGCTGGCCATGACCGAGCCTGGCACGGGATCGGATGTGCAAGCCGTGAAGACGACCGCTGAGAAGGATGGCAATTCTTATCGGCTCAACGGGTCCAAGATATTTATCACCAACGGGCAATCGGCTGATCTGGTTATCGTGGCTGCCAAAACTGACAAGTCGTTAGGGGCGAAGGGTGTCTCTCTGATTGTGGTCGAAACCGACGGGGCTGATGGATTCCGGAGGGGGCGGAACCTCAAGAAACTGGGAATGAAGGGCAACGACACAGCCGAGTTGTTCTTTGAGGATGTCAAAGTTCCAATGACCAACCTACTGGGTCCGGAAGAGGGGCAGGGATTTTATCAACTGATGAAGCAGTTGCCGTGGGAGCGGCTGACCATCGGGATCATGGCGCTGGGCGCGATCGATTTCGCCATATCGCAGACGGTGGACTACGTGCAGGAGCGCAAGGCGTTCGGACAACGGGTGATGGACTTCCAGAACACACGTTTCAAGTTGGCCGAGTGTAAAACCAAGGCCGAGGTGCTGCGCAGTTTCGTCAATGACTGCATTGGTAAACTGGAGGCCGGTGAATTGGATGCCGCGACGGCCTCGATGGTGAAATACTGGGGCTCTGAGGTGCAGAACGAAGTTATGCACGAATGCCTGCAACTGTTCGGCGGTTATGGGTTCATGATGGAGTACCCGATCGCGCGGCTTTATGCAGATGCGCGGGTCCAGATGATTTATGGCGGGACGAATGAAGTCATGAAAGAACTCATCGCCCGTTCGCTGGACGTCTGAACCAAAACACTCCCGCCCGTCTTCGACATTCCTAGCGGAACGTCTCCTCCCGTTGGGCCAGGCAAGCGCGGGCGCAGCCCGCGCTTGCCTGGCCCCGCTGCCGTCCGCAGGACGCAAGGCCGAAGGCCGCGCAGGGTTTGGCTGTTGCTGGCGTTGATGCCTGACACGTCGCCTGCCATTGTGATCACGGAGTAGTCAGACCTGAAGGGAACCCGGTATGGAGAAGTCCAACAAAGATCGCATATCTGCCCTGCTCAAAAGCATCGAAACGGGCGATCCGGGTCCGGTTTCGGTGGTAAATGAAGCACGATACATCCAGCACAATCCGCAAACCCATGAAGGCAGCGAAGGGCTTGCATCCCTATTCAAACGGCTGTCCCAGACCTCACCGCGCGTGAATATCGTACGCGCCTTTGAAGACGGCGATTTTGTCTTCGCGCATACGGAATATGATTTCTCACGGCGGAATATCGGCTTCGAAGTGTTCCGGTTCGAAGACGGGCAAGCGGTAGAGCATTGGGACAATATCCAGAAGCGGTTGGGGCCAAACAGCTCGGATCACAGTATGGTGGATGGTCCGACTGAAGTTCGGGATGTCGAGAAAACCGAGGAGAACCGGGCCTTTGTTCGCGCCTTCGTCGAAACCGTGTTGATTGCCGGGGATCTCGACCAGATAGAGGCCTGTATCAATACTTCCGCTTACGTAGAACACAGCCCGCAGCTCTCGGATGACTTGACTGCCTTGAGGACCGCATTGGCCGATAGGAACGCCCTAAACTATCAGCATCTGCATCGGGTATTGGCGGAAGGGGATTTTGTACTGACCGTGTGCGAAGGTGAATATCAGGGCACTCACAGCGCATTTTATGATCTGTACCGCGTTGCGGATGGCAAGATCGTCGAACACTGGGACACGGTTGAGGCCATCGCACCACGCAGCGAATGGAAGAATGATAACGGTAAGTTCTGAGGTTGCGTTAGGCGTGGGCGTCTGCCCCAATCTGTTCACTGATCCAGGCTTGGAAAGACCGTAACGGCTCGGGCATCGAGCGGTCATGCGGCCAGACCAGATAATAGCTGCCAAGGCTCACGCGCGGCCCGTCCCATGCCTGGACAAGCCGCCCGGTGCGCAAATCATCCTGCACCAGATATGACGGTAACAGAGCCACGCCCAACCCATGAATCGTGGCCTGAATCATGGTCGAAAACTGATCGAACAGCATCCCCCGCAGGCCGGTGACGGGCTGGCCCTGTATCTCAAACCAGCGCTCCCAGGCATCCGGTCGCGACTCCAGATGCAGCAGTGGCGCGGCGCGGAGAGCATCCAAGTTACTGAAATTGAAGGCGGTAAGGGCAGGGGCGCAGACCGGCAGGACCTCTTCCCGCATGATCGGCAGATACTGAACGCCCGCCCAATCCTGCTGACCGAAATGGATCGCGGCATCAAATGGCTCAGTCGTAAAATCAAACGGTTTGAGGCGGGTCCCCAGATTGACAGTAACCTCGGGATGACCTCGCGCAAAATGCTGCAGGCGGGGTGCCAGCCAGTGCATGCCGAACGCTGGAAGGATCGACAGGTCAAGTGACCCGCCCGCCGGATTGGCTTTGAGTTTCAGTGCGGCCTGCGCCAGATTCTGAACAGCAGACCTTGCGGTTTGCACATAGACTTTGGCTGCAGGCGTCAGGTGCAGTCGCATCTGGCTACGCTCGATCAACTGGACTCCCAGCTGATCCTCCAACGTCTTCAATTGCCGGCTGATCGCGCTTTGTGTCAAGGACAGCTCAGCTGCAGCAGCAGATGCGCTGCCTAGCCGATCTACGGCTTCAAGCGCAAGCAAGGACGAGATTGAAGGCAAGAAACGGCGGGGTGCAATCATATGACAATTCCTCATACCTATTGAACGCAATAGCACTGGTTTTTTTCTGCCGCCAGAGCGATGACTGGTGCGCCACATCACCTTTGTGGCCGAGAGGGTGCCGCGCCATCCGCGATCTTGAAATTCACGTCGGAGCGCGGGACAAATCAGCAAGCGGGTCGCACCCGCGCAGAGGTTCCCCAAGGCCGATGACACCAACAAGACAAAAGCGAGAGACATGGACCGCGCCCAGATCGTACATGAGAATTTCCTGACCCGTGTCGCAAATCGTGATTTTCCCGACGGAGCCCCGCCGCGCGTCGGTCTGGGCGATGCTGAAGCCGTTTCGCTATTCCGGTCGCAAGTTCTCAGCCGCGCGTTGGATCGGACCAGCCGGGCGATGCAGAAGGCAGGGCAGGGGTTCTACACCATCGGCTCATCTGGCCACGAAGGGATGGCCGCCGTCGCGCACGCATTGCGCCCAAGCGATATTGCCTTTCTGCATTACCGGGATGCTGCGTTTCAGATCGCGCGTTCTGAACAGGTGCCGGGCCAGCAGATCGCGTGGGATATGCTGCTCAGCTTTGCGTGCTCGAAAGAGGACCCAACCTCGGGCGGGCGACACAAGGTACTGGGGTCAAGGGCGCTGATGATCCCGCCGCAGACCTCGACCATCGCCAGCCATTTGCCCAAAGCCGTTGGTGCGGCTTATGCGCTGGGGGCAGCCCGGCGACATGCGCCCGAACATCGCGTGTTGCCGGAAGACGGGATTGCGATGTGTTCATTTGGGGATGCCTCGGCCAATCACTCAACCGCGCAGGGGGCGATCAACACGGCAGGCTGGACCAGTGTGCAATCGACGCCGCTGCCGCTGCTGTTCGTGTGTGAAGACAACGGGATCGGGATTTCGGTCAAAACGCCCAAGGGCTGGATTCAGGCGTCGATGGAGCATCGTCCGGGGATCAAGTATTTTCAGGCCAATGGGTTGGACATTTATGAAACCCATGCAGTCGCGAAAGAGGCTGCAGATTATGTCCGCAAGCGCAGGAAACCGGCCTTCCTGCATCTCAGAACCGTGCGGCTTTATGGCCATGCCGGGGCGGATGTGCCCACGACCTATCTGCCGAAAACTGAGGTTGAGGCGGATGAGGCCAATGATCCGCTTTTGCACACCGTACGACTGCTGGATCAGGCGGGTGCATTGTCGTCGGATCAGGCGTTAAAAATCTACAGCGATACCTGCACCCGAACGGATCGTGTGGCTACAGAGGCTGCCAGCCGTCCCCATCTTGCCAATGCGACCGAAGTGGTGGCAAGCCTGATCCCGCCTAAGCGCCCTTGTAAAGCGACCAACGGCCCGAGCGCTGAGGCGCGTGCGAAGACCTTTGGCGCAGATATGCGCGCGATGGATGAGCCGCAGCCGCTCAGCCGCCTGATCAACTGGGCGCTGACCGATCTGATGTTGGAACATGCCGAGATCGTTTGCATGGGCGAAGATGTGGGCCGCAAAGGTGGCGTTTATGGCGTCACACAAAAGCTGCAGCAACGCTTTGGTCCGGACCGCGTGATTGATACGCTGCTGGATGAACAATCCATTCTGGGTCTCGCGATCGGTATGGGCCATAACGGTTTCATCCCGATCCCCGAGATCCAGTTTCTGGCCTATCTGCACAATGCCGAGGACCAGATTCGGGGCGAAGCCGCAACTTTGCCGTTCTTCTCGAACGGGCAGTTTACCAACCCAATGGTGCTGCGAATTGCGGGGCTAGGATATCAGAAGGGCTTTGGCGGACATTTCCATAACGACAACTCTCTGGCCGTTTTGCGGGATATCCCTGGTGTCATCATCGCCTGCCCGTCGACCGGGGCCGATGCAGCACTGATGCTGCGCGAATGTGTGCGGTTGGCGCGCGAAGAGCAGCGGGTCGTGGTGTTTCTTGAACCGATCGCACTCTACCCGATGCGCGACCTGCATGCGGCGCAGGATGGCGGGTGGATGACCACCTATCCTGCGCGGGATCAGAAAATTGCGCTGGGCGATGTGGGAGTACAGGGGGACGGCACCGATCTCGCCATCGTGACCTATGGCAACGGGCATTACCTGTCGCAACAGGCCCTGCCCGAAATTGAGGCGGCGGGTCTGAAAACCCGGATTATCGATATGCGTTGGCTAGCTCCTCTGCCGGTTGAGGCTTTGCGCGAAGCCACCAAAACATGCGCGCATGTTTTGATCGTCGACGAATGCCGCAAGACCGGCAGTCAGTCCGAAGCGCTGATGACTTTCTTCGCCGAACAAAGTTCTTCTACCCGAACTGCCCGCGTTGTGGCCGAGGATTGCTTTATTGCAACTGGCCCCGCCTATGCCGCACCTCTTCCTTCGAAAGACGGTATCGTTGCCGCAGCGCTGGCTTTGACAGGAGCAGCCTCATGACCCGCACCGCCGTTGTGATCTGCCCGGGCCGGGGCACTTATAACAAGCCTGAGCTGGGCTATCTGCACCAACATCATTCGGATCGTATGGACTTGTTCCGCAGCTTCGACGCCATTCGCGCCGGAACCGGACAGGATGCGATTACTGCCTTGGATGGGGCTGATCGCTTTAGCGTCGGGAAGTACTCGCGCGGCGATGTGGCCTCACCCCTGATCTATGCTGCCGCGTTGGCCGATGCGCAGGCATTGGCCAACGATATTGAAGTCGTCGCCGTCACTGGTAACTCGATGGGCTGGTATATTGCGCTGGCCACCGCAGGGGCATTGACCCCTGGGAACGGGTTTCGCGTGGTCAATACGATGGGCACGCTGATGCAGAAGCACCTGATCGGCGGTCAACTGGTTTACCCATTCGTCGATGAGACATGGGCGAATGATCCTGCCCGCAAAGCCGCATTGCTGGATGAGGTGGCGAGGATCAATGCGTTGCACGATCACACTCTGGCGCTTTCCATCGATCTGGGCGGGATGCTGGTATTGGCAGGCAATGAGGCGGGTCTGACGGCGTTTGAGGCGGCACACCCCACCGTGCAGGATCGGTTCCCATTGCGGCTGGCCAATCACGCCGCCTTTCATACGGCGCTGCAGGCCCCGGTGGCGGCGGAAGGTCGGGCGCAATTGAGTTCTGATCTTTTTGCTCAGCCCAAGTTCCCGATGATTGACGGGCGTGGCAAAATCTGGTGGCCCGGCGCAACTGACACGAGTGAGTTGTGGGACTACACGCTGGGCCATCAGGTGACCGAGACCTATGACTTCACCCATGCGATCCAGACCGCCGCACGCGAGTTCGCGCCCGATCTGTTCATCGTCACCGGCCCCGGTGCAACGCTGAGCGGCGCGGTGGCGCAGTCACTAACACTGGGGCGCTGGCGGGGCATGACCGACAAGGCGTCATTCCAGTCGCATCAGGAGGCTGATCCGTTCCTCATCGCCATGGGGCGGGCTGACCAGCGCGCCCTTGCAACCAATTGAGACCAGCCTGATGATCGGCGAAACTTTGGCGAGGCCCGGGCATGCGCGACTATGATCAATCGTTATGGCGGCAGACCTGTCGCGAGCGTATCGACACGCAAAAGCTGTCTGATGACGTAAGCGTTGATCTTGCCGTGATCGGCGGTGGTTACACCGGGTGTTCTGCGGCCTTGACCGCAGCAAAAGCGGGGGCTTCGGTGTGCCTGCTCGAAGCGCATCAGATCGGCCATGGTGGATCGGGGCGGAATGTCGGTCTCGTCAACGCAGGGCTTTGGCTGCCACCCGATCAAATTCGGTCGCATCTGGGGCAAATGGCGGGGGATCGGTTGATCGATCTGCTGGCTAACGCGCCGTCAGACGTGTTCGAGTTGATTGAAGCGCACGGGATTGACTGCGAGCCTGAGCGGCAAGGCACGTTGCACTGTGCTCATTCGGCCTCGGGCTTTGGTGATCTGCGTACCCGCCACGCACAGCTGAGCGCTTCTGGTGCGCCGGTCGAATTGCTCGATACTGACGCGTCGCGCCAGCGGACGGGCAGTCCGGCTGTCCACGGCGCATTGTTTGACCCCCGCGCGGGTACAATTCAGCCGCTGGGCTATGCGGTGGGACTGGCCCGCGCCGCACAGAATGCGGGGGCGCAGATATATACGCAAAGCCCGATTCGATCTTTGCGGCAGGAAGGCGGGGCTTGGGTGCTGCAGGGGGATGGTGGAACCGTACGCGCAAGATCGGTTATTCAGGCGACCAACGCTTATCATCTGGGCATCGCCGATACGGCACCAAACTATGTGCCGGTCTATTACTTCCAATACGCCACCGCGCCGCTGTCCCATAACCTGCGGGCCAGCATATTGCCCAAAGCAGAGGGATGCTGGGATACGGGCCTGATCATGACATCCTTCCGATTGGACCATGCAGGACGGTTCATCATTGGCGGCATGGGCGATCTGAGCAGCGCCGGAGGATTTGCACACAAATCCTGGATCAAGCGCAAACTGGCTGCACTTTATCCGCAATTGGCGGATCAGCCGTTGATTGAGGGCTGGCATGGGCGGATTGCCATGACTTCGGATCATATTCCCAAAATCACTCTGATCGGTCCAAATGCGTTAGCAGCGCATGGGTTTTCGGGGCGTGGGATCGGGCCGGGCACCGTGTTCGGGCGTTTGATGGCCAAAAGCCTGCTCAAGGACGATCCGTCCTTGCTGCCGGTTCCGTCAGTGGCTGAGTATAGCGAAAACTGGACTGGTCTGCGCCGCGCTTTCTTCGAAACCGGCGCGGCGCTGACACATCTTGTTAAGGCGCGGTTCTGAGTTCAGACAGACCGGGTGATACCGCCATCGACGCGGATGTTCTGCCCGGTTATGTAGCCTCCGCCTTCGGAGGCGAGCATAGCCACGACCGAGGCGATCTCATCATAGCTGCGCCCGTAGCGGCCCATCGGGATGCGTGTGCGGAACTCTTCTTTTTCCGGAAGGCTGTCGATGAACCCGGGCAAGACGTTGTTCATGCGGATGTTGTCGGCGGCGTATTTGTCCGAGAACAGCTTGGTAAACGCCGCCAGCCCGGCGCGGAATACGCCCGAGGTAGGAAAAACCGGGTCCGGTTCAAACGCAGCAAAGGTTGAGATGTTGATAATCGATCCACCGCCCTGCGCTTGCATGATAGGGGTCACCAACCGCGTAGGTCTTACGGCATTCATGAAATAGACATCCATGCCGGTGTGCCAGTCCTCATCGGTCAGCTCAAGCACCGCAGCGCGGGGCCCGTGCCCGGCTGAGTTCACCAGCACATCGATCCGCCCCCAATGGGACATTGCTGCATAAACCAGTTTTTGCAGGTCATCATTTGACTGGTTCGAGCCGGTGATGCCCACACCGCCCAATTCATGTGCCAGCGCCTCGCCCTTGCCCGACGAGGACAGGATGCCGATTTTGAAGCCATCAGCCGCCAGTCTACGCGCGGAATCCGCGCCCATGCCGCTGCCGCCTGCGGTGATCAAAGCTACTTTTTCCATCTTCACGCTCCTATGCCTTGTTTCGCAAGAAGATGGCGCAGTAACCTCGATTTGACCAATCAGTTC
This sequence comes from Ruegeria sp. B11, assembly GCF_056539785.1. Taxonomy (NCBI): domain Bacteria; kingdom Pseudomonadati; phylum Pseudomonadota; class Alphaproteobacteria; order Rhodobacterales; family Roseobacteraceae; genus Ruegeria; species Ruegeria sp. B11. The sequence continues at coordinate 56,001 of NZ_JBQFVO010000006.1, read as the reverse complement.
TGTTGCGCAGTGACAGTAGAAAATCTACAGTTTAGCTATGCCCGCTCTTCCACCTCTCAACGCGATGCGCGCCTTCGAGGCCTCGGCACGCCATCTGAATTTTCGTCTTGCTGCGGAAGAAATCGGCGTAACCCAAGGGGCCGTTGCGCAACAGGTGCGCGGCTTGGAAGCGCGGCTAGGGACGGCGCTGTTCGAACGCCTTCCGCGTGGGTTGCGCCTGACCGAAGCGGGGCGTCGGTTCCACGCGCCGCTGCGTCGGGCGTTTCGGCTGATTGAAGAGGCTGTCGATGAGCTGGCTGATCAGCGGCAGATCACGATCTCGGTCACGCCCAGCTTTGCCTCAAAATGGCTGGTTCCGCGTCTGAACGATTTTGTGACCCGCTACCCCGATATCTCGGTGCAGGTTGACGCGCGCGAGCGGTTGGCGGATTTCCAGTCTGATGGAATCGATATTGCAGTACGCCAGAGCCGTTCACAGGTTGCTCGAGATCTGCAAGCAACACCTTTGTTCTCCACCGAATTCGTTGTCGTGGGCAGTCCGGACCTCGCATCGCAAATTTCAGGTCCAGACGACCTGATGCAACACGTTTTGCTCAGTGATTCCCATGGGCTGTGGCCGTTGTTTCTTGAACGCGCCGGGGTCGAGGGGAAGCCACGGATGATGAGTTTCAGCCAGACAAGTCTGGCGATAGACGCCGCTGTCTCGGGGCAAGGCTTTGCACTTGCCAATGCGCCACTTGTGTCTGCGGAACTGACTTCGGGTCGGTTGGTGCAGCCGCTCTCTGAGGTGCTGGTTGACGATCTGAGCTTTTTCATCGTCACCCCGCAGAAACCGCGCCAACCGGAACTGGTGAAACAAATGCGCGACTGGTTGCTATCTCAGGTCTGAAGCGAGGCCGCAATCGCGTCGATCCGGTCGCGTAACCAACGATGTGCCGGGTCGTTGGCCGAGCGTTGGTGCCAGACCATATAGATTGACACTGCTTCGCATTTGAACGGCAGTGGCGCACTGTCCAGCGTGGCAAGCGGCCCGCATTTCATCAACTCCGTATCGGTCGAGATCAGGTCGCTGCCTTTCACGAATGGCGGGATCGCGTTGAAATGCGGCAGGGTTACGACGGGCGGTCTGATCTGGCTTTGATCCACGCCACGCATCACGGCACGGGCGTTGCGCCCGTCGGCAAATCGCACCTCGACATGATCGCTATTGCAATAGGACCGCCAATCCTCAGGCGGATCACGGAGAGCGGCATCATAGAATACCAACAACGGGCTGGTGATCAGCCGCTTCTGAAAGATATCCGGCCCGTCCGGTGGCAGCGGGGTGAGCATCAATTGACACCGGTCGCTGCGCAGCAAGTCCGGGTCGGGAACACCCGACGGGATGAACTCCAGCCGCAACCTGACGCCTTCGGCGCGTGTCGCCCGCAGAAGTTCGGGAAATATCAACTCACGCGGCATGTCGTTGGTGGCGATCTGAATGTCCATCTGTTCGGACAGCGGATCAAACGGGCGACCTTCTGTCAGGGCGCGCATGTTGTCCAGCACCTGTTGCACCGGCTCTTTCAACGACAAAGCGCGTTCGGTCGGGGTCAGCCCCTGACCGGATCGGACAAATAGTGGATCGCCCAGCACTTGCCGCAACTTGCCCAGCGTATGGCTGATGGCCGATTGCGTCACCCCTAACCGGTCGGCAGCTTTCGACACCGAGCTTTCTTCGAGTATCGTCAGGAACACCCGTAGGACCTTGCCGTCCAGATCTGTGAAATCAATTCTGCTCATATCATTTATGATTATTCATGAATGGATTTGGTGTCCATGCCGGGGTAGGGGAAAGGGCAGCTAACTGGAGGCGCGCGATGGGGATCCGCTTTTTCTCGGACAAGAACAGGCCTGTTCACATGGGTCCGTTCCCGCTGGAACGGCTGGCGCGGCTGGATCGGATGCCTGATCTGGCGCAGGTCGAACCGATGTGTGCGCTTAGCTTTCGCAAGCCCGAGCAGCCCGAAAGCATCGTGAATGCGATGGGCGAGTTTCAGGCGATGATGGATGCAATTCGGGATGGATTTGTGAACCCCGTCGCATCGGAAATTCCTGCCAACCCAGCAGATCGTGCCAATCATCTGAAAGCGTTTGGCTATTTCAACGATGCGTCGATGATGGGCTGCGGGCCGCTACCCGCGGAGGCGATGTTGGCTGAGCCTCGGCGCAACCCGGATATCGACCGGCTGGCACATGCGCTTAGGACGCGGCAAACCAAAACGCTGGCCTCGGGCATCGATGTGATCATGGCGGATCTAAAAGAAAGCATGGAGGCCGCGCCACGCCCGATGGACCGTCATCGCCATACGCTCGTGTTTCTCTATGAGTTCAACCGCGATCCGGACCCCTCGGAGCCCGGGTCCGATTGGATCATGGATGCGCAGGATCACCGCGCCTGTTTGCTTGCCACCGAGAATGCTGTGGTCATTGCCAACTACATCCGCCTCCTGGGTTTCGATGCGCGGGCGCATACGGCGATGTCCTCTGAGGTTGATCTGGGCAAGCTGGCAGTTGCTGCGGGTCTGGCCTCGGTTGAGGATGGTGCGGTTGTGGTGCCTTGGTTGGGTAAGCGGTTCGGATTGGCCGCTGTGACCACCGAAATGGAGATCGCGCATGACCGACCCTTACGACCGCTGGCCGAACAACCGTGGTTCCGCACGCAAGGACCTGCATGGTGGCTGGGTGCAGGCTTCGCCAAGAACGCTCTGAACCGGGATGCCTATGCCAAGCGGCGCTATGTGGACGGGGCACATCCTTTTGAAAACCTCAAACGAGTCGAAACACCGACCACCTATATCGACGAGCAAAACGTAGCCCGGGTGCCCAAACGCGCAGACATGTTTGCGCGGGCTCAGTTCGGCGACATGGGTAAGTCGCTGCAAGACGCGACCAAGGGCGGGCATTACGTGCGCAAATCCGCCCCCAGCTTCGCCCAACGCCGCGCGCTGGGCGCATTTGTTTTGCTGCAGGACGGTGACAGCGCCGAGGCTGTACAGCCCACAGATACCGAAAGAAATGCCGCGAATATCAAGGCTGCAACCTATTTCCTTGGGGTCGATGCGGTCGGGCTCAGCCGGTGCCCCGAGTGGAGCTGGTATTCCCATGACGCCACCGGTGACGAAATCGTTCCGCCCCATGATCAGGCGATCAGCATGATCATCGACCAGGGCTATGAGACGATGGAAGGCGCCAGCGGGGATGACTGGATCAGCGTGGCCCAATCTATGCGCGCCTACCTGCGGTTTTCACTGCTGGGGGGCGTGATCGCGCAGCAAATCCGAAATCTCGGCTACAAGGCCAAGGCGCATACGGTGATGGATGGCGAGGTGCTGCAACCGCCGCTGCTGCTGTTGTCGGGGTTGGGCGAGGTCAGTCGGATCGGTGAGGTGATCCTGAACCCCTATCTTGGCCCGCGCCTGAAATCCGGTGTAGTGACAACCGACATGCCGATGACGCATGACAAACCCATCGATTTCGGCCTTCAGACGTTTTGCGAAAGCTGCAACAAATGCGCTCGGGAATGCCCTTCGGGCGCGATCACTGCCGGGCCAAAGTTGATGTTCAACGGCTATGAAATCTGGAAATCCGACAGCCAGAAATGCGCCACTTACCGTATCACCACGCCCGGGGGGGCGATGTGCGGACGATGCATGAAGACCTGCCCATGGAATCTGGAAGGGATATTCAAAGAACGCCCGTTCCGCTGGGCCGCGATGAATCTCCCTTCGGCTGCGCCCGCCTTGGCCAAACTGGATGACGCCGTCGGTAATGGTGGTCTGAATGACACCAAGAAATGGTGGTGGGATATCGAGCTGGAAACCGACGGAGCCTATCGCCCGTCGCAGCACCCATTGAACCGGCGGGACCTACAAAAAGACCTCGATTTGAAGTACGAGGATCAGACGCTTGCTGTCTACCCCGCTCCGCTCGCTCCGCACCCATGGCCCTATCCCTTCAACATGGACCGGGAAGCCGGAATTGCCGCCTATGAGGCGATGGTCACAGCTGAAGACTACAAAGCGCGCAAAGCGGCAGGCGATATGTCTGTGATCCACCGTTATCAGGTCGCAGGGGACGCGCCGGTGATGCGGGTGGAACTAACCAAGGTCGACAAGATGACCTCGGATGTCACCAAGTACGAGTTCTCAACCCTCGACGGTGCGCCCTTACCGAAATGGACGGCGGGCGCGCATCTGGACGTGCTGGTTTCGCCCGAATTCCTGCGGCAGTACTCGATGTCGGGCGATCCCTCCGACCGCAACACTTATCAGATCGGCGTGCTGCGCGAGGATGAGGGGCGCGGCGGCTCGGCCTTGCTGCATCGCATCTTCAACGAAGGACGCAAGGTCTTCATCTCAAAGCCGATAAACCATTTTGAGCTGGACGAGACTGCAACCAGAACCTTTCTGATGGGCGGCGGTATTGGCATCACACCGATGATTGCTTTTGCCCACCGATTACATGCGATGGGCAAACCGTTCGAGCTTCACTATTCCGCCAGCACACGAGCAGGTGCCGGATATCTGGATGATCTGGCGGCTGTGCTATGGGCCGATCACGTGCACTATCACTTCTCGGACGAGGGCACACGGGCCGATCTGGAGGCTGTTCTGGGCGGATATCAGGACGGATGGCACGTTTATACCTGCGGCCCTGACCGCTATATGGACGGCGTCATTCACGCAGCCGAACGGCAGGGGTTTCCGGAAGGTGCACGGCATCTCGAATATTTCTCGGTGCCGGAACAGCCCGAATATGAGAACCATCCGTTCACTCTGAAATTGGCGAAATCGGGTCGGGAGTTGACTGTACCCGCTGACAAAGATGCGGCGCAGGTACTTAATGAGGCGGGCTTTCACGTGGATGTGAAATGCGCTGATGGGATCTGCGGGGTCTGCAAATGTGACGTGATTTCAGGTGAGATCGAACACCGCGATTTCGTTTTGTCCAACAAACAACGCGAAGGTGCGATCATACTGTGCCAAAGCCGGGCGGCCCGGGCAGACGGGGTGATCGAGATCGATCTGTGATTGCTCTCGATAAAACGACATTTTGAATCCCAAAAATTGGTCGTTCCAGCCATGGACGCCGCCGACTTGCTGCACTAACGTCCCCGGCGAACCCCAGTCTATCCTGATCAACAGGTGCGAGGTACTTTCATGGATTATCACAGCCCCGCCAGCTTTGCCGAGGCGTCGGCTCTGGCCGCAAATGCAACGGGCATCACTCGGTTTCTGGCAGGCGGCACCGATGTGCTGGTGCAGTTGCGCTCGGAATTGGTGACGCCCGATACGCTGATCGACATCAAGAAGATCGATGGCGTTAGCGAAATTACCCGCAATGCCGATGGCAGCTGGACGCTGGGCGTCGCCGCGACCGGCGCCGAGATGAGCGAGCACGCCGCGTTGGGCCGCGATTGGCCGGGTGTGGTCGAGGCGATGGACCTGATTGGATCGACTCAGGTACAGGGGCGTGCGACGCTGACCGGGAATCTGTGCAATGGCTCTCCGGCGGCGGACTCGGTGCCAGCGATGGTTGCGGCAGGCGTTACAGTCACCGTGACGGGCCCGAACGGCACACGAGAGGTGGCGGTCGAAGACATCCCGACGGGACCCGGCAAGACCTCACTGGCCAAAGGCGAACTGATCTCGGCGGTCAACATTCCAGCGCGTGGCGACAACGCCGGTGACGCCTATCTGCGCTTTATCCCGCGGACCGAGATGGACATCGCGGTGGTTGGTGTTGGCGTAAACTTACGTCTGGATGGCGATACCATCACCGAGGCGCGCGTTTCGCTGGGGGCTGTCGCACCGACCGTCTTGCTGGTTGAAGACTGCGCCAAAGCGCTGATTGGCAGCGCGTTGGATGACGCGGCGCTGGACGCGCTCGCTGCAGCGGCCTCGGCTGCCTGCAACCCCATTGATGACAAACGCGGCACTATTGCATTCCGCACCGAAGTTGCTGGCGTTCTGGCCAAGCGCGCCGCAAAAATCGCCTATGCCCGCGCAAAGGGAGAAGACGTATGAGTAAGTTTCACGTATCCACCACCGTGAATGGGGACGCGGTTGAATACCTCTGCGACCCGCGCGAAACCCTGCTGGACTGTCTGCGCGACAAGCTGAACCTGACCGGCGCGAAAGAGGGTTGCGGCACCGGCGATTGCGGTGCTTGTTCGGTCAGCGTCGATGGCCGTTTGGTGTGTTCGTGCCTGATGCTGGGCGTCGAGGCTGAAGGCAAGCAGATCGAAACGGTTGAAGGGATCGCGGACGGTGACGTCCTGCATCCGCTGCAGAAGAAGATGATCGAATATGCCGCCCTGCAATGCGGCATCTGTACCCCGGGCATTCTGGTGGCGGCCAAGTCGCTGCTGGAAAAGAACCCCAACCCCACCGAAGAGGAAACCCGGTACTGGCTGGCGGGCAACCTCTGCCGCTGCACCGGCTATGACAAAATCATTCGCGCCGTGATGGATACGGCGGCTGAGATGCGGGAGGCTTCGTAATGGCACTGGACGATCGCAAATCTGACTTCACCTTTGTCGGCACCCGACCAGATCGCCCTGACGGTCTTGACAAGGTGACGGGCCGCGCCAAGTTCGGTGCGGATATCTCAGCCCCCGGCATGTTACATGGCGCCATCCTGCGTTCACCCCATGCCCATGCGCGGATCGTCAAGATTGATGCTTCAAAGGCCGAGGCCCACAAAGACGTCAAAGCCGTTGTTACCCGCGCCGATTTCGCCGATGTCCCCTTCAAGCCGGGGCTGGAAGGGGAATTCTGGAACGTGCTGGAAAATGTCATGGCGGGCGAAAAGGCTCTATATGACGGCCACGCGATTGCAGCAGTTGCAGCGACATCAGCCTTGGCGGCGCGCGATGCGCTGAAGTTGATCGAGGTTGAATATGAAGTTTTGCCCCATGTCACAGATGTGGACAAGGCGATGGCCCCCGACGCGCCTGTCATCCGCGAAGGTGCGGCGGACTACTCGGTGCCTGAGGGGATGCACCCCAACGTGGTGCGCTATCACGAAAGCGGCCACGGAGATGTCGAAGCGGGATTTGCCGAGGCGGATCTGGTAATTGAGGACAGCTTCGTTACCGAGGCAACCCATCAGGGTTACATTGAACCTCATGCCTGCATGGGGTCTCTGGGTACTGACGGCAAAGGTGAGCTTTGGTGCACCACCCAGGGCCATTGGATCGCACAGAAAACCTGCGCGGCGTTGCTGGGCATCGAAACCTCACAACTGCGTGTGACCGCGTCTGAGATCGGCGGCGGCTTTGGTGGTAAGACCACTGTGTTCATCGAACCGGTTGCGTTGGCGCTCAGCCGCAAGGCCAACCGCCCCGTAAAGATCGTGATGACCCGGTCCGAGGTGTTCCGTGCGACCGGCCCGACCTCATCGGCGTCGATGGATATCAAGATCGGCATGAAAAAGGACGGCACCATCACAGCAGCCGAAGGCATCTTCCGCCTGCAGGGTGGTGCCTTCCCGGGTGCACCCGGCGACATGACCGCCATGTGTGCCTTTGCGCCCTACAACCTGACCAACGTTCGCCAGGTCGGCTATGACGTGATGGCCAACCGCCCGAAACAGGCCGCCTATCGCGCGCCGGGCGCTCCGATGGGTGCGTTTGCGGTCGAATCCGTTCTGGATGAGCTGTGCAATCAACTCGGCCTCGACCCGGTGGATGTGCGCCTAAAAAACGCCGCGCATGAAGGCACCAAAGCCAGCTATGGCCCGACCTATGAGCGTATAGGTCTTGTCGAAACGCTTGAGGCCGCCAAGGCGCATCCGCATTACTCGGCCCCTTTGAAGCCGGGGCAAGGGCGCGGCATTTCCTGTGGGTTCTGGTTCAACCATGGTGGTGAGACCTCGGTATCTCTAGCACTGTCCGAGGACGGCTCGGCCCAAGTCATGGTCGGTACGCCGGATATCGGCGGATCACGCGCGTCAATGGCGCTGATGGCGGCCGAGGTTCTGGGCATTCCCTACGAGAACATTCGCGTCACCGTCGCCGATACGGCAACGCTGGGTTACAATGATGTGAGCCACGGCAGCCGCGTGACCTATGCCTCGGGTCTGGCGACAATCAAGGCGGCGCGCCACGCGGTCGAGCAGCTATGCGCCCGCGCAGCGGCCAGTTGGGGAATCCCGGTTGATGCGGTGAAATGGGAGAACGGCTGTGCCGTGCCCTCAGGCCCCAATGCCGGTGACTTCGATCCGCGCCCGCTGGCCGATATCACCGCCCATATGGGCGCGACCGGCGGCCCGATCTCGGGCCATTTCGAGGCCACGCCGGAAGGCGCGGGTGTATCCTTTGGCACCCATATCGTGGATGCCGAGGTCGACCCGGAAACCGGCAAGACCAGCATCACCCGCTACACGGTCATTCAGGACGCGGGCAAGGCGATCCACCCGACCTATGTCGAAGGCCAGTATCAGGGCGGAGCTGCGCAGGGCATCGGTTGGGCGCTGAACGAGGAATATATCTATGGTGAGGATGGCCGCTTGCAGAACTCGATTTTCCTCGATTACCGCATCCCGGTCGCCAGCGATCTGCCGATGATCGACACGGTGATTGTCGAAGTGCCCAACCCCGGCCACCCGTTCGGTGTGCGTGGTGTGGGAGAGACCGGCATCGTGCCGCCCTTGGCCGCCATCGCCAACGCGGTCTCCAACGCGGCCGGTGTACGCCTGAAGCAACTGCCAATGTCCCCGCCGCGCATTCTTGCCGCGCTCAAGGACAATGGTTGAGGTCCACCTCTGGTCCAGCCTCCGGTCTTTGACCGGGGGTCGCGAGGTGGTCGAGGTTGAGGCCGCCACCACGGGCGAATTGCTGCAGGAACTGGTGCGTATACATCCCCGGCTGCAGGCACCGATCGATGCGGGGGTCTCGGTGGCGTTGGACGGGCGCATCATCGCGACCGGACTGTCCGAGCCGATTCCGGAAGGTGCTGAGGTTTATCTGATGCAGCGTCTCAGGGGCGGTTGAAGGCGAAAGGTCTAATCGACCCCCTCCCTCACGCGAAATCACGGGACAGGATGAACGCGCAACACTGCTCGGTCAGATATTGGAAGCGCGAACGCTCGCGGACATAGAGATACACTTGCCTTTTGTCGTGAAGGTCCGTGATCGGGCGGTAAGACACCGCCTCCGGCAAGAATTCGGCAACGGTTTGAGGAAGCACTGTGATCCACTCGCCCGATCGCACCAGCGTGATCAATGAATGCGTGTTGTGAATTGTGATCTCGGCGTTTTTGATTGCCGTATGGAAAGCCGGCGTTTGAATCAGATCGCACAACGTGTTTCGGACAAAGGGCGCGGTGGCGATGTCGGGGATATTCAGCGGTTCTGCGCGTGTGATCAGAGGATGATCCGAGGCAGCGACCAATCCAAAGGAGTCCTGAAATAGCGGAATGGTTCGGATGCCGTTCAGGGCGTGATACCCGGATGCGATTCCGATATCTGCCTGATCCTGAGCGATAGCATCCAACACCTGCTGCGTGTCGGTGTCGCGCAGCTCGATCTTCACCCCGGGGGATTCGCTGCTCATGTGGTGCAATAGTGGTGGAAAGATCAACGCGCCAACCGACGGGACGGATACGATCCGGATCAATCCCTGTTCAGCCAGCGCGGCGGCCTCGATATTCTGGACGGTCTGATCGAATTGGCGCACTTGCCGCAAGCCCAGATCGAGTACCTGCTCACCCAGCGGGGAAAGCTGGCTCTTGCGCTCGCCTTCGAACAGCTTTTTGCCCAGATGGTCTTCGAGCTGCTTCAATGTCATCGAGACGGCTGATTGCGTTCGACCAAGGCGGTCGGCGGCCTCGGACAGGTTCCCGGTCTGGGCCACCGTGCAAAAGCAACGCAGCATTTCAATCTTGATTGCCAAATTCAGTTTCCTTGAAGTTTGTTTAAGTTATTTGAGTTTGACTGATGTGCATCGGAAAATCCATCCTGTGACAAACGAATTCTGACTCTGGGGCGCATTGTGACCAAACTGAACCTGATCGCTGGCGAATGGCTGGCAGGCGAAAGCGAAATCGAAAACCGCAACCCTTCTGATCTGACTGACCTGGTTGGTATGTTCGCGCAAGCCAGCAGCGACCAACTTGAAGCGACGCTGGATCAGGCACGTGTCGCGCAAGCTGAATGGGCTGCCTATGGGCTGGAACGTAAGCAGGCAGTTCTGAACGCCATCGGTAACGAGCTGATGACCCGCGCCGAGGAACTGGGCACGTTGCTCAGCCGGGAAGAGGGCAAACCGCTGGCCGAAGGTAAGGGCGAGGTCTATCGAGCGGGTCAGTTCTTTACCTACTACGCCGCTGAATGTCTTCGTCAGATTGGGGAAAACGCCGACTCCGTTCGCCCCGACATCGAGATTGACGTGCGCCGCGAAGCGGTGGGTGTTGTCGCCATTATCAGCCCGTGGAACTTTCCCACCGCGACCGCTTCGTGGAAGATTGCGCCCGCGCTGTGCTATGGCAACGCTGTTGTGTGGAAACCGGCCAACATCACGCCTGCCTCGGCTGTGGCCCTGACCGAGATCATCGAACGTCAGGACATTCCCAAGGGTCTGTTCAGCCTGGTGATGGGCTCGGGCCGTTCGATTGGCCAACGTCTGGTCGAAAGCCCCAAGGTCAACGCGATTTCCTTCACCGGTTCGGTTCCGGTCGGCAAGGGCATCGCGGCGGCGGCGATCCAGAACCTGACCAAGGTACAGATGGAGATGGGGTCGAAAAACGCGCTGGCCGTGATGGACGACGCCGATCTGGATCTGGCGGTGACGCTGGCGCTGGGTGGTGCATTCGGCGGCACCGGTCAAAAATGCACCGCCTCGTCGCGGCTGGTGGTTCACGCGGGCATCCATGATGCCTTTGTCGAAAAGCTCGTCGCAGGTGCGCAGGCGATGAAGGTTGGTCACGCGCTGGAGCAGGGCACTCAGATGGGTCCCGTCGTAAGCCAGCAGCAACTAGGCGAGAACCTCGCCTATGTCGATCTGGGTAAATCTGAAGGGGCCGAACTTGCCTGCGGTGGACAGCGCCTAGAGATGCCGCATGAGGGCTTCTACATGTCGCCGGGCGTGTTCCTGAACACCACCAACGACATGCGCATAAACCGCGAGGAAATGTTCGCGCCGCTGACCAGCGTGATCAAGGTCGGCAGCTATGACGAGGCGCTGAGTGTGGTGAACGACACCAATTTCGGCCTGACCTCGGGCATCGTGACTAAATCGCTGGCCCGTGCCACCCATTTCCGCCGCAATGCGCGAACTGGTGTGGTGACGGTGAATCTACCTACGGCAGGCACCGATTATCACGTACCCTTTGGCGGTCGCGGCGACAGCTCGTACGGGCCGCGCGAACAAGGCAAAGCAGCGGCAGAGTTCTATACCACCGTCAAGACCGCCTATATCAGCGCAGGCCCCGTCTGATGCGTATCGACGCGCTGCAATATGCCAACTGGTCGGAGAAGATTTTCCGCCAACTGCGCGAAGGCGGCGTGGATGCGATCCACGTCACCATCGCTTATCATGAGAATTTCCGTGAAACCGTTCTGAACTTTGAGAAGTGGAATCGCTGGTTCGAGCAATACCCGGACCTGATCATGAAAGGCCGTTGGGCCAGCGACATCGACATCGCGCGCGAAACGGGGCGGACGGTTGTGTTCTTCGGGTTTCAGAACCCATCCCCGATCGAAGACGATATTGGTCTGGTTGAGGTTCTGCATGATCTTGGCGCCCGCTTCATGCAGCTGACCTATAACAACCAGTCGCTGCTGGCGACCGGCTGTTATGAGGCCGAAGACACCGGCATCACCCGCATGGGCAAGCAGGTGATCAAAGAGATGAACCGCGTGGGCCTTGTTGTCGATATGAGCCATTCGGCGGATCGGTCGACCATCGAAGCGGCGGAATTGTCCGAGCGCCCCATTGCCATCACCCATGCCAATCCGCACGAATGGTCACCTGCTTTGCGCAACAAGCGCGATGCGGTGATCCGGGCGGTGACGGAAAATGGTGGGATGCTGGGCTTTTCGGTCTATCCTCATCACCTGAAGGACAAGTCCGACTGCACGTTGGAGAGTTTCTGCGAGATGATCGCCCGCACGGCAGATACATATGGCGTCCAGCATCTGGGGATTGGCACCGACCTGTGTCAAGATCAGCCCGACAGTGTGGTTGAATGGATGCGCGTGGGGCGCTGGACAAAACAGATCGACTATGGCGAGGGTTCGGCCTCGGCCCCCGGTTTCCCGCCAATGCCGGGCTGGTTTCGGGACAATCGCGACTTCGGCAACATCGAGTCCGGCTTGCGCGCCACTGGCATGAACTCCGACGAGGTCGCGGGGATCATGGGCGGCAACTGGTACCGCTTCTTTGCCGATAATTTTGAGCCACAAGGCACATGATGGACCAAAACCCGCATATCGCACGCCGCGACCCGGCGACTGTGATGCGCCTGTCCCGTCTAGGATCGTTGCATCAATGCCGTCTAAGTTTCATGCGGCAATTGACCCGTCGGATGGCTGCCGAAAACTGGACGTTCACCCGCCCAGTCTTCCAGATTGATGAAAAGGGCGTCGGTCACGCGGTCTACACTGCACAAGGTCCGGAACGCGCTTATTCGTTGGTGGCGTTTGCCCATGATCTGCCACCCGAGCAACGCTCGGATCGTGTGATCGCCGAGGCATGGGACGCGACCTTTGCGTTGTTTGACGGAATTCCTGACCCGGAAGACATTGAGCGGCTTTCGCAAAACGTACCTCTGCAAGAGGCCGGGCGTGTAAGCGAAAGCGAGCTGTCCTTGTCACGGGCCAACCGCTCGGTGCGTCTGTGGGCACATGTCGTGGATCGTCTTGCCACCGGTCAGCAGCCCGACCTCGAACAGATTTACAAGGTCGGTTACCTGATGCGGACAACCGCCGTGTATGGCTCGGGCAAGTTCGGCGCGGCAGATCGTGAGAGGATTGCAGACCGAGGCGAAGTCAGCGCGCCATTTCAGGCCGAGATGCTTTCGGTCTACCTGACGCGGACCTTCGTGCGCGATCTGGTGGAACATATGGCCCGCGCCAGGGGTGGCGACCAGACCGCAGAGTTGAGCCCGGAAATCGCGCGTTGGCTGGGTATAGGCAATTCGACCGGGCTAGGTATGGCACCTTTCATCGTCAATCACCCGATCCTGTTCAACAACTGGATCATGGTCCGGGAAGAGGCGATCTCGCGGGTTCGGTCCATTGAGACCGCAACAGAGGCAGAAGCGGCCAAGTTTCGCAACATCTTCGCCCGTAGCAAATTGTCGATCTCGTGGTGGAAGTCCGAGCATCCAATCCAGATCGAAAAGCTCGCGGCGCTGAATGCTGACTTGTGCGCAATATCGGACTATCTCGACAAGACCGATCTGACGGGCAATCAGCCGTGGGACCGCTTGATATTGTGGTCTCAGGCTACGCTCAGCGAAGAAGGGCAGGAGTTGTTGGCCTCGCTGATCCTTGAACCCTACGGTGAACTGGTCGATGGGCTGACCAGCTGTATGGCAGACAGCAACGGTGCGGCGCATGTGATTGATGGCACGATGACCGTTGGCGCGGTGCGCGACCTGATCCGCGCCAGCTTTGGCTGGGCAATGGGTCTGGACTGGAACGCGCCCGAACACTGCGCGCGCGCTTGGTATGTGTCCGAGGAAAAGCTCGAGCCCCGGCTGGGTGAGCGGTTTGACGAACCGATTGCAGACTACGAACAGCCGCTTGCCCCGGCGCGCGACGCGGCTCTGGCCGAAAGCGCGCTTTCGGAATGGGCGGATGGTGCACCCATAGCCGAGTTCCTACTTGAACACCCTGAACACCGCCACACGATCCGTCGCGCGCAAATGAGCCACGTCGCGCCTTACGGCGAAATTCGCGACAACACGATCAGCGCGGATGTTCTGCCGATCGACATGCTGCGTGCCAAACTCTCGTTCTTTGGTGCCACGCATTTCGATCCTCGTTCAGACCGCTGGGTACGTATCTGCATGTATGCTGGCGCACCTTATCCCGAAGAGTTAAGCAGCAAGACTGCCGATCTGTGGGTCTATCCGGAGCTTGGACCGTGAACGTATCGCTGAATGAGGTCGAAGCCACGGCCAAACGCGCCGCGCGCGGAGCCGGATACCCCTGGGGACTGGCGGAAGAGGTCGGCAAAGCCACACGTTGGCTATGCGCGCACGGGATTGATGGCACGAATTCCCTTGCGCAATTGTTGGAGCAAGGTCTGGCGGCCTCGCTCAAGAATCACCGCCCGGTTGAGATGCAGTCGGCTTGGGCGGGGCAAGGCGTGCTTTGCCCGATCATCACGGGCGCTTTGCTGTCTGATCGGTCTGACCTGCTGCACGCAGGTCCCATACGTATTCAGAAGCTCGCAGTACCTGTTTTTCTGCTGCCCTTCGTAGCCTCGGCGGCACGCGCCCAGAATAACGTGATCACGCATACGTGCGATCTGTTCAGGGCCGCAACGGATGGCGATCGTCTGGAGGCGGGGCAGGATTGGCCATCGTTTTCTGATCACACCCAGATCACGCTGGGCGGCCAACTTACCACCCCTCGACCGCACGTGACCCGCGCATCCCCGGACCCGGTTTGCTGGGACACCCTCAACCGATTTGCCCATCGCACCTACGCGCCTGCTACCGAAGAATCCCGACTGTTGGGTGCCGGCGCTGGCCTGTCCGACAATGACTGAATGAGAGAGCGACATGATCGAAACCCGTACCCTTAGCCTTGCTGAAATCGAGGATATTTCTTTCCGTGCATTGGTGTCCGCGGGCACCAGCGAAGAAAACGCGCGCCCATTGGCAATTGCAACCGCCGCAACCGAGGCGGACGGGGTGGCGAGCCATGGTCTGGCCTATATCCCGATCTATTGCGAACATGTTCAGTGCGGCAAGGTAGATGGGCAGGCCACCCCTCAGCTGTCCCAGCCGCGCCCCGGCGTAGTGACGGTCGACGCCGCGACCGGGTTCGCCCACACGGCGATCGACACGGGATTTGAGGTGTTGACCAATACGGCGCGCACGCAAGGCGTTGCGGTGCTGGCGATCCGCAACAGCTATAACTGCGGCGTTCTGGGGTATCACACCTACCGGCTGGCGCAGGCTGGTTTTGTGGGACTTGGGTTCACCAACGCGCCCGCCTCCATCGCGCCGTCCGGTGGTGCCAAACCGGTGGTCGGAACCAACCCATTTTCAATCGCGGTCCCTGGAAACGACGGCCAACCCGCATTACTGATCGATCAAAGCGCCAGCACCATCGCCAAAAGCGAGGTCATGAAACACGCGCGCGAAAGCAAACCAATCCCGGTTGGCTGGGCGTTGGACGCAGATGGCAACCCTACGACCGACCCGAATGTTGGGCTTAAGGGTTCCATGGCCCCATCGGGTGGGTACAAGGGGGTTGGCGTTGCCCTGATGACCGAGGTTTTGGCTGCAGCGCTGACCGGTGCCACGCTTGGGATACACGCCTCACCTTTTTCGGGAACCGCCGGTGGGCCTCCGAAAACAGGTCAATTCTTTATTGCAATTGACGCTTCTGCGACTGCGGATGACGCATTTTCTTCCAGAATTGTCGATCTTGTCGAAGCGATCCGATCTCAGAACGGCGCACATTTGCCCGGTGACGGCCGCCAGGCAAAGCGTTTGGTGGCCAAGAACGATGGTGTGGCTGTCAGTGTAGCGACCCTCGACAAAATAGAAGCTCTGCTGACGTAGGGCTCGATGGCGAAGCTCCGGGACGCTCATGAAGATCTTTCTGGAAATCAGGACACGTGCGAATAGGGAGGAAACACATGTCTATGAAGGAACCTTTTACCGATCTGGAGATCAAGCGATCTTCGGGCGGGTTTTATGAAGGGCACAGTGTTGAGATTGCCTTGCTGAGCAAGTCAATCATGGTCGCGCTGGTTATCTGGGCGCTTGTCTGGCCCGCAAATGCAAACGGAGTTCTTGGAAGCCTGAACTCGCGTCTGCTGGAAGATTTCAACGCCTTCTATATCATTATTGTCGGCTTTTTTGTCTTTTTCCTGTTTGTCGTGGCGGCGCTGCCGCAAACCGGTAAGCGGCTTATGGGCCCAGAGGGCGAAAGACCAGAATTCTCGGATTTCTCATGGTTTTCGATGATGTTTGGCGCGGGCTTGGGCGTCGGTCTCATGGTGTTCGCTACCGCTGAGCCTTTAGGGCTGTGGGGATCGAACCCGGTTGTCATCGCGGGCGATGTCGTCGGCAATAGCGAAGACGCATTGCAGTCGGGATATCGCTACACTTTCCTGCATTACGGGTTTCACGCCTGGGCGATCTATGTGGTGACCGGCCTGTCGCTGGCCTATTACGCCTACACGCGCAACATGCCCCTGACTATTCGCACCGCGCTGACACCTCTGTTCGGCAAGCTGATGAACGGCTTCCTGGGCCACGTCGTGGATGTGCTGGGCGTGGTGGCAACCATTTTGGGTGTTTCAGTTACCATCGGGTACGGGGTTTCGCAGTTCATCGACGGCCTATACGCCATTTCGGGTATGGAATGGATGATGGATCTGACCGGTGACGCACCAGCCCCCAGCACTGTTGGTCTGCTGGCTGGCCTCATTGTGATCATGGGCCTTTCGATCATCTCGGCTGTCTCTGGTGTTGGTCGTGGCGTCAAGTACCTGTCTAACCTGAACCTGGTGTTGTCGCTGATCCTGTTGCTGGTCTTTGTTGTCTTTGGGTCGTTCCTGTTCGCGATGACGACTTACGCAACTGCATTTGTCGATTACATCCAGCACTTCATTTCGCTCAGCTTTGGTGCTTTCAATCCGCAATCGGCGGCGGCGTTTGATGCTGCCCTGCCGAGTGAAGCAGCGCCGTTTGCCGATGCGCTTTATGCCGGTGCGACCAATCCTTGGGGATCGTTTGACGGGTTCAAATCTGGCCTGGAAGGCGACGCCGCCGCGCTGCCGGACTCTGTTCTGGCTTCGGTCTACGCCGCAGG
Source organism: Ruegeria sp. B11 (assembly GCF_056539785.1). Classification (NCBI taxonomy): domain Bacteria; kingdom Pseudomonadati; phylum Pseudomonadota; class Alphaproteobacteria; order Rhodobacterales; family Roseobacteraceae; genus Ruegeria; species Ruegeria sp. B11. The sequence goes on along the minus strand of NZ_JBQFVO010000006.1, from coordinate 38,954 downwards.
TGATCCGGGTCGGCAGTTTGGCTGGCAAGCGGGCTGGACCACGTTCTACTGGGCCTGGTGGATTGCGTTTTCGCCTTTCGTCGGCCTGTTCCTGGCGCGCATTTCCAAAGGACGCTCTGTGCGTGAGTTCATCATCGGTTGTGTCTTTGCCCCTGCGCTGGTCTGCTTTGCGTGGATGACCATTCTGGGTGGCACCGCGATCGATCTAGAACTGAATGGCACCGCCGAAGGCGCCATCGTCGGGGCGTCGAACACCGCCAAGCTGTTTGTCACATTGCAAGAGATGATCACCGGTGGGCTGTTGTCTGGCATCACCGTGATGTGCGTCGTCCTGATCATGACCTTCCTGGTCACCTCGGCGGACTCGGGCATTCTGGTGATGAACACCATCATGTCTGGCGGAGATCAGAACATCGGTAACAAGCACAAGATCGTCTGGGGCCTTATCCTGACAGCGGTGATTGGCGCTCTGATCCTCGCTGCGGGTGAAAACAACCCGATGGACGCCTTGCGAAATGCGATGATCATCGGTGCGCTACCCTTTACGATGGTCATGGGCCTGATGTGCATAGCGCTCGCCAAGGCGCTTTATCGCGATGGTCTGAGGCAAAAGCAGACCACAGCACCTGCGGAATAAACCTAGGCACGGGCGGTTGTGATGCAACCGCCCGCTGTAATCAGGCGCTTGCGCGCGTCAACTTCAACTCAATTCAATGAAAATGCCAGTGGCAGAGACGCCACGTTTTCGTGCACCATTCGAAGTATTATGTCGGACGTGAAGATGGTGCTGCTGGAGAGAATTGAACTCTCGACCTCTCCCTTACCAAGGGAGTGCTCTACCTCTGAGCTACAGCAGCGCTGTGGGCGGGTGATTAGACTCAAACGAAACGCGGCGCAAGGGTGTCTGGACGGTTTTTTTCTACTCCTGTAGAGAAAGGCAATGGCAGACAAAAATTCACCTAAAAAACACGGCAAGTCCGGGGAAACGCGCGAAGACCGTCTAAAGGCGGCGCTAAAAGCGAATATGGCGCGGCGCAAGGCTCAGGCCAAGGCGCGAGCCACCTCCGGGGACAAAGCCGGCAAGGACGAGGGATAAGAGCAGATGGATTCGATTCTGGTTACGAGCAATGGCCCGCTGAACGGGCAGATTCCCATTGCGGGGGCCAAGAATGCGTGTCTGACGCTGATGCCCGCGACCTTGCTCAGCGAAGAACCGCTGACGTTGACCAATGCGCCGCGTTTGAGTGACATCAAGACCATGACGGCGCTGCTGCGGTCGCTGGGGGCCGAGGTGTCTTCGCTGCAGGATGGTCAGGTCATTGCGATGTCCAGCCATGACCTGAACAGCCACACGGCGGATTATGACATCGTGCGAAAAATGCGCGCTTCGAACCTGGTGTTGGGGCCGTTGCTGGCGCGGCTGGGGCAGGCCGTGGTGTCGCTACCTGGTGGATGTGCCATTGGCGCGCGCCCGATGGATTTGCATGTCGAAGGGCTTGAGGCGCTGGGCGCCGAGATCGAGCTTAAAGATGGCTATCTGCACGCGAAGGCGTCGGGCGGGCTGAAAGGCGCTGTGCATGAGATGCGCTTTGCCTCGGTCGGCGCGACCGAGAACATCGTCATGGCCGCCACGCTGGCCAAGGGCACCACGGTGCTGAAAAACGCCGCGCGCGAGCCCGAGATTGTCGATCTGGTCGAATGCTTGCGCAAGATGGGCGCTCAGATTTCGGGTGAGGGGACCTCGACCATCGAAATTCAGGGTGTCGATCGTCTGCACGGCGCGACCCATCAGGTGGTGACCGACCGGATTGAGCTGGGCACTTATATGCTGGCCCCGGCGATCTGCGGGGGCGAGGTTGAGCTGCTGGGCGGGCGCATGTCGCTGGTCGAGTCCTTCGCCGCCAAGCTGGATGCGGCGGGGATCAGTGTTTCTGAAACCGACAAGGGGCTGAAGGTTTCTCGTAAGAACGGGCGTGTGACCTCGGTAGATGTGGTCACCGAACCCTTCCCCGGCTTCCCGACCGATCTGCAGGCGCAGATGATGGCGCTGATGTGTACTGCCGAAGGTGTGTCCGTGCTTGAAGAGCGTATTTTCGAGAATCGCTTTATGCATGCGCCCGAACTGGTGCGCATGGGCGCGAATATCGAGGTACATGGCGGCACGGCCACCGTAACCGGGGTCGAACGATTGAAAGGTGCTCCGGTGATGGCGACAGACCTGAGGGCCTCGGTTTCGCTGATCCTTGCTGGAATGGCGGCGGAAGGTGAGACGGTTGTCAGCCGGGTCTATCATCTGGACCGCGGATATGAACATGTGGTGCGCAAGCTGGAAGGCGTGGGCGCAAAGATCGAACGGATTAAGGGTCAATGACAGACGCAAGTTTCAAAGATGGCCGCGAGGCACCGCTGAACCTTGGAGCCGAGGATGCCGATGATCTCCAGGTGATTGCGACCCTGACGCAGGATGCGGTTTTCCCGGTGACCGAGATGACATGGCAACCCGGCCAGCGCCGCTTTGCGCTGCTGCTCAATCGCTTTCGCTGGGAAGACAAGGATGCCGCTGCCCGGCGCGGTCGCGCCTACGAGCGGGTGCAGGCCGTTTTGATGTTCGGCTCGGTTCTGTCGGTAGCGAGTCAGGGCATCGACCGCAGCGACAAGGACATGATCCTGTCTCTGCTCTCGGTCGAATTCGAGCCAAGCGAGGATGGTGCGGGACAAATCCTGTTGACCTTGGCAGGCGACGGCGCGATCCGCCTGTCGGTTGAGGCCATCGATGCAACGCTCAAGGATGTGACGCGTCCCTACAAGGCGCCTTCTGGACAAGCGCCCCATCACCCCGAGTGAAGAATAAACGTGGCATCGCTCAGGCCTTCCCGAATCCGCCACGCGGCATCGCGGTGCGGCGGGCAACCGTGTTTGATGTATTCGACATCAGCCGTGTTCTGATCCGATCGATCCGTGACCTCTGTCGGGCGGATCATCTGGATAATCCCGAAAACCTTTCCCGCTGGTCTGCCAATAAGGATCCGGCTTCGGTCCGAAACTGGATCGATAGTGGAGCAATCCTTTGGGTCGCTACGCAAGTGGGAGTGGTTACTGCAGTTGGCGGTTTAAGTGGCGAGGGTGAGATATCTCTGCTCTATGTCGATCCCGATCACGCAGGGCGCGGGCTCGGAGCAGCGCTGCTGCACCGGTTGGAACAGGAACTGCAAGCACGTGGCGCCTCTGAGGCGCATCTGCACGCGACCAAAACGGCACATTCGTTCTATCTGGCGCACGGCTGGCATGATGTCGGCGACCCGACGGAATGGCACGGCATCCCCCAATTCCCGATGCGCAAATCGCTGCACCCAGCGGCCTAAGGGTTGAGGCCACCCGGCCCGGGCGATAAGACCCGTTGAAACGCTTCCGGAGTCTCTCACATGCCCGCTTTCCTCGATACGACCTCCGCCGATTTCGAAACTGCATTTCAGACGCTGTTGTCCGCCAAGCGCGAGGACAGCCCCGATGTGGATGCGGTTGTGGCGCAGATCATCGATGATGTGCGGACCCGTGGTGATGCTTCGGTGATCGAACTTACCGCGAAATTCGACCGGCTGGAGCTGACGCCCGAGACCATGGCCTTTTCATCCAATGAGATCGCCGAGGCCGTCGCGCAGGTCACGCCCCAGGACCGCGCCGCGTTGGAACTGGCAGCAGAACGCATTCGTGCATATCACGAAAAGCAGATGCCCGAGGATCATCAGTGGACCGATGAGGCAGGCGCTACACTCGGCTGGCGCTGGTCGGCGGTGTCGGCTGCGGGGCTTTATGTGCCGGGCGGATTGGCTTCATACCCGTCGTCGGTTTTGATGAACGCAATACCTGCGAAGGTGGCGGGCGTAGACCGGTTGGCCATTGTCGTCCCCACACCTGAGGGTCAGGCAAACCCGCTGGTCCTGCTGGCGGCACAACTGTCGGGCGTGGATGAGATTTATCGCATCGGCGGCGCGCAAGCTGTGGCCTCGCTGGCTTATGGCACCGAAACCATTGCGCCGGTCGATAAGATCACCGGACCGGGCAACGCCTTCGTGGCCGCCGCGAAACGCCGTGTATTCGGCAAGGTCGGCATCGACATGATCGCGGGCCCCTCGGAAATTCTGGTCATTGCAGACAAGGACAACGACCCCGACTGGATCGCGCTGGACCTGCTCAGCCAGGCCGAGCATGACGAAAGCGCCCAATCCATTTTGATCACGGATGACGCAGAATTTGGTCAAGCCGTGACGCAAGCGGTGGAAAAACGTCTTGAGACCCTGCAACGCCGCGCCATCGCCCGGGCCAGCTGGCGCGACTTTGGTGCCGTAATCACTGTGCGCGACCTGGACGAGGCTGCCGCGCTGTCCAACCGCATCGCGCCTGAACATCTGGAACTCTGCGTGGCCGACCCGGTGGCGTTAAGCCAGCAAACGATCCATGCCGGTGCCATTTTCCTTGGCCAGTACACGCCCGAAGCCATTGGCGATTATGTCGGCGGCCCCAATCACGTGCTGCCCACAGCGCGTTCGGCGCGCTTTTCGTCTGGCCTTAGCGTGATGGATTTTCTCAAACGCACAACGCTCAGCCAGATGACACCCGAAGCTTTGCGCGCCATCGGCCCGGCGGCTGAAACGCTCGCGCAATCCGAAAGCCTCGAAGCGCATGGCCTGTCCGTTTCGGCGCGCCTTAATCGGCTGAATGGCTGAAGTGACGCAATGACTTGGCACGCATGGCGCTTCTGTACGTTGCTCAATGAAAATCGTTGTTATAGGTCTGTGCAGACGCAAGGATTGTGACCGTTAAGATGACCCGTATTTCGCATATCGAACTGGACGACCGAAATCTGCCCCCGCCGACACCGGAGATCGAGCAGGAGCGGAAGGTCGCCATATATGATTTGCTTGAAGATAACTCGTTCACGCTGCCAGCGCGCGACGATCGGATGATCCCCGACGGGCCCTACCATGTGCAGCTATCAATCCGTGATAAGCGACTGGTTTTCGATATCGCCACCGAAGCCAGCGAGAAGGCGGCTGAGTTTCATCTGTCGCTTGGTCCATTCCGGCAGGTCGTAAAAGACTATTTTCAGATCTGCGAGAGCTATTTCGATGCGGTGAAAACACTGCCGCCCAGCCAGATCGAAACGATCGATATGGCTCGGCGCGGCATCCACAACGAAGGCAGCCGCGTGTTACAGGAAAGGCTGGAAGGCAAAGCTGAGGTTGATACTGATACTGCCCGCCGCCTCTTTACGCTCATCTGCGTCCTTCATTTTGGAGGCTAACGGGTGACGCCTCTGCCGCAGTCCATTCTGTTCTGTTGCGACCACAATTCGGTTCGGTCACCCATGGCCGAAGGCATCATGAAGAAGTTTTACGGCACCGGCACCTATGTGCAATCCGCTGGTGTGCATAACGATCTTGAGATCGATGGGTTCTGCATCGCAGCCTGTCAGGAGATTGGCGTTGAGCTGTCCCGTCACCGCTCGCGTTCTTTTGACGAAATGGAGCAATGGGGCGATGACCTCAGTTCATTTGATCTGATCGTGGCCCTGTCACCCGCCAGCCAGCGAAAAGCGCTGGAACTGACGCGTTTTTTTCACCTCGATGTCGATTATTGGCCAATTATGGACCCTACCGGACTAGGTGAAACCCGCGAGGACAAGCTACGTCATTATCGACAAACCCGAGATCAGATCATCGCGCATCTGAAAGACCGCTGGGGTGAACCGACGGAGTGACCATGAACCCGATCGTGAAAACTTACTTTGATGCCTTCAATGCCGGTGACGTGGATGGCATGTTGGCCTGCCTGTCGGATGACGTGGCCCATCATGTCAACGAAGGTCAGATTCGCGTCGGCAAAGAGAAATTTGCCGCCTTCTGCGCGCATATGAACCGCTGCTACCGCGAGAACCTGACGGATATCGTGATCTTCGAGGCCGAAGGCGGTACCCGTGCCGCGGCTGAGTTCATCGTCAACGGAACCTATCTGGAAACTGATGAAGGTCTGCCAGAAGCGTATGGTCAGACTTACCGCTTGCCTGCGGGTTCGTTTTTTGACCTTAACGACGGCAAGATCACCCGCGTGACCACGTTCTACAACCTTGCGGACTGGACCAAACAGGTCTCGAATGGCTGAGATTTCGCAGGTCCGCGCAATGACCGGATCGACATTGGTCGACGCGTTGGATGAAGTCGCGCGTCTGCGGATCGACGTATTTCACGCCTGGCCATATCTCTATGATGGCGATCTGAAGTATGAGCGGAAATACCTGCAGTCTTACGTCGATAGCGCCAGGGCCATCGTTGTCGGAGCGTTCGACGGTGATACTTTGGTAGGTGCTTCGACGGGTGCGCCCTTGACGGATCACGCCGACGATTTCGCGGCCGCGTTCGAAGGCTCGGGCCTGTCGCTGGGCGACATCTTCTATTGCGCAGAATCGGTTCTGCTGCCGGAGTATCGCGGACAGGGCGCAGGCCATACGTTCTTTGATCTGCGCGAAGCCCACGCCCATGCGATGGGATTCACCAAAAGCGCCTTCTGCAGTGTAGTACGCCCTGACGACCACCCCATGCGACCAGATCATTACCGCCCGTTGGATGCCTTCTGGCGCGCGCGGGGTTATGCGCCGCTTCCTGGCGTCGTGGCGCAATTCTCGTGGAAGGATCGAGGCGACGATTGCGAAACCCAAAAGCCGCTTCAATTCTGGATTCGGGATTTATAAGCCATCCATGCGCGTCGCGCCGGGTGTTTGAAACGGGTTGTGGCATTGTGAGTTGGCGATGACATGTGCGGCCGAATTTGCCTGAAACACCCTGTGATTGTATAGTTTCACTTATTCAATTGCGTGTTTTCATGGGGAAATTTGATGAAGTCCGTTTTCAATCGCCTGATTCCGGCCTTGGTGCCGCTGACTTTGATCACCGGTTGTGCCTACGAGAACAGGGCCTTTAATGCCGAGCAAACCGTGCTGTCGAATACATCGGGAGACGTTATCCAGCACGCTGTAGGGATCGGGGGTGCGTTTGAAACGGCACCAAAAACATTTCAGTCCACAAGCCTGTTGCTTGAACGCGGTCCTATTCGTACGTCGTATTATGCGCTGCAACTTTCAGATGCCTACAAAAGGCTGGGCGACGAAGCAGCGCGCAATCGGGACCTGACAGCGGCGGCACTGATCACTGTAGCAGGCGGTGCCGCGCTTGGAAGTGCGGCCTCGATCTCAGGGAAAGACCTGGCCTTGGTCTTGGCCGGTGGAGCTTTGATCAATGAAGGCGTTAAATACGTAAACCCTAACAGCGCGGCGCAGGCTTTCTACGTGGCATCCGAGTCAATGGCGTGCGCAAGCGCTGCGATTGCCGCCCATGTACCTGTGGACACTCCACCCGACATTCGTGTGTCTTCTCTGACCCTTTGGTACATTCGAAAAATTGAGGTTTTGCTGCGCGCGGGATTGAAGCGGGACGTACCGGATTGGAACACGTTGCTCAAAAACCTTGGTTTGACGAGGCAGGGAGCCAATGAGGTGGACGCTCTGCGAGCTGGAGACATAAACCTCAGTGCATTGGAAGTAGACTTGGAAAAGTGCCTGAGGCGAGAACCGGTCGAGAAAGGCAAAGCCAAGACTTAGTACGTCGTGCGGGAGACTTTTCCGTAGAACAAAAAAATACGCCTCTGTTTTTGACCTCAATCCGAAAACTGCCGCCGTTTTGCTGCGCGGATCTCGCGAGCTTGTTGTTCTTGTCCTACGCGAAATGAATCCTCGACGAAATCCATATGCGTGCGTGCGGCGGTTTCTGCGCGGTCCGGGTCGCCGTCGATGATGGCCTGCGCGATTGCCTTGTGCTGCTCAAGCAACGCTTCACCCGTGCCGTCCATCGAGCGCAGGAAGCGGCGGTTGTAGAACACGCCTTGGCGCGTGAGGTCATAGATGGATGCCATCATGTGGATAAGGGTCGTGTTTTGGCTCGCATCGACAACGGCGGCGTGCAGTCGAAAATCAGCCTCTTCACTGGCATCCTGATCATCATTCTCCCAGGCTCGCTGCATTTCATCGATGATTTCAGCAATCCGTTCCTTGTCGGATTGTGTAGCGCGCTGTGCGGCGAGGCGGCTGGCAAAGGCCTCTTGCTCGCGCCGGTATTCAAGATAATCGTAGAAAGCACTGCCGTGCCGGGCATAGAGAGACAGAAGGGCGGGCGACATGGCACGACCGGTCAGTGGGGCGATAAAGGTGCCCTCGCCATGTCGCACGGTCACCAAGCCGCGATTTTCGAGGGTTTGGAGTGCTTCGCGCAGCTTGGGGCGTGAAACGCCTAGGGCTTCCGCAAGCTCCCGTTCAGACGGGATTTTGCGACCCTCTTTCAGGATTCCATCAACAATCATTGTCTCGATTTGTGCGACGACCGCATCGGCAATTGATTCGTGACCAACGGGATCAAAGAGGCTGTTCGTGCTCATAATTCCTGTCCGGTAGTTAGATTAAAGATCGTCGAGGTTGTTTATAATATTTACCACTAGCTTCCGGCATTGCAAGAAAAACTACCCAAAAATACGGACGCTCGCCGCGCATATAAGCGTTTGTTTTTATTGAGTGTCGCAAAATTATTCGAAAATTTCGGGTTATGAAAGGTCAATCTTGGTTATGAGCCACACCACCGCGGCGTAGCCAAATTGGTAAATAAAATTGTTGACTAAATTATAAGGTAAACAATATTTACCACTTAAGCCGTGCTCGCGGCGAGAGTGACAGCCAGACCACCGGCTGATCTTTACCTTGGAGGAGAACCCATGAAGACCACCCTGACATCGCTTGCCGTTGCGGCCTCGCTGCTGGCAGCCCCGGTTGCCCACGCGGCGGATAAGATGCTGCTGAAAACCCCAATCGCGTTTTCAACCGCTCTACCGGGCCTCGGCTCGCCGATCCCGCGCGTGGCCGAACAGCTGGACCTGATGTCCGGCGGCACGCTGAAGATGAAGGTTTACGAACCGGGCAAGCTGGTCCCGCCGTTTGAAATTCTGGATGCGGTGTCTTCAGGCAAGATCAATTCGGGCTATACCACCGCCGGCTACTGGGCGGGTAAGATCCCGGCTGCACCGTTGTTCTCGGCCGTTCCGTTTGGCCCTGAGGCGGGTGAATACATGGCGTGGCTGTACTATGGCAACGGCATGAGCTTGTATCAGGAGATGTATGATCAGGCCGGTTTCAACGTCCATGTCATTCCCTGCGCCATTATCGCTCCCGAAACCTCGGGCTGGTTCGCGAATGAGATCAACAGCCCCGAAGACCTGAACGGCCTGAAGATGCGCTTTTTCGGTCTGGGCGGTGAAGTGATGCAGAAGCTGGGTGTGGCGACGTCACTGCTGCCCGGCGGCGAAATCTTCCCGGCACTGGAAAAAGGCGCGATCGACGCGACCGAATTCTCGATGCCTGCCATCGACGCACGCCTCGGTTTCCACAAGTTGGTCAAGTACAACTATTTCCCCGGCTGGCACCAGCAAGCGACGGTGTTTGAACTGATGATCAACAAGGACGTCTGGAACGAAGCCAGCGATCAGCACAAAGCGATCATCGAAAATGCCTGTAAGGCTTCGATGGCTGACAGCTTTGCCGAAGGTGAGGCGATCCAACACGCTGCGCTGCTGGACAACGTTGAAAACAATGGTGTTCAGATCAAGCAGTGGAACGACGAGATGCTGTCGACCTTCCGCGCGACCTGGGAAGAGGTTGCCGCAGAACAGGCCGCCAACGACGAATTCTTTGCCAAGGTTCTGGCCGACATGAACGAATTCCGTGACGGTTATGCGGTCTGGAAAGAGAACGCATTCCTCCCCCGCAAGTAAATTTGCCACTTGCGATTATCCGGGGGCGGCTTCCTTCCGCCGCCCTCGTACAACTCTGATTTTCTTCATTTTCCCAAGCATTCCGGGCGCATTCACGTCCCCACCGCCAAACTCTTGAGGAGGAGACCATGGCCGAGACACAGCGTCATCAGGACGACCCGATTGAAGTCTATGAAAGCATCCTTGAGCATGGGGAGCCCGATCGCCAGAAACTGGCCGTTGCCATCGACAACGGCGTCAAGGCGGTGGGTCATGTGGTCATGTGGGCCAACTTGCTGCTGGTTGCGGCCATCGTTTCGCAAGTGGCGATGCGCTATCTGCTGAACCAGAACTATCCCAAGCTGGATGAGATTCAGTGGCATTTCTATGGGTTGGTGACGATGATCGGCATTTCTTATGCGCTGGTCACCGACAGCCATGTGCGGGTGGACCTGCTGCACATGCAGCTCAGCCAGCGCGCGCGGCGGATTATCGAGATCATCGGAATCTTCACCCTATTGGTGCCGTTCATCTATTTAATGATCGATCAGGGGTATGACTATTTTTACGAAAGCTGGCGCGTCAATGAATCCTCGGACAGCCCTACCGGTCTACCTGCGCGTTGGGCTTTGAAAGGTGTGATCCCGGCCAGTTTTGTATTGCTGGCATTGGCTGCGGCGGCGCGGCTGATCCACGATGTGCACGCCCTGATCGTCAATCTCGACGAGGAACGGCAAGGCAAGGGCCTGCGTCTGATCGTCTGGGCGCTGTTGGGCTTTGCTGTGGTGGCGACCGCGCTGACCTTCCTGGTGGAAACGACTGAGGAAAAACTGGTCATCGCGATGTTCCTGACCTTCATCGCGCTGCTTTTCACCGGCTTCCCGGTGGCATGGACGCTGGCCGGGGTTGGCGTTGCCTATTGCGGTCTGGCCTATCTGTTCGACAATGGCATGATGAACTGGACCGGGCTTGAGGAAACGCTGACCGGTCTGGACTATCTGACGCTGGGCGCGGTGGTGAACCGGGTCTATGCCACCATGTCAAATGCGGTTCTGGTGGCGCTGCCAATGTTCATCTTCATGGGCCTGATGTTGGACGAATCCGGTGTGGCCGAGCGCCTAATGACCTCGATGCAGCGCCTGTTCGGCACAGTGCGCGGCGGGCTGGCGATCACGGTAACGATGATCGGCATCATTCTGGCCGCCTCGACCGGGATCATTGGGGCGTCTGTGGTTCTGTTGGGCGTGCTTTCGCTGCCGTCGATGATGGAGCAGAAATACAGCCCCTCATTGGCCGCCGGTGTGGTCAGCGCTTCAGGCACGCTGGGCATCCTCATCCCGCCGTCGATCATGCTTGTCATCATGGCGGACCAGATGGCGCTATCGGTCGGCGACCTATTTATGGCTGCAGTGTTCCCCGGCGTGATCATTGGCGCGCTCTACCTGACCTATATTTTTGTCATCGCCCTAATCAAACGCGACGTGGCCCCAGTACCCGAAGGCGCAACCCGTCCTGACTGGAACGCAGTCAAGGACGTGCTGATTGCAGTCCTGCCGACGCTGGCCCTTATCCTCGCCGTGCTGGGCTCGATCTTCGCGGGTTTGACCACACCGACCGAAGCCTCGGGCGTGGGCGCGTTGGGAGCCACTCTGCTGGCGCTGGGATATCGCAAGCTGACGCTGGCCAAGCTGGTGAATGTGCTGAAAGCAACGTTCAACACCACCGCCTATATTTTCGCGATCTTCCTTGGTGCGACGGTGTTCTCCTATGTCTTGCGCGAACTGGGCGGCGACGCGCTGATCGAGGATATGATCCACGGTACCGGGCTCGGCCCAAATGGCACTGTCTTCATGATCCTGTTCATCGTCTTCCTGCTGGGCTTCGTGCTGGACTGGATCGAGATCACGCTCATCGTTCTGCCCTTGATGCGCCCCATCGTGAACGGGCTGGGCCTGGATATCGACGGCTTCGGTGTCATCGATGAACCTGCGCTGGTGTGGTTCGTAATCCTTGTGGCGGTGACGTTGCAGACCTCTTTCCTGACACCTCCGGTTGGATTTGCGCTTTTCTATCTGAAAGGGGTCTGCCCGCCCGAGATCAAGCTGACTGACATCTACAAAGGGATTATCCCATTCGTGATCCTGCAGCTGACCGGCCTGTTCTTTGTCTTCTTGTGGCCGCAATTGGCCACGTGGTTGCCCTCGGTCGCGTATTAACGGAGGGTAGCGGGATGAACGATGCCGATCTGATCAAGCGTCTTCAGGCCATTTGTGGGCGGCGGCGCGTTTTGACTTCGTCGCGCAGCACCCGCCGCTTTCGCCGAGGGTTCAGATCGGGTGAAGGGGACGCGCTCGCGGTGGTTCAGCCCGCTACGCTGCTGGAACAATGGCAGGTGCTGCAGGCCTGTGTTGCCGCTGACAAAATTGTCATCATGCAAGCCGCCAATACCGGCCTGACCGAAGGGTCTACGCCCAAGGGTAGCTACGATCGTGATGTAGTGTTGATCAACACGCGGCGGATGGACGATCTGCATCTGATCAATGATGGCAAGCAGGTCATCAGCTTTCCGGGCAGCACACTGTTTGCGCTGGAAAAGCTGCTGGACCCGATTGGCCGCCAGCCGCATTCGGTGATCGGATCTTCGTGCATCGGTGCCTCAGTCGTTGGCGGGGTGTGCAACAACTCGGGCGGTTCGCTGGTCGAGCGCGGCCCCTCCTATACCGAGCTGTCACTGTACGCGCGGATCACTCAGGACGGCGAGCTTGAGTTGGTCAATCATCTAGGCATGCAATTGGGTGATACACCCGAAGAAATCCTGACCCGACTGCAGAACGGTGATTTCTCAGCAACTGATATCGAGACCGACAATCGCAAAGCCTCTGACACCGATTACGCCCGTCGGGTGCGTAATGTAGATGCTGAAACGCCAGCACGCTTTAACGCTGATAAGTCGCGTCTATACGAAGCAGCGGGCTGCGCGGGTAAACTGGCGGTTTTTGCGGTTCGGCTGGATACATATGCCAAGAACGAAGCAGAACGTACTTTCTACGTCGGGGCGCACGACACCGAGGCATTCACGGAATTGCGCCGTCGCATCCTGTCCGACTTCAAAACCCTGCCGGTCAGCGCTGAATACATGCATGAGGAGGTATTCGATATCTCTGACCGCTATGGCAAAGACACCATGGTGATGATTGACAAGTTGGGAACCGACCGTTTGCCCACTTTCTTTGCGCTGAAGGGCGCGGTGGACGCGCGTTTGGAAGGCATACCGGTTCTCGGCAATTTTACCGATCGTTTCATGCAGTTCGCGATGCGACTTTGGCCCGATATCCTGCCGCGCCGGATGCGGGCCTATCGGGATCGGTATCCGCATCACCTGATACTCAAAATGCGCGATGGCGGTATCGATGAAGCGCGCGATCTACTCAATGACATGACTGCCGAAGACAAGCTGGATTTCTTTGAATGCGACCTGCGTGAGGCAAAGATCGCTGGGCTACATCGTTTTGCTGCCGCAGGTGCAGCCATTCGTTATATGAAGGTTCATGCAGCCGAAGTGGAAGATATCATCGCCCTAGATATCGCGCTGCGCCGCAATGACGTCGACTGGTTCGAAGACTTGCCAGTTGAGATCGCGGATCAACTGGTCGGCAAACTCTACTATGGCCACTTCATGTGTCATGTTCTGCATCAGGATTACATCGTCAAGAAAGGCGCAGACCCGAACGCGTTGAAGGCCGCAATGCTAAAGTTGCTGGACAAACGCGGCGCTGAATACCCGGCGGAACATAATGTTGGCCATCTCTATGCAGCCAAACCCGATCTGGCAGCTTTCTACAAGTCGATCGATCCCACGAACAGTATGAACCCTGGAATCGGAAAGATGTCCCGCAACAAGCACTATTCGTGAGATGGAACGCTGCTGACCCGTATCCGTTGAATACTACTTGAAGCTGCGGCTGTCCTTGATCTGATCCCAGGCCCAGACGACCTCTTGCAACTGCTCTTCCTGAGATCGGTCACCACCGTTCATATCCGGGTGCAGCACCTTGATCAGCTTCTTGTAGGCTTTGCGAATCTCTGCCTTCGACCAGCTATCTTGCGCTTCGAGGATCTCAATCGCGCGGCGCTCAGTCGGCGGCAGGCGTCGACCGCCGGAATTGGCGCGGCCGGGATTTTTGGTGGCGTTTTCGCCTAGAACCTGATGCGGGTCCTCGATCCCCAGACGTGCCCAGGCACGGGCCTCGGGATCGCCCATCGGTTTGGTCTCACGCTCCCACACTTTGTCCTTCGAACGCTGCGCGTTCAGTTCGGCCTCGGTGGTGCCGTCGAAGAAATTCCACTTCTGGTTATATTCGCGCACATGTTGCTGGCAGAACCAGAAAAAATCATCCAGCACGTCCGGAGCTTTGGGCGCGCGAAACTTACCGGGTTCTTCACAGCCCTCATGATCACAGATTCGCACCGAAGTTTCGGACGCACCTGACATACCCCGACGGCCGCGCGGCTTCTTTTTCTTAGCGCTCGACACGGACATATCGAATCCGAAGGGATCTGACTTTACCATCTGCACAACCTCACGAAGGCATCTTTTCGACTCGGAGGCAGCAGTTTAATCTAAGCAGCCGAAAGTAGAAGAGGGGGACGGCAATTTATTTGCCGCTGAGCATAAAAATGAGCGTGACCGACGAAATCCGTGAACGATTGCAGGCAGCATTTAACCCGCGTGAGCTGGAGGTGGTTGACGACAGCGAGAGCCATCGTGGTCACGCTGGATATCAGGAGGGCGGTGAGAGTCATTTCAACGTCCTTATTCGTTCTGCGGCTTTCGAGGGGCAATCCCGCGTTGCTCGCCATCGCGCAGTACATACGGCATTGGGGGATATAGTCCCCCGTATCCATGCGCTTGCTTTGGATATCGACGTCTGACAGTCGCGGCCTTGGTTCAGATAAGCGACGATCACGTCGCCAATTCTCTGCGGATTTAATCTCGATCAAGGCATCGCGATACATGACCCTCTAATATTCGCCTCGTCGATCTCCGGTTAACCGGAGCGATCAGATTTGCGGATAATGAGGGCTTTTTAAATGATGACCAAAGCCAGAACGTGGTTCTCGGCACTGTCGACAGTTTCATTGCTGTCGGTTGGTGTTGCGTTCCCGGTTCACCATGCCCAGGCGGAACAGCCGGGCCCGGTAGAAGCCATTGAGTTCGACCAAGCCAAGGCGGCACTTGGCAAACGTTTGTTTTTTGACCCGCGCCTGTCTGGCGACACCGAACTGTCCTGCGCCAGCTGCCACCAGCCGGAAAACGGCTTTACCGACGGGCGGGCCCTATCGGATGCCTATGCCGGCAGCCTGCATTTCCGCAACGTGCCGACGCTGATTAACAGCGCCAAGCGCGCCGCGTGGTTCCATGACGGGCGCATTGGCACCAACCTCAACGACGCGACCCGCGAAAGCATCACCGAGACATACTCGATGAACATGGATATGCGTTTGATGCAGGAACGCATCAAGCAAGATCCGGTTTATGTCGAGATGTTCGAAGCCGCCGGATTTGGCGAGCCGTCGAACGGCGGGGTCCGTAACGCCATCCCGGAATATCTGAAAACGTTGATTTCGCGCGGCGCGCCGTTCGATACAGGCGAGATGTCGGAAGAAGCCAAGGCGGGCTATGAGCTGTTCAATGCCAGCGGCTGCAATTCCTGCCACTCGGGCGAGCGGTTCACGGATGATCTGCCGCACAATATCGGCGTGGGCGACAACCCCGATATCTGGGCGACCCCGGAACGTCACATCACCTTTGTGACCATGATGAAGTTCCTCGGCGTCGAGAATTACATGAACCTGCGCGCCGACCCCGGTGCGTATATCCGCACTCACACCGCCGATACATTCGGCACGTTCATAACCCCCACGCTGCGTGAGCTGATCTATACCGCGCCATTTATGCATAACGGCTCGATTGCGACGCTCGAGGATGTGGTGGCCTTCTACAACGCCGGTGGTGGCGAAGATGAAAACAAGGATCCGCGCATCAAGCCGCTTGGCCTCAGCGAGACCGAACAAGCACAGCTGGTGGCCTTCCTTAAGGCGCTGTCTGGTGAGCCGCTGACCGGCCCGGACTTCGTCGCCGAGGACATCGATACGGATTATGCGCCGATCGAAAACTGGCAAGACGCGACAAACTGAGGAGTGGACCCATGAAAGACCTAAAGTCTTACCTTTCAGGCACAATCGCCACCGCTGCCCTGTTTGCCGTCCTAGGTGCACAGGCGATTGCGGAAACCAGCATGGAGATTGAGGCCGGCATCGGTGGCGCAGACCCCGATGCAGACTCGCCGCTGGTGGCGCTGGGCGAGCCGCCGATCCCGCTGGACAACCCGCAAACCGACGCCAAGATCGAACTGGGCAAGATGCTGTTCTTTGATGCCCGTCTTGGCGGGAATCCGTCGACGCCCTGTTCGGCCTGCCACATGCCAGATGTCGGCTGGGACGTCGAGGCACCGATCTCGTTCGGCTATCCGGGCACGACCCACTGGCGCAATAGCCAGACCATCGTGAATTCGGCCTATTACGGAAAGCTGTTCTGGGCGGGTTCAAGCAAAAGCCTTGAGAGCCAGGCCAAATCCGCCGCAGGCGGTGCGGTCGCCGGCAACGGTGAGGCCGACATGATGGAGGCGCGCCTGGCCTTCGTCCCCGAATATGTCGAACGCTTCAACGATGTCTTCGGCGATCAGTGGCCGCGTATCAGCAATGCATGGCGGGCCATCGCCGCGTTTGAACGGACCATAGTTCAGACCGACACGCCCTTCGACAATTATCTGCGTGGGGATGACGCGGCGCTGACCGACGAGCAGAAACGCGGGCTGGAATTGTTCACTGGCAAGGCGCAGTGTTCCGAATGCCATAACGGTGCGTTGCTGTCGGATGAAAAATACTACAACACCGGTGTGCCCGCCTATGACGGTTGGCAGGACGATGGTCTGGCGCAAGTGACCTTCCGGTATGAGCTTTTTGCCAAAGGCTCGACCGAAGAGATGTACCGCCACACCAAGGACGACCCCGGCTTCTATTTCCGTACCAAGGAAAAGGCCGACAAGGGTAAGTTCCGCACGCCAAGCCTGCGCTACACCCTCTATACCGAACCCTACATGCACAACGGCATGTTGGAGACGCTTGAGGATGTGGTCGAGTTCTACAACCAGGGCGGCGGCGAGAATGAGTTCTCGGCCAATAAATCTCCGCTGATCCAACCCCTTGGCCTGAATGATCAGGAAAAAGCGGATCTGGTGGCCTTCCTGAAATCCCTGTCCGGTGACGAGATTCTGGTCGAAGAACCTGATCTGCCGGATTACCAGCCGCTTCCCGCGGCAGCAGAGGAGTAAGCGTCATGAAAGATCATAACGCAACCGGATGCAGCTGTTCGGGCGAGGCCAAAAAGGCCTGCACCGTGAACCGCCGCCAGTTCCTGTTCGCCTCGGGTGCCACCACCTTTGCCGTGATGGTGACCATGCCCACCCGCCATGGCCAGGCGGAACAGGTGCCCGCTTTGGTATCGACCTATCCGCGCAAGCTGATCGGCAAACTTTCCGAGTTGGAACAGGATGTGCCGGTCGAGTTCTACTACCCGGACGAGGGCGACTATTCGGACTCGATCCTTGTGAAAACCGGCGTGGAAAGCGGCGGCGGCATTGGTCCGCAAAAGGATGTTGTGGCCTTCAACCTCACCTGCACCCATCAGGGCGGGTCGATGTATGACAGCTACAAGCCTGAACATAAGGTGCTGGGCCCGTGCCCGTTGCACCTGTCCACCTATGACGTGACACGGCACGGCATCCTCGTCTCGGGGCAGGCCTACCAATCGTTGCCACAGGTCCTTTTGGAACTGGATGGTGACGATATCTACGCCGTTGGCATGTTCGGCCTGATCTACGGCCGTTACGACAACCTCATTGCATAAGGGAAGCGGAATCATGGCAACCCCGTATTACGTACCCGAAACCAACGTCCCGCTGCCGCCCAAAGGGGCCGAGGTCATCTCGACCGCCTGCGACTACTGCATCGTGGCTTGTGGTTACAAAGTCTACCGCTGGCCCGTGACGGCCAAACCCGGTGGCCCAACTGCGGACGAGAACGCCTTTGGCGAGGATTTCCCCGTTGCACCGTTGGGTGCCTGGGTCGCGCCGAACCAGCACAATATCGTACTGCACAAAGGTCAGCCGCACCACGTGGTGATCATCCCTGACAAGGACACGCAATACGTCAACACCGACGGCGACAGTTCCTTGCGGGGCGGATGTATCGCGCAGAAATGCTATAACCCACAGACCCCGACGCGTGACCGTCTGAAGACACCGCTAATGCGGATCTATGGCACGCTGATGCCGGTTCCGTGGGATCTTGCGCTGGATGTGGCGGCTGAGGTGGGCAACCACGTGATCGCCAAGCACGGTACCAATGCCTATGGCGTAAAAACATTCAGCTATCAGTATATCGAGAACACCTATGCGATCTCGAAATACGCGCTGCGCCATATCAACACCGCGAACTTTACCTTCCACGACACGCCGTCCGATGTCACCTCGACCCCCGGTTTCCGGGATGCGGGTTTCGACAATTTCGGCCCGTCGTACGAAGATTGGCGCGACGCGGAAACCCTTCTGGTCTGTGGCACCGACCCGTATGAGACCAAGACTATCCTATATACCCAGTGGATGATGAAGGGGATGCAGAACGGTCAGAAAGAGATCTATCTGATTCCGCGCCGGTCTGCCGGTGTGGCCCATGCTGAAAAGATGGGTGGCCTGCATATCGACGTTCTGCCCGGTACCGACCTGCTGGTCGTCAACGCCATCGCCCGCGTCATCGTGGAAAATGGCTGGGAAGACAGCGACTGGATCAAGAAATGGGTCAACAACAAGTGGGAAAGCTCGTCGGGCTTCGGTCAGGGCACCCGGAACACGCCATGGCAGTGGCGCACTACGTGGGGCAAGTTCCAGACCAAAGGCTTCGAGGATTGGAAAGAATGGCTGCTGTCGCAGGACGAATTCGCGCCTGAGACCGCCGCCGCTATGGCCGAGATCGACGTGCAGAAGATCTATACGGCTGCTGAATGGCTGGCCAAACCCAAGGCGGATGGCACCCGGCCCAAGACCTCGGTCATGATCGAGAAAGGGTTCTACTGGTCGAACAACACCGGCAACACACAGGCGATATCCGCGCTGGGCATCATCTGTGGCTGTGGCGGTCGTCCGGGTCAGGTGATTGGCCGGGCCGGTGGTCACCAGCGGGGCGGCGTGAAGGGCGGGAAATACCCGCGCAACAAGTCGCCCGAGAAACTGCCGGGTCGCCGTCGCCGCGCCATGGATACGGACCGGTATCTGATTGCAGGTCATACCCGTATGGCCCATGTGATCGGCACCACATGGATTCAGGCGATGTGTGGTTCGCAACAGTTAGCTGACAAGTTCGAGGAACTGACCGTCCGCAACCCGCATCAGATTGCGTCTTTCGACAAGCAAGAAATGATCGACACGCTGAAGGCCCGCGCCGACAGCGGCGGTATGGTGGTCATCAACCAGGACATCTATCTGCAGGATCCGATCGGCAACCGCTATGCCGACATCGTGTTCCCCGCAGCGACCTGGGGCGAAGAGGACTTTCTGCGCGCCAACGGCGAACGCCGCCTGCGCCTGTACCAGAAGTTCTATGATGCGCCCGGTGCGGCCAAGCCCGACTGGTGGATCATTGCGCAACTGGCACAGCGGATGGGCTTTGACGGGTTCGACTGGCAGAACTCGAACGAGGTTGCCGAAGAGGCCGTGCGCTTTACGCGCGGGTCGCGCAAGGACTTCCACGCGGTCTTCCGTCTAGCCAAGAAAGAGGGCAAGGGTCTGCACCAGAAGGTCCGAGAATTCGGCACCGATGGTGTGCAATGCCCGGTCATGCTGGATGCCGACGGTGTCACGCTGATTGAAACCAAGCGTCTGCATGACACAACCCGCACGCTGCCTGATACCGGTGCGGCTGGTGCGGATGTATTCAACAAGAAGCTGACGCACTTCAACAGCCAGACCGGCAAGTGCAACATCCAGAAATCGCCGTGGGGCCTGTTCTCGGATTACTGGGAATGGTTGAAACCCAACAAGGACGAAGGCGAGTTGTGGGCCACATCCGGTCGGATCAACGAACGCTGGCAGTCTGGTTTCGACGACCGCCGCCGCCCCTATATCGTGCAGCGCTGGCCGGAAAACTGGGTCGAGATTCACCCCGACGATGCGGCCGAGCGTGGCATCGAAAACGGTGATTACGTGATGGTTTACTCCGAACGTGTTCCGGGCAACAAGCACACTTTGCTGGGTGTGGAAGGCGACGACTTCCAGTTCTCGAAACTGATGGAGAATGGGCATATCGAACTGACCAAAGCGGCGATCACCGCCGTGGCCATGGTTACGCCCGCCATAAAGAAAAGCGTCGTTTACATGGACTTCCTGCACATGCAGCAGCCCGCCAACGCGCTTGAGGGCCGGATCGTCGACTGGATCAGCGGCAACTACAACTACAAGATGGGCGTTGCCAAGGTCCGCAAGCTGGGTCCGAGCCCCTACAAGACCTCGTTTCGCACGATGTCCTTCGCGCCGCGCGACATCGCCTGACGCTTTTCCGGGGGGCGGACGCCATGCCGCCCCTCGGGTCCGGTCCCGCTGCAGAAGGGACCACCTGGAAGGCAGGCTTCGGTTGGGAAACCTGTCTTCCACATTCACCCAACCCGTCCCAACGCAAAACATGGCAGACCTGATATGAACATGCATTCCGATACCGCCCTGCGTGACGAGGCCACCAGCCTGTTCTCCGACTACGCAAAATCCGATTATGACGTGATCCGCCTGCGCGCTATTCAGGCCCTGACCGCCATTGGAGCCAGCAACAGCCCGGCCTTGGTCGAGGCGTTGCTGGATGATGACGAGGACGTCCGTCAAGACGCAGCCCAAGCGCTGGGCGCGCTGGGCGTAACGGAGGCCGCGCCGCAACTGCTGGAAAACTTGATCCATGATCCCTGCGGTGAGGTGAAACTGGCCTGCGTCACCGCCTTAGCACAGCTGAACGCCAAGGACGCCACGCCGTACTTGCGCACCCTCGTCACTGGACGCGGCGAGGATATCACGTGGGACGAGGACGAGCTGCATCAGGATGAATGGGACGACTGGCTGGATACTCAGATCGCGGCGATCAAAGCGTTAGGTCGCATGGGCGATGCGGCTGCGATTGAACCCATTGTCATGGCCCTGATGGACGAAGACGGGCAAGAACTGGGGGATGTGGCCTGCGAAGCGCTGGGCCAGATCGGTACGCCGTCCGTGCCGACCTTGGGTGTGTTCGCTCAATCCTCGAACCGCCGTCTGCGTCACCGCGCTCTGCGCACGCTGGCCACCATCGGAGGACCCGAGGCCGAAGCCATTTTGCGCAAGGCTGTCACCGACAAGGACGGGGCCGTGCGTCTGATCGCCTATGAGGCGCTGATGCCAAGCGACCCCGCATTGGTCGAACAGGCGCTGACCGACGCAATCGAGGATATTCGTATCGCGGCGCTGAACCTCTCGGGCTTCTCGGAACCCGAACTGCTGGACCGCATGATGCGCGACCCCGGCGCCAAGGTGCAACTGGCGCTGATTGACCGGTTAGACCGCAGCCGGCCTATCGTTGATCAAGACGACCTGCGCTGGCAGGTGCTGGATTTCCTCGCAACCGGACAACAGCCCGAGGTCTCGGCGCAGGCGCTGGGCCTGCTGGCGGCGTTGGCCCCGCAACTGGTGGCAGATCGGCTGAACGCGCTGTTTTCGGTCGATGCCGATGACCTCAAGGCCGAGCGTCTGCAATGGGCGATCGTAGACGCGCTGGCGACCTCGCCCCTGCGCGAGACGGCAGAGTGGTTGCAGCGCGCCTGCCGCTCGCCTTTTCGGTCGGTGCGGCTGAAAGCAGTTGCGTCAGTGGCGATGATTGTTACTGACACCCACCGCCCGCATGTGAACCAGCAGCAGGGCCGCGAATTGCTGCTGTCCTTCGCGCTCGTCCCGATGAGCGTGGTCGAAGACGCGCACGAGGAAGAGGCCCCGCAAACCGACATCGCCGCGCTGGAAGAGGCAGGGCTGGATGTATCCGACGGTGGTGAAAACGGCCCTACCTCCAGCCTCGGCGCGATCCTTGGCCATGACGCTATCGCGGCAGAGATGAAGAAAGAGGCCGAGGATGATGACCTGCACCCCTTGACGCCACGCGAGCAGGCATTGTTGGTCAAGGCCACCCGCCATCCCAAACGCCGCCGCGTGGCGTTGGATGACAATGCCGAAGCCTTGGAGCGTGAGACCCGCATTTCGGCCATCCGCCTGCTGGGCGACGTCACAGGTATGCAGATCATGCTGGCGCAGATCGCGCAGGACCCCGAGACCGAGATCGCTGCGCAGGCGCTGGCGGCACTGGGCTTGTCGGTCGCGCGCAACGGGTCCGAACTGAACCAGTCGCATTTGATCGAGCTGATCACACAGGGGCTTTCGCATACCGATGCCAATCTGTCCCTGCAGGCGCTGAACCTGCTGCAACAGGCTGACCTGCCACCGCAGGATGCGCTGCGGGGCAAATTGCGGGCTATGCTGAAAACCGGAGATACTGCCTTTCGTATCGACGCCATGCAGATTTTGACCCGCTGGGACGGGACGGCCGATGTGGCGCGCAGCTTGCTGGACGATGTCTCGGCCCCGGTACGGCAGGCGGCGATGCGGCTTTTGTCTGAAACGGCCCCGGATCAGGCTGGTGCGGCCATCGTACCCTTCCTTCTGGCCAATCCTGAGCAACGGATCGTGACCTATGTCAATGACAGCACCCCTGCCTTGGTGTCCATTGGGCGCGAATTGTTGGCCGGATTGCGCGACGAGAACCGCCGCGCCCAGTGGCCGGTGTTGATCAGCGCTTTGGCCGACCTGTTGGGAGACCCCTAGCGGGCGGTCTGAAACCGGAGGGATAGATGGCGATTTCGCTGAAACTATGCGCGGCGATTCTAACGGGGGCAATGGCTTTTGGTAGTGTCGCACTGGCCGAGGAGATCCCCGAGGTTGCCGTAGTTCATCAGGTCATCGACCTGAACGCCGACACTCCGGCGCATGCATTTCGGTTCGAACCCAAATTCCTGCAGGTTCCCGCTGGGGCGACTGTGCGTTTCAAAGGCTCGACCGGGCGGCACACGGTCACTGCCATTCCTCGAATGATACCCGTGGGCGCGCGCGTCTTCGAGATTCGGGGCAAACCCGAACTGGATCTGACTTTCGAGAAAGAGGGAGTCTACGGCATCCGTTGCCGCGTTCATGGGCGTCACGGAATGGTCATGCTGCTGGTAGTTGGTGATCCAAGCTCGAATCTCGAAGAAGCCAAGGCCTATCTACCTAAACTTGGAGAGGCCGAGCGGGTCGGTTTCGAAGAGCTCTTTGCGTATGTGGAGGCCCAAAATGGCTGATGGATGTGCCTGCGACCACCATGCTCATATGTACCTGACCGTAGATGACGCCCTGAGGCGCGGTTTGTCCGTGGCCAACCCCATCACGGATACCGAAACACTACCGCTGGTGCAGGCTATTGGCCGGATACTGGCTGAGAATTGCGACAGCAAGGTAGACATGCCCGCCTTCGATAACTCGGCTATGGACGGCTATGCCGTTCGCAGCGCCGATCTGGGCGAGGGGCCTGTGTTCGAACTGCTAGTTGGCGGTCGCATAGCCGCCGGCGATAGCGGCGCACACGATGCGCCGGATGGCGGTGCCTTGCGTATATTCACAGGAGCGCCGGTGCCGTCTGAGTTCGATGCGGTATTAATGCAGGAAGACTGTGAGTTTCAGTCCGATCGCATCCGGTTCAACCGCCGTCCAAAATCCGGTCAGCATATCCGTCGCGCGGGCGAGGATTTGAAAGCTGGTGCCCCGATCCTGCGGCGCGGGTGTGAAATTTCCGCGCGTGAGGCCGCCGCGTTGGCCTCGGCTGGTTATGGCGAGGTGAAGGTTTTTCGCAAGCTCAAGGTCACGATCTTCTCGACCGGTAGCGAGCTGCGCCAGCCGGGTGAAGCGCTTGGCCCCGGACAGATCTACAACTCGAACCGCTACATGCTTTTGGCTTTGCTGGATAAACCCTGGATCGAACTAGCCGACCGAGGCCCGGTCGAAGATGATCCGGTGCTGCTGAAGCAGGTCTTGAGGGATGCCTGTAATAGCTCGGACCTGATCATCACCACGGGCGGTGTTTCGGTCGGGGACGAAGACCACATGCCGCGCCTGTTCAGTGAAATCGGTGGCGAAACCGAGGTGATGAAAGTGGCGATGAAACCCGGCAAGCCGATCATGTTCGGTTGTCGGGGTGATGCGCTTTATGTGGGCCTGCCGGGAAATCCGGTTTCGGCCTTTGTGACGTGGCAGATCATTGGTGCGCGGATGATGGAACGCCGTGCCGGTCTGCATCGGAACGAACGCACCCCCGAGCAGGCGGTTTTGGCAGAACCTCTTCAACGCCGCGCGGGGCGGCGTGAGTACCGCCCGGTAAGCATCGACGGATGTACACCGAATGGCGCACCGCGATTGCGCCTGATGGCCGAGTCTTACAGCGGGCGCGTTGCCCTTCTTGCACAGGCCGATGGTCTGGTAATTATTCCGGCAGAAACTGAGAAGCTGCCAGCCGGAGAAGCTCTGGAGTTCCTTCGATTCTAGATTGATCCCGATGCGCTTGAGGTATCAAATTCTTTGGTCAACGAGCGCCCTTTGCTGTCGATGGCGCGCGGCTGTAGGCCATTGGTGCCGACCTATGTCGGGACCTTCGGGGATCGCCGAATGCTCTGTCGCGAATGTGCGCGCGACGGACAGCTAGGTGACGTCCTTGAACATGTAAGTGGTCGGCTCCAGCCGATCCTCAAACGGGTTTCGGCAATAGTTCGGGATCTCTCCGGCAATCTGAAAACCCATCGACTGATACAGCAAGCGTGAAGGATCGCTGCTACGGGTGTCCAGCACCAGCATCGTGCGTTTCAATTCCCGAGCACGCTCATGCAGTGCCTCCATCAGCGACCGACCCAAACCGCGACGGCGAGCCTGCGGATGAACCAGCAGCTTTGCCACATCCGCGCGATGTGGCTGGTTTGGCATTGCGGCGGGGATCAGTTGCACCGTGCCCAGAATGCGTCCGTCACCATATGCGACAAACAAATCGAGTGTCTCCGCGCGGAGTTCGGGCTGCACCCTGTCCCGCCAATAGGCGCGGGCATCGTCCCGCGAAAAAGGAAGGATGAACCCGATACTGGCACCGGTATGGACACAGCGGTGCAGGATATCGGTCAGATCCTCAAGCGCTTCGTCGAAATATTCCTGTGGCAATCGCGTAATCATATCAGCACCAACAGATAGCGCGCACCGCGTTTGGGTCCGGTTTCGAACTGCGTTGGCCCCGACAGGTGATAGCGAAGGCAGTCGCCGCCGCTGAGCGCATGGGCAATCCCGTCCACTGTCAACGTTAGCCCTCCATCAAGTAGGATCAGGTGGTGCTCCTGTCCCGGCTTGGGCGGAGTATCGTAGGTGATGACAGTACCTGGGGGCAAATGACCTTCCATTACTTCCCCACTGAGGCCAGTCGCCGGTGGTGAAACCGAACGGCGGGTAAACCCGCTTTCGGGGTCATGCCATTCAGGCTGCTTCTCGAAAGGTACTTTGGGATCGAAACTGTCTTCGACCATCATCAGCAGGCGTGACATGGGCAGGCCGTATGCCGCGCATAAACGGCCAAGCGTTTCAGCGGTAGGGCTGACATCACCGTTTTCCATTCGCGACAGTGTCGCCCGGCTGATCCCACTTTGGTCTGCCAGCTGCTCAAGCGACCAGCCATGACCCTTGCGCAGCTCGTTCAGACGCTTAGCGAGGCGGTTTGATAGTGTATCGAGCATGGCTCACATATGGGAATCAGTTACGAATATGGGATTATTGCCTTGCTTTACTTCAAACACAATAGAAAAAGGGCGCAGAAATCTGCGCCCTTTTGCTGCTCGGGTATCGGACTGGATTACTTCCAGCCAACTTCGTTAAAGATCTTCTGTGCCTCGGGGATGTTTTTGGCGACTTCTGATAGGTTCACCTTATCCGCTTTGAATTCCCCCAAAGCGGCCACGTTCTCAGCCAGCGCAACGCCTTCGACAGCGGGGAATTCATCGTTTCCGTTCGAGAAGTAGACCTGTGCCTGATCGCTTGCGAGATACTCTAGGAACTTAATCGCGTTCTCTTTGTTCGGCGCGTTAGCTGCGACGCCCGCACCCGAAAGGTTCATATGCGCGCCTTCGGCGTCCTGTGCCGGGAATTGCACGCCGATCATCTCGATATCCGCGCTCAGGTCTTTGACGTCTTTGCGTATGGCGCGGGCGAAATAGTATGAGTTCGAAACTGCAATCTCGCACTCACCCGATACGATGCCGCGCAGTTGGTCGGTGTCACCGCCCTGAGGTTTGCGTGCCATATTGGCAACGATACCTTCGGCCCATTTCCTGGCTTCTTCCACACCGTGATTGGTGATGATCGATGCCAAAAGCGTCTGATTATAGGTATTGCTGGACGAGCGAATGCAAACCAGCCCCTGATACTCAGGCTTTGCCAGATCCAGATAAGTTGCAGGCGGGTTAGCGACATCAGCTTTGTCAAAGAAGATGATCCGCGCGCGCTGCGAAAAGCCGTACCACTGATTGTCTTCGTCCTGTAGGTTCGAAGGGATACGCTCCTCCAATACCGTACTTTCGACTGGTTGCAGGATGCC
This sequence comes from Ruegeria sp. B11, assembly GCF_056539785.1. Taxonomy (NCBI): domain Bacteria; kingdom Pseudomonadati; phylum Pseudomonadota; class Alphaproteobacteria; order Rhodobacterales; family Roseobacteraceae; genus Ruegeria; species Ruegeria sp. B11. Next base: position 12,281 of record NZ_JBQFVO010000006.1, on the reverse strand, counting down.
TGCGTTTTTGGCGCGCGCCAGACGCGAAGTGTCGACCGTCAGCAAGATATCAGCGGGCGAGTTTGCGCCTTCGGCTTCCATCCGCGCGATCAGTTCGTCGGCCTTGCCTTCGATGCGGTTGATGGTGATGCCGGTGGCCTCTTCGAAGTCGGAATACAGGCGTTCGTCGGTGTCGTAGTGGCGCGAGGAATACAGGTTCAGCTCGCCCTCGGCTGCGGCAGAGGTGGCGATCAGGGCCGTCAGGGTGGCGGCAAAGCAGGTAGAGGATTTCAGCATCATTTGTCCCAACATTGAAAATCGTGACGGGGATTAACCCGACTGATTTGGTCAATTAAACGATTCTCGGTGGGATGCAAGGAAATCCGACAAAATTAGTTGGTCAAAACGTCGCTGAACTTACCTTGCCGGACGGCCCCTTCAGGATTGACGCCGCCTACTTTGTTTTCTTTCGGGTTGCGGTGGGACGGGTGACGGTGCCGGCTCGGGGTCCGGATCGTCGCTGAGCACCGGTTCTTTGGTCAGCATCGCCTGTGTTACCGCTTCCATGTATTTCTGCAGCATGACCGGCGGATCAGCTGGGGCCAGCTTGATTGACAGCCTACTTGCGCCTTCCTGATTATAGGCATAGCGCGAGGAATAACTTGCGTTGACCTGCGCCGCCACGGGGCCCCAGCCACCTTTGACCGATGCGCTGCCTGATTTCTCGGTCTGTTTGGTCATCGAGATCGCCATCTTTACCTCGATCTCGGCCTCTTGCACCGCATAGAACGCGGGCAGGAAACCCATCGACACGAGGCTGAATTCCTTTGGGGGACCATCGGGGTTGGATAGATCGGGAAGCTGGATCTTCTGATCCGCCATGTATTTGGCGATATCAGTCGAATGTCTATCCAATTCAGTTTGCGACTCTGCCACGGAAATCGCCAGTTTCTGAACCATTTCCGCGAAAGGGACGTTTAGCAGTTCCTGCCCGATACTCATTTCCAATCTCCTTTGTGAATTCAGTCTCTATCAATAATCTTCGTTGCGGACCGTCTTTTGACCGAGAACGAGACCTTCGCTGCGTTCTGGCTGACCGCCTGTTTCTTCGCGTTTGTAGCGAACTGGGCTTTATTGCCATCCCGACCAAGCCCAACAAAGGCTTCGACCTGGACATTGTCGATGGTGAAATCGTCGCTGCCGTCGGATCCTGCAAGGATCTGTTCGCCCAGGGCCTGCGAAAAAACCTGCGCATCCACGATCTGCGTATCTTTGTCTTCAACCTCCATTCCGCTCTGGCCTCCGGCCATTGGGTTCACCACCGGAGAACCCGAGCCCATCAGCATGCCACTGCCTCCTTCTTCCAGATCGTCGATCTGGTCTTGCAGGTCCTGGATCGTCTCCAGCAACACGACCTCGCGCGCCTCCAGCGCGGTCAGGCGGTTTTCCAATGACTGAAGCAGTGTGGTGAACGCCTCGGGCAGTTCGGTGACGCGCACATCTATAGGCTGTTTTTTGGGGGTCTTGTCCTTTTTAGTCGCCATCGACCCCTCCACCAGAACCACCTTCATCCACCGGTCCCGGCGCAAACCGCATCCGCATGGTCGACGCGCTGCTTGCATCGAGCGTATCTGTCTGCGTCAGTTTTGGCCCACACAGAAACGCGCCAATGATCCCGCGTTTGCCTTCTTCTGTGGTACTGGTCATCTCCATGACGACCTTCAATTCTACATCGACATCCTGCATGTGGTAAAAGACTGGCGGAATGCCCATCTCGCGCAGTTCCTGAGGATAGTTCTTCAGCGCGTTCAACTGATCCAGACTAAGCTGTTCGGCGGCTTGGGCCACGCTTCGGCCTATATCGGCCACCATCTCGGTCAGGGTTGTTCCTAATAGCGTATCCAGATCATCGTTAGCCAACCCGACCTCCCGTCATAAAAAACAGGGAAAGCGTAGCACGAGACCGTCTCATAACAATACTAAATCTCAGAACCGGACTTTCGGAGCGATTTCCGGCGCTTCCGCCGACATGAAAGGGCGTTAGAAGCAGGGCATAAAAAAACCGCGCTCGAAAGCGCGGTTTTTGAATTAAGTTCGTGCAGTTCTTAGCCCTGGCGAGCTTTGAACTTGCGCTGCGTCTTGTTGATCACGTAGACGCGGCCTTTGCGACGCACAACCCGGCAATCACGGTGCCGGTTTTTGAGCGAGCGGAGCGAGTTCTTGACCTTCATGGGTCTGTCTCCAATCTGCGGCGCCTTCATCAAAGACGTGGCCAGCGCCTGGGTTAATCGGGTGCCCCGGAAAGACCAGAGCAATGAATTCATGGTGGGCGGTACAAGGATCGAACTTGTGACCCCTTCGATGTCAACGAAGTGCTCTACCGCTGAGCTAACCGCCCATGAAACCGTTGCGTGACCTGCCCCATAACGAAATGGGGCGCGGAACCCCGCGCCGGTAGCGGGGTCTATAAAAGGAGTCGTTGGGGGGATCAAGGGGTTTGGCAGAACTATTTTACGGTCTATGTTGAGTGCGAACAACGGAGAGCCCATGCCCGACGCCGCCACCAATGCAGCCTATATTCTGGATATGCCCGCAACGCGTACGTCCTGCGTGGTATTTGCCTCGCCCCATAGCGGTCGGACCTATCCCGAGTCTTTGTTGAAGCGGTCTGTTTTGAACCGCAATATGATTCGGTCCTCCGAGGATGCGTATGTCGATCAGCTTTTTTCCTCAGTCGCTGAATTCGGTGCACCGCTGCTCGCCGCGGCCATGCCGCGCGCCTATCTGGACCTGAATCGCAATTCGGATGAATTGGACCCCGCTTTGATACAGGGTGCGCGTCGTCACGGACATAATCCGCGGGTTACCTCGGGCCTCGGGGTGATTCCCCGCGTGGTCGCCAACGGCAGGGCGATCTACAGCGGCAAGCTGACTATGGATGAGGCGCGCCTGCGGATCGATACCTATTGGCGTCCATACCATACTCGTCTGAAATCTCTGCTGGCGGAATCGCATCAGTTGTTTGGGCAGGCCATTCTGATTGATTGCCACTCGATGCCGCACGAGGCGGTGGCGCTGGCCGGCGGCTCGCGCCGGGCCCGACCGGAAATCGTTTTGGGCGATCGGTTCGGTGCGGCCGCTTCCGGTGTGATCGTTGATCAGATCGAGGCCGCTTTTGCCGACGCGGGTCTGAATGTGGCGCGCAACACGCCTTTTGCAGGGGCCTACGTCACCCAGACCTATGGTCGACCTGCCCGCCATCAGCATGCGGTTCAAATCGAGATCGATCGTTCACTTTATATGAACGAGGAAACGATCCAGCCGAACGGCAACTTTGAGGCGTTGCGTGATGTGTTGCGGCAGGTCACCGCGCAGATCACCAGTATCGGGTCCGATCCAATGTCACTTGCCGCCGAATAGACCTAGCGCAGCGCACGACCTTTTACGATTGCATCACTGCCGAAACGGCGCCGGATTTCGTCCGTCGCACGTTCGGCCTGTGATCGGCGTTCTGCACCGGGATCCAGAAGGTCGCCCGAGATATCGGCCTGATCCTCTGAGCACAGGTCAGACAGGCCGCATCCCAAAAGGCGATAGGGACCCTGATCGCCAACCTGATCAAATAGCCCACGAGCGGTGCGATAAATCCGATCCGCTATCTGAGTCGCATCGCGTAGCGATATCCGCCGGGTGATGATCTTGTGGTTGGCCTGTTTCAGCTTCAGCGTCACCACTCGCCCAGCCAATCCCTTGGCTTTGGCCCGGTCGGCTACCTTTTCAGACATACGCCACAGATGCCCGTCCAGAATTTCAAGACTGGCGGTATCCTCGAAAAAAGTGGTCTCATTACTGATCGACTTCATCGGCTCATGGGCCGATACGCGCCGTTTGTCCTGCCCTCGCGCCAGATGCCACAGACGGTAGCCCATTGATCCGAACCGCGCTGTCAGCGCCTCCTGATCCCAGCGCAGAAGATCAGAAAATGTGCGAATCCCTGCGCGATCCAGTGATTCCTGCGCCGCCGGACCAATTCCCCAGATTAATCGCACCGGCCGGTCATGCAGGAAATCAGCCGTCTCGGCCTGGCCGATCACTGAAAAACCCCGAGGCTTGTCGAGATCCGAGGCCACCTTGGCCAGAAACTTGTTATGGCTCAAGCCAATCGATCCCGTCAGGCCCAGCTCATCTTTCATCCTCTTGACCAGACGTGCAAGCATGACCGCTGGCGGTGCACCATGCAGCCGCTCGGTGCCGGATAGGTCCATGAACGCCTCATCCAGCGACAGTGGTTCAACATCAGGTGTCAACTCGTCCATCATGGTGCGTATCTCGCGCGAGACGCTGGCATAGACCGACATACGTGGTTTGATCACCACCGCTTCGGGGCATAGTTGAAGCGCCTTGAACATTGGCATGGCTGAACGTACCCCGCGAACGCGGGCCACGTAACAGGCAGTCGAAACCACCCCGCGCTTGCCGCCGCCAATGATCACAGGCTTGTCGGCAAGTTCGGGATTGTCGCGCTTTTCGACCGAAGCATAAAAAGCATCGCAATCCATATGCGCGATCGTCAGGTCAAACAGCTCTGGGTGCGATTTGACCCTCGGGCTGCTGCAAGTTGGGCAGCGCGGCCCTTGCTTAATTTCCTTCAGGCAGTCGCGACAGATGGCGGGCATGATGTAGTTTCTTTCCGGCCAGCGGCGGATTGGTCAAGACATTCGATAGGTTAAAAGGTATCGCGAATGGATAAGGATAAAAAGAGGACCGATGGACTTCACCGGGGCAAAAATAGCGTTGTTTCTGGGGCACAAGCTGCTGGTCATTCTAAGAGATGATCGATCAGATATTCCGTTTCCAGGTCATCTCGATTTTCCAGGCGGCGGGAAAGAGCCAGGTGAAACACCGATCGAATGCGCGTTGCGTGAAACAGATGAAGAGGTTGGACTGCGCCTGTGCGCAACCGATCTTGTCTGGTCACGGCAATATGGTCAAAGCTGGTTCTACGTCGCCCTGCGCCCGCCGGAAGATGTTGGTCTGATCCGTTTTGGGGACGAAGGGCAGGGGTGGAGGCTGATTTGTCCGCAGGATTATCTGTCGAATCCGTTGGCCATTCCAAATTTTGCAGATCGCCTTCGGGATTATTTGTCGGAAACGGCGCAGCTTTGAACGGGACTTCGAAAGAAAACCCCCCGCGCCTGCGGGGGGAGGTAACGAGCCTCAGGAAGAGATGGCCCGTTGGGGAGTGTCTTGTGTGTAGAATCGCCGAAAATGGCGTTTTTCGATAGCCACAAGCCGAACGCCATAAAACTCATGTTTTTCATGTGTGTTTTCGGGCACAGGGACGATTTGGCGCGGCGGCGCGAAAAATTGACCTAACGTCAATTGCTTGAGCACCGTTCCTTCCGCAATTTTTGGCTTTTCGCCTAATGGTGAGTCAATGAATTTAACTCGCTCAAAACTGCTTGTGCGGCGGCTTTGGGGTCATCCGCCTGATAAATCGGGCGGCCCACAACGATATGATCGGCCCCATCGCCGATTGCACTGGCCGGGGTTGCGACGCGCTTTTGGTCGCCCAAAGCTGCACCAGCAGGGCGTACCCCAGGGGTTACAATCAAACGACCTTCGGATTGGGGCAGGGCGCGGATTAGCGCGGCTTCCTGAGGGCTGGCGATCACGCCATCAGCTCCGGCCTCGAAAGCCTTGGCCGCGCGTTCTACAACGAGGTCCTGCACGTCACCCGCTTTCAGAAGGCTTGCATCCAGATCGTCCCTGTTCAGTGATGTTAGGACGGTTACCGCCAGAATTTTCATGTCCTTGCCTGCAGCGCCCTCCTTTGCGGCGCGTACGACATGCGGATCACCATGCACCGTCAAGAAGTCCAGATCGAACTGAGCCAACCCACGCACTGCATTTTCTACAGTGTTGCCGATATCGAACAGCTTCATGTCCAAGAAAATGCGCTTTCCGTGATCCTGTTTCAACTCGTTGGCCAACGCCAGACCGCCGCCAGTCAACATACCCAGCCCGATCTTATAGAACGAAACCGAGTCGCCCAGCCGCTCGGCCATGGCTAGACCCTGCAGGGCGTTTGGGACGTCGAGGGCTACGATAAGGCGGTCATCGGACATGGGGCGCTCCTTTTTGGCAAACGTTTGCGTCCTAACGGGTTCAGGGCGATCTGTCCATGTGTGAAGTCCGAGGTGACGCAGATCACTCACTATTTTGCGCAATGTGCTAAAGTACCGACGTTCAGAACAGGGATAGAAATGATGAAAAAGGTAATAGTACTTGGCGTGGCACTGATGTTGGCCGCATGCGAAGACGCGCCTCAAAGCGATCCGCCCGAAACCGGTGTCGCGCCGGCTCCAACCAATGACAATCTTCTGTTAGTGCGTGGGTACCGATCGGAAGACGACTGGTGTCAATTGACCGGGGAAACAGCCTATACCGGCAACTTCCTCGATCATACAGCAGATCTGGTTTCATGCCCTACAGGCAGCAGTGCCGAGCAGTCTTTGGTCGAAATGTACAACGCTGAATTGATGGGAGAAACTGGCGGTTATTCCGTCTACTCGATTCCGCGCGGATGACGCCGTTTTATATGCTCTAGCCTCTTGAATGGGAAAAGACATTTCCCAAATTGAATGTGAGGCCCAGACCGACGCGTGCCGCCAAGCGGGCGCATCAATACGGGGCGCTTAAGAAAAGGAGAATGCTATGGACTTGAACAAGTTCACCGAGCGGGCACGGGGTTTCGTGCAAGCCGCGCAGACCATTGCGCTGCGCGAGGGGCACCAAAGGCTGGAGCCCACACATATCTTGAAAGCATTGATGGACGACGATCAGGGGCTGGCCAGCAACCTGATCACACGCGCTGGCGGCGCACCGAACCGCGTGGTTGAGGCGTTGGACGCGGCCATGGGCAAAATCCCTAAGGTCAGCGGCGACGCCAGCCAGATCTATATGGACGGCCAGACCGCCAAGGTTTTGGACGAGGCAGAGAAGCTCGCCACCAAGGCGGGCGACAGCTTTGTGCCGGTCGAACGCGTTCTGATGGCGCTGTGTATGGTGAAATCCAAAGCCAAAGAGGCTTTGGAGGCCGGTGCTGTATCGGCCCAGAAACTGAACGAAGCGATCAACGATATCCGCAAGGGCCGCACTGCTGACACCGCATCGGCGGAAGAAGGCTACGACGCGCTTAAGAAATATGCGCGCGACCTGACCGAGGCTGCAGCCGAAGGCAAGATCGACCCGATCATCGGGCGGGATGAGGAAATCCGCCGTTCGATGCAGGTTCTGTCGCGCCGCACCAAGAACAATCCGGTACTGATTGGTGAACCCGGCGTCGGTAAGACCGCGATTGCCGAGGGCATGGCCCTGCGCATAGTCAATGGTGATGTGCCGGAATCATTGAAGGACAAGAAGCTTCTCGCGCTCGACATGGGTGCGCTGATCGCCGGTGCTAAATATCGAGGTGAGTTCGAAGAACGACTGAAGGCTGTTCTGACCGAAGTGACCGAAGCCGCCGGTGAGATCATACTGTTCATCGACGAGATGCACACGCTGGTAGGTGCAGGTAAATCCGACGGTGCGATGGATGCCGCCAACCTGATCAAGCCTGCGCTTGCCCGGGGTGAGCTGCATTGTATCGGCGCGACGACGCTGGATGAGTACCGCAAATACGTCGAAAAAGACGCGGCGCTTGCGCGGCGGTTCCAGCCGGTGATGGTCACTGAGCCGACAGTTGAGGACACGATCAGCATCCTTCGCGGTATCAAGGAAAAGTACGAGCTGCACCACGGTGTGCGCATCTCGGACTCGGCGCTCGTGTCGGCGGCGACCCTGTCGCATCGCTACATCACCGACCGCTTCCTGCCTGACAAAGCCATCGACCTTGTCGATGAAGCGGCTTCGCGTTTGCGGATGGAGGTGGATTCCAAGCCCGAGGAACTCGATCAGCTGGATCGTCAGATCCTGCAAATGCAGATCGAGGAAGAGGCGCTGAAGCTGGAAGATGACGCGGCCTCCAAGGATCGTCTGGAAACCTTGCAAAAGGATCTGGCCGACCTGCAGGAGCAATCCGCTGAGATGACTGCTCAGTGGCAGGCAGAACGCGACAAGCTCGCGGGTGCCCGTGATCTTAAGGAACAGCTCGACAAAGCTCGCGCTGATCTGGAAATCGCGAAGCGCGAAGGGAACCTCGCCAAAGCGGGTGAGCTGTCCTACGGTGTCATCCCTGAGCTTGAGAAAAAGCTGACCGAGGCTGAAAACGCCGAAAGCAACGCCATGATGGCCGAGGAAACGGTGCGCCCAGAACAGATTGCGTCGGTGGTCGAACGCTGGACCGGTATCCCGACCTCGAAAATGCTGGAAGGCGAGCGTGAGAAACTGCTGCGGATGGAAGACGATCTGCATTCCCGCGTGATCGGTCAGGATGCGGCGGTGACCGCCGTGGCCAACGCCGTGCGCCGCGCGCGTGCGGGTCTGAATGACGAAGGTCGCCCGCTGGGCTCGTTCCTGTTCCTTGGACCCACGGGTGTGGGGAAAACCGAGCTGACCAAGGCCGTGGCGAACTTCCTATTCGACGACGACAACGCGATGGTACGCATCGATATGTCTGAGTTTATGGAGAAGCACGCGGTCGCCCGTCTGATCGGGGCCCCTCCGGGCTATGTCGGCTATGACGAAGGCGGTGTGCTGACCGAAGCCGTGCGGCGCCGGCCCTATCAGGTCGTGCTGTTTGATGAGGTCGAAAAGGCGCACCCGGATGTGTTTAACGTGCTGCTGCAGGTTCTCGATGATGGTGTGCTGACCGATGGTCAGGGTCGTACCGTGGATTTTAAGCAGACGCTGATCATCCTGACGTCGAACCTTGGCTCTCAGGCGCTGAGTCAGTTGCCCGAAGGCGCGGACAGCGCGCAGGCGCGGCGGGATGTGATGGACGCAGTCCGGGCACATTTCCGGCCCGAGTTCCTGAACCGTCTGGATGAGACCATCATCTTTGACCGGCTCAAGCGGGCCGATATGGATGGCATCGTCGATATCCAGATGGCACGTCTGCAGAAACGTCTGGCTGCCCGCAAGATCGAGCTGGCACTGGACGATGGCGCGAAGGAATGGCTGGCCAATGAAGGCTATGATCCGGTCTTCGGTGCCCGCCCATTGAAACGCGTGATCCAACGCGCCCTGCAGAACCCGTTGGCCGAAGCACTGCTGGCCGGTGAGATAAAGGATGGTGAGACCGTTCCGGTGACCGCCGGAACCGATGGTTTGATCATCGGCGACCGGCTGGGAACGTCCGAGCGTCCGCGCCCGGATGATGCAGTCGTGCATTAAGTCTCAGGTAATGAAGAGACCCGCCATCCAGGCGGGTCTTTTTTTGGTGGCTTGTATTGCGACTAAGAGCGTTCAGACCTGCCCGGTCAGATCCTGCGCCAGCATCATTGCATTGCCGTCCGGGTCGTAAAATGTGGCGGTGCTGACCATCCCCTCGATCGTCTCGGTTTCGCCGTCAAACCGAACGCCGGACCCTTCCAGAGCACCGCGTGCGCTTGCGATATCAGCAACACCAAAGACCGGAACGGTGTTTCCGGGCGCGGGTTCTGCCTGCTCGCCCAAACCAAGGGTCACGCCTTCGGTTTTGGTGAGCATCTCGCTCCAACCCGCCTCATCAATATGATGGATCAACTCAAACCCGAGCTTGTCATTATACCAGCGCGCACTGGCGTGGCGATCTTTGACCGAAATGGCAAGAGTGATGGTGTTTTCTAAGGAAACGAGGGGCATGGAACTTTCCTTTTGTCCTAAAATAAAGTAACTATATTTTATGGACATAAAACTACTTGTCAAGCTTACCTCCCGGGCCTGGTCACTGAACATTCTTGCGCAGCTGCACCAAGGGGTTCCGGGCAGGCAGGCCCCGTTGCTCGCCGCGACGGGCGCAAGCCGGACGGCGTTTGCGGCAAGTCTGGAGCATCTGGCTAGCCTTGGCTTGCTTGAACGGAACCCGGGCCACGGGCACCCTTTGCGACCTGAATTCCGTTTGACCAAAGCCGGGGTTCAGGCGGCGGCTGTAGCGGCAGAAATCATGGCCTTGGTGCCGGATGATACTGAATTGAAGCTACTGCGCCGCAGCTGGACGGTTCCTATTCTGGCGCTGACCCGCCAACCGCGGCGCTTTTCAAGGCTCAGGTCGGATCTTCAGGTGATCACTGATCGCGCATTGTCATCCTCGCTCAAGCAATTAGAGGAGCAGGACTGGGTTCGGCGCGATATCGAAACTTCGGCCCGGCTGCCCTTTCCGACCTATCAGGCGGTCAATCTTGGGTGCGAAATAAACCGTGTTGTCGGCTTGAACATCGGGTGACCGTTATCCTCGCGCCCAAGCGTACCTAATTTTCGTTACAATCTGTTCGCTCAATCGTGACGCCTGTTTCCTTGGCTCTGTGCTATCAGACCTTACCTCAGTTTCGAGGTTAATGGATAACGGAGAACCAAATGGCGCATCGCTGGACCAACAAACTGACGCATGCGGACGTCACCCCAAGGGCGGCGTTTCTGAACCGGCGACAGGTCATGGCCGGTTTGGCGGGTGTCGGGCTGGCGGGTCTGGCGCGGCCAGCGGCGGCCGAGGCGCTTGAACCGAATACATGGGAAGAGATTACTTCCTACAACAATTTTTATGAGTTCGGGACTCGCAAGGATGATCCGGCGAAATATGCACACACACTGGTAACCGAGCCCTGGAGTGTAACCATCGACGGTCTGGTCGACCGCCCTGGTGAATATGATTTCAAAGACATCATGTCTGAAATGACTGTTGAGGAGCGAATCTATCGGTTCCGCTGTGTTGAGGCCTGGTCGATGGTGATACCTTGGAACGGGTTTGAACTGGCAGATCTACTCGGCATGGCTGGCGTTCAGGACGGCGCGAAATACGTGGCGTTTGAGACCGCCTATCGTCCCGATGAGATGCCGGGTGTCGCGTATCCGGTGCTCGACTGGCCGTATCGCGAAGGGCTGCGTTTGGATGAGGCGATGCATCCGCTGACCATTATGGCTACTGGGATCTACGGCAGGGACATCCCGAACCAGAACGGCGCGCCTTTGCGATTGGTGGTACCGTGGAAATACGGCTTCAAATCGATCAAATCGATCGTGCGGATTACCTTGACGGATACGCAGCCTCCGACAAGTTGGAATATGGCGGGTCCGCGTGAATATGGATTCTACAGCAATGTGAACCCCAATGTGGATCACCCCCGATGGTCGCAGGCCTCGGAACGCCAGATCGGCGGAGGCCTGTTTGCCAAGCGAATCCCGACGCTGATGTTCAACGGATATGAAGATGAGGTCGCCAGCCTTTACGAAGGCATGGATCTGGCGAAGAACTACTGAGATGATGCGGCGGCTCAACGACCTCTTGCGACGGCTTCCCAATTGGGCTGTTTATCTGCTGGGCGCACTGCCTGTGCCCTGGTTGTTTTATCAGGGCATGACCGGTGGTCTCGGGGTCGAGCCGATCGAGGCGCTCGAGCACGAGTTTGGCGAACTGGCGCTGCAGCTTCTGATTTTGGGTCTCGCGATTTCGCCCTTGCGTCGCTTCGCTGGCCTAAATCTGATGAAGTTCCGCCGCACGATAGGTGTACTGACATTTTCCTATGTCGCATTGCACCTGTTGATTTGGCTGGTTCTGGATGTTCAGATTCCCAGCCAAATCTGGGCGGACATTATCAAGCGGCCCTATATCACGGTGGGCATGGCTGCTTTTGTATTGTTACTGCCGCTTGCAATCACGTCTAACAACTGGGCGGTTCGCCGTTTGGGGCCTCGTTGGCGCAAATTGCATCGTCTGGTCTACCCGGCAGCAATTCTGGGCGCGCTTCATTATGTGATGCTGGCGAAGGGGTTTCAGATCGAGCCATTGGTCTACCTGGCTATTATTCTGGGCCTTCTGGTCATGCGCCTGCCGGTCACATCATTCCTGATCCGGCTTAGGCAAGCCGATTCAGCCTGACTCGCAGGCGAGTCTGTGGGTAACAGTGTGAATAACATATCCATGGCGCTGATTTGCGATGGTCTGTGTCCGCGACTTCCGGGTTGAATGGCTGGATGCTCTTCGTAACCGTTTGTTTTAGTAAGATAAAATCCTGTTTTTGCGTTTTTTTGCGTTTTTTTGATTTTTCCACTTGCGGCTTTTGGGCGATATACTTAGAACGCCCTTCACCGGCGCTGCTGAGGTGCTGGGACGCGGTGGAAGCTGCGGAGACGCTCGGGAGAGACTGGGGGCATCTGAGGTTTTT
>NZ_JBQFVO010000005.1:0-246021 GCF_056539785.1 Ruegeria sp. B11 | reverse complement strand
CTGCGGTCAGCGTGGTCTTGCCGTGGTCAACGTGGCCAATCGTGCCGATGTTGACGTGCGGCTTATTACGCTCAAACTTTTCCTTTGCCATTCCTCAGGCGCCCTTTTTGCAATTTGGGGGACCCTTGGTCCCGTGGTTACATCTGCGCGCGCGAGATATTTGGTTCAGGGGGGAAAATCAAGCACATCCTGAGGGAAATGCATCCATCACGCCGGATTTTGTGTGACAGCTTCGGTTTCAAGCGGCTGGATCAAGCTGGGGCGCTTGTCAAACCAGCCATCATCCTTGTGCTCTTCGGCCAGCCACTCCTCAACCCGGTCGGCAACCTTCAAGGCCAGACCGTTCATCTGTTCTTCTCGGGTGCGCGCATTTCCTGACCCAGTAAGGGCGCTTTCACCGGTGGTATCTTCGAGCACCTGAAACTGCTTGCCTTTAGCAAGGAACTCTTTCTTTTCGACGTCATAGACGTTTACCAGAACGATGGCGGTGCTTTTGGGGTTGTAAATCACAGGAATTCCCGGAGGTGCCAACATGTAGCCCTCGAGACTGATGCCAATGTCGTATTCCTGCGAACCTTCATACCGGCCAAGCCTGATGTCCACTGCATTCTGGATCGCTTTGGTCCATTCATCCGGCGTGGCATCCCGCGAAACCGGTCCCTGAACGGCCTTTTCCGCAAAGGCATAATTCACGCGTAGCTTGAATTCACCCAGCGACTCGGGGTCTTCATAAACCTGCGTTTGGGTGCATGCGCCCATCAGGGCCAGTCCGGTGATCAGGGTCAGAATGCGCAACATGTCTCTCGTCTCGATAGGCCTGTTTTTCTTGGATGTAGCGCACCGATACGGGTTGTGCCAAGCCGTATCGGCAGAAATTCACCAAACGGGTAATGGATCACGAGAACTTGTAGTCCCGCGGGAAGCCATATGGCGCCTTCTTTCCGACCCCTGCGCGCTTGGCCAGCCACTGGGACATATCGGCCTCGTGCCGGGTTTTGTCGCCGCCCATGGACCATTTCAGGCCTTCTTCCCAGTTGAAGGTCGTCACGTCCGACAAACCGCCATCCAGCTCCAGCGTTCCCTGACGTCCACGAGCCATGTTGTACTTCTGCAGACGCACACCCTTGCCACGGGTCATCTCGGGCAATTCCTCGGTCGGGAACACAAGGAATTTCCCGTTCTGCGACACCACAGCCACGTGATCGCCAGCAACCGGCTTGCAGATCATCGCGGTTTCGTCGCCTTTGACGTTTAGCACCTGCTTGCCGTTTCGGGTCTGGGCCAGAACGTCATCCTCGGGCACCATAAAGCCGTTGCCCGCATCCGAGGCCACCAGCAATTTGCGTCCCGGCTTGTGGATCAGGATATCAATGATTTGCGCTTCGTTCGGCAGATCGACCATCAAACGCAGGGGTTCGCCCATGCCGCGCCCGCCGGGCAGGTTGGCGGCGCTGACGGTATAGAATCGGCCATTTGAAGCGAAGACCAGCAGACGGTCCGTCGTTTCCGCATGGAAGATGAAACGCGGGCCATCGCCGTCCTTGAACTTCAACTCGCGCTTCAGATCGATATGCCCGGTCATGGCGCGAATCCAGCCCATCTGAGAGCAGACGACCGTGATCGGTTCCTTGTCGATCATCGCCTCGAGCGGGACTTCCTCGACCTGCCCAGCCTCGGCAAATTGCGTCCGGCGCGCACCGCCTTCGTAGTCTTTGCCAAAGGTCTTCTTGGTTTCTTTGAGTTGTTCGGCAATCTTGGCCCATTGCAGGGCGGGATCGGCCAGCAGGTCTTCGAGATTGGCGCGTTCCAGCATCAACTCATCGCGTTCGCGGACCAGCTCCATCTCTTCCAGACGTCGCAAGCTGCGCAGGCGCATGTTGAGGATGGCGTCAACCTGAACCTCAGACAATTCGCCCTCACCCGGTTTGGGCGAGACATAGTCGGACTCATCCGTGGCGCGGACGTGATCGATGCCCCAATCTTCGCGCATCAGCGCAGCTTTGGGGTCGTCGTCGTAGCGGATGATGTCGATCACGCGGTCTAGGTTCAGGAAGGCGACGATAAAGCCTTCCAGCACCTCCAAACGGTGATCGATCTTGGCCATGCGATGGCGCGAGCGGCGCAACAGCACCTCTTGCCGGTGGTCGAGGAAGGCGCGCAGCACCTCCTTCATCGAACAGACCTTGGGCGTCACGCCGTCGATCAGCACGTTCATGTTCAGGCTGAAGCGTACCTCAAGGTCCGAGTTGCGGTAGAGCATCCCCATCAGCACCTCGGGGTCCACATTCTTGGAGCGCGGCTCAAGGATCAGACGGATGTCATCGGCGGATTCGTCACGGACGTCTGCGAGGATCGGGATTTTCTTGGTCTGGATTAGCTCGGCGATCTTTTCGATCAGCTTGGATTTCTGAACCTGATAGGGAATCTCGGTGACGATGATCTGCCACTGGCCACGCCCCAGATCTTCAACCTCGTATTTACAGCGCAGCCGGAAGGATCCACGCCCGGTGCGGTAGGCCTGAGCGATATTTTCGGGCGGCTCGACAATGACGCCGCCGGTCGGAAAATCCGGGCCGGGAACGTAATTCAATAGCGTGTCGTCACGCGCATCCGGCGTCTTGATCAGATGCAGACAAGCGTCGCACAGCTCGGAAATATTATGCGGCGGGATATTCGTCGCCATGCCCACCGCGATACCGCTGGCGCCATTGGCCAGTAGATTCGGGAACTGTGCGGGCAACACGACCGGTTCGGTCAGTGTGCCGTCATAGTTGTCGCGGAAATCGACAGCGTCTTCGTTCAACCCTTCCAACAGGGCTTCGGCAACGATGGTCATCCGCGCCTCGGTGTATCGAGAGGCCGCCGGATTATCGCCGTCGATATTGCCAAAATTCCCCTGCCCGTCGACCAGTGGATATCGGACGTTGAAGTCCTGTGCCAAGCGCGCCATTGCGTCGTAAATCGCCGCGTCGCCATGAGGGTGATAGTTACCCATCACGTCGCCAGAGATTTTCGCTGACTTACGGAAACCGCCCGTCGCACTGAGTCGCAACTCGCGCATCGCGTAGAGGATTCGCCGGTGAACCGGCTTCAATCCATCGCGCGCATCTGGCAAAGCGCGGTGCATGATGGTGGAAAGCGCGTAGGTCAGGTAGCGCTCGCCAATTGCGCGGCGCAGCGGCTCGGCTACCTCGCCCCCATTGTCAGGGGTCTCCATATTGGGGTCGTCGATCGTATCGTTCATACATGATGTGATACGACGCAAGCGCGCGCGGGTAAAGCAATCGGCGCATATTTTGCTGGGGACAAGTCGGGCTTTTTGCAACAGGGGGAGGCAAGTATCGGATTTCCCCCGCTTTTCGACTCGAAGCTGAATCTATGGTAGGCTTTCGAACATTAAGACTGCTGCCTTTTATTGATGTTACGATTGCCAGGGGGTGCGCCATGAAGCGTGTTATTGTTATCACTTTCGCCATGCTCGGCTGGAGCTTCTATGTGATGAGCGGGGGCCCGGATTTCGAACCGCGCGGCACCCGCACCGAGCAACCGGTTCGCGTTGCCTCTGTGCCAGAACATGAGCCTGCATCCGACCACGCACCTCGGGCCAAAGACGACCACGCACCTCGGGCTGAAGACCTTGTGACCAACGTTGCCGCGCGCATTGTACAGGCGCGCGCTCAGCCCGAGCCACAAGTAGAGGAGGATGCCGCGGTCGTCCTGTCACAAGTCACCAACGATCCGCTGTCTCAGTTCTCTGCATTTGACGAGAACGGCGTCAGCTTTACTCTGGCTTCGCTTGAAGACGGAGCCGCCGGACTGTTGCAGGTCGAGGCCGAGGTGCAGGATGACATCACACCTGTGAATCAGGTCATCGAGCCAGAGAAAGATATCCGCGAAATCTCGGGCACGCGGGTCAATATGCGCGATGGGCCCGGAACGATTTACCCCATCATCGCCAAAGCCAAACTTGGCCAGCGCGTTGAGGTTCTCAGCGATTCCGGCACCGGCTGGCTGCGGTTGCGGTTATACCCTGATCAGCGGGTGGGTTGGATTTCTGCCTCACTGGTTCGGAAACCAACAAACTGACGCAACTGTGTCATTGTCCTGACCTAAAGCTCGCCATAGCTATGGGCGAAATACACAGGCGGGGGCAATATGCAGAAATCGATTCTGATCACAGGCTGCTCATCCGGGATCGGTCTGGACGCGGCGCACGGGATGCGCGCGCGCGGTTGGCGCGTTTTTGCCTCATGCCGTCAACAGCGTGACTGTGATCGGCTACGGGCACAGGGTTTCGACAGCCCGCTGATCGACTATACCGATTCCGATAGCATTACCTCAGGCCTGCAGCAGGTTTTGGACGCGACCGGTGGCACGCTGGATGCGTTGTTCAACAATGGCGCTCACGGACTTCCCGGCGCGGTTGAAGATGTCCCAATCGAAGGGCTTCGCCTAATTTTCGAGACCAACGTATTTGGCTGGCACGAACTGACCCGGCAGGTGATTCCCGTGATGCGGGCTCAGGGCCATGGGCGCATCGTGCAGAACTCATCAGTGTTGGGACTGGTCGCGTTCCCCTGGCGCGGGGCATACGTCGCCACCAAATACGCCATCGAAGGCCTGACCGATACCTTGCGCCTAGAGCTACGAGACACCGACATCAAGGTCATCCTGATCGAACCAGGCCCGGTCACCTCGAAGATCCGTGTGAACGCGATCCCTGTCTTCGAACGCTTTATTGACTGGAAAAGCTCGGCCCTGCGACAGAGATACGAGGATACGCTGCTGAAACGCCTCTACGAATCCTCCGGACCTGACAAGTTCGAACTGCCTGCCTCGGCTGTTACCGCCAAATTGGCGCATGCGGTTGAATCCAAGCGCCCACGTCCGCGATACTATGTGACGACGCCCACCTATATCGCCGGATATCTGCGCCGTATTCTGCCCACCCGGGCCATTGATCGCATCCTCTCGGACATATGAGGCGAAATTACCTGTTCGCTTTTGCCGCTATCAACGCTAGATGACGGCTCAACAACTGAACAAACACGGACGGTGAGCTATGGACCTGACGATGGTCATACTGCTTCTGGCCATGGCGGCGGTCGTCGTCGTGCTGGTGATGGGCATTGCCAATTTTGGAAAACCCGGCAAAGAAGCCGCGCTGAAAAGCAACAAGCTGATGCGCCTGCGGATCCTGTTTCAGTTCATTGCGGTGCTGCTGATCGTACTTTACGTCTATCTGCGTGGGCAGGGAGGGTAAGGCATGGTCGTTCTCAACAAGATTTACACGCGCACCGGCGATGATGGGAAAACCGCTCTGGGCAATGGTGAGCGCGTTGCCAAATATTCCGGGCGTGTCGCGGCCTATGGCACTGTGGATGAGCTGAATTCCTTTGTCGGCGTGGCACGGACCGAAGCAGTCGGAGAAGTCGAAGCCGCCTTGTCCCGTATCCAGAATGACCTGTTTGATCTGGGTGCCGATTTCTGCCGCCCCGACATGGATAAGGATGCCGAGGCCGACTACCCGCCCCTGCGTATCGTTTCCGCTCAGATCGACCGGCTTGAAGCCGAGATCGACGCGATGAATGAAGCGCTCCAGCCCTTGCGCAGTTTCATCCTACCCGGTGGCTCACGTTTGGCCGCGCATCTGCATGTGTGCAGAACAGTTTCGCGCCGGGCCGAGCGGTTGGCGGTTGAGCTGACAAACATGGAACCGGTCAATGAGGTGGCTGTCAAATACCTCAACCGCCTGAGCGATTGGTTCTTTGTCGCCGCGCGCTGTGCCAACAACGGCGGGCACGATGATGTGCTCTGGATTCCCGGCGCAAACCGGTGATCGCGCCTGCCGTCGGGAAACTAAATTTCGTTTCTGGTCCAAAAAATGACAAAACGCGACGTCTCGAAACCATGACGTGACGATTTTGCTCTGTCGCAGAACATCACGACCCGCTATCTAAGCCAGCGAGAGCATTGGTGGAGTCGCTGCGCGGCTTGCCGTTTTTGTAAGGAGCATACGCAAAAATGAAGGTACTCGTGCCTGTCAAGCGCGTGATTGACTACAACGTGAAAGTTCGTGTGAAAGCGGATGGCAGCGGCGTTGATCTCGCCAATGTAAAAATGTCGATGAACCCGTTCGACGAAATTGCCGTGGAAGAGGCGATCCGCCTGAAAGAGGCGGGCAAGGCCGATGAGGTTGTTGCCGTTTCGATCGGTGTGAAACAGTCGCAGGAAACCCTGCGGACCGCACTGGCCATGGGCGCCGACCGTGCCATTCTGGTTGTCGCGGCGGATGACGTGCATCAGGACATCGAACCGCTTGCCGTTGCCAAGATCCTCGCCAAAGTTGTCGAAGAAGAGCAGCCGGGCATCGTTCTGGCGGGCAAGCAGGCGATCGACAATGACATGAACGCCACCGGTCAGATGCTGTCAGCCCTGCTGGGCTGGAGCCAAGGCACTTTCGCGTCCGAACTGGACATCGAAGGCGACACTGCCAAGATCACCCGTGAGGTTGACGGCGGTCTGCAGACCATCTCCGTCAAAATGCCAACCATCGTGACCGTCGACCTGCGCCTGAACGAGCCGCGCTATGCGTCGCTGCCGAACATCATGAAAGCGAAGAAAAAGCCGCTGGATGAGAAAACCGCCGCCGACTATGGCGTCGACGTCACTCCGCGTCTGGAAGTCGTCAAGACCGAAGAGCCGCCGGCACGTGCTGCTGGTATCATCGTGGGCTCGGTTGATGAGCTGGTCGAGAAACTCAAAGAAGCGGGGGCTGTATAATGGCTGTTCTTCTTCTCGCAGAGGTTAACAATGGTGAGCTGTCGGTTGACGCCACCGCCAAGACCGTAGCGGCTGTCAAATCGCTGGGCGACATCACCGTTCTGGCCGCAGGTGGTTCTGCCGCTGCTGCTGGTGAGGCCGCTGCCAAGATCGATGGCGTATCCAAGGTTCTGGTGGCCGAAGACGCCTCGCTGGGTCATCGCCTGGCGGAATCGACCGCAGCCCTGATCGTGGGGCTGGCCGATGGGTACGAGCATATCGTTGCCCCTGCCACCACCGACGCCAAGAACGTGATGCCGCGCGTTGCAGCTCTGCTGGACGTGATGGTGATTTCGGATGCATCCGGCGTGGTCGATGCCACGACCTTCGAGCGTCCGATCTATGCGGGTAACGCGATCCAGACCGTGAAATCGAACGACGCCAAGAAAGTCGTGACCATCCGGACCGCCAGCTTCGATGCGGCGGGCGAAGGTGGTTCGGCGGCGGTCGAGACCATCTCGGTCGGCGAAAACCCCGGCCTGTCGTCGTGGGTCGAGGACAAGGTTGCTGAAAGCGACCGTCCTGAACTAACTTCGGCTGGTGTTGTTGTTTCGGGTGGCCGTGGTGTTGGCTCGGAAGACGACTTCAAACTGATCGAAGGCCTGGCCGATAAGCTGGGAGCCGCCGTTGGTGCCTCACGCGCCGCAGTTGACTCGGGCTACGCCCCGAACGACTGGCAGGTGGGTCAGACCGGTAAGGTTGTTGCCCCTGACCTGTACGTTGCAGTCGGCATCTCGGGTGCGATCCAGCACCTGGCGGGCATGAAGGACTCCAAGGTCATCGTTGCGATCAACAAGGACGAAGAAGCGCCTATCTTCCAGGTCGCAGACTTCGGTCTGGTCGCAGACCTGTTCCAGGCCGTACCGGAACTCACCGAAAAACTCGGCTGATTTCAGACAAAGATTTTTCGACGAAAAATCTTAGAAGGCCCGCCACCGGCGGGCCTTTGCTGTTTATGCGCCCAGGTCGTTGATCACTTGTGCAAGTGAGCCAGCGATATTGCGATGTGTGGCTGGGCCGATCATATGCTCGGCAATCGGTTGTTGCAGGGTGCCAAACAACATGTCTTCAAGCTCATCGGATACGCCGGATACCTGAACCTGCAAGGACAAAATACCCGTACAATGGGGTCTCAAAGGCTCAATCATCTCGGGGTTGATTGCAAAGCCGTCACCCGGTGTCGAATCCAAATCGCTTCTCTCCACTTGCAGATGCAAAAGCAGGACGGGCGGGCCTACTTCTGCAAGAAACTTGCCGAGCTTTTCGATCCAGACATTGCGCAGCTCTTGTTCCACAAGTTCAATACGGGCATCCGAGCGTGCCGACAGGCGGTTCAGCAAGTGCTGTACAAAATGGACATCCGTAAAATCTTCTTCGGGATACAGCGCAACCAGATCGGCATTCGGCGCAACGAAACGGTCATTGCGTCGTGGGTGCACCCGGTAGAATCGGTTCGATAGCCCCAGCATGCCGGGTAACTGCAGGACGCATATATCAGACCGGTTTGCGATCTCCAGTAGCCCTTTGTCCTGCGTCAACGCCTCGGCACCGCAGAACAGGCTGCCCAGATTGAGGCAGCGGCGATCCAAACGACGTTCCAACTCATTGGGAAAGGGGGTTTCTACGAAACGGCCAAAAGTCTCTTCGCCCCCCAAACATGCAACATAGGGGTTGTTCAACGCCCTTTGGGGGCCCCTGAAACGTAGTTTCGAATTTTCATATTCGCACGTTGTTTCCGCGGAATGGACCGCATTGATCGATTGATAGCTCATCACACTCACCCAAATATTCACCCAACCGCCATTTTGCCGCCGCAAGTCTTGAGAAAGTCCTAATGCGCGCATTTGAAGCGAAATTGACTGTCCCCGTCCCCTTGCCGCCCATAGGGAACTGCCGATAATGTCGCCATATTCTGCGAACAAGGGCATCGAACAAATGGACGTAAAATCAGTCGGAGTGATCGGCGCTGGACAGATGGGCAACGGGATTGCTCATGTTTTGGCGTTGGCAGAGTATGATGTTCTACTGAACGATGTCAGCCAGGACGCGCTAAACAGCGCTATGGCAACCATTGAAACCAACCTGGCGCGTCAAGCGTCGCGCGGCAAAATCTCGGATGATGCAGTGAAATCCGCGTTGGGTCGGATCACGACGACGCTGAATCTGCCGGATTTGGGGCAGACCGATCTTGTAATCGAAGCCGCGACCGAGCGGGAAACGGTGAAACAGGCAATCTTTGAAGACCTGTTGCCGCACCTACAGCCACATACGATCCTGACATCGAACACTTCGTCGATCTCAATTACCCGGCTGGCCAGCCGCACCGACCGGCCCGAACGTTTCATGGGATTCCACTTCATGAACCCGGTCCCTGTGATGCAGCTCGTCGAGTTGATCCGGGGCATCGCCACCGATGAAGCAACCTTTAACTCCTGTAAAGCCGTAGTGGACCGGCTTGGCAAAACCTCAGCCAGCGCCGAAGATTTTCCGGCCTTTATCGTGAATCGCATTCTGATGCCCATGATCAATGAGGCGGTTTACACATTGTATGAAGGTGTCGGGAATGTGCAGTCCATTGACCAATCGATGAAACTGGGCGCAAACCACCCTATGGGCCCATTGGAACTAGCGGATTTCATCGGCTTGGATACCTGTTTGGCGATCATGAACGTGTTACATGACGGACTGGCAGACACCAAGTATCGTCCCTGCCCGCTGTTGACGAAATATGTCGAAGCCGGATGGCTGGGACGCAAAACCGAACGCGGGTTTTATGATTATCGAGGCGAGGTTCCGGTACCCACACGGTAGAATCTGAGAGGGCCAGCCCTCTCTTGAGCCTATGGCTCAATTCACTCCCGAGATATTTTTGGCCAGATGAAGGGGCGGATCAGGATTTGAGCGTCTTGCCCAGCGCCATGGTGTGATCACGGAGCCATGCCATGAAACCGCGGGGGTCGCGTTCCAGCAGGTCCATGTCTTTGTCCGAAATCGGGTCACCGATCACCGGCGACTGGGGCCTGTTGCAGGATCGGACGATTTCGTGCAGCAGTAGGCCCTGGCGCAGGATAGGCGATATCCGGTTGGCAATTTGATACCAGCGCGAGTTGCTGCCAGGGAAGAAGATCGGCACGACCTTGGCACCCGACCTACGGATCATCTTCGCGGTGAAGACATTCCACTCCCGCTCGATGGCTGGTCCGAACCAATCATCCGAAGACATCACAACACCTGACGGGAATAACGCGACAACACCCCCATCTGCCAGATGCTTCATCGTCTTGCTGCGCATCTCAAGCATCTTGGCCTGCGCTTCAGGATCATGTGGGAACGGCACCGGGATCATGAATGAGGTCGCAGCTTCATCCAACCCGGTCAGGACTGAGCGGGTCAGGATGCGATAGTCACTGCGGACCCGGCCGATGAGTTCAGCGAAGATCATGCCATCAACCATGCCGTGCGGATGGTTCGCGACGACCACTACGGGGCCTTCTTTTGGAATGCGGGCGATCTGTTCGGCTGGGGTTGTCAGCTCGATACCCATGGTCTTGAGCGCGCCGCCCCAGAACTTCTGACCTCGATAGCGTTCGTTCTGCTTCTCGAACTTGTTGACCATGCGCAAGATGGTCAGCTTGCCTGTGCACCATTCGATGGCGCGAATGGCCGTAGACGTCCAGGCATCGTCAAACGAGTTGGCGTAGGTCAGGGTTCTGCGGTCGTAGATTTCACCCTGATCGGTGTCGTGATCCACTACAGGACCTGTCTTGGTATCGTGCGTGGTTTCCGCCAATTGCCTTGTCTTTCCGTCCTTGGTGTCGTGGCTGTCAGAACCCTTCGCCGAACTTATCGTTCACCAATGTTTCCAAAGCCTCTGCCAACGCCTCAGCATCCGGGCCGGACGTCTCGACGTCAATAGTGCTTCCGCGCGACGCTGCCAACATCAAAAGGCCCATGATACTGTCGCCCGAGGCAGAAAGCCCGTCTCGTGACACCTCGGCGCGCGCATCAAAGCCCTCGACCACCTCGACCAGCTTGGCAGAAGCGCGGGCGTGAAGGCCCTTTTCATTGATAATTTTCAAACTCTTGGTCGTCATATGAATCTATCCGGTGTCAATCCAATGTCACATTTTGCGCATTGATGTACTTTCGTCCAGCTTCCAAAGCCAAACGTACGGCCTCGGCCAGTGGCAAGTGGCGACTTTTGGCCAGTTTGATCAGCATGGGAAGGTTGGCCCCGTAAAGGATTCGCCGGTCTTGTGGCGCACATGCGCGCAGGCTCAGATTCGAGGGGCTGCCGCCGAACAGATCGGTCACCACAACGACGCCATCGCCCATATCGACCTCGTCCGCCGCGCGGCAGATTTCAACTTGTTTCGCTTCGCGATCATGGTCGGCTTCTATCGGGATGGCCACCAGTCCGGGTTGCTTTCCAACCACATGCTGCGTGGCCGCAAGATACTCCTGAGCCAACCCACCATGTGCAACAATAACGATCCCGATCACTCCGGCCTCACATTCAACGCGCGTCGTTCCATTTCGCGATGCCTAATTGCCACCTGCTGCCCCCCTTCTGCAAGGGCCTTTGCAACTGCTTCAGCCACCGCGACCGAGCGGTGCTGCCCTCCGGTGCACCCAAATGCAACTGAAAGGTGCGCTTTGCCTTCCTCACGGAAGGCCGGAAGCAGTTCGATCAGCAGGTCGACCACCCGGTCAAAGAAGACGCCATAGTTTGCATCTGATTGAACATAGGCCGCCACATCCGAGTTTCGACCATCCGCATCCCGCAGTTCAGGCCGCCAGTATGGATTGGCCAGAAACCGGCAATCGAACACCATGTCCAAACCGCGCGGCAAGCCCCGCTTGTACGAGAAGGATTCGATCGACACCGCCAGATGCCGCCCGCCCTTTGGGGCGAACCAGCGTTCGACCTCTTCCCGCAGCTGATGCACATTCAACGCGCTGGTGTCGATCAGCGTGTCGGCAAACTCGCGAATTGGAGCTAACAGTTCCTTTTCCTGACAAATGCCGGTTTCTGGGCTGGCATCAGTCGCAACCGGGTGACGGCGGCGGGTCTCCGAGAAGCGACGCAGCAGCACCTCGTCACTGCAATCCAGATAGAGGATTGTCAGGTCGACATTCTCCATCCGGCCCAGTTTGGCGGCAAGTTCGATAAACCCGGTGGTTGAAAAATCGCGATTGCGCGCGTCGATACCCAAAGCCATTGGGCGCGCAGGCTCCGAATTGTCGACGAGGCGAGCCAGCAACCCCATCGGCAGGTTGTCAATCGCCTCGAACCCCAGATCTTCAAGCACATGAATTGCGGTCGATCGCCCTGCACCGGAAGGACCTGTTATCAGAACGACGCGCTGTTGTGCTGTCATGTATTCGGCCATTCCGGGGCTACGCGCCCCATTTTCACAAGTTGAATAAGTCCTGCAGCCAAATTGGGCACGCCAGCCCCCCGAAGCAAGGGAACAGTTTGCTTCAGCACAAGAATTTCAGTGGGTTCAGGCAGCCGCGCAGGCTCGGCTTGGTCCATATCCACAACAAATGCCAATCGAACCGGCCTCGCGGCTTCAGCTCGCAGTAACCCGATGCCGCGCGCTTCAATCAGGCCGCGGATCTGCGGAAGTCCAGCTGCCATCACGTGATCGGCCTGTCCGGTCAATTCGACCCGGTCATCAGCGACAAGCTGCGCCCCAAGCGCCATCATCTGTAGCGCCAAAGAAGATTTGCCCGTACCCGAGGCACCAATGATCAATAAGCCCTTTTCCTGAACCGCAATACAGGTCCCATGAATGCAGGCCGACCCTTGATCCGCTATCTCAGAAAGTGGGGTGGTCCTCATAACCTAGACGGGAAGCCCGACAACAAACCGCGCACCTAGCGGGTCCGAGGTGATATCGGCCTCGGTTGGACGGATATTTTCTGCCCAGATCACACCACCATGCGCCTCGACGATTTGTTTCGAAATCGCCAATCCAAGGCCCGAATTGTTGCCGAAATGCTCTTCGGGGCGTTCGGAATAGAAACGCTTGAAGATCTTGGTCAGCGCCTGATCAGGAATGCCGGGACCGGTGTCTTCAACCACCACGAGCACGCGGTTGTCACGACGGCGGACCCAGACCCGGATGGCGTCTTTGTCCTCGCAGAACGAAATCGCATTGGTGATCAGGTTGACAAAGACCTGCGCCAGACGCGCCTCGAGCCCGTTGACCACGATGGGGTCCGAGGGAAGGTCTGTGATATATTCGATGCCTTTCGAACGGGCATCTTCACCCAGAAACTGACTGATATTGCCAAGCAGATTGAGCAGGTCAAAGGGCTGCTCTTCTTCTTTCACCAGTTCCGCGTCCAGCCGCGATGCGTTCGAGATATCGCTGACCAGTCGATCCAATCGCCGCACATCATGCTCAATCACGCCCAATAGCTTTTCGCGCTGATCATCGCGTTTGACCATACGCATGGTGCCCACGGCGGATTGCAGGCTCGCCAGTGGGTTCTTGATCTCATGCGCGACATCGGCCGCAAATTGTTCGTTCGCGTCAATGCGGTTATAAAGCGCCGTGACCATCCCGCGCAAAGCCTGGCTCAGACGGCCGATTTCATCCGGGCGCGCACTGAGATCCGGGATGCGGATACGTCCGGGGTTCACGCCGGCTCCGCGGTCCTTGCCCATCTCGGCAGCGGCGGCCAGATCAGCAAGAGGATTGGCAATCGTTGAGGCCAAAACGAGGCTCAGACCGATCGAGACCAGCAGTGCTACCACAAACATCTGCAGGATCCGCTCTTGCTCCTTGCGGGCCAGCGCATCGATCTCGCCCGCCGGGCCCGCCATAGCAACGGCACCCACAGGCGTATCGTCCAATAGGATCGGGGCCACGGCGACAATCACCGTCTTGCCTTTATCGTCGTGCACGGCCTGTACTTGCAATCCGCCGTTCAGCGCCTGCGGGATCATTTCCTGCACCCGTTGCGCCAGCGTCGGAGCCTCGCTTTCGGAAGAACCGCTAAAGACCGCAGACACACCATTCCAAACCGCATTCAATGCGTCGCTGATCAAAGTGCTTCCAGTGGCGCTGTCGGCGTCCTGATGCAAAAGGCTGGGCAATTTGTCGGCCATGGACGCCCCGCGTGTCCAACCGATCAGAGTGCCCGTGCCGTCATAAACAAAAACCTCGCCGCCTTCGGGCAAGCTGAGACCCGCTAGCGTATCACGGACATCCAATGTGCCTGCACCATTGGCAGAGGGTTGACGCAGCTGGGTTTCAAAAACGTTGCTGACAAGTTGCGCATCACCGACCAGGTTCTGCGCGGTTTGTTGAACCCGTTCTTTTCGCGTGTCGTCCAGATACAGCAGCCCTGCCACCAAAATGACAAGGGCAATGAGGTTGAAGGTGATGATCCTGCGCGCCAGGGGCGAATAGCGCATAGAAAACAGGTTTCGTCGCGAACGCTTGGCCTGTAGCTCGGCAGCATCAGGGTCTTGGGGGATGACCCAGTCATCCCCAAGAACGACGTCTGCGTCGTGCACTTGGTTGGCTTGTTCAGTATCGCGCACGAGACCCCTTCGGCTTGATAAAACGGCCGCGCCTATTCTTCGTTATAACGATACCCGATACCGTACAGCGTTTCTATCGCCGAAAACTCGGGATCGGCTGCGCGCATCTTCTTACGCAGTCGCTTGATATGACTGTCAATGGTGCGGTCATCCACGTAGACTTGATCATCATAAGCCACATCCATCAGCTGATCGCGGCTTTTGACAAAGCCCGGACGTTGCGCCAAGGCCTGCAGCAGCAGAAACTCGGTAACTGTCAGCGAGACATCATTGCCTTTCCAGCTGACTGCGTGGCGCAGCGGGTCCATCCGCAGCTCGCCCCGCTCCATCACTTTTGTATCGCCCGAGGCCGCGTTGGTCACATCGCCATCGACCGCTTCCTGACGGCGCAACAAGGCGCGAATCCGTTCGACCAGCAGCCGCTGAGAGAATGGTTTTTTGACGTAGTCATCTGCACCCATGCGCAGACCCAGAACCTCGTCAATCTCGTCATCTTTGGAGGTCAGAAAAATCACGGGCATCTGGGTTTTCTGCCGCAGCCTTTGCAGAAGATCCATGCCGTCCATCCGCGGCATCTTGATATCCAGTACGGCCATGTCTGGCAGCTTTTTGTTGAAAGCGTCCAGCGCAGCCTGACCATCGTTGTATGTTTCGACCTCAAACCCTTCGGCTTCGAGTGTCATGGACACGGACGTCAGGATATTTCTGTCGTCGTCCACCAGTGCAATCTTTGACATCGGGTTCACCCCTATTCCTGCTCACTCGCGCAATAATACGCTTTTTTGTAAGGCATTGTTGGCGGTTT
Organism: Ruegeria sp. B11; assembly: GCF_056539785.1. Taxonomy (NCBI): domain Bacteria; kingdom Pseudomonadati; phylum Pseudomonadota; class Alphaproteobacteria; order Rhodobacterales; family Roseobacteraceae; genus Ruegeria; species Ruegeria sp. B11. Next base: position 230,833 of record NZ_JBQFVO010000005.1, on the reverse strand, counting down.
TGAGCCACCGAATCAACTCGTAACCTCGAATCGTGCCATTCTTGCGGCAGGTATGCGGCAAATTTGCCTTGCTGCGCCCAAATAGCTGCCTTGATTTACGGCAGACAAATCGTGATGGCGCTAAACCTCAACTTGGTTGCGCTAACTACCCCCAACCCTCCTGTTCATGTCCCAAAATACCGTGATAAGAGGCGCTTGACCGCCGGCTCTTTCCGGTATCCGCCCCAATGGTGCACCCGGCCCAAGGCCCTCGCGCCGCCACAGGAGAAGACACACATGACATCTGGACGGGTTAACCCGCAATTCTGCCTCGAAGATCAGGGCATCGAGGGTCTGGGCAATGTCTATTACAACTTCATGGAACCGGCGCTGATCGAAGAAGCGCTGAAGCGCGGCGAAGGCACCCTTGGCAATGGCGGCGCCTTTCTGGTCACCACCGGCAAATTCACTGGCCGCTCGCCCAAGGACAAGCATGTCGTCAAGACAGACAGTGTTGCCGACAGCATCTGGTGGGAAAACAACGCCGCCATGAGCCCTGAAGGTTTTGACGCGCTCTATGAAGATATGCTGACCCATATGAAAGGCCGCGACTACTTCGTTCAGGACCTCGTGGGCGGGGCTGATCCCAGCTACTCGATCAATGTGCGCATGGTAACCGAGCTGGCGTGGCACAACCTGTTCATCCGCCACCTGCTGCGCCGTCCGGATCGTGAGGATCTGGATGATTTCACGGCTGACTTTACCATCATCAACTGTCCCAGCTTCCAGGCGGACCCCAAAAAGCATGGCTGCCGCAGCGAAACGGTGATTGCACTGAACTTTGATCGCAAGCTGATCCTGATCGGCGGCACCGAATACGCCGGCGAGAACAAGAAGTCCGTCTTCACCCTGCTGAACTATATGCTGCCCGAAAAAGGCGTGATGCCGATGCACTGCTCGGCTAACCACGCGGTTGGCAACCCGGTCGACACCGCCGTATTCTTCGGCCTGTCCGGCACCGGCAAGACCACCCTGTCTGCCGACCCGTCGCGCACCTTGATCGGTGATGACGAACACGGTTGGTCGGATCGAGGCACCTTCAACTTTGAAGGTGGTTGCTATGCCAAGACCATCAACCTGAATGCCGAAGCCGAGCCAGAAATCTACGCCACCACCTCGAAATTTGGCACTGTGATCGAGAACATGGTTTTTGATCCCGAGACCAAAGAGCTGGATTTCAACGACGACTCTCTGACTGCGAATATGCGCTGCGCCTACCCGTTGGAATACATCTCCAACGCGTCGAAAACTGCATTGGGCGGGCATCCTAAGAACATCATCATGTTGACCTGCGATGCGTTCGGCGTTTTGCCTCCGATCGCTCGGTTGACGCCTGCGCAGGCGATGTATCACTTCCTTTCCGGCTTTACCTCGAAGGTCGCCGGGACCGAACGTGGCGTGACCGAACCGCAGCCCACCTTCTCGACCTGCTTTGGCGCGCCCTTTATGCCACGCCGCCCCGAGGCTTATGGCAACCTTCTACGCGATAAGATTGCTCAGCATGGCGCGACCTGCTGGTTGGTCAACACCGGCTGGACTGGAGGTGCCTACGGCGTGGGCAGCCGCATGCCAATCAAGGCCACCCGCGCGCTGCTGACGGCTGCGCTGGAAGGATCACTGACTGATGCGGAATTCCGCAAGGACGCCAATTTCGGCTTCGATGTGCCGGTCTCTGTCCCTGGTGTGCCCGAGGTCTTGCTGGATCCGCGCCGCACCTGGGACGATCAGGAAGCGTTCGACAAACAGGCGGAAAAGCTGGTGCACATGTTCGCGGAAAACTTCGAGCAGTACCTGCCCTTCATCGACGAAGACATCAAAGCTGTCGCGATCGGTTGATCGAATTTAGGGGCCATCATGGCCCCTGACCCACCAAAGCTTACGCTTCGGCACCTTGTTTGCACACAGACAAGTTCATTGCGATAACGTGCAACATGCGCTATCGCAATTTACCCAAGACGCTTCGAAGCCCGGCGTCCTTTGGCAGCGGCTTCTGTTAAATTTGAACATCGGGCGATCCGGGCTATCTTACTCACATCATGTCTCGGGCCGTTCAACAAGGTAATGATTATTTCTACACGGGGATGGGTGTCGGCGTGATGTGTTCAAAAGGTCAGCCTTTCGAACTGCCTCGGTCCGTCACGGAAACTATAGGCAAGTAATGACTGAAATCTCAAAACTCACCGAACTGCGCAAACTGATGCAAAGCATGGAGCGCACTCTTGGGCTGGAAGAACTCTCACCGGTCGAACGCGACATCTATTATGCCGCCGAAGAACTGTCGAAAGATGATCGCGAAGTACGCACCTTTGGTCTGATCGAACACACGCTGGTCAAAAGCGTATCTCGCCCGACATTTTTCCGCGCGCTGAAATCTCTGGTTCAAAAGGGTTATCTGTCGCAAAGCGGTAGCGCCAATCGCGGACGGTATCTGGTTCATGCGCCCAGGTGATCGCCACCCCAGATCTGTAATCGGCTGACCTCGTGCGCAGATGGGCCTCTGAAACATTCTATGCCTCTTTGGCCTATGTCGCTGCATCGTTCCTAACATTCCAGGTGCTGATGCCGCTTCAGAACGTGTTTTTTCCCGCATACCCCAGCTATGCCAGCTTATTGTTCCTGCCGCACGGCGTGCGGGTTCTGTCGGCTTGGTTATTGGGATGGAGGGCGATATTCGCACTGTTGCCCGGCGTTGCCATCGTCTTTGCCCTTGTGGGCGGTTGGGATGTTCTTCTGCCCAGCAGATTGCTGGCGATCACTATCGCGGTCACCACAGTTCCAGCGGTTTTTTATGTCTGCAAGGCGTTGGGCTGGGATTTGTTTCCGCGCGTCGATCGGAAGCCATGCTGGCTGTGCGTGATGGGCGTTGGAATCATCACATCGGTATTGGTGTCCGTTCTCACCAACATGGCCTTCGGCAGCGCAACGGCCGAGTATATCGCCTATCTGATCGGTGATATCTCAGGTCTTTTTTTCCTAATGTTGGGCCTCTATTTCGCCTTTCGATTTGCTGAAAGACGCAATTAACCCAAAAGACCCCTGCGCAGCAGGTTCAGCCCTGCAATCAGCAGTACAAGCAGAGTGAGTTTGCGGAACTGTGCCTGATCGATACGATCCTGCAGAAACTGACCGCCGCGCATTCCCACCAAGGCAGGGATAATCAGCAGCGCTGAGAACACCGCTGTGTCAGTCCTTAGAATACCCGAACCCAGATGCGCCACAATAAGTGCCACAGCGCCCAGACCGTATATCACGCCCTGCACCCGCATCTGATCCTTCTTCGGTGTATTCAAGGCTGTCAGATAGGCCACGGTTGGTGGTCCCCACACGCCCGAGATGCCGCCGACAGCACCGGCCACCGCACCCACCATAGCCTCAACCCGCATTGAGGGCGCTTGAAGCGTCAGTTTCAGCCCCAGTAGTTGCATCAGAGCGAAGAACGAAACTGGTGCGCCTAAGATCAGCAGAAATGCCTTGGGCGACAGGATGTTGATCAGCTGCGCGCTGGCCAATAGACAGACCAGTCCAACGCTCAGAAATACCTTGAACTTTCGAACTGACGCCGCCGCCGCGGGTAAACCTTCCCGCAAGGCCTGCACCCCATTGGTCACCAGCGTGGGCAAGATTAGACCTGCCAGCGCCAGCTCAGGCGGCAGCATCATGCTAAGACCAGAAACAAGCACCATTGGCATGGCAAAACCGACCATGCCTTTGACCCAGCCCGCGACGAAGGCAACGACCAAAGCCAGACAGAAATCCTGCGGCGACATAAGTGAAAACAGTCCCATCGACCCTTCATACCAGTCCAAAAAATTTCTGCACTGCAAAAGTCACTAAGCAATTTTTGAACTTTTTATGGATGATCTGCGTATTTTTGTTGCGCTGCACATGCAGCATGATATGACCAGACAACCCAGCAGAGGACGTGATTCATGGCCCATGACGGACAGGATGTGACGAACATGACGCAGCCAGCGGTTTTGCCCGATCTTCTAACACTCAGCGCAGCAGCCCTGCCCGGCGTTCAAGCGGTGTTCGATAAGGCGGTCGAATCGGTTCGCGCGCAGGTGACTAGCGAAGGGCGCATATCGGGCGCACTGATCGAGGCCAATCAGACAGCCGCACATGGGCTGGCTTGGCTGGCCACATACCACCAGTCGCTGCAGCAGATGCAGCGCTGGGCCGAGGCGCTTCAGGCCGAGGGTAAATTCGGCGAGATGGAGCAACTGTTGCATCAGATCGCTTTTGGGGAATACCTGCATCAGATCGCCGGTGGTATTCCGATGAACCAGGGCGAGGTTGTACGTTTGCAGGATCTTGGCCTTGGCTGGGATGCTCTGTCGGGATTCCAATGCAGCGAAGTGCAGACACTGATGGCGCAAGCCAACTCTCAGGCCGCGCGCACGCGTCTGGTTGAGTTGATGCAGGACCAGTCCGGTGCCACCATGTTTGGTGCGTCTGGTCTGGACGAAGAACTGGAGATGATCCGAGACCAGTTTCGCCGCTATGCCGTTGAAAAGGTTGAGCCTAATGCCCACGAATGGCACCTGAAGGACGAACTGATCCCAATCGAGATTATCGAGGAACTGGCCGAGATGGGCGTGTTCGGTCTGACCATCCCCGAAGAATTCGGCGGGTTCGGCCTATCCAAAGCCTCAATGTGTGTGGTCTCGGAAGAGCTTTCGCGCGGGTACATCGGTGTGGGTTCTCTGGGCACACGGTCCGAAATCGCCGCAGAACTGATCATCGCGGGCGGTACGGATGAACAAAAGGCCAACTGGCTGCCAAAACTGGCCAGCGCCGAGATCCTGCCAACCGCTGTTTTCACTGAACCCAATACCGGATCGGATTTGGGCAGCCTGCGCACGCGGGCCGTCAAGGGTGAAGATGGTAACTATAAGATAACAGGAAATAAAACATGGATCACGCACGCGGCGCGCACCCATGTGATGACCTTGTTGGCGCGGACTAATCCCGACAGTACCGATCACCGTGGGCTGTCCATGTTCCTGGCTGAAAAGACACCTGGAACCGACGAGAACCCCTTCCCCACGCCCGGCATGACTGGTGGTGAGATTGAGGTGTTGGGTTATCGTGGCATGAAGGAATACGAGCTGGGATTTGACGGCTTCGAAGTGAAGGGCGAAAACCTGCTGGGCGGCGAAGAAGGCAAAGGTTTCAAGCAGTTAATGGAAACCTTCGAGTCTGCCCGCATCCAAACGGCTGCCCGCGCCATCGGCGTAGCGCAGAGTGCTTTGGACATTGCCATGCAATATGCACAAGACCGCAAGCAGTTCGGCAAATCTCTGATCAATTTCCCTCGCGTCTCGGGCAAGCTGGCGATGATGGCGGTCGAGATCATGATCGCGCGACAGCTAACTTATTATTCTGCTTGGGAAAAAGATCACGGTCAACGTTGCGACCTTGAGGCCGGGATGGCCAAGCTGCTGGGCGCACGGGTTGCTTGGGCGGCGGCGGATAACGGCTTGCAAATTCATGGCGGTAACGGCTTCGCTCTGGAATACAAAATTAGCCGCGTGCTTTGTGACGCGCGCATCCTAAATATCTTTGAAGGCGCCGCAGAAATACAGGCGCAAGTCATCGCGCGTCGATTGCTGGGCTGACGCCCGAAGCGACGCGGTTTCCCCAACTGAACCCGGCCTTGCGCCGGGTTTTCTTTTTCTTCCGTGTTGTACGGACCTTCAGGCCTATTTCTTCCGAGTTGTACAACTCGGTTTCAGGGCTTAATGGGCGAATCTTCCCCCTCGGATCGAGCGCAGAAATCGGGTAAAGGGCGTCAACCAAACCCAGCGCCCAAGCTGGCCAGAGGAGAATCGAGCGTGAAGATCATCATCGCAGTTTTGGCCACCTGCATGGCCCTTGCCGGATGCGCCATGGCACCAAACACCGGGCCCGATGATGTGGACCAGTTGGCACAAGCGATCCAGCAGCTTGACCCCAAGGTTGACCCTGCCGAGGCGCGGCGTGCAGCCGAGATATCTTATGCCTATTCCAATCAACTGAAACAGGACTGGAACGTCACCGATTCGGCCATCGTCCACAACGCAAAGGTCATCAACGGATTTCGCGAAAAAGGTCTGTGCAATGATTGGGCGCAGGCCATGACCACGCGTTTGAAGCAAGAGAACTTTCGCACGCTGGACCTGCACTGGGCCACATCGCCTCCAACTGCGTTCCGGATCATCCACCATTCGGCTCTGATCAGCGCTAAGGGAGATTCAATGTATGAAGGCATCATCCTTGACCCGTGGCGCAACAGCGGGGTGCTTTATTGGGATCAGGTGCGCGAGGACACCAAATACAACTGGCGCCCCCGCCTTGAAGTGCGCGAAGAGTTAATCAGCGGTGTGAACCCCTACTGACAGGATATTGCGATGTTACGTCTGGCCTTGTTCCTGCCCCTTTTGACCCTGTTCCAATGCGACAAGGATGAGACTGTCGCCGCCTATGGCGCAGCGGATCAGACATGGGCTTTGCAAGAGATCGACGGGCAGCCTTTTGAGGCCAGCGCCCTTTTGCGATTCCCCGAAGAGGGTCGGATTGAGGGCAATGCCCCGTGCAACACCTATTCAGGTACAGTGAATGCACCCTATCCGTGGTTTGAGATCACCGATCTTGTCGCCACCCGCGCGGCTTGCGCCGGGCTTGAAGCCGAGGGGTTTTATTTCGCCGCACTGATGGCGATGACCCAGTCCGAGGTGTCCGGCGATGTGCTGATCCTGCGCAATGAGGACGGGCACGAGATGGTGTTCAAAGCCGCCGAGTAAACTGCGCCACAAATCGCGCGCGTGCGTCCGGCAAAGGCGTATGACCCAGCGACGGAGCCAGATGGTTTTCCAGAAAATACCCGGTCGTGCGCAAGGCTTCAGCAATCTCGGTATCCGGAGCCGCGCCTTCGCCGCGCAGGCAGGGGGGCAAAGGCAGCAGCTTATCGGCCCAGTCCCCTGCCCCCGCCGCACTGACCGCGCGGCCGGTTTTCGGAGAGACATAGACCAACCCCTCGGTCGCCCCTGTCACTGCGCAGGCCGAAAGATCCAAGCTAAAGCCCAGCTCTTCCAGCAGCGCCAGTTCCCAGCGCAGATAGGCCAGTGGCCAGACCTCATCCTGACCCAGCAGGTCCATCAACTGTTCTGTTTGCTGATAGATCGCCGGATGAGGCTCGCGTTCGGGCAGGCAAAAGGACAGCAGCGCCACCACCGCATTTAATCCGGCCAGCGCCAGCCGCCCTGAAAACGCCGCTGCAGCGCGCGAACGCAGGGGTTCGACCTGAAAGGTGCCAAGATGTTCTTCGAGCCGCGCGCGCCAAAGCACGTCCAGTTGCGCGCCGGGTTGCAGGATCGGGGCGATCTTGCGGCTGGTGCCACCGCGCACAATGCCGGCGTGACGACCATGGGCTTCGGTAAAGACCTCGATGATCGCCGCTGTCTCACCATGACGGCGAGAGGTCAGAAGAATGCCGTGATCACGCCAGTCCAAGTTTGGCCTCGTCAGGTCACCAGATATATACGCAGGAAATCTTATGGCCGTTGCAGGTTCAAGGTGGAAACGCGTCAGGTTGACCCTGTGGAACACCAAAAACACGTTGCGTGACATCTGTTCACGCAATAGTGTTCACTTTATGTTCTACACGGAGGAATTTAAGAAATGTCACTTAACTATGTCATGATCGGTTCAAATGATGTCGTCAAAGCGCGAAGCTTTTACGATGCGGTTGTGCCCAAAATCGGCGGCAAGGTTATTGCTGAATATATGCCCCACGCTGTTTGTTACGAGCTGCGGGGCGGTGGGTCCATGTGGGTCGCGACGCCCTTTGACAAAGAGGCCGCGACGGTTGGAAACGGCAACATGGTTGGCTTGCTCTGCGAAAGCGAAGCGGAAGTTCGCGAGGTGCATGCGGAGGCTCTTGCCAATGGCGGAACAAATGAAGGTGATCCCGGAGATCGACCTCAATATGGCCCGAACTTCTATGGCGCTTATGCGCGCGATCCTGATGGCAACAAGATGAGCTTTGTCTATTTTAGCGATGCAGGCTGATCGCGCGCCCTAGAACGTCATACCTGCGTGAATCAGAATGCCGATAACCATCAGCAGGTTCAGCACCATTGAGATACCGTTGCCCACATAGATGGGCAACTTGCCCACCACCAGCCCATAGGCGAACCACAAAAACGACAGCCCAGCATACAGAGACCAGGACAGCAGCGACTGTCCGGTCGCGTGTTCGGAGTGGGTGAAATAAAGCTTAATCAGTTGTGGAAGCGTGGCGAAGGGGCCAACGACGCCGATAAAGACCATGAACCCCTCGAACCGCTGCATCCAGTGACCGAGATTTGAGTTTTCCAGTTTCTGGGCAAGCGTTTCAGCCACTCAACCCCCTCCTGTTCCTGCGGCCCCCGGAAGATTGGGCCGTTTCATTCAGCCAGTTGCAAAGCAAAATAGTCGCTTTGCGCTGTACGTCCAAGATCATTTGGCGCGGGTTAGCCCAGACCCTCTTCACCCAGCAGGTGCCTGCCTTGGCGGTCTTCCACCTCGATTACCCAAAGGTCGGGGTCAAAACTGCGTTGGCGGGTGATGGCGGCATCTACGTCTGCCTCTTCTCCGGATGAGAGCTCCACCCATTTGCGCTCGCCGCTCATCAGATCAAAACTGCGCTGAAAGGCTGCGGCCCGCCCGTTGAGTGTGTTGAGTTTGATAAGCACCGCCCCAGCGGTGTCATCCCCATGCGCCACAACAAAAGCAGGTATTTCCTGAAACCGCAGCCGCGCCAGATAGGCATGCACCCAGAATTCAGCTGTCAGCCGGGTCATGGTTCTGACCTTTCCGTAGGGGTTGAGAATTTTCGACGAAAATTCTTGGCCCGGGTCATGCGTTGCCGTCTTTGAAATCCAGACCCATTTCCGAGTAGCGCTCGGACTCCTCCAGCCAGTTTGGCCGGACTTTCACCTGCAAGAACAGGTGAATCTTGCGGTCCAAAAACTCTTCCAGCTCGGCACGCGCCGCCTGACTGACGGCCTTTATGGTCTCACCACGTTTGCCCAGCACGATCCCTTTGTGGCCATCACGCATGACATAGATGACCTGATCGATCTTGGCCGAGCCGTCCTTGCGCTCTTCCCAGTTCTCGGTCTCGACGGTCAGCTGGTAGGGCAGTTCCTGATGCAGGCGCAGGGTCAGTTTCTCGCGCGTCATCTCAGCCGCGATCATGCGCAGAGGCAGATCCGCAATCTGGTCTTCTGGATAGAGCCACGGGCCCTCGGGCAGTTCCGAGGCCAGCCATTTGCGCAGGTCGTCGACACCGTGGCCTTTTTCGGCCGAGATCATGAAGGTCTCGGCAAAGGGATAACGCGCATTCAGGTCACTGGTCAGCGCCAGCAGCTTTTCCGAGGGCACCTTGTCGATCTTGTTGATCGCAAGTGCGATGGTGCGGCCCTGCCCGATCTCTTCGAGGCCTTCGAGGATGCGTTCGACACCTTCGGTGATACCGCGATGCGCCTCGATCATCAGCACGACCACATCCGCATCCGCAGCCCCGCCCCAAGCGGCGGCGACCATGGCGCGGTCCAAACGGCGGCGCGGTTTGAAGAGGCCCGGCGTGTCGACAAAGACCAGTTGCGCATCGCCCTCCATCGCCACGCCACGGATACGAGCACGAGTGGTTTGCACCTTATGCGTCACGATCGAGACCTTGGCCCCGACCATGCGGTTCAGAAGGGTGGATTTGCCTGCGTTGGGCTCTCCGATCAGGGCGATAAATCCGGCGCGTGTGCTCATGTGTCCTGCGATCCTGTTTGCAAGTGCGCACCCCTATAGCAGAATGCGCGGACGGGCCAGAGGGATTTGTCGCATTGCGGATATCAGTGAGCGAAGGCCAGTCTGCGGCCCATAGGGCGACGCTGCCCGGTCGGCCGGTGCCGGCATTGGCCGGGCTTGATCGCGCGATCAGGTTGTAGTGTTCAACGCCAGAACTTGGTTCGGATAGGCTTGGTCCCCGATCCGAAAATCTGTGACTCCGACCTGCCGGAACCCTTTGGCTATATAGAAGTCGATTGCGGGCGTGTTCTCGGAATTGGTTGTCAGCCAAATCGACGGGCGCCCTTTTTCATGCATGTAGTCGACCGCGACGTCCAGCAGCGCTGAGCCGATGCCTTTACCATGATGGCGGGGCTGGACGTAGAACGTCACGATTTCTAGGTCAGAAAGCCCGTCCACAGGTGCGATGCGACTTTCCGCAAGCCGAATATAGCCGTCGATCCCGTCTTCGTTTTCAGAAACCATCAAGAGATCTTGGCCGTCGTCCAATATGGCTTCGAACCGGGCGGTTGTGAATTCGGACAGTGCGAATTCGGCAAAGAAGGCGTTCACACCACGCTTTAGATAGGTTCCGATCCAGACCTCAATCGACAAGGCGGCGAGGCTGGCGGCATCGGATTTCTGGGCGGGTCTGATCTTCATGATCTGGCCGCAAAACGGATCAAGACAACTGTTCCAACAACGCCTTTGCCGCTGCCTGTTCGGCCTGTCGCTTGGAGCCTGCGGTGGCCTGAGCTTCGGTACCATTCTGCAGACGAGCGGCGATCGTGAAGATCGGAGCATGGTCAGGGCCGGTGCGTTTGACCTCGACATAGCTGGGTGGTTTCTGGCCGCGGGCCTGTGCCCATTCCTGCAGGGCGGTTTTTGCATCGCGGGCGTCGGCCTCGACCTTGTGGATGCGATCGCCCCAGAGGGCGAGGATCACGTCTCGGGCAGCCTCGAATCCTGCGTCGCGGTAGATGGCCGCGATGACCGCCTCCATCGCGTCGCCCAGCAAGGCCTGCTTGCGACGACCTCCGGACAGCATCTCGGACCGGCCCAGTTTCAGCACCGCACCCAGATCAATCTGGCGGGCCACATCGGCGCAGGCTTCCTTGCGCACCAGCGCGTTGAAACGGGGGGCCAGTTGGCCTTCGGAAGCTTTCTTGTCGGCCTCAAGCAAAGCAGTGGCCATGACGAGGCCCAGGACGCGGTCGCCCAAAAATTCAAGACGCTGATTGTCGGGGCGCGTGGCAGAAGACACCGAGCCGTGGGTCAGCGCGCGCACCAGCAGTTCAGGGTCGGAAAACTCATACCCCAAGCGCTGCTGGAACGCCTTTATCTCAGCCGATAGCTTCAATTGACCGCCTTGAAGAAGCGGTCACCGCGCCATGTCCAGAAGAACAGCATCGAGCGACCTGCGGAGGAGAACATGATCCGGTCGGCGCGACCGATCAGGTTTTCGTAAGGTACATAGCCCACGCCTCCGGCGGATTGCGGCAGACGGCTGTCGGCTGAGTTGTCGCGGTTGTCGCCCATGAAGAAATAGTGGCCCTCGGGTACGGTATAGACCCCGGTATTGTCGGAGCCCTGATTGCCGATGTTCAGCACGTCGTAGGACACGCCATTTGGCAGGGTCTCGATCAGGCGGTTCTTTTCGCAAACACCGCCGATCCCGACGGGACCGTTGGAACAGCGCGGGCGCAGGCCTTGTGGGCCCTGCGGTTCAGCAACTTCGGTGAACACACCATCGGGTTGCTGCGGCACAGGAGTGTCGTTGAGGATGATTTGGCCTCCACGAATCTGGATACGATCACCCGGCAGGCCGATCAGTCGCTTGATATAGTCGCGCCCTGTGACCGGATGGCGGAAGACGATGACATCGCCGCGCTCGGGATCGCCACCCAGCAGACGGGAGTCGTCATCACCCTGCATCCAACCGCACACATCCTCGGCATCGATATTCAGGCCGATGCTGGGGATGATCAGGCTAGGGCAGGACGCGTAGGAATAGCCATAGGCCATCTTATTGACGAAGAGGAAATCACCGATCAGCAGCGTCTGCTTCATGGAGCCTGAGGGAATCCAGAACGGCTGAAAGAAAAGCGTGCGGAAAACGCCCGCGATCAGCAGGGCGTAGACGATAGTTTTGATCGTCTCCCAGACGGCGTTTCCGGATTTGGCTTCCTCGGCCATACTGCTCTCTCCAGTCTATGCGTGGTTGGGGTGCTACATGCGGGTCAGTTGGGGGCAAGTCAAGGCTGCGCGGGCGCTTCTTGAAGCGGGCGGGCCTCGATCACCACAAAGGCCTGCGCCCAGGGATGATCATCGGTCAGGGTGACGTGGATGATCGCCTCGTGGCCTTCGGGAGTCATTTCTTTCAGACGCTCTGCGGCCCAGCCGGTGACATGCATAACGGGCTGGCCGGTGCGCAGGTTGGTCACCGCCATGTCCTTCCACGCGATCCCCATCCGCAGGCCGGTGCCTAACGCCTTCGAGCACGCCTCTTTCGCGGCCCAGCGTTTGGCGTAGGTGCCCGCAGTATCGGCGCGACGCTCAGCCTTGCGCTGTTCGGTTTCAGTGAAGACACGGTTACGGAAGCGGTCGCCGAACCGGTCGAGCGTGCCCTGAATGCGATCAATATTTGCGAGGTCGGTGCCGATGCCGAGGATCATGTCAGACCTCCAACACAACGGTCCCGAGCTTTTGCCCTGCCTCGACCATTGCGTGTGCATTTGCCGCATCCATCAGCCCTCCGCCAGGGACGACGGCGTGGGACAGTGCGCCTTGTTCCAGCCACTGGCCCAACTGCGCCTCGCCACGACGGCGGGCCGCGGCGTCGAGTTGGTAGACGATCAGCATATGCAGGCGGATGTTCTTGAACATGAAGCCATAGAAATCCAGTTCGGGCTTCATTTGCGAAGCCGAGGCATAGCTGGCGATGGTGCCACCGGGGCGGATCATAGAAAGGGAAGCGGGTTGGTTGGCTGCGAAATCAACCTCGACAATGCGGTCTATGCCTGCGCCGTTGGTCATGTCCATCGCCGCCTCGGCCACGTCTTGCGTGCGGTAGTTGATCCATTCGGACGCGCCGGAATGGGCGGCTTTTTCATCTGAACTGACCGTTGTGATAACGCGCGCACCACCCAGCGCGGCCATCTGGCAGGCGTAGCGCCCAACCGTTCCCGCACCGCCGGTCACAAGCACAGTCTGGTCAGTGATCGGTCCGTCGCAATAGAGCGCGTACCATGCAGTCAAGGCTGGGATACCAAAACACGCGCCCTCGGCGAAGCCGGTCGTATCTGGAAGGAATACGGCCTGTTCGGAGGGTAGTGCGATGTATTCGGCCCCAGTGCCAAAAGCGCGTTGCCATTGGCCGTTCCAGATCCAGACACGTTCGCCGACGCGCGCGGGATCGACCCCTTCGCCTACGGCCTCAATCACTCCGGCCCCGTCCGAGTGGGGAACAACCATCGGGTATTGCATCACAGCGCCAGGGCGCGCGCCGCCGCGCAGCTTGACGTCTGAGGGGTTGATGCCGCTGGCATGGACCCGGACAAGAACGTCGCCTGGGCCGGGGTTGGGCGTGGGCAGGTCGACCAACTCAAGGACATCCGCCGCCGCACCAAATCCGCGATAGGTGATTGCTTTCATGACAGTCCCTCGTCTCCTATTGGTCAGCTATTGGTCAGCCGCGTCGGGCGTTTCCAGATCGAACACCAAGACGCCCTCGGCCCCATCCAAGCACAGCGCGACAAGCCGTGCGCCAAGTTGCTGGTGGGTTTCGTCACTGGCATAGCGCTGTAGGTCGGCCTGAGCCGCGAAATCCAGCGTGAAGCCGTAGGGATAGCTTAGGGATTTTGCCTCAAAATCGCGGTTGGGGCCGTGGATGAAGCCACCGCAGCCAGACAAACGGTCTGCGACCGCGCCCAGCCCATCCATCACAGCTGCAAGCTCTGCGGTGTCGTGATCGGGCTTGAGTCGCAGCATCACGCAATGTCGGATCATCTTTGCACCTCAGAGGTCATGACAGGCGCACCGTGAGGATCTTGTAGCTGGCCACGCCAAAGAAACCCGCGAAGGCAAAATCAAACCAGCGGCGGGCGCGGCGATAGGCGTTGACCATGCGCGCAGACGAAAACAAGAAGGCGTAGCCGATGAAGATCAGCAGTGAACCCGCATAGAGCATGGCGAAGTAACCCAGCAGCATAGCAAGGCTGGCGTCATTTGGCGCAACGATGGCGTAGATCGAGCCCCAGCTGAGGATCGCCTTGGGGTTGGTCAGGTGGATCGCTGCACCCTTGGCAAATATCGTGCCCAATGAGCCGGTGACCGGATTGCCCAGCGCGACCTCATCCGAAGTCAGCGCGCGACGTAGCGCCTTGAGCGCCAGCCAGCCCAGATAAGCGACGCCGATATAGCGGATCACCTCGAACACCCAGACATTGGCCAGCATGATCGCCGACAGCCCCAGTGCGGCGGCGATGCCCCACGCGGCGGACCCGGCGCAGATGCCCAGCGCAAAGGCCAGACCGGCGGTGCGGCCTTCGTTCATGGCGGTTCCGGCGATGCCCATGGTGGCAGGGCCCGGAGAGCCCCCGGCCATGAGCCATGCAAACCAGATCGCCACAAAACCGGGTGTGATCATGCCCGCGCCTCGTCCATCAGGCGGCGCATTTCGTGAACCGCCGGGGTGAGGCCGCGAAAGATGGCCTCGCCGATCAGGAAGTGGCCGATATTCAGCTCTCGCACTTCAGGGAAGGCTGCCACCGGTTGTACGGTGTCGTAAGTCAGCCCGTGACCCGCATGAACTTCAAGACCCAGCGAATGGGCATAGGCGGACATCTCGCGCAGGGCTTCCAGTTCGCGCGCGGCGTCGTCCAGTTTGCCTTCGGCGTGGAAATCGCAATAGGCACCGGTGTGCAGTTCGATCACCTCGGCCCCAATGCGGTGGGCGGCGTCGATCTGGCGCTGGTCGGCGGCGATAAAGATGGACACGCGGCAGCCCACATCGCGCAAGGGCGCAATGAAATGGGCCAGCTTATTTTCCTCGCGCGCGACTTCTAACCCGCCCTCGGTTGTGCGTTCCTCGCGCTTTTCGGGAACGATGCAGACAGCGTGCGGCTTGTGGCGCAGGGCGATTTTCTGCATCTCGTCCGTTGCGGCCATCTCGAAGTTCAGCGGCACCGACAGGATCTCCATCAACCCGTCGATATCGGCGTCCGAGATGTGGCGGCGATCTTCGCGCAGATGTGCTGTGATGCCGTCGGCCCCGGCCTCTTCCGCGATCCGGGCGGCGCGTAGTGGGTCCGGATAGGCCCCGCCGCGCGCATTCCGCACGGTGGCTACGTGGTCGATATTCACGCCCAGACGCAAACGGTTGTCAGACATCTTTCGAATCCTTCATTGTCCCTGAGGTCGAGCCTAGTGGTTTTGTCGGGGGAACGTCAGCCTCTGCCTGAGCAAGGCGTTTGATTTGTTCAAACTTCGCTTTGATTCTGGCGCGGCGGCGTTGCTGATAAGTACGGATAAGCGGCAGGCTAAGATAGGCGCAGATCACTCCGGCCACGATGCCTGGAATGACGCCGCCGATCATATAAGGAAAGAACACATCGTCATAGAACCGGCTAAGCCCGTGCCAGTCCGCCTCGCGATGGGTGAACATGGCGATGCAATTGTCCTTGAGATCGCCCATCGCATCCGCAAATTTCCCCATCAACCCATCGGTATCGTCTTTGCGGAACTTGGTCCCCAGCAGGAAATGCCCGGTTTGCAGGCTGATGACCGCGATCGGCACATAGGTCAGGGGATTGCCAAAGAACGTGCCGCTGAGCGCGGCAAGAATGTTGCCGTTCAGCAGCCGCGCCAGCACGGCGGCGACCAGGAAATGCAAGCCATAGAAAGGCGTGAACGAGGCAAACACCCCTGCCCCGATGCCACGCGCGATGCGTTCCGGGCTGTCAGGCAGGCGCCGAACCCGATGTTTGACATAGTGAAAGGCACGGGTCCATCCGCCGCGCGGATAGACGAACTCTGACGCGACTTGGACAGGCGAGCGGCGATCTCGGCGCTTGAAAACCACTCGTGATCACCCCTTCTCAGCCAGCCGCGACGGCGGGTTTCGCACTTTCCCGGTACCGTTCGACCGCAGCAACGTCGCTTTCAGCCTCGAGCATCAGCATCAGCGAATGCAACTGTTCAAGGTCGCGAAGTTCGACATTGATCATCAGCCGATAAAAATCCGGTTTGCGGTCGACAAATTCGAGGTTCGAGATATTGGCCTTTTTCTCGCCGATCAATGTGCAAATACGCCCCAGCACCCCGGCATCATTGCCGATGGTCAAATCCAGCGTCGCGCCATAGACGGCGGGGTGGGTGCCCGAATGCCAGTGCAGATCAACCCAGCGCTCGGGTTCATTTTCAAACTCGGTCAGGCGATCGCAGTCGATGGCGTGCACGACAACACCCTTGCCGCGATATGTAATTCCGACGATGCGCTCGCCTGGCAGTGGCTGGCAACAGGGGGCACGATCGAATTTCTGGCCCGGTTCAAGCCCGATCACAGCACGACGGGGCGAGATCGCGTCGCCATCATCCTTGGTGAGTTCGGGATATACCGCTTCGACCACCTCATGGGCGGTCAACTCGGCACTGCCCAGACGGGCCAGCAACTCGTCCCGATCTTTTAAACGCAGGTGTTTGGCAGCGGTTTCCAGCGCCTTGTCGGTGGCTTTGCGGCCCAGGTTTTCGAACCCGGCGCGGGCCAGTTCCTTACCCAGCTTGATGAAGCGTTCCCGGTCGACCTCGCGCAACGCGCGGCGGATCGAGGTGCGGGCTTTGCCGGTGACTGCGATCTCAAGCCAAGTGACCTGCGGGCTCTGGCCATCGGCGGTGATGATGTCCACCGACTGCCCGTTCTTGAGCCGGGTCCAAAGCGGCACACGAATGCCATCAACCTTGGCCCCCACGCAGGCATGACCAATGCGGGTGTGGATTGCGTAAGCAAAATCAATCGGCGTCGCCCCACGCGGCAGTTTCACCACATCGCCCTTGGGGGTGAAGCAGAACACCTGGTCCGAATACATCTCGAGCTTCACAGCTTCGAGGAAATCCTCATGATCATCCTCGCTGTCGAATTGCTCGGTCAGGTTTGCGATCCACTTTGCCGGGTCGACCGCAAAGGGGTTTTCGGACCGCACACCGTCGCGATAGGACCAGTGCGCTGCAACGCCGGTTTCGGCCACATCGTGCATCTGGCGGGTGCGGATCTGGACCTCGACCCGTTTGCCGTCGCGCCCCGAAACTGTTGTGTGGATCGAGCGATAACCGTTCGATTTCGGTTGGCTGATATAGTCCTTGAATCGCCCTGGCACCGCGCGCCAGCGCTGGTGGATGGCACCGAGTGTGCGATAGCAGTCTTCCTCGGTCTGGGTGATGATGCGGAACCCGTAGATGTCGGACAAACGTGAGAAACCCTGATCCTTTTCCTGCATCTTGCGCCAGATCGAATAGGGTTTCTTGGCACGGCCAAAGACTTCGGCTTCAATGCCCGCCTTTTCCAATTCGTGCCGCATGTCGCCGGTGATGCGATGGATCACGTCGCCGGTTTCGCGTTGCAGAGTGATAAAGCGGCGGATGATCGACTGGCGGCCTTCGGGGTTCAGGACGCGGAAGGCAAGGTCTTCAAGTTCCTCGCGCATCCATTGCATCCCCATCCGGCCCGCAAGCGGCGCGTAAATATCCATTGTCTCACGCGCTTTTTGCACCTGCTTTTCAGGGCGCATCGCCTTGATCGTGCGCATGTTGTGCAGGCGGTCGGCGAGTTTGACCAGAATAACCCGAAGGTCCTTGGACATGGCCATGAACAGCTTGCGGAAATTCTCGGCCTGTTTGGTCTCACGGCTGGACAGCTGCAGGTTGGTCAGCTTGGTGACGCCATCGACCAACTTGGCGACCTCATCCCCGAACAGTTCGGTGACCTTGCCATAACTGGCTTTGGTGTCTTCGATCGTGTCGTGCAACAGGGCCGTTATAATGGTTGCATCATCCAGACGCTGTTCAGTCAGGATGGCGGCAACTGCAACGGGATGAGAGAAATAGGGCTCGCCGGAATGGCGGAACTGGCCTTCATGCATCTGTTGGCCAAATTCATAGGCCCTTTCGATGCGGTCGGCATTTGTCTTGGGATTGTAATTGCGGACCAGTGCAATCAGGTCTTCTTCTGAAATCATCCGGTCCGCACCTTTGTCGCTTGGGTTACCCCTGGCCCTGGGCCTCCATCAGAGCGCGCAGGAGCTTTTCTTCCGACATGTCGTCATCCGCAGGCTTGTCAGATTCCGCACCCATCAGCAGGGCCATCTGATCTTCTTCGGGCTCATCAACCTCGATCTGGGTCTGGTTGGCTTCGATCAGACGCTCGCGCAGCTCATCAGCGCTTTGGGTTTCGTCGGCGATTTCGCGTAGCGAGACGACAGGGTTCTTGTCGTTATCGCGGTCAACGGTGATCGGGCCACCAGCAGAAATCTCGCGCGCCCGGTGGGCTGCAAGCATCACCAGTTCGAACCGGTTCGGGACCTTGTCTACACAATCTTCGACCGTAACGCGGGCCATGGGGCGCTCTCCGTAAATGAATCCGTGGCAGGAAGGGGTTTATCTAAGCGCGAATCCCCGCCTTGACAAGCAAGAAATGCCGCAAATGCGAGGATCACAGAGGCTTGACCTCTGCCACCTCATCGGGCGGCAAGGCTGCAACCATCTGCGTCACTGTCCGGTCCAGAACGGGATGGCGCCAATCGGGGGCGACATCCACCATGGGAACAAGCACAAAAGCGCGGTCCTGCAAGCGCGGATGGGGCAGGATTAGGTGTTCCGGCGCAGATTTGGTCTGATCTTCGGGGGGAAGGGTCAGCCAGCGCTGGTATTCGGCGTCATCCGGCAGCACAAGTTCATCCCAAAAGACCAGATCGAGGTCCAGAGTGCGCATGCCCCAACGCTGTTCACGGGCGCGCTCAAAATCATGTTCGATGCGGTGCAGCAGGTCCAGAACACCCTGTGGCGTGAGGTCCGATTCGATCAAAACCGCTGCGTTGACATAGTCCGGCCCTGCCCCTGCCGGAAAGCATGGGGTGGCAAAAAACCGGCTTGTCTTGCGAATCACCAAGCCCGCCTCGGCCATCGCGATCAGCGACCGCTCAAGTGTCACCTTGGGCCCACAACCTCTCAGACTGAGATTTGCCCCTAGGGCAATGACCGCTTTTGACAAGGTTTTGTCCACTTCAGACCCCATATTCGGACCAGAGAATACTTGCGATAAAGCCTAAAACACCTATTTTAAGGACACCATTGCACTGACCTATTACTTTATCACTCACGGAGCTCACGGTGCGGTGGCTTATACCGGAAGGACCATTTTATGTTTTACAAGGACGAACGGCTAGCGCTGTTCATCGACGGCTCGAATCTTTATGCAGCCGCCAAAGCACTGGGGTTTGACATCGACTACAAGTTGCTGCGTCAGGAATTTATGCGCAGAGGCAAACTGCTTAGAGCTTTCTACTACACAGCGCTACTGGAAAATGACGAGTATTCCCCGATCCGGCCTCTGGTGGACTGGCTGCACTATAATGGCTTCACCATGGTCACCAAACCGGCCAAGGAATACACCGACAGCATGGGGCGTCGGAAGGTCAAGGGAAACATGGATATCGAGCTTACCGTCGATGCCATGGAACTGGCACCACGCGTTGATCATATCGTACTATTCTCGGGCGATGGGGATTTCCGCCCGCTGATCGCAAGCCTGCAACGGCAGGGCGTACGTGTTTCCGTTGTTTCGACCATCCGTAGTCAGCCGCCGATGATTTCGGACGAACTGCGCCGCCAGGCCGATAACTTCATTGAGCTGGAAGACCTGCGCGACGTGATCGGCCGCCCTCCGCGCGAGATGCCGACTGAACCCCGCAGCGTCGCAGCTGCAGGCGGGCACTGACCCCACCAAACCCCACCACTCACCAATGGGGGTTGGCAAGAATATGCGCGGCCAGGGCCAGAAGCCCTGGCCGCGCGACTTTAAAGGTATAGGTGCTGAAAACACCCTTGTGCTAACAGCGATTCATGTCAGTGAAATGACGCAGTGCTGTCTGGACCATGGCAATGAAAAGACCTAGGTGTTCGGTCCAGGAGATCGCCGAATGACAAAGCCGCCGCTGACATTATATCTGGCCGCCCCGCGCGGGTTCTGCGCCGGTGTGGACCGTGCCATCAAGATTGTGGAAATGGCCCTTCAAAAATGGGGGGCGCCTGTCTATGTGCGCCATGAGATCGTTCACAACAAATTCGTCGTCGACGGTCTGCGCGCCAAGGGTGCCGTGTTTGTCGAGGAGCTGGACGAATGCCCTGATGATCGCCCCGTGATCTTCTCGGCCCACGGTGTGCCAAAATCGGTGCCCGCCACAGCAGCCCAGCGCGAGATGATATATGTCGACGCCACCTGCCCGCTTGTATCCAAGGTGCATGTCGAAGCGCAGCGCCACGCGGATGCCGGGCTGCAGATGATCATGATTGGTCACAAGGGCCATCCCGAAACAATCGGCACCATGGGACAGCTGCCCGATGGCGAGGTACTGCTGGTTGAAACGGTAGAAGATGTGGCGCAGGTCGCTGTGCGTAACCCCGAAAAGCTGGCCTTTGTCACCCAGACAACCCTATCGGTGGATGACACCAAGGACATTATTGCCGCGCTTGAGGCCCGCTTCCCCGCCATCGTCGGGCCGCACAAGGAAGACATTTGTTATGCCACCACCAACCGGCAGGAAGCGGTGAAAGCCGTCGCTCCGAAAGCCGATGCCTTGCTGGTGGTGGGTGCGCCGAACTCATCGAATTCACGTCGTCTGGTCGAGGTCGCCTCGCGCGCCGGATGCAGTTATGCGCAGCTGGTGCAGCGCGCGACCGAGATCGACTGGCGTGCGCTGGAAGGAATTTCCAGCATTGCGGTTAGCGCCGGGGCATCCGCGCCCGAAGTGCTGGTGAACGAGGTGATCGATGCATTCCGCGACCACTACGATGTCACCGTCGAGCTGGTCGAAACCGCTGTCGAGAATGTCGAGTTCAAAGTTCCCCGCGTATTGCGGGAACCAGCATGAGCGGCATCCCCCGCGCGCCGTTATTCCTTGGTTTGGCTGGGCTGATCCCGTTTGTCTGGGGCGCGCTGACTTATCTGAACGGTGATTTGAACGATTGGGGTCGGCAGACGCTGGGGTCGCGCTTCGTGGGGCCGTATATTCAGCTATTCTATGGCTCGGTGATCCTGAGTTTCATGTCGGGCGTGCTGTGGGGCTTCGCCACCAAAACCTCAGGCAGCAAAGCTGCGGCCTGTTACACCTTGTCGGTGTTGCCTGCACTTTGGGCATTTTTCACGACCGGCGGCGGTCCGGTGAATGCGGGCACCAACCTGATGTATGGGTTTGCGGGCTTGCTTTTGCTGGACGCCATGTTCTCATATTGGCGGTTGACCCCGGTCTGGTGGATGCGGCTGCGCGTCCTGCTAACCGCTGTCGTGCTGACCTGTCTTGCTGTGGGAGTTTACCTGTGAGTGATGAACGGACCATCAAGGCCTACACGGATCGCGTTGCGGATTACCTAAGGATCCCCCTGCCCGCCGAGCAGCTAGAGGCGCGTCAGGCTTTTTTAGATGCGGTCCGCGAGGGTGGATATGTGCTGGATCTGGGCTCGGGTCCCGGATCAGACAGCGCGTTTCTGATGCGGCAAGGGCTGAAGGTACGGGCGCTGGATGCAACCCCTGCCTTTGTTGAACATGCGCGGAGCAACGGTGTTGACGCCCACCTTGGCACCTTCGATGACGTCACCGAGGTGGCAGAGTATGACGGCGTCTATGCCAGTTTCTGCCTGCTGCACGCCCCGCGCGCCGATTTCCCGCGTCATCTGAACGCGATCCACACCGCACTGAAGCCGGGCGGGCAGCTGTTTCTAGGAATGAAGCTGGGCACGGGCGAGCATCGCGATGATTTGGACCGTTACTATACCTATTATTCAGAGACCCAGATCAAGGACGCCCTGACCTCGGCAGGTTTCACCATTGATCGTACCATGCAGGGAATGGGGAAAGGTTTGGCCGGGTCTTACGACGGATTCATTCTGGTATTCGCTCATGCCTGATCTCTTTGCCTATACCGATGGTGCCTGTTCCGGAAATCCCGGCCCCGGCGGCTGGGGCGTACTGCTGCGCGCGATGGATGGCGAGACCATCCTGAAAGAACGCGAGCTGAGCGGAGGCGAAGCCGAGACAACCAACAACCGGATGGAACTGCTGGCTGCAATCAGTGCTTTGGAGACGCTGGAGCGGCCCTCGAAACTGACTATCGTCACCGACAGCGCTTATGTGAAGAACGGCGTTACGGGATGGATTTTCGGGTGGAAGCGGAACGGCTGGAAGACGTCGAACAAGAAGCCGGTCAAAAATGTCGATTTGTGGCAGCGGCTGGATGAGGCGCAAGAGCGGCATCAGGTGACCTGGGAATGGGTCAAGGGCCATGCGGGCCACCCGGAGAATGAAAAGGCCGACGAACTGGCGCGCGCCGGCATGGCCCCATTCAAACCTAAGAAGGCGCAGGCGTGAGCGGGCTTGCCCTGCTGGATTACGCCTCGGTTTTGGTCTTTGCGCTGACCGGTGCGCTGGTGGCCAGCCGAGCGCAGCTTGATCTGGTCGGGTTTGCCTTCATCGCCTGTCTGACGGCAGTGGGCGGTGGTACCGTACGCGACTTGCTGCTGGACCGACATCCGATCTTCTGGGTCGGTCAGCCCGCTTATATCCTGATCGCTTGCGGCGCTGCGGTGCTGGTATTTTTTACCGCTCATCTGGTCGAAAGCCGGTATAATTGGCTGGTCTGGTTGGACAGTTTCGCCCTGTCCATCGCGGTCGCTGCTGGCACGGGTGCAGCGTTGTCACTGGATCAATCCGGTATCATCGTAGTGCTGATGGGGGTGACCACGGGCTGTTTGGGCGGCTTGATGCGTGACGTGGTGTGCAACGAGGTGCCGCTGGTACTGAAACAGGGTGAGCTTTATGTATCCTGCGCCTTTATCGGCGCCTTGACCGCTGTGTTTGCCACCCGCCTCGGGCTGGAAGGCCTGCTGGCATTGGGCTTATGTGCATTGATTTGCTGGGCGTTGCGCGCCGGATCTCTGCTGTTCGGTTGGCAGTTGCCGGTTTACAAGGCCCGACCGCCTCGGCAATAGGGTAGAAACGGACAAGAGATCGCGATGACCTACAGACTTTCGTTTCTGGCCACGGCACTGCTGCTAACGGCATGTGCAGAGCAATACGCCCCGGTCAGCTTCACGGCAGTGGGCAATCAGATCGTCGCGTCCGGAACGATCGACCATACAACGCTCAGCGCGTTTGAAGAAGTGATGGACGAGAACCCCGAGATTAAGACGCTGGTGCTGCAAAATATCGAAGGTTCGGTCGATGATGACTCGAATGTGGTCTTCAGTCGCGTAGTGCGTGAGGAAGGGTTCGACACGGTGGTTCCGTCAAACGGGCTGGTGGCCTCGGGCGGCACCGATTTGTTTCTAGCGGGTAACCGACGCGTGCTGGAACCCGGCGCCTGCGTGGGGGTCCACAGCTGGGGCGGCGGCGGCTATGTCGCTGCGGAGCTACCCGAAGATCACCCCGAGCATGACCGGTATTTGAACTATTTCGAAGATATCGGCGTCGATCCCGACTTCTACTGGTTCACGCTGGATGCAGCATCCGAGGAAGAGATGCACTGGATGACGGCGTCCGAGGCGAACCGGTTCGACATGACTACACGGTCCGCCCCTCGCCTTGGCACTGCCGCAATCTGCGACGAACGTTAGCGACTGAGCAGCCGCGCGCCAATTTCCTTGACGAATTTCGCCGCCACCATGGCGGTCATGCCATAGGGATCGCGATGCGGGTTCAGCTCGACAATGTCCGCGCCAATCAACTGGCCCTTGAACCGGTGGATCAGGTCGATCACCTCACGCGTGCTGAGGCCACCGGGTTCGTGATGCGACACCCCGGGGGCAAAGGCGGGGTCCAGCGCGTCAAGGTCCAGTGACAGATAGACCGGGCCGTCAAAGCTGATCTCAAGATCGGGGCTCCAGTTGCGCATGTCGATCACCTCGACCCCGAACTTGTCGGCCTGTTCCTGTTGGTGCTTGTTCATGGTGCGGATCCCGACCTGCACCAGACGGTTGATCTTGCCTGTCTCCATCACGCGGGCAAACGGGCAGCCATGGCCCAGCGGGCCGATCTGCTGACTGTCATAGAGGTCGGGATGTGAGTCGATATGCAGAATATTCAGCCCCTCATACCGGTCGGCATGCGCCTTGATCAGCGGAAAGGCCACCGAGTGATCACCGCCCAATGACAGCAGCCGTGCGCCGGTTTCAATCCGGGCGGCGGCCCCTGCCTCGATCCGGTCGATGGGTTCCTGCCCCATCATCTCGAACACATCCAGATCGCCGGTGTCTTTGAAACGGTCGGCTGCGCCCAGATCAGTGCCATCCTCGGCGGTCAGGTTGGCCGCGCCGGAATGCAACGCCTCGCGGATGCGACCCGGGGCAAACGCGGGGCCTTGCAGGAATGAGGAATGCAGGTCCAACGGCACACCCATCAGCGCGACGTCTCCGGCGGTCAGATCATGCGACATGAGAGGCCTTTCAACAAAGAATTGACGGGACATTGGTCGCAGATCACGGTCGGGTCAAGCGATCAGCGGCGGATATATGTCTGCCAGATCCAGATCACCAAGAGCGCCCCCAGAACGGCGCCGATAAACCCTGAGAGCCAGCCCATCACAGTGATGAGCGTGCGCAGTACCAAACCGCCCACCAAAGCGCCGACAATGCCGATCAGCATGGTGGTTGGAATATCGGCCTCGATCCGCATTAGGCGGGTGGCGAGGAAACCTGCAGCGGCTCCGACGATGATCAGGGCGATGATCGGCATATCATTTCCTCCAATGCGTGGGCACGATGATCAGCGCACCGATCGAGGACAGCACCGCGTCCAACCCCGGCGGGCCAAAGCTGATGCCGAACATGATGCGCACGAAATAGAACAGGAAAGCACCACCCACGCAGATGATGATCGACTGCAGATAGCCGTTATGGGTAAAGCCAGTCTGTTCAGACAGATAGCCTACGATCCCGGCAATCACGACCGTGCCCATCATGATCATGATCATATACGCCTACTCCGATGACAGGCGGGTCCCGGCCGGCATGGGCCATCCCCGCAGAAAAGTTTCCCTATCCTGCGCGCCCTTGCCTGCCCGTTGCAAGCGCAGCAACTCAACTGCGCCTTCGCCACAGGCCACGCACAGGTGGTCATCCAGTACCTCGCCGGGCGTGCCCTGCCCTTCGGCCAGCCGCGAAGCCAGTAGTTTGATCCGATTACCCTCGACCTCGGTCCATGCGCCGGGGAACGGGGAGAGACCGCGGATTTTTCTATCCACTTCGGATGCGGGGGCAGACCAATCGATCCGCGCCTCGGCTTTGTCGATCTTGGCGGCGTAGGTCACGCCCTCATCGGGCTGCGGGTCAGGTGTAAGGCTGTGCAGTTTGGCCAGAGCCTCAACGATCAGAGCCGCGCCCATATCCGACAGGCGGTCATGGAGTTGCGCCGTGGTTTCCTCAATCCCGATCTCGGTGGCCTCGCGCAGCAGAACGGGGCCTGTATCCAACCCGGCCTCCATCTGCATGATACAAACACCGGTTTGCACATCGCCTGCCATGATCGCGCGGTGTATAGGCGCGGCCCCACGCCAGCGCGGCAACAGGCTGGCGTGAATGTTCAGGCAGCCATGGGTTGGCGCGTCCAGAATAGGTTGTGGCAGGATCAGGCCATAGGCGACGACCACCGCGATATCGGCGTTCAGCGCGGCAAAGCTGGCCTGTTCTTCGGGCGATTTCAGCGAGGTCGGATGGCGAACGTCTAAGCCCAGCGCCAAGGCACGCGCGTGCACCGGGGTTGGACGGTCTTTTTTACCGCGACCGGCGGGGCGTGGCGGTTGGCAATAGACGGCGGCGATTTCGTGCCCGGCACGGACCAGCGCATCCAGCACCGGCACCGAGAAATCTGGCGTTCCCATGAAGATGATACGCATCCGTCCCTCCGTAGGATGGGGTTTCACCCCATCTTCTGTGCTTTGCGCAGCAGCATGTCGCGTTTGACCTTGCTGAGCCGGTCAAAATACATCCGCCCGTTCAGGTGGTCGATCTGGTGCTGCACGCTGGTGGCCTCAATGCCGACAAAATCGCGGCGGTCGATCTGGCCCTGTTCGTTGAGAAATTTCACGGTCACTGCGCGCGGTCGCTTTACCTTGGCGGACACGCCGGGCAAGTTCGGGCTGGCCTCGTCATGTTCACGCAGCTCAACCGAGCTGTGCAGAATCTCGGGGTTGGCCAGTCGCACAGCTTTGCCTCGCTGGGTCGAGCCATCCACGACAGCCAGCCGCAGCATCACTCCGATCTGCGGCGCAGCGAGGCCAACGCCCGGCATCGCCTCCATCGTATCGATCATGTCATCCCAGACGGTGCGGATGTCGTCGGTGATCTCGGGGACGTCCTCGGCCTTGGTGCGCAGACGTTTGTCGGGCCATGGCAGGCAGGTTCGCACCGTCATGTGCGGGCCTTTTCGCGCTTGAGCTTCTGCATTTTGCGCGTGATCATCTGACGCTTGAGCGGTTTGAGATAGTCGATGAAGAGCTTACCGTTCAGATGGTCGATCTCATGCTGCACACAAGTCGCCCAGAGATCATCAAAGGTTTCCTGCTGCAGATTTCCGTCACGGTCCAGCCAGGTGACATCAACCGTCTTCGGGCGCGTGACTTCGGCATATTGCTCAGGGATCGACAGGCAGCCTTCTTCGTAAACGTTGGTCTCGTCCGAGGAGGCGATGACCTCGGGGTTGAACATCACCAGTGGGCGTGGGGCCTCACCTTCTTCTTTGACGCAGTCCACCACGATCAGCCGGTCGAGCACACCGATCTGCGGCGCAGCAAGGCCAATGCCGGGCGCGTCATACATCGTCTCCAGCATGTCATCGGCCAGTTTGCGCAGATCGTCGGTGATGTCGGCCACCGGCGCGCAGACCTTTTTCAGGCGGGGATCGGGGTGGATCAGGATATTGCGTTTCATGGGGCTGATTTAGGCCATCGCGCCCGCCTCCGCAACGGCCCCCTTGCACCTTATGGATTTGTGGTTAGCTTTCGCCTCGACAGATGGAGATGACATGACTTTCAACGACCTGATCGACCGCCGGGGCACCAACTCTTCAAAATGGGACAAGATGGAGCAGCTTTACGGTGTCGCCCCCGAGGATGGGCTGGCCATGTGGACGGCTGATTCCGACTATGCCACGGCCCCTTGTGTGATCGAGGCGGTGCGGGAAGCGGCCGATCATGGCGCGTTTGGATATTCATGGATGCACCCGGATTATCTGAATGCAATCCAGTGGTGGATGAAGACACGCCACAACTGGGAGATCGACACCGATTGGATTCTGACCTCACAAGGGTTGGGCAATGCGATTGCCCTGTGTCTGGATGTTTGGAGTGAACCGGGAGATGGCGTCGTGATCTTCACGCCCGTCTACCATGAGTTTGCCCATAAGGTGAACAAATCCGGCCGCCGCGTGGTGGAATGCCCGCTGGTGCGCGATGGCGACAGCTATGGGCTTGATCTGGACGATGCGCAGTCGCGGTTGGACGGATCAGAAAAGCTGCTGCTGTGGTGCTCGCCGCAAAACCCGTCAGGTCGGGTCTGGACGCCGGATGAACTGCGCGCTGTAGCGGCGTTTGCGGAGCGCAACGGGCTGATCCTTGTGTCGGACGAGATTCACCATGATCTGGTTTATCCGGGCAATACCTTCGTACCGATGGATACGGCCGCCCCCGACGCGCGCCCGTGGACGGTGACACTGACCGCGGCGTCGAAAACATTCAACATCGCCGGTCAGCGTACCGGCAACATGATCATTCCCGATGCCAAGCTGCGGGCCGAGATGCGGTACCGGATCACCACGCTGGACTATGACCCCAGTGCGTTGGGTGTGGCGATGATCACTGCCGCCTATTCGCCGGAAGGTGCAAAATGGGTCGATGAACAAATTGCCCACCTGGACGCGAACCGGAAGCTGTTTGATGCTGCCATCGCCGAGATACCGGGCCTGTGGTCGATGCCTCTGCAGGCGACCTATCTGGCATGGGTCGATTTTTCGGGCACGGGTATGAGCCACGATGAGTTTGTCCGCCGCCTACGCGAAGATGCGCGGATCGCGACATCCTCAGGCCCCGGTTTTGGCACCGGTGGAGAAACCTTCGAGCGCTTCAATCTGGCCACCCAACGCGAGCGGGTTGAAGAAGCCTGTGCGCGATTGAAGACAGCCTTTGGCGATTTACAATGAACCCCGTTCATAAATAATCGGAGGCACGTCATGCCCAACCACCTTTTTACGCTTCCGGACATCCCAAGCATCCCGGTGCAGGGGGAACAGGCGACCTATCCGATCGGACGGATTTTTTGCGTGGGCCGCAACTATGCCGCCCACGCTGCCGAGATGGGGCATGAGGTGGATCGTCAGGCGCCGTTTTACTTCACCAAATCCGCGCCCAACGCGGTTTTGACCGGGGCACATGTGCTGTACCCGGCAGGGACCGAGGATTATCATCATGAAATGGAACTGGCCGTTGCCATCGGCAAGCCGGTTTTTCAGGCCACGGCCGCGCAGGCCCAAGCCGCGATCTTTGGCTACGGCTGTGCCTTGGACATGACGCGCCGCGACTTGCAGATTCGTGAGCGCAACAAGCAGCGCCCCTGGGATCTGGGCAAGGATGTGGAAAACGGCGCGGTCTTCGCTCCGCTGACCCGCGCCGATGACTGGAGCCCATCTGATGACAAGCGCATCTATCTGAGCGTCAATGAGCGGGTCGTACAAGACGCCACATTGTCTGAGCTGGTCTGGAAGATCGATGAACTGATCTCCCATCTATCGGGTTTCTACCATTTGCGCCCCGGCGATCTGATCCTGACCGGCACACCCGCCGGGGTCGGGCCTGTGGTCGCCGGAGACCGAATTGAAGGCGGCATCGATGGTTTGGCTCCTGTGCACCTGACCCTGACGGCCTCCGACTAAACCGTCCGGCCTGATCCCTGCGAATCTTGAGGCCCCATTGCCGCCCGTGCGCCGGTGGCGCGTCGGTGCCAAAGATCAAACGGTGCGCGCGTCAGTCGCGGTTTTCAAGCAGTGCGATCGGCGCATCCGGGGCGCGGTAGAAATCCAGTGGAGCCTTGTCCGTCGCCACAGTGTTACGCTTGAACTCATAGCGCATTTCACCCACCGCTTCTTCGTCTGCGATGATCAGGCACTGATACATGTGATTGGCACCGTCATAGATATCGACGAGCCCACGCAGGCGCGGCGTGGTTTCGGCCTCGACGGTGAAACCATCCTTCCACAATGTCAAAATTTTGAAGCTATTGTCGCCAACCTCCACCCGTAAACGGCTGGATTTCTTGAGGGTAGCGATTCGGGCCGCATCCAATTCGGCGCGAATTTCCTTGGAAACATAGGTACTCATAATAAACTTCCCCCCTTAACACTCATTAGTCTGACGCGATTCCTGTAAAAATCCAGTGAACGGCGTCACATTAGTTTTGGCATTGCGGTTCTGGTGCCCAGACACCGCATCCCACCTGTGCGCGCATGCAGGCCTGATGCGCGCCCGGTGAAATAGGATCGGGGCGCAAGACGGCCTATCTTTGACCCAATCGCAATGCGAAAGGAATAACGATGGGCCTGCTTGTCGACGGCGAATGGCATGACACCTGGTATGACACCAAATCCACAGGCGGGGCGTTCAAACGCTCGGCCGCACAGTTTCGCAACTGGATCACCGCCGATGGCGCGCCCGGCCCCTCGGGGCGCGGCGGGTTCGAGGCGGAATCTGGGCGCTATCACCTTTATGTCTCGCACGCCTGCCCTTGGGCGCACCGCACACTGATCTTTCGTGAGTTGAAAGGGCTGAGCGACCACATCTCGGTCTCGGTCGTGCATCCGGATATGCTGGATAAAGGTTGGACCTTTGAGACCGACGACCATGGCGCGACCGGCGACAAACTGTTCGGATCAGAATTTGCCCATCAAATCTACACCCGTGCCGACCCTCACTATTCGGGCCGCGTTACGGTTCCGATCCTGTGGGACAAAGTTGAGAAAACGATCGTGTCGAACGAAAGCTCGGAAATCATCCGCATGTTCAACTCGGCTTTCAACGGGATCACCGGCAACACAGACGACTACTGGCCCGAGGCAATGCGGGACGAGATCGAAGAGGTCAACGCGCGCATCTATTCCGATGTCAATAACGGGGTCTACAAATCCGGCTTTGCCACCTCGCAAGAAGCTTATGACGCCGCGGTTGGCCCTCTGTTCGACACGCTGGACTGGCTTGAGGATCGTCTGGCCCGGAACCGCTATCTTATGGGTGACCGCGTGACCGAGGCCGACTGGCGCCTGTTCACCACATTGATCCGGTTCGACCCGGTTTATCATTTACATTTCAAGTGCAACAAGCGTCGGTTGGTGGACTACCCGAACCTCTGGGCCTTTACGCGGGAGCTATATCAATGGCCCGGCGTGGCGCAGTCTGTGAACATGGACCACATCGTGCGCCACTATCACTTCAGCCATGACAGCATCAATCCGCACCGAATTATTCCGGTGAATCCAACGTTGGACTATTCAGAACCCCATGGGCGGGATCAGCGCCCCGCCGCGTAGTGTTCGACCATGGCCGCCAGATCCTCGGGCGGGGTCGAGCTTTGGACATAGGCGCAGGCATTGGCGCTATGGGCAAAGATTGATCCGTCCGAGAAGAATGTGGTGTTGGTGACGAAGATCACTCGCGCCTCGGGCCTGCGATAGCTTGCGAAATCGGCAACCGCCAAGGCGCTGCCGGTTTCCAGAACCAGATCCAGCACGATGATATCGAATGCGGTACCATACAGTGCCAGGATCGCGGCCTCTTGCGTTTCGACCAGCGTGACTTCGGCCTCCTGCCTTTGCAGATGCCGCTGCCAGACCCGACCTAGATCGGGGTTACTCTCAACAATCAGTACTTTCATTTGCAACAACCTCGGCACGTGATATGGGTGAGTGGTGCCGACCCCTGTTGTCCGTGATCACGCGATTTCCTTAACAAAGTGTTAACAAGGCCCGCACAGCGCCGTGATCGGGCGGATTCGCTTGTAAGAACGGCAAAAATCCGCTTGAAGCATGAGAAATAGGCGATTCCGGCTGGGGCAGATGGTTGGACAGGATGACAGATTGAACCCTCGGGCTGCGCGCGATCATGGCGGAGGGCTGGATGGCGCGATGACGCGGTTTGGGGGCACGCGCGCAGACTGGATCGATCTGTCCACGGGGATCAATCCGCATGCTTATGAGGTCTCGGGCCTGCAGCCTCCGGACTGGATGGAACTGCCGGATCATGGCGCGTTCGAACGCCTCTCGGACGCGGCGCGGGTGTTTTGGAACGTGCCTGATGGGGCCGAGATTCTGCCATCGCCTGGTGCCTCTGCGGTGATTGCCCGCGTGCCCGCGCTGACCAAAGCCGGCCGCGTGCAGATCACGATGCCCACCTATAACGAACATGCCGCTGCATTCACCGCTCAGGGTTGGAAGGTGCACGAGAGCGGCCCGGCTCAGGCACGTGTCATCGTACACCCCAACAATCCCGATGGGCGCATCTGGCAGGACGCGGATGTCGACGCGTCGCTGACGGTGATCGATGAAAGCTTCTGCGACGTAACGCCCGAAGCCTCGCTGATTCATCTGGCCCAGCGGCCCGGCATCGTGGTGCTGAAGAGCTTTGGCAAATTTTGGGGGTTGGCCGGGTTGCGACTGGGTTTTGCAATCGGCCATCCCGATCTTATTGCGCGGTTGAATGACCTGACGGGACCATGGGCCGTATCCGGCCCGGCGCTGCGGATCGGCGCGCAAGCGTTGCACGATGTAAAATGGGCTGATCAAACACGCATGCGTCTGGCAAATGAAGCAACACGGTTGGATCAGCTTTTAACGTCCAAAGGTGCGCGGCTGATTGGCGGCACCAG
Organism: Ruegeria sp. B11; assembly: GCF_056539785.1. NCBI lineage: Bacteria > Pseudomonadati > Pseudomonadota > Alphaproteobacteria > Rhodobacterales > Roseobacteraceae > Ruegeria > Ruegeria sp. B11. Next base: position 198,823 of record NZ_JBQFVO010000005.1, on the reverse strand, counting down.
CCTGTTCCGCCTCTACGACGTTGATGACGCGACCGACTGGCAAGACCGATTGGCGCGGGCGCATATCTGGAGCCGTATTTTCCCCTATTCCCGGACCTACCTGCGCCTTGGATTACCGCCAGCAGATGGTTGGGCCCGGTTGGAAGCAGCGCTGTGAGCACCGCGTTCCTATTGGTCTGCGCCATGTGTCTGGACGCAGCATTGGGTGAGCCGGATTGGCTGTGGTCACGTATTCGCCACCCTGCCGTACTGATGGGCAACGCGATTGGCTGGCTGGACAACCGGCTGAACCATGGGGCGTATCGCCGCCTCAAAGGGGTTGCGACGGTACTCATCCTGGTTGCGGTGGCACTCATCCTTGGCCGGTTGCTGGAGCTGCTTGGTCCGATCGTCGAGATCGTGGTCTGCGCCATCCTTCTGGCCCAGAAATCCCTGATCACCCATGTTCGCGCAGTTGGCGAAGGCCTGTTGACCTCGCTTGCCGAAGGGCGCGCGCAGGTCGCCATGATTGTCTCGCGCGATACGCGAGATATGACCGAGGCGCAGGTGGCGCGCTCGGCCATCGAAAGCGCCGCCGAAAACTTGAGCGACGGGGTGATTGCCCCAGCCTTCTGGTTTCTGGTCGCAGGTCTGCCGGGGCTTCTGGTTTACAAGGTCGTCAACACCGCCGACAGTATGATCGGTTATCGCAACGACAAATACCGCGCCTTCGGCTGGGCAGCGGCGCGGCTGGATGATGTGCTGAACCTTGTCCCGGCGCGCCTGACCTTCGTAATGATCGTCGCGCTGTCCAGCCAATGGTCGCGCTGGGGAGAGATGGTTGAGGATGCACGCCGCCATATCTCACCCAACGCAGGCTGGCCCGAGGCCGCGATGGCACGTGCGCTTGATATCGCGCTGGCCGGACCGCGCAGCTATGATGGCCAGATGCGGGATCTCGCCTGGGTGAACGGGAATGCCCGGCAAGAAATCGACGCGGCGGAGGTTTTTCGCGCATCAGACATGCTCTGGCAGGTATGGGGGCTTGCGCTTGGGCTCGTGTCGGTGTGGGTTGGGTTCAACTTCATATTCTGACGGATCAGCCTTATGCGTTTCCTTTCCGGCCTTATTGCCGCCGCCCTCTTCGCCTCGCCTGCACTCGCCCAATGCGGCGGTGGGTTCAATACCTTCGTCAAAGGGCTGAAAGCCGAAGCCATTCAGCAGGGTTACGACAAATCCACCGTCAACAGCTTTTTCAAGGGCGTGCAGCAGGACGGAGCCGTTCTGAAAGCCGACCGCGCGCAGGGCGTATTCCAGAAACCATTCATCGACTTCTCGCGGCGCCTGATTTCACAGAACCGGATCGACCGGGGCAAGGCCATGTCGGGCAAATACGACGCGGTGTTTGACCGGATTGAGCAGGAATACGGCATTTCGCGCGGTGTGCTACTGGCATTTTGGGCGTTCGAGACCGACTACGGGTCCTTTCAGGGCGATTTCAACACCCGCAACGCGCTGGTGACGCTGGCCCACGACTGCCGCCGCCCCGAGTTGTTCCGCCCGCAGATTTTCGCCGCGATCGAGCTGTACAGCCAGGGCAATTTTGACCCCGCCCGCACCACCGGAGCCTGGGCCGGTGAAATCGGCATGGTCCAGATGCTGCCCCGCGACATTCTGGAAAACGGCGTGGATGGGGACGGAGACGGCAAGATTTCGCTAAAAACATCGGCGCCGGATGCACTGATGTCCGGGGCCAAGATGCTGTCGCATCTGGGTTGGCAACCGGGTCAGCCATGGTTGCAAGAGGTCACCGTCCCCGCGCAGATGGACTGGTCTCTCTCTGGCCCCGGCAAGCCCCGCTCGGTGTCCGAATGGCAGGCGATGGGCGTGCAGGCGCGCAGTGGGTCGTTGGCAAATCTGCCTGCCTCGCTGATCCTGCCACAAGGGCATAAAGGACCCGCCTTTCTGGCTTACCCGAATTTCGATGTCTATTTCGAATGGAACCAGAGCTTCGTTTACGTCCTGACCGCCGCCTATTTCGGCACACGGTTGGAAGGCGCGCAGATTTACGATGCAGGTAATCCAGCGCCGGGGCTGACGGGCGCGCAAATGAAACAGTTGCAGAGCAAACTGCAGGCGCGCGGGCACGACGTGGGCAAGATCGACGGCATCCTTGGGGCCGGAACGCGTGCGGCTGTGCAGGCTGAACAATTGCGTCTGGGTTTGCCAGCGGATGCGTGGCCAACGACACAGCTGCTGAAGCAGCTATAAGGGTCAGCGCCTAGGCAACCTTTGCAGGTTCACGTTTCACTGACGGATCAAACGCATGGATAGATACCAGCGAGCCTTCTGTGACGATGGCGGTATTGGGCTGTATTTCAACCCAGCCGTCACTGTCTGCATCAAGCGGCTCGGAAGATATCACTATCCCGTCTTCAGAGGCCCGGTAATGCAAACTGGGTGCATAACGATCAGACGCATAGCGCGCCGCAAATACACGGCTGCCATCTGACCAGCACGCAGCGAACCGCATATAAGGCGACGATCCGCATTGTCGGGACAGCGCTTCCACCCGCCCCACGGCCCGTGCCATTGCGTCGATCGGATTTGAATCCAGACCTTCGCCATGAGCAATCAAAAAGATCGCTTCACTTTCTGTCGCACCCATTCGGTGCCCGTATAAATGTGCCGGGATCATAGCATCGAGCTGCTGCCGGATTTGGTCATGCCCTCCAGCCTGGCCATTGTGCATGAAGCTCCATTTGCCAAATCCAAATGGGTGACAGTTGTTGCGCGAGGTCGCAGTGCCTGTCGACGCTCTTACATGGGCCAAAAACAGTCGTGATCGTGTGTGATGAGCCAGTTGTTTGAGATTTGCATCGGACCACGCGGGATGAGTGTCCTTGTAGAAACAGGGCGTTTCGCGATCAGAATACCAGGCCAGTCCAAACCCATCGGCATTGATTGGTGTCTTCCCAATCAACGCGTTGCGGCTTTGAATGACAAGCGATTGCTCTTGCTCCTGAATCAATTCATCCAGATATCGCTGCTCCCCAACCCAAGCCAAAAAACGGCACATTTGGCATCCCCATCAGTTTTTCGATCCAGGGCATTCTACAACTTGATTTGACGATGATTATCCCGTTTTCTTCCGTTTTTACTCAAAGCCTCTATCAAATTTACCAATAGATCGGGAATAACAGATCAATTACTCGCTCTGACCGGATAGCGATCGCCTTTCTCGTCGATCAGGATCAACCGCTCACCACTGCGGACATATAGGTCGCATCGACTGAACCCATTGCGATACGCGATGCAAACACTGCCGTCCCCGGCGATGGAATAGGTGCCAAAGGCGGATTCTCCGCTGGCATAGGTATAGGAATAGGCCCCTCCGGCCGAGTATTTGGACTGACCGTCATCATAGAATGTCAGAGTCTGGCCCGCCAAAGCCTCAAGCTCTTGCGGAGAAAGCGGCTGGTCTCCGGGTTTAGTGGCCCATTCGGCGGCCGCAAGTGGGGTGGCGCATAGCAGAAAAAAGATCAGTGATCGGGTCATACGCTACCCTAACCCGGCAAGCCGGGAATGGGTCATAACGTTGCGGTGATCGCTCAGGCGACCATCTGCTCGGCCTTTTTCAGGTCGACCGAGACCAGCTGGCTGACGCCCTGTTCCTGCATCGTCACGCCAAACAGACGGTCCATCCGCGCCATGGTCACCGCGTGGTGGGTGATGATCAGGAAACGCGTATCGGTCTGGCGGCACATCTCGTCCAGCAAGTCGCAGAAGCGGGTGACGTTGGCATCGTCCAGCGGGGCGTCGACCTCATCCAGCACACAGATCGGGGCGGGGTTGGCAAGGAACACGCCAAAGATCAACGCCGTCGCGGTCAGGGTCTGTTCGCCGCCCGAAAGCAGGCTGAGAGTCGAGAGCTTTTTGCCCGGCGGCTGGCACATGATCTCAAGGCCCGCATCCAGCGGATCGTCGCTTTCGACCATGACCAGATTGGCCTCACCGCCACCAAACAGGTGCTTGAACAGCATGGCGAAGTTGGAATTCACCTGCTCGAACGCGGTCAGCAGGCGTTCGCGACCCTCGCGGTTGAGGCTGGCGATGCCGCTGCGCAGGGCCTTGATCGCCTCCTCCAGATCGGCCTTTTCGCCGTTCAGCGTGTCGAATTCTTCCTGAACTTCTTTGCTGTCCTCTTCAGCCCGTAGGTTCACTGCGCCCATGGCGTCGCGCTGACGCTTGTGGCGGTTCACTTCGGCTTCAAGTGCGTCGGCGGCGGGCATCTGGTCAGGGTTCACGTCCAGTTGGTTCAGCAGCTGGTTCGGCGTCAGTTGCTGATCCTCGGCAATGCGTTCTGCTGCGGCGACTACGCTTTCCTTGGCGGCGTCGCAACGCGCCTCAGCCGCCGCGCGGCTTTCGCGCGCCTCCGAGGCCAGACGTTCGGCTTCGCGCTCGGCAAGAACCACCTCGCGCTGCTGGGTCTCGGCCTCGGCCAACTTGTCGGCGGCTTCGGCGCGCCGAGCCTCAGCGGTTTCGATCAGCTCGTTCAGTTCTTCCCGTGCCTCGGCGATTTCGCTGGGGGCCGCCATCGCCTCCGTCAGTTCTTCTTCCGAGCCTTCCTTGCGTTCGGCCAGTTCCGATATCCGCTTTTCCGCCGTTTCCAGACGATGCCGCCAACCGCTGAGGTCCTTAGTCACCTCCTGCGTGCGCCGGGTGCGCGCCTCGCCCTCGCGGCGCAATTCATCATGCGTCGAGCGGTGGGTCAGCATGGTGATCCGCGCCGCCTCGACCGTCTGCTTGATGTCCTCGACCTGCGCGCGGGCGCTGTCGAGATCGCCCAGGCCAGTCAACGCGCCTTCAGCCTCACGCAGTTGTGCACGGGCGGACATGGCGTCTTCCTTATGACGGTCGACCGCGAGTGTCAGTGTTTCCAGCTTGCCCTGCGCCAGATTTCGATCCGCCTCAGCCCGGCTGAGCATCCGCGCGGTTTCCGCCATGCGCTGATCCGCGGCACGGCGGGCCTCGCGGGCGCGGCGGTCGGCTTCGGTGACGTCGGCCAGTTGCTGCGACAGCGCTTCATGCGCGGCGCGCGCGCCGTCGGCCTGCGCCTCGGTGCGTGTCAGTTCCTGTTTCAGCGCCTCAAGCTTGTTGAGCTGTTCCAAACGCAGGGCGGCAGCGCTTGGTGCATCCTCGGCCCAGGCGCGGAATCCGTCCCAGCGCCACAAATCTCCCGAGCGTGAGACCAAGCGTTGACCCGGTTTCAACGACGCCTGCAGGCGCGCGCCCTGATCCGCATCGACCAGACCGATCTGCGCAATACGGCGACTTAGGCGGTCGGGGCCGGACACATGCAACGCCAGCGGCTCGGCCCCGTCGGGCAAGGGCTGGTCGCTGTCATAGCCCGCTACCTGCACCCAACCTGAAGGTCCGTCGCCCTCGACCAACGGTGCACGCAGGTCATCCGCCAGCGCAGCCCCCAATGCCTTTTCAAAGCCCGTTGCCACCCGCAGCATGTCGAGCACTTGCCCACCCTCAGCCGTGTCGCGTTCGACCAGCTTGGCCAGCGCGGTGGTCTCGGCCCTTATCGCGCCCAGTTCACCCTCGGCCTCGGAGCGTTTGGCGCGGGCCTCGGCCTCACGCGCCTGCGTGTCGTTGCGCAGTTCGTCGGCGGCGGCCAGTGCTTCTTCCGCTGCCTCAGCAGCTTCGCGGGCTTCTTCCTCACCCTCTTGCGCGGTCTCGAACGCCTCGCTGGCACGGGAAAGGGCATTGCGCGCCTCGTCCACGGCGGCGCGGGCCTTTTCTTCCTCGCCCTCGGAACGAGCCAGTGTCTTGCGGCTGTCTTCAACCAGTCGTTGCGCCGATTGGTGGCGGGCCACCAGACGGGCCATGTCTTCGGTTTCCTGCGACAGGTGATCTTCGCGATCCTGCAACACCGACGCGGCCTCGCGCGCAACTTCAGCAGCTTCAGCGACCTTTTCGTCATAGCCATCGGCGGCTTTTGCAAGCTCGCGGGCCTCCCATTCGAGCCGTTCGATCATCTCACCCGCGTCCCGGTTCAGACCGGATTCGCGTTCGATGTCGTTGCCCAATTGCTGGATACGGTTGGTCAGAGTCTCGATCGTCTGGCGTGCGCGGGTTTCCTGATCCGACAGCTGATCGCGCTGCACCTGCTGGCGCTGCAGGACGGCTGCGGCGATGGCCTCTTCCTCACGCAGGGGCGGCAGGGTTTCCTCGATCTCAGCGCGTTTGGCGGCGGATTCACGGGCGGATGCCTCGGCGCGAGAGGCTTCGGTGATCCGGTCGCGTAGCTTTTCCTCGGCCGCCTGACGGGCCATGTCGGCCTCTTTCCAACGGCGATATAGCAGCATCCCTTCGGCCTGACGCAACAGCTCGCCGATCTCGCGATACCGCGCCGCCTGCCGGGCCTGACGGGCGAGTTGTGCCAACTGCCCGCCCAATTGTTCCAGCACGTCATCCACGCGGGTCAGGTTGGCCTCGGTGCCTTTCAGTTTCAGTTCTGCCTCGTGGCGGCGTTGATAAAGCCCGGAGATGCCGGCGGCCTCTTCCAGAATGCGACGTCGTGCGCGGGGTTTGGCGTTGATCAGTTCGGCAATGCGGTTTTGCCCCACCAGCGCAGGCGAATGCGCACCGGTCGAGGCGTCCGCGAACAGCATTTGAACGTCGCGGGCGCGCACGTCCTTGCCGTTGGTCTTGTAGGCACTGCCCACATCGCGGGTGATGCGGCGGACAATTTCCAACTGGTCGCTGTCGTTGAAGCCGGATGGCGCCAAACGTTCCGAGTTGTCCATGGTCAGGACCACCTCGGCAAAGTTGCGCGCAGGCCGAGTGGCAGCGCCCGCAAAGATCACATCTTCCATCGCGCCACCGCGCATGGATTTGGGACGGTTTTCACCCATCACCCAGCGCAACGCTTCCAGCAGATTGGACTTGCCGCAGCCGTTCGGACCAACCACTCCGGTCAGCCCGTCCGCGATGATCAGATCGGTCGGGTCCACGAAGCTTTTGAAGCCGGTCAGTTTGAGTTTGCTAAAGCGCAATGGCTGCTCTTGGTATGATTCCTATGGGTAAGAAGTCTGCGCAACGGATGGGGGAGGTGTCAACGTGATTGCGCAGGATATGGGAGATTGGACCAAGTTATCCACAACATCTTGGCAAAACTACGCGGAGTCTCGCGTATCTCAGTAAGGCGAGCATTCAAAGACCTGATATCCGTAGTCTTCGTAATATCCGTAATCAACGCATTCATAGGGACGGCGAAGGAGTGCGCCGAAAATCAGTTTTTCCCCCAGTTCCTGGTCGCAGCCCAGCACGCCCACAGTGACGGCCGCATCGCCAAGAACGTCCAGAAGCGGGCAACCCGAGACCTGTGCCATGGCCAGCGCGGCCTGGTCACGGATCGGACCCAGACGCGGCGCGTATTGCGGGTTCACGCGGACGGCCTCGGCCAGTTCATTGCGGACGCGGACGTCGAAGATACTGCCATTCACCGCGACGCGCGTTGCGGGCAAGTCGCGAAAATAGGGTGTACCACCCGAGCAGGCGGCGAGGCACAGGAAAGCGAGCACGCGGATCATGCTGCTTTATTAGCGACAATATGGTTAATGAAACCTTTCCCCGGTACAGGCGCGCAACACTTCTCCTAACCGGCGTATACCCTCGCGGATCGTGTTCTCATCCGAGTTGGAAAAACTCAGTCGAATGGTATTGGACCCGGTGTCGTCGGGATAGAAAGCCTGACCAGGGACAAAGGCCAGCTTGAACGTTTCCAGCGCCCTCGCCAGCAGGTCGGCGCCGTTCATTCCCTTGGGCAGAATGACCCAAATGAACATGCCGCCCTCGGGTCGGGTCCAGTCGACGCCATTGGGCATGTGTTCTTTGAGCGCCTCAAGCATCGCATCGCGGCGCGCGGCATAGGTCTGGCGCAGCATGGGGACATGAGTGTCAAAGCGATCCCGTGCCACCTGATACACCGCCATCTGGTTGATCGTAGAAGAATGCAGATCAGCCGCCTGTTTCAGCAGCACCAATTGCGAGATCACCGGTTTTGCTGCAACCACCCAACCCAGCCGCAACCCCGGTGAAAGAGTTTTCGAGAAGCTGCCGCAATAGATCGTCCGGCAGTTCTCGATCGATCCCTTGCGCGCCTGTTCTAACGCGAGGATCGGAGGGATCGGATCGCCGTCATAGCACAGCGCCTGATAGGCTCCGTCCTCGATCACTGCGCAATCCAATTCATCTGCCAGATCGAGCAGCGCCTCCCTGCCCCGCAGATCGACCGTCTCACCAGTCGGATTTGCAAAATCGGCGGAGAGATAAGCGAATTTGATCGGGCTATTGCCGGCGGCGGCCTGGTATTCGGCAGCCCCGCGATTGCCATTGATGCTAAGCTGGTCAAAGCGTGGCTCATAAGCGTCAAACGCATTGAGCGCGCCCAGATATGTGGGCCACCCAACCAACGCAGTATCACCCGGTGACAAGAACAACTTACCCAAGTAATCCAGCGCTTGCTGCGAGCCTGAGGTGATCAGGATGTTGTCGATTCCGCACGTAACGCCGATCCCACGCATATGGTCGGCCAGCCATTCACGCAGCGGGGCATAGCCCTCGCTGACCGAATATTGCAGCGCCTGCGCCTGTTGATCTGGGCCAAGCGCATTTTGAAACGCTTCGGCGAAAGCCTCTGCTGGAAACAAAGCGGGGTCGGGAATACCGCCTGCGAAGGAAATGATACCGGGCTCGCCCAGCAGTTTCAGCAATTCGCGGATTTCGGAAGCCTTCATCCGAGCGGTTCGGGTGGCGTAGAGCTGATCCATCGTAGGGGGCCTCCTCCGCCCTTGGGTCGCAGATTAGGCAACGCGCCTCTTATGTCAATAATTCTGACCTAATGTTTCAACCTCTGTGAGCGACTTGAACGCCCCTTACAAACGTGGTCAAGTGATTTGACCAATTCCAAGTGGTAGCCACATGCCTTTTCAAAAAGTTCAAACCGAAAAACTGTCACTGGCTGTTGTGCGCCAGATCGAACTGCTGATCCTGCGCGGCATTCTGCGCCCCGGAGAACGCCTGCCCTCAGAACGGGAGCTGGCCGAGCGGATGGGCGTGTCGCGCCCGTCGCTGCGCGAGGCAATCTCGGACCTCCAGGAGCAGGGATTGCTGACTGCCAAGGCCGGATCGGGCATCTATGTGGCCGAGGTTCTGGGCTCGGCCTTCGCGCCAGCTTTGATCCGGTTGTTCGGCAATCACGACGAGGCAGTGTTCGACTATCTCTCATTCCGGCGTGACATGGAGGGTCTAGCGGCTGAGCGTGCCGCCCGCATGGGCTCGGGCAGCGATCTGAAGGTGGTGCAGACCATACTGGACAAGATGGAAGACGCCCACGCCCGCAATGCAGCCGAAGAAGAGGCGCATCTGGACGCCCAGTTCCATATGGCGATCATCGAGGCCAGTCATAACGTGGTGATGCTGCATATGATGCGGTCGATGTTCGATCTGCTGCGGCAGGGCGTATTCTACAACCGACAGATCATGTTCCAGCAACGCACCACCCGCGACGCAATTCTGGACCAGCACCGCGCCATCAACACAGCCCTGCAGGACCGCGACCCGAGAGGGGCACGGAAGGCGGTCGAAGATCATCTGAACTTTGTCAAAAGCTGCATGGCCGATCAGCAGAAGGCCCTGCGCAATGAAGAGATCGCGCAACAGCGTTTGAAGCACGAGACTGGAGAGGTCTGATCCTTCAAACTGGGAGCCACAAAAAGAAAAAACCCGAGAGCCTGAGGCCCTCGGGTTTTTCAAATCATATGATCCAGGCGATCAGTGTAGCTTTTCACCCACATCCGCGATGGATGCATCGATCAACTTATTCGCCTGCGTTGCGGTCATCTGTTTGGCCAGCACGGCGTTGGCTGCCGAAACCGCTACGGTGATGGCCTGATCGCGAACTTCTTTAACTGCAGAAGCCTCGGCCGATGCGATCTGATCCTGCGCCGCGGCCAAACGGCGCGCGATGGATTTTTCCAGATCAACCTTGGCCTGCTCTGCCGCCAAAGCCGCATCTTCTTTGGCTGCGGCTACGATGGCGTCTGCCTGAGACTGCACTTCACGCTGCTTGCGCTCGTACGAGGCCAACAGGCTGCGTGCTTCTTCATGCAGGGCGCGGGCTTCGTCCAGCTCGGCTTGAATACCTTCGGCGCGATTGTCCAGCGCACCACCAATCATACCGGGGACCTTGAAGTAGAACAGGACCGCGATAAAGACGATGAAGCCCAGAGTGACGACAAAGTCAGTGTTGGCAAGCGAGAAGAACGGGCCGCTTGCGGCCAGCGCGGGGCTGGCGGCACCAACGGTCAGGATAAGGGCAAGAGTGTTCCGCATGTCACTTATCCTTTCGTCTGCGCATCTACTGCACTGTTGATGGCTTTGGCATCCGCCTCGCCGCCCAGTGCTGTGACCAGTTCAGCCGCCGTATCCTTGGCAACCACTTGAATGCTTTCCAGCGCACCGGCACGGATTTCGGCAATTGCCTTTTCCGATTCAGCCGCCTTTGCAGCGATTTCCGCATCCGCCTTGGCAATCGCGTCATCCAGACCAGACTGGATTTCGGCGCGGGCTTCCGCTGCGATACGCTGAGCCTCAGAACGGGCATCGGCCAGCGCTTTGTTATAGGCCTCTTCGGCCTCGACCGCTTTGGCCTTCAGATCTTCGGCCGCAGCCAGGTCATTTGTAATGGTCCCCTGGCGTTCAGCCAGGATTGCCGCGATGCGGGGCAGAGCCACGCGGGACAGGACCAGAAAGATGACGACCAGCGTGATGACCAGCCAGAAAATCTGGTTGGGGAACCAATCGAAGCAGAGCTGCGGCATCCCGACGGCGTAGCCGCTGGAATCAACGCATGTGCCTACTACTTCTTCAGCAATGGGTTCAGTCGCCATGATGTCCTCCGTCGGAACGTTGTCTTTACAACAGATGGGCCGCTATGGCTTGGGCCCATCTGCGCGTAAGGATCAGGTTCCGCAGATTATACGGCGAACATCAGCAGCAGCGAGACCAGGAATGCGAAGATGCCCAGCGCTTCTGCGAACGCGATACCGATGAACAGGGTTGCGGTCTGCGAAGCAGCCGCCGAAGGGTTGCGCAGGGCGCCTGCCAGGAAGTTGCCTGCAACGTTGCCCACCCCGATTGCGGCTGCGCCGGAACCGATTGCTGCCAGGCCTGCGCCGATGTGTGCGAGATCGCCTTCCATGAGAATTCTCCTTACGATTTGGAAGTTTCGATGTTGGGGGTTCGGACCTTAGTGCGACGGATGCAGCGCATCTTTCAGATACACACAGGTCAGAATGGTGAAGACGTAGGCCTGAATGAAGGACACGAGGACCTCAAGGCCATACATTGCGGTGATCGCCAGAACCGACACAGGCGAGATCACGGCAATCGCGGCAAAGCCTGCGAACACCTTGATAACCGCGTGGCCTGCCATGACGTTACCGGCAAGACGAATGGAGTGGCTGACCGGGCGTACGAAGTACGAGATCAGCTCGATAATCGCCAGAACAGGGCGCAGCGCCAGCGGCGCGCTGGAGACCCAGAACAAGCCCAAGAACGCAGCGCCGTTCTTGACGAAACCCAAAACGGTCACGGTCAGGAACACGGCCAGCGCCAGCGGGATGGTCACGGCGAAATGCGATGTGGTGGTGAAGGACATGGGCAACATGCCCAGGAAGTTCGCGCAGACGATGAACATGAAAAGGGTCATGACATAGGGGAAGTACTTGACGCCTTCCTTGCCGCAGATGTCTTCCAGCATCTTGTAGATGAAACCATAGGCCAGCTCGGCCACCGACTGCATCCGCGTCGGAACAATGGCGCGCTTGGACGTGCTGAGAACCAGCAGGGCAAAGATCGCGGCAATCGCCAGGAACAGCCACAGGGTCACGTTTGTGGGCGTGTACCAGGCAATCGCACCGTCGCCGAACAACGGCTTGACGATAAACTGGTCCATTGGATGGAAAGCCAGGCTGCTGCCTTTTTCTGCGGTGGTCTCGGTTGCCACGTTCAGTCCCTCTCGTCCTTCTCGGTCGCGCTTGCGGCCGCTTGTTTCTCTTGAACCTCTTTCGCGCTGCGGAGCATAACCTTCACGCCCGCGACAAGGCCCAGCAATGTGAACAGCACCAGAAAGATCGGGATCGTCCCGAGCAGGCTGTCCAGCCCGTATCCGATGCCAAATCCGATCCCCAGACCGGAAACCATTTCGATGACCATCCTCCAGGCAAGCTCGCCTCCGGATACGTCAGCATCCGCACGAGGTTTCGGCGCTTTGGCCTTTTTCGCCGCTTCGATCTTGGCCTCCAGCTGCGCCATACGCTGCTTTTGGTCATCTTCGGTCACGGGCGTTTCCCTCGCACAGTCTTGGGTAGGGTGCTAAGGGGCTGAAGGCGCAGAGTCAACGGCAATGAAGCCGCAGCATGAACGTCGCTAAGTATATGATTTTTATAATAATATTACAGACCACGCGAAACCTGCCGATGGCGTATAATTCGCTGACCGGGCGGATAAGCCTGAATCCGCATATTCAACCAAATGGTTGACCAAACTCACAGGCTATGGTTCAGCGGAACCATGTCCAACGACCTCGACACTGTCTTCGCAGCCCTCGCCGATCCCACCCGCCGTGCCATCTTAGCGATGCTGCTGGAAGATGACATGGCCGTCACCGACGTGGCCGAACCGTTCGAAATGTCGCTGGCCGCGATTTCAAAGCATCTGGTGATCCTGACCAAAGCAGGTCTGATTTCTCAGGAAAAACGCGGACGGGTGAAGTGGTGCAAACTTGAACCCGACGCGCTTCGTGCGGCCTCGGTTTGGATGCAGGGGTTCGGACAGTTCGAACCGGTCAATCTGGATGCGTTCGAGCGGTTTCTTGAAGTTGAACTGCCCCCGGATGAGGCCTAACGCACAACTAAGACCGACATGCTGGCGTGTTTGGCCAGATATCCCGCGTGGCTGGACAGGATATAGTCTGTGATCCGGGGTGCATGGGTTCCCACAACAATCAGATCGGCCCCCATTTCCTCTGCTGCGTGGGTCAGGTCCTTGTCGATCTCGACCGCGACATCAACCGAATGAATGTTGCGTGTGTCCACCTGCGCCCCGCTTTGCATCGCGATTTCATTGGCGCAGGTCAGCAATTCTTGTTTGATCGCGTCTGTTGTCAGTTGGCTATCCCCAGGCTGTGGGCCGGTGACGCTGACGATGGTCACTTTGGCGCCCTGCCATTTGGCCAAATGCGCGGCAACCTCGGTGGCTTTCTTGACCTCGGGCGGCAAGTGCAGGTCGACCGGGACCATGATGTGTTTGAACATATTGGCGTCCTCCTGATCCTGAGATATGTCGACCCGGGCAGTTCGCCAGTCTGACCCGTCGGGACGATCCAAACGGCAGGCTCAGCCCTCGCGGCTATATTCCACCCCGGTCACAACCCCCGTTGGGTCGGCACGACAGAGCCACGGAGCCTCGGCCCCTGCCACGAATACGCTGGTGACCGAGCCTGTCGGGCTGGACTGGGTAGACATCGCTTTGACACCATCAGGCCCTGTGCCGGTTTCGGCGCCCACCAGAGCTTCGCAGCTGGCTTGCAGGTCCGCCTCTGCAGCGTCTTTCGCGCCACCGGGGGCACAGGCGGACAGCGCCAGCAATGCGGGAATAAGTGACATTGTTTTCATGGCCCAGCTCCTTGGTGGTGACAGGCAGGCTGCCACATCAGGTAGATATCACAAGCTTCAATTCGAGCGCACCGGAGTGTTTGCAGGCGCGTCTTCTCCTTTCAGCAGCAACAACAGCGCAACAGCGGTGAGCCCGGCACCAACCAACACCAATGCCGTCGGCGCAGGACGTCCCAGGGCGATTTCCCACAGGATCACCCAGGTGGGCGTCAGGTAAGTGTAAGCCATGACCTTTGCCGCGGGCAAACGCAGGGCTGCAAACTGAACCAGTACAAAACTGGCGGCGGTCGCAAACAACGAGATATAAAGCAGCGTCACCCAGACAATCCCGGGAAGGTTGCCCCAATCTACTGCACGGATATCGGACCAGCCCCAGACCGTCAGGATCAAACACCCCGCAACCAACGTACCGAAGGTGAACACCACCGCAGGCTCGCCCCGGTTCAATCGCCGTATCATCGGCGTATAGACGGCGTGCGCGGCGCAACCCCAGAAATAGATGATCTCGCCGCCTCCGATCTCGAAGACCTGAAAGGCTTGCCAATCCGCTCTGAAGATCACCCACAGCGCACCGACCGCACCGACCGTCAGGGCCAGCGCCATGCGTGGGGTGGTGATCTGGCGCAGCAGCACCCACCCGGCCAGCGCCGACATGACCGGGGTCAGCGTAAAGACCGCCGCCGCGCTGACCGGGGGAGCGGTTTTCAATCCGTAGAACATCAGGACAAAGTAGGCTCCGAACAATCCGCCAAGCACCAGATAGCGCCATGGTGCCCGAGCCGCGCTGCGCGGAATGCCCGTTGTGGCAATCGCAGCGATGCCGATCACAACCGCCGCAATCGCAAAGCGCGCTGCCGTGATCGCCGACGGTGCGATCTCATTTGCCGCCATTGAGCCAAGCGAGAAACTGCCCGCCACCAAAGCCGAGAATGTTAGCATGGCCAGATGGCCGCGCGCCTGCGGTGTCACGGCAGCCAGCCCTTGGATTGATCTTTCAGGAAGGATAGGAAGGCCTGCACCTTAGTGGTCCGGTGCAGATCCACATGAGTCACCAACCACAGCTTGCCAGACCACTCGGGCAACGGTGCCATCACCTCGACCAGATCGGGATCGCGCGCGGCCTCCCAACGGGCCATAAAGCCGATGCCTGCACCGGCCAGAACAGCCTCTCGCATACAGAAATTATTGGTGCAGCGGAAAGTGATCGCCTGCTCCGGCGCGTTGGCACGCAGCCAGCGGGAAAACGGCGCGCGGCTGTTTTCATCATCATTGCCCACGAAGTAGTGATTGGCGAAATCTGCAACGTTTGCAGGTTTGCCGTGGCGCGCGAGATAGGCCTTGCTAGCGAATAGTCCGACCTCTTGTGGAATGAACGGCTGCACCACATTGTCCGGTTGATCCGGCGCGGCCCCGGCGCGGATCGCCACATGCGCCTCGCCATATTCCAACCGGAACAGGCGGTCGCCGGTCAGATAGCGCACGATCAATCCCGGGTGGGTCTGCTGGAACTCGGTCAGCGTCGGTACGATGAGCGGGGCCAGTGAGGCCAGTGAGGTGACCACGATCTCGCCCGAGACATCGTCTCCGCGCCCCTTCATGCGACCGACCAACTGGTTGAACTGATCTTCGGTTGCCTGCGCGACCCGCAACAGGTCCTCACCCGCTTCGGTTGGTGTGTACCCACGCGCGTGACGCTGGAATAGTTTGACGCCCAACCGTGCCTCGATCGCATCGATATGGCGGATCACGGTGGCGTGGTGCACACCCAGCACATCCGCCGCGCCGCTGACCGTTCCCATGCGCGCCACCTGATAGGCGGTTCTCACTTCATCCCAATTGTCCATTGCATCTGATCCAATGTGCAAATTCTAACAATGCTTGTTGATATATCCGAGTTTTGTTCATGCACGCAACAGCCATATTGGGGCAACAGAAGCTAATTCCGCAACAAAGGACGCCCCGAAATGACCAAAACCATCCTGCATATCGACGCCTCGGCCCGCCGCACTGGATCTGCCACCCGCGATCTGTCCGACCGCGTGGTTCGCCACCTGAACGCCAGCCGCATCATCCGCCGCGATCTGGCCACCCCCCTGCCCCTGCTGACCGAAGACTGGATCGGCGCCAATTTCACCCCCGCCGAACAGCGTGACGCGGTACAGAAAGACCTGCTGGCCCTGTCGGACGAATTGGTGTCCGAGTTGCAAAAGGCCGACACGATCGTCATCGGCCTGCCGATCTACAACTTCTCAGTTCCCGCCGCGTTCAAGGCCTGGATTGATCTGGTCGCCCGTGCCGGTCTGACATTCTCCTATTCCGAAGAAGGACCGAAAGGTCTGCTGGAAGGCAAACGCGCCATCCTTGCTGTTGCATCAGGCGGTACGGCGGTGGGCTCCGAGATCGACTTTGCCACCACCTATGCGCGCCATGTTCTGGGCTTCATCGGCATCCATGATGTCGAAGTCATCGCCGCAGATCGCATGGCACTGGACCCCGAAACAACCCTGTCCAATGCGCAGAAAGCTGTCACCAAACTGGCAGCCTGATTGACCTGCCCCCCTTGAACCGTCCAGTCTGCGCCGAGGCAAATCGGCAGACTGGGCATTTCACATGAAAAAGATTGGAATATTGGGCGGTGTTGGCTGGGCCTCAACTGTCGACTACTACCGGGCGATCGCTGAAGGCGCGGGTCGGTATTTTGCTGAACGCGGCCACGGATCGCCGCTGCCCATCCCACCCATGACCATCGAATCCGTCACCCAAGCCAAAACCCGCGCCTTGCGCGGCGTGGCCGGTGACGAAGACAGCTGGGCCGCTTTCGACGCGGTGTTCCGCGAAGCACTGCTGACTTTGGAACACGCAGGCTGCGATTTCGGCATCATCGCCTCCAATACGCCACACGCGCGGCTTCACGCGATCCGCGAAGGCGTCTCCATGCCTATTCTCAGCATTTTTGACGCAACCGCCGACGCGACCGCCTCGACCGGCGCCACCAATGCTTTGGTCCTTGGAACCGCAGTCACCATGCAGGCCACAAACTATGCCGACCGGCTGGCCGCCGAGGGTATCACGGCAAACACACGCCTGCCCGAGCCTGAGATCGCCGAGATGCAGGCGATGATCGACAGTGATTTCTACGGCGGCGCATCCGACACCGCACATGCGCGCCTGCTGGCCTTCTGCAACAAACACGCCACACCCGGAACCGCGATCTTGCTGGCCTGTACCGAGTTGCCTCTGGCTTTCCCCGATCATCTGGACGATCCGGTGTTCGAGGCGGACGGTCACCTGTTCGTCAACCCCTCCGCCGCCCATGTCGCTGCCGCTTTGAACGAAGCGCTTGAAGGGTGATCACGGCAGCCAGTTTATCTCGCACCCGATCTTATCAAAGAACACCATCAGTTCTTCGCGCGACAAAACGACGGTTCGGTCGTTGACCAAAGGGTGCATGTTGATGACATCGGCCTGTTGCGCGGCGGCGTCCATGAAGAACTTAACGTTGTTCTCAACGCCGTTGATCATCGCCAGCGGACTGACCGCGCCAGGGCGGATGCCGAGGTTCTGGAACAGCCGATCCGCCGAGCCGAAGGACAGGTTGCCAACCCCCAACTCCGCGCCCAGCGCCTTGAGGTCGATCTCGCGGCTCTGTTCCAGCGTCACCAGATAGTTCCGCTTTTTCTTGTCGCGCAGATACAGGTTCTTAAGCCGCAATGTGTTTTCACCCGGCACCATGAACTGGCCCTCGACCCCCATGGCATCCTCAACGGTGCGCAGCGGGATATGAGTATGCAACCGATAGGGCAGCCCCCATTCATCCAACTGCGCCAAAAGCGCATCCGAGCTGATCGGCAACGTATCCTGAAAGGCAGATGATGCGTCCATGGGAACCTCCTCGTATGGCGCGCTCATCGCCCAACCGACAGGTAAATTCAAGCCACGACAGGCGCGGCATTCGGTGCTAGCGTGCCGCCATGAAAGTCACGCGTAACACTCCGAGCCAACTGATCCTGTCCAATACGCCATGGTTCATCGGCATCACGCTGGTTTTCTTCATTCTGGCATTTGTAGGCGCGGGCGTCTTCTTGGCCAGTGAAGGTGGCGAGGGTATCTTGTTCGGCATTTTCTTCGCACTATTCGGCGGAGGCATGGGTTTTGGTGCATTTTGCGCCTTTGTCCGCCGCGTGCAGGTCATACTGGATCGCAATAAAAACAGCATCCTGATCCGCAGACAGTCAGTCTTTGGATATGATGCGGTGGAACATGAGCTCTCGCACCTCTCGCACGCGGAAACCGAAAGCACGACCTCGCGTAGCGACAATGGCACATCGACCCTCTATCGCCCTGTCCTAATACTGGATGAAGGCATGAGCGCCGGGCGGCATCCCATTGTCGAGGCTTATTCCAGCGGGCGCGGCGCGCATCGGCTGGTTGATGCGATCAATGACTGGCTTCCGGCGCGCAAGGTTGACTCTGCCAGCCAATCGGCCTAAATCGCCGCCAACATCCGGAAGCGTTTGATCTTCCGGTCCCTTGAGTCGTTCAGGGATCGCCCCCCACCAGCGAGTTTCGCCCGTGGGGGCGTTTGTGCATTTAACCGACGCGTCCTATCTAGGGCACGCCACCAGATAACCGGCTAAGGAGGCCGAAGGCATGTTTGAAAATCTATCCGAACGCCTTTCCGGCGTCTTTGACCGGCTGACCAAACAGGGTGCCCTGTCTGAAGAAGACGTGAAAACCGCCCTGCGCGAAGTCCGCGTTGCCCTGCTTGAGGCCGACGTCTCGCTGCCGGTGGCGCGCGAGTTCGTCAAGAAAGTACAGGAACAGGCGACCGGTCAAGCTGTCACCAAATCGATCACGCCCGGCCAGCAGGTCGTAAAGATCGTGCACGACGCGTTGGTTGATACACTGCGTGGCGAAGAAGACCCCGGCGCGCTGAAGATCGACAACCCGCCTGCCCCGATCCTGATGGTCGGCCTGCAGGGTTCCGGTAAGACAACCACCACCGGTAAGCTGGCGAAACGCCTGAAAGAGAAAGAGGGCAAGAAGGTCCTGATGGCCTCGCTGGACGTCTATCGCCCGGCGGCGATGGATCAGCTTGCGGTCCTGGGCACGCAGGTTGGTGTAGATACGCTGCCGATCGTTCCCGGCCAGACGCCGGTTGATATCGCCAAGCGCGCCAAGCAACAGGCAACGCTGGGCGGCTATGACGTCTACATGCTCGACACCGCGGGCCGTCTGCATATCGACGAAGTCCTGATGGACGAGGTCGAGCAGGTTCGTAACGTGGTCGACCCGCGTGAGACGCTGCTGGTGGTCGACGGCCTGACCGGTCAGGTCGCTGTTGAAGTGGCCGAAGAGTTTGATGCCAAGGTCGGCATCTCGGGCGTGGTCCTGACCCGTATGGACGGTGACGGGCGCGGCGGTGCGGCGCTGTCGATGCGCGCGGTCACCGGCAAGCCGATCCGCTTTGTTGGTCTGGGCGAGAAGATGGACGCGCTCGAAACCTTCGAGCCGGACCGGATCGCGGGGCGTATTCTAGGCATGGGCGACATCGTTGCTCTGGTCGAAAAAGCCCAGGAAACGATGGAGATGGAACAGACCGAGCGCATGATGAAGCGCATGGTCAAAGGTCAGTTCAATATGAACGACCTGAAAATGCAGCTGGAGCAGATGATCCAGATGGGCGGCATGCAGGGCATGATGGGCATGATGCCGGGCATGAACAAGATGGCCAAGCAGATGGATCAGGCCGGTCTGGACGATAAAATCCTGCGCCAGCAAATCGCGCTGATCCAGTCGATGACCAAACGCGAACGCGCCAACCCGCAACTGCTGCAAGCCAGCCGCAAGAAACGCATCGCCGCCGGTTCGGGTATGGAGGTCAGCGATCTCAACAAGCTGCTCAAGATGCACCGGCAGATGTCCGACATGATGAAAAAGATGGGCAAGATGGGCAAAGGCAAGATGCTGAAACAGGCCATGAAAGGCATGTTCGGCAAAGGTGGCCCCAGCCCCGAGGAAATGGCTGCAGGCATGGACCCCAAGGCGCTGGAACAAGCCGCCAAAGCGATGGGCGGCAAGATGCCCGGCGGTCTGCCCGGAATGGGTGGCGGCATTGGCCTGCCCCCGGGGTTGAGCGGTTTTGGAAAGAAAAAGTGACGTCAGCACGCTGCACCCAGCCCCCGTCCGGAAAGGCGGCGATGGCAGCAGCGCAGTATCGCGCGGCCCTGCCGGTTATTCAGACCCGGCGGCTGGTTCTGCGTGCGCCCACTCTGGACGACCTGCCGGTTTGGACCTCGATCTGCAAGGACAGCTTTGGCGATACCGAGCAGGACGCCTGGACTGAGTTTTCCTACTACACATCAGGCTGGCTTTTGCATGGTCACGGCTTGTTCACCGTCACGTTTAACGACGATGATCAGGTCATTGGCTTCGTCATTCTGGGCCTAGAATGGGACGATCACGAGCCCGAGCTTGGCTATATGTTCGATCGCAAGTTCCGCATGCAAGGTTACGCGACCGAAGCGTGCAGCGCTGTTCGCGATTTTGGCTTCGATCTGCTCGGGTCCGGTCAGTTCGTAAGTTACGTTTCGCAATCTAACACGCGTTCGAACGCATTGGCACAGCGTCTGGGTGCAACGCGCGACGCCGTTGCCGAAAGCGCCTTTGGCCCAACCCAGCATGTCTGGCGATACGGCGAGGTGCAGGCATGACACTTGCCATGGCCATACCAACGCTGGAAACCGAACGCCTGATCTTGCGGGCCCCTTGCGAGGCCGATTTTGAGGCTGAGGCAGAGTTTTTTGCCAGCGACGCCTCGAAATTCGTCGGCGGCCCGAAACGCCCGGATGAGACATGGCGCGCTGTTGCGATGCTGTTAGGCCACTGGGCGATGCGTGGTTATGGCTTCTGGGGTGTCGAGGAAAAAGACACCGGCACCTATGTAGGCCATGTTGGCTTGTGGAACCCTCACGGCTGGCCCGAGCCCGAAATTGGCTGGACCCTGATGAACCACGCCACCGGCAAGGGTTATGCGACCGAAGCGGCACTGGCTGCACGTGCACATGCCTATGACGTGCTGGGCTGGGAAACCGCAATCTCGCTGATCGATCCGGACAATCTGGGAAGCAAGGCTGTCGCGGAACGGCTGGGCGCGCAGTTTGAATATATGTTCGAACACCCGGCTTTCGGGGCGATGCAGGTCTGGCGTCATTCTGCGCCTGCCGATCTGGTAAATGGTGGCGTGGAGGCATACGCATGACCTCGTTCACTATACCCACCGTCGAAACCGATCGCCTGATCCTGCGCGCGCCGCATCTGGACGATCTGCCTGCGATGACCGCGTTCTACGCGACCGAGCGCAGCCATATGGTTGGTGGTCCCAAGGACGCGCTTGGAAGCTGGAGCTCTCTTTCGAACAGATTGGGTCATTGGGCGCTGCGCGGTTATGGTCTGTGGCATCTGACTGAAAAGGCCAGCGGCGCATTCGTGGGATGGGCAGGCATGATTTACGTCCCCGGCTGGGCCGAGCCCGAGCTGGGCTGGACCCTGATGGCAGAGGCCGAAGGCAAAGGTCTGGGCTTTGAGGCCGCCGCGGCTGCACGCGACTATGCAGCTCGGCATCAGGGCCTGAACGGTGTGATTTCCTACATCGCCCATGCCAATGACCGCTCGCGCGCTTTGGCCGAACGCCTCGGCGCAACGCTGGAGATTGAGAGAGCCGAGCTTTTGGGCAAGCACGCTCAGATCTGGCGTCATCCGCAGATTGATTTGACCACCGAAAGGACCGGCCAATGAACAACCCCGTGACACAGGCTGCTGCGCTGTTGAAAGACCATCGAGAAAGCATCGACCGGCTGGATGCGATCCTGGTCTATACGCTGGGCGAGCGGTTCAAGCACACGCAGGCTGTGGGCAAACTCAAGGCCGCACACGACCTTCCCCCGTCCGATCCCTCGCGCGAGGCCGCGCAGATCGCACGGTTAGAAGACCTGGCGAAAGAGGCCGATCTGGACCCCGATTTCGCCAAGGCTTTCCTGAACTTCATCATTCAGGAAGTCATCCGACACCACAAGAAACACCAGAACTAAACCGGCACCACGCTGGATACGCCATTCAAAGGAGATACCACCATGGCAATGAAAATTCGTCTCGCCCGCGGCGGCTCGAAAAAACGTCCCTTCTATCGCATTGTTGCGGCTGACAGCCGTATGCCCCGCGATGGCCGTTTCATCGAGAAACTGGGCACCTACAACCCGCTGCTGCCGAAAGACAGCGAAGAGCGCGTGAAAATGAACATGGAGCGCATCCAGTACTGGCTGGATCAGGGCGCACAGCCCACCGACCGGATCGCACGTATGCTGGAAGCTGCTGGCGCACGCGACAAGGCCGAGCGCAACAACCCCAACAAGGGTACTCCGGGCAAGAAAGCTCAGGAACGCGCGGAAGAGAAAGCTGCCAAGGCTGCTGAAGCTGCCGAAGCGGCTGCTGCACCGGCTGAAGAAGCTGCTGCAGAAGAATAAGCAGTCGGGCGCGTGCAGGATCAGGCCTTTTCCGACGATTTTCGCACGCAGTTCGATCTGTTGATGCGGCTCCGGCGTGATGTGCGCCGGTTTCGCACCGATGCAATTGACGAGGCAGTGCTTACGCGCTGCCTCGACGCGTTTCGACTGGCCCCTTCTGTTGGGCTCAGCGAACCCTGGCGCGTGATCCGCATCGAAAGTCAGGCCGCGCGCGACGCGGCGCTGAAGAATTTCCAAGCGGCCAACGAGCGGGCGCTGAGCGGGTATTCCGGCGAAAAGGCGCAGCTGTACAGCCAGTTGAAACTGTCCGGGATGAAAGAAGCTCCGGTGCAGCTGGCCGTGTTTTGCGACGATGCCACCGACAAAGGTCAAGGTCTCGGCGCAGGCACTATGCCCGAAATGCGGCGTTATTCCGTCGTCTCAGCCATCACGCTCTTCTGGCTTGCCTTGCGGGCAGAAGGCTTGGGCCTGGGCTGGGTCTCGATCCTCGACCCGGACCAGATGGTGCGCGATCTGGATGTCCCCGAGGACTGGCGGTTGATCGGATATTTCTGCTTGGGCTGGCCCGAGGCCCAATCCGATACGCCGGAACTGGAGCAGGTCGGCTGGGAATGCAGAGACACCTCTCTGCCCATCGGGGTGCGCTAGACATGTTCGGATTGTTACGTCTTCCCATCCTGCTGGCGATCGCATTTATTGTGGGCGTATTCTTCGAACGCTCGAACCAGCGCGAGGCGTGCGAGGTGATCGGACAATGGCGGGACGGGCTATGTGTGACGGATGGTCGAAATGAGTGATCTGATCTGTGTAGGCAGCATCGCGGGCTCGTATGGGGTGCGCGGCGAGGTGCGGCTGAAAAGCTTTTGCGCCATCCCCGAGGATATCGAAGGCTATTCGCCCTTGACCGACGAAGCCGGAAAGGAGCGCTATCCGGTGGTGCTGACCCGCGCGATCAAGAACGGCTTTGCCGCCCGGCTGGGTGGCATTGAGACGAAGGAAGCGGCGGATGCGCTGAATGGCCTGCGCCTTTACGCGCGGCGCGATCAATTGCCGTCGCTGCCGGATGATGAGTTTTACCACACCGACCTTATCGGGCTTGAGGTTTATGACACCGGCGGCACCCTGCTGGGTCGGGTGAAATCGGTTCAAAATCACGGCGCGGCGGATCTGTTGGAACTGCACGGTCCGGGCTTAAAGGCCACCGTGCTGCTGCCGTTTACACTCGAATCCGTTCCGACCGTTGATCTGGACAAGGGCCGCATCATCGCTGATCCGCCCGAGGGCCTGCTGTAATGCGCCGCGTGTTGCTGCATCTGGGTCTGCACAAGACCGGGACGACGGCGGCACAGTCCTTTCTGTTCGAAAACCGCTCACTGATCTGGCCGCACCATGCGTTGGTCCTGCCCTATCGGACCCGCAAAACCGGCTTGTCCGAAGCAGCCACACGCTATTCCGTCTACGGCACCCCCGGCGCGATGAGCGATTTCAAGGATCAGATGCGGCACTTTCTGAATTCGCTGGAATTCGGCCAGAAACGCGGGCTGGTTCTGAGTGAAGAAAACTTCTCGGGCCTGCGCCCCAGCCGCAATGTCGCGGTGGGCTATGAGGCCGCGCCCGAGCTTGCCTCGTGCCTTGTCGGCCTGATCCGCGACCGGTTTGCCGGGGAAGAGGTGCATATCACGATCTACTACTCCTTGCGCCAACGCGGAAGCTGGCTGCGCAGCCTGTGGGCACATGATCTTCAACGCTCGCGCCTAATTCAGGATTTTGAGGCTTTCCGCGCAAGACTTGAACCGGTGCCGTCGCCTCAGGTTGCTGCGGCGGCTGTGCGCGACCGTTTGCCCTCGGTCTCGGTCCGCACCGAATGGCTGGAAGACCTGCAGGGCCAGCGACATGGGCTTGGAAGCACTTTTGCTGAATTCCTTGACCTGCCTGCGGACAAAGCCGCCGAATTGGTAGGCCCGACCCGATCAAACCCACGCCTGCCCGAGGATGTCTTGCAGCAGATGCTGGAAATGAACCGATCCGATCTGGACGATGCTGCGCTGATCGATCAAAAGACGGCTTTGGTTCAAAGCACCCAAAATGATCTGATCGGCTCGAGATGACAGATAAACCCGGAAAGTCCCATGGCCGCAAAGCCATCCGTCCAACGTTGAAGCCGCGCGAGTTGATGACGCCGACGCCCGATCTGCACGGGGTGTGGAAGGCCAAGATTATCACGTTGTTCCCATCTGCCTTCCCCGGTGTTCTAGGCGAAAGCCTGACCGGCAAGGCCCTGCAAGAAGGGCTATGGCAGTTGGAAACTGTGGATTTGCGCCAATTCGGGATCGGCAAGCACCGCAATGTGGATGACACCCCGGCGGGCGGCGGTGCGGGCATGGTGCTGCGTGCCGATGTGCTGGGTGAGGCCATTGAGCATACGATGGCGGGCATCCGGGGCAACTGGCCGTTGATCTACCTCAGCCCGCGTGGGCGTCGGATGGATCAGAAAATGATGCAAAACCTGGCTCGCTGCGATGGCATGACCCTGTTATGTGGTCGTTTCGAAGGCGTCGATGAGCGCGTGCTGGAGCACTACGGCGTGCAAGAGATCAGCTTGGGTGATTTTGTCATGACCGGGGGTGAAATCGCCGCACAGGCCCTGATCGACGCCACCGTGCGGCTGATCCCGGGCGTTCTGGGCAACCAGGCCTCAGCCGAGGAGGAGAGCTTTTCCTCTGGCTTATTGGAGCATCCGCAATACACCCGCCCCGCCGACTGGAAAGGCCGCCCGATCCCCGAGATCCTGATGTCAGGCCACCATGGACGCATTGCGGATTGGCGTCATGAAATGTCGGAACAGATCACCCGCGAACGGCGGCCCGATCTGTGGGACGCCTATCGAAAATCAGAAGATAAGGGCTAAGACTAACGGGTTGCCTTCCACAACGCCCAGGTTTCCGGCGTGCCGTTGAAGGTGTTGATGTCCACCTTACCCTGAACCCCCGGCACCAGCCCGGTGCCGGTGTATTGCCAGAACCGCCAGACCGAGCCTGGATAAACGTTGCGCGGGTGGCCCGCGACCGAGCGCAGCCAGAACTCGGTTTTGGGAAGTCGTCCGATATCGGTGTCGCCGTAGAAATCTACCGTCGTGTAGACAATCGGGCGTCGGCCATAGTGGCGCTCGAGAATATCAAGGAACCGCTGCGCCTCGGCCCGAACGGTTCGGCCATCAGGGCGCAGGGTGCAGGTTTTGGAATGGGGCGTCCATTCCATATCCAGCACATGCGGCAGGTCGGCCCCTTTGGGCACGTTCTGGATGAACCAACGCGCCTGTTCTTGGGCCGGTCGGCAGAAATAGTAATAGTGATAGGCCCCCCACGGCACTCCGGCAGCTTGTGCGCCGCGTCGGTGCTCGTCGAACATCGGGTCGGTAAAATCTCCGCCCTCGGTGGCTTTGATGAAGGCAAAACTGACACCGTTCTTCTGCGCGGTGCGCCAATCAATCGGCCCCTGCCAACGCGAGACATCCAGCCCGTGCACGGGGTACTGGCCGGGGTGGCGACCTTCCCAAGGGTGCGGGTCAGCGTCACCAAAGGCGGGGTAGATGATCGAAGGCGGGGTCGTGTCCGCGAAGGCCTGCGGCTCAACCGCCTGAGGTTGCGGGCCGCGGCGACCACATGAGACAAGTGCAAGCGCCATAACGGCCAGCAGAAGTGCTTTGCGCATCTTATGATCCTGTATCAAATATCTGCTCTTATAATTAACCCCAGAATGCCTGATCTGGTGAACAAGGCAACGGTGGATTTGACGGGTGGCAAAAACTCACCTGTTTCACCAAGAATAAGGCTTGATCCCCGCCCACAAAGCCCGTAAAGCAGCCCAATCCGGTGTGGCGTTACGCGACTCCGGCTTTTTGGTTTGCATCCTGACGTGACGCCCGGCTTTCTTCGGCCACGGCGCGACAGGGCGGACCGGACCAAAAGGAACATTCGATCTGACCTCTGGCGGGCTGTACGCAGGACCCGGTGAAGACCAAGAGCTCTCAGGCCGTGCCCAAACTTCGTGGACCAACCGCGAGCATATAGGAGTAACTGCGATGGACCTAATCGCACAGCTTGAGGCGGAACAGATTGCCGCCCTGGGGAAAGACATCCCCGATTTCAAAGCCGGTGACACCATCCGTGTCGGCTTTAAAGTGACCGAAGGGTCGCGTACCCGTGTGCAGAACTATGAAGGCGTCTGCATCGCGCGCAAAGGTGGCAGCGGCATCGCCGGTTCGTTCACCGTTCGCAAGATTTCGTTTGGCGAAGGCGTGGAGCGTGTGTTCCCGCTGCATTCGACCAATATCGACAGCATCACCGTTGTCCGCCGTGGCCGCGTTCGTCGCGCCAAACTTTACTACCTGCGCTCGCGCCGTGGTAAATCCGCGCGTATCGCAGAAGTCACCAACTACAAGCCCAAGGCTGGCGCCGAGGCGTAAGGAGCGGAAAGATGAAAAAAGACATCCATCCCGATTATCACGTCATCAACGTCAAAATGACCGATGGCTCTGTGGTTCAGATGAAATCCACCTGGGGCAGCGAAGGCGACCAGTTGGCTCTGGAAATCGACCCTTCCGTGCACCCCGCATGGACCGGTGGTTCGTCGCGCCTGATGGACGCAGGCGGCCGCGTGTCGAAGTTCAAGAAGAAATACGAAGGTCTGGGCTTCTAATCCCGACCTGGTTGAAATGCGAAAGGCCGTCCATTTGGGCGGCCTTTTTTGTTTTGGAATTGCGCCACTGCACTTTGCGGCTGTTTCAGAAATCAAACCCGGTCTGGACCGGGGGCGTGTAAGGCTCAATCATATCTTCGCCCTCAGCTCCGCGTTTGATGGGTTTGACGGTGTGATATTCAAACCGGCCTTCGTACTGCGTGCCCAACGACTGCTGCGCCTCTTGCGCGGTCGTGACGCCTGATAGCCAGTTTTCGATCTCATCCGGGGTCAGGATCACTGGCATGCGGTTGTGAATATGCGCGATCTGCGGGCTGGGTGTCCGGGTCAGGATAGTGCAGCTATGGCTGCTGTCATCAGTCCTGTAAAACCCCGCAAAAAACATCACCGGGGCATTGCGCTGAACCGTGATGTAGACCGGGCAATCATGGCCCTGGTCCTTGGGCCACTCGTAATATCCCAGCGCCGGAATAAGACAGCGCCCCTTGTTCCAGTATTGCTGCCAGAAGCTGACATTTTCGATCTTCGAATTGATCATCGGCTTCTTGCTGCGCGGGTCCTTGATCTGCCAGCGCGCCGTCGCCAGCTCGGCCCGGTCGCCGTCCCAACGGACCATGCCAACCCGATTGGTCGGAGACACATTGTACCCACCCGAAGGCAGCTGTTCGGGCAGATCAGGCGAGACCTTGCCGTAGAGAAAATACTCGGTAATTGCCAGCATTTCCCGCTGTGTCAGGTGACCGGCTGCAAATTTTCCACACATGGCAAAAGCCTAGGCCGATTGGGTGCCGGTCACAAGTGGCCCCACCGACGATCAGTCCCTTGTCAGATCAACCGCGCTGTGCGGTGGAGGCACGGGGCCTCGCAGCATTACGGCAGCCAGGATCATCCCCAAAAGCGCAGCGATAGCGGCGACAAGCATGGCACTGTTAAATGCATCATCCTGCAGATCTCGTAAGGCGCGCGCCAACGCTTCGCCCGTGGTCGGATCAAGCGCCGCTATAAGCTGCTGCACCTGACTGGCGGTGCCATGTGTCAGTGCATGGGCCAGGTCGGCCCGTTGCTCGGACCCGGTGGGCAAGGCGTTGATCACTTCGGTCAGGCCGCGCCGGGTGGTGATCGCTTCAGCCAACCCGCCGACAACCGCACCAAGCGTGGCCCCAAAATAAAGGAACGCATTCACTACGCCCGAGCCCTGCCCCATATGTTCTTCCGGCAACAAGCGCAGCCCGAGACGCGGCAATAACGAAAAACCGATGCCAAGCCCGATCCCGATAATCACCAGCTTCCACCAAATCGCACCCATGCCTGTTGTGTTCGTCGTTGTCGTCAACAGCATGAACCCACAGGTCATGAACCCCATGCCCAGGATCACCGGCCATCGAAAACTGTAAGGTGCAAGAAAACGCGGAGCCACCACAGACACGACGAACATACTGAGGCTCAACGGCAGGATCGCCACCCCCGCCCCAACAGCGGACAGGCCAAACGCATCTGGCGATTGCACGAAGACGTTGAAATAGACGAAAAAGCTGAACAGCGCGAAGCCGGTAATGAACATCCCTGCCGCCGCCATGAAATAACGGGGGTGGCGGAAGTAGCGCAGCTCGATCAGAGGGTCCGCGCTGCGGCGCGAGGTGATGATCAGTGCAATCACCGCTACAGCCGACACGGCAAGCGGGATCAGGGTCGATCTTGTGGCCCATCCGTGGCTTTCCCCGTTGCTGAGCGCGAAGGATAGCGGGCCAAGCAGCAGGACCAATGCGACTGCACCCGCAAGATCGAACTTTGCGCCTGCAAGACGGGTGTCGGGGACGTAATGCTCTTTGCTGACCCGCAACCCGACCGCAAACGCCACGATCAGCAGCGCAAGATCGGTGGCAAATACGCCGCGCCAGCTGAGGTAATGTGCAAACGCGCCGCCAACAATCGGACCAACGCCGATTGCCAGCCCGACGATTGCGCCCCAGGCACCGGTGACGCTGGCCCGTTGTTCCTCAGGCGTGGCGGCAGTTAGCAGCGAAAGCGAGGTGCCAAACAGCGCTGCCGCCCCGGCACCTTGGGCCCCGCGGCCTGCCAGCAACATGGCTGCATCCTGCGAAAACAATACAAGGGCCGAGCCAAGACCGAACACGATCATTCCGGCAAAGAAGACGCCCATCTTGCCGGTGATATCGCCAAGTCGGCTGACGATGGTGACGAGGGTCGCGCTAACCACTGTATAGATCGCCATCACCCATTGCAGGCTGGAAGGCGACAGATCGAACTCGGCCTTCAGATTTGGCAGGATCGTCGCAACGGCGGTTGTGTTGAAGCCAACAACCATCATGCACAGCGCGGTCATCACCAGAACCAGACGTGCCCCTCCCGCGCCGGATATGTCCTCAGTGACGTCTTTTGGCATCTGCCTGTCCCCCGTTCAGGAATAGCGCGCTGGCCCTTCGGGCACCGTGTTGTGCCTATTATTAAACGGTTTTTTGCTGATAGATACTGTTTTTAGCGCGCTGCGCGCCCAGCGCCTATTAGATCCAGTAGGACAGCGCCACTGGCAGCACCAGGATCGTGGACAGAGTCGAAACCAGAATGAACCCGGCCACATCGGGTCCGTATTCCGGCACATGCTGATCGATAAACAAATAGGTCGCGACAGAGGATGGCATCAAACAGCACAGGATCACCGCGCCCCGCTCAGCCCCGGTGAAGCCGAAGCTCCAGACCAACGCGCTGGCAATCACCGCAGCCATCAGCAGGTGCAGCGCTGTCAGCAAAACGGCTCGGCCAAGGCTTTTGATCCGCAGGGTCGCCAGCGTGTGGCCCAGCGTCAGCAACATCAGCGGGATTGAAAGACCTCCCAGAATATCAAAGGATTTGGCCACCGGTTGCGGCAGGCTGGTGCCCGTCGCCATCAACACCAGCGACAGTGCGACCGCGTAAATAATCGGCGAAGTCGCCAGTTTCTTGGGCGAGAACTCTCCGGCCGGAATCCACATGCCGATCGTGAAGATACTGATCAGCACAACCACCACAAATGCCATCGTATAGGCCATTCCCGCATCGCCCAGCGCCAAAAGGGTAATGGGCAGGCCGATATTGCCGACATTGCCATGCATCAGTGGCGTCAGAAATGCCCGCACCGGCAGCCGCATCAGTTTGAGCGCGACAAGCCCCAACAGCCCAAAACCTGCAATCGCCAAAGCGGCGGCCATCATGACATCAAGAAAGGTGCCGACCGCAATCTGGGTGGTTGAAAGGTGCGAGATAATCAGCGTCGGATACCCGACCCGCGAGACGATCCCGCCAATGACCTTGTTGTCATAGGGGGCCTTGATCAAAGCCAGAGCGTAACCGATTCCAGCGCAAATCAGGACAGGCAGAACCACGTTCAAAACGTTCAGAAACAGATGATCCAATGGCTGCCCTCGATCACAAATCCATAGGATGGACAGTGAAACAGGGGTGTGTGTTTGGCAAGGATTTACCCTAACCCCCAAGTACCAAGCACTTTTCCAATTTGAGGCCTGATAATAGCGCCCAAGACGGCCCGAGGTTCTTCCCTTCTTAGCTCACACAACATATAGTGGCTGCCAACAACGTGTAGGCAAACACGGCGGGACTTGGGAATACAGGCATGGCACATATCATTGTGGTCGGGAACGAAAAGGGCGGCGCAGGCAAATCAACCGTGTCGATGCATGTGGCCACCGCATTGGCACGGCTGGGGCACAAGGTCAGCACACTCGATCTTGACCTGCGGCAGCGCAGTCTGGGCCGGTATTTCGAGAACCGCTTGAACTTCCTGAACGGCTCGGACCTGTCTCTGCCCAGCCCACGCCACCACGACCTGCCCGAGATTGACGCCAGCGCTCTGCAACCCGGTGAAAACATTTATGACCACCGCCTTTCAGCCGCCGTGGCCGAACTGGAAAGCGATAGCGATTTCATCCTGATCGACTGCCCCGGTTCGCACACTCGACTCAGCCAGGTTGCACATTCGCTGGCCGATACGCTGATTACACCGCTGAACGACAGTTTCATCGATTTTGACCTGCTGGCGCGGATCGATTCCAAAGGTGAGAGAATCCTTGGCCCCTCGGTCTATTCCGAGATGGTCTGGAACGCGCGCCAATTGCGTGCACAGGCCGGGCTGAAACCCATCGATTGGGTAGTGGTGCGCAACCGGGTCGGGACCCAGCGCATGGTCAACAAGGAAAAGATGCAACGCGCGATCGAAATGCTGTCACAGCGCATCGGCTTCCGCGTCGCCTCGGGCTTTTCCGAGCGAGTGATTTTCCGCGAGTTGTTCCCGCGCGGACTGACTTTGCTGGACCTCAAGGATATCGGGGTCAAGCAGCTCAATATCTCCAACATCGCCGCACGCCAGGAACTGCGCGACATGATGAAGGAACTGAGCTTGCCGGGTGTTGAGATCGATTTCTGAGCGACCACAGCTCGAATTACCCAACATATCCGCCCAAGACCCCGGAAAATTTAAAAGTTTCCGGATCGATTTCATTCTATGAAATCGTGCGCAGCAGCAGTCGCACGCGTTGGCACAGGTGTCGGTGATCGGTTAGCCCGCCGTTCTGTAAATCGTAAACAGCTCTTTCGGCTCTGCCACGCCCCGCAACATATAGCGACCGACCGAGATCAGATCCTGATCGCAGGGATGGGCCGCGCGGGCTACATCGTCGGAAATCAGGATGCGCTGCCCCAGTGACCGATGCATCCCCGCAATTCTGGACGTCTGGTTGACCGCCGGACCAATTACCGTGAAATCCAGCCGACTTTCGGAGCCGATGTTTCCATAGAGGATCTCACCAGAGTGCAATGCCAGCGTATAGTTCGAAACCGGTTGTCCCCGTGAACTCCGCTGAGTGTTCAATTCGGCCATACGCTCTTGCAGCATGGTCGCCGCAGC
This sequence comes from Ruegeria sp. B11, assembly GCF_056539785.1. Lineage (NCBI taxonomy): Bacteria > Pseudomonadati > Pseudomonadota > Alphaproteobacteria > Rhodobacterales > Roseobacteraceae > Ruegeria > Ruegeria sp. B11. The sequence continues at coordinate 166,955 of NZ_JBQFVO010000005.1, read as the reverse complement.
CAGCGCAGCGCGGGCATCGGCATCGATCTCGCCGACATCAAACATCGCCATGACACCGTCGCCCATGAACTTCAGGATGTTGCCTTCGCATTGATGAACAACATCGACCACCACACCCAGGTAGTCATTCAGCATATCTATGACTTCGATCCCTGGCATCTCTTCTGACAGGCTGGTGAACCCTTCCAGATCGAAGTTCCAGATCACCGCATCAATCTGCTGCAGTGACCCGCGACGGATTTCACCGGACAAGACCCGACGACCGGCATCGCGCCCCAGATAAACCCGCATCAAATCTTTCGACACCCGCGCGTTCGAGGCTGACTTCAGAGCCAGCCCCAGATGCGGTAACGCCGTATTGATTACGTCCAGATCATCGTCGCAGAATCCTTCCGGCGCATTGCTGGACCAGGACATCAAGACGCCGTCGATTGCCTCTTTCGCATCATAGGGGTTGCGTTGAGCCGGCACATCAAAGCTGATGCCAGTCGCGTAATAGTCCGTGGCTCCGTTTTCCCGCAACTCGTTTAGCAGAGGAAAGCGGCTGGGTTCGTTCTGGTCGACCAGCCGTTCACGGATAGCATCGATATCTTCGTGCAATACGGCATACAGCGGACTTTGTGTCCAAACTTCACTGGGCTCTTCGGAATACTCGAAGGTTTCCAGATTACTTCCTTTGCTGCGGTACCAGCTATAGCCCGTTCCGCCATAGACGGGATGCAAGGCCGGTTGCGCCGCATGAAAGCGCATCAAGGGCACACCAAGATCAACTAAACGGGTGCAATACCCGTCCAGAAGTTCTTGTTTGTCGGCCCCTTCCAGGCCTCGGGTCACCAACCAATCTATCAGATCATGGGATTTTGCCGTTGGGGAAACCGGCGCTGTCATGTGTCGTTCCTGTGTCCGTTATGACGTTGATCTGGGGGCAGCTGTACCGGATTACCAGTACCCTAATCCATTCCGGCCAGACGTCGCAGCATCATGCGCAGCAAAGCGGCCTCACCCGTGGTGAAACGCGATGCCAGTTTCTGATCATAATCCTGCGCGATACCGCTTAACTCGCGATAAACCTTCTGGCCAGCCGAGGTCAGCGATAGCCGCTCAACCCGCCGGTCATTTTCATCCCGCAACCTTTGCAGATATCGGCGCTGTTGCAATCGGCTGACCGCACGGCTGACCTTGGTTTTGTGGATTTTGGCACGCTCAACAATGTCGCGTGCGGTCATCTCACCATGATTGCCCAGATGAAACAGCACCCTCCATTCGGTGCGCAGCATTCCGTAGCGATCCTTGTAAACGCGCTGAAACTCAAGCGAACTTTCCTCGGCCGCCTGATTCAACAGGAACGGCAGGAAATTTCGCAAATCAAACTCATCTTTTTGGTCATTTTTAGGCTGGGTCATCCTTGTTAGTTACAAAATCAACTATTATTCGACAAGTGACAAGTTGAAGGATCACCGGAGACGAGATGAGTTTTGATATCTGGATCACCTATGTGGCGACGGTGTTGCTGCTGATGAGCACACCGGGGCCAAGCCAGTTGCTGATGCTGTCGAACTCGGCAACCAATGGGCTGCGGCGAGGTTTTTTTACCGCTGCGGGTGATTTGACGGCCAATTTCTTTCAAATGTTGGCCGCCGGTCTGGGTCTGGCTGCCCTGATCGCCACGTCCGGGACCGCCTTTACCGTGATCAAGTGGTTGGGCGTGGCCTATCTGGTCTATCTCGGCGTCAAGCAAATCGTGAAGGCACGTGTTGCCGAAACCAACGATGCGCCACGTGCCAGCCGCAAGGCGCTCTGGATGCAGGGCTTCATCACCTCTGCCGCGAATCCCAAGGCAGTGGTGTTCTTCGCCGCTCTGTTTCCGCTGTTCATCGATGGCGCGTTGCCATTCTGGCCGCAATTCGCCCTCCTCTCGGCCACATATCTGATCATAGACGGGTTGTTTCTGATGGCCTATGGCTCCACTGCCAGTTGGCTGGCCCGGCGCCTGCAGGGGCCCGCAAGGCTTTGGCTCGACCGGATCGGTGGCAGCTTCATGATATTGGCGGCAGTCCTGCTGGGCTTCAAATCCCTGCGCGCCGCCTCGTAACCGAAAGACATAAGGACGCAATATGCCTTTGAAGAAATCCTGGGTCGCATCGGCCAATTCCGCCGACCACCCCTTCCCGCTGAACAACCTGCCTTATGGCGTGTTCTCGACCGAAACCACCGAGCCCCGCTGCGGCGTTGCCATCGGCGACATGATCTTCGACGTGACTGCTGCCGAAGCTGATGGATTAATCGCGCTGTCGGATGAGCCGCTGTTCGATCTGCCCTTCTGGAATCCGCTGATGGAAGAAGGCCCTGCCGTATGGGCTGCATTGCGCGACCGCCTAACTACGCTATTGGCTGAAGATTCGGACGAACAGCACAAGATCGAAGGTCTGTTGATCCCGCAGGACGAGGCCGAGATGCACATGCCCTTTGCCGTCAGCGAGTACACCGATTTCTACGCGGGCCGCCACCATGCCCAGAACGTGGGCACCATGTTCCGCGGTCCGGAAAACGCGTTGCCGCCGAACTGGCTGCACATCCCCATCGGCTATAACGGCCGCGCGTCGTCTGTTGTCGTTTCAGGCACGGATATCCGTCGCCCCTGGGGTCAGTTGAAATCGCCCGATCAGGAGCTGCCTGCTTTCCTGCCCAGCCGCCGCTTTGACATCGAGCTTGAGATGGGCGCTATCGTCGGCACACCCTCGGATGGGCCGATCACGGTGCAGGAAGCCGATGACAACATCTTTGGCTATGTCCTGCTAAACGACTGGTCCGCGCGTGATATTCAGGCCTGGGAATACCAGCCGCTGGGGCCATTTCAGGCCAAGGCGACCGCGACCTCGATCAGCTCGTGGATCGTGACCAAAGCGGCGCTGGAACCGTTCCGCTGCGATACGCCCGATCGTGAGTTTGCCCTGCTGGACCACCTGAAGGATTGCGGCCCGATGCTCTATGACATCGATTTGGCCGTGACGATGGCGCCCGAGAATAAAGACGCCACGACCATCGCACGAACCAATTATCGCGAGATGTACTACTCGGCGGCGCAGCAGTTAGCGCATCACTCGACGTCTGGGTGTCCGATGAACACGGGCGACCTGTTGGGGTCCGGCACCATTTCGGGGCCGAACAAGCCAGAGCGCGGATCACTTCTGGAACTCAGCTGGGGCGGGAAAGAGCCACTGACGCTGGACACAGGCGAGACCCGCACCTTCATCGAGAACGGCGACACGCTGACCCTGACCGGCGCAGCCAAGGGCGACGGCTATACCATCGGGTTCGGCGATTGCACCGGCACCGTGCTGCCCGCACTCGAAAATCCATTCGCCAGAGATTGATGCAGGTCCAGTCCGCATATTCAGAGCGCGCTCTGCCAGTCCTTAACGGCCTCGATGGGATAAAGCAGCATCAGCACGTTCAGCGTCAGACCATCGCGGATCAGCGTGGTGGTCAGGATCTCGAATCCCAGCGCAATGGTGACCGTCATCCAGATCGGCAGGCGACGCGCCAACCAGAACCCCAGCATCATAGCGCCAATATCGGCGATCGAGTTGACGACACTGTCGCCGTAGTAATCCAGCGAGATCGTGACCGCGCGGTAATGTTCGATCACGGCATTGGTGTTCTCGGAAATCTCCCACGCGACTTCTATCAAGGTGGCGATGAACAACCGCCAGCCAACGGCAAGGCGGCGCGCCACCAGCCACAGAAGACCGTAAAACAGAAAGCCATGAATGATGTGGCTGGGCGTGTACCAATCGGTCAGATGCTGCGAGCTTTCGGAACTGAAGGTTTCACCATGCCACAGCTTGACAAACCCGCATTTGCAAATCGGTTCGCGGCCCATCCACAGCAGGATGATGGCGCAGGCAATGACAACACAAGCGGTTGCCCAATAAGGCAAAAATCGACGTTCAAACATATGGCGACAACATCATCAAAGCCAGTCGCTGTCCAGAAGGGAAATCACTGATATGGCCAAGGTATTTGCGTCCCAGGGGGACATGTCGGAAAAGAAAATCAGCTTCACCGAGGTGGGCGAAGGGCTGTATGCCTTCACCGCCGAAGGCGATCCGAATTCGGGCGTGATCATCGGCGATGACAGCGTGATGATTGTCGAGGCACAGGCGACCCCGCGTCTGGCCAACAAGGTGATCGAATGCGTGCGGTCGGTGACTGACAAGCCGATCACCCATGTGGCGCTGACCCATTACCACGCAGTACGCGTGCTGGGCGCGAGCGCCTTTGGTGCGCAACAGATCCTGATGTCGGATATGGCGCGCGCCATGGTGGTTGAACGCGGTCAGGAAGACTGGGACAGCGAATTCCAACGCTTCCCCCGCCTGTTCGAAGGGCATGAGAGCATTCCCGGCCTCACATGGCCCACCACCACCTTCAGCGACACTATGACGGTTTATCTGGGCAACCGCCGGATCGACCTGATGCATCTGGGCCGCGCCCATACCGCTGGCGATATCGTCATCCACGTGCCCGATCAGAACGTCATGTTCACCGGTGATATCGTCGAATACCACTCGGCCTGCTATTGCGGCGACGGGCATTTCGGCGATTGGGGCGATACGCTGGATGAGATCAAGTGGTTTGACGTGGACGCCATCGCGCCAGGGCGCGGCGACGCTCTGGTTGGTAAGGACATGGTCAATGCGGCCATCGAGAACACTCGCGATTTCGTCGAAAGCACCTATCGCCCGGCGGCCAAGGTTGCGGCGCGCGGTGGCAGCCTGAAAGAAGCCTGGGACGCCGTGCGCGCAGAATGCGACCCAAAATTCGCTGACTATGCGATCTACGAACACTGCCTGCCCTTCAATGTTGCCCGCGCCTATGACGAGGCCCGCGGCATCGACACGCCCCGTATCTGGACCGCCCAGCGCGATCTGGAGATGTGGGAGGCCCTGCAGGGCTAAGAATTCCGGGCCGGATTTGATCCAGATCGTGGCGGCCCGGATTTGATGGTGAAACTCTAACGCAAGACCTCCGGCGCAACTGTGCCGGGGAACAGATGAGGTGCGCCCGATGCGCCAGAAATGGGAGAGAGAGAGTGAACAAGATTTTTGAAGTTCCACTTTATGCCTACGAGGCCAGCCCGGATCAATCCGCGCCAGCGCCCGTGCGCCACAAGGTCATCGTTGTCGGGGCCGGTCCGGTGGGTCTGGCCGCCGCCATCGATCTGGCCCAGCAAGGGGTCGAGGTGCTGGTGCTGGACGACAACGACAAGGTCAGCTTCGGCAGCCGCGCCATTTGTTTTGCCAAGCGCCCGCTGGAAATCCTCGACCGTCTGGGCTGCGGGCAGCCGATGGTGGATAAGGGCGTTCTTTGGAACAAGGGCAAGGTGTTCTTCGACGAACGTCAGGTCTACGAGTTCGACCTGCAGCCCGACAGCGGCGATCAGCGCCCGGCCTTCATCAACCTGCAGCAATACTATTTCGAGCAGTTTCTGGTCGACCGCGTCCGCGAATTGCAAGCGCAGGGTGCACCGATCGAAATCCGCGGCCGCAACAAGGTCGAAGCCGTTGGAACCCACCCCGATCACGTCAAGCTTGAGGTCGAAACGCCTGAGGGTTCATACACCATCGAGGCGGATTGGGTCATCGCCTGCGACGGCGCGGGCTCACCCATGCGCGCAATGATGGGTAAGGATTTTGTCGGCCGCGTGTTCGAAGACAACTTCCTGATCGCTGATGTGATTATGGAGGCCGATTTCCCCTCGGAACGCTGGTTCTGGTTCGATCCGCCGTTCAACAAAGGCCAATCTGCGTTGCTGCATAAACAACCCGATGGCGTCTGGCGCATCGATCTGCAACTGGGATGGGATATCGACAAGGAACGCGAAAAGCGCCCGGAAAACGTGATCCCGCGCCTCAAGGCCATGCTGGGCGAGGAGGTAAATTTCGAGCTGGAATGGGTCAGCATCTACACCTTCCAGTGCCGCCGGATGGAGCAATTCCGCCATGGCCGCGTGATCTTTGCCGGTGACAGTGCCCATCAGGTCAGCCCGTTTGGCGCACGGGGCGCAAACTCGGGCGTGCAGGATACCGACAACCTGTGCTGGAAACTGAAACTGGTGATTGAGGGCAACGCCCCTGAATCTTTGCTGGACAGTTACGATCAGGAACGCATTCACGGCGCGGACGAGAATATCCTGAACTCAACCCGCTCGACCGATTTCATCACCCCGAAATCGCAGATGTCACGCATCCTGCGCGACGCGGTGCTGGACTTGAGCGAGCACTATGACTTCGCCCGCCCGATGGTGAATTCTGGCCGCCTGAGCGTACCTTGCGTCTATGACGGCTCGTCGTTGAATTCGGCGGATGCGTTGAACGGGCCGACGCAGACGCGTCCCGGAGCGTCCTGCCCCGATGCGCCTTTGGGTGACGGCTTTCTACTGCCTAAACTGGCTGGACAGTTCACGCTGCTGACCATCGACGCCGATGCACCAGATGAGATCGAGGTCGATGGCATCATCGTCAAACGCCTGGCACTCTCGGTCAAAGACGACCCGACCCTAACGCTGAAGCGCCGCTATTTAGGCGATGCCAGCGGAGCGGTTTATCTGATCCGTCCCGATCAGCACGTGGCCGCCCGCCGCGACACCTACGAAGAAAATGCATTCCGGCACGCGGTGCGCCGCGCCACAGGCAAGGAGTAAGCGACATGGCTGATCTGATCCTCTCATCCAATCTGACCCAGGCAGACGATTTCTATGCCGATCTGGTGGCCGCCCATGAAGGGCTTGAGAAAGCCGAAAGCGATGCGTTCAACGCGCGCCTTGTGCTGGTTCTGGCAAACCACATCGGCGACAACGCGGTGCTGAAGCAGGCGTTGGACGCCGCAGCCCTGAAACAGGAGTAAGCCCATGAAAATCGAACAGATTCACCACGTCGCCTATCGCTGCAAGGACGCGAAAGAGACCGTAGAATGGTATGGCAAGATGCTGAACATGGATTTCATTCTGGCGATTGCCGAAGACCATGTGCCTTCCACCCATGAACCTGATCCCTACATGCACCTGTTTCTGGATGCCGGAAATGGCAATGTGCTGGCGTTTTTTGAGCTGCCTACCAAGCCGGAAATGGGGCGCGATCCCAACACGCCGGTTTGGGTGCAGCACATCGCATTCAAGGTGAAGGACCGTGATGAGCTGATCGCATTCAAGGACCATCTCGAAGCCAACGGCGTCGAGGTTCTGGGTGTCACGGATCATTCGATCTTTCATTCGATCTATTTCTTCGATCCGAACGGTCACCGGGTGGAACTGGCTTGCCCCGACCCCGAGGAAGAGGCCATGCTGGCCCGGCTGGATTCGGTCAAATGGGATATGCTCGAAGAATGGTCGCGCACAAAACGAGCCCCTCAGCATGCCGACTGGCTGCATGCCAAGGAACTAAGCAAAGGCTAACCATCGTATGTCCGAAGTGGTTCTGTTTGATTACTGGCGTTCGTCCGCCAGTTACCGGGTGCGGATTGCACTGAATCTGGCTGGGATCACCTACCGCCCGGTCGTCGTGGATCTGGTGAACGGGGCGCATCGCGCCCCGGATCATTTGGACCGCAACCCGCAAGGTCTGGTCCCGGTGCTGGATATCGATGGGGTTCGGTTGACCCAATCGCTGGCGATCATCGATTATCTGGATGAGACCCGCGAACTGGGTCTGCTGCCAACCGATCCGGCCAAGCGAGCCGCGGCGCGGGCATTGGCGCACAGTATCGCGGTGGATATCCATCCGGTCTGCAATCTGTCGGTTGCCAAACATGCCACCGCGCTCAGCCAAGGTGCAGGCGACATGCCCGGCGACTGGATGCGTCACTTCATCCGGCCGGGTCTGCTCGCGTTTGAATCGCTGCTGGGCGGCTTTGATCAATCCCCGTTCTGCACCGGTGAAACGCCGGGCCTGGCCGATATCTGCCTGATCCCACAGCTTTATAATGCGCGCCGGTGGGAAGTTGATCTATCCGATATGCCACGCCTGACAGCACTCGAGGCCGTCTGCGCCGAGCATTCGGCCTTTGCCGCAGCCCATCCTGACCTGCACGCTCCGCTCTGAACCGGCGCACAGAGTCTGTGTGGCGGTGCGGGTGCACAAATCCTCGCGCCGTCCTTAGGTTTCTATGCAACGACAGATGGAGAACCCCATGCCCAAGATCACCGGCTACCACGCCCATGTCTATTTCGACGCCGACACTCAGGACACGGCACGGCAGGTCTGTGAAGAGGCCGCGCGTCTGTTTCCCGCTGTCCAGATGGGCCACATGCATGCGCGCAATGTTGGCCCGCATCCGCGATGGAGTTGCCAGCTGGGCTTTCCAGCCGAAGCCTTTGATCAGGTCTTTCCCTGGCTGATCCTGAACCGGCAAGGGCTGACCATTTTCACCCATCCAGAAACCGGCGATCACGTGGCTGATCACCGGGATCGCGCTATCTGGATGGGCGAGATGCTGCCGCTTGATTTGTCGATCTTCGATTAAGCCAATTCACGCGCCCGGTCGCGCAGGATGAACTTCTGAATCTTCCCCGTCGACGTCTTGGGCAACGCCCCAAACACAACCGTCTTGGGTGCTTTGAAATGGGCCATGTGATCCCGGCAGAAAGCGATGATCTCCGCCTCATTCGCCTCTGCCTGCGGTTTCAATTCAACAAATGCACACGGCGTTTCACCCCATTTCTCATCCGGGCGGGCCACCACCGCCGCCTCCATCACGGCCGGGTGTTTATAAAGCGTGTCTTCGACCTCAACGGATGAGATATTCTCGCCGCCCGAGATGATGATGTCCTTGGACCGATCCTTCAGCGCGATATAGCCATCCGGATGCATCACCCCCAGATCGCCCGAGGCAAACCACCCGCCTTTGAAGGCTTTGTCTGTCGCCTCAGCGTTCTTGAGATAGCCCTTCATGACAATGTTGCCCTGCATGAATATCTCACCCATGGTTTCGCCATCCGAAGGAACAGGCTCCATGGTTTCCGGGTCTGCAACCATCAAGCCAGACAATGCCACGTATTTCACACCCTGACGCACCTTGAGCGCGGCGCGGTCGTCTGCACCCTTGTCGTTCCATTCGTCCTTCCACGCGCAGACGACGGATGGACCATAAGTCTCGGTCAACCCATAAACATGGGTCACCTCGACACCCATCCCTTCCATCGCTTCGATCACCTTGGCCGGCGGTGGAGCGCCAGCGGTCATCGCCTTAATCTGCTGCGTGAAATCCTTGAGGTGATCCGGTGCATTGGCCAGCATGTTCAGCACGATCGGCGCGCCGCAGAAATGAGTTACGCCCTCTTCTCGGAAGGCGCGATAGATCGGTTCGTCCCGTACGGCGCGCAGGCAGACGGAGGTGCCCGCATTGGCCGCCATCGTCCACGGGAAACACCAGCCGTTGCAGTGGAACATCGGCAAGGTCCACAGATAGACCGAATGCTGCGGCATCCCCCATGTCAGAATGTTCGACGTTGCATTCAGCGCCGCGCCGCGGTGGTGATAGACTACACCTTTGGGGTTGCCGGTGGTGCCCGAAGTATAGTTCAGCGTGATCGCATCCCATTCATCTGCGGGCAAAGACCAGTCGAACTCTGGATCACCCTCGGCCAGCAGACCCTCATAGGTCAGATCTCCCAATCGCTCGCCACCGTCAAAACTGGCGTCTTCGATGTCGATCACCAGAATGTTGTGATCCACCTGCGCTAACGCCTGTTTCACGACGCCTGAAAACTCGGGATCGACCAGCAGAACCTTGGCTTCGGCATGGTTCAGAATGAAGGCGATGATCGGCGCATCCAACCGCGTGTTGATCGCGTTCAGCACCGCCCCTGCCATGGGCACGCCAAAATGCGCCTCATACAGCTCGGGGATATTGGCCGCGATGATCGAGACTGTATCGCCCACGCCTACGCCACGCGTAGTCAGCGCGCTGGCCAGACGTCGGCTCCGCGCATAGGTTTCTGCCCAGCTATACCGGCGCTCGCCATACACAACGGATGGGTAATCCGGATACACTGCCGCCGTCCGCTCAAGATAGCTCAGCGGAGACAACGGCGTGAAATTCGCCGGGGTTTTATCCAGATGTTGCTGGTAGATAGGTGTGGCTGTCATCCGGCGATCCTCCCAAACTCGTCAGATTGTCGTATTGAGCACAAAGTTTACGTCATAACAAACCCGTATTAATACGCGTTTGAGCTACACTGGAGATATCCTATGGGCTAATCTGGCCCTACTTCACGCGCACCATTCGCGTTGATCTGCAGTATCACGTCACTTTGCGCCCGCCGGGACCTACTGATTCCCCGCGCGCCCCACTTTTGAAAGGACATGTCATGGACGGCACGTTCAACGAAAACGATCTTTCCCGCGTCGTCGAAGCCGACCGCGCCCACCTCTGGCATCACCTGATCCAGCACAAGCCGTTTGAGACCAACGATCCCCGTATCATTGTCGAAGGCAAAGGCATGCGCGTGTGGGACCAAAAGGGCAAAGAGCACCTGGATGCCGTATCAGGCGGTGTCTGGACCGTGAACGTGGGCTATGGCCGCGAATCTATCTGTAAGGCGGTTTATGACCAGCTGATGAAGCTGTGCTACTTCGCCAACACCGCAGGCTCGATCCCCGGTTCGAATTTCGCGGAAATGCTGATCGACAAGATGCCGGGCATGAGCCGCGTGTACTACACCAACTCAGGTTCTGAGGCGAACGAGAAGGCGTTCAAGATGATCCGCCAGATCGCGCACAAGAAATATGGCGGCAAGAAAACCAAGATCCTGTATCGCGACCGCGACTATCACGGCTCCACCCTGGCGACCATGTCGGCAGGTGGTCAGGACGAGCGCACCGCACAATACGGTCCCTTTGCACCCGATTTCGTGCGCGTGCCTCACTGCATGGAGTACCGCAAGCACGAGCTGGACGGCGCACCGGAAGAGAACTTTGGCGAATGGGCTGCAGATCAGATCGAAGAGGTCATCCTGCGCGAAGGCCCCGACACCGTTGGCGCCCTGTGCCTTGAGCCCGTGACCGCAGGCGGTGGCGTCATCGAAGCGCCTGAAGGCTATTGGCCCCGCGTGCAGGAGATCTGTATGAAATACGACATCCTGCTGCACATTGACGAGGTTGTCTGCGGCGTAGGTCGGACCGGCACGTGGTTCGGCTATCAGCAGTACGGCATCAAGCCGGACTTCGTGACCATGGCCAAGGGCGTTGCCTCGGGTTATGCCGCGATCGCCTGCATGGTCACCACCGAGGAAGTCTTTGACATGTTCAAGGACGACGCGGCAGACCCGATGAACTATTTCCGTGATATCTCGACCTTTGGCGGCTGCACTGCCGGTCCGGCGGCAGCGGTTGAAAACATGCGCATCATTCAGGATGAAAACCTGCTGCAGAACTGCGTCGACATGGGTGATCGCATGATGGGCAACCTGCAGGCGCTGATGGAAAAGCACAAAGTCATCGGCGACGTGCGCGGCAAGGGTCTGTTCCTCGGCGCCGAGCTGGTAACCGATCGGACCACCAAGGATCCGATGGACGAAAAGCGCGTTCAGGCCGTTGTCGCAGATTGTATGGCGCAGGGCGTCATCATCGGTGCCACCAACCGCTCGATCCCCAGCCGCAACAACACGCTGTGCTTCTCACCGGCGCTGATCGCGACAGCGGACGACATCGATCAGATCACCGACGCCGTAGACGGCGCGCTGGGGCGTGTGTTCGGCTGATCTAGGCAACGAACTACCATTGAACCACATGAAACCCGCCAAATTTCGGCGGGTTTCTTTTCATGAGGACATCAGCCAAGCGTATGAGCTGATGCCAAAGATACTCAATTTTCATTCAAATGGCGGGAAAGAGTCCAAATTGGCCCTGAGCGCCGACGTTTTCTGCTGATGAAACGTCCCAAAATATCCATCTCAAAACTTACCTGCGTCCTATGTTTCAGGAGTTTGGGAGGGAAATCGAATGGCGACGCACGGGTATTGTCTGTGTAAAAGAACGAGCTGGGCCTACCAGGGCAGTCAAACATGGGCATGCTATTGCCACTGCGATGATTGCCGTCGGAATTGTGCCGCGCCGGTGGTTGCCTGGTTAGGCGTGCCGATAGAGAACTTTGAGTGGACCGGCGATAAACCCGGCACTTATGAAAGTTCCAAAGGCGTTTTCAGGCACTTTTGCGGGACGTGCGGATCACCTATTGGATTTGAAGCCGATCATTATCCGGGTGGTATGCACCTTTACGCAGCGTCGCTCGAAAACCCGGAAGATTTCAAACCGACTTTTCACGTCAACAAGCAAAGCAAATTGCCTTGGCTGCAAATGACTGATGATCTCGACGCGTTTGAAGGCACATTGCTACACACCCCTAACGACCCAGACGGATATCGTTAGATGAGGAAGCCACCTGGTTTTCAAGTGGCTGCTTTGCGCTGCCCTGCAGTCATTGATCATGTGTCAATGTAAACATACCCGCCACCGAACACACGCGCACGGATGACAGCGGCAGGTCGGACGCTCGGCTTCACCGTACCAGCTACCGGCCGGGGCGCGGAGAGCTCAGATTACTCACCAAAATTCGGATAGATAAACCCGTTCACCGGGTACGAACTGCCGTAACTGCCCGGCCGGCTTTCAACCCGGACAAGCGTCCAATCATTGTTTTTGGACACGTCCCTCACGCCCATCTGCAACGACACCTTATTCCGGAGCCAGTTTGCGTGGTTCACAATGACTTCCCGCTCGGTGACAATATCGGACACGACAGCCACATGTCCCAGGGGCATCCCTCTGGTGGCCCGAAACGACATCACCGCACCGACCTCCGGTTCATTACCCCGGTCAAATCCATTGCGGGCCTTGCCCCACCAATCCTTGGCATTGCCACGAATTTCGATGCCGCTGAGGTTGCGTGCGTAGGGCACGCACCACACCCTTTGTCCCAGCGCATGTTTTCTTGAGACCTCTTGCAACGCCATGGCCTGACGTTCGGGATCCAAGTCCACCTCATTCGGATTCTTAGCACAGGCCGAGATCAGACTGAAAAGTCCCAAAACAACGGCAATTCGCGCGACGCCGGGCAGGCGCGACCAGATCGTATCGGTATTGCGTGCGTTGTACTGCAAGAAGGTTCTTTGCCGGTTTGAGTGGTGAAGCAGTTTTAATAATATCTTTAGGAAAAAGAAAAGAGCCCAACTGTTCTCCGGCAGAATATTGCCAGTTCCTGCGCCGCATTCCGACCGTTGGCCGAGCGTGCGGTCACTGATGCAACAGGTTTCCTCACTGTGTCGTCCCTGGGATTCCTGGCAGGCGAAGAGACCGGCACAATGTCATCGGACACATGAACGCCAACCCGTCCTGCAGGTCGACGATCAAGCATCCGCTGGACAGTCGGGTTAGGCAGAATTACTTTGACCGCAACCCAATCCAACAGGAGGTTTGTATCGGATGTCCAAGACACTCTCGATCGCGGCAACTTCAATTCTGTTTTTGTCAACAGCAGCCTATGCACAAGACCAATGCGCTGCCGGCAAAACGCTGACAGACGGCAAATTCACCATCGCAACGGGCAACCCGGCCTACTATCCGTGGGTGATTGATGACGCGCCTGAAAGTGGCGAAGGGTTCGAGGCTGCTGTGGCTTACGCCGTCGCCGAAGAAATGGGGTTCGCGGCCGATGATGTGGTCTGGGTCCGATCCTCGTTCGATGAGGCGATCCAACCCGGCGCCAAGGAATTTGACGTCAACATGCAGCAATACTCGATCACGCCCGAACGGGATCAGGTGGTCGATTTCTCTACCCCTTACTACACCGCCCCGATGGCAGTTCTGGTCAGCCCCAATTCGACCGACACTGCCCCGACGCTTGAAGCGCTGAAAGGTTTGCAATGGGGGGCCGTTGGCTCGACCACGGCGGTGCCAAAACTGGCCAGCATCATCCAACCTGACAGTGATCCGCTGCTTTATGGTGACAATGCTGACGTTAACGCCGCCATGTCGGCCAACCAGATTGATGCGGCCCTGTTCGATCTGCCCACCGCCCTGTTCCTCAGCGCGGTGATGATCGAAGGCTCAAAGGTCATCGGTCAGTTCCCGGCGGATGAAAATGACAATCCGGATCATTTCGGCATGCTGATGGAAGAAGGCAACCCTCTGAAAGCCTGCGTGGACGAGGCGCTGGCGGCACTCGCAGCTAACGGCAAACTGGCCGAAATCGAAGCCGTATGGCTGCAGGACACCACTGGTGTCCCTCTGATCAAGTAACATGGCAGATCATAAGGCGGCGGGGATGACCCGCCGCGAACGGTACGAGGCGCACCAACGACGCAGGTCGTTGGTGATCGCCACGATAAGCACGGTCACAGTTGTGGCCGCGATTTACTTTCTGGTGCCGCTGGCTCCTGGCTGGTCGAAGGTTCAGCAGAGCTTTTTTAACGGCGAGACGCTTGTCAAAACCTTCCCGAAACTGCTTGAGGCGTTTCGGATCAACGTGATGATCTTTTTGTGGTCCGCACCGGCGATCGCCGTGCTTGGCCTGTTGATTGCCTTGGCGCGGGATGCCAAATCACCTGCCCTGTTTCCGCTGCGCATCTTTGGCGCGGCGTTCACCGACATTTTCCGCGGCGTGCCAGTGATCCTGACGGTCTATCTGATCGGCTTCGGCATTCCGGGGCTCGGCCTGCCGCGCCCGTGGAATTCGCCTTACATATGGGGCTCGCTGGCGCTGATCCTGACTTACTCGGCCTATGTGGCTGAAATCTTCCGCTCAGGCATCGACAGCGTCCACCACAGCCAGCGCGCCGCCGCATTATCGCTGGGTCTGTCGGAACGGCAGGTGATGCGCGACGTGGTGCTGCCGCAGGCGATCCGCAACGTGGTGCCCTCACAGATGAACATGCTGATTGCGCTGCAAAAGGATGTCTCGCTGCTCAGCTTTATCGGCCCGGTCGAAATCTTCCGTCAGGCCGGGGTGTTCAAATCGCTGCTGGCGAATTTCACCCCTTATGTGGGGGCTGCGATCATCTTCCTGATCGTCACCATCCCCGCCACCCGCTACGCCGATCACCTGATGGCCCGCCAAATGCGAGAGAGGCGCTGATGCCCAAACTGGAACTTCAGGGCGTGGTGAAACGCTTTGGCGACCGCACGGTCTGTGACGGGATCAACCTGACCGTGGATGAGGGCCAGATGGTCTGCCTGATCGGCGCATCCGGGTCGGGCAAATCCACCCTGCTGCGCTGCATCAACCTGCTGGAACCCATCGAAGACGGCGCAATCTTTCTGGATGGCGAGGATATCTCGATCCCTGGTCTCAACCCGCAATCGGTGCGCGCCCGGATCGGGATCGTGTTCCAAAGCTTTAACCTGTTCCCGCATATGACCGCGCTTGAGAATGTCATGCTCGCACCTCGCCGGGTGCGTGGACTGACCCGCGCCGAATTGCAGCCCGAGGTCGAGGCGCTGTTCGCCCGGTTCGGGCTGTCCGATCGGATGCATAATTACCCTGACCAATTGTCGGGCGGTCAGCAGCAGCGTGTCGCCATCGTGCGCGCCTTGGCCATGCAGCCTGAGGTCATGCTGTTTGATGAGATCACCTCGGCCCTCGATCCCCAACTTGTGGGCGAGGTGCTGGATGTTCTGCTGATGCTGAAGAAACAGGGCATGACGATGGTGATGGCCACGCATGAAATGGGCTTTGCCCGCGAGGCCGCCGACAAGATCTGTTTCCTCGACAGCGGTCGGATCATTGAAGAAGGCCCGCCCGAAGCGGTGTTCGACCACCCTTCGCACCAGACCACGCAGGCCTTTCTGGCGCGGGCGCTGAAGTAAGCGCGCGGGCTCTGAATTCCTGACGATCTGGCCCTCAAGGACTCGACTCTTTGAGGGTCAAGAACATATAAGAACAAATGTAGAACATTTGGGGGTTTTATATGTTCGGCGGGATGCAGCGCCGCATCGTTTCACTCTGGTTTCCCCGGCTGGCAAGCGACCGGGCTTTGCGTGTGCGCCCGGCGGATGGGCCGTTTGTTCTGACGCTGAAACAGAACAATGCAAACCGGGTGTATTGCCTGAATGTGCAGGCCCAGCGGCAAGGCCTGCACAGCGGCATGCCCTATTCCGATGCCCGCGCCTTTTGCCCCGATCTGCAAAGCCATCCTGCCGACCCGCAAGGAGATCAACGGTTTCTGCACGCCCTGCGCCGCTGGGCCACGCGCTATTGCCCCTGGGTCGGGCTCGAGGGTGAGGATGGGCTGGTTCTGGACATCACCGGATCGGCGCATCTTGCGGGCGGGGAAGAGATGATGCTGACCGACATGCGCAGGCGTCTGGCCCGGGCCGGGCTGGCGGTGCAGATCGGTCTGGCCCCGACACGCGGCGCGGCCTGGGCTTTGGCCCATTATGGCGAAGGGGTTGCGACCCAGGATACGCTGAAGGCCATCCGCGCCCTGCCGGTGGCAGCGCTGCGGCTGGATGAGGATACCTCGGTCGCGCTGCAACGGTTGGGCCTGCGCCGGATTGGCGAGCTGGCGCAAACCCCGCGCGCACCGCTGACACGCCGCTTTGGCCCCGAGGTGCTGATGCGGCTGGATCAGGCGCTGGGGGATCAACCCGAACAGATTACCCCGCTGGCCGACCCGCCCCATTACGGCGTGCGCATGACCCTGCCCGAGCCCATTGGGCTGTTGTCCGACATGATGGCCGGGGCGGAACGGCTGCTGGAACGGCTCTGCGACAAGCTGAAAGCGCAGGAAATGGGCGCGCGCAAGCTGTGCATCACCTTGCGCCGGGTGGATCAGGACCACCAGCAGGTCGAACTGCGGCTGGCCCGCCCTCTGCGTGATCCATATCGCATCCTGCCCCTGTTCGAGCGTGGATTGACCGAGGTGGATGCAGGCTTTGGCGTCGATCAACTGCGGCTGGAGGCTACGCTGGTGGAACCCCTGCCGGTGCGCCAGATCAGCCGCGCCGCAAGCCGGGGCAAAGATCAACTGGATGACCTGATCACCCGCATCGGCACCCGGATCGGGTTGGATCAGATCCACCGCCTGCTGCCCGCGCAAAGCCACATCCCCGAACGCAGCTTTATCATCTCGCCCGCCGCCTATTCCGACCCCGCGGGTGGGTGGGTCGCCCTGCGCCCGCGCCCCCTGCAGCTGTTTCCGCCGGAACCCATCGCCGGATCAGGCCCGCACCCGCCGCGCCGCTTTCGCTGGCGGCGCATGTCGCTGACCACAGGCCGCTCAACCGGCCCCGAACGCATCTGCCCCGAATGGTGGCTCGAGGATGAGAACTGGCGCACGGGCTTGCGCGATTACTGGCAGGTTGAAACGCGGCAGGGGCGGCGATTGTGGCTGTATTACACGCCGCAGAATCCGGGATGGTTCGTGCATGGGGAATTCGCATGAGCAAACCGAACCCGCCCAGCTCACACGCGCAGGACCCCGGCTATGCCGAGTTGTGCGTGACCACAAATTTCACCTTCCTGACCGGAGCCTCGCACCCAGAAGAGCTGGTAACCCGCGCGGCAGAGCTGGGCCTGAAAGCCATCGCGATCACCGACCGAAACTCTCTGGCTGGGGTGGTCCGGGGCTGGAACGCGTTGAAAGAGCTGCGGCGCGAGGCGGAAGGCGCGGTTCAAATCCGCTCGCAACACCGGCTCGATTCCTCATCCCGGCAAGAGGTCGGGCATGTGCACCCGATCGACAAACCGGACGTACCCGCCCTGCCCAAGCTGATCGTTGGCTGCCGTCTGGTTCTGCGCGACAGCGCGGTGCACTGGCTGGCCCTGCCCCGCGACCGCGCCGCCTATCAGCGGCTGACCCGGTTGCTGACGCTGGGCAAGCGACGGGCCGAGAAAGGCGACTGTCATCTGGATTTGAAAGACATGCTGGCGGCCTGTCAGGGGATGATCCTGATTGCGCTGCCTCAGGCAGGGTTGAAACAGGCCATCCCCGATATTCAGACCGTCCGGCGGCAATTCCCCAATGCGGTGTTTCTGGGGGCCGTGCCGCGTTATGACGGCAGTGACCGGGCCTATCTGGCGGCCTGTGCGCAGGCGGCGCTGCGGGCCTCGGCCCCCATGGTGGCGGTGGGCGATGTGCTGATGCACCGTGGCAACCGCCGCCAACTGGCCGATGTGCTGACCTGCATGCGCGAACACATCACGATTGACCAGATCGGTACCCGCGCCCTGCCCAATGCCGAGCGGCGGCTGAAAGGCTACGCGGATATGGCCCGGCTGTTTCAGGACCACCCCGGCGCGCTGCGCCGCACGCTGGAAATCGCCGACCGCTGCAGCTTTGACCTGAGCGAGCTGTCTTATGAATACCCCGACGAGATCGCCAGTACCGAGACCCCGCTGGCGCGACTGGAACGTCTGGCGCGCGAGGGGTTGAAACGGCGCTATCCGGGTGGCCCGCCCGAGCGTGCGCTGCAATTGATGCAGAAAGAGCTGGCGCTGGTCGCGGATCTTGATTTCCCGGCCTATTTCCTGACCGTGCATGACATTGTGCAATTCGCCCGCTCGCAGGGGATTCTGTGTCAGGGGCGCGGATCAGCCGCCAATTCGATCCTGTGTTATCTGCTGGGCATCACCGATGTCAGCCCCGACATGATCGCCATGGTGTTCGAGCGTTTTGTCTCGAAATACCGGGGTGAGCCGCCGGATATCGATGTGGATTTCGAACACGAGCGGCGCGAAGAGGTGATCCAATGGATTTACGAGCAATATGGCCGCCACCGCGCGGGCCTCTGTGCCACGGTCATCCATTTCCGATCCCGCGCGGCAATCCGCGAGGTGGGCAAGGTGATGGGCCTGTCTCAGGACGTGACCGCGGGCCTGTCCGGCCAGATCTGGGGGATGAGCAATGGCGGCGTTGATGCCGAGCGGCTGCAGGAACTGGGCCTCGACCTCAAAGACCGGCGCCTGATGCAGACGGTTCGCCTGATTGGCGAGATCATCGGCTTCCCGCGCCATCTGTCGCAGCATGTGGGTGGGTTCGTCATCACCAAAGGGCGGCTGGATGAGCTATGCCCGATCGAAAACGCCGCGATGGAAGACCGCACCGTGATCGAATGGGACAAGGATGACATCGACGCGCTTGGCATTCTGAAGGTGGATATATTGGGGCTAGGGATGCTCAGTTGCATCCGCAAGGCGTTTGACCTGATGCAACAGCACAACAGCGAAACCCTCAGCATCGCGACCGTCCCGCAAGAGGACGTGGCGACCTATGACATGCTGTGTGCCGCTGATGCGGTGGGCGTGTTTCAGGTCGAAAGCCGGGCACAAATGAATTTCCTGCCCCGGATGAGGCCGCGCGAATTCTACGATCTGGTGATCGAGGTTGCCATCGTCCGCCCCGGCCCTATCCAGGGCGATATGGTGCAGCCCTATATCCGGCGGCGCAACGGGCTGGAAAAGTCCGAACCCTTCGGCCCTGCCTTGGAAGAGGTGACGCGGCGCACGCTGGGCGTGCCGCTGTTTCAGGAACAGGCCCTGCAAATCGCCGTGGTTGGTGCAGGGTTTTCGGCGGAAGAGGCGGATCACCTGCGCCGCTCGCTGGCCTCATTCCGGCGCATGGGGACCATTGGCACTTATCGCGACAAGTTCATCGCAGGGATGCTGAACAATGGCTATACGCCCGAAGTCGCCGACCGCTGCTTTGGCCAGATCGAAGGCTTTGCCGATTACGGCTTTCCCGAAAGCCACGCAGCGGCTTTTGCCATGCTGGCCTATGTCTCGGCCTGGATGAAATGCCACCACCCGGCGATCTTTGCCTGCGCGCTGCTGAATTCGCAGCCCATGGGGTTTTACGCGCCTGCCCAAATCGTGCGCGACGCGCGCGAGCATGGGGTCGAGATCCGCCCAGTCTGCGTAAACGCCTCGACCTGGGACAATCTGCTGGAACGTCGTGCTGACGGGGCGCTGGCCCTGCGGCTGGGCTTTCGCCAGATCAAAGGGTTCAAGCAGGAGGACGCAGATTGGATCGTGGCTGCGCGGGGCAATGGCTATCCGGACCCCGAAACGCTGTGGCTGCGCGCAGGGCTGCGCCCGGATGTTCTGACCCGTCTGGCCGAGGCGGATGCGTTCTCCGGCATGGACCTGACCCGGCGCGACGCCCTGTGGCATGTCAAAGCCATCCGCAGCCGAACCGCCCTGCCGCTGTTCAATGACCCCATCGATGGCGAGAGCATCAACGAGCCGCAGGTCAACCTGCCGGTGATGCATCTGGGCGAGGAGGTTGTCGAAGACTACGTCTCGACCCGTCTGACCCTACGCTCGCACCCGATGGAGCTGTTGCGCCCGTCCCTGCCCGGCCTTGTGCCGCATGCCACGCTGCAGGACATCCCGCTGGGCCGCTACAGCGTCTGCGGGTTGGTGATTACGCGCCAGCGACCGGGAACTGCCTCGGGCGTGATCTTTCTGACGCTCGAGGATGAAACCGGGGTCAGCAATGTGGTTGTCTGGCCCAAGGTCTATGAACGCTTTCGCCGCATCGTGATGGGCGGGCGGTTGCTGCAGGTCCGCGGGTATCTGCAGCGCGAGGGGATCGTCGTGCATCTGATCGCGCAGGAAATCACCGATATGTCGCATAAACTGTCCGAGCTTGGGCATCCGCTGGACGAGGCCATCGGCATCACCCAACCGCAAGCGGATGACACCCCGCGCCCCCGGCAGAACGGCCCAAGCGCGCGCCATCCGCGCGAACAGGCCAAGCGGCTGTTCCCAAGCCGGGATTTTCACTAGAACCCGCGCCATCATAAGGCCAGTTTCA
Organism: Ruegeria sp. B11; assembly: GCF_056539785.1. Taxonomy (NCBI): domain Bacteria; kingdom Pseudomonadati; phylum Pseudomonadota; class Alphaproteobacteria; order Rhodobacterales; family Roseobacteraceae; genus Ruegeria; species Ruegeria sp. B11. Next base: position 146,143 of record NZ_JBQFVO010000005.1, on the reverse strand, counting down.
AAGAAACATCCGGCTAGCGTGATCCGACCGCCTCTTTCCCTTGCCCTTGCCCGCAATATGTTGCACCACACACGGGTTCAAACCCGGTGAACGGGCCAAAGGATAAGGACAAGGCACATGGCTGACGGATCGATCGACATCAACGCAAAACCCACCGAGGACATTTCGGTTCGCGAGGTGTTTGGCATTGACAGCGATATGGCAGTCAAAGGCTTTGCCGAACGCAGCGACCGCGTGCCGGTCATCGACCCGACCTACAAGTTCGACCCCGAAACCACGCTGGCGATTCTTGCGGGCTTTACCCATAACCGCAGGGTGATGATTCAGGGCTATCACGGCACCGGGAAATCGACCCATATCGAACAGGTCGCCGCCCGTCTGAACTGGCCCGCCGTGCGCGTGAACCTCGACAGCCATATCAGCCGGATCGACCTGATTGGTAAGGACGCGATCAAACTGCGCGACGGCAAACAGGTCACTGAATTCCACGAAGGCATCCTGCCCTGGGCTCTGCGCAACCCGGTTGCCATCGTGTTCGACGAATACGATGCGGGCCGCGCCGATGTGATGTTCGTGATCCAGCGCGTGCTGGAGCATGACGGCAAGCTGACCTTGCTGGACCAGAACGAAATCATCACGCCGAACCCCAACTTCCGCCTGTTTGCGACGGCCAACACCGTCGGTCTGGGCGACACCACCGGCCTCTATCACGGTACACAGCAGATCAACCAGGCGCAGATGGACCGCTGGTCGCTGGTCTCGACGCTGAACTATCTCAGCCACGATGCCGAGACGATGATCGTTCTGTCGAAAGCGCCGCATTACAACACCGCCGAGGGCCGCAAGACCGTCAGCCAGATGGTCACGGTTGCCGACCTGACCCGGACCGCCTTCATGAACGGCGATCTGTCGACTGTCATGAGCCCCCGGACCGTGATCAACTGGGCGCAAAACGCCGAGATTTTCCGCAACATCGGCTATGCTTTCCGCCTGTCCTTCCTGAACAAATGCGACGAGCTGGAACGCCAGACGGTTGCCGAGTTCTATCAGCGCTGCTTTGATGAGGAACTGCCGGAAAGCGCGGCGAGCGCGAGCTTGGGCTAAGCAATATGAATTGCGCCCTGCGGGGCGCAATGCCTCCGGCGGAGGTATTTTTGGCCAGATGAAGGGGGATCCGGTTTCGCATTGATGCGGCGGGTCACTGCAACACAAAGGGCGATTGAACATGGTGCAGAAGAACGACAATCCTGCTGATCCGTTCAAGAAGGCTCTGGCCGAGGCTACTAAAGTTATGGCCGACGACCCCGAATTGTCGGTGAGCTACACTGTTGATCCATCGGGCCTGTCGGGCGAGTCGATGCGTTTGCCGCAGGTCTCACGCCGGATGACGCGCGAAGAGGTTCTGTTGGCGCGCGGGACGGCAGACGCGTTAGCTTTACAACGCAAATATCATGATGACGCGACCCATGCGCGATATGCCCCTCCGGGTGATATGGCACGGGATCTTTATGAGGCGATGGAGACCGCCCGGTGCGAGGCGATGGGTGCGCGGGACATGCCCGGCACCGCGTCGAATATCGACGTCAAGATCGGGCATGAGGCGATCCGGCGCGGCTATGATCAGTGCAAACAGCCTGCGGATGCGCCATTGGCTGTGGCGGCGGGTTATCTGATCCGGCATCTGGCCACCGGGCGCGACATGCCGCCTGCCGCCGAGAATGTCATGAACCTGTGGCGCGGATTTATCGAGGAACAGGCCGGCGGGACGCTGGAAAACCTTGACGAAATCCTTTCGGACCAGGCCGAATTTGCCAAGTTCGCCCGACAGATGATCAAAGATCTGGGTTACGGCGATCAGCTGGGTGATGACCCGGATGAACTGGACGACGAACAGGAAGATCAGGCCGAAGAAGACGCCGAAGAGCAGCCCGATCCCGACAGCACCGGTCAGGATGATCAGGACGAACAGGACGCCGATGCAACCCCTGAACAAACTCAGGAAGAACAGCAGGACCAGTCTCAGGCCCAGGTCTCGATGGACGAGATGGCCGAGGATGAGATGGGCGATGAGGCTGAAATGCCCGAGGGCGAGGCTCCGCTGGAACCCCCTGCTCCTCCGCCCGCATCCGAGGCTGATCCGGACTACAAGGTCTACCTGAACACCCATGACGAAGAGATTGCTGCCGAGGATCTGGCGGAACCGGCTGAACTGGAGCGCCTGCGGGCGTACCTTGACCAGCAGCTTGAACCGCTGAAAGGCGCAGTGAGCCGTCTGGCCAACAAGCTGCAACGCCGCTTGCAGGCACAGCAGAACCGGTCTTGGGAGTTCGACCGCGAGGAAGGCATTCTGGATGCCGGACGTCTGGCGCGCGTCGTGGCCAACCCGACCACGCCACTAAGCTTCAAGGTCGAAAAAGATACCGAATTCCGCGATACGGTGGTGACGCTGCTTCTGGACAATTCCGGCTCGATGCGGGGCCGTCCGATCTCGATTGCCGCGATCTGTGCAGATGTCCTGGCGCGGACGCTGGAACGTTGCAACGTCAAGGTCGAGATCCTGGGCTTTACCACCCGGGCCTGGAAAGGCGGTCAGGCGCGCGAGGCGTGGCTGAACGATGGCCGCCCGCAGCAACCGGGGCGTCTGAACGATCTGCGCCACATCATCTACAAAGGCGCCGATGCCCCATGGCGTCGCGCGCGACCCAATCTGGGTCTGATGATGAAAGAGGGCCTGCTGAAGGAAAACATCGACGGTGAGGCGTTGGAATGGGCGCATCGCCGGATGCTCGCGCGGCGTGAGGCCCGCAAGATCCTGATGGTGATCTCGGATGGCGCGCCGGTCGATGATTCAACGCTCAGCGTGAACCCGGCGAACTATCTGGAAAAACACCTGCGCGACGTGATTGCGATGGTGGAAAAACGCAAGATGGTGGAATTGCTGGCCATCGGGATCGGCCATGACGTGACCCGCTATTATGATCGCGCCGTCACGATCACCGATGTCGAGCAGCTTGCGGGTGCTATGACCGAGCAGTTGGCCGCACTGTTCGACAGCGACCCGCGCGCCCGCGCGCGCGTGATGGGGATGAAGCGGGCCAGTTGACGGCCCTGCTTCGACAGTGCAGACTTAGTGCCATCCAAGCCAGTTTTTGCACCGCTGAAGGCGACTTTGCTTATGGTGGCGTAACGGATAGCGCATAAGCGCTATATCGAAGGGCAGGAACATCATTCGTTCTCCTGTTTATCTGCTTGGATAGTGTCCCAACCCTGTCCGGCCTGCTTGTAGCTGGTCCTGAGATACGCCCTAGAAACCCTTGAGATTGTTGTTGAACCTTGTCGTTCCGCGAGAAACGGAGTGTATTTGCCCCATGCGCTATGAGTTTGCAGACTGTATTCTGGATGTGGATCGACACGTCCTGACCCGCCGGGGCGAGCCCGTCGCAATCGAACCTCAGGTATTCGATCTGTTGGTCCTCTTGGCCCAGCACCCAGGTAAGCTGGTGCCCCGGGACGAGATCATCGCGCGGGTATGGAGTGGCCGCTTTGTCTCGGATTCTACCATCAGCGCACGAATTGCAGCAGCGCGTAAAGCAGTCGGCGATGATGGCAAAGCGCAGCGGATCATTCGGACAGTCGTACGGCGCGGGTTGCAAATGGCGGCGGATGTGACCTGTGACGCCGACACCGATTCAGGCGTAGAAAACCATACGCAACGGCTGCGTTACGCGCGCGGTGCGAAGGGCCGCGCTGTTCCATACACGCTTTCCGGTGATGGGTTGCCGGTGCTGCGCATCGGTTCGGTCGTGCACGATCTGGAGGCGGAATGGCGCATCCCGTCCGAGCGTACCCGGTTACAGGACATGGCAAACCGTTTCCGCCTGTTACGCTACAACAAGGACAATGACGTCAGCTCAAACATCGATCATCAGGCGGTGTATGACCGCAGAATAGAAGAAATCCTGACCGTCGTGAATGCAGCGGGGTTTGACCGCTTTTCCATTCTCGGTGAAATGGGCGGCACCTTCCCTGCCCTACACTTCGCCGCAAGATACCCCGAGCGGATTGACAAGCTGGTTATCTCCGGCGGATGGGCTGAAGGGCGAGATTACCGGGAAGACACCAAACAACCCGACTCGATCCGGTCACTGATCGCGGAAGGCTGGAACAAGCCGGGCAGCGGCTATGCTATGGGCGCTGAATTCAGCTATTTTCCCGAAGGTCCGCTGGATAGCGTTCGGCACATGGTGAATGAATTGCAGACACTTTATTCAAGCGAGGAAAGACTTCACTACCGTGACATCGCCAATAGCACCTCGGTGCTGCAACTTCTTCCGATGGTGCAATGCCCCACTCTGGTTCTGCACGGGCGGCACACAGCCGTTCACCCCCTGTCCGAGGCGCGCAAACTGGCGGCTGGAATCCCCAATGCCTCGCTTGTGATCCTTGAGACCGGCAACCAGATACCATTGCCTGGAAATGAGGCCTACAACCCGTATATCCAGGCCATTCAACGCTTTCTTGAGACAGAAGAATAGTGTGCGCCGGGGCGCTGGACATTTCCTACCGCAGGCCGCAGGTTTGCGCGCAGCAAGACCGACGAATGAGGCCGCCCATGTTCCAGAGTTTCGAAGTGACCGCACGCCCCGAGCAAGGCCCACCACGACTGGCCGCTTTGCGGGACGAGCTGGCGCGCGAAGGCCTGCAGGGCTTCCTGATCCCGCGTGCGGATGCGCATCAGGGTGAATATGTGGCCCCTCGGGATGAAAGGCTGGCCTGGCTTACCGGATTCACCGGTTCTGCGGGGTTTTGCGCGGCGCTCACGGACATTGCCGGGGTTTTCATCGACGGGCGCTATCGCACTCAGGTAAAGGCCCAGGTCGCACAGGATTACACGCCGGTCCCATGGCCAGATGTCAGCCTGAGCGCCTGGTTGAAAGAGCAATTGCCAAATGGCGGCAAAGTCGGGTTTGATCCGTGGCTCCACGCTGCAGGACAGATTTCGTCTGCACAGAAAGAGCTTGAAGGCAGCGGCGTCGAACTGGTGCGCTGTGATAACCTTGTAGACCGAATTTGGGCGGATCAACCCGACCCTCCGATGAATCCTGTCAGGGCACATCCGATTGAATTTGCAGGTGAAAGCGCCGAGAGCAAAATCAAGCGCCTCGCGAGTGACCTGCAGAGCGCAGATCGTGCGGCAGCGGTGATCACCTTGCCGGATTCGATCATGTGGTTGTTGAATATCCGCGGCGCGGACATCGCATACAACCCTGTGGCCCATGGCTTTGCCATCCTGCACGGTGATGGGCGGGTGGATCTGTTCATGGCCGCTGCCAAACTGACCGGGATCGGGGATCATCTGGGCCCGCAGGTCACCCAACACCAACCCGACGCGTTCCTGACAGCGGTTGAGGCACTTGAAGGCAAGGTACAGGTCGATCCGGGAACGGTTCCGCAGATCGTAGCGGATGCGTTGGGGGACCGTATGGTCGATGGCGGCGATCCCTGCGCCCTGCCCAAAGCCCGCAAGAACCCGGCCGAAATCGCAGGCACGGCCGAGGCACATCTGCGAGATGCCGCAGCGGTGATCGAACTGCTGTGTTGGCTGGACGCGCAGAAGCCCAGCACCCTGACCGAGACACAGGTAGTAACGCGGCTGGAAGAAAGCCGCCGCCGGGACAACGCGCTGCAGGATATCTCATTCGACACCATCGCGGGCACCGGGCCGAACGGGGCCATCATGCATTATCGCGTGACCGAGGAAACCGACAGCAGGCTGGAAAACGGTCACCTGCTGGTGCTGGACAGCGGTGGGCAATATCTGGACGGCACCACCGATATCACCCGCACAATTGCAATCGGCGATGTTGGGGATGAGGAGAAGGCCTGCTTTACACGCGTCCTCAAAGGCATGATCGCCATGTCGATGCTACGCTGGCCTGTTGGCTTGGCAGGACGCGATATCGAATGCGTAGCGCGGCTGCCGCTGTGGCTGGCCGGGCAGGATTTCAACCATGGGGTCGGTCATGGGGTCGGTACCTATCTCAGCGTGCATGAAGGCCCTCAGCGCCTGTCTCGGGTCAGCCATGTCCCGCTTGAGCCGGGTATGATCCTGTCGAACGAGCCGGGATATTACCGCGAGGGTGCTTTTGGCATCCGGCTTGAGAACCTTGTCGTAGTGGAAGAGGCCCCAAACCTGCCCAGCGGTGACGACGAACGCGCCATGCTGAACTGGCGTACGCTGACTTATGTCCCAATCGACAGGCGTTTGATTGTAGTCGAAATGCTGACACGAGAGGAACGTGCTTGGCTGAACGCCTATCACCGCGACGTGGCGGAAAAAGTCCGGCCAAGGCTGGGCGACGCCGCTCAACTGTGGTTGGATGCCGCAACCGCACCGGTCTGACACCGGATTGTTACATAGTTTGGGCAGAGGAGAAGCCCTGACACGACGAGGGAAGGAACAGGAATGACAGACACCATCACGATCCGCAAAGCACCGGGCAAATGGAGCGTCCGTTCAGGCGGCGCGATTTTGGGTGAAACCAACAACGCGCTGGAACTTCTGGAAGGCGACAAAGACCCGGTTATCTACTTCCCGCGTGCGGACATTGCGATGGCCTTTCTGGATCGGACCAACAAAGTCACCCAATGCGCAGGCAAGGGAGACGCCACGCATTTCTCGATCGTAAACAAATCCTCAGTCACCGAAAACGCCGCTTGGAGTTATGAAAACCCGATCGACGCGGTGGCCGAAATCAAGGATCACTTGGCCTTTTATCCCGCAGACTCGATCAAGGTGGAACAACTCTGATCCAAGTATCCGTGCAGGACCGGATCGATCTGCAAAACGGCGAAAATCCTCAGAACCTGCCCTGTCCACAATGTTGCGAGGTGACCATGACAAAGCGTCTATTGAATTCCGCAGGCCCGATTGCGGCCCTGACGATGGCCTTTTCAATGGCCCTGCCCGCCGCAAGCTCTGCCAACACCGGTCTGGCCAATCCCGCGGCAACATATTGCATCGCGCAAGGCGGGCTCTACGGTATACATGACGGCCCGGACGGTCAGAGCGGTATCTGCCAATTGCCCGACGGCACCCGGATCGATGCCTGGACCTATTTTCGTGAACACCATGCGGGCGCGGATGGCAGCAAGCCGGTCGGCCTTGCAAATCCCGCCGCCGTGTACTGTGGCTCAATTGGAGGCGAATATGACCTGACCACGTCTCGCTGCGCACTGAGCGACGGTACGTCCGCCGATGCATGGGAGCTGTACCGCAAGGCACATGGAAAAACGCATCAGGTGGTGAACCCAGCAGCAGCCTACTGCCTTGAGACCGGAGGCAGCTACAAGATCAAAGACACTGGTTCGGGTCAGGTGGGTATATGCACCAAGCCGGACGGCACCTCGCAGGACGCATGGGCCCTGTTCCGTGCGGAAAATCCCGAGTGATCCGATCCGGTAATCAAGCCCGACATCCACACCCAAAATGAACTTGAAGCCCCGATTGAGCCGCAGTTTACCGACGATCAGAGCGCGTGTTAGTGACCGTTTTGCGACAGCCTGATCGCGTCCATTAAGTCGCCTTGGCTAATTTTCAGGTTTTCCTGCAACGCAAGCATATTATCTGGCTGCTGATTACACTGGGGTTCGCCTTCCTCGCTTTCGATGAAGGGTTCGAGATTCACGAAGGTCTGGACAAAGCGTTTCACCGCTTTTTCGGGATTTCGCAAACAAGCCTGACCGACCAGATCGAGGACATACCTGATCCCCGGATTTGCCCTTCTGGCCGCATCCTTGGTGCACGATGCCGTTACAAATGACAACGCCTTGTTTCTGTGAGTCGATATCCCCGGGGCCAATGTTCTTGATGTAAAACGGCCCCTTCGCGCGCTTGAAGAAGTTGCAAAGTTGATGCCCAAGGTGGAGTTCCTTGCCTGTTTCGTTCAGGTTCTTCGATAGGTCAACTCGACCTCTGATCAGCCATTCGATGCAATCTCTGCACCGGCGGCCGAGAAAGCCTGCCAATAAACACACACCCGCCTCGAAACAGTAAGTCGCAACATAGGTTTCAGAACCACCCGCGCCGCGATTGCAGTAGCCCTGGACGATCTGCTGTTCTAGTGTCGCGCAGCGACCAGACATAGGACTTGGGAATGAAAATCGCCACCGCCGCCTACGACCTCGATTGGCTCGATAGTTGGGCTCAATATGAAGACAAGCTTGAGGCATGGGTTTCCGAGGCCGCAGGACAAGGTGCCGACCTTCTGGTCTTTCCCGAATACGGCGCGATGGAGTTGTCGACGCTCGACGGCCCTAAGGTGGCAGGTGATCTCGAACGCTCAATCCGGGCGGTTTCCGACCGGATGGAAGATGTACAAGTTGTGCATTCGCGCCTTGCAAAGATGTACAACACATACATTCTGGGGGCTTCCGCCCCGGTCATCGACGGACCAGGGCGCCCGGTGAACCGCGCAATGTTCTACGCTCCTGACGGTCGTCTCGATCATCAGGACAAGCAGATCATGACACGGTTTGAACGCGAGGCCTGGGACATCGCCCCGGGCGGTTCGTTGAAGCTGTTTGATACCGCATTGGGTAAAATCGGCGTTCTGATCTGCTATGACAGTGAGTTCCCTCTCTTGGGTCGGACCCTGAGAGAGGCCGACTTGATCCTCGTACCATCCTGCACCGAAGCCCTGTCCGGGTATTGGCGTGTGCGGATCGGCGCCATGTCTCGTGCCCTTGAAAATCAATGTGTTACGGTAATGTCATCGTTAGTTGGCGGCAATGAATGGTCCGAAGCAGTCGACATGAATACCGGCATGGGTGGCGTGTTTGGCCCGCCCGATATCGGGTTCCCACCGACGGGAGTGCTTGCCGAGGGCACGCTGAATACCGCCGGCTGGACCTATGCCGAGGCCGACCTGTCCACAATTGCAAACGTCCGCGCAGACGGGTGGGTGTTGAACCGCACGCACTGGACCGAGCAAGACGCTCGGGTCGATTCAGTCACAATATCACCCCTTTAGGTGACTTCGCCCTTGAAATAAGGCCGAAATAGGCTCATTTAAGCGCACGATCTGCAGATTCTGCAGGTGCAACCTAATGATGGAGACAACATGGCCAAGGAAGATACGCTCGAATTTCCCGGTGTCGTGAAGGAACTCCTGCCTAATGCGACGTTTCGGGTCGAGCTGGAAAACGGCCATGAGATCATCGCACATACGGCAGGCAAGATGCGCAAGAACCGCATCCGTGTTCTGGCCGGCGACAAAGTTCAGGTCGAAATGACCCCATATGATCTGACCAAGGGTCGGATCAACTATCGCTTCAAGTAACGCTTCGTACATGGCGTTTATCCTCGGATCGGGCAGCCCGCGGCGGCTGGACCTGCTGGCGCAGCTTGGCGTTCAGCCCGATGCGATCCGTCCGCCGGATATCGATGAAACGCCGCTGAATGGCGAACTGCCGACCCCCTATTGTAGCCGCATCACCCGGCAAAAAGTTCAGGCTGTTCAAGCTGATAGCGATGATATCACCTTATGTGCTGACACAACGGTCGCACTGGGTCGCCGCATTCTTGGCAAACCCGAAGACGCGGGACAAGCTGCTGAGTTTCTGCACGCCCTGTCCGGCCGACGCCATCGGGTGATCACTTCGGTCGCTGTGCGGCGCGGGGATAAAATCCTCCAGCGTGACGTGGTTTCTCAGGTAAAAGTGAAACGTCTGTCCGACAGCGAAATCAATGCCTATCTTGCGACGGATGACTGGCAGGGCAAGGCCGGAGCCTATGCAATACAAGGTCCTGCCGGTGCGTTCATCCCGTGGATTTCAGGCTCGTTCACCGGTATCGTCGGCCTACCCCTGTCCGAAACTGCTGCACTGCTGCAAGGCATCGGCTATCCCTTATATCGCGAGGTTTCATGAAGGGTCGTACCATCATTCTGGATCATATTCAGGGACGCGAAGCTGCAGCTCTGATGGTGGATGGTGTTCTCGACGATTTCCTGATCGCCACAGATGCCCCTGCGCCAGGTACGATCTACCGCGCCCGCGCCGATCGCCCGGTCAAAGGTCAGGGCGGCATGTTTCTCACCACACCCGACGGCCCGGCTTTTCTGAGGCAAGTCAAAGGGTTGTCGCCCGGTGCTTTGCTACTGGTGCAGGTGACTGGATATGCCGAGCCCGGCAAAGCCATACCCGTCTCGAATCGTATTTTGTTCAAAAGCCGCTTTGCGATCGTGACACCTGACGCGCCCGGCCTGAACATCTCGCGCCGAATCCGTGATGAAGATATGCGCGACCAACTTCTCGAAATCGCGCATGAGCAAATGGGAAACAGCACGCACGGCCTGATCCTGCGCTCGTGCTGTCAGGCGGCGGATGCAGATGAAATCGCTGAAGATATCTCAGCCATGCTGGTACTTGCCGAGCAGGTATTGGCTGATACGGGCAGTGAACCAGAATTGCTGAGCGAGGGCGATGGTCCGCATATCCTGGCCTGGCGTGATTGGACGGACCCGGCCGAGGTCGTGACCGCATCCGGCGGATTTGAGGACCACGGTGTCGTTGATGCGCTCGATGCAGCAAAGGGGATTTCCGAAGCGCTTCCCGGTGGAGGACACCTCTATATCCAACCGACCCGCGCGCTGGTTGCGGTGGATGTAAACACCGGCGCCGACACATCTCTCGCGGCGGGAACCAAAGCTAACTTCGCCTGCGCCAAAGCCCTGCCGCGCGCCCTGCGCGTGCGCGGGTTGGGGGGGCAGATCACTCTGGACCTTGCACCGATGCCCAAGAAAGACCGGAGGGGTTTCGAATCGGCCTTGCGGTCGGCATTCAAGTCCGATCCTGACGAGACGATTTTGGCCGGTTGGACCCCGCTTGGCCATTTCGAACTACAGCGCAAACTTGGTCGTATCCCATTGACGGAGATTCTGAAATGAGCTGCCCGATCTGCGGAGAAGATACCCAGCAGGCCTTTCGACCATTCTGCTCCAAACGCTGCGCGGATATCGATCTGGCAAAATGGCTAAACGGTTCTTATGCGGTGCCATCGCAACGTGAAGAAGACGCCGAGACGACCTCGGAACCAACCGAAAGCCCCACGTCTCGCCCGCATTGAAAAAATGTCAAAAAGCCTCTGGACACTGCCTGTGGCAAGTCATAGAAGGCCTCCACCCAATGGCAAACGCCATTCCCGTGCCCGGGTAGCTCAGGGGTAGAGCAGTGGATTGAAAATCCTCGTGTCGGTGGTTCGATTCCGCCCCCGGGCACCATAAAAATCAAAGGGTTAGACTTCATCTGGCTTGATGAATTCAAATGCACGTGTAATTCGTGTGTAATCAGGCCGAATTTTTCGGCTTCAGCCTGCGGATGTTGTCATGCTGTGTGCCGCTGACCCGCACTTCCAGCCGATCCATTGCGGCTTCGATGTGCGAGCCGCTTTGATGCGCGTAGCGTGCAACCATTGACAACGTCTTGTGACCGGAAATCCGCTGGACCGTAGGCAGGTCTACACCCGCCTGAACCAAATGCGTCACCGCCGTGTGGCGAAGGGTGTGAGGGGTGATCTGATCGCGACACCCATGTGCCCATCTTGTTTTCCGGCCCAGGCATTGAGCCGCAACGCGTCGCGCGCCGAGTGTGCACAACATCCATAGCATCTACTCTGTCCGCCTTGCTGACCACAGCGCGCCCAAATGGCGTAAGCGGCGAAGTGCTTCAAGAAGTCGTGCGTTAGAGAACTAGAATTTTTGCATTGATTGGTGCCATTGCGTTTACGCATGGAGACCTCTGAGTCAGCATTTTCGGTGCCTCGCCGCATAAAGCTCAGAATAGACGAAATCATTGGTTGGTGGGCAATGTCTGCTTATCATGCTCGGTCGAAACTCAACCGCTGTATCGTAGAACGGCTGCAAAAATAGGGCTAGGTGGTGCGAGATACTTTGGGCTAATTGCTACCGATCAAACGAAAACAGTATGTTCCAGCTAATCTGACTTACGAGCGGTCATAATGTAAGCGGTTGTTGGGAATACGGCAGTTCCATTGGATGTAGCGTATTTTCCTAGTTTCGGTTCGGCCTCAATCAACACTTCCGAAACCTTCTCCTCGCTAAGATGTATATCGAAAAGCGGTAACCATCCGCGAAGCTCAACTTCCACCATTGTTCGAGTGCTGGGAAAATTTGCACGTTCGGTTTTTGTTTCAAAATCAATATCTTCAAAGCCGGAAAGTGATAGCAGTTCAGCGACCTGATCCGGATTACCTAAACAGAACGGCAACCTGACTGCATCCCCTGCTGCAGAAGATACGTGTTCATCCAATACCGAAACGATGTCACCATACGCGGGGTTCTGATCGATGGAATGCCAGGCCGCTATGGCCAGTCTCCCACCCGGCTTGATCACCCGAAACATTTCATTGGCTGCTTTCTGGCGGTCCTGAAAGAACATGACTCCAAACTGAGAAACAACACATTCGAATGAATCATTACCAAATGGCAGTTCCTCAGCAGTACCAAAAACCCATTCGATTTTGGATTCAACTTCTCCTGCAGCAGCAATCATTCCGGGAGCTGGATCGAGACCAACCACGCGCCCTTTCTGGCCAGCACGCGCGAGTACATCTCTTGCAAGCGCGCCCGACCCGCAAGCAATGTCCAAAACATGGTCGCCGTCATTGACACCTACTCCATTTACTAGGTGCTTGGTCCAAGGGGCAAAAAGAGCTGGGACGAAAAGAGTTTCATATCCGCGGCCAGCCTCAAGTTGTTCTTGGGTTGCTTCAACCGCCATTGATTTGCCTCCATACTAGAGTTTTCCTGCCCTACCATATCACGATGTTTTTTCTGCTTTGATAAATCCCTCGGGTGGACACAAATGATGTCCGCTTCGGGCCCAAAGCGGTCACTCAGCCAAATTCATTGAACGACTGCATTGCGGACAAAGCGGCCACATGGGCCGCTCAACAATTCAAATGACATGCGCGGTCGTCTATTACAAAGTGCAGGTTGAGGAGTGCGTCATGTCCGATGTTTTCGACCGTATTGCAGACTGGTTGCAAAAGCTGGCCTTTTTCGACGGCGATGTTGGTGGCCTGGTTGAGCATCTCAGTCACAGGCTGATCGACGGCGGTGTGCCAGTCGCGCGGGTTTCGCTGGGCCGTCTCATGATGCATCCCGTCATCGGACTGGTCGATGCAACTTGGGATGCATCAACGGACCGCATAGACTGGACTGTCATGCCACGGAGTTCAGTGACCGATGACCTTTTTGACAAGGCGCCGTTCGGCGAAAACACCAAGCTGACCGCCAAAATAGCCACTAAGTTCTTTCAAAGTGATATCTGGGATCTGGCCGACGGGCTGGTCGGCGAGACGGAAATGATGCCGGTGCTGCGTGCCAATCTGACCGATCCGTCAACCCGTGACAAATATCCGATTTACCAGAAGCTGGCTGCATCGGGCATCACCGATTACCTGGTATTTTCCGTTCCGTTTGGCAAACGGAGCATTACCTTCGAAAGCGGCACTCAGTGGGTACTGGGCGCTTCGGTGTCCTTCGCGACAAAAAGGCGCTCCGGCTTTACACAGCGGGAAATCGACGGCCTCACGCGACTGTCGATACCACTGTTTGGCACCGTCCACGTCTTCACGGAGCAGTTCCTGGCGGCTGAACTGATGGAGGCCTACCTGGGCAGGATTTCAGGCCGATCCGTCTTGAACGGCCAAATTTCGCGTGGCGATGTCCGCGAGATCGATTGTGCACTTCTGTTCAGCGACATGCACGGCTCTACGGCCCTGAGCCAACGCCTGTCACCGGGTGACTACGTGGCCGCGGTCAACCGGTACTTTGACTGTGTCGCGGGTGCGGTACACGACCATGGTGGCGAGGTGCTGAAGTTCGTCGGTGATGGATTGCTCGCGATTTTCCCGTTTGATGGTCATCGGCGGCTGCCCGAGGACATGTGCGAGGCAGCCCTGTCGGCGGCACGGGAAGCGTTTCAAAGGCGCGAGGAAATTGAGCCCGAGAAACGAACGGATTTTGGAATCGGCCTGCACATGGGCGCGGCGATCTACGGCAACGTGGGAACTGAAAGCAGGCTGGACTTCACGGTGACCGGGACTTCCGTCGCAATGGTCAGCAGGTTGGAGGGGCTGACCCGGTCCGTTGATGCACCCATTCTTGCAACGAGCGAGTTTGCCGAACTTGTCACCGAAACACCCAGCACTTTGGGATCACACACCTTGCGCGGTTTCGACGATGGCGTGGAAGTCTTCTCATTCGAACCCCTGGTTTGACAGCCCACCGCTCCGGTAATTGATGCAGAGTTACCCGGCGGCCGATGTCCGCTTTGGGCTCAACGCGGCCATCTGAGCGATATTGTCAGATGACTGCTTAAGGACCGTTTGCGGTCGTCGCCTTTTGGTGAATGTAAACAAGTTGGCAACCTCCGACGAATGCTTGTGTAATTTTTGTGTAACTCGGCCCAGATTGTTCTGGGTTCGTTCGACATAGACTGGACGTGATAAGGTAGTCGCTTGGAAGAATGGTCTTAGCTCTTCAAGAATATCTGGCATTATTGGTACAGTTCGGATGCTCGGGGCCAATAATTGAAAATCCTCGTGTCGGTGGTTCGATTCCGCCCCCGGGCACCATACCAACATCCAAGATCATCCGAGTTCGCCCGAACTAACTGATATTGTTTAAAATTCGGAGACTGACTGTCCAGCGTGTTCCGCATTTGTCCAATTCAATCCGCCAGAGTTGTTGGTATTATGCGGGGTATCAACAATACATGTGATTGAAATGCCTCTGACAGATATGGCCTTAAAAAACATGAAGCCTGAAGAACGTTCCTAAAAGCGGTCAGATGCACATGGGCTCTACATACTAGTAGAACCAAACGGGTCTATGCTTTGGCAGAAGCATTATCGCTTCAACGGTAAGCAAAAAGTAATGTCATACGGACCTTATCCGTTGATATCGTTGAAGGAAGCCCGAGAGAAGCGCGACAATGATCGCAAACTTCTGTTGGAAGGTATTGACCCGATGGCCGTCAAGAAGGAACGCAAACTTGCTTCAGAGCGAGCTCAGCGTGGTCGCTTCGACATCTTGGCTGGCGAACCCTTGGAGAAAAACAAGGCTGAAGGTCGCGCAGAAGCGACAATGAAAAAGAAAGCCTGGCTGATCGAGATTGCAAACAAAGACATCGGCGACCGTTCAGTCATGGAGATTACGCCCAGCGACGTTCTTGCGGTACTGAAGAAACAGGAGCGCGCCGGAAACATTGAGACGGCCAGTCGTCTGCGAACAACAATCGGAGAGGTCTTTCGATACGCAGTTGCATGCGGTCTAACCGAAAACGACCCGACGGCGTCGTTGAAAGGTGCATTGATCCAAAAAAGAGTTCAGAACAGACCGGCAATCACAAACCGGGATAGGTTGGGTGAATTGCTCTGCGCTATCGAAGACTATTCCGGCTATCGATAAACTCTTGGTTTCACTCCAGCTTTTAACGTAGGTTGGAGCGGTAGACCATCTCAGAGACCATTTCGCCGAAGTACACCTTTGTGAAAGAAGGTGTTTTTTTCTTCAGTCACCGCATCCACAAGGAGCTTTGCCGCTATTACTTTTCTTCTTGGATCGCATTTTCTTTGCGTGCTCACTCGGCAAACGTAGAGGCGACGAGAACAAGAAGAGCGGCTGATCAACTGCATGAGTATTGGTTTCATCTGAGGTCGCAGGATATGCAAGTGCCTGGAAAGCATATGTTACGACTCGGCGCAGCCAATTCTGCCGCAACGCCGGTTGTACTGAACGAGACTTCTGCTGCCTCTGTACCGTTGTCAGAGGCAGTCGAGATATACCTTACACAGAGGGGCCAAGGACGCCCCGTAACATTTCACAAGGGTGCTGAGAGAGCGTGTGGTTATTCATAGCTTCCTAGTCTGATGCCCCTCTTCTTCATCAACACAGTGATTACATCCGCAATGGCGTTGTAAATTCGATGCCAGTTGTACGGCGCTAACCGTTACATACCCGCACCTACAGCTCGCATTGACCGAGAGCCTCGGGTGAGCGGCGATAGCAAAACAAAGGTGATCGCGCCTTCCGGCTTAGCGGGCAGATTTTTGCGGGAATCGACAATAAATGTTACGATAGCTTTGTTGGCAGGATCGCCGCTGGGTCTCTCCGGCCATCGCGCTTCGTTATTCTTTTTTTATTACAACAAGTTCTTTTTCTTTGCCGTTCGGCCGGGCGATCCGGGGCCTCTGGGCCAGCGTTTCAGAATGCTTTTGAACGGAGGCAGACATGCCCGAAACAGTATTTGAACGCGCGCCAGACGGCGCAATCATTGGACTTCAGCATCATGGCGACCCTCTTGGAGGGCGTTCTAAAGGAACCAGTGCGCTGGATGTGGCGCAGGCTTATGCCGCCGAAGTGGCGGGGCTTTACCGGATAAAGCCCGATTTTCTTGACAGGCTCGGCGAGAGTGTTTCAGGCAAGTATAATCGCGAGGAGGGCAGCAAGCTGCGGCTGGAAGAAGCCAAGGCAGTACAGTCCTTTCTGGTCTACACATTTCGTCAGACACATCACGGCATCCCGGTCTGGGAGCGCGGTCTGACACTGCGCATGGCCGGCCCAGACAATGTGGTCACCGGTTCGTCCTCAAGTGTTGCAGCCGATATCGAACTCAGCAACGCCCCTACTCCGCCTGCTGGCCGCGACAAACAAGCTGGCACGGTTCTGCGCGAAGCTGTGAAAGGGGCCAAGTTCACAAAATTTAAGGTTAATAACACCCGGGACTTTGTCTATCGCTACGACGCAGAACATCGCCTGCCACACAAAGAACCGGGCGAGATCGAAGGGGCCGAGTTAACCCCGCTGCCAGAGATTGGTCGTGTACCAAAGGGCATCAAGGACGGCGAATGGCGTTTCGTAAGCCTTGTGCATTTTGGCTGCAAAATTCCCGACTACGGAGAGCTGAACTGGCGAGCGCTGGTCGATTGGGAGACCGGCGCGGTGCTTTACATCCGGCCATTGGTGGGGTGTGTTTCGGGCTACGTCTTCACAGATGACCCGATATCACTTTCAGGAGATTCAGAGCTTGATCCGACGGCCCCGGTTGCGCTTTTGGATGCGCAACGCGAACTGGTGGCGCTGGAACGGTTGATATTACCGGGCGGTGGCGCACCGGTGGAACTAAGCGGCGAATTGGTGGCGGTACGTGATCTCGACACACCGAACATCGCCCCACCGACTGAAAACGCCGGTGCCGCATCGATCTTTGATTATCCCGCCGACAGCGACGATTTCGCGGCGGTCTGTGCGTACTACAACCATGATTTCCTGTATCGCTTCGTCCAGTCTTTGGGCTTCGATCTGCCCAGCTATTTCGACGGGGTGACCTTCCCAGTGGATGTTGATCACCGCTGGTTCAATCCCATTGCAGGACCGGTGAATGCTCAGGCGCCAGGCAATGCCATAGGCAATGGTGTACTACGCTTTCGTTATGCGCTTGCGGCAAATGGCTCCACAGTCGGCATGGCCACAGACTCGCGCGTATCGGCGCATGAATTCGGGCACGCGGTGCTATGGGATCATCTCAATTGGCCCAATTTCGGCTTTTGTCATGGCTTTGGTGACGCGCTGGCGGCAATACTCTACGATCCTCAAGGTATTGCGCCGGATCGTTTCCGTACCTTCCCCTTCAGTAACCTGATCACCCGGCGATGGGACCGGTCGGTCGCCTCGGGTTGGGGCTGGGGTGGCACGATGGACGTGGGCGGATATCGGTCGACCGAGATCAATGCCACTACTTTGGGCCGAGTCTATCGATCTCTCGGAGGTGATTCCACAGAACTCGACGACAGGCTGCATGCCAGCCGCTACACGATCTATCTGATCCTGCAGGCGGTGCCGCTTTTGGCCGGGATCGTGCCCAACACAGTCGAAGGTTTTTCCCGCGCCTTGCAGGAATCAGACGAGAACACTGCTCAATTCGACGGTGCAGCCGGAGGCTGGGCACACAAAGTGGTACGCTGGGGCTTTGAGAAACAGGCGCTCTACAACGGATCCCCGCCTGATGTTGACGTCTTCATTGATGACGGACGGCAGGGTGAATACCCTTGGCACCAACCGGGCAACAATGCTCCCGGCATCTGGAATCGGCACCGCCCTGACGGCGGCACCGACCACGAGACTCCGCGCCGCTGCGTCGAGAATTATCTGTATGTCCGGATCGGCAATCGCGGCAACTACCCAGCCCAATCAGTGACTTTGTCATTAGCCCGCGCGACCGAAGGCAAGGGCACCACATGGCCGGATGACTGGGATCCGCTGATCGTAGGCGAACCTATCGGCCAATCAGTGCATTGTGGCGACGAAGTGATCGTCGGCCCGATCCCATGGTGCCCCGAGGACCTGTGCGAGGAATACATTCTTGCCAGCGTGGATACGCCAGAAGACCGCAGTAATGTCGAGACGATCGCAGGCAGTCTGCCTGTCGATCGACTGGCGCTTGGTGACAACAACGTCGCCCTTCGCCGAATGGAGGTGAACCGCGCCGAAGATGACACCCCTTGCTGCGAGGAGGAAGAACCGAAGATGACCTATCGTTACGCTGTCAAGTTCGTCTGCGGCTGTTCCAAGGGCCGCATTTTGTCCCAGGGCCGCTATCACACGGCAATCAACATCGGAAACGGCAGCGGCGATGCTGTGCGTTTTCGTAAACGGGTGTCGTCGGCCTTGCCAAACGAAAAACCGGGTAATGTCTCGGCCAGAACGAAGAACAAACTCGGTCCCTGGGAATCGATGGAGATCGATTGCGAAGATGTGGCACGACACCTGCGGGTGGCCGAATGCTGTTTCTTGAAAGGGTTTGTCTTTATCGACAGCGAAACACCGCTGGACGTGGTCGCGGTCTACACCGCTGCCCATGGTGAAGGCGAAGTGGAAACCATCGATGTCGAACCGGTCGTGCCTCGGCTGATCAAAAAGGTACCGCCCCCGCCACCGCCACCTCCGCCGCCGCCCCCACCCGAGGACAAGCCGGACCTGATCCCGGTGCAGCCCTTCCCTCCCGGCCCGCCACCCTTCCCGGCTTGGTATTGTGAGGAGCCGCGCAAGTTGAGGATCATTGTGCGTAACATTGGTGCAGGGGCTGCCGGGCCTTCGACCACGCGGGTCGATTTCTTCCAGAGCGGCGTGGTGGTCGATCTGCCGACACCAGCACTGGGGCCAAACGGGGATGAGACCACGCTATCGCTCGAATTCCCGGACGAGGTCAAAGGTGGCGAGCAGATCCCCTTCAAGATCACCGTCAATGCCAATCCGGCCGATGGTGTGACGGAGACAGACACCACCAACAACAGCGACTCTTCCTCCTGCGGCCTGGCCAGCTAAAGCAACTGGGGGTGGCCCGGGCCATTATCGGCCCGGGCTGCGCGATCTAGAGGTGCCGGTCGCAAGGCTGCATCATGATCGTGATTGCGCTCTACATACGGGAGGACAATTTGCTTCAACGACACCAAGATGGGACCGCCCTGTCTGATCCCAAAGTCAGACCTCAAGCTGCGATTTAAGTTTACTTTTCTACCGCTTCCCAAGGGGCGACAGGGTCGCCGCAGCCTAGTAACTATCTCTTCTCCGTTGCGCATCCTTGATAAGAGCAGCAAGCCGATAGAAACCGTGGGCCATCTTGGTGTAGGGCGTTAGCAGGAAGAATGTCAGGACCGATCCAAGATGAATAGCAAGCAACGCGGGCATCAAAGCCGTTGATCCGAAAGCGTAAAGAGCAAGTCCGCTAAAACCGACGAATCCCAGCAACAGGATGAAACCGATATCGCCGCCCCATGCCGAAGCATCACCGAGATTGCGATCGGACCTTTGCTTGAGAATTGCCATGGCGCAGCAACCCACTGTCAACAACACACCGCCGGAGATTCCGAATAGTTTGGGCAAAGACCAGAACCCGTACGGCGCATGCATTCCAAAGCCATAATGCATAACCGTTGCAATCGAGGTCGACGCGAAGCAAAGCAGGAAGCCATACATGATCGCGTGGTGAATATGACGTCGCGCCTGACTGAACCGGTCTTCTTCTTCAAAATTACAGCCTTCACCATGACCTGCGGCAAGATCCTGCATTTTACCCGCTCGTTTGAAGGCGGCCAGCAGGTCCGCCATTTTGATGGGTTTTCCCCCCACCTCGACCCAATAGCGCCTTAGGCTGATGGCAATGCTAAAGAGTGGCAGCAAGAATGCCGGAGCAAAAATCGCAACCATCGCATTATGCGACAGAACGGCATAAAACCCGTCCCCTCCGCTGGAACCTATCGCGCGAACTGCCCAGAACAACAGGGCAAATCCGACCACAAGTGCCAGCGCAATCGCCCCGCCATGGGTGTGAAATCGGCGCGCCAACGGCTGCGGCCATGCGAAGCTTTCCCAGCTGTCCCTCCGTACCTCGGCCAGAGCCTTCGGCAAATTCAGGTCGAACTCGTGCGGGGCTGTGTACTGGCAGGCGTAGTAGCAGCCGCGGCAGTTGTGGCACAGGTTGGCCAGTTGCGTGATGTCCCCATCCGAGAACGCGCGTTCCGCATGAAGCGACGGAAAGACCGAGCAATAGCCCTCGCAATAGCGGCAGGCGTTGCAAATTTCAGCCTGACGGCGGGCTTCCTGTATCAATTCAATTTGCATAAGCGGCGGCCTCACGTCCTGCGATGCGTCCAAAGACGGTTCCGATGGTCATGCCGAAACCGGCTAGATAACCTTGCCCAAGGATCGAGCCCGCCATGGTTTCGCCAGCCGCCCACATGTTTTTGATTTTGCCGTCGGCGCTCGAACATTGCGCGGCATCGTCGACTTTGAGGCCCAAATAGGTGAAGGTTACGCCCGTACGCAGCGAATAACCGTAAAATGGCGGCTCGGTGATCGGACGCGCCCAGTTGGTCTTGGGCGGGTTCAAGCCAGATGTTGAAACGCCGTCCAGCTCTGTCGGATGAAAGGCGCTGGTGTCTCCGCAGGCGGCGTTGAATTCAGCGATTGTTGCGGTCAACTTTTCGGCAGGCAGGCCCATCATCCCGGCCAGTTCTTCCAACGTATCTGCCTTCAGCGGTGGAAACACCGACGGCATGAACAGATTCAACGAATTGGCGTCGATGATCACATAGCCAACTTGATCTGGTTGGGCTGCCACCAAGCGCCCCCAGATTGCATAACGCTTGGGCCAGACATCCTCGCCCTCATCGTAGAAGCGCTCGGCATCCTTGTTCACGACGATCGAAAACGGCACACAATCCAGACGGGTGACAATACCACCGTCAAATTTCGGTGCACGCCCATCGATAGCAACGGCGTGGCATTGGGTCGGGTCGCCAACACTCTCGACGCCTTGGTCCAGAAGATCAGCCAGGACCACGCCTCGGTTATAAGGAGTGCCTCGGATCAGAAAGTTTTTTGCAGGCTCACCCCATGCACGGGTCAGCCAATCCGTATCGGCCTGAAACCCGCCCGAGGCGACGATGACTGCCTTTGGCATTATCCGGTGGTTTTGACCTTCATAGGTATAGTCGACCCATTCGATCCGATCCCCGTTCAGCTCCAAATGCGTGACGGCGGCTTCATACAAAACATCGATACCCAAACCCGCCGCAGTTCGGTAATAAGCATTCACCAGAGACTTCCCGCCTCCCATAAAAAAGGCATTTGTCCGCGCCAAAGAAAGTGTTCCGGAAAGAGAGGGTTGAAACCTGACACCGTGCTCTTCCATCCATGGCAGGCATTCCTCGGAAGTGCGGATCGCGAGGCGGGCCAGATGCTCGTCAGTTTTGCCGCCGGTGACCTTCATCAAGTCCGCGAGATATTCGTCTTCGCTATACTCTTCGATCAACGGGCCCAAAGGGCCACCATGCATGCAGCGAAAATTGCGCGTATGGCGCGAGTTTCCTCCGCGATAGGGTTTTGGTGCGGTTTCCAGTATCAGAACGCGGGCACCGGCTTCGGCGGCGGTCATCGCGGCGCATAAAGCAGCGTTCCCGCCACCGATCACAGCGATATCGTAAGCTTCCATTTGGGTGGCCATATCCTGTCTACCTAGTGATTTTCGTCGGTTGTCCGATCGCGTTCCTGCAACGCCCGGATACGCATTCGTTGTGCGGCCTGAATATGCCCGCGCATTTCTGTCTCGGCCGCCGCGCCATCACGTGCCTTCAGCGCGGCCATAATACGCCGATGTTCAGCGACTGCCGCTTCGGCCCGATCTCCGTCCAACAATTGCGACGGCCCAAGGATCAGCAGCGCCTTCTGCAAGGACAACATGGATTTCGCGAGAAATCGGTTCTTGGCTGCATCCAAAAGCGTGGCGTGAAATATCCGGTTGATCCGAGCCGCGTCTGGACCTGTGCCAGCCTCTGCCAAACGATCATTCAAAACATCCAACTCGTCCAATTCGACATCCGACGCCGCACGCGCTGCTAGACGGGCCGCAGTGCCCTCGAGCACTGCGCGCATCTCATAGAGTTCCATCACCTCGGCGTAATCCAGACTGCGGACGGTCGCGCCCTGCCGCGGTACATGCGTGACCAGGCCGTCGGTCTCCAGCTGCCGGATCGCCTCGCGCACCGGTGTTCGGCTGACACCCAACCGTTCAGACAGCTCAATCTCGCGCAGGCGCTCGCCGGGCAGAAGGGTACCCTCGCGAATCTCATCCAACAGGCGTTGATACGCCGAATTGCCTTGCGGGCCAGGCTGTAAGGGGTCGTCCTGAATGGTCATCGCGTGCTCACTTGTCTTCTTGCGTCCATTTGTATACATTTGGATACATAGTGAGTCAATATTGTCGGAAGCTGCACTTTGCCCACCCAGAACAATACACCTTCTCTCCTAGCGAAGCGGGCCCTAACACTGGGCTTGGCACTTCTTGGCACAGGGCTATTCTGGGCGTTGGATCTGCCATTGCCTTTTCTGTTCGGCCCGATGAGCGCGTGTCTGATCGCGGCTCTGGCTCATGCTCCAATGGAAGGCTTTGGTCAGGTCTCGATTGCGGCGCGCACCATACTCGGCGTGGCTGTAGGGGCTTCGATTACCCCAGCCCTATTTGCAGAACTGCCGAAGATGGCAGCGTCGATTGCACTGATCCCGTTCTTTATCCTGCTGATCGCGCTGGTCGGAGTGCCATTCTTCCGCAAGGTCTGGGGCTTTGATACCACGACCGCGTTTTACGCGGCCATGCCCGGCGGATTGCAGGATATGATAATCTTCGGGGCCGAGGCTGGCGCTAACCCGCGAACGCTGTCCCTAATCCACGGAACCCGCGTTCTGATTATTGTAACGCTGGCCCCTCTGTTTCTTACGGTGTTTTACGACGCCCAACTCACCAACCCAATCGGAGAGCCCGCGCGCAACCTGCCGATACATGAATTGGCGCTGATGGTTCTTGCTGCCTTTGTCGGCTGGAAAGGCGGTGAGCGGATCGGCTTGTTCGGGGCGTCGATTCTAGGGCCAATGATCCTGACGGCTGCGTTGTCACTGGGCGACTTCATTCACACCCGACCGCCTCGCGAGGCCATCCTTGCGGCTCAGTTCTTTATCGGCTGCGGAATCGGCGTGAAATTCGTAGGTGTCACATGGGTCGAACTACGCCGTGTGGTAGCGGCGGGCATCGCCTATGTCATTGTCCTCGCCGTTCTGGCGGCCGCTTTCACTGCCGTTGTCACCACCTTGGGGCTGGGCCAACCGGTCGAGGCATTTTTGGCCTTTGCCCCCGGCGGGCAGGCAGAAATGACAGTTCTGGCCATCGTCTCAGGCGCGGATCTGGGCTTTGTGATCACACATCATCTGACAAGGATCGTGTTGGTAATCATCGGTGCGCCGATAGCGGCCAACCTTATCCTGCGCTGGTCCAAACCTCGGGGTTGATCATGTGAACCGGAGCGCCTGCAGCGTAGGCGTTCACTTGATCGAAAATGTCCGAAAATTGCAGATCGAACTCATCCTCGGTCACAAAGCCGATATGCGGCGTCGCAATCAGATTTGGATGCGAAAGCAAGGGGTCTTTCGGATCATTGAGGGGTTCGGAATCGAAGACATCGATTGCGGCCTTCCCGGGATGGCCGGCATTCAGCGCCCCAAGCAATGCCCCTTTTGCAATAAGGCCAGCACGGGATGTATTCACAAACAGTGATCCCGGCTTCATGTGCGCGAAGTCCGACGCAGTAATGATGCCGTTTGTGCCTGGCTTCAGGCGAACATGGATCGAGACAACATCGCTGTTGGCAAAGAAAGCTTCGCGGTTCGCGGCGACCTGAACACCATCTGCCTGCGCCCGAACCCGACCTTCATCTGAGGACCACCAGACTACATTCATTCCAAATGCCTCGGCGTAGCCCGCGACAGCGCGTGCGATACGGCCATAGCCGTACAGTCCCAGCTGCCGCCCTCTCAGCGTCTTGCCAACTCCGGCCTGCCACCGCCCCGCTTTGACCGAGGCCATCTGCGCCGGTAAATCGCGCATCCCAGCCATGATCAGCGCCCAAGTGAGTTCGGCTGCAGCATACGAAGGCGTTCCACCATGCATGTTTGAACACAGCAGAACACCGTTGTCCGAGCATGCCTGCACATCAACGTGCGGATACACGCTGCGCTGACTTATCAATCTCAGGTTCGGCAGCTTTTCGATCAAGTCGCGGGTTACCTTGGTGCGTTCGCGAAACAGAACCAACGCCTCGGCCTCCTGCAACCGTGCCGCCAATTCATCGGTATCCTCGACATGATCTGTCCAGATCTTCACTTCGTGGTCGGATAGCTTTCCAAAACAAGGCAAGCCCTGCAGTGTATCAAACCAATCATCCAGAATGTGAACCTTCATCGACTTTCCACACCCTGCCCGGTGTTCAGTTTTCTTGGCGTCGGCACAAAATGCAGCGTATCGAGTGCTGCAAGCGCATTGCGGACCCGCTCGCTTTGATCCAGCAAATGGTTGAACTGCTCATCGCACCCGGCGATCGGTGTCGGGTATTCCGCAATGTCCCGCCGCAGGACCGACTGCGCCAGCCTTAGTTCCTGACGCGCAATATCGAGGCATTCAGAATAATTGTTCATCGTGGCACCTTCATATTGTATACCTTAGTATACATAACGGAGATCCCAGTTTCAACTGCCACTCCACACAGATCCGGGTATGTAAACATGCCCATCTGCAAGCTTTCGCGCAGTCCGCACCAGACCAGCAGAGTTTACGTTGAAGTCCCCGTCATTCGAGAAGTCCACCAGCACATCAATCTTCCCAGAAGCGTGTTCCAGCACAACTTCAGCCGGGCTTGCCTTAGGTCGGTTCAACAACCCATCAGCGACGGTTCCGGGCGTCAAAGCACAAGACGCCATGCACTGCGCACCCGTAACGGCCATTGTCGGGTGAGTTTTCCATGGCATGAAATACCGAACTGCAAGGGTTCCGCCCTCTTCGGCTGGTGCCAACAGCCCGAATTTGGGGGTTACCGATTTCGATACATCCCCCATACCCATCAGTTCCCCGGCTTCGATCCGAACTGCCTCCATCTGGGCAAAGAACGAGCGGTTGGCGTCCAGTTCTTCTGCGCTTTCATACCCAGTTAGTCCAAAATCGGTGGCGCGGGCCATAGCCATAGGCATGGCGACATCCATACAGGTCAGTTCGACCCCTTGCACCGTATCGCGCAGATTTCCGGTGGGCAGAAATGCACCCGTTGCCGAACCCACAACTCCCATAAAACTCAGTTGTACCGGTGCAGATTGCCCGGGAACTCCGGCAATCTCGGCATCGCCCTCATAGGCCAGTTCACCACCCGGGGTCTGCACTTTGGCAACCACTCGCGCACCCGTATTAACTGCGCGTATCCGGACCACGGTCTCATCGCCTTGAGGCTGAAACAAACCCATTTCAATTGCGGCCGGAGCGACGCCGGAAAGAATGTTTCCGCAAGTTGGCTTGAAGTCGACCAGCTTTTCCTCAACCGAAACCTGCGCGAAGAAATAATCGATATCGGCCCATTCATCATCGCTGACAGATAACATGGCTACCTTGGTCGTCACAGCAGTACCGCCACCGATTCCGTCAATGTTAAACGCCTGCCCGGCCCCTAGGGCAGCGACCAGCACATCAGCCAACGTGTCCATATCCACGGGCAGGTCAGAGCGACGAAAATAGGGCCCCCGCGAAGTGCCGCCACGCATGAAAATATACGGGATTGCTGTCTGGGTCATCTCGAACCCCTCCTCTACAAACCGTCAAAAACTGTTGTGTTTTCAGCTTTGTCCGACCTGCCTGCTTCGCAGGCCGGACCTCAGTGGAGCATTCATTTCAGTGGCCATGGCAGGCTCACCATGTCTTGCAACAGTCCCGGTGGGAAATCCCGGTTCAGAGCGCCTGCCATGACGCACATGAAACCGATGCCGCAGGCTGTCAGGATCAGCGTCATCTGCCAGCTTGAACCGGCTCGAATGCGGAAGAAGGCAATCAGAAACCCGATCAGGGCTAGGATGAAACCAACAACCCACGTTGCCGCGATAAGACCTGCAAACCACGCCAACGTCGACCAAAGCCCATGCGGAGCGCTCGCATCTTCACCGGCAATTTCCTTATCGGCAAAGATTGCATCACCCTCGGGTCTCCGCATCATCTGGATCAGCAGGATCACGCA
This sequence comes from Ruegeria sp. B11, assembly GCF_056539785.1. NCBI lineage: Bacteria > Pseudomonadati > Pseudomonadota > Alphaproteobacteria > Rhodobacterales > Roseobacteraceae > Ruegeria > Ruegeria sp. B11. Next base: position 119,457 of record NZ_JBQFVO010000005.1, on the reverse strand, counting down.
GCAGAACAAGGACACACTGCCGATCACCAACGGGATGATCTTGTCGGTCATGTTGTAGTCTGGGATCATGTTGGCGTTGATCAATGCCGCGATTAGGTAGGCCATGATCACCAGCAGGAAGATCAACGGCGCGCGCTTGCTGCCAGACTGGACTTCACCTTCGGCCATGATCATCTTAGCCTGCCGAATTCCTAAAATGACCGAAGCCACAGTGACCAAGATCAGAACAATCACGATCGGGCTGAAGACATACTCCATGCCCTCACCAAAGCTTTTGCGGAACCGGAATGAGGCAATCTGGAACGCCTGATTGGTAAACTTCTCAACCGGGTTCGACAGCACGAACCCAATAAGAAAGGCAGGGCGCGACCAATCGAACCGGCGCAGGAAGATCCCGATCAGGCCGATCACGAACAGCGCCAGAAGGTCTTCGAAGTTCTGACCGGACTGGAAGGCTGCAAAGCTGATCAGCATGAACAGGAAAGGTGCCAGATAGGTGAAGCGGATCGTTGTCAGCTTGGCGATGCCTCCGGAAGCCGCGATGCACAGGATGGTGCCCACGACGTTGGCAAGCGCCAAAAGCCAAACGATCGAATAGGTGATGTCGAGATTGTCCTTGAGCATGCTTGGACCGACCTCGATGTCACCAGATCCCAACAGAGCCACTGCACCGATGAAGATCGCCATCGAGCCCGAGCCGGGAATGCCGAACAGTAGCGTAGGCACCAGCCCGCCGCCTTCCTTGGCGTTGTTTGAGCTTTCCGGCCCGATGACGCCACGTACTTCGCCCTTGCCGAAGTTGCTTTTATCTTTGGTCGATTGAACCGAATGGCCGTAAGCGATCCAGTCGACGACCGAACCGCCTAGGCCGGGAATGACGCCAACGACCACCCCGATGATCGAGCAGCGAACAGACAGCCAGATATTCGCGGCCCAGTCTTTGACGCCGTCCAGCCAACCCGCCCCCAGCGAAGCCCCTTTGGCAATCGATCGATCCTGCCGCAGCAGCGAGACGATTTCGGGAACGGCAAAGATGCCCAATCCAACGATGACCAGCTTCAAACCATCTGTCAGATACGGAATGTCATAGGTTGCCATACGGAGCGAACCGCCAGCGTCCGCCTCACCAATTGTGCCAACCATCAACCCAAGCCCAGCAGCTGCGACGCCCTTTAAGGGGATGCGCCCAGCCAGAATGGCAACCATGGAAAGGCCGAGGATGGTGATCATCAGCATCTCTGGTAGACCAAACGCCAGAACGATGGGCCGCGCGACCAGAATGAACATTGTTAGGAAGGTTGCGCCGACCAAACCGCCAAACAGCGATGAAGCGAACGCGGCAGATAGTGCCCGCGCGGCCTCACCCTTCTTCGCCATTGGGAAGCCGTCTAGGACAGTTGCCTGAGAGGCGGAGCTGCCGGGGATCCCCATAAGAACAGAAGCAAAGGTGTCAGAGGTCGGAACAACGGCGACCATCCCGATCATCAGCGCCAAACCAAGGATTGGGTCCATCCCGAACATGAAAGGAAGCAACAAGGACAAACCGGCAATACCGCCAAGTCCCGGGAAAACACCTACGGCCAGTCCCATAACGACACCGAGAACAAGATACCCCAGTACGATAGGTTGCAGGATCAAACCCCACGCATCATTGAGCGCAGGAAGAGCGGTGGCGAAAACCTCCATAGCGGCCGCCTTTCATATACTGTCTTGTGTTTGAAAAAGCGCGCACCCGACATTGGAGTGCGCGCTGTGGTGTGTGGGCTTAGTTCAGCTCGACACCATAGGCTTCTTTGAGCCAGTTCAGAACGTAGCCTTTGGCATTGTCGTCGACGTTTGTCGCGGTTTGCAGCGCCGCCTTGGAACCGTCGCCCACAAATACCGGGTACTTACCGACGCGTTTGGACGAAATATCAGCAAAGTCGCCGCGCTCGGTCACAGCCTGAAACGCTGCGGTGTAGGCGTCGACCACTTCCTGTGGTGTATCACCAGGCAGAAAAGCCAACTTCTGAACCGGGAAACCTGCGACAAAGAACGCTTTCCAAGCGTCCCACGCCTCGCCACTGGTTTCACAACCATCCGTTGCCTCGCAAACCTCTTTGAAGGTTGGAATATCAGGGAAGGTCGGGTCGCGGACGATGTTTCCATCGGCATCCAGCGCCCCCCAGGTCATCATCGGCACAGCCTGACCGGCCTCAACCAGCGGGGCGGATCCACCCAAATAGCCGGATGAGGTCTGATAGTCGATGTTAGCTTCGCCACGTTCGAACATCAGACGACCATCGCCACGGCCTTTGATGCCAAAGACTGGCTCAACGTTCATACCCAGCATTTGCCATGCCAACAGCGGCACGAGATCCAGACGCGTTGCGCCCTGCGAGCCGTAGATGAAGTTCGTGTCTTTCAACGCATTTGCGGAGCCATCAAACTTGGCACCATCTTCTGCGTTCAGATAGGCGACACCACCCGTCCCGGACGCCATAACCGGGATCCAGTCGTTGTATTCATAACGCACGCGCGGATCGCTCAGCAGATAAGGGAATTGAGTTGAACCGGAAGTGCCGAACAACAAGGTTCCATCATCGTGGCTTTGTTCCTGGAACCAGTTTGCGCCTTTGGTCGAACCAGCACCCGGCATGAATTTCACGACCACGGTCGGTTGACCCGGAAGAGCTTCGGACAGAAGCGGCGCAAAGAAGTTGGCCCATTTCGCCGAACCACCCGTTTCCGAGAACGGGATGACCCATTCGATGGTCTTGCCCGAGAAATCAACCTCGGCAGCGGCAGGTGCAGCGATACCGGCGGCGGCGATCAGCCCCACGACGGCGCGACGGGTGAAGTTGGAAATGGTCATTGGTTCCTCCCTGTTGACCAGACAATCACGTCATCGCCCCCGGCGCTACCGTGATCGCAAATAGAACTGTGGGGTTGATTCCCCCTCCCATCTGGCAATCATGGAGCGCCAACCTTGCGCGAAACTTGCAGGAGACCCAATGCGGATCGTCATAGTCGAGGACAATGAGCCACTCGCCAATGCCATTGCTTATCGCCTTCGTGACCGAGGTCATGCGGCAGATATACTGACTGACGGAGATGCGGCTGACCTGTACCTTCAACAAGAAGGCGCGGATTTGATCGTTCTGGATATCAACCTACCCGGCCGGTCAGGGTTGGACATCCTGAGGTCGCTTCGCGAACGTGGTGACAGTGCGCCCGTGATCCTGCTAACAGCGCGCACCGAAACAAGCGACCGGGTGACCGGTTTGGATATGGGCGCAGATGACTATCTGGTAAAACCCTTCGAAATGGACGAGTTAGAAGCACGCGTCCGAGCACTTTCTCGGCGCAAAGAACTTGACTACGGAGCGCGGGAGAGCATCGGTAGCCTCGAATTCGACCGCGCATCGCGTCAGGTTAGTGTTCAGGGCCAAGTCATGGATATACCACGGCGGGAAATAGCGGTGCTTGAATGCCTGTTGGAGCGTCGGGGCAGAATTGTTCCTAAAAGCCAACTCACAGATTATGTCTATGGCGTTGGGGCCGATGTCGATGACTCAGCTGTTGAACCTCATGTTTCGCGGTTACGAAAACGCCTTCAGAATCTCGGCATTAAGATCAAGACAGCGCGCGGTCTGGGGTACCTTCTTGAGGTGCAGAAGTGATCAGGCACGGCTCCCTCAGGCTACGACTCTTCATTCTTATCCTGACACCCTTGGTATTGCTTGCGATCCTTCTTGGGCTTTGGCGCTTTATGATTGCCCAGGAAACGGCTCAGGAGCTGTTTGACGACAGCCTGCTATCTGCCGGTCTTGCAATTTCACGAGATGTTGCGATTTCAGGAGGTGACGCACTTTCGCCCACCACGCGCAGCTTGATCCGCGACGCGTCGGGCGGAGAGATCTTTTATCATGTTACGGGCCCGGGTGGCATCTACGTGACTGGCTATGCATACCCTCCGGCACCCGCGAACCCGTTTGCACAAGAGGCGAACAGGCCGCAGTTTTTCGAAGCACTCTATCGCGACGAGCCGGTGCGAGTTCTTAAGCTGACAGAACGTGTGACCATAGAAAATCTCATAGGAGATGCGACGGTCACAGTTTGGCAACGTATGGCGGATCGCAACGCGTTTGCAAATGAGCTGTCAATCCGCGCAGGAATTCTCATGGGAATCCTACTTGCCACTCTGGCATTTGTGGTATGGTTCGGAGTTGCTCGCGGGCTGCGGCCCCTCCTGGATTTACAGGACGCAATCGACCTGCGCTCACCAGATGACCTGAGTGAGATCAAACGCCCGGTACCGGTCGAGGTTCAAGGTGTCGTCAAAACCTTGAATCGACTCTTTGGACAGGTGGAAAAAAGTATCAATGCCCATCAGGTGTTCATATCCGAAGCGGCACATCAGCTACGTAACCCTGCGGCCGCCGTTCAGTCGATGGCCGAAGCGCTTCGAGATGCGAAAACCGATGAAGACCGCGATAAACGCATCATCGAGCTTGTCGCAGCGGCAAAGAACTCAGCAACAGTCGCTGAACAACTGCTATCACTTGAACGGCTCAGGCAACCGACGCACCAAGATCAAATGGTTGAAATTGATTTCCGCTCGGTTGTCGAAGAAGCCTGCGCAGAAATGGGAGTTCACATTCTTGCAAAAGGCATCGAGTTTGATGTCACGATGCCCGAGACGGCGGTCATAGTATCAGGTGATCAGGTGTTTCTAACTGAAGCTCTAAAGAACCTGTTAGACAATGCTGTTAAGCACGGTGGCGCTAAACTGAGCCGCATTTCAGTCGTCCTGCGTTCTGACGGCGGAAACGTTAGGCTTACTGTCGCTGATGACGGCGCTGGCCTTTCGCCCGACCAAAGCGAAACTGCATTTAGTCGGTTCTCCCAGTTGGAATATTCCGAAGGCAGTGGCCTGGGTTTGTCAATCGTCTCTGCGGTGGCGCAGCGCCACGACGGATCAGTCTTAATCAACCAAGTCGAAAGAGGAGCGAGCGTTACGCTTGAGCTTCCGATAATCCTTTGAATTGTTTCGTTTTTGACAAGTCCGACACCTATAAGGGTTGAATTGCTCCTCGACTAAATCCGGCGCTCGAGAGATTGAAACAGAGTCCCCGCAGGTCAAATAACTGTCGAAAATGATCAAACTAGCGGCCGATTAAGCATATCCCCGAATCTCACTTGAAATAGGTTTAAGTTTAACGGGAGAGGGCAGCATGACCGATTCAGAAACAATTTCCTTGGGCTATCACGTCGATCCATCACGCTCTAGCTCGTTACAGGCTGCGGCATACACACAGGACAAGTGGTTTGACGCAGACCTTCGCTCCATCCTCTCCAAAACTTGGCAATGGGTGTGTCATGTCGAGAAAACACGAGAGCCGGGGTCCTTTGTAACAGTGGATGTTGCCGGTCAACCTATTGCGGTTGTGCGCGACAAAGAGGGTAAGCTTCGCGCCTTTTACAACGTATGCAAACACCGTGCCCATGAACTGCTATCAGGCGAAGGCAATACCACACGGATTATGTGCCCCTATCATGCCTGGGTCTATAAGCTTGACGGGCAATTGGCGCGTGCGCCACATACTGAAAACCTCGAAGACTTCAACAAGGATGAGATTTGCCTCGACGAAGTGCAGGTCGAAGAGTTTTGCGGCTTTGTTTTTGTCAATTTGGATCCGACGGCTGCCTCTTTGTCAGAGCAATCCGGAAACCTGGAAACCGAGGTGCGCCATTGGGCACCGGATGTGGATCAACTCACTTTTGGCCACCGTCTGACCTACGACATCAAGTCGAATTGGAAGAACGTCGTGGACAATTTCCTTGAGTGCTATCATTGCCCTACGGCCCATAAGGATTTTTGTGACCTCGTGGATATGGATACCTACAAGGTTACAACCTACGGCATTTACTCCAGCCATATGGCTGACGCAGGCAACAGTCCAAATACCGCCTATGACGTTTCGAACGCCACGGTGAAAACTCACGCGGTTTGGTGGCTCTATCCAACCACTTGCCTAATGCGATATCCCGGACGGTCCAGCATGATCGTGTTGAACATCATCCCTGTTGGGCCAGATCGGACGCTTGAGACCTATGACTTCTTCCTTGAGACGCCGGAACCTGACGCGATGGAGCTGGATGCAATTCGCTATCTGGACGAGGTACTTCAGGTCGAAGATATCAGCCTCGTCGAAAGTGTGCAGCGCGGGATGAATACACCTGCGTTCACCCAAGGTCGGATCGTCAATGACCCGGACGGGTCCGGCAAGTCCGAGCACGCCGTTCATCACTTCCATGGCTTAGTCTTGGACGCTTACGCAAAAGGTGCCACGTGACGCGGCCAAACATCCTTTTGGTCATGGCGGACCAATTGGCTCCGCATTTCACAGGGGCGTACGGGCATAAGGTCGCCAAGACGCCACATCTTGACGCGTTGGCCGCGCGCGGCATGCGCTTTGATGCAGCTTACTGCAATTCCCCTCTTTGTGCGCCTTCACGGTTTTCCTTTATGTCGGGTCAGCACATCAGTCGCATCGCAGCTTACGACAATGCATCCGAGTTCAAGGCTTCGGTGCCGACATTTGCGCATTATCTGAAATCGCTGGGCTATCGTACTTGTTTGGCAGGCAAGATGCATTTTGTCGGACCGGATCAGATGCATGGGTTTGAGGATCGTGTGACAACCGACATCTATCCTACTGATTTTGCGTGGACCCCGGATTGGGAGGCCCAGGACGAGCGGATCGACAAGTGGTATCACAACATGCAAACGGTGAAGGAAAGCGGCGTTGCCCACGCTACCTTCCAGATCGACTATGACGACGAAGTTGGCTTTGCCGCCAATCGCTGGCTCTTCGATGTTGCCCGAGACAAAGCACGTGGGAACGATGCGCCCTTTGCGATGGTGGTGAGCTTCATTCACCCGCATGATCCTTACGTTGCGCGGCCCGAATGGTGGAACCTGTATACGGATGATGAAATTGACTTGCCCGCGTTTGTGCCCGCGTTGGAGGATCAAGACCCCTTTTCACGACGTTTATTGGATGGGATCGAAGCGTCTTATGTGCCACTGACCGAGGAAGAAATCCTGCGCGCGCGCCATGCCTACCTGGCAAACGTCAGTTACTTCGACAGCAAAATCGGAGAGCTGGTTCAAACACTCGAAGAAACGGGCGAGTTGGACAGCACCATTGTGATTGTCACAGCCGACCATGGCGACATGCTGGGTGAACGTGGGCTGTGGTACAAAATGAACTTCTTCGAACACTCCGCACGCGTTCCACTGGTCATGGCCGGGCCAGGCATCTCAGTTGGGGCCGCTCAAAATGCAGTGTCACTGATCGATCTTTTGCCGACATTTATCGACATCGGCGGCGGTGATGAGACGATGATCGGAGAGCCGATCGACGGTCGTAGCCTTATGCCTTTGGCTCGGGGTGAAGAAGATTCAGTTGATGAGGCGATCGGAGAATATTGTGCCGAGATGACGGGCTATCCTGTGATCATGATCCGGCGCGGGCCCTTAAAATATATTCATTGTGATAGCGACCCACCGCAGCTCTATGACCTGGGTGCTGACCCGATGGAAACGAAGAATTTAGCTTCGGACCCAAGCTACTCCGACGCGAAAACTCGTTTTGCAGCCGAAGTCGCCGAACGGTGGGACGGCAGTGCTTTGCGAAAGAAGATAATCGCCACGCAAAAATCGCGCCGTGCATTACATGCCGCGATGAAGGCCGGTGCCAGCGAGCCTTGGGACTACAACCCGCCGTCCGATGCAAGTCAGCAGTATGTACGCAACAATATGGATTGGACAGTGGCTGCACGCCGCTACCGCTATCCGCCATTGAAGGATTGAAACCAATGATGCTGAACGGAAAAGTTGCTCTCGTGACTGGTGCCCGCGGTGGGATCGGGCGCGCGATTGTCGCTCGGTTTCTAAGAGAAGGCGCAACGGTATTTGCCGCTGACCTCACACCGGAAGGGTCGTTAGATCAACACGACGACGACGGCAGTCATTTTGTTAAGCTGGATGTGACTCAAGAAGCAGACTCGGTTGCGGCGATGGATCATGTGCGCGCCGCACACGGAAAGTTGGACATCCTAGTGAACGCGGCGGGGATCGAGATCGAAAAAACGGTTGAAGAGACCACGTTGGAGGAATGGAATCAAAGCTTTGCGGTTAATTCCACGGGCACGTTCCTGACCTCGAAATACGCCATCCCATTGCTGCGCGAAGCGGCGAAGACAGGGAATAGCGCAAGCCTTATCAATTTTGGCTCCTACGACGGGTTCATCGCAGACCCTGGGCTTGCGGCCTATTGCGCGACCAAGGGTGCAGTTCACGCTTTGACCCGCGCAATGGCTTGCGATCATGGCCCAGAAGGTATCCGGGTGAATGCCATCTGCCCTGGCTATATCGACACTCCAATGCTGCAGAGCTTCTTCAACGGCGATGGATCCGGCGGAGGAGGTGGCAACATTGAAACGCTGCAAAAGGCCGTGCGCGATGTTCATCCGATGCGGACCTACGGGACGCCCGAGGATATTGCAAATCTGGTCAACTGGCTTGCCTCGGACGAGGCGCGCTATGCCTCTGGCCAGTTGTGGGTTCTGGACGGGGGGCTGTCTGCACAAGTGCAGCAGATGAAGCTCTGATGCCCAAGCCAGTCATTATCACTTGCGCGCCGACCGGAGGCATCCATACGCCGTCAATGTCACCGCATCTGCCGATTACACCGGCCGAGATTGCGACGGCCAGTATTGAGGCGGCCCAGGCAGGGGCATCAATCATTCACCTGCACGCACGGCACCCGGAGACAGGAAAACCCGATCCCCGACCTGAGCTGTTCAAGCAGTTTCTACCCGTAATCAAGCAGTCCACCGATGTTGTGATGAATGTCTCGACCGGCGGCGGCTTGGGGATGTCGATGGATGAGCGGCTGCTGGCGGCGACATCTACCAGCCCAGAGATGGCATCGCTCAACATGGGATCCATGAACTTTGGTATCTTTCCGATGCTGCAGAAATACACCGAGTTTCAGCACGACTGGGAACGGCCATTTTTGGAGATGACGGAAGACTTTATCTTTCCCAACACTTTCAAAACAATTCGTTACGCCATCGAAAAACTTGGTGGAGATCACGGCACCAAGTTCGAGTTCGAATGCTATGATCTTGGACATCTCTACAACGTCAAATGGTTCGTGGATCAGGGCCTGATCAAACCGCCATTTTTCATTCAGATGGTATTTGGCATCTTGGGTGGCGTTGGCGCAGATGCCGACCATCTGACCCACATGCACAACACAGCCGATAAGCTGTTCGGAGCAGAGAATTACGAATGGTCGGTCCTTGCCGCTGGTCGTCACCAAATGCCATTTGCGACCCAAAGCGCCATGCGGGGCGGTAACCTGCGTGTCGGTCTCGAAGACAGCCTGTTCATCGGCAAGGGTGAGTTGGCAAAATCTAACGCGGAACAGGTCACGCGCATCCGATCAATCGTTGAAAACCTTGGCCTTACGGTCGCGACGCCAGCAGAAGCGCGCATGCGGCTCGCACTAAAAGGCGGCGATCAGGTTGGCTTCTGAGGAGACGCATATGCAGACGAACATGTTGATTAACGGCGAAATGGTTGAAGGCACCGGCGACGCCTTGAACATCCTGAACCCTGCAACAGGAGAGGTTATTGGTACCGCAAAAGAAGCCAGCGATGCACAGATCGAGGCGGCGGTGCGCGGCTCAGCAGAGGCATTTGAGACCTTTTCGGTTACGACCCCTGCAGAACGCGCTACAATCTTGCGTCAGATAGCTGATGTTATCGAGGCGAACAGCCATGAGTTGGCAGAACTTGAGAGCCTAGATGTGGGAAAACCCTGGCCATCGGCTCATGATGATGAAATGCCGCTGACGATTGATGTCTTTCGCTTTTTCGCCGGGGCTGCGCGCACCATGATGGGGTCTGCCTCTGGAGAGTATGTCGCGGGTCATACGTCGATGATCCGGCGCGACCCCATTGGCCCTGTCGCCGCCATCGCCCCTTGGAACTACCCGCTGATGATGGCGTCCTGGAAGATTGCTGCACCAATTGCGGCAGGATGTTCGGTGGTGTTGAAACCGTCCGAGATCACGCCGCTATCTACTCTGCGACTTGCAGAACTGTTACAAGATGTTCTGCCAAAAGGCGTGCTTAACGTGATCCATGGTCGCGGGCCCGGCGTGGGGAATGCCCTGATGAACAGCCCACAGATGGAAGGGATCAGTGTTACGGGTTCTCCGGCGACAGGCATGGCTGCAATGCGGGCTGCTTCCCAGAAAATTAAACACGTTCATCTGGAATTGGGCGGCAAGGCGCCAGTCATTGTCTTTGATGATGCTGATCTCGATGCTGTGGCCGAGACGATCCGATATGGCAGCTACTTCAATGCCGGTCAGGACTGCGCACAGCCTTGCCGCGTGATGGTTGCAGACAGAGTTTACGACAAACTTGTGGCCGCGATTGCCGATCAGGTTGGCCAGATCCAGATCGGTGCACCGAAAGCTCAAGGAACGGAAATGGGCCCGCTTGTCTCTGCGACACAGCGGGATCGTGTAGCGGGTTTTGTGGATCGCGCGCGCAGCAGCTCTGAAATCGTTTCCGGTGGGGTGTCTGGCGAAGAAGACGGCTTTTTCTACCAGCCGACAGTCATCGCCAATGTCGACAACACAGCAGAGATCGCCTGCAATGAGGTTTTTGGACCCGTTGTAACTGTCTCTCGGTTTTCTGAGGCAGAAGATGCGTTGAAGACCGCCAACAACGGACCTTACGGGTTGGCCTCATCGGTTTGGACACGAGATGTTGGGAGAGCAATGCAAATGACGTCCAAGTTGCGCTATGGATTCACCTGGGTAAACACGCATGGGGTTGCGACCCCCGAGATGCCATGGGCCGCGATGAAGGGCTCAGGCACGGGCAGCGATATGTCGGTCTATGCGCTGGATGCTTACACCGCAGTCCGTCACGTTATGGTGGCACACTGATGCGGTTAGCTGGGAAACGCGCCTTTGTTACCGGCGGCAAACAGGGCATTGGTCGCGGCATCGTTGAGGCCTTCGCAGCCGAAGGTGCGGCTGTCGCCACCTGCGGGCGCGGCCCTAAGCCAGATGATCTACCGGATCACGTAGCATGGTATACGCTGGATGTATCCAATCCCGAAGCGGTTGCACGTACTGCCCGAACAATCGGCCTGGTAGATATCCTGGTAAACAACGCCGGCGTTCAGGTCGAAAAAACAGTGACCGAAAGCTCAGACGCGGATTGGGATTTGGTGATGGGAGTAAACGCACGAGGCGTTTTTAACTGTTGCCGCGCCTTTGTTCCGAAAATGTCTCAGGGTGGTTCGATCATCAACATTGGTTCGATCTCGGGCAATGCCGCTGACCCGTCGATGGCGCTCTACAATGCTTCAAAAGCGTTTGTGCATGGGCTTACACGCTCTGTCGCGGTAGACCATGGACCTGCGGTGCGCTGCAATGCAATCTGCCCGGGATGGATTGAGACGGGCATGCTGGACGCAGCATTCGAACTCGCCCATGACCCGGAAAAGGCTAGATCAGACGCGCTGGCACGCCATGCGGTCAAACGCTTTGGTAAGCCCGCAGACATTGCTGCGATGGCTGTTTGGCTAGCTTCTGACGAGTCGTCTTTTGCGACTGGCCAACTGTTCACTGTGGACGGTGGTATGACTGCGGCATCCCCCCTGAATCCGGGACTGTTCTGATGTCGGAAATCGAAAGAACCGCCATTCTCGGAGCCGGTGTCATCGGGGCAAGCTGGGCAGCGCTGTTCCTCGCGTCGGGTCGCAGTGTGACTGTATTTGATCCCGATCCGAACGCTGAGGCATCCGTCCGTAAATACATTGAAAAGGCGTGGCCTGCGTTGGAAGAATTGGGCCAAGTTGGCCACGCCACCCGAGATGCGATCACCTTTGCACCGACCGCAGCTGAGGCCGTGCGAAACGCGCAGTTCATTCAGGAGAATGTGCCCGAGCGGTTGCCGATCAAACATTCCACCTATGCGGAAGTTGAGCCAGAGTTGGGTGCTGATGCAATAGTTTCAAGCTCAACATCCGGCTTAACACTCGAGGCTCTCCAACAGGGATGGCGCGATCCGAGTAAGCTCATCTTAGGTCATCCGTTCAACCCGCCACATCTCATTCCGCTGGTCGAGTTGACGGCGAACGACGCAACCGGTTCAGATGTTCTAAACCGAACAGAGACGTTCTACGAAGATCTGGGTAAAGTCACGATCCGGATCAAGAAGGGCATGCCAGGACACGTCGCAAACCGCTTACAAGCTGCAGTATGGCGCGAGGCCGTCCATATGGCGATTGAAGGCGTTGCGAGCGTCGAAGACATCGACAAAGCGATGTGGGCCGGCCCGGGATTGCGGTGGGCCGCGATGGGTCCGACGACGCTTTTCCACCTGGGTGCAGGCGACGGCGGTCTGCGGGCCTTCTGTGACCATTTCAAGGATACATTCAATGGCTGGTGGGACGACCTGGGCAACCCTCGTCTTGATGAGGATGTCATCAATAAACTGGTCGATGGCATTAACGATCAAACTCAAGGGCAAAGCACCGAAGAGTTATCAGCGCAACGCGACAAGATGCTTACGGCGATGCAAAAAGCTACCCAACACCTTCGGACTTAATATCAGGCTTGAACATTGGCCACGCGCGGAACTCGAATGGAGTACGGCCTTCAATACGGTCTGCAGTTGGTGTGAGGCCAAAACGGCTTCGATATGCCCGGCTGAAATGAACTTGCCCGTTAAATCCTGATGCTTCTGCAATCTCGCTGAATTTCAGCTCTGTTTGGGTTACTAGTCCACGCGCGCGATCAAGGCGTATGTCACGGTAGTACTCGATCGGCGACTTCTGGACATATTGCCGAAACAATCTGCTAAGTTGTCGTTGCGAAATCTTCAACCTCGCTGATATTTCAGGGATCGACAAAGTGGCTTCCAAATGTGCCTCCATCAAGTCGATCGCGTCCCTTACCACCCCAGAGGTGACATACCCCAGTGGCTCCACGTCTTTGGGGTTCTGTGATTGGCCCTCACCGCGTACATTGTGATGAATAAGATATCGCGCAGATGCATTGGCGATACTCTCACCATCGACAGAGTGCACAAACCGCAAACCCAGATCAGTCGCTGCGGAACCCCCGCAACAAGTGAACATCTTTCCATCCATAACAATCATGTTCTCTGACACTGTGGTATCATGGGCCATTTCAGCAAAGGCATCGATGTGCTCATAGTGAACCGTCGCTGTCTTGCCGTTAAGCAGTCCAGCAGCCGCAAGAACAATCGCACCAGTATCCAAGCCGCCAACGATTGCTCCGCACGCCTCCCACTTCTGAAGGGCCACCTTAAACTGAGATGTTCCGTGACGTTCAGGTGACCAACTTGTACTCACCAGAACCAGCCAGGGCTTGCGCCCCGTCACGGCCGCCAATGGGGCAGTGTCAACGACTAGGCCGCTGCTAGACTCAACTGGTCCACCGAGGTCCGAGACATAGGTCCAAGAAAATCGAGCCGAACCTGTCAGGTAATTGGCTATTCTGAAAGGATCCACGAAAGACGTAGTCGCCGAAACATTGAAATGCGGACTCACCAGGACAACGATATCTAGCTTGCGATCAATTGGATGGATCATGGCCGATTCTGTAAAATGGAGTCCAAAATTGTCAATTGTGTTTCGCAGGAGTGCAAAAGTTACCAATTCACGGGCTCAGTGTCGTGATGCACACCATGACGGAATGCCTCAAATACATTGATGACGTGAAAGCGTTTGTTTGCACGCAACCCGCGTCCATCAATGTCATGTCAAAGGTATCGATGGACGCGATGGGGCTGGCTGCGTTTCATAACGTTCTGGGCGAAGAGATTGAAAAGATTAAAGGCTTGCCCTTGGACAAAATGACCCCTCATCTTCACGCCAAAAACGTTACCATGCCGACATACACTGTGCAGAACAAGGATGATGTCTGGACGATCCCCGAAGACGTTCAGACCACTTTTGACCTGAATCCGGGTGAAGAAAAGAAACTGCACTGGATCGAGGACGGCGATACGCGGCGCTTCATCGGCTACAACTTCTTCGGGGAACATCCCGAAACGATGATTGAGTTCTTCGACAAGCACATGGGATGACGGTAAAATTCCCGAGTGCACGATCAATTGATACGCGCTCCATCAATCGAAATGGCGGAGGTCACGGAATGACCTCCGCCTAATCTGTTTATCTGCCAAAGAATTCAGCAACAGCGTCCGTCGACGCCTTCACAGCATCTGGCTTGTAGTAGAAGTCCACGTGGCTGAATTCATCGAAAGCCAACTCCTCATGTTCATTCGTCAACTTCGCGACAAATTGGGTGGAGCACGGCGCTGTAAAGGCCGTGCTGCTGTAGATGGTTAGGGACGGCTGCACGATCTTATCGGCATAAGCCTCTCCAATGGAAATCAGAGACTGCATGCCCTGATCGCCGATATGCATGTTGGTATAGGTCGGAACCGCAACCGGGCCTTTGACTCCATCGCGTCCGTAGTAGTCATAGGATTCTCCGGCCATCGGGTTGACACCCGATCCAACAAATTCTTCTCGGGTTTGCTCATCATTTAGCCCAAATGGTTCGACATAATCCGGCTCGCCGGTTTCATACATCTTCTGCATCGAGGCGTTCGAGGCCGCGATTTGCTGATTGACCATATCGCGGTCGGTCCATTGAAAACCATCAGCCGCCATCATGCCCGACACCATGGCGATCTTCTTGATGCGATGATCGGTCACGGCGGCGGATGCGATGATCGAGCCGCCTTGGCAAACACCCAGACCGTAAATCTCGTCAACGAACGGCAGAGTGCCGAGGTAAGACACGGCGTCCCAGGTGTTTTCGATCAGCCGGAACATGTAGCGGGATTGCTTGTACTCTCCGGGCAGCGCAGGGGACGAGCCCATGCCGAGGTAATCGAAACCGAGGTAGATGAAACCCCGCGCGGCCATTTCCGGCCCGTAAGTAGCCGGGATCTGATCTTTGACCTGAGGGAACGGGCTGGCCCCCACGATGGCCTTGTAGGTCTTGGTCTCATCAAAGCCCTCGGGCAGGTAGAGATCGCCCGCCAAATCCACGCCAAAGGATTTGAAGGTGACTTCGTTTTTGCCCGCTGTGAGATTTTGAGTTGTCATGGTCTTGGTCCTTTCGGGATCAGGCAGCATTGCGCCTTGCTAAAGTAAATCGTTGTGTTTACTTATGGTGATGGGCAGTGTTTTGTAAACATGTCTTTTTACTTTTTGAGGCTGAAATCTTGAAGCGCACTGAAAAAAAACGAAAAGATATCATCGACGCAGCCATCGATGAATTCAAAGAACAGGGGTTTCTGGGGGCCAAGACCACCTCCATTGCCAAAAAAGCGAACGTATCGAGTCGCACGCTCTACAATCACTTCGAGAGCAAGGAGGCCCTTTTCGAGGCGATCTCACAGATCATGCTGGAGCAGAACCGGAGCATGGAGCCAGTGCCCTATGATCCGGATCGAGACTTCGTTGAGCAACTGAAGAACGCCTTGTGGCGCTACATTGGGGTGATCACCGATGAGACCGCCATCGGATTGAACCGGATGGTCATCTCAGAATTGATCCGTGACCTTGAACGTTCCCGGCAATTCTTCACTGAAACAGCAACACATGATTACCCAATAACGAGGCTGATCAGCGAAGCCATGGATGCAGGCGTGATCCGAAAGGCTGATCCGGTTCTTGCGACCAACCAGCTTCTGGCGCTTGTAAAAAACTTCTTCTTCTGGCCAGAGTTCTTCCTTGGCGAGAACCCGACGCCCAAAGATGTATTGGACGATTGCGTCGCGATGTTTCTGGCACACTACAAAGCAGACGTTTGATCGGTCATCACCGAAACAGATCTTGGATGGCGGGTTCTTGCACCCACCGTGTGAATGACGGCATAGTAATGAACCGAGTAGCTCGCTGGTCATAATGTTTGATGCGAGATCTGGTTGTACCTCAGGTAAAGAGCAAGGCATCTGAAAAGCACCCCCAGTTTGAACGCTTAGCGTTTAGTTTCAAAAGGGTTACACTCCCTTTTTGCGATGCGTGTCGCGCCAAGATCATCGTCCTAAGGCCTACCGGAACTTTCAACTGCGACAAATGCGAGACCCTTTAGGATCAAACACTTGATCGATGAACATTTGACTGGATTTCGATCAAACGACTGATAACTTGCCTCGCAGCGGTTTTTGGTTGCAACAGCGTTGCACAGAAAATCTATTGGAGCGCGCTATTGGTAATTCCGTTTCATGTCCGGGAAATGCTTCAACGCATAAAAGCACGATTTGATGCTGACCAGATACCTCAGCAGATGGCGCCAAGCGATGCAGAGTTTTCAACCTTACGCCCATCTCGCAAGCCGACCAAGGAGATGGTCGCACGATTCTGGGAGAAGTTGAAACCAACGGCCAGCGACAAGGATCAGGCACAAATTGCAGATTCGGCGGCTATCGAAAATGCCGAAACCTATGGCGCCAATATCGAGAATTTCATCGGGACGGTTAAGCTTCCAGTCGGGGTTATTGGCCCCTTACGCCTGAACGGAATGAACGCCAACGGCGACTTTCATGTCCCCCTCGCAACAACCGAGGCAGCGCTGGTCGCATCTTATGCCCGGGGCGCCTACGCCGCCACTCGGTCGGGCGGTATCAGTACCGCTGTTTTATACGAAGGCGTGCTGCGGACCCCGGCCTTTGTGTTCGATAGCCTGCTAAGAGCGGGGCAATTTGTGGATTGGGTGGTGACCAATGTTGACATGCTCAAATCTGCGGCCGAAGCGACGACCCGTCATGGCAAGCTTGTATCGCTGGAGCCATTCATTGACACCAACGTCGTTTTCCTGATTTGCCGCTATACCACTGGTGATGCTGCAGGTCAGAACATGGTGACAATCGCCACCGACGCCCTTTGCCACGCAATCGCGGATAGCTGTCCTGTTGCGATTGAGAACTGGTATGTCGAAGGTAATTTCTCGGGCGACAAAAAGGCCTCGGCGCTGGGGTTGGTGACGGGGCGCGGGCGGAAAGTCAGCGCCTCGGTTACGCTTCCGGCTGAGATTGTCGAAAAGACACTGGGAACGACGGTCGAGGCGATGCTGGACTATGGCCGTGTCGCCAATCTGGGCGCACATTTGTCTGGCCAGTTTGGCGCACAGGCGCATTATGCCAACGGGCTGGCTGCGTTCTATATCGCAACCGGACAGGACGCGGCCTGCGTTGCCGAAAGTGCAATGGGCGTCACGCGTATGGAACCTAGGGGCGGCGATCTATTCTGCTCGGTTACGCTTCCGAATATCCTTGTCGGCTCGGTTGGCGGCGGAACCGGTTTGCCAAGCCAGGCAGCAGCACTGAACATACTCGGTCTACGGGGCAGCGGGTGTGGCACGGCTTTGGCCGAAGTTGCTGCGGCCACGTGCTTATGCGGCGAAATCTCCATTGTCGCCGCGATTGCTGCCGGTCATTTCACCCGCGCCCATGAAAGTCTGGCCCGCCACAGATGAGCTTTCAGAACCGATTTTGGATTTACCAATCCGAGCGCTTTCCGCTTAAGAAAACCGTCCCCCTGTTGCTGGTGTTTTCCTCGGCCAGCATTTGTGTGTCTGCCCGTCTGGCAGACCGCCCCTTGCCCGAGTGGCCTGCCTTTGCCGCCGGTTTTGTGCTGGCCATGGCGCTGTTCTTCCAGATGCGGGTCTGTGACGAGTTCAAGGACGCCGAGGATGACCGACGTTACCGACCCAACAGGCCAATCCCACGCGGATTGGTCTCACCAGGCGAAGTTTTGAGCTTGGGCTTATTGACCATTCCAATTGCACTTGCGGCTGCCTGGTTCTGGCACCCGTCGGTTTTGTGGCTGTTGGGCGCGGTTTGGATCTGGCTCGCTGCGATGACAATTGAATTCGGTGTCCCGGCCTGGCTGAAGGCCCGGCCGGTTCTGTACCTGCTCAGCCATATGGCAATCATGCCCTTGATCGATCTATTGCTGACTGGCCTCGAATGGCTGCCGGCAGGCGGCGCGGCACCATCAATATGGCTGTTCCTGGCGTTGTCCTTTGTGAATGGCTGCGTCCTTGAGATCGGGCGGAAATTGTGGGCGCCCGAAAACGAGATCGAAGGGGTCGACACCTATTCCTCCCTATGGGGTCCGCGTACGGCGGGACGTATCTGGATCGGCTGCGTTCTGTTATCCTACGCGCTTCTCGCCGGCACAGGAAGCGCCACCGGGGTTGGCTGGCCAAGCGCCCTGATCGGCACACTGGCGCTGGTTCCCTGCGGGGTTGCTGTATTCCACTACAGTCAGACACCCACTGAGAAAGCACAAAACAGGATGGACGCTGTTTCCGGTCTGTGGGTATTTTTCAGCTATGCCACGGCTGGTTTCCTACCCTACCTGATCGGAGCCGTAGCATGACTTTCATCGTCGACCAAATGGATGCCAACGACATCTCTGTGGTTGGAGGCAAAGCGGCAGCCCTGTCGCATCTGTCACAGCACGGGTTTTCCCCGCCCGCATTCTTTGTCATCACAAATGACGCGTTTCGTATGGGGCAATCGGGCCTGATCGCGCAAAAAGGCCTGCGACCGGCGGTGTCCACCGCGCTTGAAACACTCGGGTCCGGGCCTTACGCGGTACGCAGTTCTGGCCAGTCCGAAGATGGCGTGGACCACAGCCATGCAGGACAGTTCGCAACGGTCCTGAATGTTCCCGGCAAGAGTGTGATCGCGGCGGCCAAGCAGGTTTGGCAATCCGGTTTCTCATCAACGATCGAAACCTACCGCGCGGTCAAATCCGGTGGCGAGGCCGAGGCCCCCGCAATCATCGTGCAACGCATGATCGATGCCAAAGCGGCCGGGGTAGCCTTTTCCGCCGATCCGGTCAGTGGCCGGCGCGATGTGGTCGTGATCTCAGCGATTGACGGGCTTGCAGAGCAGCTTGTGTCGGGGAAAGCGGACGGAGAAGACTGGGTCATCGATGCAGATGGCGTACCGGAAAGCGCTCCTGACGCCCCTGCACATTTGACCGTCACGGAGGCGCGATCCATCGCGGCCCTCGCCCGAAAGGCCGAGGCGTTATTCGGTTCTCCTCAGGACATCGAATGGGCCATTGATGCGCAAGGGCTGCATATTCTGCAGGCCCGCCCGATCACCACGGCCCTGCGCCCTGCCCCGCTCGAAGATCAGACGCTTACCATTTTCGACAATTCCAATATCGTCGAAAGCTATCCGGGCATCGTCAGCCCGCTGACTTATTCCTTTGCCCTGCACGTGTATTCTCAGGTATATCGCGCTTTCGTTAGGCTGCTGGGCGTGTCCCGGCACACGGTCGCGCTGAACCCCACTGTGTTTGACAATTTACTGGGGCGGGTGGACGGGCGCGCCTATTACAATCTGATCAACTGGTATCGCGCGCTGGCACTGTTGCCCGGGTTTTCACTGAACCGCAACTATATGGAAACGATGATGGGCGTTTCTGAACCGATGCCGCGTGAGGTCACGGATGCTCTTGCCCCACCCCCCACCACCGGCTGGCACAAGATCGTGGAGTACGCGAAACTGGCCAAGGTTGCGGGCGGCCTGATCTGGCAGGCCATCCGCCTACCGCAGACCCGGCGTGATTTTTACCGCAGGCTGAACGACATATTACAGACGGGGCTGAACGTGGATGCCTCTAACGCGACCCAACTGGCTGTGGAATACCGGCGCATTGAAAGCACTCTGCTGGATCGGTGGGATGCCCCGCTGATCAACGATTTCCTGTGCATGATTGCCTTTGGCGGCTCGCGCAACCTGCTGCAAAAGTGGCTGGGCGAGGCCGGGTTGACCCTGCACAACGACCTCATGATCGGGCAAGGTGATATCGTTTCGGCGGAACCCGCGCAACGCATCGCCCGGATGGGAGAGTTGGTTCGGCAGGCAGGGCTTGCCGCTCCTTTGAAGGCCAATGCAAATCTGTCGGTTTTGTCAGGACACCGACAAATCGAAGCCGAGGTTGATGCGTATCTTGAGAAGTTCGGCGACCGGTGTACGGAAGAGCTCAAGCTAGAAAGCGTTCCGTTACGCGATGACCCGACCAGTCTGTTGCTGGCCATTGCAGCCAGCGCTGAACGTCCACCTTCCGGGCGTCAGGACGGCGATGAACCGGACTGGAAGGCTCTGTTTCCGTCAAACCCACTCAAACGGTACTTCGCCAAATGGATTTTGGGCTGGACCAAGGCGCGGGTGCGCGACCGAGAAAACCTGCGCTTTGAACGCACGCGCATATTTGGTTATGCGCGGCGCGTGTTTCTGGGCATCGGCCGCGAATTCGCTGCGCGTGACCTGCTTTCATCGCCAAAGGATGTATTCTTCCTGACAACACATGAAGTTCTCGGAGCAGTCGAAGGTTATAGCCTGACATCTGATCTGAAAGGCATCGTTGCGCGGCGCAAACTGGAAGACGAAGCCTCGTCCCGACGCCCCGACCCGCCGGAACGCATCGAAATCCGTGGCCCCGCCATCGCGCCGGTCTGGTCCGAGAGCGTAGACGCCGAGGTGGACCCTGCACGGATGAAGCAGGGCACGGGCTGTTCCGCAGGTCAGATCAAGGCGCGCGCGCGCGTGATCCGCGACCCGCGCACCGAGGCCTTGAACCCCGGAGATATACTTGTGGCGCGCCACACCGATCCGGGCTGGATCGCCGTATTCTCGAACGCATCCGCCATCGTCGTCGAACGGGGATCTCTGTTGTCACATTCTGCGATTGTCGCACGCGAACTGGGTATCCCCTGCGTGGTTGGCCTGAAAGGCGCCACAAACTGGATCGAAGATGGCGAGATGATCCGGGTCGACGGGGCAAGCGGTGCGGTGGAACGCTGCGATGGGTAGCAGTGAGATTGAGAAAAAGGCGGATTTCGACCATATCCGCTATGCCCAACTGTGGGAAGACGCGGATGTTCTCACCTCCGCCCTGGGCGATTGTGCGGGCAAGACATTGGTCTCCATCTGCTCTGCCGGGGATAATGCGCTGGCAATGCTGACACTCGATCCCGCGCGCGTTGTAGTTCTGGATCTTTCACCGGCCCAGATCGCCTGCCTTAAGCTCAGGATCGCGGCCTATAAGGTGCTGACCCATCCCGAATTCATTGAACTCACCGGCTCGCGGCGAAGTACCCGACGGGGCGCATTGCTGAACCAGGTTTTGGAAGCCACAGATGCCGAAACGCGCGCGTTCTGGCGGACTCTGATCACGGAAGTCGAAAAACACGGCATCGGTGGCGTCGGCAAGTTCGAGCGTTATTTTCGCATCTTTCGAACTTGGCTACTGCCTCTTGTGCATTCACGCCGAACGATTGACGCAGTGTTTGTACCCCGCTCGCCCGCAGAGCGACAGTCGTTCTTCGACACACGGTTCAACACGGTGCGATGGCGTCTTTTGCTGAACATCTTCTTCTCTCGCCTCGTCATGGGTCGCATGGGCCGGGACAGTGCGTTTTTCGATCATGTCGAGGGTAGCCCGGCCCAACATGTCGCCCGCCGCATCCGTCATGCGGGGGTCACCACCGATCCCTCGCAAAATCCCTATCTGCACTGGATTCTCAAAGGCGATCATGGCGACGCGCTGCCAATGGCGTGGCGTCCCGAGCATTATGAGACAATCCGATCCCGGTTGGATCGTCTCGACATCCGCCTTGGATCGCTTGAGGCTTTTGTGTCGACCGACGAAAAAGCCAGAGGATTCAACCTGTCCGACATCTTCGAGTACATGTCGCCCGAGACCTTCCATCAGGTTTACGGGTCGATCCTGACCGCTGCAGAGCCAAATGCCCGACTAGTCTATTGGAACATGATGGCACCCCGGAGGGTTCCGCCGGAATTCAGAAACAAGGTTGAAACCCTGACCGACATCGAAACACAGCAGAAGGCCCGCGACATGGCATTCTTCTATTCGGATTTCGTCGTCGAAGAGTTTCAACCGTGACTGTTATTGGGCAGATTCTGCTGGCGGCGGGGTCGGTGCTGGCTCTGGTCGGCGTAATGATGGTCATACGCCATCTGGCCAATACAGCGGGCCTGAAACCCGAAGTGCAGCGCAAGCTTATGCATGTCAGCACCGGCCTATTTGCGTTGCTGCTGCCCTGGTTGTTTCCCGATCGCTGGCCGGTTTACATGCTGATTGCGGCCACAATCCTGGTGATGCTGGTGCTGCGCCTGCCTCGTTTTTCGTCGGGTCTGGGTGCAACTTTGCATGGTGTGGATCGTACGTCCTACGGCGACTTTCTGCTCGCCCTGTCAGTTGGGCTATGCTTTCTGCTAGCCGGGGAAAACACGCTGTTCTACATCCTGCCAATCGCCGTTCTAACACTGGCGGATGCAGCCGCTGCGCTTGCCGGGACCACGTATGGAACCAAACGCTACGTGGTAGAAGATGGCGACAAGAGCTTAGAAGGGTCCGTGGTGTTTTTTGTCGTAACGCTATTGGTTGCGATCATCTGCTTCTTGTTCTTATCGAAACTCCCGCCATCTAACATCATGATGTTGTGCCTTATGGTTGCGGCTTTTGGCACATTGGTCGAGGCACAAAGCTGGCGTGGGTTTGACAACCTTTTCCTGCCGCTTGGCTTGTTGATTTTCCTAAACGGCCACTATTTCAGCTCTTTGGCAGAGCTCGCCCTGTTGGCCGCCATGTTCTTTGCCGCCCTTGCCAGTTTTGGCGTGGTGGGAACCAAACTGGGCCTGACCAAACATGCGACCCGTGTGTATGTTGTCGCGGTTTTTTTGCTACTGGCCGCCGCAAAGCTGCAGAACACAGTACTGCCGATCATGGTTCTTGCCGCACATGGCTGGGCG
Organism: Ruegeria sp. B11; assembly: GCF_056539785.1. Lineage (NCBI taxonomy): Bacteria > Pseudomonadati > Pseudomonadota > Alphaproteobacteria > Rhodobacterales > Roseobacteraceae > Ruegeria > Ruegeria sp. B11. The sequence continues at coordinate 96,527 of NZ_JBQFVO010000005.1, read as the reverse complement.
CGTACTGCGTCGCCTTGTGACAGTAGGTACCCCGATCTGGATATCATAGCCGCCTTGGGGCTTTTGGGGTTCGGTTGGCTTGCGGCTGGAAATGCAACGGGATGGGATGCAGTTTCCTTTTTTGGGCTCAGTGCGATGGGGTTAGCTATGGGGCTCACTGCTGTGGCGCTGCGTCCCATTCCTGTTGTTATACCACTTGCTGCGGCTGTCCTTTATTTCATTCGGACTTGGGCTGTTTCCCAGAATTCTGAACAGTCGAACTGGGTCGAACCGCTGACGGTACTGGCCCTGTTCTCATTAGCTTGTTCAGCCGCAGCGCCGTTGCTCCGACCACATTGGTTCGAAAAAGATAGGGTGCTCAGGCTGACGCTATTGGCCCTCGCGCCGCCGTTGCTTTATTACGTTTGGATCGTTGCTGGATCGCTAAGTGCTGGGTTCTTTGCCGGAGTTTTTTCATGACCAAAGAGAACATCAGAACGGCGGATGCAAAGCTGACCGTTTATCTGAACGGTCCGAACTGGGAAGGCGCGCGCGCCGCGACCTTCGGCGATTTTTCCTGCAAAACGTCCGAAGCCGGTGCCGAAATCCTGCGCAAAGGGATCGAGAGGGTGCAAGACGCAGGCCTGGATCGCATCATCGGGCCGATGTCAGGCGATACCTGGCACAGTTACCGGTTCGTCTCGGATAGCGACGGGTCCGCTCCGTTCCTGATGGAGCCTACCAACAAACTTCATGAGCCGGGGGTTTTCCAGTCGGCAGGATTTACAGAGATCAGCCGGTATTTTTCGGCCCGGGTGCCGTTGCGGACCGCCGCTGGATCAGCACCGCCAGAAACCGATGGTTTTGTCGTGGAAGAATGGGATGGAACAGACCCCGAGGCCCTGTTTCGTCAGGTCTTTAAACTTTCAATCCGTGCGTTCTCAAACAACGCGTTCTACAAGCCGATTGCCGAGGCAGATTTTCTGGCCATGTATATGCCAGTTGTGCCGATGATGAAGCCCGACCTGATCCTTTTTGCGCGCCGCCATGACGGGACATTGGCCGGGTTTCTGTTTGGCATTCCCAATTATGCCGAAGGCCCCAATCCGGCATCCGCAATCCTCAAGACCTATGCAAGTCTCGAACCGGGCGCCGGACGGCATCTGGCTCACCGGTTTCACAAGGCGGCGTTCAGGATGGGGTACGAAACCGCCATTCATGCGCTGATCCATGATGACAATACCTCCGCCGACCGCAGCGCAGCGGAAGGCGCGACAATATTCCGGCGCTATACCTTGCTTGGACGGAAGCTGAATGGCTGACCTGCTGTCCCAATTCGCCGCGGCGGTTAAACGGGTTCCTGACCGGACAGCCATAGTGGACGGCAAGGGCCGCGAGATCACCTTTCAAACCCTGCGCACGCGCGTTCAGCACTTGGCAGGTCGGTGGCAGGACAAGGGTATCCAGTCAGGTGATCGCGTGTTGTTGGCCATGCCTGTCAACGCGGACCTATATGCGAGTCTGGCTGCGCTTTGGACTCTTGGCGCAACCGTTGTCTTACCAGAGCCAGCCTTGGGGCTGGCCGGTCTGCGCCACGCCGCCCGAACAACGAAGCCAAAAGCGTTCTGTGCAGCGGGTGCGTATTCTTTGCTGAAATTTCTGGTTCCGGATCTCTGGGCCCTGCCCCTGCTGACGCCTGGTAAAAGCCGCAGCAACCCGGTGGCGCAAAAGGTACAACCGGACGATATCGCCCTTATTTCCTTTACTTCTGGTACTAATGGCCAGCCCAAGGCCATTCCGCGCTCGCATGCGTTTCTGATGGCGCAGCACGATGCCATCGCACCCCTCCTCGACAGCCGCAAGGCCGAGCGCGATCTGGTGGCCTTTCCGGTGTTCACCCTGATCAATCTGGCGGCCGGGCGCACAAGTGTTTTACCGAACTGGAGGTTTAGCAAGCTGGACCGATTGTCGTCCGTGCAGTTGGAAAGTTGGCTTCAAACGCAACAGATCACCCGGGCCCTCATCCCACCATCGCTATGTGAAAAACTGATTCAATCCGACGATACCGGTCCGTTGCACACGGTGTTCACCGGCGGCGGTCCGGTGTTTCCGAATCTTGTCGAGGCGTTGAGAACCCGGCACAGTCTGTCGGTTGTGTGCGTCTATGGGTCGACCGAGGCTGAACCGATTGCCCATCTCGACGCCGCGGATATCACTGTGAAGGATCACCACGACATGGCTGTTGGAAGGGGTCTTCTTGTGGGATACCCAGTGCCCGAAATCACGCTCCGCATCCGCGACAATGAAATTCAGGTCGCCGGCGCACATGTGAATGACGGGTATTTGGACCCGACCCACTCGAAGAACAATAAAATCGAAGAAGGTGGTGTCATATGGCACCGGACCGGTGACGCTGGCGCGCTGGATGATGACGGGCGTTTATGGTTATGGGGGCGCGTCGAGTCCGAAATTGAAGTCTTTTCAGGTACGCTCTTCCCCTTTGCTATCGAAGTCGCGGCACAGCGATGGCCAGGTGTAGATCGATGCGCGCTCGTCAATACCAAAGCAGGCCCCACACTTTGCGTCCAAGGTTCCGCGGATCACATCGACGATTGGAGTGAATCTGCGCTTGGTTTTGGCGTTCCAAATGTGATTTCGATTAAGAACATCCCTATGGACAAGCGTCATGCCTCCAAAGTCGATCGTACGAAACTTACACGCATAATAGAAACCTGACGCAATATGGCTCGTAGGCCACTGAGCCTGCACGCCACTACCCAAATTGCGATACAAATTGGGGGAAAGGCCAAGCATAACCTCAGTACGATATGAAGTCCTTCACTTGATCAAAACAATTCTCCGCTCAAGGCAGGGGTCAGCGAACGACGGTATCTCAAAAGGAAAAACTGTTAGTACTTAACATGTTCGTAGGGTCAAACTATGTCCCGAACTAAATCTGGATTTCATCCTTCACTTCCGAAAGCAATTTCAAGTATCAGCACTAGACTGTTACAGCCTGCAGCAACTCACCGCGTGTCACGTCTTCCCTGGTGCCGTTGCTTATGACTTCTCCTCGTCGCAACGCGATAAATCTGTCGGCAAGTTCATAGGCAAAGTCAAAGTATTGCTCCACCAGAATGATTGCCATTCCGCTCGTGGTTCTGAGGTGTCGGATGACTTCGCCTATCTGTTGGATGATGTTGGGCTGAATACCTTCGGTCGGCTCGTCCAACAGAAGCAGGCCTGGTCGTGTTATCAATGCCCGTGCAATCGCCAGCTGTTGCTGCTGACCGCCAGAAAGGTCACCTCCGCGACGGTTTTGCATCTGTTTGAGGACCGGGAACATATCAAATATATCACCTGGAATGAAATGTTCGCTGGCAGGCAGACAGGCATACCCCGTTTCAAGATTTTCGCGAACTGTGAGCAAAGGAAATATCTCACGACCTTGTGGGACATAGGCCACACCTTTCCACGCCATTTGATGAGCAGGCAGGACGCCCAGAATTTCCCCGTCCAGTTCCAGACTGCCGCCCGATCGCGGATGCGTACCTGATATTGCTTTCATAAGGCTGGTTTTCCCGACACCATTGGTCCCCATGACGCAAGTCACTTCACCTTGTCTGGCTTCCATGGAAATCCCGTTGAGGATTTGCGAATGCCCATAATGCAAAGTCAGTTCTGTTAGCTTCAGCATTGTTTAGCGCCCTAGATATACGTCGATGACGTCCTGGTTAGATGTCACGTGATCAAGACTGCCTTCAGCCAAGGCGGACCCTTCGTGTAGAACCGTGACTTTGCAATTCAGGCGTCGTACAAATTCCATATCGTGTTCCACCACGACAACGGCACGGGTTCTGGCGGCTTGTACTAGCAAGTCGGTGGTGTGTTCGCGCTCCTGCGGTGTCATGCCAGCGGCAGGCTCGTCCACCAGCAAAAGTCGTGGCTCCTGAGCCAGCAGCATGCCAATTTCCAGCCACTGCTTTTGACCGTGGCTCAGTTCACCAGCTTTGCGGCTTAAACTCTGATTCAGACCGATTTCGACAGCCAGATCTTCAACTTTTTGCAAATCGTCAGTGGAGGTTCGATAGAAAAGCACGTGAAGCCAGCCACGTTTGTTCTGAAGCGCCATCAACAGGTTTTCCTGCACGGTCTGGTCTTCGAAAACCGTGGGTTTCTGAAACTTCCTTCCGATCCCAGCCTGCGCGATCTTTGCCTCGGACAGCCCCAACAAAGATACCGATTTCTCCCCCCAGATGACACGTCCTTCATCGGGCCGGGTTTTACCTGTAATGATGTCCATGAACGTGGTCTTGCCTGCCCCGTTTGGGCCGATCACGGCGCGAAGCTCGGCCTCGCCGATCTGAAACGACAAGTTGTTGATAGCACGGAAACCATCGAAAGTGACCGAAACGCCGCTAACCTCAAGCAAAGTGCTCATTCGATGGCCTCCTTCTCGCGCAGAGCGCCGTCATCCGGTCCCAGATTTGCCCCATGCCTGTCCGGGTGGCGGCTGTCGGTCCACAAGTCGAACAATCCTCCGATACCCTGCGGGGCGAACAGCGTAACCAACACAAAAGTTATGCCCAATAGCACCTGCCACCAGTCGACCCATTTGATCGTGTAAAATCCAAGCGGAATATCCGGGGCCTGTCCGCCCGTGAACCACGTGCTCAGAAGACTGACAAAAGCTGCACCAATTACCGCGCCATACAATCGGCCTCGTCCACCGATGGCGACCCAGACGGCCAAATAGATCGAGGCGATAGGGGCCATTTCCTCGGGATTGATGATGCCTGCTTGCGGGTAATAAAGCGCGCCGGCAATGGCTGCGATACAAGCAGTCAGGGTGAAGACGGCCAGCTTGAATACCTCGACTGAATAGCCAAGGAAGCGCACCCGTGCCTCGTTATCGCGAATGCCGCGGATGACCGAGCCGAACTTGCCTGACACGATCCAGGCTGCCAGCATATAGCCCAGACCCAAGGCCAGCGCCGAGGCCCAGAGGAACCAGATCGACACCACGTCCTGCGAGGCGGTGACACCTGGCAGGTTCTGCAGGCCGGACAAGCCGTTGTTCCCACGCAACCCGCTGTCGTTCTGAAACAGATACAGGGCCAGTGCCAACGTCATCGCCTGTGTCAGGATCGATAGGTATACACCGGTGACACGGCTCCGGAAAGCCAACCATCCGAAGACCAGCGCCAACAGACCCGGGACCAGCACAACCAGGATCAGTTGCAGGGTCAGGCTGTGGGAGAACGCCCAGATCAACGGAAACTCCGACGATCCGACAACGCCAAAGACTTGTGTTCCAATCGCGTCCACCACTTCGGACGACGTCGGTGGAATTTCGGCCTGTGCCAGCGAGTCGACCACGATCAGGCGGGTGCGTTCGTACATCAGCCACATGCCGATCATGTAGCCCCCCAGCCCGAAGAAGGCGAAGTGACCCAGTGACAGGATGCCGGTGAAGCCCCAGACCAGATCCATCGCCACTGCGATCAGGCAAAGGCACAGGGTTTTGCCCAGCGTTTTGACGAAACTGGTCGAGATTACACCGATCCCGAATCCCTCGGACAGGATGGTTACGCTCAGGGTGAACAGGGACAGGATGGCAAGAAAGACCAGCACGGATGGGTTCTTGGCGATAAAGCTGCGTTCCATGGCTCAATCCCCCGCCGCGCGACCCTTGAGGGCGATAATGCCCCGCGGCCGAAACTGGATGAAAATGATGATGAAGATGATCATGTAGGTTTGGGCCGCGAGGGTGTTCGACGGGTTCATCCACTCGATCCCCTTCTGCAGGAAGCCGATCATGCCCGCACCTGCAAGCGCGCCCCAGATGTTACCAACACCACCCACAACCACTGTCATGAAACTTTGCACGATATAGTCGCTGCCCAGATCGGACGTGACCTTGGCGAATAGGCCAATCGCGACCCCGGCGATGCCGGCAATGCCGGAGCCAAGCCCAAAGGTCAGCATATTCACTCGCCCGGGATTAATCCCCATTGACGCCGCCATGCGCGAGTTCTGCGTTACTGCACGCATCTCAAGCCCTAGCCTCGTCCGCTTGATGATGTAGAGGAAAAGTCCCAGAAAAATAAGCGCCAGAACGAAGATCGCAATGCGGATGTAGCTGATTGAAACCACGTCATTCAGCATCCACGAACCATCCAACCAACCTGGAGCAGTCAGCGGGCGCGCCTGCGTGCCAAAGATATTCTTGGCCAGTTGCTGTAGGGCAATTGAGATGCCGAAAGTCGCCAGCAACGTCTCCAACGGGCGAGCGTAAAGCCAGCGGATCACCAACCGCTCCATAGCGACGCCCATCGCGAAGGTGACGGCAAAAGCCATTGGAATAGCAACCATGATCGAAAGCGTATGATCAGGGATAATCTGCTGCACCACGTAGCCAGTATAGGCACCCATCATGATGAACTCGCCATGGGCCATGTTGATCACGCCCATCACGCCGAAGGTGATGGCCAGACCGATGGCGGCGAGGAAATAGATCGACGCCAGTGAGATCGCGTCCAGCGTCAGGTCGAGTGTTTGGTTCAGGCCGACCTTCAGTTCGATCTGTTGCAGGGCTTTCTCTGCTGCTTCAGTGACCTCGGCAGATGGCTCACTGTAGGTTTCGAAGAATACATGCGTGTTAACTGCAGCGTTGACATCCGCCTTCGTGACCAAGGCTGGCACAGTCCCCGCCTCTGCCAGAGAGGTATACGCACGCGCGCGCATTGCATCTGAATTCAGCTGTGCGACGGGAGTACCACCTACACGACCACCTTCTATATTGGCCGCCAGTGCCGATCTGATATCTTCCGCCGAAACACGCGGTGCGGCCAGGTTTCCTGCAACGAGCAAGTCATATGCTTCATCAGACGTTAAGGCGTCTGACCCCGCTTCAAGAATAACGGCGACGTTCAGGTCCTGGGGCAATTCGGTAGCGGCTTGGCGGGCAGTGACGACCAACGGGTTCAGAGCCGCACGAACGTCTACGCCCAGATCGCCGGACATTTCTTCGATTGCGGCCACGCGGGCTGCGGCATCTTCGTCAAAACCGATCGTCAGCAACCGTTCCAGCCGCTGCTTTTGCGCCTTCAATTCTGCTTCGGGTTCATCCCCTATCGAAGCGCGAAGTGGCTCCAAGAGTGCACTTTCGGGATCACGTTGGATGGATTGCAATGCGGCCAGACGTTTTGCGCGATCCGGATCGGTCAGTTGGAACCGGACCAGAGCGGTCCCGATCATCGCGCGGATACCGCTGTTGGGCTTCAGCTGCCTAAGCTCGGATTTCTCAAATGTACCGACGACTTCTCCGGTATCGAAGTCGGTCAATTCATACGACCGCCCCTCTCCTTTCTGGCCAGCGAAGAACAGACCGTCCGACTTGCGCATCCACATGTTCTTGGCTGCCCATGTCTCAAGCATCACTTGCGCTTGGGGCAAGCCGCTTGACGCAATCGCATCAATCGCCGGTTTGATCGTCTTGCGCGAGCTTTTGGCGATGATCTCCTGATGCTCTTGCAGGATCGGTTGTAGACCGACCTCTTGAGCGTTGGCAGTCAGGCAGGCGCACAGGATTGCGAGGCCCGCAAGGAAAAGTCGTACCATGTGGTGAAACCCGAATGTCTTTTGTGGCAAGGCGGGCAAACAAACCCGCCTTGCGTGGTCTGTTAGTAGTTCGACAGGGTCTGAACGCAGGTCTTGGTCTCGGTGTTGTACATACCGCAACCCAGCTCTTTCCAATCCGAGACGAGCACAGCCGACTCCGGCAGGAAGTCGGTCCAGGCGTCACCCGGCACGACATCAGTCTCACTGATGATATCGAACTGGCCGTCTTCCTGAATCTCACCGATCAGAACCGGTTTCGCGAGGTGATGGTTCGGCAGCATCACAGCGGTGCCTCCGGTCAGGTTCGGGAATTCCTGCCCATACATCGCGGCGCGCACGGCATCGACCTCGGTCGAACCGGCCTCGGTCGCGGCGTTTACCCACATGTTGAAGCCGATGTAATGCGCCTCCATCGGGTCATTGGTCACACGTTCATCACCCATGGTGGCTTTCCAGGTGTCCACAAATTCCGCGTTGGCCTCAGTATCCGCCGACTGGAAGTAGTTCCAAGCGGCGAGGTGACCGACGAGGTTGGTGGTGTCCAAACCGGACAGTTCTTCCTCACCGACCGAGAAGGCCACGACCGGAATGTCATCTGCCGAAACACCAGCCGCTGCCAATTCCTTGTAAAAACCAATATTGGCGTCACCATTGATGGTCGAGATCACACCGACTTTTTTACCATCCGCGCCCAGCGCGACCACGTCCGCCACGATCTTGGACCAGTCGGAATGGCCGAAAGGCGTGTAATTGACGAAGATATCTGCTTCCGCGATACCTTTTTGCTTCAAATAGCTTTCCAAGATATTGTTGGTGGTCCTGGGGTAGACATAGTCTGTGCCGAGCAGAGCGAATTTCTCGACCCCCAGTTCCTCCAGGAAATAGTCCGTGGCGGGGATGGCCTGTTGGTTCGGAGCGGCACCGGTATAAAAGACGTTTTTAGAGCTTTCTTCGCCCTCATACTGGACCGGATAGAACAGAAGACCGTTTAGTTCCTCGATCACTGGCAGAACCGACTTGCGGCTCACCGAAGTCCAATTGCCAAAGATTACATCCACCTCATGGACGGTTAGCAGCTCACGCGCTTTTTCGGCAAACAGAGGCCAGTCAGAGGCCGGGTCGACCACGACAGCTTCAAGCTGTTTACCCAACAGACCGCCCTTGGCGTTTTGTTGGTCAATCAGCATCAGCATGGTGTCTTTCAACGTCGTTTCCGAGATCGCCATCGTACCGGAAAGCGAATGCAGCACTCCAACCTTGATCGTGTCTTCGGTCGACAAGGCGGCGGTGGCCATGACAGCAAATACTGCCGATCCGGCGAGTGTGGATTTGAGCGATTTCATGTGATCCTCCTGGCGGGGCCGGGAGAGAGGGCTTGCACAAAGGCACACTCTTCTTCTACCTGATCCCCGCAACTGTTGTTGCGTTCCGTGTGGCGGTTGTGTTCGAGGTCCAATTCGCGCAGCCGTCACACACCCCCGGGTCATCTCCGCGGTGGCACCCATACGGTTTCTGCATCGCAGCAAGCTTGGCAACTTACCTTTAACCCAATTCGAAAAATCGGCGCGATGCGCCTATTTTTTCATCCAAGACCGAGGTCGCTGTCTAAAATTTAGCCGCGCGATGTCGAATTAAGCAGATTTCGACTCTGTAGATTAGTGTTCCGCCCCTTCAACAGAGAAACAAGTGGCACCAATCAAAGTTCCAAAGGTGCCCTATTACCCACGTTGCAGCCATATTGCCTATGCACAGTGCTATTCCACCGCGCGCTGCAGGCGCCGTCAGTTTGAGTACCAAGCAATTGGGTGACAGAACGGTGCTGAACAAGTTTCGCCAGTCCGGGTCTTATAAATGTCTGTTCCCCAGAACCAACACACCTGATCTTGACGCGGTTCTTCTTAACACGGCAGGCGGCGTAACCGGAGGCGACTCATTTCGACTTTCCGGTAAGGCAGCAAAAGGAACGGCGCTGACTTTGACAACACAAGCGTGCGAGCGCGCCTACAAGGCCAAGCCGCAAGAATGTGGCCAGATTACCAATCATCTGACTGTTGAGACTGAAGCCCGGCTGAACTGGTTGCCGCAAGAGACTATTCTGTTCAATGGCAGCGCTCTGGAGCGACGCCTGAAAATCGAGATGGCGCCAGATGCCGAGATGCTGATGGTAGAGCCGCTGGTCTTCGGCCGTATTGCGATGGGCGAGACGCTGACCGATATCCGTCTAAACGATCGGATCGAGATACGGTACCAAGGAAAAAAGGTGTTCCTTGACGCGATCCAGTACTCGGGTGATTGGCACAAACATCTGTCCAAACCGCATATTGCAAACGGCGCGGGTGCGATGGCGTTGATCGTCTTTGTATCGGAGTCAGCCGAAGGTCATCTGAATGCCATTCGTCAGATGCTGCCCGACACAGCAGGTGCGACTATGATCCGCAATAACCTGTTGGTTGCTCGTGTTCTTGCCGAAAACAGCTTTGCCCTCCGTCGCACATTGATGCCGATCTTGCGTCGGTTGAACAAAGACACGCTGCCTCGATGCTGGATGCTTTGACATGAACCTGACCCCTCGCGAAAAAGACAAACTGTTAGTCGCCATGGCCGCCGAAGTCGCCCGCAAACGCCTGGACCGCGGCGTCAAACTGAACCACCCCGAGGCGATCGCCCTGATCACCGATGCCGTGGTCGAAGGTGCACGCGATGGGCGTTCAGTTGCTGACATGATGCAAGCCGGGGCCGAGGTGATCACTCGAGAGCAATGCATGGAAGGTGTGCCCGAAATGATCCACGAAGTTCAGGTCGAAGCCACCTTTCCAGATGGCACCAAGCTGGTGACCGTCCACAACCCCATTCGCTGAAAAAGGAAACCAATATGACACGCATGCTTTTCCCCGCCCTGATCTTCGCTGGCCCGGCAGCCGCCCATAACGGAACGCATATCCACGCGCACGGCACCGATTATGCGGCGATGGGCGTTGGACTGGCGGTTGTTGCGCTGGCTGCTGTCGCGCTGATCACAAAGCTGAACAAATGATCCCCGGGGAGCTGTTCCCGGCTGATGGTGAAATTACCCTGAACCCCGACACTGATGCGATCACTTTGATGGTCGCCAATACCGGCGACCGCCCGGTTCAGATCGGCTCACACTACCATTTCGCCGAAACCAACCCGGCGCTCGACTTTGACCGAACTGCCGCGCGTGGCCTGCGCCTGGACATTGCGCCAGGCACCGCTGTGCGGTTCGAACCGGGGCAGGCCCGCGAAGTTTCGCTGATCCCGATCAGTGGTGCGCGCAGGGTCTACGGCTTCAATCAAAAGGTCATGGGGGCACTCTGATGCCAGCAAAGATCAAGCGCTCAGACTACGCCGCGATGTTCGGCCCGACCGCAGGGGACAAGCTGCGGTTGGCCGACACCGATCTTGTGATCGAGGTCGAACATGATCTGACCAGCTATGGCGAAGAGGTCAAGTTTGGTGGCGGAAAGGTAATCCGCGACGGGATGGGGCAATCTCAGACCACGCGCGCCGAAGGCGCTGTGGATACGGTCATCACTAATGCTCTGATCGTTGATCACTCGGGCATCTACAAGGCCGACGTTGGCCTGAAAGACGGGCGGATCGCCAAGATCGGCAAGGCGGGAAACCCCGATACACAACCCGGTGTCGACATCATCATAGGACCCGGAACCGAGGCCATTGCTGGCGAGGGTCGTATCCTGACGGCAGGTGGGTTCGACAGTCATATCCACTTCATCTGCCCGCAACAGATCGAAGACGCGCTGCATTCCGGCCTGACAACCATGCTGGGCGGGGGCACAGGTCCTGCGCATGGGACATTGGCCACCACTTGCACCCCCGGTCCATGGCATATCGGGCGGATGTTGCAGGCGGCGGATGCTTTCTCGATGAATCTAGCCTTTGCGGGTAAGGGCAACGCTTCGCTGCCTGCCGCGCTCGAAGAACAGGTCAAAGCCGGAGCCTGTGCCCTGAAACTGCACGAGGACTGGGGAACCACCCCGGCCGCCATTGATTGCTGCCTGTCGGTGGCCGACGCGATGGACGTGCAGGTGATGATTCACACCGACACGCTCAATGAATCAGGCTTTGTCGAAAACACCGTGGCGGCCATGAAGGGTCGCACTATCCACGCCTTCCACACCGAAGGCGCAGGCGGAGGCCATGCCCCGGATATCATCAAGATCTGCGGCGAGAACCACGTTCTGCCGTCCTCGACCAATCCCACGCGGCCCTTCACCGTGAACACGGTTGAGGAACATTTGGATATGCTGATGGTCTGTCACCACCTCGACAAATCCATCCCCGAGGACGTGGCCTTTGCCGAAAGCCGCATCCGGCGTGAGACAATCGCAGCCGAGGATATACTGCACGACATGGGCGCCTTCAGCATCATCGCTTCTGACAGTCAGGCCATGGGGCGCGTAGGCGAAGTTCTGATCCGCACCTGGCAAACCGCTGACAAAATGAAAAAACAGCGCGGACGTCTACCCGAAGAAACCGGTGAGAACGACAACTTTCGCGTCCGCCGCTATATTGCCAAATACACGATCAACCCTGCTATTGCCCATGGGCTCAGCTACGAGATCGGGAGCATCGAGGAAGGCAAACGCGCCGACCTCGTCCTTTGGAACCCGGCCTTTTTCGGGGTGAAGCCCGAGATGGTTCTGCTGGGCGGCACCATAGCCTGCGCGCAAATGGGCGATCCCAACGCGTCGATCCCTACACCGCAGCCGGTTTATAGTCGGCCGATGTTTGGCGCTTACGGACGGTCAGTGGAAAACTCGGCGATCACATTTGTCTCGCAGGCGGCCCATGCGGATGGGATCGGTGATACACTGGGATTGGCAAAGCAAACCGTCGCCGTCCAAAACACGCGAGAAATTGGCAAGCAGGACCTTCTGTTGAACAACGCGACACCGCATGTCGAGGTCGACCCGGAAACCTACGAGGTGCGTGCGGATGGCGAATTGCTGACTTGCCAACCCGCCGAAACGCTGCCGATGGCGCAACGATATTTTTTATTCTGATCAAAAAATGTGCTGCGTTGCGGCGGGTGCAAGGCAGCAATGACCAAATACGCACTTCTAAGTGAGGCCAATATGACAGATATAAAAACCCATGGGAGGACCAACGTTTACGAGGGTCCAAATGGCACACTCAGCAACACATACAAACACGCGCTTTTCGCTGGCCGGTTTAATCGTATCCATCGGGTCGTCAATTTACTCGGCCCTGATCAGCGTAGCCGAAGCTCAATCTCGCGTCCGGCAAGTCGAATTCCTGCAATCGCTCAGCGACGAAGAGCTGAAAAACCGCGGTCTGACGCGCGAACGGATCGTGCACCGAGTGTTCTCGGACTCAATCTGGCTCTGACTATTCCCGCTGCAGAGGAGGTGATGGTATGACCGCCCTGCTCTGCACTGCGCGCCAGTATTCGGATCACACGCATGGCGATCCGGCAGACTGTCTCTCGTTGACCTACGACGACCGTTTTTTGCGGCGTAAGGTTCTTACCTGCGAAAGCGGTGAACAGATTCTCATCGATCTCGCGCAAACGACCTCACTGAACCACGGTGGCGCGTTGGTTTTGGACGACGGTCGCGAAGTGGAAATACAGGCGGCACCGGAAGTGTTGCTGGAGGTAACAGCCCCGGACCTGACACGTATCGCCTGGCATATCGGCAATCGGCACACGCCTTGTCAGATAGAAAAGACCCGCCTGTTGATCCAGGTCGATCACGTCATCCGTGATATGCTTCTTAAAATCGGAGCAAAAGTGCGAGAGGTGAATGAACCATTCACCCCAGAAGGCGGGGCCTATGGCCACGGCAGGACCCATGGCCACACTCACTGACGCCGACATCCTGACGCTGACACAATGGTTGTCCCCTGCCTATCCTGTAGGGGGGTTTGCCTACTCTCACGGGCTTGAAGCTGCGATTGACGGGGGAACTGTCGCGAATTCTCGGGATACTGAAGCCTGGATTTCAGATGTGCTGGAACATGGCTCTGGGTGGAATGATGCTGTGTTCGTTGTGGCGGCCTTCAACGCGCATGACAAAGAAGAACTGATCAACGTCGATATCGCGGCGCGCGCCTTTTGTGCGACATCCGAAAGGCTCATGGAAACCGAGTTGCTGGGACAGGCCTTCGGAAACGTCACTAAAGGTGTCTGGGAATTGGACCTTGGGCAATTCACCTACCCCGTCTCGATTGGACGGGCTGCAAGACTTCAAAACCTTCCCTTGCAGCTGACGACCAAGATGTTTCTGCAAGCATTCGCAAGCAACCTTGTCGCCTGTGCGACGCGTCTTGTACCACTGGGACAGACCGATGCGCAGCGGTTGATCCGCCAGCTGACACAGTTGTGTGCCCAGATTGCTGAAAGGGCAAAAAAGGCGAGCCTGGATGAGTTAAGCTCTACCGCGTTCTTGGGGGACATTGCGGCCATGAAGCACGAAACACAATATTCGAGGATTTTCCGCACATGACCAGTATGAACGGCCCGCTTCGCGTAGGTATTGGAGGCCCAGTAGGAGCCGGAAAAACCACTTTGACCGCCGCCTTGTCTGAAGCGCTGCGCGATGTCTGTTCGGTGGGAGTTATTACTAACGACATATATACGCAGGAAGATGCCGAAGCGCTGATGCGCATGCAGGTCCTGCCGCGGGACAGGATCATCGGCGTCGAAACTGGCGGTTGCCCGCATACAGCAATTCGCGAAGACGCCTCGATCAATTTGGCCGCCGTCGCCGAGATGCAGACACGTCATCCGGATCTCGATATTGTTTTGATTGAAAGCGGAGGCGACAATCTATCAGCCACATTCAGCCCGGAACTGGCGGATCTGACCATCTACGTGATCGATGTCGCTGCAGGCGAAGAAATACCCAGGAAAGGCGGGCCGGCGATTACGAAATCAGACATCCTCGTAATCAACAAGACCGACCTTGCACCGCATGTTGGCGCTTCGCTGCAAGTTATGGAACGTGATGCGAAAATGATGCGTAAAGGAAGGCCCTTCTTGTTTTCGTCACTTCGTCACAGAAGCGGGGTCGACGCAATTGTGGATCTGCTTGTGAAAGGCGGAGGTTTAAGAGTTTCGGAAGCGAATTAATCCCCGAGACGAAGAGGCTAAGATAGCTCGCCAATTAGCCCATTCCCAAGCCCTTAACACCAGTGCTTTATTAAGAATCCTTGGAGAGCGTGACCAAAAACGCAACTAAGTCTGCAATCTCCTGCTCAGACAAATTCAATTCCGAAAGAATGGCTTCACCATCGGCGTGCAGCCTTTCAGTATCAATTTTGCTGTAATGCCGTATCACAGATTTCAGATCACCTAAGCTGCCGTCATGCATGTAAGGAGCGGTTTCAACCACTCCCCGCAGGCTGGGCGTCCGAAAGGTCCCAAAATCAGAATGGCTCCTGCGTACATTTCGCACGGCCCAGGCACCTTTCTTTTCCGGATCGTCGTTCCAGTCGCTGTCCAGTGTGTAGGGGCTTGAGAGTAAAATGTTCAATCCTCCGAACCGACCTTGGTCAACCTCGGTTTCATTCAGAAAATATGGCACACCTGCGTCATGGAACTCGTTGTTGGAAAACCTCGGACCGTTGTGGCAAAATACGCATTTTCCGCGCCCTAAAAAGAGCTGAAGACCTCGCTGAGCTGCTTCGGGGTATTCCTTAGCCGCTGCAACATCTCGGCGCTCCAAAGCATCGCGAAAATCGTCAAATATCGTCCGGTCGGTGGCTAAGCTCTCCAAGTAAGCAGAAAGAGCTTTTGCAGTATTTACCAGAAAAAGTTCAGGGCTTTGATCCTGGAGGTGACCAAATATGGCTTCAAAATCATCAATGTAGGTACTTTCAGAGATAGCTATCTTTAGGCTTTCGGCACTATGCGCCATCTCTTGTTCTTCGATGATCGGATGCAGGCTGGCTGCCCAAAGATTATCGCTTTTGCCGCCCCAACCATACCAGCGCAGCCCGGCAAGGTTTCGCAGTGATGGTGTGTTTCGATTTAACAAATCACGACCGAGTGCCCGCGCCTCCGGCGTCGTAAATGCCTGATCAGGATCATGACAACTTGCACAGGAAAAGGCACCATCGACTGATAACACCGGATCGTTGAATAAAGCCTGTCCGAGCTTGATTGCCGTGGCGTCTTTGGAAAACCTATTGCTTGGATCCGACTGGAAGGATGGTGGCCACGGCCCAAAGGACAACGTCTGTTCAATTTCGTCTTCGGTCAACAAGACATCTGCACGTACTGCCCCGGTCAGAAAAATTAGCGCAGCTGTCATCCACAGCTTCATTTCAGCGCAATTTCTGACGTGTAGAAAACCGATTGGCCACTGACGTCGACATCGATTTGCAGCTCCCACAAACCCGGCATGTGAAACAACATATCATCAATTCTGAACACTCCGCCGTCCAATGCGGTAACCTTGGGAGTATAGTTCATACCATGTTGATGAGCGGGCATGATTGCATCCACACGCATTTGGCCCACAGCAGTTTCACTACAAACTGAAACCAACACCGAAAACGGTTGGGCCAACGGAATTTCGTCGACCGTCAGATAAACCTTGGGTGCGTTTTGAACTTCCGAACTCATGCGTTGCCCCGTCGCTTCACAAGCAACCGCCGCGCTGGACCATATAAAAAACCAAACAGTGCAGTGGGTCATTCTGATGCCAGCAAACGTTCTGCGTTAGCATATGCAATGTTGTCTGCGATCTGGTCCGGCAGCAAATCCAACCATTCACGCGAAAAATCGGCATGAGGGCCTACGTAGTACCAACGTTCAGGTGCGAACGTATCCGTACCGACCATGAACCTATCGGGATGGGCTTGGAACGCAGCCCTCCAATCCGGGTCGACACGGCCTCGCGAAACCATGTCCGAACGAAATGCCAGATCGGCCCATAGCCCGGGATAGATGTCTAGCGCATCGACCACACTGGCTGGATCGTCAAACCCAGAATGGGCCCACAATACCCGAGCTTCCGGCCATGTTTCGAAGATCAAATCAACGGCCTCGCGATCACCATGGTGGTGCAGGATTAGGTTCCGCTCTTTCGCCAGTGCAATCATGCGTTGGATGACCGGCGTTTTGATGTCATCTCCGTAAGCGTGAAACTCGCCGATGGCCTCGTAGTTGTTTTTTGCCAGGTTTGTTTCCAGATACTCGATTACAGTTTCATCGTGCATCCAGGTGTTGATCTCACCGCGACGACGATAAGGGCGAAGCGCCGGAACAACGATGTCCGGTGCCACGGCCAACAATAGCTGAGTGCCATTGTCATCCGAGCTGGAAATCAGCGCTTTACGCACGCCTGCATCTCGAAGGATTTCGGCCACCTGTTCAGGTGGAACCAGTTTGACGGCATCGTGGCTGTAGTGAATATGTGCGTCAAAGATCGGTCGCTGTTCTGCGACGGCGGTACTGCAAAATAACGCTGCACTTAAAATGGAGATATGTTTCAGCACCTCAAGCCTCCTCAATATCATTCAGACCCTGGCAAGCGTCACGTCGAAATTCACGTGCAAGAAAGGTTCGGCGATCTTACCAGAAAGCTCCATGCCATCGGGAAATTCTGATGCAGGTCGTTCAACATATGTCATTACCAGATCGTCCCGAACGCCAAAGACAGTATCCTGATCTAAATAGGGATCATTGTCCGGAAAAATCTCCGTCACGAGTGAGCGATACCCGGGGGCTTTGACGATAAAGTGCAAGTGCGAGGGCCTCCATGGATGGCGACCACAAGAGCGCAGAATATCACCGACTGGCCCGTCAGACGGCACGGTGTATTCAACTGGTTTAACTGTGGTGAACGCATATCTGCCATCATCGCCAACTGACATCAGCCCGTGGAAAGAATAGGTGTCCTGTTCTTCATCCTGACTGGCGTAGAGGCCGTTGGGTGCCGTTTGCCAGATATCCAGTTCTGCCCCGGCAATAGGGTTACCTTCGGTATCGCGGATCACGCCCTCTGCAAGTAGAACCGGCCCGCCGTAGTGACGCTTCATATCGCCACCGATTGGCAGCGGGGGGGCGCCCGAGACGTGAAATGGACCTAAAACGGACGAACTGGTCGCATCGGCACTGGAATGCAGCATATCAACCAATGACGACAGGCCCAACACGTCCGAGGCTAGCACGAATTCATGCCTATCCTCTGTTTCCACCGCAGCGCAGCCTTCCAGAAACGCAATCCCGGCCCGCCATTCGTCATGCGTCAGGTTGGTTTCCCGCGCAAAGTCGTGGAGGTGTTTGACCAGGGAGCCCATGATTTCACGCATCCGTGGATCAGTATCTTTGGACAGGTACCCCATGAAGACGTCGGTGATATTGTCTTTGGTGACAGAGCGCATCTTGTCCTCCTTAAATCAGGGCAAGGCTGAGGATCGGGAACTCGATCAGAATGAACAGAACGATCAGCATCACGAACGCAAAGGGAAGTGCGCCCATGAACACGTCCTTAAGTGATATGCGGTCATCGTTAATCGTGGATTTGATAACGAAGCAGGATATACCCAAAGGTGGTGTCAAGAGACCAATTTCAGCCCCGACCACGGTGATAATGCCAAACCATATCAGCGACATATCAAGCGCTTCGGCCATGGGCAGGAACAGCGGTACCACAATCAGAATGATCGACGCGGTGTCGAGCAATGTTCCCAGAAACAGCATCAACAGAACATAGAGCAGCATGATCGACCAGAAAGATGCGGAATTCCCCGCAAGCAGATCCTGTAGTTGATTGGGCAGCCCGGCCAGCCCCAGCATGCGGCTGTAGATTGAAGCGGCCGTGATCAGGAACAGGATCGCGGCTGTGATGTGACCGGTTTCCAGCAACGCGTCCCAGAATGCGCGTGGTGACATCGACTTACGGGCAACCGCGATGATTAGCGCAACGAGAGCTCCGGCGGCCCCTGCTTCTACGGCAGTCAACCAACCTGTGTAGATACCACCAAGGACGATGGTAATGATGAACAGTGTCGGCAGGGTTTTGGAGGCTATCTCGCGCCCTGACATCCACTCGGTGTCTTCGACAACGCGGCCACCGACGAATGCTGGGGTGAAACGACCCATAACCCAAATCGCGCCTACATAAGCGATCGCCAGCATGATCCCCGGAATAACCCCCGCAAGGAACATGTCCCCTACAGATTGCTCGGCGACAAAGGAATAGATGATCAGCATCGCCGAGGGCGGGATGATCATCCCCAAAACCGAAGACCCGGCGACCACGCCAACAGCAAACCGTGGGTTATAAGCCTGCGCCATCATCTGCGGGACCGAGACCTTGGTGAACACGGATGCGGAGGCTATTGACGACCCAGTCACTGCGGCAAAGACGGCGTTGGCTCCAACGGTTGCCATACCGATACCGCCTTTGACCTTGCGAAATCGCATGGTCATGACTTCGTAGATGTCCCTGCCCAACCCGGCTTTTGAGACAATGAGCCCCATGAAAGTAAACAATGGGATGGTTGCAAAGCTGTATTCCATCGCGCTGTCGCCGACCGCCACTTTCAGCAGGTTGAGCGCAAGCGTGAAATTGTCCCGCATCAGCCAGATCGACACGAACGAGACCACGCCCAATGCGATGGGAATGTAAACGCCTGCGTAAATCAGAAAGACGATGGCTATGACCGAGATCAGGCCAATCTCAATCGGCGTCATTCTGCGGCCTCGTCATGTTCAGGTGCACGAATTAGATGCGGGCGGTCCTGCGCCGTGACAACCTTGAGAAGGAAGATCACGCAGGCAAGCGCAGTACCGCACGCGATGACCAGTTTGACCGGCCACCATGGCAGAGTGAAAAGACCCGGAACTCCGAAGTAGTCCTGTGTCTCCCACATATGCAGGAACTCGGGAAAGGTTACATAAGCAATCAGACCCATGAAGATTGCGGAGATGGCATTGATAATGCGCCTCAGGTTGGCCGTTAGCCCAGGACGGCGGTGGTGTAGCAGGTTCAGAAACCCGTCCGAGCGCGTCAGCCGATCCACTCTGACTACGTCGGCCAGCTGCAAAAAAACGATCATCACGACCGAAAATTGCACCATTTCATAGGTGCCACGCAGAGGTGCCGAAAACAGACCGCGCGCAATGACGTCGACATTCAGAATGACCACCAACGCAAGGACGACAAGCGTACCCAATGCGTTGGCGGCGATAGCAAGCGAATTGGCGACCCGCGACAAGCCAGCAACTGCGGTCTTCAGCATGAAAGGCCCCTTTCGTGGATCGCCAGACTGTTACTCGGCTGTCCAGTCACGCACTCCGGTAAAACCGGCGTCCTGCAGCTTGCCGAGATAAGCGGCCAGTATCGCGTCGCCTTGTTCACCGTTCTCATTCAGTGTGGCTGCCCATTCCTGTGCTACATTTGGCATTGCGTTGGCCCAGGCCGCTCGGTCTTCGTCCGAAACTTCGACAATCGTCCCGCCGGCTTCGGTGTATGCGTCCCTTGAGGCCGCAGCCCGGTCCATAGCGATGCCAGCCACATGATCACGGTAGTCAATTGCGACGGCCTGCAGAACGCCTTTGACTTCATCCGGCAACTTTGCCCAATAGTCAGAATTCACCGTGATCGTCTTGGAGTTCACGGCACCCAAGTCAGCTTTGAGCATGTAAGGAGCTACTTCGGCGATCTTGAAGGTCTTGGCTGCTTCAGGCCACAGCATCGCACAATCAACAAGGCCGGTTTGCAGCATATTGTAGAAATCGGTCAGGCCACCACGAACCCCCGCGGCATCTTTGATACCTTCGAGATATCGGAGGTTCAGTCCCGCCCCTGCCACTTTTCGGCCTTCCAGATCAGAAACAGCCGAGACCGGCTCTGTACAAAAAACCTGATAAGTATCGAGCACTACACCGGTCGCCAGATAGACTTGGTTCTGCGCAGCGAACTCATTTTGCATCGCTGGGTATTCGCGCGCGATCTCATCCACGGCTTTGGCTACCGCGCGAGAGTCCGATGACACGAAGGGGGTCGACCCCGATATCCCCTGACTGGGCAACTTGGACGAATGGAAGATAGTTGTGACAATGCCGATGTCGCCAAGGCCAAGCTGGATCCCTTCCAGCACGCCCTTCGGCTTTACGATCGAACCGCCATAGTTCTCTTGCCAGTTCATCTTGTAGTTGCCGGAGTCGGCCAGCCGCTTGTCCACTTCTGGAATGAAGAAGTTGGTGAATTCTTTCACCCACAAGGCCCGATCGGGATAGCCATCAATCACGACGGCGGAAATGGTCTCTTCTGCTGCAAGAGGCAACGTCATGGTGCCTGCCAGAGCAAATCCCATTAGGCTGCGTTTAGTCCAGTTTTTCATTTCTCTCCTCCCAGAAAGTCGGGTCCTGTCGATTTTTATTGGTTGGTTTTGACCCAGTTGACGGTCAGGTCCGTGCCTGCCGCTTGAAACAGTTTTGCGATGGCGCAATACTTGGCTGTCTCCTCGCCCACGCGTGTCAGATCCTCCTGACTGGCGGGCGTATCGCACTTCACAGTGAGTTCGATTTCGGGAAACGGAACATCGATCTCCTCTTCCATCAGGACACCGCGCCGATCCAGCCTGCATTTCGCGTCGATTGTCACAGTGCCGAGGTCAACTCCCAACCGATGTGCGTTCTTGTGCCCGATGACATTCGTACAGGCGATCAGGGCCGCCATTGCGGTTTCGGTCGGAGACGGGCCAAGATTTGTTCCGCCTCGTTCCACGGGCTCGTCGATAATCACGTCCAGATCGCGAATTGGTATCTCAGTCCGCGCGTGTGTCGGGCATTGAGCTGTCGTACGGTAGGTTACGACAGGTTTCACTTTCATCGCCACAGGATCACCTCCTCATGCATAAGAGCAAACCTTTTCGAATGAGAAGCGAGGCAGCTTGTGAAACAATCCTGTTTCGTCTGCGTAGCCCAGATTGCAAAGAAAGTTCGACTTGAGCGTCGTACCCGCGAAGAATTCCTCGTCGACGATCTTGTTTGAAAAGCCAGACATGGCGCCGACGTCCAACCCAACCGCACGCGCGGCGATCATGAAGTAAGCGCCCTGAAGCGTTCCATTGCGAAACGCTGTATCGGCTACATATTCGGGATTATTTTCGAAAAGTGACCGTCGATCTTCGTGCGGGAAAAGAAAAGGTAATTCCTTCCAGAAGTCCATGTCATAAGCAATGATCGCAGTGACCGGCGCATCCATCATCTTTGGCACGTTCTTCGGCTTTAACGACTTAGCTAGGCGCTCTTTTCCTTCCGCACTTTTAACGAAAACGAAGCGGGCGGGCAGCGTGTTCATGCTGGTCGCGCCGTTGATCGTGATTTCATAGATCTCTTCAAGCAATTCGTTAGAAACAGCCTTGTCGGTCCAGGCGTAATGAGATCTGGATTCGCGGAGGATCAGAGCAATTGCGTCGTCTGAAAGACGTGGAATGCGCTCGCGCAGATCGCGATGATCTTGCTGCGCCTTAGCGCGAAGTGCCTCCAGCTCTGCCCCGGTTGGTGCGCTCATGCTGCGGCCACCTTAGTCTCGGCGTCCTTTTCGTCGATGACGGGGCTGGCGCATATGCCGATGCCCTCAATCTCGACCTCGACGGTTTCACCCGGCTTCAACCAACGTGGATTGGGCTTTTTGGCGTGACCAACACCCGGCGGCGTACCCAACGCAATCAGATCACCGGGTTCGAGAGTGGTATATTCCGAGATCGTGGCGATGACCTGAGGGACCCCCCAGATCATGTTGGCGGTGTTCGAGCTTTGCAGGATTTCGTCCCCCACTCGGCTTTCGATTTTCAGGCCGGATGCTCCCTCCGGCAAGTCTTCCGGCGTTACAGTGAAAGGGCCGATCGCGCCTGTGTCATCGAAGTTTTTGCCGGGCGTCCATTGAACGGTTTTACGCTGATAATCCCGCAGCGACCCGTCGTTAAACACGGTGTAGCCGAAGACATAATCCAATGCGTCCTCTTCCGAGATATGACGGCCGCGTTTTCCAACGATCAGCATAAGCTCGGCTTCGTAGTCGAGTTTCTCGGAACAGGTAGGCCGCACCATAGGTTGCCCTGCCGCCATGATCGAATTCTTCCCACGCATAAACAGCGTCGGATACTCCGGGATATCATACCCGCCTTCCTTGATGTGGTCCGTGTAGTTCAACCCCATGCAAATGATCGTTCCGGGAGCGGCAACGGGCAATGCCGGAGTGATGGAAGACACGGGCACACTGTCTGCCGCGTCAATTTTGGGGGCAAGTGAGTCGGCCAGTTCAGGCTTGGCTATCAAACCCATCAAATCCGAACCGACGACAGGGTTCAAAGCCGTTAGATTCACTGCGTTTTCACCGTTTACAGCAAAAACCGCTGTGCCATCCAAAGTCTCTCCCACCAGGTATTTCATTTTCACCATCCATGTCAGTTCACTTGATTTTTGCCGACTATTTTGCAATATGTCAAATAATATCGATATTTTTGGAGAACGCAAATGGTTGCCTGGGCGAACTACAAATCAGAAGCAAAAAGCCGTGGTGCACTTGCTTTGGAACTCTACGTAGTACTCAGCACGCCTGCCAAAAAACCCGAAGATGTAAAGGCGTCGCTACCTGACCACCTGGCCTATCAGACACAGCTTGAACGCGCGGGACAGCTGGCTTTTGCAGGGCCAATGTCGGATGAGACTGGTGAGCACATGCAAGGAATGGGCCTGATTATCTATCGTGCTGACAGTCTTGAGGCTGCCCGAAAACTGGCCGAGGACGATCCGATGCACCAAAGCGGTGCGCGCGAATTTGAACTTCGGCGCTGGATGATCAACGAAGGCTCGCTGAGCCTTTCAGTTGGCCTATCGACTGGAACGAGTGCCCTCAGTTAAGAGCAATCAAAAGTTTTGCCGCGAACAAAGGAACGGTCGGATATGGACGCCATGCTTGATACTGAGGGCAAAGAGACATCAGCCACGCATGGCGCGTATCGAAGGCTGCGCGACATGATCTTGACCGGAGAATTACCTCCGGGACAAAAACTCAAGATCGAGCAGCTTCGGGGGCTTTTGGACACCGGCGCTAGTCCGGTTCGCGAAGCGCTTAGCCTTTTGACATCGGACATGTTGGTCGAGCGGATTGATCAGCGCGGATTTCGCGCAGCACCAGTCAGCAAATGTAATTTCGAAGAAATACTTCTGTTGCGCTGCAACCTTGAGGAAACCGCGTTGCGCGCCTCTATCACCAACGCGGATGAGGCCTGGGAAGATCGGCTTGTTTTGCGTCACCATCATATGAAAAAGGCCGGCCAGAACGGCGCGCGTGACTTTGAAGACGCTCACAAGGCGTTTCATATGGCCTTGTTGGACAATTCGAATCTGCCGTTGCTTATGCGGTATTGCTCGCAGCTTTACGACCTGAACATTCGCTATCGCTATCTGGCGGCTGGCGGTTCGAGCTACAAGAAGCGGGACATTGCCGCTGAGCACCAGCAAATCTTGGACGCCGCACTGAACCACGACGCGGACAGCGCAACTCGGCACCTGGTTGATCACTATCGTCGAACAGGCGAATACCTGAGTAGTCAGATGGAGCCCTGAAATGCAGCGGGATTGGTTTCTAGGTGACCTATTAAACCAACTGCTAGACCGTCCTGACAAAACGTGAGCCAAGGATGATAAACGATCCATTGCCTAGTTATTTGAGCGCTTCTGTCCGCAGACCGTGAAGTATCGGGTTTCACGATGGTGTCTACGATTCTTGATCGCTTCCAAACTCTGGATGATGCGGAGAAACTAAACTTATTTGCCTGTTTGAAGAGCTATCTAGAGCTAGACGCCGATCAGCTTTTCCAAACGGCGCGCCGCTACGACACTGATCGAAGTGTGAGTCTTTATAAAGGCTTAGTGAAGTTTCAGGGCCAAGGCGGCAAGAGTTGTTGCGACGGTTGAACCAGCCGTCTGGTGCGACGCAGGAACTTGTGGCCATGCGCGTCGACATGCTGCGCTTTCTCCAATCCAACCCGGAACTCAAGCGAACAGATATTTATTTCGTCCATTTGTTTTGCAGCCGATTCAATTTAGGCTTCTTTGTCCTAAGGTAAATCAGCCGGGATAGCCCCGCCCGTTTTCTTGACAAGATCGTCGCCTATGAGGCGATGCACGAGATCAACGATCTGGACGATTTGGGGCGAATGCGCTATCCGCCAGATTGTCGTTATTTTGCGGCCTTTCATCCTGCGTTCCCAGAGGCGCAACTGATATTCGTTGAGGTCGCTCTTACTGCTGTTATCCCAGATACGATTGACACGCTTCTATCAACGCTGCTGCGACACTAACCACGGCCAAGAAAGGCAGCAAAGTAATGTTAGCCGGTTTACCGTTCTGTTTTTACTGCTTGTTGCCGCTTTCAATTACGCCCTTGCGACCGGATTTTGTTTTTCTGCTAATAGCTGCCCCGGTTAGGTTCCCGGGCCGTAGCTTCCGTCTTCGCGGTGCACTTCACGCCCGCTGAGCGGTGGAGTGAAGACACAGACAAGCCTCAGGTCGGCCTTTGTGGCTTGCACCACATGCCTGTCATGTTGATCCAACGCGTAAAGGGTGAATGGCACAAGGGCATGCCAGGTTTCATCGTCGGCTGCTCTGATCCTGCCCTTACCCTCGATACAATAGCACGCCTCCAGATGATGGGTGTATTCAAGCTCCAACTCTGCACCCCGGTTGATGAGTGTGTCAGTGAGCGTGAACTCCATACCATCTGAGGCCAGAAGCAGCCGTCTGCTGTTCCAGCCCGGGCCAAAGACGTCCCGCTCTGTTCCAAGAATATCTTTGAGTGCTCTGACAATCATTTCACTGTTCTCTATCGGACCGCGCGGTTCATGCCTCCGTCAGACAGTATGCTCTGGCCGTTGATATAGCGAGCTCCTTCGCTGGCGAGAAACACGCAAGCTTGTCCAATTTCTTCGAACGTTGCGGGCCGCTGAGCGGGGATTTCCCGGCGAGCCTGTTCGGACAGGTTCACGTTCTCGCAGAACCCCGGCAGCAGGTTGTTCATGCGAATATTGTGCCGTGCATATCGGTCCCCGTAAAGCTTTGAGAAACTATGCAATGCTCCACGCAGCATGCTCATGGGATAGGGCGCACGTGGCTCGATTGTGTTCATGGATGAGATATTAACGAATGCACCACCGCCTTGTTCGATCAGAATGGGCGTGACGATACGGGCGATCTTGACGACATTTAGCACATACATGTCCAGACTTTCGTGCCATAACTCGTCGCTGAGTTCCAAAAGCGGTCCGTCAAAGTCAGGATCGAAGCCAACGGTTTTGATGGCCTCAGGCACGGATCCGCCATGCCCCATGTTACTGACAATGGCATCAATCCGGCCGTACTCGCGCATAGTGTCGTCAACCAACGCCTGCAGATCATCCGCATCAAGAACCGAGCCTCGACGGCCAATGCCGCCAAGCTCTTCCGCCAACGCTAACGAACGATTGGACGGGGACATTAAAGAGAGTTTGTAGCCGGCTTTAGCCATTTCAACGGCGCACCCTCGGCCGATGCCTTGCCCCGTACCTGTCATGAGCGCAACTTTGAAAGCTGACATGTGACCTTCGTCCAAATAAACCCGTGAGATTTCTTAGAGTCGCCCCGTTATAACTCTTTGTAACCAATAAATCCTATCGATTTTATTTGATAAGCCTGTTAGTTTTTCTCACATGTCGAAAAGCCTTAGACATCTTCGCGCCCTTCAGGCCTTTGACGAGACCGCGACACATTCCAGCCTGACCAAGGCAGCGGGCGTGTTGAACGTAACGCATGGGGCGATCAGCCGGCAGATCAAATTGCTGGAGCAGCATCTTGGCGTAACGCTCTTCCACCGCCACCCCAATGGCGTAAATCTTACAGACGCCGGGGAACGCCTGCATCAATCAACGCGTGGAGCGTTTTCTGCGTTGCAGATGGGCGTGATAGAGGTGAGACGCCTTCATCAACGCCAGTCGATCACAGTGTCTTTGTCGACGTCCCTGGCCCTGAAGTGGCTTGTGCCATTGCTGAGTTTGTTTCAGCAAGAGCACCCGGAAATTGCGCTATTGCTGGATACAAATGATACCTTTGCAGATTTCGACAGGTCCGATGTCGACGTTGCGTTAAGGTTTGGAGAACCCGGTTGGGATGGGCTTTATCATGAGCAAATCAGACAAGAGGAATTGATCGTCGTCGCTGCACCAACGCTCGTCGAAAAATCACAGCTTCCGATGCGCGCCGAGGATGTGGCAAACTTACCATTGTTGCATGACAACTTCAACGCAGGTTGGGACAGTTGGATCATACAAGTTGGGCTGGACGCGGATCACATTAAGGCGCGGAACATCAATTTTGTGGACAGCGCCGTCCTTCTAGAAGCGGCGATCGACGGCCAAGGCGTCGCCTTGGCGAGACACCTCTTGGCGGAGAGAGACCTTAAGCTTGGCCGGCTAATTCGCTTGGACGAAAGCCGCGTTCCATTGAACCGGGGCCTCTACTTAGTTTGTCGCCCAGGAGATCAAGATCGGGTCACAGTAAGAGCCTTCAAGAATTGGCTGATGTCTATTTAGAGCTTGGGCTATTTTGATGGCAGCAAAAACGGCCCCTGGTTCGTGTGTCACACATACCCATTTTGCAACTCATCTAATGTGCCCAACAGATTTGTAGTCGATGTACCGTCCAATAAACCGCAAACATCTCTGAACGGATGTATTGCGAAGCGATCTCTAGTTGAATGATCAGCTCGCTTACGGACCAAACGAAACACTACTTCAATAGCCAGATAGCAGTAATTGATCCTTCACGCGAAGAATGTCAGTTTCTACCCCCCACACCTTTGACTGCCGCAATCCAACCGAATGGCGGCAAAGAGAGATGCAAGTAAGTGAACGATAACATCTATCAATTCAGAATGTCGGCGATTGCCCCTATCAGGTTCAGCACTTCATGTGTTTCACGGTTTACTTCGTAAACATAATCTCCGGCACGCACGTAATATCCGTTGCGCCGTAGTCCCCAACGGCTGGGATCATCAATGCGGACATACCCATCATAGATGTAATCGCCACGTCGATATTTCTTTGCCTGTCCGGGCGGTACGCACGGGATTGCCTTTTTTGCCAAGCCCGGCGGACAATGTCCGGATTTGGATTTCACATGGATCGGCGAGGTGGCGCCGGTTCCGCTAACGTGCCCCGTGCTAAGGCTCCACAAGCTGACACTGGCGTTCGCAAATGACGCGCCTTGCACGGTAAGTGCCACCGCTAGAATCCCAACAATCTTTTTCATTCCCAGCGCCTTTTTCAGCTTCTTAGCCTAGATATGATCTTGAATGGGCCTTAGCGAGTTCATAAGCGAAGAGTCGCTTTCCGATGCAGCAGTTTGTTCACGAGCTGAAATCATCGGCTGCGATTGTCATCGCAAATTCAACTAAAGCATCAAAACGGGATGTTCTTCCTCCATCTGGTCGCCCGCCTATTCGTTTGTCTTTATTTCGCGAACAACATTAACTGAACGTGAACAATGTATTCTCAGAGTGTTCAAACAGTCTCAGGCATAGTGACGGTGTTGGATCAATAGGGACGTTGTTCCGTTTGATCGCTGACAAGGGGAAACGCATGATCAAGTCTGCCTTTGTGACTGAAGAGTCCAGCACAACAGCTGTGATGCAAACCTCCGGCAAAATCGCCGGAGAACGTTTGTCAACCACCACCAAATCGAGCAGTGGTCGCTTCCCTCCTATCGAAAATGCATTAACACAGATCGTCAAAAACAAGCGGCTTTCCGAGGCACATAACAACGTCTGAAGGCAGTTCAGCAGACCCCCAAACAATTCCCGGTATTCGTCCTAGATATTGGAATTGAAAACTAAATCCCGCTCCAGTTATGGGGCGGGATTTCTTTCTTATGCCTTTGGGAAAAAGGGCGTAGCCCTTGATTTGCAAAAGTATCCGGCCAGCCGCTACCCATCCTGTGAAGCCTTTGGCTGACCCGGGCTTTAGTACTTCCGTGAGTGGTCAGTACTGAGGGTTGATTGACGCAGAGAGCCGTTGTCTTTCGTTACAGACCCAACAGCGCCTTTACCTCATGTTCAACGGCGTCGGTCACGGGCTTGTTTGCGGCGGCTTCTAGGGCTTCCCGTTCGGTCAATTCCTGTTCCTCGACCTGGTCAGCCAGTTCTTGCACCTGTTCAGCCGCTTCTTCGTATTCGACGGCAGCCTGACGTTCATCGTTCAGGTCCTGCGCTGCTTCGATCGAAGAGTCCAAATCAGCGCGGGCTTCATCCAATTGCTCCTCAATCTCTGGGTCTGTTCCCCCTGCGTCTTCCAGAGCTTGTTCGAGATCCTCGACGCGTTCCTGGTTTTCCTGGACTTCACTCAACGCGGCTTCCAGGTCTTCTTCAATCTCAGGAACAGTCCGCTCCGGCGGCTCCAAGCCAGCGAGCTCTTCCAATTGTTCCTCAAGCTCTTCGCGCAAGGGTTCTCCGGCCAACACGGTATCTCGATAATTGGCAATTCGGCCTACGCGGGAATTGGGTGCTGCATTTTCTAATGCAGTTGCGCTGGCGTTGGCGGCATTGAGCGCCCCTAACTCAGACGGGTGGGCACCAAGAAGTGCCGCCATCTTGTTCCCCTTTTCCCTGACCGCTGGGCGAATGGACTCTTCGACAATTACTGTTTTCGAAGGCTTCTTGTACGTCCTGGGCTTTTGTTTGCTACCGCTGGTGGTCGAGCGTTTTCCAGATGTGGCAACCGTTCTCGACTTGCCTTTGCCGCTAAAGATATCCTTCAAGGAAAAACGACCGCCCTTGCCCAAAGCAGAGCGCGAAGATTTTGTCTTGGATTTCCCGGTGTTTCGGCCACCAAGACTTTTGTCGGCACCTTTCTTTCCGCCTTTGTTACCGGCGAAACTGTGGTCACCACGATCTCCGCTGGCGGAGTTCCCTTTGCCATCGCTATTGCCTTTTCCGCCGCCGTTGCCTCTACCGTTTCCTTTATCGCCGCCTTTGCCGTTGCCTCCACCGTTACCCTTTCCACCGCTATTGCCTTTGCCCTCCTTTGCAAATGCAATATCCGGCACCGCAACGGTAGCTACGATGGCTGTAGATCCCAACAACGCGATTGCCAGGGTCGATGCTTTTAGCAGTCTCAAACTGGTGATTTTCATATCGACCTCCTCGGTTGAAATCAGCGGGTATCAGTTTTCTGAAACAACTCGCTATGTTCAATAGTCTCGATTCACGCACGAATCCCCAATGCTTCTTGCCATTTAACTTGAGGGTGCTTGAACGCAGGGCTAACTGCTTGTTCATCATCGGTTCATGTCGAAAGACGTAGTCTCTAGCCGCGAAATACGAGGACTTTCATGCGCGCGAAGGTGATCTTGGTGGTAGCAAGCCTGATTGTTGCTTTGCCTGTTGGGGAAGCGGCTGCCCAGACACGCGAGCTCAAGCAAGGTGAACTGCGCAAAGCGACCCTGACCGGGGACACCATTCGTTTGAAACGGGTTATCAAAGGTGTCGAAAAAGCCTATGGCGGCACCCCTGTCGATGCGCGCGCGTTTCAGGCTGATCAAATTTACTATCGTATTCTAGTCAAAAAGCCCGATGGAAAAATTGTCAGTGTCATTGTGGATGCACAGACCGGTACAGTCGTTTCCAATCGATCCAGTGTTGGGCGTCAAATATCGAAAGCAGCCCGTTCG
This sequence comes from Ruegeria sp. B11, assembly GCF_056539785.1. Lineage (NCBI taxonomy): Bacteria > Pseudomonadati > Pseudomonadota > Alphaproteobacteria > Rhodobacterales > Roseobacteraceae > Ruegeria > Ruegeria sp. B11. The sequence goes on along the minus strand of NZ_JBQFVO010000005.1, from coordinate 66,196 downwards.
AACCCCGCCAACGCCAACAACAGCCGCGACACCAACAGCAATCGTGGAGCTTCTGCGAGCCGTGGAAACAACGGCAAAAGCGGTGGCAATAGCAATGCTGGTGGAAACGGCGGCGGCAATGGCAACGGCGGTGGCAATGGCAACGGCGGCGGCAATGGCAACGGCGGCGGCAATGGAGGTGGAAATGGTGGTGGAAACGGAGGAGGTAATAGCGGTGGTAACGGCAGCGGCAATGGTGGCGGAAACAGCGGTGGAAACGGCGACGGCAACTCTGGCGGGAACGGCAAGGGCAACGGTAAAAAATAGGGCTTAAACCAAAGCAGTTGTGACTGTAGTTTTTGAATATGAGAGTACTTCTGGCCGAAGATGAACCGCAGCTATGCGAGCAGATTAAGAAACTTCTTAGCGCAGAAGGCCGCGTGGTAGATGTGGCCAAGAATGGTACTGACGCCCTGCACCTAGGTGCGACCGAACCTTACGACATGATCATCCTCGACATCGGGTTGCCGGAACGCGACGGTATTTCTGTCCTGCGCGAATGGCGCAGCGCGGGCGTCAAGACACCCGTGTTGATCCTCACCGCCCGCGATGGGTGGAGCGAGCGGGTGGATGGTCTTGATGCAGGTGCTGATGACTATATGACCAAGCCATTTCACATGCCCGAGCTGGCCGCTCGTGTACGGGCCATCCTGCGCCGACAAAGCGGTCAGTTAAACCCGGTTATCGAAATGGGGGACGTTATGCTCGATACGCGAAACGGTCGCGTCAGCGTGGGCGGCATTCCTGTTGATCTGACGGCGCAAGAGATCGCAGTTCTGACATACCTTGCCCACAACATCGGACGCATGGTGTCACGTACCGAGTTGTCAGAGCATATCTATGAATATGACGGTGACAGGGATTCGAACACCATTGCCGTCTTCATAACCCGGCTGCGAAAGAAACTGGGCTCTGACCTTATTACAACGGTCAGAGGACGCGGCTATATGATCGATACGGCCTGATGTTATCGCTGCGCCAACGCGCTTTGCTTGGCGGCCTTGCGACAGGCGCGCTTTCTGTCGGCGTCGGAACGTTGATTGTGTTTTCGTACATCAACACACGTGTTCTGGAACAATTCGACCAGACGCTACGTGACCGGCACACCCAACTCGTTGTCGGTTTGAGCGCAACGACGCATAACCCTGAGGCACTGCGCGAACTGATATTCGATCCAGCCTATGGAACGCCGTATTCAGGCAGATACTGGCAGGTTACCGATGGAAACGGGGCTACATTCACATCAGCCTCGCTCTTTGACGAGACAATTTCCGAACCTGTACGTGTGAGCGAAGAGGCAATCGTTTGGAACACCACAGGTCCGGACAGCGAAGCCGTTCGTAGCGCATATCAGAGAATCACATTCGAAGACGGAACCGAGTGGGGCGTAACGGTCGCCGAAAGCAAGCGAGAGCTGATAAGCGAACGCAGAGCAGCGCAAAACAACTTGCTACCGGTTTTTGGATTGGTTGGTTTGATTGGAGTTGCCGGTTCGTTGTTGTTGATGTCAGCAATTATCGGCCCCCTCAGGAAGTTGCGTGCAGATGTGGCGCATCGCTGGGACAAGGGAGATGACTTGATTCCGGAAGATTACCCAGAAGAGGTTTCGCCGCTTGTTGAGGACCTAAATAAATTGTTGCACAGGAATCGTGAAATTGTGTCTGGTTCTCGACGACAAGCTGCGGATCTGGCACATGCGCTCAAAACACCGACGACAATTCTCAGAAATGAACTGGCGACTTTGTCGGACGCGGGTGCAGATATCGAACCTGCAGATGACGCGTTAAATCGAATTGATGCTCAGCTAAAGCGCTCACTTGCGCGTTTGCGTGCGTCGAACACCGCAGAACTTACGCATTCACGAACTGACCTTACCAATTCCGTCAACAGGTTATCCAGACTGTTTTCGGTCATGGCGGAACGCGAAGGAAAATCTCTGACGACAGATTGCGAGGATGGGATTCAGGTTCGAATGGATACTCAGGACATCGAAGAGGTGATTGGAAACCTCCTCGACAACGCGCTCAAGTGGTGTCGGACAACAATTCACATCGCGGCAAAGCGTGTAGACGGCGGCATTGAGATTTGCATTGAGGATGACGGACAAGGAATTCCGGAGGATGCACTTGACGGAGTAGTTCGATCCGGAGGTCGGTTGGATACCTCTGTCAGCGGCACAGGATTGGGTTTGGCAATCTGTGTTGATCTGATGAACGCTTATGGTGGCAAACTGAAACTGGAGAAATCAGCGGACCTTGGCGGCTTGGCCTGCCGAGTACTTATATCAAGCTAAAGGTGGCCGCATCTGATTAGAAATAGTCGTTGATCGCAAGCAATCAAAAGACGACATTCGCCCGCAAAGTATCGATCGCTCAAGATCCAATCCATTGTCAGCTTTGAATTATCTCTGCACCTCTGCTGGTAGCGGGGCTATGGTAGTCCCAACGTCGCTATTGCACGAATTGCGGTTGTGGCTGCACGGCATCAAAATTGCCTAGTTTCGCAAGCGCTGAACGATTTGACCACATCGAAGGGAAGCGCGAATGTCTCTAGGGATGTTAAGTGAAGCGATCTTTGGTTGAGTACCCGATATGCTGTCACATACCCTCGACAATGGCGGTTTGGGTCTCGGCATGTTCCTTAACGACGTACCCCAGAAATTTAGGCTGGTTTGGACCCTACTAGTTACTATTTAGCTCGCCCAGCCGCTCCTGTTTTGGGCCAGCGGGATTTGGACGAGCCAAACGCCTCTGGCCGTAAGGGACAAGGCTCTGCCTTCCCCTCGGGCACCCCTATTGGACAATACTGTGTCCTCGGCGGTGCCTGCGGGCCGCACTTCCCCTGTCGAATAGCATAGCCTCACCCTCTCCCGCGTTCGCCACGTGGCAGATCAGCGGGAACAGGCAGCTTCGCTGTCTGATCTGCAAATCAGACTTGATCCTCCAAAAGGAAAGCCAGATCACACGTAACTCTCTGCTGGAGTATTAACATGGGGAACTTGGGTCAGTTTAAAACGCGAAAGTCAATATCAGTTAATGTCCAACATCTGGGGTGCCTTCCGATATCGAACGCTCACTTCGTTTCTGGTCCAACTGAGACGGTAGGGTCAGGTTGGTGCGACGTTCAACAGGAATTTGGGGCGACACATAGTTTTTGCCATTCGGCGACACGCAAACCATTGAATTTGAGGCATTCGATCTTTTTTGGGCGCACTGGTTTTGCCTTTTGCAACTCAAAGGTTTTCCATTACATCAGAGCAGCCCGATATTCCGGTCCGCACGGTCCTCAGGTAGTTCGCCAACCATATCAAGACCGAACAAACCGATTTAATTCGGTTCGGGTACTCGATGTCAATCGCTGGGACGTTTCCAATACGCTGAACCTGAAGAACACTCGATCAATCGAGGCCCGACGACCAGCGGGCCAGAGAAGGTGCTGTCAAAGCCATTATCAGGATAAAGTCGTACAACGTCAGATCCGACTCAGCTCGTTTCAGCAGTTCGTCCTTCTTCTTGAGCCAATTATGGTCCACTAATTGATCCACACCACCGCGCCGAATTACCCGATTACATCAAAGCGGGACATCCCTCGCCCTGTCAGCACCTTAAATTAACGCTGTTTCGAGACAATTTCGCCCGGCCTCGATCGTTTGACTACCTTCTATGGCCCCATGTTTCATAAGTACCAAGTTAGCTTCGCTCACTTATTATGTGTCACCACGCAACTTCGAATTGAATTGAGACAGTCAACCCAGTTGAGTTATTTGTGGTCGATAAGAGCGATGAATGATGATATGCGATAGCTTTCAACAGCGCCAATCCCAAACCATTCCCAACACTGTTCCGTTCACTTTCTAGTTTATCGAATGGAATAAAAAGCTTACCCAGTGTGTTTTCGGGAACGCCAGGACCATCGCCAACAACCGAGAGCGTAATGGTGCTTTCTTCTTGCTCAACAATCAGGACAGTTTTGGACTGTTCTGGACAATGACCGTTTGAGTTCTGCAAAAGGTTTGTGCAGAGCTGTTTCAGCATCCCTTCATTGCCTTCGGTTAACCGAAAATACACTCGCCTTGCTCGTCGATCACCTGTTTCGCCTTGGTGATGCTAAAGCTCTCGGCCTGATCCCGGCTTTCGAAGACATCCGCCCGGATCAGCGCATTGGTCTTACGATCTCCGTTGATGATTTTTTCGATACGGGCCGACAGGCGATACTTTCCGCCCTCGGCAATCAAAACGGGGAAAATGTCGAACCCATTGTACGAGACCGGTTGCAGCTCCGACTTTTCACCGCCACCAAAGAGTTTTGAGAAGATTGACATTATGCGGTTCCTTTCTACTTAGGAAATTTGACCCCTATGAATTTCGACTACATCCCAGAAAGCCCAGCATTAGTGTTCAATAGAAACTGGCGGAAAATCGGGCTGCTTGCCGCCCCAATCCCGCGGGCGTTTTCTCCGACAGCCGCAGCTTCTACAACCGGAGGAATCAAACCGCGTTTATCTTGGTTGACTAGGTAACGACGAACCCGTGAGACCAACTCCTCCCGTATTTCAGATGGGAATGCGCCGTCGATAAAAATTGCCTCAAAGTCGATGACTGCGCAAATAGACAGCGCAGCTTTGGCCAGTTCCTGCGCGGTGGTACCGATCCATGGTTCGACATAGCGAGAAATGCTGCTCCAGTCCTGCGGCTTTTTCCACAAAATTCCCGGATCAACACCCGCTTCTATCAACCTGTCCTCGAGCAGGAACAGCGATGCAGTGTCAATCAGTTGCTGGCTTTCACCCAAAGGACCCGTCGTTCGCATGGCACCCAAGGCACCGGCATTGCCTTGGTTGCCCTCAAATACGGTGCCATTCAATGCAACGCCTCCGCCAATCATTGAGCCTATGAAGAAATAAAAATAGTCTCGATACTCAGCCCCGCGGCCATAGAGGTGCTCCGCGTGACACGCGGCAGTAGCATCATTGACCACAAAGACCGGCAGTTCGCTGAACTTGGCCACCTCGGAAAAGAAGTTCACGTTTCTCCAGGACCTGAATTTCTGAGCCGCAAGCCCAGAAAGGTCGTGCCACTTCCACAGCTCGAACGGTGTTCCGATTCCAATCCCGCATACACGGTCCCGAAGTTTCTGGGGTTCATTGGCCAGAAGCTCTTCCAATCCTACCTCCAGAAACCCGAACACTGCTTCGGGTAGCGGGTAGTCATAAGTCGTCGAGAGCTGTTGGCGTGGCTTACCGGTGAAGTCGATCAAAAGAAGATCTGCGCTGCGGCGACCGATCTTCATTCCCACCGACAGAATGCCTTCGGGATTGAGCTCCATGGGGATCGAAGGTTTCCCAACTTTGCCCTTCAACGGCGTCCCACGTTTGAGAATCTCGTCCTTTTCGAGCTTACGCAGAATGATCGACACGGTCTGGGGTGACAGGCCCGTCAGCCGCGCGACGTCCGCCCCGGCAGCAGGTCCATGCCGTTGTAAAACCGTCAGAATGAGGCGTTCGTTATGATCACGAACACCGCTTTGGCTTACCCCGCCGGTTAGTATTTTCAACGCCTCTCTTTCCATAACCTTAAACATAAACACCTTGTTTTCTTATGAAAAGATACGTGGGCAAATTAATAAATAAACTTTATTTATTTATTGACACAGAGGCTAGAATCACGGTTTCTTGAACGGGACCTTCATTGGAGGATGGAGGCCCGCCTTGTCGCTATTCCGCGCGGGGCCACAACAATTTTCTGGGAGGACAACATGAGAAATCTACTCAAGCTCGCCGCATCCGCGACTGCGCTGACTTTGGCCGCTGCATCCGCGCAAGCGGCTGGTGAAACCGTCTGCCTGATTACCAAGACCGACACCAACCCCTTTTTCGTTAAGATGAAGGAAGGCGCAACCGCCAAGGCAGAAGAGCTGGGCATGACGCTCAAGGCGTTTGCCGGCAAGGTCGATGGCGACCATGAAACTCAGGTTCAGGCTATCGAGACATGTATTCTCGATGGCGCAAAAGGCATTCTGCTGACGGCATCCGACACCAGCTCGATCGTTCCTGCGGTTAAACAGGCGCGAGATGCAGGCGTTCTGGTCATTGCGCTGGATACGCCGCTGAGCCCGATTGACTCGGCGGATGCGACATTCGCGACGGACAACTACAAGGCCGGCCTTCTGATCGGTCAATGGGCCAAGGCCAAAATGGGCGACGCCGCAGCCGATGCCAAGATCGCGACGCTGGATCTGAACGTCAGTCAGCCGACAGTAGACGTTCTGCGCAATCAGGGTTTCCTCGACGGGTTCGGCGTGGACCTGGCGGACCCGAATGTCATCGGTGACGAAACCGATGCGCGTCTGGTTGGCAGTGACGTGACCGACGGCAATGAAGAAGGCGGGCGCCGCGCGATGGAAAACCTTCTGGCCAAGGATTCATCCATCAACGTTGTTCACACGATCAACGAACCGGCTGCTGCGGGCGCATATGAGGCGCTGAAATCCATCGGGCGTGAAAACGACGTACTGATCGTTTCGGTTGACGGGGGGTGCCCCGGCGTCCAAAACGTCGAAGCCGGTGTGATCGGGGCGACAAGCCAACAGTACCCGCTGTTGATGGCGTCGCTTGGCGTTGAGGCCGTGAAAAAATGGGCCGAAGAGGGCGTGAAGCCGGAAAACACACCCGGCAAAGACTTCTATGACACGGGCGTGGCGCTCATCACCGACCAGCCGGTTGATGGGGTCGAGTCGTTGTCTGTCGCAGAAGGCTTGGATCTCTGCTGGGGCTAAAGGCAGCCCTACAAGGTGAGGCGCGCCGCAGCGCCTCATCAATCCTTTCACCAGCAAACCTAAACTTCCTGTAAACTGATTTCGTGGACGCGATGCCAGCCACGAAAAGGGGGAGAGATGTCTGAAGCAAACCAAAACGCCCAGGAATTCGAAACCGCCGCCAACGCGTCAGAAACCGTAGCGGAATTTGAAGATCACCGTCGTGGTGTTCTGCGGAAGTTGCAGCATCTTCTCCATGTCAACCCTTCCTTTGTGCCGTTGATCGTTCTGGTCGGCGCCATCGTAATTTTCGGTCTGCTGCTGGGGTCCAAGTTCTTCTCCCCCTTTGCGATGACGCTGATCTTGCAGCAAGTTCAGATCGTGGGCATCGTGGCCGCAGCGCAAAGCCTTGTCATTCTGACCGCCGGCATCGACTTGAGCGTCGGTGCGATCATGGTGTTTTCATCCGTCATCATGGGTCAGTTCACCTTCCGCTACGGTATCCCCGTGCCCATTGCTGTGATGTGCGGGCTGGCAATGGGAACGCTGATCGGGGCTCTTAATGGCTGGCTGGTCAGTCGCGTAAAGCTGCCGCCATTTATTGTCACGCTTGGCATGTGGCAGATCGTTCTGGCGACAAACTTCCTGTATTCCGCAAACGAAACAATTCGCAGTCAGGATATCGAGGCCAACGCCCCGTTCCTGCAATTTTTTGGCACCAAATTCAGCATCGGTGGCGCGACCTTCACGGTTGGCGTGATATTCATGCTCGTTCTGATTTTCGTTCTGGCTTACGCGCTCAAACACACGGCCTGGGGCCGGCATGTCTATGCAGTGGGGGATGACCCTGAGGCGGCTGAACTATCCGGTGTGAACGTGCACAGAACGCTGATGTCCGTTTATATGTTATCCGGTTTGATCTGTGCCTTTGCGGGCTGGGCTTTGATCGGACGCATCGGGTCGGTTTCACCTACATCCGGTCAATTGGCCAATATCGAAAGCATCACCGCGGTTGTGATCGGGGGCATCTCTTTGTTCGGCGGGCGGGGATCCATCCTGGGATCGCTGTTTGGCGCGCTGATTGTTGGCGTGTTCACTTTGGGGCTTAGGCTTCTGGGCGCAGACGCACAATGGACCTTCTTACTTATCGGACTTCTCATTATCGCTGCGGTTGCCGTCGACCAGTGGATTAGAAAGGTATCGGGCTAATGTCAGACTCAACTCCAGTCGTCCAAGGCCGCGGGATCGTAAAGCGTTATGGCCACGTTACCGCCATCGACCATTCCGACTTTGAACTGCGCCAGGGGGAAATCCTGGCAGTGATCGGAGATAATGGCGCGGGCAAATCATCCATCGTGAAGGCGATCTGCGGCGCCACAATCCCGGATGAAGGCGAGATTCTGATCGAGGGCAAAAAGGTTAACTTCAGCTCTCCGATCGATGCGCGGAATATGGGGATCGAGATTGTCTATCAGCAGCTCGCCATGTCTCCTGCCCTTTCGATTGCGGACAACATGTTCATGGGGCGCGAAATCCGCAAGCAGGGGTTCATGGGCAAATACATGCGTAAGCTTGACCGTCCAGCGATGGAGAAGTTTGCCCGAGAAAAACTGACCGAGCTTGGGCTGATGACTGTACAGTCGATCAATCAGGCGGTTGAGACTCTCTCTGGTGGCCAACGCCAAGGTGTTGCCGTTGCTCGTGCCGCTGCCTTTGCAACCAAGTTTATCATCATGGATGAACCGACCGCTGCTTTGGGGGTTAAGGAAAGCCGCAAGGTGCTTGAGCTGATCCAGGACGTGCGGGCGCGTGGCATTCCGATCATCCTGATCAGCCACAACATGCCTCATGTTTTTGAGGTTGCCGACCGCATTCATGTGCATCGGTTGGGCAAAAGGCTCTGCACAATTGATCCCAAGGATTACACGATGTCCGATGCAGTCGCCTTCATGACCGGTGCCAAGGAACCCCCAAAAGAGGACGCAGCGTGATCGAGCAGGACGTAAAGCGCGTTTGCGACCTGATCTCCTCCCGGCGGCAAGTTGGAGTCCGGACGATTATCGCAATCGCCGGCCCCCCTGCATCCGGAAAGTCGACCTTAGCGGAAGGCGTTGTGCAATCGCTGAACACACAACAGAGCTCGGCGGTTCCGTCAGCCACACTTGTACCAATGGATGGTTACCATTTGGACAACTGCGTGCTGGAAACGCGTGGATTGCTGGCGAGAAAAGGCGCGCCAGAGACTTTCGACGGGGTCGGGTTTTGCGCTGCAATCAGAGAGCTTCAAGTTACGCGCCACGAGTGCTTTCATCCCAAATTCGATCGCACAATGGACCTAGCTATTGCCAACGCCATTGCGGTTCACCCGGCAACTCCGGTCGTCGTCGTTGAGGGTAACTATCTTCTGATGGACAGCGACCCATGGAGAAACCTGACGGATGTTTATGCCGCGACGGTTTTTATCAGCCCAACTTTGGAAGAGCTTGAAAACAGGCTGCAAAACCGCTGGATCAGCCATGGCTTTGACCCGGTCACGGCATTGAAACGCGCAAAAGCGAACGATCTGCCAAATGCAGAACTCGTCATCAGCACTAGTCGAAATGCCGACCTAAGATTAAACCAGAACTACACCGAATTCGGGACGCGCCACGCGTTCTGAATTTACGCCCTGGACCCCGCCATCCGTCGATGCAGCGCCTCTAAGCGAATTCACGTGCAACCAATATTAGCTCACACACGATGAGGAAAACCATGAAATTTTTCGTGGATACTGCAGAAGTAAGCAACATCAAAGATCTGTTAGACTTGGGGCTGATTGACGGCGTCACCACCTGCTGTTGGAAAGCAGGCCGGAGCGCACGGTCGTAATCCCGGCGCATGATAAAACGAATTGATACCTACGCCTGGGCTTTGATTCGGGGTTTTGAATTCGTCATTGTGGATGACGGCAGTACAGATGGAACAATTGCCGATGCGATGGTATTTGCACTTGACCACCCAATGCCTTAATCACCAGGTCTGTTGTGGCCACCAAGCAGACCTTCGTTTCGAGTGCGGCACCTATCATCACCAATGGCAGCAACGCGCGGTTCGGAACCTGCTGCACGAGCAATACTGTTGGTGCTGGCGAGGGCCCGCTCAGAGCTCAGATAAACGATTGGGATGCCCGCGGAGCGCAACTGGTTAGAGCCTAACGTAAGCTGCTAGTCGCCAAATTTCTTCGCGACAGGGGTGCCCATCGAAAGCTTCGCAAAGGGTTTTGCGAACCATTTCTTGAGCAACCTCCAATTCGAAGCTGAGAAACTATGCTTCTTGCATCCGTACCATCCTGTTAATTGACCTCCCAATTGTGTTGGGGAGATTTCTAAAATTTATTCTAAATGAAAATGATAGAAAGTAGCGGTAGCGTTATTCTCGCTTTGTTTCTTACCCACTTGAAGCAAACAGCCATGGATCTCCCGATCCTTAAGCGTGGTACAGAAGCGGATGTTGGGGTGGCGTCGGTTTGCCTCGCCCGCATCCGCGTTCGCCACGTGGTAGATCAGCAGGATCAGGCGCCCTCGGCGACTGAACTGCAAATTAGCCCAGATTTTCCCATAAGGAACTCAGGATCGATGAAATCGGGCGAGGTGATGGATGATGGAAGTGAGGCGAAAATGGCAAGTTTATGTCGCTGGTGGCAGAGCTATGTGCCGCTCACGCTTAACTAAGCTATTGATTTTGCTTTAGCTGCCATTTCAATAGTGCACACGTTTTTCCATTTGCGTCTCAAAGTCCTTCCATCATGTCGGCTGAACTCTAAGAGAGTTTCCATTCAACTAAAGTGTGGAATACATCGAGAGAAAACCCAAAGCAAAGATCGCATCCTGAAAGCGATGTCATTCTTTTTGAACTTTATTTGTGTTCTTTTGTCGACTGCCTTCGCCACTACTGCAGTTGTAAAATATCCGGAACGCAGAGTTTTCTTTTTGCCGGCATTTTGTCCGCACCATCCGATCGTTTCAGTCGCTTGGGACCGTCTTTTACCTTGATCTTCGGCTTCGCTAGTGGGCCTTTCAAGGTCACGGGCCAAGGGCTCTTCGACAGAGGTTCGCCAATCTTGCGGGGCTGCAGGTTTAAGTCCAAAACCTTGCCCGCTACATTAACACCGCCAAAGACGACGACTTGGACATGATCTGTCTCCAATGTGGTTTGTTTCGTCGAAATACTTCCATTGGAAATACTAATCGGTGCACGCAAACATATGATCGGAGCAACCTTTTGTTTCTCTTTGGTAAACACCCAAGGTAGTATCCCTAGCCCTGCCAGATCCAAAAGCTGGGTCTCGATCGAGCCGTCACGCATTGAGACCGTGGCATCGCCGTTCATGCTGTTGGCAAAATGCTTAGGTGAATCGGTTCCGCCGGTCACCGAAAAATCTGCATAGATGGTACCGCTTGCGCCCTTTTTGAAGTTCAGGTTGTGAAGAATTTCATCCAGCTGCCAGCCGCCTGCTGTGCCGGTCAGCGTGAGCAGATGCGCGTCGTTCGATAGATCCATTTGTCCGCTGACATCGAAATGAGCACCTCCGTATTCAAAATTCAAAGGTCCGGCCTTGAGTTCATTTTCGTTGAGCGTCAGTTCACTCTGCAAACTGCTGATGCCTTTGGCACCCTCTATGTGCCGAAGGTCAACGTCGACATCCATATCCATACCGGACAAGAGAATTGAACGCCCAATAGGTTTAAGTGTTACGTCTCTTAGAGGACTAGTGTCGCCGGATTCCTCAATGACGTCTTCCTCGTCGGGCTCTGGACCGCCTATTTTCCTCAATTGTGCAGCGGCCTGAACGATGGTTCGGATCTGATCTATCTTTATCAAGTCACTCTCTATGGAACCCTGCAGTACAGGATCACTCGTTGCATCATCAAGATCGGCCACAATTTGCAGGACAGAGTCGGCAACCTTGACTTTGGCATTCGCATCCCAATCGGTTCCTTCGCTGGCAAGGCCAATTTCAAAGATAGCCTGTCCAGTTTCCACCCGTTCAAGCGATAGGGCTTCTAACAGGTCCGCTCCGGAGGGGACTTCTACTTGAATCGCCAAATCCAGGTTCTCGAATTTGAGCACATTTTTGACAGAGCCATGCACCTCAAGGTTCCAAAGTTCCGTTTCGCTTGTCTGGCCATCCAAATTTGTCAGCGAAAGCTGATTGATGTCGCCGTTCAAATGAAAGTTACCAGAAAATCGACCAAGTTGATCATCCGGTCCCAGAAGCTCTGATGAGATCAAGCTGCTTGCGGGTATATCCATTAACCCGTCGGCCAATATGCCTTGTAATTGCAACGCGTCTTCGACCGAACCGTTCAAAATGATAAATGGATCAGCAGGGTTCCCAATTCTCAAATTGATGTTTCCAACACTCAAGGCGCCTTCGGGTGTTCTGGAAAGCTCGGAAAACTTAATCGGGGGCGGCCCTTCACCAGAGGTATCCAATGTGAACCCGTTGGTTTCAATGACCATTTGCCGCTGCGGGACCTGCCCGGGTACGCTATCGATAACCATGTCAACTGCTATTAGTTTTAGATCATACCGCGACGCGGCTGGGGCGGGTTCAGCATCTTCAGGGTACAACCGAATGCGGGTTGTCAGGGATACGTCTTCTGGGTTTCCCAACTCTCCGATTTGTCCCGTCAGCGAAAGGCTTTGCCCACCATCCAATTCAGTCAATACAGCCAGGTCATCAATCCGGGCTACGCCGTCGACTGATTTGAATGTTGCACCAATGCTTCCTGAACCCTCCAGAACGCGATTGAGTTTCAGGATATCAAGAAGCTGACCAAGTTCGGCAACCTCTATGGTCGTATTCACTTGTAGCCCGTTCTCTTCAGGGACTTCTTCGGCGGCAATCGCAATCTGTTCGAAGTTCACAGCGACCTGAAACGGGTCGTCCGCGGGAATGCTCGCGTTCAGATCAAACTTCTCTCCATTTAGTGAACCAGCCCCAACCGCGGTCGCAACGTCGGTTTCCGTATCACGCTTTAAAAACAGCTCAGGAAGCTGCAGATCCAGCACAAGCCCGTTTAGATCGTTCTGGTAAAGAACGGCAACATCGGTCAGGTCAATTTTTTGGTCCGTTAGAATTCCAGCCACAGACAGGATTGCAGGTTTGGCCGGATCCCCGGCTTTAGCGCCCGTTTGGGAAGCGGACTGCCAGTTTCCGACACCGTCTTTGTCCGTGATCAAGTTGAGGTGAACACCCGAGATAGAAAGCTCACTCAGCGACAATTTGCTGTTCCAAAGGTCGCGGGCAGAAATATTGAACTCAAGTTTGTCGATTGCCGCCAGATTCGCTTTGGTCTTGATCGCGCCGGGTAGTACCAATCCCGCTGCGGATACCTGCAGTTGCCGACCAAGGCCTAGACGCACTTCATCTTCTATTAACACGTCCTGATCAAGTTTCTTCGATATCAGGTTTTCAACAAAAGTGGTTCTGACAGAAGAAAACAACGCAGAGGACAGGAAAAGCCATGCCACAACAACCGCGACGAACGCGACAGCGCAACAAACCATTACACCTTTTGTGATGAACCGCACGCTTTTCTCCTAAGGTTCTGATTCCTTTCTTGGGCAGACTAGACCATTAAAGCATCATGTTAATGGAATATGTGGCTTCTTATTTTGCTGAACCCTAAATGACCTTGACCATTTAGCCGACTTCTCTTGCGGAATTGGTCGGGCGGCCAAGAAACGGTTAAAGGACTAAATTTAGGATGTGCTGCTGATCCAGTTTCAAAATAGCTGGCTTGAAACGCGTTTAACGTTTCATAAACGAGCACATTGCATTAGCTTTGACGACTGCGCCTGGACGCCCCAATTAAACTAGACGCGGTTAAAATGCTTCAATTTCCCACATCCATCTAATTACTGTTATATGTGAATTCTTCAAACGACGGGGACACAATGAATTCGCTAACTAGAATAACACGTGGGATAGGCGTCGCTTTCAAGGACGGTAGAGTGAAAGGCCTTCTTGCCTTCACAGTCGGAATGATTTTATGGGCCTCGGTCTTCTACCACTTTGTCGAAGGTTGGAGTTGGCTAGACTCGATCTACTTTTCCGTAGTGACAATTTCGACCGTAGGGTTCGGTGACTTCTCACCTGAAACTGCGGCGGGGAAAATCTTCACAATGGTGTATATCATTGTAGGCTTGGGTGTTTTCGTGACTGCGGCGACCACAGTGGCAGATACAATCTTGTCCCAAGACGACGAAAAAACGGACAAATAGATTATCCCAAATTAAGGCAATTTGAGTTCATGCGCAGGTATCAGTGCGACCGCGCATCTGAAGCCGTGCCTCGGATTCACTCGTACCTTCAAACTGATAGATGATCGCCGAAAACTCAAAAAATATACATATTACGTTTTTTGAGTGTATTGTTTGGAAAACAGATAGTGGAGGGATGGAATGGAAAAGACCCAGGACGCGAAGATTGTCGACCTCGCGATACGATTGCTCTTTCTCGGATTATTCCTCTACAGCGCCCTGGTCATGGTGGCTCCGCTTGCAAGTGTGGTTATCTGGGCAACGATACTCTGCGTCGCGCTCTACCCGGCATTTGATTGGCTGCAATCCAAGCTGGGAGGACGTAAGAAGCTTGCCACAACAATTATCGTTGTGTTGGGCCTTGTTCTGACCCTGGGGCCAGTCGCAACTGCGGTGTCTGGTGCTGCAGAACTAGGGTCTGAATTCGCGGAACAAGCAGACAAGGGTGAATTGAAAATCCCCCCTGCGCCCGAGGGCCTCAAGGAATTGCCGTTGGTTGGAAATAAAATCTCCGATGTCTGGGGAATGTTTGAGCGCAATCTTGACGGCGCGCTTGCAAAATACGGCGCGCAAATCCTTGAGATCACCAAATCGCTCTTCGGAAAGGTGTTGGGCATTGGTATCGGGCTTCTTGGCTTAGCTCTGTCCGTATTGATTATGGGGGCATTGTTCAGCCCGGGGCCAAATTTGGTCCAGGGTCTTCAGCGCTTTGCCAACCGTGTCTTTGCACCACGCGGCGGTGAATTCGTGACACTGGCAGGCGCAACGATCCGGAACGTTACAAAAGGCGTGATTGGCGTAGCAGCCATTCAGGCTGTTTTCGTTTGGATACTGCTGGCTTTGTTTGGGATTTCTTCGGCCGCCACACTGGCATTTGTCTGCCTCATACTCTCAATTATCCAAATCGGGCCCGGATTGGTTCTTATACCGGTAATTATCTACGCATGGAGCTCCATGTCTGGCGGAACTGCTTTGATCTTCACCATATTGGCCGTTCCCGTCATGATAATGGACAGTTTCCTAAGACCCGTGTTCATCTCAAAAGGCCTTGAGACTCCGATGCTGGTCATCCTCATCGGTGTTCTCGGAGGTATGATGGCGTATGGTTTGATCGGCGTTTTTATGGGGCCGGTACTCTTTGCTGTCTTCTATGAGCTGTTCAAGGTTTGGATTGATACCTCACCTGAAGCCGAGGGCACTGTTGAAGGTGCGGCGAAATGAGAAAGACAATATGGACAACCCTCGCTGTCATTCTGTTTTTTCTTGTTTGGTACTTGGTCGCTGATCGAAAAACGCCATTTACCGGGAACGCCAGAGTAAAAGCTGTGGCCACCCAAATCGTGCCTCAGGTGACCGGAACGGTAACGGAAGTTTTGGTAGAAAACGGCCAAGTCGTTTCGGCAGGTGATGTTCTGGTTCGAATAGATTCCAGACCCTACGAAATCGAGCGTTCAAAGGCGGAGGCTGATCTTGAAGCGGCGACCCAAGAGGTGGGTGCGTCTTCGGCAGAGGTAAGTGCGGCACAAGCCAAACTCGCAAGGGCGCAGAGCGATCTGGATACGATGCGCATTCAGACGGAACGTGTATTTGCGCTCGAAAAGAAAGGGTTGATTGCCGTCTCAAAGGCCGATGATGCACGAGGACAACTGGCAGAATCTGAGGCAAACTTTGAGAACGCAAAAGCTGATTTGGAAAAAGCGAAGCAAAGGCTTGGTGACGATGGGATTGAAAACCCGAAAATCCAGCGCGCATTGGCGGCCTTGGCGGATGCGGAACTGAACCTTGAATGGACCGAACTGCGTGCTCCGGCGACAGGTGTCATTTCTAATCTGCTGATTGCCCCCGGAACGTATGCGCGATCCGGTCAGGATCTTTTGACGTTTCTGGATGCAACCGACGTCTGGATCGAGGCGTATTTTACCGAGAACAATCTGGGAAGAGCTTCAATAGGGTCTCCGGTTGATGTGGTGTTGGATATGCATCCAGGTAAGATTGTTCCGGGCGTCATTGAGAGCTTTAGTGCTGCTGTTTCTTTGAGTGGCGGTGATGAGCCGGGGCAATTGGCGAGCCCGCCAAGCACCAAGGGATTTTTGCGGGAGCCTGAAAGGTTTCCGGTCAGGATTGTTTTACCCGGCTATGAAGCTGGAAGTGCCGAAGACGATCTTCGCTTTCAACTGAACGGGCAGGCCGATGTGATCATGTATCTAAGCGACAACTCGTTGCTGAACCTCGTAGGCCGTGCCTACATCCGCGTGGTTTCAATCTTCTCCTATGCGTACTGAGGATCAAAGCTCTGTCACCCGGCTTGCGCTGGGTGTTACCGGTGTCTTTGCATTGGGCCTATTTCTTGGGTGGCCCCTTGCCGTTGTTGGGGCGGTGTTCACTGCCCTTTTCCTTCAAGCACCTGCGGCACTACCTTTGGCAGCATTTGGTAAGCTGTTTGTCTTCTCGATTGGATTGATGTTCATTTCGTTCCTTTTGTCGTCAATCTTCTCACCTTATCCACTTGTGTTTCTCATTCTGGTGGCCATTGGAATAATCCTGTCTTTCATTTGGTCAGTTTCCGGTGCCGGAGTATTGCCGGGTGTCATTGCTCTCATGGGGGCGTTGATGATTCCGAATTTAGCTCTGCAATCACAGGATCTGGCTTTGGTGCTTGTGTACTGGATACCGTTAAACCTGCTATTCGCAGGCTTCGTATCGACGCTGATGTTCGTGTTGATACCCGCTGCACCTCAAACGGCACCTCAAAAGAAAGCGGCAACATCGCCGGACTTCGACTCACATCGCCGAATAGTCAGGATGTCTCTGGTCACAGTGCCCTTTGCTATGGCGTTCTTTATTTCCGGCGCTTCTGCTTTGTTGGTTCTGTTTTTTGTCGCCCTGCTGAGCCAGCAACTTGCGGCAATGCCTGCTGCAGGCAAAGCAGTTGCAAAAGCAATGCTGACGGCAAATCTACTTGGGGCGGCAGTCTCCATCATATGCTATGAAATAAACGTAATAGCTCCGGTTATTCTAACCCCCATTCTGCTGTGTTTTTTCTTTTGCCTAACACTCGGAGCACTAGGAAAGTCAAAAGTCCCGCTCGCCGCCGCCGCCGGTTCCGCTATTACAACAGCTCTGATTGTATATGGCGGTTCGGTTGCGCCGTTTTCGGACGAAGCTGACGTCAAGAGCATCACTCGCGTATTGCAAGTCGCCAGCGCCGCTTTCTTTGTAATTATCGCATATGTCGTGGTGGATGAATTCTGGCCAGAAAAAGAGCGCCAGGCGAGTCAATGAAGTTAGTTGCGATAAAGCTTGGCGCTGAAACCAGCAGAGTTCCCAGTTTGACCGATTTTTGCAACCACCGCATTAATTGCAGCCCCGTATACGGTCCGATCTCCAGCTTTGACTGCCCAGCTTCTTCTGCCTCGTATCAAGCCGGTCTTTACAGCCTGTTCCCATAACTGCAGAGCGTCATCTTCCGATCTAATTCCGGTCCTAATGCGTTTACAACGGCAATCCCAATAGATGAAGTTGACTTGGATGCCAGATGACGGAAGTGGGGCGAAAATGGCAAGGTTCTATCGCTGGTGGCAGAACTATGTGTCGCCTTACAACACGCGTCGGGTGACACATAGTTTCAACATTGAACGACGGCTTAGCCTTTGACTTTGAGTCATTCAGTTTTTCAAAACGCACAGGTTTTGCCATTTGCGACTCATAGGTTTCCCTCCCATCTATCGCTCCCGCCGCTACAGTCCTATTCTGGCTGAAAGTAAATTAGTCTTGAAACAATCGGCTGGCTGCGCGGCATGCAAAGCAATCAATTTATGTAAGACCGAGAAAACATGGCGCTTGAAGAACCTTTCACAGACCTGAAAATAAGAACTCAGCGGACCGGCTTTTATAAAGGGTATTGCCTGCCGATTGCGCTGGTAAGCAAACTCTCGGTTTCTCTACTCGTTCTCTGGGCGCTGGTTTGGCCACTATCAGCCAACGATACTCTGCGATCTTGGAAGTCAGGAATGCTGTCCGAGTTCAATACATTCTACAACCTTTCCGTTGGATTATTTGTACTCTTCCTTTTCCTTATCGCGCTCATTCCTTCAACCGGCCGAATGAGGCTGGGTTTAGAAGATGAGAAACCGGAATTTTCTAACTTCTCTTGGTTTTCGATGATGTTTGGGGCGGGTCTGGGCGTGGGCCTAATGGTCTATGCAACCGCTGAACCACTTGGCCTTTGGGAAACCAATCCACTGACTATATCCGGGGAAGTCACGCCCAAAAGCGAAGACGCGATTGAAGGAGCCTACCGCTATACTTTTTTGCACACCGGATTTCACGCCTGGGCAATATACGTCGTCACCGGCCTTAGCCTTGCCTACTACGCATTTACCAGAGGCATGCCGCTGACAATCCGCACCGCACTGACCCCGTTGCTTGGAGAATATTCAAACGGTGTTGCAGGCCATGTGATCGATATACTCGGAGTCGTTGCGACAATACTCGGCGTAGCGGTAACGATCGGTTATGGCGTTTCTCAATTGGTGGATGGTGCGTTTCTAATTACCGGAGCGAATTGGCTTGTGGAGAAAGAAGTAACCAATATGATCCCGTCAACCGCCGGCCTAATAACGGCGTTGATCGTTGTTATGATTATGTCGACACTCTCTGCCGTCTCTGGCGTCGGGCGTGGTGTCAAATACTTGTCAAATATTAATCTTCTCTTTTCACTGGTATTGCTGGTGGTATTCATTGTTTATGGCTCATTCGCGTTTGCGGCGACGACCTATGCTACAGCGCTGGTTGACTATATCAAAAATTTTGTCCCTCTGAGCTTCCAAGCTTTTCGACCGATTTCCGAAGTCGAGTTTGCCTCAGTATTGCCTGCAGAAGCGGCACCCTTTGTCGGCGAACTCTTTGCGGGTGCAACTGATCCATGGGGAACAAAAGCAACCTTTCTTGAGGGTTTGCGCAACGAAACAGCCGGTCTTTCTGATGCAACCAAGACTGCAGTTTATAACGCGGGTACAAGCGGAAGGTTGTTTGGATGGCAGGCCGGATGGACTACATTTTATTGGGCATGGTGGATCGCGTTTTCGCCCTTTGTCGGACTTTTCTTAGCGCGTATCTCAAGAGGGCGAACCGTACGCGAGTTCATACTTGGCGCGGTCATTGCCCCGTCCCTCGTATGTTTTGCATGGATGGCCATTCTGGGCGGCGCGGCCATCGATTTGGAACTGAATGGAGATGCCAATGGATCAATCATTGCGGCATCAACGACGGCAACACTATTCGTCACCTTGGGGGAAATGATATCGGGTGACCTGCTCGCGGTAGTGAGTGTCATGTGTGTTCTGTTAACCATGACCTTCCTTGTCACATCCGCCGACTCTGGCATCCTTGTGATGAACACGATCATGTCCGGCGGGTCCGAAGACACCGGCATGCTTCATCGTATCCTCTGGGGCGTTCTTCTAACCCTTGTAATTGGAACTCTGCTGGTCGCGGGCGGCGGTGGATTAGAGGCATTGACCAATTCGATGATCATCGGGGCACTGCCGTTCAGTGCTGTTTTACTGCTCATGTGCGTCTCTTTGGCCAAAGCAATGATCAACGACTTGCGTCGATTTCACCATGAGACACAGACGGATTCGTGATTGACCGAGGTTAGTTCCTAGTCACTTAAGTCACCTGCACCCGCGGATCGACTAGCGCTAAAGTGTTTTGGAAATATCGACTGCAGCACAAACAGGCAGATCTTCAAGGCCTCCGAGGGTTTGAAGATATCCGAGTGCAAATGGTAGTCGGTCCAAAGCCCTTCCAACAAAGCAACCAACGCGTCTGTTGCAAGTTTGACGTCTATGTCCTCGTACTCGCCTTCGTCCTTTATTTGTTCCAACAGCTCCAGGATCACCGCGCGGAAACCTTTGTCTCGCGAGTCGATGAAAGGAAAAACGTTTGGGTTTGAGAGCGCTTCAGCCCGAAAGGAAAACCAGATCGAAACGTCCCGCGCATTAAGGACTAAGGGGTCGAAATCTGCCTTAATGATAGAGATTAGCTTGTCTGCCGGGTCTAACTCTGGATTTATTGCAATGGCCTTCCACTGCCCCGCGTAGCGGACTGACAGTTCCTCAGCCACCGCAAGCAGCAGCTTTTCCTTGGAGCCAAAGTGTAGGTTTATCATCCCTTGCGACAATCCCGACAACTCTTGGATTCTTGCCGCGGTTGTGCCGCGAATTCCGTATTTATAGATGGCGTCTGCAGCCGATTGGATCAACTGACTTCGGTTCTGCAACCTGCTGAGTTCCCGTGCGTTTGCTGGAGTATCGGGCTCGAGAGTAATTTTACTTGTCCTTTTCTGGGGTGCGCTTTCTTGATCTTTTCGCATTTAACAGAGCGGAAGTTCAAGGATTGACATTGAATGAATGCTCGTTCATTTTGTGATATTTATTACATCACGGTGGCCTATGACCCTATCGAACTCCGACTTTCAATCCATACGCAATTGGGACAACGAGAACTTTCTGCACCCGTGGGAGGGCATGGCACATCTGGGCCAAAACGAACGGACCTTTGCCGAAAGCGGTCTTGGCGTTCACGTCGTGACAGAGGACGGAAAGCGCCTGATAGACGGCCCTGCTGGTATGTGGTGCATTCAATTGGGCTATGGAAACACCGAGATTGCCGACGCGATGGCGCAGCAGGCTAAAGAGATGGCGTATTTTTCGCCGTTCAATAATGCCAACTCGGCTCCGGCCCGGTTGGCACATGAAATTGCCCAGAGAACCCCGGGTGACCTGAACCACGTGTTCTTTACAACAGGAGGTTCAACGGCCGTGGATAGCGCTCTGCGGTTTGTGCAATTTCGCAATAACCTGCTGGGAAAACCTGAAAAGAAAATCGTGATATCGCGGCAGAAAGCTTATCACGGATCGACGTATCTGGCGGCCTCGGTGTCCGGAAAAGAGCGTGACAAAGGTTGGCTGGACCAGGCAAGTCAGCTGACGCGCTTCCTGCCGAATGTTAATCCGTATACTCGTCGCTCCGATCAGACGGTTGACGACTTTCTGGACGAAAAAATAGCGGATCTGGAAAACATGATCTTACAGACCGGCGCAGACAAGGTCGCTGCTTTCATCGCTGAACCGATCTTGTGCTCTGGTGGCGTCATTGTGCCTCCACAAGGATATCATCAGCGCTGTTTGGAAATCTGCCAGAAATACGATGTCCTGTATATTTCAGACGAGGTCGTGACCGGATTTGGGAGGCTTGGACACTGGTTTGCTTCTGAAGACGTCTTTGGAATTCAACCCGACATCATCACTTGCGCCAAAGGCATGACGTCCGGGTACGTACCTATGGGGGCGTGCATCATCTCTGATCGGCTGATTGCAGATGTGAGCGGAGATCACGGGCGGAACGCTACTTTTTCAAACGGCTTCACCTATTCGGGCCATCCAGTGAGCGCGGCAGCGGGATTGAAAACTATTGAAATCATGGAGCGCGACCGCATTCTGGAACATGTCCGCGCAATCACTCCGCTTTTTGAAGAGCGCCTACAGGCTCTGGCCGACTTGCCACTGGTCGGCGATGCCCGCGGTATGGGGCTGGTTGGATGCGTTGAATGCGTTGCGGACGCCGAAGCTAACAATTTATTGGATCTAGATAAGTCGGTTGGCGCTATGATTGATCACCATTGCCAGGAAAACGGGCTGATCCTGCGGCCCATCATCAACATGTGTGTGTTCTCCCCTCCGCTGATCATCACGGAGGGCGAGTTGAACGAGATGTTTGACATCCTTGAAAAAGGAATCCGGCTGGCAACCGACGACCTGACGCGCCAAGGCGTATTCAGAACATAGGAGCAACCGCGAAGCCTGCCCTACCTGCAGCAGCGCTTACCCAGCGCGCATTGCATCACGGGGCAATTTGATCGGGAACTTGGACCGAACCTCTTCGTCCGCCTTGCTACCAAAGTAATTCGGGTAGTGATTGGACAGAATGTCATCCACTAGGGATCGGCTACGCTCGAACATGTCCTGACGACCCGCTTTCTCCCAAGTATCAGTCAGCTCGCGGTCCATCAGTGTCGGGTAGACATACTCGGTTTCCATGTACTGCAATGTCTGAGTATTACCGAGGAAATGTCCGGGATCGATCGCGCATTCATGGATGACGTCGACTGAAAGCGTTTCATCACTCACCTCAATCCCGCGAAGCGTCCGTGAGATCATGCCCGCAGCTTCGTTGTCGATGACCATCGACTCAAAGCTACAGCCCATCAGGCTGCCGAGCATTCCGCCAAACTCGCAGAGCCGGTTGGCACCGGCATGAGCCGCCAAAGCGAATGTCAGAGCTTTTTCTAGACCATATTGCGCATCGGGGATTTTGGAATCCGTCATACCACATCCGACGCTGGTCGGCAGGTTGTAGAAATTGCCCATTTGGATAGCTGCCGCGGATATCAACGCCTGCTCACCACTGCCGCCTGTAAACGATCCAGTGCGCAGATCGGTAATAAACGGCCAAGCTGCAAAGACAACAGGGGTGCCCGGGTTAATCAGGTTGGCAATGGCGACGCAAGATAGAGTCTCGGCGACGGCTTGCGCCAAAGTCCCGGCCAGAGGCGCAGGCGACGTCGCCCCAGCTTGCGGTGGAACAGCCAAATCGCAGACAAGCCCCATCTTCGCTGTATCAATCAGGATCTCCAAATTTTCCCGCCCGAACCGGAGCGGGGACACTATGGGACAACCGCCAAAAATGACCGAGGGTTTCTCGAAGAATTTGCCCTCCCCGCCTGATGCCAGATCGAACAGATGAATCGCGTCCTGAATGTCCTCTCGAGTACGGAACGTCAGGCAAGATGGTTTTTCGCTACCCGCCAGAATGGCGTAGAGCATGCTCATGTCATGCTCGTAGTCCTGCGGCACATCCGTTGCCAGAACCGTATCACCGGTCATGTGGATGTTGTCGAGCCGGTCAACCAATCGGGTAAAGTCGTAAATGTCCTTGAGTGTTGATGGCCGGAAACTGCGAGTCTCCGCGTCGAAAGTTGTCACAGCAGTACCGGAGTTTGCGTAATACACCTTGTCCTTGGTGCAGTGCATGTCGTCCTTGCCGGCTCGCGAGCCGCGTGCGTGGACATAGAACTCGCTGGCAGCCTTCGCCAAAAGGTCTTCCATCAACGCGCGAGGGAAGCACAGCCTACCATGCTCGTTCACCGTCGCCCCTTTGGGCAGCACGAGATCAAGAACTTCCTGCGTTGGATCACCGACACCCGTGCGCTCCAGAATGCCAAGAGCGGCTTCATGAATGCGCGACATGTCAGCGTCTGAAAGGGGCTTGTACCGCCCACCCGAAATGCCCGGCCAGATTGCTTGCGAGGCGACGTTGCTGGTTCGCACAGCTGCACGTGCTTCACGCCCACCCCCGCGCCGTCTTGATCTGCGCTTCGTCAACTCTGTCATAGTATTTCTCCGAATTCTGAGCGTGTCAGATCATGCTGAAGTAATTGCGATAAAACCCGGGGATGCTCCACTCCATCTCGGACAGCGGCCCTGGGACGAAATGGTGCGAGTTCACGCCTTCCTGATTGTGTCGTATGATCCGCTCGTCATCGAGCGACGTGACATGCCAAAGCCACGTCAGAGTATCCTTGTCATAGTCATGACCCTCTTCAGCGCCTCCGCGTACGTACCAAACGATCTGAATATCCGTTTCCTGCAGCGCGCGAGGGACGAAGCGATACCCGACCATGTGATCTGCATAGACGAGGAAGTAGTTCAGTGTGCCGATCCCCAGATCAGTTGCTCCGCCATCGTGGGATTTCAGTTCGCCCAAAGGCGGCGCCAGAGGCGCTCCATCCTTGCTGCCGGTCACATAGCCGGGGAACAAAGGGTAGCGCCGCCAATAAACATCTGCGCCCGGCGCGTCCGCATTTTCTCCTGTCAGATCAAGTTCCTCGGTGGGCACTCCGGCTTCTTTCATCCGTTCATTCAATGCCCCGCTAAACTCCAGAACCTGGGCTGGATCTTTCAGGGAATGGCTACGCGAATAGTCCTGATGGGACGGCGCGCAGTGATAGCACTCCAAGTAGTTCTCAAGGGCCAGTTTCCAGTTCGCCGGAACCGGGTATGATGCCTCGTGCGCTACTTTCAGGTTTTCAAAATCGAACGGCTTTGAAAGCGGGGCCAGCCTTTCCAGGGCAGCATCCAGCGGCGGAGCATCTTCTGCCGCGCAGACAAAGATCAGACCCTGAAAAATCTTCACCTGAACAGGGAACAACCCGTACTGGCTAGGGTCAAAGTCCTGTCCCATCGATCGGCCGTTTCGTAGCTTGCCGTTCAGGTCAAAAGTCCATGCATGATAAGGGCATATGAAGTTGCGCACCTTGCCTTGCTGTTCAATGCAAACCCGCGATCCTCGGTGGCGACATACGTTCAAATGCGCTCGCACCTCGCCCTCACGATCCCGAACGACAATGATGGACTCGGGCCCATAGTCGAACAGGAAATAGTCGCCCGGTTCAACGACCTGACTAACGTGGCCGACCCAGATCCAGTTACGGTTCCAGAACGCGTCGATATCGTTCTCGTATACTGCTTGAGACGTATAGAAGTGTCGAGGCAAGGCGAACCCCTCCCGTTGCGCGTCCATCAAGTCGCGCATTACTTGCAAGTCATCTTTTGGCATTGCGCACCTCATGCAGATTCAAGGGAAACGATTTCCCGGCGGAAGAATTCACGGTCGATGTCGTCCGCGTTACGTTCGAAATTTCGAGCAGCCATGTGACCCGAGTATACAGCGTCCGCGATCAAGCCCGGGTTCGCGGCATCTCCGATTAATTCCAACGTACGCAGCGGACTTTCATTCAACCCGCAAAGCTTGTCGTAAAGGGCGGTTTCTCGCATTCGTTGCGTCACCAGAACGACGGAGCCGCATTCAATGAAATTCTCTCGCCCCGTGTAGACGCACTGCAATGTCGCCTGACCTGGCGCGACATCGACCAAAGTCTGGGACAGATTTAGGTGAACGCCTTTTTCCAACAGACTGCGTTGCACTTTAGTCTGCTCCAACGTCAATTCGGTAAACGGCGAAACTATTGAGGCCGGCGTCACAAAGAAAACCTCTCGCCCAGCCTGAGCCAAATGATCCGCCAAGACTCCACCGAGATAGGCTTGATCATCATCGTAGACCACAATCGGGCCGTCCTGCGGCATGACCCCGGCCATAACGTCATCCGGAGTGAGAACTTGAGAACCTGAATCGATTGACACACCGTGGAATGCAGATTTTCCGCGCCCGTCTCGTCGCCATTTTGCGCCCGTTGCAACAAAGACGTTCGTAATACCCAGTTCGACGACCTCACTGGCTGACAGTCGGCTGTCGGTGAACAGATGAACGTTCCCGCGTTGTTGCAGGTCGTAAATTCTGTGATCTGTCACGCGCTTCCAGGCGGATAGCCCGATCAGGCTAGCTTCCTGCAACACGCGGCCGCCAAGCTCTTGCTTTGCTTCCGCCAGAGTTACCTCGTAGCCCCGACGCGCCAATTGCATGGCGCATTCAAGCCCGGCTGGTCCACTGCCGACAACGAGCGCAGCTTCCTCTTCTACCCGACGCTCAATGATCTCAGGATGCCATTTCCTCCGCCACTCTTCGCCCATAGTCGGGTTTTGTGTGCAGCGTATGGGGACGCCGAGAGAATCGGATGAAACACAGATGTTACAACCAATGCATTCTCGGATTTCTTCGATGCGACCTTCCTTGATCTTGTTGGGCAGAAACGGATCAGCGATGGATGGTCGCGCCGCGCCGATAAAATCAAGGATACCCTTCCTGACCAGTGACGCCATCAAGTCCGGAGACGTTAGACGCCCGACGCCGACAACAGGCTTTGAGGTCACTTGTTTCACAAATTCGATATATGAGGTTTGAAAGCCGTCGCGGGGCTCGAACCGGGTCGTCGCAGAATCGTTGCTCCAATCCGCCACGTTAACATCCCAAAGGTCTGGAAGCTCGGCCAGAAATTCGACTACAGCACGGCCTTCTTCCTGCGCTTGCATGCCGTCTGACCCAAGCATTTCATCAACCGCAAACCGCAAGGCAATGGCGCAATTGTCTCCAACCTCCTCCTTGGTTTCTTCCAGAAGCTCGTAGGTCAGTCGCACCCGGTTCTCCAACGAACCTCCATATTCATCCGTCCGATCATTGAACTGTGGCAGCAGAAAATGATGAGGCAATGTCATGTGATGCCCGGCATAGACATACACAATGTCGAACCCGGCTTCGCGCGAGCGACGAGCCGCAGCGCGATGCCACTTGCGGAACTCACGAATATCCGACTTGTCCATGGCTCTGGCCTGTTTCGGGTATGGGGTCTGCAGGACAAGTTCTGATGGGGCCAGCAAGGGCGCACGGGTCAGGTGGTTTTGGGCATGGTGACCGTTATGCGCCAATTGGATTGCCGCAAGCGAGCCCTTCTCATGAATTGAGTCGGTTATCAGACGCAGTGCTGGAATATCCTGATCGTCCCAAATTCGGTTTTCAGAATAAGGAGACAAATCCGAAGTCGGATGAATCTCGGCCTCCTGAGTGGATACAACCGCCCAACCGCCCTCGGCTTTCATCGCCCGCATGGCAGCTTCGGCCTGAGGTCGCAAATGACCCAAACCATTGCAGTGGGGCACTTGGTAGAACCGGTTACGAGCCGTTACTGGCCCGATCTGAACCGGTTCGAAGAGAACAGAATATCGGTCAGCGCCTGACATTACCGCGCTTCCTCCAAGAAAATCGGAATTAGTTTCGTGGGAATGGAAGGTTTCCTACGTCCCCACCATTCCCGGCTGTGTTGTAAGAGTGCCTTTAGAAGCCAGCTTTGATGCGCTCGAATTCCTTCAACATCTTGGCCTCCAACTCGGGGTTAACAGCGTCAAAGAAAAGGCTGCCTTCAAAGAAGCTGTCCACATCCGAGAACCCGTAGGTTTCGATCAGTTCCGGGTCAGCTTGGGCAAACGCGTCCTCGTTGGCGTGTGCGTATCCCCAGCTTTCGATGATGTATTTACCGCTTGCGGCAGAGCTGAGCGCGTTCAGCATGTCATAGACTTGCTCATCCGACTGTTTTGCAGATTTCAGATGCACATAACCGCAGACCCAAGTTGCGATACCTTTGTCCACATCACGCATCATGACCGCTGGCGTTTCGTTCCAGATCAGGTTCAGTTCCGATTGGTTCCATCCCCAACCCAGCGTGACCTCACCGCTGGCAATTGCCTGATCCAGTTGGCCGGCGTCAGACCAATAAAAGCGTACGTTCGGATGAATCGCGCGCAGGTAGTCCGCCGCTTTTTGGAATTCCTCGTCACTCATATCAGTATAGCTGGAGGCGCCAGTTGCCAATGCCGCCATTGCAAAGGCACTGGAAGCGGCGTCCGGAATGGCGACTTTGCCCTGATATGCAGGATCGGCAAGCAATTGCAGCGAAACATCATCTGCCGAAATCATATCGGTGCGATAGATAAGACCAGTATTGCCCCATTCGAACGGAACCATGTAGGTCTGCCCATCGATGGTGATGCCATCGACCTCTTTGATCTTGGGCATCAGCTTGTCCCAGTTCTCCAGCTTGCTGGTGTCAATCGGCTTGATCATGTCTGCCGCTACCCACTTTCTCAGGGCATCCGTGCAGGGATGGGCCAAATCGGCTTCAAACCCGGACTGAAGCTTAGTGAACGCTTCTTCCACGCTGCCAAAATAGGTGTAGCTAGGCGCGCCGCCGTACTTTTCGACGTAGTCGCCATAGAAACCCTGATCCTCATATCCGGACCAGTCAAAAACGGTCAGATCAGCGGCGTTCGCCAGAGCGTGGCTGGCGGCAAAGGTGGTAACCATTGCCGCCGTAAGTGATGTTGTTTTACTCATTTGTCTCCTCCCAAAGATTCACGTTTACCCAAGTCGATCACCGAGGCGCTTTGAACCCCAAGCCAGA
Organism: Ruegeria sp. B11; assembly: GCF_056539785.1. Lineage (NCBI taxonomy): Bacteria > Pseudomonadati > Pseudomonadota > Alphaproteobacteria > Rhodobacterales > Roseobacteraceae > Ruegeria > Ruegeria sp. B11. The sequence continues at coordinate 38,124 of NZ_JBQFVO010000005.1, read as the reverse complement.
CGGTATCGCCCCGGCTGTGATCGACTGTGTGAAAGTAGTTCGGTACGGCGACCGCAACGCTGTCCTTCAGACCATCGACGCGCACATAGTAGTGGACGCTCTCACCATAGAAGGCGACGTCCGATACCTCGCCTTGAACAAGAGCATCGTACCCATCCGGTTTTTCCGCGCTGATTTCCAATTGCTCAGGCCGAACGCCGACAAGAAGTTCTTTGTCATGCACCTGAACATTTGGGTTCACTCCGATCGTCATCTCCCCAAAGCCCTGAACGTTGACTTTCAGCGCTTCAGGGTTCTCTGCCGTTACCTCGGCATCGAGAAAGTTCATTCCGCCGATGAAAGAGGCCACTTCCCGGTTACAAGGTTGTGAATACAGAACCTCAGGCTTATCCACTTGCTTGAGCTGTCCAGCGAACATGACGCCGATCCGATCGGACATGGTCATCGCCTCGTATTGATCATGCGTGACCATCACGAAGGTAATTCCAAGCTTCTGCTGCAGACGGCGCATTTCCAACTGCATCGCTTCGCGCAGATTTTTGTCCAGCGCTGATAAAGGCTCATCCAGCAGCAACACCTTCGGTCGCATGACAAGCGCACGAGCGAGCGCCACACGTTGCCGCTGACCACCGGATAACTCATTGGCCTTGCGGTCCTGCAATCCGCCAAGCTCAACCATCTCAAGCGCCTCGGCCACGCGTTCTTTGATTTCCTTCCGCGAGAGCTTTGTCTTGCGTAATCCAAACCCAACATTGTCGCCGACATTCAGGTGCGGAAAGATCGCGTAGCTTTGGAACACCATATTGGTGGGGCGCTTGTTGGCAGGCACCTCTCCCATCGTTCGACCATCGATTCGGATCTCGCCTTCTTCGTGATCTTGAAAACCTGCAATAATGCGCAACGCTGTTGTCTTACCGCAGCCCGAAGGCCCAAGCAGCGAAAAGAACTCACCCTCTTTCAAGGTCAGGTTCAGATCGGACACAGCCACAAAGGAACCAAAGCGTTTTTCGACGCCCTGAATTTCGATGATGTTCTGTTCGCTCATCTTACTCTTTTCCTTTGGCTTCAATCAGAGGATTGGATGGAACGGCGGCGGAAGTATTCGGCAATCAACAGCAGCAGGACTGAAGACAGTAAAAGCAGCGACCCCAGCGCCAACGTGTTGGGCAATTTTGCCGGAAAGCGGATCTGGCTCCAGATATAGACAGGCAATGTCGGGCTGTTCCCGGATAGGAAAAAGGCCAGGACAAATTCATCAAACGACACGGTGAACGTCACCAGCAGGCTGGCGATGATGCCGGGCGCGACGATTGGCAAGGTAACACGCCGAAACGTACCCACGACGCTTTCACCAAGGTCGAACGCGGCCTCCTCCAAAGACTGGTCGAAATCGTCAAATGCAGATTTCATAATCGACACGGAGAAGGGCAGTGCCACGAACACATGCCCAAGGATCACCGTTGTCAGCGATGGCTTCAAACCGATACTGATGAACAGAACCAGCATCGAGCTGGCGACAATGATACCGGGCACGACCAGCGGGAGCATGACCAGACCTTCGGAGAACTCCCGTCCTTTGAAACGGTACCGGACATAGGCGCGCGCGGCGAACAGGCCCAGAGACGTCGCCATCAAGGCAGTCACACTGCCGACGATCAGCGAATTGACCATCGCCTGCAGCAACGTGTCTTGCTGACCCAACTGCGCGTACCACTTCAACGTGAACCCCTTTAGCGGGAAAGCCACGATGGTTCCGTCATTAAATGAAAACAGCGGCAAGAGCAGAACTGGCAGGTACAGAAACACCAGATAGGCGATCGCATAAACAAGCAACCATGGGATACGAATAGCCTTGGTCATCTGATCCTCCGCCCCAGTGCGGTGACGACCACCACAAACAGGATTGCGACGCAACCGACCGAAAGCATGGCAAGCAGGGACAGGGTTGCACCCAATGGCCAATTATTGGCCGCGCCAAACTGAACCTGGATCAAATTGGCCACCATTTTTCCCTGCGAACCGCCGACCAGGGCTGGCGTGACATAGTCGCCAACCGTGGGGATGAATATGATCAAGCAAGCGGCGATGATCCCTGGCACCGTCAGGGGCAAAGTTACGCGCACAAACCGTTCCAACTTGCTGCACCCTAAATCGGTTGCGGCCTCCAAGAGGCTGCGGTCGATCTTTTGCAGCGACACATAAATCGGCAGGATCGCAAACGGCGCCCAGGCATGTGCAAGTGTAAGGACAACGGCGAATTCATTGTAGAGCAGGAATGTAAGCGGCTCCTCTATCAGCCCCAGCGAAATCAATGCTGAGTTCATCACCCCATTGAAGCCAAGGATCAATTTCCAACTGAACACCCGCAGCAGGTAGCTGCTCCAAAACGGGATGGTAATCAGCAATAGCCAGAGGGTTTTTTTCTGCGTCCGAAATGCGATGAAGTAGGCAATCGGATAGGCCAGACCGACCGTTGCCAATGTCACTGCCCCCGCAATCGCGACCGACCGGACCATCAGATGTCGAACCAGCGGGTCGGTAAACGCCTCTTGGTAATTCGCCCAGGTCAGTGTGCGGTCAATCTCGACATAGGTCTGGGTCCAAAAGCTGTAGGCGACAAGAATACAAAGCGGAACAGCCACGAGCAGGCCGACATAGAGCGTCGCAGGCGCGCTCAGTGCCAGGCCCTTGCCCGTTTCACCTCGTAGTACTCCGGCCATGCTTCCCTGCTGAGCTTCGTTTTCGGTGGCACGACAATGTCGATCACAAAATGGACAATCGTCCATTTAAATCTGGAATTTTTGGACTAGTTGTGTCAACTGATAATTTCGCAACCGGGGATGGCCAATTTCACACTGGCCGCTAGAAAGCACCGCAAGAGACTGAAAACAAACAGAGCCGCCTGATCCAATGACTCGAAGACGACAAGAAATACGCGAGCGGAATCGCCTTTCTCTGATCGAGGCAGTACTCGACTCGGTCGCAGAAAAAGGGATTTCCGAGACCTCGGTCAGCGAAATCATTCAACGCGCCGAGCTGTCCCGCGGAATGATTCACCTTCATTTTGGCGGCAAGGACAATTTGGTTGACGAAGCCGCCCGCTACTCATCCGAACAATACTACAATGGAATTTATGACTTGTTGGAAACGACCGGGCAAACCGGACAGGAACATATTGAGATGATTGTTCGGGGCGACTTGAGTGAAACCATTCTCAATAAGAAAAACGTTTCCATTTGGTACGCGTTTCGAGGCGAGGCCCGAAACAGAGCAGCAATCGCAGCGTTTTCAGATACCCGCGATGCTAAGCTTCGTAATCTGGTTTTCAACGCTTTCGCTCGAATTGCGAAAGAAGCTGGAACCGAACACCCTAATCAAGTTGCTAGGGATGCTACGCACGGCACACTCGCAATGCTGGAAGGCATGTGGACAGATTACCTACTCCACCCGGATTCATTCGATCGCGACGAAGCAATGAGAATTGTTTTTCGATTTCTGCACGCAATGTTCCCGAAACACTTTGACCTACAAGGGGCCCTTTTGTTTGAGTAAAACTTGCGACAAGCTTTCTTTCTGGCCACTTTAGAAGTGGATAGTATCAGTCTTTCAACCAGCGAGATGGAAACATGGAAGTGGCACATAATGTTCATTCGAACAGGCTGCAACATTCAGCAAAAAAGCCGCGTACGATCTTCCGGCCATGGCCTTGACGTTGACCTAACTGCCATCACCAACAGCGGTCTCAGGAACACGGTCGTCTCGAACCAACTAACGTGGCGGTTAGCCAAATTGAGTTTCTGAGAAGGTTCATGGCACAAAACGACGAAATTCTTGCTGCGTCTGAAGAAATTTGTTCGGCGCTAAATAGCGTGTTCAACAAGAATCCGAGACCAATGAGCAGCGTATGGTTACTTAGCCATGGCGTTACAGCGATGCGCCCCAATGGTGGGAGCGAAGTGGGCTTGGATGCTATTTGGATTGCATAGAAGAATGCCGCAGAATTTTTTGAATGTGGGATGGTTGAAATGAAGGAACGCATCATCTTCACATTTGGTGACTTTGTTTACGAAGTTGGGTTAGAAAAAGGGACTTTCCTCCCTTGAAGCAAACGGGTCGAAGTCGCACACAGAGCCACAAACGTATTTCGCCGTATTGGGGGCAGTTGGACGATTGCCCATCACCACACAAACAAATCAGATGGCGCCATCAAAGTTTTTGAGAGCTTGTAAACTTGACTCTAATAGACTTTCGGTGATTGGAAGAGCCAAGACAACTCACCGTCTTTTGTCAAATGACTGGTCAGGTTGTCCGACCAAACAGTTCAGCACCCATGGATAGCTTGTAGTGACATAGTAACCATACTCACCATCCACAGTCATGCCATTGCACTCATCCAGATCGCCAGCCCCGGTGAACTCGTAGTCGTCGATGTATGTCCCGTCCGGAGTGCCACCCGGCCCTTTAGGCGGAGCAGGTCTCGGCGTGGTTTTAAGTTCATAGCCAGAGATCGCCGGTCTAATTTTGCCATCGCTGTCTTTGAATATCGTCCCGTAGATCGGAAAGCCGTCAGCTGCGAAGCCAATAACTGGTGACGGCTTATCAAGGTCGTGATCCAAAAACAGAGCATTTGGATTGGAATGGTAATGATACCTTCCGTCGGGCTGGGCGTGGGCATTGTGAAGATCCACACCAAAATACTGATCGTAGGACGGGGGATCGAGCAGCCAAGGATCCGTGTCTCGACACCCCGCCAAAACGTTGCCATTCTTGTCTGCTCGCGGCCCGCTTGGGCGATAACACCCGGCCGAGAGCAAATCGACCGGCACGCCATTCAACAAAATGGCATCATAACTCCGTTGCGACAGTGCAGTTTGTTTGGGGGCTTTTTCTGGATTTCTGGGAACCAGAAAAGTGCCTGACAATTCCTTTACATCGTTGGCGAAGTTGGCTGTAGGCCCGTTGAAATCATGGTTAGGAATGCCATTGGTCTTAAGAGTACACTGCTGACTATCTGCCGAGATTTCGAGTTCGGAGTTAAAATGTTGCTGGCGGGTGACGTCTTCCACTGAAGCGGAATACACGCCAGCATAGTCCGCGCAATCTGCTGATCGGTTACTGAGCAAGAGATTGGTAATGTCCCGAGCTGCGTTTTGCGCATGAGCCTGAACCGCCGTAAATCCTGTCAGAAGCGCACTGAATGTCAGAACTTTCAATCGCATGGCTCAAACTCCTTGGGCTTTCGTAAACTCCAAAAAAATGTTGGTCGAAGAAAGTAGTCATTGGTCATCCTACCTTCAGAAAGCGACGCGGTCTCCGCCTTTCAAGTCCAGAATTTCCCTTGCTTCATCAGGGGTCGCGACCTGACTGCCCAGATCTTCTACAATACGTCGGATTTTAACGACTTGCTGAGCGTTGCATTCGGCCAGTTTTCCACGAGAGATAAATAGGCTGTCTTCAAGACCGACCCGAAGGTTACCACCCATCTGGCTTGCCGTCGTGGCAAGGGACATCTGTGCTCCACCTGCTCCCAAGACCGACCACCGATAGTCGTCACCGAACAGCCGGTCAGCAGTACGTTTCATGAAGATCAGATTGTCGACTTCGGGTCCAATGCCGCCGAGGATGCCAAAGATGAACTGAATGAAAATTGGTGCCTTGAACAACCCGATATCCATGCAGAATTTCAGGTTGTACAAGTGCCCGACATCATAGCATTCGTGTTCGAACTTGATGTCATGAGGCGCAAGCGTTTCCGCCGCCTCGCGAATGTCCCGGAAGGTATTGCGAAAGATGTTCTGATCGGAATTCGCGACATAGTCCTTCTCCCAATCAAACTTCCAATCGTCATCACCGTATCGGTTGGCCAAAGGGTGAAACGAGAAGTTCATCGAACCCATATTCATCGAGCACATCTCGGGGCTGAAAGTCTTGGCCGGGTTGATCCGGTCTTGAATGGATAATGTCAGCGATCCACCGGTCGATAGGTTCACAACCGCGTCGGAGGCCTGTTTTATGCGCGGCAGGAATGGCGCAAAGTCATTAGGTTCAACCGATGGCGACCCGTCCTCAGGGTTTCGGGCATGCAGGTGTAGGATCGACGCACCGGCCACGGCGGCTTCGATCGCCTGCCTCGCGATGTCATCATAAGTGTATGGCAGCGCCTCTGACATGGTGGGCGTGTGGATTGCTCCTGTTACAGCGCATGTGATGATCGTTTTTTTCTGACGAGCCATGGGTTCAGTTTTCCTTGGATTGCCCGATGCGCTTTACGCGATAGCCCAGCGGGAAAAGTTGCAGATCATAGCGGCTACGGATCGCGCCCCAGATGCCTTTTGGTGCCTTGAGCATGACGACAATTGCGACCACGCCGAGAACGATCAGGTAAGTTGTTCCTAGGTCGGCCAGCGTTTCGCGCAGCGCAAAGAAGACGAGTGTGCCGATGATCGGTCCTTCGATGGTACCGATGCCGCCGATCACTACGATGAAGATGACGAAGGCAGTCCAATCATTGACGCTGAACGCCGCATCCGGCGATATGCGCAGCTTTTGCAAGAAGATCAGCGCGCCGATCATCGCCGTGAATGCCGACGTGACGACGTACACTATGAACTTCGTTCGCCAGATATCGATGCCAAGGCTACCGGCGGCCAGTTCGTTGTCCCGAATTGCCGTCAACGCCAAACCTTGGCGCGAACGCAGGAAGAGATACACGGCGGTTACAACCAGCACGGCGGCCCCGAGTGCCAGCCAATAGCTCAGCGCCTCACGCATCGCGCGCCCGGACGCCAGTGATTTCACGATGGCAACGGGCAGCGAAGATCCTGACCCTCCACCAAGCGCTGAGATTTGCGCGAAGCTCAGCCGGAAGACTTCAGCGATGACCCAGGTGCCTATTGCAAAATATGCCCCCCGAAGCCTGAAGATCAGGACGGCGACCGGGATCGAGATCAACGCTCCCAGGACCCCTGCGGCTGCGATAGCAACCAATGGATGCAAACCGCCCAGCATCGTCAGTGCAAACAGCATATAGCCACCGAAGCCGACATAGGCCTGCTGACCGACCGACACGAGACCAGCGTAACCCGCCATGAGGTTCCAAAGGGTGGCGAGGGATAGGTAGAGGAAAAGTTCACCCATCAGGCGCATGTCCGCGCGACCTGCCCACCAAGGGGCTGCAATTAAAACAAGCAAGCTGATTGCGGCCAGGATCGCAGCAACGCGGGCTGGTTTCGAAGAACGGGAAACCGAATATTCTTGGAAGTTCATCCGGAAACCCTCGGGAACAGGCCGTTTGGGCGCACGGCGAGAATGACAAGAAAGGCGATATGGCCGGCTAGCAATTGCAAACCCGGATCGATCTTGGCTCCAATAGTTTGCGCGACACCAAGTATGACGCCACCAATGAGCGTGCCCCAGAGGTTGCCGAGCCCACCGATGATGACCGCTTCAAAACCAAAGATCAGGCGACCGCCACCAATGGACGGATCAAAGCTGGTCCGAATGCCAAGCAGGATCCCGGCAATTGCGGTCACGCCCAGCGCCAGCGCCATGGCCAGTCCAAAGATATGCCGACGATTGAGGCCCATAAGCTGTGCGATATCTTGATTGTCGGACACGGCCCGAAACGCGCGACCAAGCGCGGTGTGATAAAAGGTCCATTGCAGCCCCCAGATCACAGCGATGGCGATCCCGAAGGTCAGGAGCGGAAGAAGCCCAAGCGTCAACCCTCCAACAGCGACGCTTGCTGTTTCCAAAGTGCCAGCATTCAATGTTTGAGGGTCGGCAGTGTAGACCTCAAGCAACGCGTTCTGGATAATTACACTCAGCCCGAAGGTCACAAGCAGCGGTGGAAGAATATCGTCGCCCAGGGTTTGGTTCAGTAGGCCGCGTTGAAGGGCATACCCAATCAGCGCCATAGCGGGTACGACGATCACCAGGGCGGACATCGGAAGCATCCCCGTCGCGGTCGTCACGGTCAGCCCCAAATACGCGGCCAGCACAATCAAGTCGCCATGAGCGATATTGACGAGCCGCATGACGCCAAAGATCAACGACAGACCTGCGGCAAACAGCGCGTATAGCCCACCCAGCAAAGTTCCCTGCACGATAGCGTTCAGCCATTCCATATTATTCGATCCCGAAATACGCGCGCGAAATGTCTTCGCGCGAAACGGTGTTAGACGCGCTTTCCAGCGAAACGCGCCCCTCCTGCAGGCAATAGACCCGGCTCGAGACCGACAGTGCCTTGGTTATGTCCTGTTCGACGATGATCGCGCTCATGCCCTCACCGATGATGCCGGGCAAAGCCTCGTAGATGTCTTTGATAATGATCGGTGCCAATCCAAGGCTGATTTCGTCAAACAGGATTAGATCTGGATTGGCCATCAATGCGCGCCCGATGGCGACCATCTGCTGTTGACCGCCTGAAAGCGATGTTGATGCCTGATCTTTGCGCTCTTCGAGGATCGGGAACAGATCATAGACAGCTTTCAGATCCCAAGGGCCTGAGCGACCAACTTGGGCTCCGATCATCAGGTTTTCTTTGACTGACAAAGATGGGAATAACTGGCGACCTTCTGGAACCATGGCAAGGCCAAGTTCTGCAACCTCGTCTGCGCGAAGCCGGCTGATATCCTGACCTTGATAGTGAATCTGATCCACTCCGTTCGTCAGCAACCCGGTGATTGACCGCATCAGGGTCGTCTTGCCTGCGCCGTTTGCACCAATGATTGCCAGAACTTCTCCCTCGCCGACGTCCAGTTCGACATCATAAAGCGCTTGGAAATCGCCGTAATAGGAGTTCAAACCGCGTGTCTGAAGAATTGAGTCAGGCATCGGCTTCGATCCCCAGATAGATTTCTTTGACTTCCGCGCTTTCCATGATTGCCTGCGGCTCGCCCTCGGCGATCTTCTTTCCGAAATCGATGACGATCAGGCGGTCAACGACGGCCAGCAGGGCGTGCACAACATGTTCGATCCAGATAATTGTGACACCGGACGCGTGAATATCCTTGATGGTCTGAACCAGAGACTTACACTCAGCTTCGGTCAAGCCACCTGCAATCTCATCCAACAGCAGCAGTTTGGGTTTGGCGCAAAGCGCGCGTATCAGTTCCAGGCGTTTGCGTTCCAACAAAGTCAGGCTGCCCGCTAGAACGTTTGCCTTGGGCAGCAGCTCCGTTTGGTCCAGAACCTCCAGACAAAAGCGCTCAGCCTGATGCCCATGCAAGCCAGCTGATTGCGTGGCGGCGATCATAGCGTTTTCGAAAACAGTCATGCCCGAAAACGGCTGCGGAACCTGAAAAGAACGCGCGATGCCTGCATGGCTCCGCTTTGCGGCGCTCCATTTAGTGACGTTCTGCCCATTGAATTCTATCACCCCGGAATTCGATTTGAGCGTCCCGGTGATCAGATTGAACATCGAGGTTTTGCCGGCACCGTTGGGACCTATGACCCCGAGTGCTTCGCCTTGCTGGATCTCATAGCTCATAGCATCGGCAACAGTGACCGCGCCAAATGCCTTGCTCAGGTCTTGGAGTCTCAAGATTGTCGTCATGCTTCTCTCGGATAGAGGGTTCGGCGCCAAGATCGGCGCCGAACGTCTAGTCAGCCCAGCAGCTTCATATCTGCCGTGACCGGAACTTCGGGCGCGGTGCTGTTTGCTACGATTTGCAGCTCATAGGCGTCTCCGGACTTCTGCCACTGGCCACCGACCAACGGAGTTTTGGTGACGTTGTTCATCGGCCCATCACCCCAGTTCACCGGCCCCACAATTGTGTTCAGGTTGGTGGATGTGATTGCCGAAATGATCGAAGACGGGTCTTCCAGATCATCCGCTCTTTTGATGACATCCGCGACGACCTCGAACAAAGCGTGTTTAAAGCCAAGCGGCTGAGTCCATGGACGGCCCGACTCTGCCGTGTAACCCTCAGCCAGGTCTTTCGAGGTAATACCGGTCAGAGAAGACGAGAACGGATGATGTGGAGACCACCAGACCTCGGTCGACAACCCGTCCCCGCGGTCACCGAGCGATTCAATAACGGATGGGAACAGCAGTGCTTTGCCAATGGTCACGACCTTCGGGTTAAAGCCTTGCTGGGCGGCCTGGCTCCAGAACGTTGCGAAATCGGGGGGGATCATGTTGCCAGTGACGATTTCGCAGCCAGCAGCCTTGAACGCTGCGATCTGGTTTGAGAAGTCGTCGGACAGAGGCTGATAGCGACCGGGATCGGTCAGCGTATATCCAGCGGCGGCCAGCGGTTTTGGCAGTCCCAGTTCGGCGTCGCCCCAAGCATTGCCGTCGGCATCGTTGGGGAAAAGACCACCCACTGTCTTGGTCACGCCAGTTTTGTCCCACATATCAAGGAACGCTGCGATCACGTCCTCTAGGCCCCAGAAGAAGTGATAGGTCGTTTCAAACCCCTCACCCGGAACACCATTGCGACCAAAGAAGTAAGGCTGCCACGGACAGTCGGTCGTGATGCAGGGAACCTCATTAATCTCTGCCTGATCGGCGACCGGGTTTACCGTATCCGGGGTAGAAGCGGCGACAATGATATCGACCTCATCACCCAGGATCAGATCTGCGGCAACCTCGGCTGCGCGGTTCGGGTTGGACTGGCTGTCTTTTGAGATGATCTCGACATTCCAAGTCTTGCCGTTGTTCTCCATCCCGGTTGAGAACACTTGTTGGATGGCCTGAAGCACGTATTCATCAGCCTCGGCAAAACCAGCCAGCGGTCCGGTGCGCGGGCTGACATTGCCGACACGCAAGGTCGGGTTCGCAGCATAAGCACGCGTCGCCCTCAGGATTGCCGGTGCCGCAATTGCTGCCGTTGCCCCGGCGATGAAACTACGCCTGGTGGCCGTTTTGAATGTCCTTGTCATTGCGTCCTCCCTTCACCGGCCTGCCGCCAGTGTTTGATTGATCTTACAAAGTCTTTTCGAGATTTTTCAGATGTTTCGCGACACGTTGGCGAACCTGATCTGCCTCGCCCTCGGCCCATGTCCTGAACCCTTCGCCGGATTTCATGCCCAGCTTGCCCGCTTCGACAAGCGACTTAAGATAGGATGAAGGGCCCCTTTGTGCTTCAAGATCGTGCAGCACGTTTTCGTGGATATCGAGCGTCAGGTCAGTGCCGACCAGATCCGCGTTCTCCAGCGGACCAAGAACAGCAAGCCTGCGCCCGAAGCTGGACTTGATCACGGTATCGACGGCTTCGGCGTCACAAATACCGTTTTCCACCAGACTGACCGCTTCGCGCCACAACGCATGTTGAAGGCGATTGCCGATAAAGCCGGGCACATCTTTTTCGACCATAACCGGCGTTTTCCCGGCATCTTTCAGCAGATCGAACATTGTCTGTGCGATCTCAGGGTCTGTCCACTGGGTCTTGATGACCTCGACCAAAGGGATCATGTGCGGCGGGTTCCACCAATGGGTTCCCAATGCCCGTTTTTTCAGCCGCAAACCGGACATAATCTGGGTGATTGGCATGACCGAGGTATTCGACGCGAGTATGCAAGTTTCTGGTGCATGCGCCTCGATCTCTGCAAAGATCGCTTGCTTGAGCCTTAGCTTTTCGGGTGCGGCTTCGAACACAGCATCAGCGTTTCGCACAGTACCTTCCGTCGTCGCAAAAATCTCAATCATCTTGAGGGTTTTCGTGATTGTAACCTCATCATCCCCCATTGCGGCCATACTGGCGCGAATGCGGTTGGGCACGGTGACGCGCGCTTCTTCCACGGGATCGGTAATGGCGACATATTGGCCCGCCTTCGCCAAGGTAAGGGCAATGCCGTGACCCATCAGGCCAGCACCAATCACTGCCATTTGCTGTTTCTTACGCACCATCCCTTAGCCCGCCGTATATCCGCCATCGGCATGCAGGATATGCCCGGTGTAAAAATCAGATGCGCGCGACGCGAGAAACAGGAGCGGACCCGCAAGATCTTCTGGCTCACCCAGCCGCCCCTTAGGAACACGGGTCAGGAAACCATCGCGCACTGCCTTCGCTTCGTCGGTGTCTTCAAACATCCAAGCCGTCAAAGGCGAACGGAACACTGTCGGTGCGATCGCGTTGACGGTGATCCCTGTCGGACCCAGCTCACATCCCAAGGCTTTGGTTATCCCGTTCACGGCGGCCTTTGACGCGCAATACGCCGTGTATCCGGCAGGGTGCCCAAGGATGCTGCGCGCGGAACTGACGAATATGATCTTGCCATATTCGCTTTGCTTCATGTGCGCTGCCGCTGCGCGCGCCAACAGCCAGCTTTGGTTCACGTTGGCGTCCATCACTGCACCAAAGGTTTCCGGCGCCATGTCGTTGATCAGAGCAACTTTGTTCATACCGGACGCGACAACGAGAATGTCGAGCTTGCCAAAGGTGTTGACGGCCTCATCAACCAATGCGTCACACGATGCTTCATCGGTCGGTCGGGTATTGATGGTCACTACCGTTGCACCAAGTGCCTCGCACTCTTTGGCAATGTCATTGAGCGCTTCTTGGTTTCCCGCCGCCAGAACAAGGTTGCAACCAGCCCCGGCCAAGACGCGTGCCGCAACCATTCCAAATGCGCCCGAAGCTCCGGTGATCAGTGCGACGTTATCTTTTACGTCAAACATCTTGAGTGGATCAGACATTCTTTTCGTCCTTAGTTTTCTGGCGGATACGGAATGATAACCAGCATTTTGCAGGTCTGGTTCGCGCGATTTTCAATTTCGCGCGCTTCGCCCGGTGCGATCGTGCAGCTGTCCATGGGTCTAAGGGTGGTTTCTGTGCCGTCAACGATGACGGTCATTTCGCCCTCCAGAACGACGTAGACTTTCTCGAACGGAGTGGAATCCGGCCCGGCACCACCGCCCGGCAGGAACTGGCTGAAGCCAATCCACTGATTTGTCGGCCCGCCTTCCTCAAACCCTTGTAAGCGCAACCCATGACATCCAAAATGGTTCGGTGCTTCGTAGGGCTGGGCGTCTATAAACCGCTTCAGATGCATGTCCATCTCCGCTCAGGTTTAATGGCGGCCGCCGGTGAACCGGCGACCGGTCCGTGAGTGTTCAGAAATCTTCACCAGCCTCGATGCGGTAGGATTGGTTCTTGTCGATCATCGCAACCAGTCGGATGATGCAGCCGTCGCCACGGTCCCAATTCCACGGAAAGAACGCGAAGGTACACCGCTTGCCGGTCACCGCATCCAGATCCCCACCAACATTTTCGATGCCGAGAATGCCTTTGGAAAACAGCATATTGTGAACCGGTTCCCACTCAGGGAAATCAACCTCCCATGGCGTGCCGCCTGACCACTCAAGATACTCTTTTTCGAGGTGTGGCATGATCGGACCGTTTCGCTGCGGACCGATGGCAGTTGCCAGCGGGTGATCGTTCGCTTGGGTATCGTGGCCAACGACTTTCACACCTTTCTCGATCATCCACTCGGCAGCAGAAGGAACGAGACCCGGGCAATAAGCAAAATAGTCACCGTCTTCGTACTGCTTATGCCAACCGGTGTTTATGATCAGAACGTCGCCCTTACGGATTGAGTGCCCGCAAGCCTTCTCCAGATCATCTCCCGTGATTTGCTCCCACTTCTTCTTGGGAACCGAGACTACCAATCCCGAACCGAAGAAATGCGGCAGCGGCACCTCGTCGATGAACGGCGTTCCCTGAACAACATGGGCCGGTGCATCAATATGAGTGGTAACGTGCATCGTCGTCGTAATCGTCTGAGACAACACGCCTGACTTGGCCATGTAGTGCTTTCGGTCGATCTGGACGTCCTTGAAATACGGCCAGTTGGGGCACTGAAACCCGTATCTGTGGCTCAGGTTATAAAACTCAAGCCCCATGTCGTTGTCGGTGTTTGCCTGAAACTCAATGCCACGGATTTCGACCATTGGGCACATCTCCTTTGTTCGCCGACAACGCGGCGGTGTTCGCTTTTCAATTGTCTGGGTGGCCTCCCCACCTGTCCCGTATGATGATGCATACGCACCGCATTATGGTCAACCAAAAAACTCACTATACGGTTGACTTGCACCGCATTGTGATACAACACTAAAAAATCGCTAGGTATCCAAAACTACGATACCAAGACAGGATGAGGTAGGTTAAATGTCTGAAAAAGCGGATAAAGGTGGCATTCAGGTTATTTCCAGAGCGGCCTCGATTTTGCGTGTTCTGAAAGAAAACCAATCCGGAATGAGCTTGGGGAAAATCGCCGAGCGTGTTGACCTGCCCCGCTCTACGGTACAGAGAATCACAAGCGCTCTTGCCGAAGAAAACCTTGTCATAGCGGAGGCTAATGGGGGTGGTTTGAGGCTCGGTCCCGAACTAAGCGCTCTCGCGGGCGCGGCGCAGTACAGCATCGTCGAACACTGCCGTCTGCTTTTGACGGAACTGACCCAAAAGACCGGGGAAACCACAGACCTAGCCGTCATGCGCGGTATCGGCATGGTTTTCTTAGATCAGGTCCCAGGCGTCTATCGATTGACGACCGTTTCGCAAGTAGGCGAGGTTTTTCCGCTGACCACCACTGCAAATGGGAAAGCTTGTCTCGCTCAACTCGATGAAGGAGATGCGACAGAGCTTATTCAGAACGAATGGGAACGGAACGGTATCCAAAGGAATTTGGATGAGTTCCTTTCCGAACTAAATACAGTCCGCGAACAGGGCCTTGCCTATGATTTGGACGAACATTCTGCTGGTGTATCGGCTATCGGGTTTTCTTTTGTCGACTGGGTGGGAGACCTGCACGCGATCTCAATTCCAGTACCAACGACGCGATTTGCACGGCAAAGAGCAACCATCGAACAAGCGCTAATTGAGACGTCCACAAACATTCAACAAACTTTCCAGTGAGCAAAATAAGCTGATTTGGGACAGGTTGAAGTCGATGAACTACCTTTTCTAACAGTCCGCACTTCTGTCGGGGAAAGTCCAAACATTCCGCCTACCGGATGGCTGTTAGTTCAACATGGCCGCCAAGATTGATATCCGCCTCGAATTGCGATTTTCACAACCATTGGGTGTTTGCTGGCGTCATACCCAACCACGATCGTCATTGAAGCGGTTTTATGAGAAACGATCTTTGGTTGGGTTATGGCCGTTATGTGGAACAAGTGCGAAAGGCTGCCTCGGCGGACAAAACCGACATTTGCTTTATCTGGCTGAATGACGCCTTAAATCCCCGCCGCGGACATTCAAATTTCGGTAGATTGTGCGAATATGAATGCTCCGTCCGCTTCGACGGTTTAAACGTTAGCCGCGCACACCATTAGCGTCGCGCTTGCCGCGTTGATGGCCAGCGCAGTGTTATACAGCGTGGCCGGTCGTAGCAGCGACTTCTCATCCACATCATGAGGCAGTGCAGAAAGCGGGTCGATGAAAAAGAGCAGCGCATCAAGGCGCCTTAAGCGATCATCGCACCGATTTGCGCGTCACCTCCGAGAAGACCATTTTTCAAACAGGTGATCTATGACCCGACTTCGGTAGCGATACGCCTCCCGGTCGTGCCGATGCCGGACAATTCCATTACGGCCACCTTAGGTTTTCGTATGCGTCTCAGGGGCATTCTAGCAGACCTAGAAAACTCTTGGATCGGCCCTAAGCAGTCATCTGAAAACAGTCTTCGATGCTGCGCAGCGGCGCGCCAAAGAAGACATTCGCGGTCAACGCGAAATTCGAACACCGGGGAGGTCTTGAGCGTAGAGCGACGCCATCCTCGGACTGAACCGCCAGAACCGTCAACCAAGCTTAACCAGATAGGTGGTGTCGAGCGAAGGGATCCCGCGTGTTCTTTAAAAGCCAACCTAAGCACACCGCTGTAATACTCGAGAACCGCGATTCTATCCCAGTAGTTCTTGCAGGGAATTCTTCGTTTTGTCGTGACTCAATTTCGAATGCTCGGCGATTAAATCAGCCAACTCTGGCCGGCATGAACCGCAGTTCGTTCCCGCACTAAGGGCGTCTCCGATATCGTCGACATTGATCAAACGCTTGTCGTGAATGGCGCGGATAAGGGTTTTTAGCCCGACTTCGAAACACGAACAGACGATTGGGCCGCAGTCCTCAGAATCAACAGATGAATGGCCAGACAGAATCTGCTGAGGCGTTACCTCAGGCAAAGTTGCCAAATAGTCTCGCATCAGGGTGATAGGTCGGCGCGAGACGAAGAGCACTGCCAGAATGCGCTGACCGTCTGACAGCGCAATTCTATAAGAGCCGCGTTTGGGATCTTCTACTGAAGTAGCCGTTGCATCCGGTAAACTAAACCAAACGCGAGCGGTCTTTTCCCAGTCTTCAATAATCTGGTTCCCTGCCAACTCCATCCTGTAGCCGTTGGTTGTTCTGGCTGTCGCCGAATACTCTGCTTCAGGGAACGCTGCATCGGCTGAAACGGCGAAACCGTACCATGCTGCTCTCATACGTCGAACAGATACCGCTGTTGATTTGCTTTCCGGCTGACCAGAAATCGGGTCAGTTACACTGGGAATTATCTCGTTTACACGGGCCGACGGTGCCGTTTCTCCGGTCCAATGAATGGGCGCAAACACATTGCCACGCGCAATAGATTCCGTAATGCGAAGCCGAAATATGCCGCTGCCGACTGAACTACTAACTTCGACCAAATCGACAGGACCAAGCCCCATTTGATCAACGTCCTTTGGGTTCATTTCCAAATAGGGCTCGGCAAGGTGGGCCGATAAGCGAGGCGATAATCCGGATCGGGTCATGGTGTGCCACTGATCCCGATTTCTCCCTGTGTTCAACATGAAAGGGTAGGGTTTTGATGGCTCTGCCTTGGGCGTTCGATGGGTGACCGGCACAAACCGCGCCTTGCCATCAGGATGAAAAAACTGCCCGTCCCCGAAGAAACGACCGTCAGTTTTCCGCGATGCCGTGGGCCATCGTGTCGGGCACATCGCATCATAATCTTCGTCGTTGATGTCCGAAAAGCCAGCAATCTCAAAGTCTTTGCCAAATGAGACGGCAAGCGAGGACATGTTCGCATATTCCCTAAAAATCTGCGCTGCAGACTCATAGCTGAAGGCCTCGGCCCAACCCATGCGGCGGCCAACCTCTGCCAAGATATCCCAATCCGCACGTGCCTGTCCCGGAGGGGTCAGAACGGCGCGTTGCCTGCTGATCATGCGGTCGGAATTGGTTACTGTGCCGCTTTTTTCGCCCCATCCTGCTGCTGGAAGCAATACGTCTGCGAGACGCGCGGTGTCTGTTTGGGCAGTCAGGTCGCTTACGACGGTGAATGGGCAGTTTTTGATCGCCGCATTGACTCGATCGGCGTCCGGCATCGTGGCCGCTGGATTGGTGTGGATGATCCAAAGTGCTTTGATCTGTCCATCTTTAACGGCGCGAAACATGTCGACAGCTTTGAGCCCCTGCTTTTCTGGCAGGATGGGCGCTTTCCAAAAGTCCCGGACGGCTGCTCTGTGGGCCTCGTTTTCGATATCTAGGTGACACGCAAGCATGTTGGCCAGACCGCCGACCTCTCTACCACCCATGGCGTTTGGTTGACCGGTAACCGAGAACGGGCCCATCCCTGCGCGTCCGATGCGTCCCGTAGCCAGATGGCAGTTCAGGATCGCGTTGACTTTGTCTGTTCCGCTGGAGGATTGGTTTACGCCTTGACTGAAAATCGTAACAACCCGCTCGGTTCCAATCCACAGATCGCAAAACGCTTCGATTTCACCTGGGGTAAGTCCGGTCTCATCCGGATCATCAAGCTGTGCGAGTTCGAGGGCTTCAGTGTACCCTACGCTGCGATCCAGAAAATCCGGTGCCACATGCCCCGATTGGTGAATTCTGCTCAGCAAGCGGTTGAACAATGCCACGTCACTGCCGGGTTGCAACGCCAGATGGAGATCGGCCTGATCGCAGCTTGCAGTTCGACGTGGATCGACAACCACAATCTTCGTACCGCGCGCCTGACGCGCAGCTATGACGCGTTGATAGAGAACGGGATGGCACCATGCGAGGTTTGAGCCAACCAAGACAACCAAATCAGCCTCATCCAGATCCTCATAAGTCCCGGGCACGGTATCTGTGCCAAAGGCGCGTTTGTGTCCGGCCACAGTTGACGCCATACACAGTCGAGAATTGGTGTCGATGTTGGCCGACCCCATAAAACCCTTCATCAGCTTGTTGGCGACGTAATAATCCTCTGTCAGCAACTGCCCCGAGACGTAAAATGCCATGCTGTCCGGTCCATGGTTCTTGATTGCGGCAGAAAACCGATCTGCGACCAGTTGCAGCGCGTTGTCCCAGTTTGTGTCTCGGCCGAAGGCGCGAGGAGCCAGCAACCGATGTTCCAGCCCAACTGTTTCGCCCAAAGCCAATCCTTTCGAGCACAAACGCCCAAAATTCGCTGGATGATCCGGATCGCCGCGAACGGTCAAGCCTCCGGCCCCATCGGGCCGCAAAAGCACACCGCAGCCGACCCCGCAATAGGCGCAAGTCGAGCGAACTTCAGGCAGACCACTTCCGTCCATCAGGCGGCGCTCCGCCGGGTAACTGCGCTGTCGTCTAACAGGATACGGTCGTCTTCAATGCGCACGGGATAGATGGTGATGCGGCCATCATCCGCGCCTTGCGCTTCGCCCGTATTCAGGTCAAATACCCAATTGTGCAAAGGACAGGTCACCGACTGCCCGTGCACGATACCCTCAGACAAAGGACCGCCCTTGTGCGGACAGCTGTTAGTCGCAGCATAGACCTCCACCTCGGCAGTACGGAAGACAGCGATGCAGCCGATATGCGTCTTGACCAGACGCGCCCCACGCAAGGGAACCTCGTCGATATGTCCGATGTCGATCCAGCTCATTCTGCGGCCTCCAGTGTGAAATCTGCAATTGGCGCGTAGGTTTGCGCTTTTTCTTTGACGTGTTCGGCCCACGGGTCTTTGCGGTAGATGTTTTGCGACAGTTCGAACCGCGCGACGAGGGCCGCGCGATTTTCATGGTCGTCCACGACCTGCACCTTGACCCAGTCCATGCCCACCTTACCCAGCCATTTATATAAACGGTCCAGATACTTGCCGCCTTCGCGATAGGCTTGCGTGACGGCCATCACGATCTCGATCGCTTCTTCTTCGGTGGGAATCTGACAGAGTAGCTCGGTCTCTTTGACATCCATCCCTGCGGCCCCGCCGATGCTGATCTGATAGCCAGATTCGACGCAGACCACGCCGATGTCCTTGCAGGTCGCCTCGGCACAGTTTCGAGGGCAGCCAGATACGGCCAGCTTCAGCTTGTGCGGCGTCCACGACCCCCACAGGATTCTTTCAAGCTTTATGCCAAGCCCGGTGCTGTCCTGAGTACCAAACCGGCAATGATCGGTGCCGACGCAGGTTTTGACCGTGCGCAGGCCTTTGGAATAGGCGTGGCCAGAGACCAGCCCGGCTTTGTTCAGGTCTGACCACATGGCGGGCAGATCTTCGCCTTTGACGCCCAGCAGATCGATCCGCTGACCGCCTGTGACCTTGACGGTGGGAACATCGTATTTATCCGCCGCATCTGCAATGGCGCGCAGTTCGTCGGGCGTGGTGATCCCGCCCCACATACGCGGTACAACGCTGAACGTGCCATCCTTCTGGATGTTGGCGTGTTTGCGTTCATTGACGAAACGGCTTTGTGGGTCGTCTTGGTATTCCAACGGCCAGTCGGCCAGCAGGTAGTAGTTGATCGCGGGCCTACAGACATGGCAGCCATTGGGCGTCGTCCAACCCAGTTCCTGCCAAACGGCAGCCTGACTTTTTAACTCCTGCCCTTTGATCAGGCGTCGCACATCCTCATGAGTCAGGTCGGTGCATCCGCAGACCGGCTGCGCGGCAGGCATCTGGAACGCGTCGCCCAGAGTGACCTGCAACAATTGCTCAACCAATCCTGTGCAAGTTCCGCAGGATGCGCTAGCCTTTGTGGTCGTGCGCACCGCGCCCAGATCACCCGCCCCCGCATTGATCGCCTCGACGATGTCACCTTTGCATACGCCGTTGCAGCCGCAAATCTCCGCCTCATGCGGCAATGCTGCAACGGCTGAGAGAGGGTCCGCAGTGTCGCCCCCCTGATATGCGGGTCCAAAGATCAGCGTCTCGCGCATTTCTTCTACGCTGGCGCCGTCTTTGATGAGGCCAAAGAACCAGCTGCCATCAGTGGTGTCACCATACATGACCGCGCCGACCAGCCGATCCTCTTCAATCACAAGCCGTTTGTAGACCCCGCGCGAGGGGTCGCGGAACACGATATCCTCGCGCCCCGGCCCATCCGCAAAATCCCCCGCACTGAACAGATCGCAGCCGGTGACCTTCAACTTGGTCGATAGGGTTTTCTGAGCAAACGCAGCCTCTTCACCCAACAAAGCCTGCGCAGCCACTTTCGCCTGATCGTAAAGCGGCGCGACAAGACCGAAGACCGCCCCGTCATGTTCGACGCATTCACCTACCGCAAAGACATCCGAATCCGAAGTCAGCATCTGGTCATCCACATGGATACCGCGCCCGGTGGCCAGCCCAGCCTCTTGCGCCAGAGCTGTGTTGGGGCGGATACCCACGGCCATGACAAGCAGATCACAGGGCAATTCGGTCCCGTCGTCCAGAAGCAGCGCGCGGACCTTTCCGTCCTGTCCGAGGATTTCTTTAGAGTTCGCCTGCAGGCAAATCCTGATGCCTTTGTCTTCCAGCGATTTCTTCAGCAGGTAGCCTGCGGCCTCGTCCAGCTGTCGCTCCATCAGGTGACCCATGATATGCACCACCGTCACGTCAACGCCATGGGCAGCCATACCCGCGGCGGCCTCGAGCCCCAGCAAGCCGCCGCCAATCACGACCACCTTGTTGTCAGGGCCCATGCCCATCATCTGCATGGTGTCTTCCAGATCGCGGTAGGCAATCACGCCCTCCAGATCATGCCCTGGCAGAGGGATCATGAACGGGTTAGATCCGGTCGCAATCACCAGCTTGTCATAGGGAACGTGGCCGTTCTGACCTTCGACCACCTTCATCTCGCGGTCGATCTTCGCGACCTTTTCACCAAAGCGGCAGGCAATGCCCCGCGCGGCATACCACGCGTCGTCATGGGTGACGATCTCGTCATAGGTTTTCTCGCCCGACAGCACTGGGCTGAGCATGATGCGGTTGTAGTTCCCGCGCGGCTCGGCATTGAACAGGGTGATTTCGAACGTATCCGGCGCGGCTTCGGTCAGGTGTTCCAACACCCGGCCTGAGGCCATACCCGCGCCTATGACAACAAGTCTTTGCTTCATGATTTCACTCCGCTGCAATCGCCTTGGGGGCGGGTGTTTTTGGCTTGGCGCCATGTTCATATTCTTCGAGGAAATCGAGGACTTCCTGCCGGTAAGCATAGTAATCCGGGTGCTCCAGCAGCGCTTTGCGCGTGCGCGGACGCGGCAGCTCAACCTTGGTGATCTTGCCGATCGTTGCCTGCGGACCGTTGGTCATCATCACCACGCGATCGGCCAGTAAGATCGCCTCATCCACGTCGTGGGTAACGCAGATCGCAGTGACCTTGGTGCGGGACCAGACCTCCATCAGGACTTCCTGTAATTCCCATCGGGTCAGGCTGTCGAGCATCCCAAAGGGCTCGTCCAGCAACAGCAGCTTGGGGGACAGGGCAAAGGCGCGGGCGATACCGACGCGTTGCTTCATGCCGTTCGACAAGTCGGAGGCGGATTTGTCCATCGCGTCAGCCAAACCGACGCGTTCCAGATAGTATTCAACAACATCTTGCCGCTCGGCAATGCTGGCCTTTGGATAGACCTTGTCCACCCCAATCGCGACGTTCTCCTTGGCGGTTAACCATGGGAACAGGTTGGGGGATTGGAACACCACCGCGCGTTCGGGATCGGCCCCTTCGACGTGACGGCCATCCAGCTTGATCGCACCCTTCGAGATGTCGTTCAGCCCCGCCGCCATGGTCAAAACCGTGGACTTGCCACAACCCGAATGGCCGATCAGCGAGATGAACTCGCCCTTGTCGATCTTCAGTTCGAAATCCTCGACCACGGTCAGAGGGCCTTTGGGCGTCGGATACACCTTGTGAAGCTGCGAGAAGTCGAGGAAGCGGTTCTCGATCAGCCCCTTTTGCGCCTCGGCCACCGCCGTTGGAACACCGTGGATTGGGGTGACATCCGGGAGGATACGCGAGCCTTCGACCTTGGCCTCGATCCCCACATCCATCAGGTATTTGGTGACGTCCGCGCGCAGGCGTTTGAAAGTCTCGTCATTGTTCATGGCTCCACGGTCCCGAGGGCGCAGGATTGAGACAGGGAATTCCTGCCCCAGCGTGCCATCCGGGTTCAGGGCAATGATACGGTCGGCCAGAATGATCGCCTCATCAACGTCATTGGTGATGAGGACACAAGTTTTCTTGTCAGCTTCCCAAATATGTTCGATCTCATCGGCCAGATTGGCGCGGGTCAGCGCGTCGAGCGCCGACAGAGGCTCATCCAGCAACAAAACTTCGGGGTTCATCGACAACGCACGCGCCACATTGACCCGCTGGCGCATCCCACCCGACAGCTCTGCCGGGCGGCGGGTCGCGGCGTGACTGAGGCCGACCATCTTGACGTAATGCGCGACTTTTTCGGCCTTCTCGGTCTTGCTGAGACCCGGAAATACCGTATCCACCGCCAACCCCACATTGCCACTGACCGTCAGCCAGGGCATCAGCGAGTAGTTCTGGAAGATCACGCCACGCTCAGGGCCCGGCCCTTTGATCGGAGTGCCTTTGAAGGTGACCTCTCCGCCGGTTGGGGTGTCCAGCCCGGCCATTAGATTGATAAGGGTGGTTTTGCCGGTGCCGGAAAAACCGAGGATCACCAGAAACTCACCCTCTTGCACGTTCAGATCGATGCCTTTCAACACATCCGTGCGCGCGGTGCCTTCACCGAAGGATTTCGAGGCGTTCTTGAAACTTAGGATGCTCATCGCGCTCACCGGTTGTTTGTGAAGGTAAACAGGGATTGCAGCGCGTACATCACCCGGTCCAGCAGGAAGCCGATGATACCGATGGTGAAGACCGCAACCATGATCTTGGCGAGCGAACTGGAGGAACCGTTCTGGAACTCATCCCAGACAAATTTGCCCAGACCGGGGTTCTGCGCTAGCATTTCCGCCGCAATCAGAACCATCCAGCCGACGCCCAGTGACAGGCGCAGGCCGGTGAAGATCAGAGGCAGGGCAGAGGGCAGCACCAGCTTGGTGATCTTGGTATAGGTGTTCATTTTCAGGACTTTGGAGACATTCACCAGGTCCTTATCGATGGAGGCTACACCCAAAGATGTATTGATCAATGTGGGCCATAGCGAACACAGGGTCACGGTAATGGCCGAGATCAGGAAGGATTTCGCGAACCAGCCGTCATTGGTGACGTAAACGGCCGAGACGATCATCGTGACGATCGGCAACCAGGCCAGAGGCGAGACCGGTTTGAAGATCTGGATTAGCGGGTTTAGGGCTGCATTTGCAGTCGGAGACAGGCCGGCCGCGATACCAAGTGGGACCGCGATGACGGTGGCGATCAGAAACCCAAAAAACACTGTTTTGATCGAAGTCCAGATTTGCTGGTAATAGGTCGGAGCACCCGTGAAGGCGACCTCTTTCACTTTCTCCGGCTGGCCAGCGTCAATGAATTTCTGATTGCGCTTCTCGACCATGGCCTCGAACTTCGCGCGTTTGGCCGCTTTGGCCTTGGCATCCTGGTTCAGGCTGACCATCTCTTCCCAAACCTGCGCCGGCCCCGGAACCGCGCCGAGAGAGGTCTGCACCTTGGGGGCCAGCGTTCCCCACAGCAACAAGAAGGAGCAGATCGACAACAGAGGCACGATCAGCAACCGCCATATCTCGGTCATCTGAGCGCGGGGATTGTCCCCGGCGGCGGCTTTCAGGACCGGGGTCGCCCAGCTGAGACCCAGAACCTGGAACCATTTGTCGGCTGCATTGATGCGGGTGAAAAGGCGGGCGCGACGTTCCTCTCGGGCAGCGTCTGCGTTGAATTCGGGATCGACCGTTGTCATCTGATGTGTCCTTGCGATGGCGGGGCACTTTGGGGGCTGCGCCCGGCGCGGGCCGGGCGCAGGATTAGGGGAATTAGCCTTGCACGTCCGAGCCGATGATCTTCTGCTCGCCCTTCAGGCCTATGGACAGGCTTTCGAGATAGGCGTTGGGTGTGCGTCCGTCGTAAGCGATGCCGTCAATGATATCCTCGGCCGGGGTCGGCGCTTTGTAACCATCGCTGTCCCAGGGGAAGTCGGCTTCATTCGCCAGACCTTCGTCGACCAGCAAGCGGGCGGCTTCCAAATAGATCTCGGGTTTGTAGACGGACTTGGCGACCTCGTCATACCAGCTGTCGGGCTTGGACTCGGCAATCTGCCCCCAGCGGCGCATCTGCGTCAGGTACCAAACGGCGTCCGAGTAGAACGGATAGGTCGCGTTGTAGCGGAAAAACACGTTGAAATCGGGGACTTCACGCTTGTCGCCCTTCTCATACTCAAACGTGCCGGTCATCGAGTTGGCGATAACCTCATAATCCGCGCCCACATATTCAGCCCGGCTCAGAATCTCGACGGCTTCAGGGCGGTTGGCATTTTCGTTCTCGTCCAGCCACATCGCCGCGCGTATCAGGGCCTTGGTCACTGCCAGAGTGGTGTTGGGGTACTGTTCTGCGAACTCGGCATTGAGACCAAAGACCTTTTCGGGGTTGTTCTTCCACAGCTCGTAGTCGGTAATAACCGGTACGCCGATACCCTTGAACACAGCCTGCTGATTCCACGGCTCGCCCACGCAATAGCCATAGATCGTGCCGGCCTCCAACGTGGCAGGCATCTGCGGTGGAGGGGTCACCGACAGGAACACATCCGCACCAATCTGACCGGTCACGTTTTCAGGGCTGTAGTAACCCGGATGCAGACCACCGGCGGCCAGCCAATAGCGCAGCTCGTAGTTATGGGTCGAAACCGGGAAGACCATGCCCATGTTAAATGGCTTGCCTTCTGATTTGTACTTCTCGACGACCGGGGCCAGAGCCTCGGCGCTGATCGGATGCTGGGGACGGCCGTCGTCCATCAACGGGATGTTCGGCTTCATCTCTTCCCAAATCTCGTTGGAGACAGTGATGCCGTTGCCGTTCAGGTCCATTGAGAATGGCGTGATGATATGGGCTTCGGTCCCATAACCGATGGTTGCGGCCAATGGTTGTCCAGCCAGCATATGTGCGCCGTCAAGCTGTCCGTCAATCACGCCATCCAACAGCACCTTCCAGTTTGCTTGTGCTTCCAGCGTCACGAACAGGCCTTCGTCCAGAAAGTACCCATTCTCATAGGCGACAGCCAGCGGCGCCATGTCGGTCAGTTTGATAAAGCCAAAGGTCAGCTCGTCTTTTTCCAGTTCCAATTCGGCCAGTGCTGGAGACACAAGCGCCGTCGTCGCGGCGAGGCCTAAAAGAAGCTTTTTCATCTCGATCCCTTTCGGTTCAGCCCAACCCCATGGGCAAACAAAAAAAGCCGCCGACACAGTCCGCCGGGAGGAGGTGGCGGATGGTCGAGCGGCTTTGCTCTTCTAAGGTGCCCTGGATTGTGGGCGAATTCCGTCGGTGGGCGTCGTTGCCTTCCGATGTCCCGATTAAGTCAGACGCGCAGTGCGACGTCATCATTTTTTGACATCTTCACTTCGAGAATTCTGCAGCGCAGCAAAAAGAGATGCTGCGCTGCAAAAAAATTGTGCAATCTTACCCTGCGGGCTCGAAAATGCGCCGGTCGAAGAAGACGTTCCGAGACAGAATCAAGCTGCCATTGGCTGAGGCAACTGCCGTCGACTCAGACAAAGCTCCTTCAAGTTTCTCGGATGCGCCGGGTGTTTCCACACCAAGCCCTTGCAACTCCCGACGATAGAGATCACTTCGAAAGACCTTGGCTGCTTGTCGTTCCGCTGTACCGACGTCCAGCCCGTTTCTTAGCGCCAATTGATGCGCGACCCATTTTGCCTGACTACGCCACGGGAAGGTGGCAGCACCGTCAAAAAACTCGACAAACCCTTCCACACTGCGTTGCTCGCCGCGTGCAGATATGGCGAACTCACCCATTAACGCTCGGTCGATCAGCTCGGGTGAGACATTGAGGTAGGTTTTGCGTGACAGCATCTCGGACGCGGTTGTTCGGCTGTCCGTGTTTGACAGCCAGCGTCCCGCACGCCATACGGTCCGCATGAGACTTCCCAGCAAATGCGGTTCCGTCTCGGCCCAGTCGTTTCTGACTGCCAACACCTTTTCAGGAGCACAAGTCCAGATCGCCTTTCCGGGCAACAGCAGTGCGCCAACACTGTCGTCCACTGCGAAGGAGCCCCAAGGCTCGCCCACGCAAAAGGCATCGATCTCGCCTCCCGCAAGCGCCTGCGCCATGAGTGGCGGCGGGACGGTGCGGATTTCGACCTGTTTTGAGGCCAGTTTGGTTCCCGCAATCCAATAGCGCAGTAGCTCGACATGCATTGAAAATGGGAAAGGCACGCCAAACACCAAGACTTCATCGGCAGCTTTTGCCAGTGCAGCCCCAGCCGCAGCGGCATCGGTGAAATCAAAACCATAGCCCTGGTCGATCAGTCGCTCGGCCAATTGCGTTCCAACACCTATAACATTGCCGTTCAAAGACAGGACAGATACCGCGGATAGCGGTGTCGCGATTCCACCAAGACCCAAAGCCATCGCAACGGGGACAGGCGATAGTAGATGCGCCGCGTCCACATGCCCAAAGGCCAGCATATCGCGCAAAGAGGACCATGATGGCGCCGGACGCAGGTCCAGCGAGATGCCTTCAGCATGGTCGAACCCCATTTCGCGCGCAACGATCAACGGGGCCGCGTCGACAAGCGGCATATACGCGACGGGCAGTGTTACGGTTCTCATGACAACAACCCCGAAGCAGTGACCAAGGCTTCTGCCACCTCGGCGACACGGCGGTTTTGGTTCATCGCGGTATTTCGGAGTAGCGCATAGGCTTCGTCTTCCGAAATGCCCTTAGCTTTCATCAGCAAACCTTTTGCGCGGTCGATCACTTTACGCTCTTCAAGCGCACGGCGGGTTTCTGCAAGTTCAGTCCGCATCTGGCGCAACACCTGAAACCGAGCGATGGCGGTATCGATGACAGGTTTAATTCGCTCAGCTTGCAATCCATCGACAACATAGGCCGACACACCGGCCTCAACAGCAGCTTTTGCCAATCCGCCTGCGGCGCCTGAGACGAACATAGCCACGGGTCGTTCCAATGGGCCCGAAGCAACGGTAAGTTCTTCCAACATATCTCGAGAGGGGTTGTCGATATCGATCAGGACAATGTCTGGGCTTTGCATTGCAATTTTACGTGCTAACCCAGAGACGTTGCCGATTACAGAAACGTCTACGTCTCCGGCCTCTTTAAGAGCATCTACAATCGCAATGGCTCGTTCTTGGTTCTGCTCGACTACAACGACAGTTAGATGTTGGTTCATAGGGTCACAAGTGAGGCCAAGGCGCATTGGTAGCAATTCCAGCGCCATTTAATGCTTCATCAGGCTGCCGTTCGCCCAATTTTTCAGCTTGATTTCACACTTAGCGGAATAGCTGCACAGTTTTTCTACATGCCATCAAAGAAATCCGTGATAGCACATCGCATCATTTTTTGGTTTTTCAGTTGCGCTACCAGTTTGCTTGAGGCACCAGATTCCACTTCCATTTGCAGATCAAAACCGAAGGTCCGCTTTGACAACTAATACAATGTGTTCCCGCGCCTGCAGCAAATGACTGCTTTCCGCCGATTCTTTAGAAAAGCAACGTGTTCTGGAGCAGAAGTAACGGCACAGCCAACTCAGCCGCACTTGTTTTTGGGGCTAGTAGGATTTGGACAAGCCAAACGCCTCTGGCGATCAGGGGTAAGACGCTGCCTTCCCCCTCGGGCAACCCTATTAGACAAATCCGTGTCTTCGGCTGCGCTTGCGGGCCGCACCACTATTGTCGAATAACATTGCGTCGCCCCCAAGCGCGTTCGCCACGTGGCAGAGCAGCAGGAACAGGCGCCTCCGGCGTCTGATCTGCAAATCAGCCCTGGTTTTCTCGAAAGGAAGTCAGGATCAACTAAATCGGTCCGGGTTCTGGATGAAGGAAGGGACGCGAAAACGGCAAGGCTCTGTCGCTGCTGGCAGAACTATGTGTCGCCTTACAACAAGGAAATGTGGAACTTCACTGATCGTGGACTCAATCGACAACCAAAACCTCAACAAAGCGGTCGATTACGTCATTCAATTCTGACCCAAACGTCAAGCATTTCTGACCCAATACGAGTAACCGCCATTCAACGACGCTGCTGTTAGTGTCTCAAAAGAGTACAGTTTACCGTCCATCTTTCCGAATAGAATAACCGCTACTCCCGCTTTGAGGTTCCCGAAACCCAGAACTCGTTTCGCCTAGACCTGACCCGCTCGGACATAAAATCGACGAAGAGCCGGACACGCGTGGTGTTTCTAAGATCACGATGCAGCAATAGCCAAATGTTTCGGTACGGTATCGGCTTTTGGAAGGGCGCACGGATCAGATCGGGATGGCGGTCGCCAAGATTGCACGCAAGATAGGCCATGCCAAGACCGGACGCCGCCAATGTGATCAAAGGCACAAGTTCTGAAACACGATGCTTGAGCCGGGCTTTCGGATGGTAACTGTCTTTGATCCATTTGGCCGTAATGGCCTCTTCTGGCTCATGCCAACCGATGAAATGCAACCCCTCGCCGCCATTGTCGCAGATCCGTTTGGCGTAGTCTCGCGTGCAATAGGCTGCTTGAGACATCTGGACCAACTTTCGCCCGACCACATCGTCCGTCCCCACAAGAGGTTTTTGCATTGAATGAACCCCAAGACGGCTTCATCGAGTCGCGCGACGGACATTCAACCTTGATTGAACACTAGTGCCTTGACGTTTGAACGTTCGCAGCAAGAATCCAGTCTTTCTTGCCATCTATCGGACAACCTTTCGGCAGGATCCAACGTCCCGTGTCACGCGACGTGATTAGAAGGACCTTAAGGCGGTCCCCGAACAATTGCAGAGGCAACGCTGCATTTATTTAGTACGCTGAACCACTATTCTTTTCGCCTAGCTGGCCAGATTAAAGCGGTGATGTGATTTATCCTTTTCGATTATGACAGGAAGAAACAAAAAAGCGTCAGGCTCTTGCGACTCAGAACTCACTAGTTTCTGACGCGCCACCTCATACACA
Source organism: Ruegeria sp. B11 (assembly GCF_056539785.1). Classification (NCBI taxonomy): domain Bacteria; kingdom Pseudomonadati; phylum Pseudomonadota; class Alphaproteobacteria; order Rhodobacterales; family Roseobacteraceae; genus Ruegeria; species Ruegeria sp. B11. The sequence goes on along the minus strand of NZ_JBQFVO010000005.1, from coordinate 8,865 downwards.
AATCCGATAAATGCCTTTGAACCCGACCGGGGTAGTCAGATACAATTGCATCCACGCGCAGGTCGATCATCCTGTCTATTTCTTCGTGCTCATTGACCGTCCAAACGGCAACACATAGGCCCAGTTCTTTTGCGCGCGCCACATTTTCTTCCGTTACATCCGTGTAGTATGGGCACCAAAGCGAACCGCCAGCTTGCTTGACCAAATTTGGAATTTCATCACGACGACCACGAAAGTCAGGGCAAACCGCTTTCGAGGAATCCTCACCAACATCCGCCGCGTTTTCCGGAAGCTGCGTCAGGTAGGAAGACGGCATGTCAGGAGCCTGCCGCTGACACTCCTCCAACAGGTTCCAATCAAAACTGTGGAGCACCGCGCGCGAAGACAATCCTTTGTCACGTACTTCTTGAAGAACCCGCCCGACAAATTTCTTCCTATAAAGCGCATCGTGAGCCAAATCCGGATCCGACTTCAGTTCGAGCATCAAATAGGCGTCGCCGTATTTTGGATCATCAACCAAATCCAGCAAATCCTGCAACTTTGGAACACGGATGCCATCCAGTTGAGCCTGGTCCGGAAACCGTTGGCCATAAGCCGAATGACCATCCAACCGCCCGATGTCAAATTGCTGGATTTGCTCGAACGTCAATGACGAGACCTTCGGCTCTTCTCCGGTCAGAAACAGGCCATTTGCGTCACGAAAGCTAGGAGCGTGTAGCCGATGGTTGTGGGTTATGATCGGTACGTCATCGGCCGTCAGGACAACATCAAACTCAAGCAGCGGGACGCCGATAGAGAGCGAAAAGTCAAAGCCAATCATACTGTTTTCGGGCAGCACACCCCGCGCACCTCGATGCCCCACAACCCGGATCAGGTTTTTGCCACCACGAAAGGCTTCAACCTGTGGAAAGACCATCAGCCTTCCAACCTCTTGCCGGATGAATGGTCAAACAGATGCATGTGCTCTGAGGCAACTGAGAACCGCATGCTCGGATGCCGGCCTTCGATTGGGTGGACACCCGGAAGGCTTATCGTGATCGCGTCGCCTCCATCCGTGAGCTGGCCATGCAACAAGGTGTTTGCGCCTAGCGGTTCCGCCATCTGAATAGCGGCTTCCAACGGACCATTGTTGTCCAGAAACAGATGCTCTGGTCGGATTCCAAGCTTTAGTGGGGTTTCAGGCCCCGTGGATGGGCCAATCTCTAAGCCCCCTATCTTAACCGTTCCGTTTTCACGCTGAGCATCAAAGATATTCATTGCAGGGCTACCAATAAATTGAGCCGCGAAAAGGGTTCCTGGTGTTTCATATACCTCCAATGGCGTCCCAATCTGCTCAGCGATGCCTCCGTTCATCACGATCATCCTGTCTGCCATCGTCATCGCTTCGACCTGATCGTGAGTCACGTAAAGCGATGTAATTCCAAGCTTTTCCTGAAGCTCGCGGATTTCTAAACGCATCTGAACACGCAGCTTGGCATCAAGATTTGAGAGTGGTTCATCAAACAGGAAAACCGCTGGCTCGCGAACAATTGCCCGCCCCATTGCCACCCTTTGGCGTTGACCGCCTGAAAGCTGCCGGGGTTTGCGGTCCAACAAAGCTTCCAGCTGCAACAGTTTGGCGGCCTCGGTCACCTTCTGGTCAATCTGGTTCTTTGGAAGCCCCGCGATTTTCAGCCCATACCCCATGTTCTGGCGCACCGACATATGTGGGTAGAGCGCATAATTCTGGAACACCATCGCGATATCGCGATCCATAGGCTCTTTGTCGTTGGCTCGTTCTTCTCCAATCCGGATTTCACCGGACGTTACGGTTTCAAGGCCCGCAACCATTCGCAAAAGCGTGGATTTTCCGCAGCCCGAAGGGCCAACAATCACGATGAATTCACCGTCCGCAATATCTATGTCGATGCCATGGATAACGTCCGTCGGGCCAAAGCTCTTTTTGACATTCTCTAAGTTTACTGTTGCCATTTTTTATTTCTCGCTATCGACAAGGCCGCGGACAAAGAGCTTTTGCATAGACACCACCACGATGACCGGCGGGATCATTGCCAAAATCGAAGTGGCCATGATGACCGGCCATTCCGCCACGTCGTCGCCGGATGGGAACATCTGTTTGATACCCATCACGATGGTGTTCATTTCAGGATCGGTAGTGATGAGCAGCGGCCAGAGATATTGATTCCACCCGTAGATAAAAAGGATCACGAACAGCGCCGCGATATTCGTTCGGCTCATGGGGACCACGATATCAATGAAGAACCGCATCGGGCGGGCACCATCGACGCGTGCAGCTTCGGCCAGTTCATCCGGGATCGTCAGAAAGAACTGCCGGAACAGGAACGTTGCCGTGGCCGAGGCGATTAAGGGGAAGATCAGCCCATAGTAGCTGTTGAGCATGCCGAACCCGGCGACGACTTCGAACGTCGGCACAATACGAACCTCGACCGGAAGCATCAGCGTTAGGAAGATCAGCCAAAAGAACGTCGTTCGCCCGGGAAAACGGAAATAGACGATCGCAAAAGCTGACAGCAGCGAAATTATGATCTTGCCCACTGCGATTCCGATGGCCATCACGAGACTGTTGAACAACATTGTGGCGACCGGGACGTTCACGCCGGAAAACAGCGCGGCCTTATAGTTTTCCCAGAATTGATCGCCGGGAAGAATGGGCATGGGCGGCGACACGATTTCCGGCTGGGTCACAGTCGATGCCACGAACGCCAGCCAGATTGGGAAAAAGATGATTAAGACGCCAAGGATCATCATGGCATGGGTCAACCAGATCCCCATGCCACGTTTTTCGACCATTCCGTGTTGTTGGGCTGCCATCAGTAGTGCACCCTTTTTTCCACGTATTTGAATTGGATGACGGTCAGCAGACCAACGACAATAAGCAGGATGACGGACTGAGCGGAGGACGAACCGAGATCTTGTCCAACGAACCCATCCGAGAAGACTTTGTAAACTAGAATGGTCGTCGCCTGCTGTGGGCCACCGCCAGTGATCGTGTGGATGACGCCAAAGGTCTCAAAGAATGCGTAGACAACATTCACCACCAACAGGAAGAACGCGGTTGGTGACAAAAGCGGCAGCACGATTGTGAAGAACCGGCGCCAGAAGCGCGCGCCGTCAATTGCCGCAGCCTCGATCACCGATCTTGGGACCGACTGCAGCGCTGCGAAGAAGAACAAGAAGTTATAGCTGATACGCCCCCAGGCTGAGGCTACAACCACCAGGCCCATGGCCTCGGTGCCGTTCAGAACGTGGTTCCAGTCATAACCAAGCTGGCCGAGGTACCACGACGCGACACCAACACGCGTGTTGAACATGAACAGCCACAGCACGCCTGCAACAGCGGGGGCAACGGCGTAGGGCCAGATCAGCAGCGTCCGGTAAACACCCGATCCTTTGATCAGGCGGTCTGCTATGACGGCCAGAAACAACGCCGGGATCATTGAACACAGTGTCACGAGCGTTGAAAACACCGCCGTCGTCACAAAAGAAGCACGGTAGAATTTATCGCTCAGCAGGAATTCAAAGTTGCCGAACCCCACGAATTGGGACGACAGCCCAAAGGGATCAGGTATGAACAAAGACTGCCAAACCGCCTGCCCGGCCGGATAGAAAAAGAAAACGGCGGAGATAATGACCTGAGGGGCGATCAGAGCCAATGGCAGAAGCCAGCCGCGAAAGGTGACGCGTTTTTCCATCCCGATAAACCACCGAATAAAGAAGATGCGGGCCCGAAACAGGCCCGCATCGAATTAGGACTTATTGATTGGCAGACTCGAACCGGCGCAGTAGGGCATCGCCGCGTTCTTTCGCACTGTCCATTGCTTCCTGAGCGGTCTTTTCACCGGACCAGACAGCCTCGAGCTCTTCGTCGATGATGCCGCGGATCTGGTCAAACGACCCCAGACGCAGACCCTTCGAATTCGCAGTCGGCTCTTTGGCGGTCATCTGTATGACAGCAATGTCAGTACCTGGGTTTTCTTCATAGAAACCAGCATTTCGGGTCGCGACGCCAGCTTCGGCGGTGATTGGAAGATACCCTGTGTTCTGATGCCAGTTCGCCTGAACGTCCGAAGATGACAGGAAGCTCAGGAATTCACCGACACCTTTGTATTCTTCAGGATCGTGACCCTCCATCACCCAAAGCGAAGCGCCACCAATAATGGTGTTTTGCGGCTCGCTCACGACCGCCTCCCAATAGGGCAATGGGCGCACGTCGAATTCGAACTCAGCCTCAGAGCTAATGCCGGCATAACCTGCCGAACTTTCGGTGAATAGTGCGCATTCACCTGCCCGGAAGTTCGCGCCACCTTCGTTTCTGCGGCCGGTATAGATGAATTTACCATCTTTGGCCCAGTCACCCATCGCGGTCAGGTGTGCCACCTGCGTCGGTCCGTTCAACATCAGCTCGGTATCAAGACCGGCAAATCCATTGTCCTTCGATGCGAATGGGACGTCGTGATAGGCCGAAAGGTTCTCAAGGTGGATCCAGCTTTGCCAAGCAGTGACCAGCGGACAGTCTTCACCCCCAGCCTTAAGCTGGTCAAGAACGTCACCAACCTTTTCCCAGGTCGACAAATCCGTGTCAGGGTCAACACCCGCCGCTTCCATAGCATCGCGATTGACCCAGAGAACGGGTGTGGACGAGTTGAAGGGCAGCGACAGCATGTCCCCGTCAGTGGTCGTATAGTAGCCTTTGACGGCACCAATGTAGGCATCAGGATCGAATGATGCACCGCTTTCAGCCATCACTTCATACACTGGTTTGATAGCCCCTTCGGCCGACATCATCGTTGCCGTGCCTACTTCGAAAACCATCAGGATATGTGGTTGTTCACCTGCTCGGAAAGCAGCAATACCCGCATTCAAGGTTTCCGAATAGTTGCCTTTATGGCTTTCTACTACAGTGAACTCATCTTGGCTGGCATTGAACTCTTCAACCTGAGCCTTCACAAGATCGCCTAGTCGACCGGTGAAGGCATGCCAGAACTGAATTTCGGTTTGCGCCATAGCCGCCAACGGCGACAGAGCAGTTGTTAAGGCGAGAGCGCCTAGAAAATTCTTTTTCATGATTCCTCCCATGCATCAGGGGTTGATGCTTCGTTGAATACCGACCGCAACGCGTAATCAGCACACATGACGATTTCACGACGTTAACGTTACAATTTTATAATTCAAGCATTTAATTTTTGAGAAAAACATAACATTACATTATAAACCAACCAGGGAAACAACGAACCAGGTTCAAAATATGAGTCAGACTTTGCGGATCCGGCAATTGGAAGCGCTCATGGCCGTTTCCATCAATGGGTCGGTCACTGCTGCAGCTACGGATCTTGGGATAAGTCAGCCTGCAGTCAGCAGACTGCTTTCTGATCTGGAAAAATCACTTGGCTTTCAGCTTTTTGATCGTCGCGAAGGTCGCTTGGTGCCCTCGCAGGAGATACGATATCTGCAACCCAGCGTAGAGCGCGTTCTGGAATTGATGAAGCAAATCTCGGATGTCAGTCAGGACATAACGCAACGCAAAGCGGGACACATCCGCATCGCATGTTTGCCTGGGTTCGCCACCAGTCATCTTCCCAACGTCATCGCCAAGTTTCTAGAAGATCGGCCAGGTGTAACAATGACGATCGAGCCAGACAGACCGGAACGCATTCTCGAGTGGATGATCGGTGAGCAATATGATTTCGGAATCACAGATAGTTTTAACGGGCATCCGGCCGTCGAAAGCAGAGACATCGATGTCCGTACAGTTTGCGTGTTTCCTACCGGACATGAATTGGAAGAACTCTCCGAGGTGTCACCTACGGATATTGCGAATGCCAGGATTATTCACACAAGGCGCGACAGCGACTTTTTTGGAAAACTCTCAAAAGCGTTTCAAAATGCCAACGTCAAACTGAATTCCCACATCGAAGTCAGACAGTTCACGGCGGCTTGTGAGTTGGCTGTGAAGGGTGTTGGGATTTCCGTGGTCAGCGAGTTGGACGCCGTCCAGTATTTAGACGACGGATTGAGCTACCGACCCTTCAAACCGCTCTTGTCACATACGCTTTCCCTTGTTCGCCCGGTTTTGAAACAACCGTCACTGGTGACGCTTGAGTTCATCGAGCAGTTCCGAGAGAGCCTAGCCCCGTTCAAGGTAGATAAACACCATCACTGATTGTAGGGCTGCAAACGCTAATGTTCGGTGACAACAAGCCGTACACTTTCTTTCTTCATAGCCAGAAACCCTCTCTTATCAAATCGACCTAAACTGTCCCATGGGCGCTGACGTCAGACATTCCAAAACTTGCGTTGAAACACACAGCCGAGCAAAATGTCTAATTGGCTGGCGAAGCCTAGAATTGAGGTGAAGTAGTTAGCGCGTTTCGCGTTACTAACAAAGGTTCACTTTGCAATATCCATTCTGAAAGTGTCAGCCCGTTGCTCTCTTCATCTGTGACCGATGGCGGCCCGAAGCGGAACTTCGACTCTGAGCTTTGCAAAATCTAACAAGCGGACGGCAGCTTCCATTAGTGTGAATGGCTTGAAGGTATCGAGCGCTTCGCCACGGCGACAATTTAATAAAAAAATGACTATGAGAAACAAGGTGGCTGAAACTGCTCTCTGACAGGAAACAGGTGTCCCCGCACACTTTCGCACAATTCGAGCTTAGCCCAAGGTGTTGCCGGTGATGAAGGTGTACGAGCTTTCTACCAGATCGATGACGACATCCAACTCTTCTGGTGTGGTCGGTGTATATATCAAGACAAAGCCGCTCCACCCAGGACGTTGCTTGGCCCAAGGGTGAGCTACGGCCCAGCCAGCCTCAATTGCCCGCCGCGCCATTGCCGGATGCAGCGAAGCGTGCAAGCTGCCATCAGGATGCATATGCGCAAATTCAAACCCACCGACGATAGAGCTCGGTTGAGACAAAAACATGTCGGGATCAAGCTGAAAACCAATTGCGCCAGGTAGTGATATGCGTGTGGGGCCAAGTGTAACCCCTGGGAATTGAGCAACTCGCTCCAGCAATAGCTGGGCCAATTCGGCATCAATTTTGACACCAATCTGAGTATGCGGTATGCCGCTTGTCGTTTCAGGACGGTGCGAGGTGCGCTCCGGCAAGGAGCGCTCTTGCGCGGACGCCATCGAGCACATCAATGCCACTACCGTGATAGCAACCGCCAATGTTCTCAGGTGCACATTCATTTTGTTGTCAGCCCGTCAAAAGTAAAGATTGAGTGCTCAGCGCGGTTTCGGTGCCCCTGCACGCATCATTCAGCTTTTAACGCCTCGATATTGATCAAGAGATCTATTTCGTCGCTCACGGCTGGTGCAAAGGCCCCAAGTCCGAATTCAGACCGCACGATAGTCGCCGTTGCTGCCAGCCCCAAGGTCGGTCTGCCCTCCTTTTCGCCAAAAGGGTATGGCGCTGACTTGTTAAGCGTTGTTTCCATAACAACAGGTTTGGTGATGCCATTCATGGTCAGGTCGCCAGAAATATTCGCGGAATTGTCCCCGGTGACTTCGATGCTGGTTGAGGCGAATGTGACCACGTCACCGTCAGTCGCGCCAAAAAAATCATCGGACATGAAGTGTTGCAAACGGGCATCCCAGCCCGTGATCATAGATTTTACAGGCATAGACACTGTGACAGATGATGCAGACGGATCATCTTCGTTGAACTTTATCTCACCGCTAAAACCTGAGAACATTCCAAATGTTTCTGAGAACCCGATGTGGTCGTAGCTGAACAATACCTGGCTGTGTCCAGGATCCAGCTCGTAGGTGCCACTCTCGGACAAAGCGGTTGTCGCGCCCATCGATAAGAGTACCGCCAGCGGGGTTGCTGCCACTTTGAACATTGATACGCTCCCATTTTGACAAGACGTGTTTGTGGAATTGAGTTTTGCGATTTAGGTATTGGCTGACCATACTTTTAGGGCAAAATGTTCTACAGCGCAACAAAATGTTCTATAGGAGGGGCGATTGAAAGAAGATCCCAGGCTGATCGCCACACGACAGGCCGCACTTGATGCGGCGCAAAGGATACTGATGGATGAGGGCGTGCTGCACGTAACTCATGGCGCGGTTTCAAAGGCAACGGGCATTTCGCGCAGCACACTTTACAGGCACTGGCCAGATGCGCGCGGTCTGCGTGATGCAGCATTCAGGCGCATCGCAACACCGCCTAACATACCACCCAAAACAGATGGCCCGCTGCGATCTGACCTGCGCTGGTTACTCGGAGTACTGATGGGAGCCTTGAACGACACACCATGGGGCCAAATTGCGCCTCAAGTTGTCGCTGCTGCGTCCACCGATGCAGAAGCGCGCTTGGTGATCACTGAATTCATGAAAGACAGGTTTGCAAGTGTTGAAGCCGTGCTTTCAGCCGCAATAGATCGGGGTGAGATCGCCGCCGACGTTCCGGTTGACCAATTCATAGAACTGGCAGTCGCTGCACCTTATTTCCGCAAGCTCATTCGTCACGAGGCGCTGAACGAAGAATGGTTGGACAAACATGTCGATCTGCTTTGCAGTATCGCGAAAACCAATTCAGGACAGTGACCATCGCCTGACTTTGCAATCACAGCGACCTTCAACTGGCGCGAGATTTCGACAAAACAGCAAGTTATGATCAATAGCCTGTCCAGCCGGTTCCTCATAACTGCGGCTCCAAAAGGTCTCGGCAAACGTTCGCTATGATCGTTCGTTGAGGTTTGCAAAGTCTGCTTTCTGCGCATTTCTGTATTTCGGCCATCCTCAGTTTTTTGGCAAGTACCGATCCAAAAGAGCGTCGACCAACCCTTCCTGAAGTCGGTAACCAGTTGCTTCGTCTACACGCAGAATGTCTTCAAG
>NZ_JBQFVO010000004.1:0-303326 GCF_056539785.1 Ruegeria sp. B11 | reverse complement strand
CCCAATCAAAAACCTCAGATGCCCCCAGTCTCTCCCGAGCGTCTCCGCAGCTTCCACCGCGTCCCAGCACCTCAGCAGCGCCGGTGAAGGGCGTTCTATGCCTTACGCATTCAACGCGCAAGTGGAAAATTCAAGAATATCGCAAAAAACTTCAAATTCATTTTTTAAGCAATAGTTTCAAATGGTTGATCGGCACTCACCTCATAGAAATCGGCGAAAATCATCCTTCAAGCACACCAGATATACCGCCTAGGTTTCAGTGCTTGTTGGTTCAAACCCAACATATAGTGAGAACACTACAGTCACCCACAAGACTATACCGACTCGACGGCAATCAGCGATTCATTTCCAATCCCGGAATCGCACCCGATATCGGCGCCGCCAGGCGCAATGCAAGTTGGCCTTACAGGGCCTTGCGCATTGTCTATGGATAGGCTCAGGTCTTTTCAAAGCAAACCCGATACGCCTGTGACCTTGATATGACGAATGACATTAAGTTTCCCTTGCTGCGAACCGTTGGGTTTGACGGTCTGTTGGTGACCTTTGCGCAAACCATGTCCGAGCCGTCGAACCGCGCCGCCCTGGCGTTTCGGGGCGCAGTCGAGGCGCAGCAGATTGATGGCGTGCTTGAGACTTCGGCCTCGCTGGCATCTGCATTTATAAGGTTTGATCCATTAAGCCTGTCGCATCATGACATCGAAGAGTTGCTGCGGGCTATGCTGGTCAGTCGCGATTGGTACGCTGCACCTTTGCCTGCGGGGCGACGATTCTGGAAAGTGCCGACGGTCTACGGTTCCGATCTTGCGCCACAGCTAGAAGACGCGGCATTGGCAGCAGGGTTGTCACCAGCGGACGCCATTGATCGTCTCAGCCAATCGCGTGTGCGGGTTTTAACCATCGGATTTGCGCCGGGCCAACCTTATCTCGGGCCACTCGGACCCGAATTCAACATTCCACGCCTGAAAGAGCTGACGCCGATGGTGCCTGAAGGGGCGTTGGTTTTGGCAATTTCTCAATTTGTCCTGTTCTCGGGGCCAACCCCAACCGGATGGCGTCATGTTGGACAAACCGCGTTTCGTTGCTTTCGTCCGGACATGGGGCGAAGTTTTGCCCTCAACCCCGGTGATGAGATGCAGTTCATCTCAGTCACGCGCGAAGAGCTTGAGGATATCCGTACAACCTGCACTGATGGCTCTGGTGGTGCGAGTTGCGAGGAGATCGCGACATGACGCTGATCGTCCACCGCATCGGCCCAGCTTGCACGGTTCAGGATCAAGGGCGCACCGGGTATCTGGATCAAGGCCTGTCGTGTTCGGGTGCCGCAGATATAGTGGCACTTTATGAAGGGGCCGCGTTGCTTGGTAACACCCCAACGAGCGCCGCCCTCGAAATGGCGGGGATGGGTGGTGAGTTTGAGGCAACCGCACCAACCGCCATCGCGCTGACCGGCGCACCGATGCAGGCCAGTATCGATGGCAGCCCCGTCTTGTGGAATGCATCGCATCAGATGGAGGCTGGGCAGCGGCTGGTAGTCGGGTCGGTGCTGCAGGGCAGTTACGGGTATCTGAATCTGGGTGGCGGGATCGGGACCGACATGACTCTGGGCTCACGCGCGGCCCATCTGACCGCAAGGATCGGGCGCGCCGTTCAAGCGGGTGATCACCTGCCTTCGACGGAAACCGGCAAGACCGGCCTGAAACTGCGTTCGGAGGATCGGTTTTCGGGTGGGACGTTGCGGGTTGTGGCCAGCTTTCAAACCGCACTGTTCGATGACGAGACGCTGGCACGGTTTACGCAAACGACATTCCGCCGCGGTGCCCGAGCCAACCGGATGGGCATGCAGCTGGATAGCGACGGTAACGGCTTCGCGGCAAAGGGTCAGTTGAACATACTGTCCGAAGTCATAACTCCCGGCGATATACAGATGACCGGCACCGGTGCGCCCTTCATCCTACTGCCCGAGTGCCAGACCACCGGAGGTTACCCGCGCATCGCAACCGTTCTGCCCTGTGATCTGCCCCGCGCTGCACAGACCCCGGCGGGAGGCGAGGTGCGCTTCGAATTCGTAACACTGGAACAAGCCATCGCGCTGCAAGCCGCATTTAAGGCCGACCTTGCCCGCCTGCCCGCCCGTGTTGAACCATTGGTCCGCGATCCGCATGACATCCCGGACCTCCTGTCCTACCAACTGATCAGCGGAATGATCTCTGCCACCGAATAAGGAGTTATTGCGATGCCGAGCGTCGATCTGAATGCCGATATGGGCGAAAGCTTTGGCCCGTGGAAGATGGGTGACGATGAAAGCCTTCTGAAGATCATCACATCAGCCAATATCGCCTGTGGCTTTCATGCGGGTGACCCGGATGTGATGGCCAAGACCATGGCTCTGGCAGCCCAGAACGGTGTGGGCATCGGTGCGCATCCCGGTTTTCCTGACCTGCAGGGATTCGGGCGTCGAAACATGAAAGTGCCCCATGAGAGCTTGCGCAATCTGGTGCGTTATCAACTGGGATCGGCAATCGGCATGGCCAAGGCGGTGGGCACTGAAGTGCGCCATCTAAAGCTACATGGAGCGCTGGCCAATATGTGCTCGGTCGATATCGATATGGCGCGGGCCTGTTATCAGGGCGCATTGGACGTGGACCCGGACATCATCATCATGGTGCTGGCGGTAACCAAACAAGAAGAAGCGGTGCGCAAGCTGGACTGCAAATGGGTGGGCGAAATCTTCGCCGACCGTGCCTATAACGACGATGGCACTTTGGTGGATCGGTCACTGCCGGGAGCCGTGATCCATGATCCGGCGCTGGCCGGACCGCGCATTCTGAACATGGTGAAGGAAGGCGCCATCATCACCAAATCCGGCAAACGCCTTGAGACCTCAATCGATACGATCTGCCTGCATGGTGATGGCCCGACGGCAGTTCAGATCGCGCACTCGGTGCGCGAGAACCTGATCGCGGGCGGAGTCGAGGTCACAAAATTCATCCGTTAGTTACAACAACGTAACTTTGGCACCCCATCTCCAAACTGTTGCCCATGCAGGTCTTAGCGCCTAGCATGCATGGCAAGTGCATGATCTGACTACCACAAATCCAAGCAACGCGCCGCAAGGAGGTGAGCCTATGTCTTTTGATCTGATGTCCTACCAGCCAAGGGGCGACAAGAAGAACTCAGACTTCTTCACCGAATATCTTCCCAGGATTTACGAGCGCCGCATCAGCTCGGGCATTGCGGATCAAGTCGGTGCGATGCGGGCCATTGTCATTCAGGTCGAGACAGATGCGCTGTTTGACACGCTGGTCGAGCTTTATGTGATGACCCCCTATCGCCACACCGCCAGCTATTTGGGACAGACACACAAGTTCTCGGTGATGCATTCACATGCCGATTATCCGGCGCTGATCCTGATGGCTCCGCTCAGCCCGGCATTCGAGGATTTCATCCCGCGTATCAATCGTATGTACCCGCTGGCGCGCGGTAAGCCGCAGACGCGATATGTAGGTGAGATTTACGGTGCCACCGACCTGAAGGCGCTGACTGGAACGCTGGAGGATCAGAATATTCGGTTCGAATATTCTGGGGACACCGAAAATCCGTTCTACACGCTGGAAGGATACCGCTTTACGACGCCATCGGATTTCACGTGCAATCGCGTCGGCTATTCCACGCTGGATTTCAACGACACAGACAGTCTGGGGTTAGGCGATCGTGTTTTGCTGAGCGATGTGGAACAAGCCAAGCTGGATCAGGCCGCTGCGTTTGGGATGGATAGCAAAATCGCACCCCTGATGCTGGGGATCGACCATCTGGCGACACGCATTCTGGCCGGGGAACGTGAGGACGCGATCCTCGAGTTTCTGACCATGGTGCCTTATTACTTCTGGGGGGCCTACAACATCTTCGACATGAACTCGTCGACCAATGTGAATCGCAATGCCAGTGTGGATGACGACAAGAAATCCCCTGCCAAGGTCTTTACTGCTAACAACACGCCGTCGTTCGTGAACTCTTTCGAGCAATTGCCGATGCCAACCGAGGATTTCGTGCGTAATTTCGGACGACGCTTGCACCACATGGCGGTTGAAATTCAGGACGGCGACCATGGCGCGGGTGAGAAAAATGTCGATTTCGTGGTCAACACTCTTAAAGACAAGGGCGTTCCGTTCCTGGCCCATGTGGTCGGGGAATGCAAAGATGATCCGAACCTGAAACAGATCTTCTCAAAGCACTCGAAACACACGCTGCTGATCACCGAATACATCGAACGTTGTCATCACTACGACGGTTTCTTCACCAAGGATAACGTTGCAGCCTTAACTGCGGCGGCCGGGCAAGATGAACAGTACAAGCACGGCCACGTCTTCGATTGATTTGCCATAAAAAATGGGCTGCGAGGTCATCGCAGCCCAGGCCCATCCAGGAGAGAATGCCGGGTCTTATGACGGCCCGATCATGAAACACGTGACATTGCGCGCCTGTAACCGACGACAGGCCAGATCAGCCTGCTCGCGGGTCATGCCCTGAAACGTCGCGTCAAACCCACGCGAGCTTTGGTTCACCTTACGCAAAGTGCCTTCCAAAGTGGTCATTTCCGACAGCGCAGTTTTCAACAGAACCTTCTCGGCCTCATACCGTGTGGTGTAGCGGCCAACATTGACGCCCCAAAGGTGACCGCCGGAAGTGGACAAGCGGGTCACAACTTCGGGTTCAGGCTCGGGCTGTTTGGCCGGTTCGACCGAGGCCAGCACAACGTTTTCGGAAGGCTTGGCGCCATCCGACGGTGCTATGTCTGCTGCTGCAATCGCAGCAGCGATACCGTCCTGAATCCGGGTGTTGTCTTTTTCAGCCGTTGCGGCGACCGACCCCGCGACCTGAACCGTTTCGCTCGCCACCGGGCGCAACACCGGGCGCAGGCTCTTTTTCGGCGGGCCCGCTTGGGCGACCACTTGTGCACTACCCAGACCTGCATTCCCTGCATAGGCCGGGCGGGCGGGCTTACGGATTGGCGCACGCGAGGGGGCACGGCGGAAACCCATATCCAAAAGCTCGGCCACCCGGGCGTTGCGCGATGCACCTGATTTGCCACCGAAGACGGTCGCGATGATACGTTCATCCTTGCGCTTGGCCGAAGCAACCAGATTAAACCCTGCAGCGCGGGTATAGCCGGTCTTGATCCCATCGGCGCCCCGATAGGCTGCCAAAAGGCGGCGGTTGGTGTTCGGTACAGTCTTGATCCCGGCATTCGTCGATTGGCGCGAGAACAGGTTGTAGTACTGCGGGTAATCATACAGCAGGTGACGGCCCAGCGTGGTCATATCCCGCGCGGTCGACAAATGCCCCGACTCGGTCAGACCATGGGCATTCTTGAAGGTGGTCCGGCTCATCCCCATCGCCTTGGCGGTGCGGGTCATGCGACGAGCAAACGCCGCCTCGGACCCGCTGAGGGCGATGCCGATCGCGGTTGCCGCGTCATTGGCGGATTTCACCGCCGCCGCCCGGATCAGATAGCGAAACGCGATTCGCTGCCCAGTGCGCAAACCCAGCTTCGAGGGCGGCTCAGCCGCTGCCGCCTTGGTGATGCGCACCTGAGTGTCCAACGTGATCTCACCATTCCGCACGGCCTCAAACGCAATATACAGCGTCATCATCTTGGTCAGAGATGCCGGATGCAACCGCGTGTCGGCATTGCGGGAATGCAGCACTTCTCCGGTGCGTGCGTCGATCACCATGGCCGCGTAAGGGGCCGCCATGCCCTGAAGTGGTGCAAATGAAAGCAGCCACAGAAATGCTATAAGTAATAAGCCCATTCGGGCCGGAACTGTCCGCCGAATCTGCACGATCTTTGCCTCTGTCTGCCTCGCGCCGCCGGGTTTTCCCGGTCAGCAATTTTTATTTTGATATTCTTCAGGCTAACACAGGGACGGGTTTAAAGAAACTGAAAGCTGCGTTTGAGTGGATCATATACACAATCAGATTCACGCTACATATGGTGCTTCATGCGCGCCCGGACACCATACCGGCGATTGTGCCGAATTTCAGGCAAGCCGTGTCATCGAATTTTTTGTGACTGATGTCAAACGGCAACAGGTCAGGAAATCTGATCAATCAAAGCTGAAAGATCACCCAAATCCTTCAACTCGCGGAACCGTGGGTTGGAAGTTGGGACCTCGGCCTGCTCGACCTCCCATACCAACCCGTGCGGGACATGCACGCCCCAGCACCCGGCTTCGATTGGGGCCACCACGTCAGAACGCATCGAGTTTCCGATCATCATCGAAGCGTCGGGTCCATCACCGTACTGGTCAAAAATCATCGCATAGGTCGCCGCCGTTTTTTCGCTCACGATCTCGACGCCATCGAACAGCTCACCCAATCCGGATTGCGCCAGCTTACGCTCCTGGTCGATCAGGTCGCCCTTGGTGATCAGCAGAACCTTATGCGTCTCGGCCACCGCCTCGATGGCCTCGCGCGCATGGGGGAGCAGTTCGATGGGATGTGCCAGCATCTCCTGCCCCGCTTCAACAAGTTGGCGGATGACGCGCGCCGGTACGCGATCTTCCGTCACCTCAATCGCTGTCTCGATCATCGACAGGGTAAAGCCCTTGATGCCATACCCATAGTGCTGGATGTTGCGCTTTTCGGCGGCAAGTAGACGTTCCATCAGGTGATCGTGATCGGCGTGATCGGCCAGCAATTCGGCAAAATATGCCTGAGTCAGCTGGAAGAAACGCTCGTTATGCCAAAGGGTATCGTCTGCATCGAACCCGATTGTTGTCAGCTTGTCCCGCATCGCATTTCCGTCCGGTTGCTCTTTTCTCTGGCCACCGTGACGTTATATAAGCCGGGAAACAATTCGTAGTGTTAATCGAGATTCTCTTACAGCAATGCGCAAACACCAGTGGATCATGTCTGAAAAGGACGACGAAGACGACGACACGTCGGTCCTGGTGCAAACGCGCCCCAAGACCAAGCGGCCGCCGCTGTATAAGGTGTTGTTGCTGAATGACGATTACACGCCGATGGAGTTCGTGGTGCATGTGCTGGAACGGTTCTTCGGCATGACCCATGCGCAAGCGTTTGAAATCATGCTGACCGTCCACAAGAAAGGTGTCGCCGTGGTTGGCGTGTTCAGCCATGAGATTGCCGAGACCAAGGTCGGGCAAGTCATGGATTTCGCGCGCAGGCATCAGCACCCGCTGCAATGCACCATGGAACGCGAAGAATAACGCGCGGCCATGTCCTCTCGCCTTGATCTAGCCTTGAACAGCGGGCTCAGCCTGTCGCAACCGCTGACTGTTTTGGCGCCTACCCCGGACCACGATTTGTCGGACCTTCCGCGCGAGGCGCAGATGGTGCAGCCGTTCAAACCGTTCCACGATCACTTTGCCACGCAGGGCTTTGTCGCTACGCCCAATAGTGACGCGCCTTGCCAGGATGCGGTCGTGTTTCTACCGCGCGCCAAGGCGCTGGCCCGGGCGCTGATCCATCAGGCCTGCAGCCGCGCCAGCGGGGTCATCGTGGTGGACGGGGCCAAAACCGATGGCGTCGACAGTTTGCTGAAAGATATCCGCAAGCGGGTTGCGATCGAGGGTCCAATCTCGAAGGCACATGGCAAGATTTTCTGGTTTCAGTCTGATGCGGACACCTTTGCCGACTGGGCTGCGCCTGAAAACCAAATGGTTGACGGCTTCCATACCGCTCCCGGTGTGTTTTCCGCCGATGGTATCGATCCTGCCTCGGCCCTGCTGCTGAAGTCTCTGCCAACCAAGCGCGGCACGCGCATTGCTGATCTGGGTGCAGGTTGGGGCTTTCTGTCCGCTATGCTGATCGACGACACCTTGCGCAGCCTGCATCTGGTGGAGGCCGACCACACCGCCCTTACTTGTGCCCGCGCCAATGTCACCGACCCCCGTGCGCAGTTCCACTGGGCCGACGCCACCAAATGGAGCGCGCCCGAGCCGCTGGACATGGTGATCATGAATCCGCCCTTTCACACCTCGCGCAGCGCCGACCCGACATTGGGCCAGGGCTTTATCGCCAGTGCTGCACGCAACCTCACCCGCAATGGTCAACTCTGGATGGTCGCCAATCGCCACCTGCCTTACGAGGCAACGCTGGCCGAGGCTTTCGCCCGTGTTGACGAAGTGGCAGGAGACAACCGCTTCAAGGTTTTCCATGCCTCTCGCCCTCGGGGCTGAGGCCCGCTAACCTGCGCCAGAACTCAGGAGGATTCGCATGTCCTTTTCCATCGCGGGCAAGACCGCAATCGTCACCGGGGGTGCCAACGGCATCGGACTGGCCATCGGACGGCACTTTGCCGATGCAGGCGCCAATGTCATGTTCGCCGATATGGATGAAAAGCGCCTGTCCGATGAGCTGGGCGAACAGGCGGATGACAGCAACATCCGTTATTTCGCCGGTGACCTGCGTGAAAAGTTGACCATCGCCAATCTGCTTTCGGCCACGCTGGATGCGTTTGATCAGGTTGATATCCTGATCAATGGTGCGCGGCAGGTGATCCCGTCGGACCCGCTGGACACCGATGACGATTCCGTGCGCACATTGCTGAACCAGAACCTGATGCCCGCGCTGCGACTGAGCCAACTAGTGGCTAAGCGATTTATCAAACAGGCTGATGGAGACGATGAGAACCCTGCCGGGTCAATCATCAACCTGTCCTCGATTGCCGCACGCCGTACCCATCCCGATCTGATGGCCTATTCCGTTTCGACCGCTGCGCTGGATCAGATGACCCGTTCGTTGGCGGTTGCACTTGCGCCCAGCCGCATTCGCGTAAACTCCATCGCACTAGGATCGGTCATGAGCGCTTCATTGCAGTCAACGCTGAAAGAAAACCGAGATTTCCGGGACGACATCGAAAAACATACTCCGCTTTCCCGGATTGCCGCTCCGAACGAACTGGTCGAAACCGCGCAATTTCTCGCGTCGGACGCTGCGGGCTTCATGACAGGCCAAATTCTAACCATTGACGGAGGCCGCACCCTGCTGGACCCTGTCGCAGCCCCGGCCCACTGATCCCAATGTTCGATAAAGAAAAAGCCACCGCCGCTGCCTGGTTCCGCCAGTTGCGAGATGACATCGTAACCGCCTTCGAAGCGTTGGAAGACTGCCACACCTCAGGCCCCTTCTCGGATTCTCAGCCGGGAAGGTTCGAAGTCAAAGAAACTAAACGGCAGTCTGACGATGGCTCCGACGCGGGCGGCGGGCTGATGTCGGTGATGCGCGGGGGCCGCGTGTTCGAGAAGGTGGGCGTTAATGTCTCAACCGTCTTTGGTACGCTGGGTGAGCGCGCGCAAAACGCGATGGCTGCGCGCAAGGGTATTCCGGGGATGAAGGACGACCCCCGGTTCTGGGCTTCGGGCATCAGCCTTGTGGCTCATATGCAGAACCCGCATGTGCCTGCGGTCCATATGAACACCCGGATGTTCTGGACCCCACATGCCTGGTGGTTCGGCGGCGGCTCCGACCTGAATCCCTGCATCGAATATGACGACGACACCGCCCATTTCCACGCCACCCAAAAAGCGCATCTCGACCCGCACGGACCCGGCCACTACCCGCGCCTCAAAGATTGGGCTGACGAGTATTTTTATATCCCCCACCGAAAGCGCGCTCGGGGTGTCGGCGGGATCTTCATGGATGACTATTGCACCGGCGACTGGCAGGCGGATTTTGCGCTGACTCAGGACATCGGTCGCGCCTTCCTGCCCGCCTTTCTGCCTCTGGTCGAAAAACGCCGGGTGCAAAGCTTTGACGACGCGGACAAAAACACCCAGCTGGTGCATCGTGGGCTCTATGCCGAATACAATCTGGTCTATGACCGGGGCACCAAGTTTGGTCTGGAAACCGGGCACGACCCCGATGCTGTTCTGATGAGTCTGCCGCCCTTGGCCAAATGGGCCTGACCGCTAAAACCCCATATCGATGGAATTATCAAAGCAGTAGTTTTGCGCCGAAGCGGCGGACAGGTTCTCACCCACCCTGTTGACGGTCAAAGAATATCCCGGATTGGTATCCGCGCCGGGCGGTGGAGTTAGCGAAAACTGCACTGTCCGAACACCTTTCTCGTAAGCTTTGGAAACATAAATCCGCTGCGAGTTTGAAACTCCCAATGTGCGAACTGCATAATCCCCAATTCCACACCAATAGGTGACCGCAGCCGAGGATCCACCGACAGGCTTCACTTCGTAGGTTCCATCCTTTAGCGGCGTGATCTGGGTTCTGAACTGCGGTCTAAGTTTATAGCCAAAACCAACGCCCTGAGACTGCGCAATGGTGGGGGTCAGTATGATGGCTGTCAAAGAGAGGCATGTAAGAAAACGCATATAAAACACCCTATGAAAAACGCGATCACGGCTGAGACGACGTGGGACCAACCAGCCTATACGAATCAATATAGTCAAACCGGGCCTCAGGTCTAACTCAACCCGTAACACATCAGCTTGAGTGAAAATTCTTTCTTTGAATATGTGGTGCGCTATGATCTCTGCATCAGCAGTTTCCAGAGTGGCCCGTGGAAAAGTCATTTCCCAAAGACTGGTTCGATCTTTCCGGTGAAAAATACGCCGACTTCGGTGCGTTATTTTATCTGGCTGCCCTGACCAAAACGCATCGTAACCGCAGTTTGGCACAGGTTCTCTATGCGTTCGAAACGCCGCTGAGATTGGGCCAGTATCACATCTTCCGCCAAAATGGCTTTCCGCGCGGCTTCGTAACATTTGCCGGTCTCAGCCCGGAAGCCGAATATCGCTATGCAGTTAAAGAAGAGCCGCTGAAAGATACCGATTTCGCCAGCGGCACATCCTTCTGGATCATCGACATGGTGGCACCCTTCGGCCAAACCCGTCAGATCGTCGACATGCTGAAACGGGACATCCCGCACCCGCGTGTGCGCACCAATCGCCTTAGCAGCGACCTGTCCACAAAGCGCATCGTCGAATGGACACGCGATGACCAGCAGCAGGTGCATATGCGCCTTTACCGCGATGCCGAATTTGCCAGAACGCTTGAGCAGGAAAACGGATGACTTCGGTTGTAACCATATCGGGCGATACCACGGGCGACGTGACCGGCTTTCCTCCGAATGTCGCTTCGGGTGACCTCGATGTCACCGCAACATCGGATTTCGGAACCTTCACCGGGGCCACCTGGGCAATCTCCGATCAACCGGATTTCGGCACCGCCTCAATAGATGCGAACGGTACGTGGACCTATACCGTCGACCCGGCCTTCTTCGATAGCCTCGATGACGGAGAAATCCAATTGGACTCGTTCGAGGTGACGGTCACCGCCAATTTCGCCAATGGTTTCTTCACCTTCAGTGGAACCCAGACCCAGATCATTGATATCACGATCGAAGGCGTTTGCTTTACCGCAGGTACTCTGATTGAAACGGCGGAAGGCCAGCGCGCCATTGAGACCCTGAGCGTGGATGACGACGTGTTGACTGCCGATCACGGAATACAGCCGATCCGCTGGATCGAAAGCAGCACCATGTCGCCCGAGCGATTGCGCGCAAATCCTGCGATGCGCCCGGTGCGTTTGACCGCAGGCAGTCTGGGACCCGGTGTTCCATCCCGCGATTTGCTGGTGTCTCAACAGCATCGCCTCCTGATCCACGGCCCCAAGGTCGAGATTCTGTTTGGCGCGCCCGAAGTGTTGGTCGCCGCCAAACATCTGTGCTCGTGGCCGGGAATAGATATTGATACCGGTGATGAGCCGGTCGAATACCTGCATATCCTGCTGGACAGGCACGAGATTTTGTTTGCCGAAGGGGCTCAGGCCGAAAGCCTGTTTCTGGGTGAAGAAACCCTCCACACGCTGTCTTCTGACGCGCTGCAGGAACTCGCCGAGATATTCCCCGAGCGCGCCTCGGACGAACATATCGGCTTCGGCCTTGCTGCGCGGCTGATCCTGCGCGAACATGAGGCGCGTGCGCTTGCCTAGGTCCTAGACAACCCGCCCCCCGACATCCTGCGGAGCCAGCGCGACGGTCTTGATCACCGCATAGCATGTACTGCCCTGCTGCAAACCCAGCGCCGCGACCGAGCGTCGGGTCACGCGCGCCAGCACAACACCCGCAGTTGTTTTGACCGACACGATTGCACCGGGCCCCTCACCTGCCCGGATCGCCTCGACCTGCCCCGACAACACATTCAAGGCTGAAAGACCCTCGGGTGGTCTACTGGACAGGATCACCTCTTGCGCCGGAATACGAATACGCAGCTCTTCGCCGATTTGATGGGCAATCCGAGGCAGGTAAAGACGAGCGCCACCGGCATCAAGTTCGGACAGGCCATCGTCGTGATGCGCCGTAACACGGACCCGCAGAACGGCCCCCACCGCGCGCACGCCTGCAGGGGCCACGGATGGGTCCGACAGAACATCGGACGCGGGACCATGCCGCACGACACGCCCGTCCTGCAGCGCGACCACGGACGTTGCAAGCCGGGCAACCTCGGCCGCCGAATGGGTCACATAAAGTATCGGGACCGAGACCTCATCCCGCAACCGTTCGAAATAGGGCAGGATTTCAGCCTTGCGCGCGTCGTCGAGCGCGGCCAGAGGCTCATCCGCAAGGATCAGGCGCGGGCTGGCCAGCAGGGCGCGGCCAATGGCGACGCGCTGTTTCTCACCCCCCGATAGCATCGCTGGGCGGCGGTCCAGCAGATGGCCAACACCCAACATCTCGATCACCCGATCCGGGTTTTCGCGTCGTGCCCCGCGCGGTGCAAACCAGCGACCATAATTCAGGTTCTGGCGTACGGTCAGATGCGGGAACAGACGGCCTTCCTGAAAGATATAGCCCAGACGCCGCCGATGCGGCGGCAGCCATGCCCCACGATCCGTGTCGAATAACACCCAATCGCCGACCGCGACCCGCCCGGCCTCGGGCCTCAGTAGCCCCGCGACTGCATTCACCACCGTCGTCTTTCCCGAACCAGAACGCCCAAACAGAACCGTTACACCGGAAGGTGCGTCGAAATCGAGGTCCAGCTTCATCCCGGGCAGCTGGTGTTGCAGGCGGACGGACAGGCTCATGATCCGGCCACGCGTTTGGCCACACGACGGCCGACATATTCCGACAGCAAAAGCGCGCCCATAGCGACGATGATCGAGATGATCACCAACCGAGTCGCCGCCGCCTCACCCCCCGGAACCTGCAAGAACGCATAGACTGCCGAGGGCAACGTCTGCGTCTGACCGGGTATGTTCGAAACAAAGGTGATCGTGGCCCCGAACTCTCCCATCGCCTTGGCAAACGCCAGGATCGCGCCCGCAATGACCCCAGGCAGGATCATCGGCAGCGTCACCGTTCCAAAGACCAGCAGACGCGAGGCCCCCAAAGTGGCGCCTGCCTGTTCCAGTTTTGGGTCTACCGCCTCGATCGACAACCGGATCGCGCGCACCATCAGCGGAAAAGCCATGATCCCGGCAGCCAGCGCAGCGCCAGTCCATCGGAAAGCAAAAACGATCCCAAGCTCGGCCAAAGGCGCGCCCAACGGCCCCTGAATCCCAAAGGTCAGCAGCAGCAGATAGCCGGTCACCACCGGCGGCAGGATCAGAGGCAGATGAACCAGACCATTCAGCAACTGGCGCCCCGGAAACCGCCAGCGCGCAAGCGCATAGGCAATGAAAATCCCAAAGGGCAACGTGATCAGCGTTGCCCAGAACGATACGCGCAGCGACAGGCGCAATGCCTCCATCTCTGCCGGGCCCAACCATCCCATCGTACTACCCTTCGGGCAGGGAGAACCCCTGCCTCATAAATTCGGCCCGTGCGGAATTGCCTTGCAAATAGGTCAAAAGCGCGTGCGCCGCAGGTTCTGCAGTAGAAGTCAGGGCTGCCGGATACACAATTTTCGGATGGACATCCGCAGGGATGACACCGATGACCCCGACCCGCTCATCAGCCACAGCGTCCGAGCGATAGACGATCCCCAAAGGCGCCGCCCCCGTCGCAACCAGCGCCAGCGCGGCACGAACATTGTCCGTCTGGGCAATCCGGTCCTGAACATCGCCCCAGAGTCCCAGACCCTGTAACGCGGCCTTGCCATAGATGCCCGCAGGCACCGCAT
Organism: Ruegeria sp. B11; assembly: GCF_056539785.1. Taxonomy (NCBI): domain Bacteria; kingdom Pseudomonadati; phylum Pseudomonadota; class Alphaproteobacteria; order Rhodobacterales; family Roseobacteraceae; genus Ruegeria; species Ruegeria sp. B11. Next base: position 289,224 of record NZ_JBQFVO010000004.1, on the reverse strand, counting down.
CGACCAAAGCCATGGCCAGATACCCACTGCCTAGACGGGTGCTCAGGTCAAACCCCGCCTCAATCTCGGCCGTGTCAGCCCCCGGCGCACCAATCAAAACCAGACCGTTACCCAGCAACTCAATACGTGAAGCGGTATCGATCAGGCCCTCATCCTGCAGCACGTCAATCCAATCCTCGTTGGCCGAAATGAACAGATCGGCGGGCGCCCCCGCTTGTATCTGCCGCGCCAGCACCGAGGAGGCCGCGTACGACACCGTCACCTCTTGCCCGGTCTCAGCCTCATAACTTCTGGCAATCACGTCCAGTGCGGTCTTGAGGCTGGCGGCGGCAAAAACCAGCACGCCCTCGGCCCGAACCGGGGCAGCGAGTATCGCGCAGAAGGCCAAAGCTGCGATCAGACAGCGACAGGCGCCCGTCATTCTTTGCCTCCGGATCAGAGGGTTGCAATCCCTCTGGGCATATCGGAGGCAACACATGGCAGGCAAGGCCCTTTGGCCTTACAACCAAAGCTACGGCCCATATTGAACTCAGAATTCGATGGAAAACGAGAATCGCCCAACCCAAGATCAATATGCTGTCGCGCTTCTCTAAAACCGGAAACTCCCGAGGTAGAGCGCTCAATCGCTAAACAACGTGTCTGATCCGCCTCGCCTGAACAGCGATATCCGCATTTCGCTATTCAACCACGATATGACAAATGAGTTTGCTCGATTGGTAACCGCGCCCAGTTGCCTAAACGCTGATCTGAAACCTTGCGCAATTTTGCAAAAGAAATTGTGCCATACCCTCTTGCACCCACGCACGGGCTTAGCTACATGAGCCCTCACGGGTGATTAGCTCAGTTGGTAGAGCGCTTCGTTTACACCGAAGATGTCGGGAGTTCGAGTCTCTCATCACCCACCATCCTTTCCCCACAATGGATCAAGGTCTTACGCGACTAGCACCTCTAAATCCGCCCGTTTTAGACATCATGGCCTTCGCATAATCACGATTTACCGTTGCACGGTCCTCGAAGCGAGCATGCACGACGCAAAAGAACAGGGCACCGTCATCTAGGCCGTTGCGAGGAGTAAACCAATCAAAGGGGTCGGTGGGCTCTATCGATGCAATCTGATTGGTTGGTGGATCAACAGGTGCGACATTGGCTTCACTATTTGTGATATCATCGAGCAGTGTTGGACGGGCCGTGCCGGTATCCGGCGTGAGAATACCCATGATCTGCTCGCGACCAGCCGGAACGAAACGTCCGCTCTCCTCGACTGGAAACCGGATCGGCTGTCCGGCATAAATATCCCGCTGAACTTCACTGTTGTTAACAACAAGGGTTCCGTTAACGAGCACGTACGGAATGCCTTCTGACGGAAGACCTTGCTGACCGAGAGTATAGTTCGCCTTTTCGGTCACAGATTCCGGGTCGAAAATCGTGATGTCCGCGACCATGCCTTCTTGCATACGCCCACGCACCTGCATTGCTCGCAACCCTGTGTCACCTAAGCGCTTCGCATGGATGTAACTTAGCTGAGTGAGTGTGAGCATAAGCGGCACATTCGCTTCGCGAGCCAGTCTCAAGACAAGCGCGTGGCTGCCTGCTGACCGAGGATGCCCGGCATAATCTTCGTAAGGAGCATCCCAATTCATCAAGTTGCCCTCGATGTCTAGCCCGGCCATACCGTCGCCCGAGATGCCATAGCCTGCGATAGTAATCCAATCATTCAGCCATTGCTCCCTTGGCGGGCTAAAAACAATTGCCGTCCGTCCCGGTTCATTCTCAGCGAAGCTCAAAAACTCGTCTTTTGTAACGAAGCGATCGAGTTGGGGATCAAAGATGGTGTCTTCGTATTTGTACCCCATCGAACCTTCCCAATTTTCGGGGGCGATGATCGAGGCTCCGTAGTTTCCCGATCCGGCAGTCCAAGGATAGTAGCTGGACCAGACGTTGTAGCCTTGGTCGCGGGCCATCTGGAGCTTTTCCTGATTTTCCCACCACCCATAATCATTGTCATGATGAATGTGCAGCGGGGCACCAAGCACCATCGCATTGACCAAGATTTCATTTACACCCGTCTGTGTTTCTGTCGGCGTCGAAGCACTGGGATGAAATCGGTGATGGACGGAAGTCAGTCTACCGTAACGCGCCGCAGCCCGCTGTGCTTCGAACATCTCATAGGTGGTAATACCTTCGCGGGCGTAACCAATGGTCGATCCCACACCAAGTGCTCCAAGACGTAGTCCCTCATCCAGCTGGGCAGTGATTTCGTTCATCTGCTCACGGTTGCTTGGTACAGAAGACCACCCCTCGACGCCGTCTTCCACAGATTGTGCCCTCAGTGCGAAGAAGTTCCGGAAGTCTATATCTCCACCTTCAAGCACGAGCCCGTCATGGACCCGCATCCGTGCGAATTCTTGTCCAACCACCGTGCCATAATTTGCCTGCGTTGAGCCCTCTCGTGCTTCATACCATTCATCAACGTTAGCGGCTCCGACCTCAAAATCCATTTGAGTTGTGACGCCATCCCTAAGGTTTACTTTAATACCCCAAGGGTCCAACCCGTGTTGCTCAAGGTCGATAAATCCGGGTGACACAACGTGCCCTGTCGCATCGATGGTCTGGCTGCCGTTAATATCTTCGTCGGTAATCGCAGTGATCCAGCCGTTGCTAATTCCAACGTTTGCAATCTGGTCGAACCCGGTTTCCGGGTCCATGACCCGACCGTTGAGAATGACGATGTCGTAAGTCTGCGCGGCGCCTAGTGTCGAAAAAACAGACAACGTGCCCGCCAGAAACAAGGTACGCATGGATGGATCCTCCCTTTTATCGACAAAACTGAATGTTTTGTTGTTTTTGGAGTCTGCTTTCGCCCCACCTCAGAAAACGATCCGAGTTCTTAGACCGAACAGCATAATGCTATCCTGCGTGGGGTTCAGCAGCGGGTCAGATATGAACTGCAGTGATGGCGTGATCTGCAGCCCGGGTGATATTGAAAAACGATAGAATGCTTCGAGCGTGAACTGATCACTGTCTATGCCCCTTGCCTCGGCCCAGTTCAGTCCCAGCCCGGCCAGATCGGTATTACGACCGTAATATCCCAGACCTGCAGAAACGGACCGATCATAAAGCGCCGCTGTCCCTTTTGAGGCCCCTGCCCTGAAGAATGGCATCCATTTATTGCCAACAAACCAAGCCGCTGAGAAGGCAGCCCCATAATCTTCAGGGCGGCTACCATCGTCGGCTGCATCCGCATGCCAAAGGGTCAAATGGATATTGTCAAAGTAGATGCGATCAAAGCCGGAGGTGTAACCAAGCTCGAGTGACTTGAAGAGATTACCATCGCTAAACACATCAAAGTTTGGATCAGACGGGTCGGCGTTTGCGTCTGAGATGCTCGCAACAGCGTAGAAGTTTTCGCTCAGCTTTACGCCACCGGCAATGCCAAGGCCTTGATTGGGTGTGTTAATAGTCGGATTGGTATTGAAAGACAGGTTCTGGAAACCGCTGTATGGGCTGACCAACCCATAAATGTCCACAAAGTCCGTTACATCAATCTGCCCGACTTGCAGCGTCCACGCGCCGTTCTCGGCCCTTTGCGTCCAGAATAGATTGGTCAGCAGCAAACCATTATCGTTGAAGGCTGTCCCAGTGATCGAAAGTGCTCCGCCATCCAGCCCAAGAAACTGTGGGGCAACATCAGTGTAACTGTGCCGATCTTCGATCTTGAATGTCAAAGAGCCGCGTTCAGTTGCCTGCCAACTACCGTAAAAACGCGCAATTCCGCTTGCCGCTTCGCCGGTTCCAAGATCAGCATTCGTGGATTGGCCCAATGCCAAGTAGTCAATATTGAAGCGAAAACCGTCCTCTGCCAGTCGGTCTTTCCACTGAAACCAACCTGGTGCGATATTGCGTGGAAAATCGGTACGGTATTGCGGATCGGTTAGCCCATCGCCGGGCTCTAGATCAGCTTCAACTGAAGATGGTCCGGATAGTCCTTGGGCCGACGCTGCGCCAGCAAAGGCAATACTCAATGCGGCAAACAGAAGTCTTATCATTCAGACGTCTTTGCCCCGCTGGTCTTGCGAGCTCCCGCCGCCCGGATGCGATCGGCGGCGCGCTGCTTCCATTCCAGCCTGTCTGTTTCAGTTTCCAGTGTTTCGACGCGTTCCGTCTCTAACTGGAAAGTCGCATTCATAGGCATGAGGCCGTCCACAACCATCATATTCTGAACAGAAGGATCGATAGTCAGCGTGCCCGTCAGCCGAACGGGTTCGTGGAAATAGCTGGGCGTCCAGTCTCCATTAAGCCGTACACGGATCATTTGGTTGGGCGGAGGTGGAGGCATGTGACTGCACATCCCTCTTTCTGGCACCAAATACGCCACAGGCCGACCATCCGGATCACTCGGAGCAGGAATGGCAAAGCCCGCGAGTGTGATTGTTTGACCGTCGAATTGCGGATTTCCGTTTGTACCAGCCTTTCTTCGACGTTCTGTTACGACCTCTCGCTGATCGAGTAGCCAGTCGACATCAATACCATCTGCCACCAAGGCATCCTCAGTCTCGGTCAGAAGCTCTTGCCATTTCTGCCTTTCTTCATCGCTACCAGATTCCCGCTGCAATCTGCCGCGCAGCCTTACGACGTAAAGAACATCGTCGAACTGTTCAGCGCTAAGTTCGCGATAGGGGTCTTCAAAGACCTGCGCGGACGGGTCAGGCAGGTCAGACCAGTCTAACGCGGTTCCTGGTGTCGCCATGACAGGATGAGCACACCAAACCAACCCTGCGAATACTACGGAGCGGAAGCAATGTCGCATAAATACTCTCCGGCTGTTCAGACAGGTCAATCCAGTGTGTTTTTATAGATGACGCCGTCCTTCATGATCAGGCGGATCGTATCTGGGCTTTCAGGCCTCGGGTCGGCACCGAACCATTGATCACCCGTGCCAACAACCGAGAAGTCTTCAAGTGGGTTACCATCGATGAGCAGGATATCCGCATAAGCTCCTTCCTCGATAACGCCGAGTTTTCCGGCGGTATACGGGTTCATAAAGTCACCTGACAAAGCGACCACCTCACCACCCGTCGATGTCAACGTCACCATCGACGTGTAGGGTCCAAAAAACTCATTGTTCAGGTGCTTCTCGTAGGCAATCTGGATATTGCATGCCTCGACCGAACCAACACAGTCGGTCTGGAACCCTCGCTTCACCGGGCATTCCTTCATATTGTCGATGTAGCCCGCAAATGTGGCCGAGGCGGATTTTGCTTTGGCAAGGCTCGACGGGACATTTGCCACTGCCGGAATATCAAGCAATCCGGGATCGAAGGCCGTCAGGTTGGTCGTAATATATGCCCCTTTTTCGTTCATGACTTGGGCAATTTCACAGTCAAACGAGAAGCCGTGTTCGATCGACATCACACCCGCCTCTAGCGCGCTCAGGATTGCTTCCTTCCGATAGGAATGCGCCATGACATAGCTGCCATACTCGTTTGCCACCTGTACCGCAGCTTTGATTTCCTCAGGCGATCCAGCCAGCAACTGCCACGGATCGAAGGCCGATACGACGCCACCAGATTGCATGAACTTCAACTGCGTCGCGCCCATGCGGAAATTGTTGCGTGCGAACTTGTAAACGTCATCAACACCGCTAATTTCCTGCGCCAAGTTCAGCCTGCTCATGTTTGTTTCAGACCCGGGCGGTGCGGTGAAATTCGCGAAGTCAGCGTGACCACCTCGCGTTCCGATAAATGCACCAGATGGAAAGTAACGCGGGCCGTCAATTTGGCCTGCGTCAATTGCGCGACGTAACCCGCCATTGGCGCCACCCGCATCCCTGACTGTGGTGAAGCCCTGCATCAAATACATCTCGGCCATCCGTGCACCGTGTATGGCAAAGTCCTCCCACGTTGTGTTGGCCTCCATCGCAGGTAACGTCGGCCCCATCAGCATGAGGTGCGCGTGCAGTTCAATAAACCCGGGGGTCAGTGTCCGTCCCTCTCCGTCAATGACCGTGGCGTTGGGGGCATCGATCGCATCGGTTGATACGGCCTTAATCAGATTACCCTCGACCAATACGCTGGCATTCTCGATACGCTGTTCATTCACGCCATCGAAGACATGCACATTGGTAAACAGCGTTTGGGGTTCTTCTTGATCCTGAGCCTGCGCGGACGTTGGAAAAGAAAGAGCTGCAGCGACAATTACCGTCGAGCAAAGGGACAATCGTAGGCCGGACATAAGTACTCCCTTCATATTCGTGTTTTGCAAACTGTAGTCCGGAAAATCTTGGCTCGGTTGCCACTTTCGAATTAGGATGTTCGAATGTGATTGAAAAAATGGCCACTTCTTAAAACTAATCCAGACAAGGGTGACGAGCTTGCCTTTCAACTCCACCTCTCAAGAGCATAGCGAGGGCTTTATTCGCCTCTCCTTAGCTGCTCCGTTCCTGCAATATCTCACCGAACGTAAGATCAATCCGCAACCAGCATTGGATCAGGTCGGCCTGAAAGCCGGACTGTTGTCTGACCCAGCCGTGTTCGTGCACTCAGAGTTGGTCTACGGTTTGGTAAACGCCTTCTCAGAAGTGTCAGGAGATCGATACCTTGGACTGAAAGTAGGGGAGACGTTTGACCTGCAAGAGTGGCCTCCGTTCGCTCAGGCCCTGCAATCGACAAAGACGCTGTTCGAGTTCTTTACCCGTTTCGTGGGGCTTGTACCGCAGGAATCCAATTCTGTGCGACACAGCCTTGTCGTAGAAGCGGACAAAGCGACTTATCGAATCGAAAGACAACAAGAGCCTACTGTACCGCCGATTCAGGTGACCGGTTTTGGTGCCGCAATCTATGTACGCCTATTGCAGACCGTCGTCGGGGATGCCTGGGATTCTTCGCGTGTGCGATGGGAAAGCAGATACATCAACGGTCTGCCTATCGACTACAAAGGGATCGAGGTTGGCCTTGGGACCGATCCCGGAATGCAAATTAGTTTTCCCGTGGAATGGTTGTTTTTGCACCATGTCTCTGAGGGCTCTGCCAAGCCCATCGCCTCACCGCGACAAGATGAAGAAGTAACCGTAGTAGCTGCTTTGCGATCTGTTTTACGCGATAAGCTGGATGAAACCGATTTGGGACCAGAGGTTGTGGCCGGGTTGTTGGGAATACAGCCGGAACGGTTTCTTAAGGCGCTTCAGCAGCAAGGCACAACGCTGCCCCGCGAAATCAAACGGCTGCGTGTCGATGTCGCCAAGGAACACCTCGGAGAAGACAAAATGACAATAGCTGAGATCGGTCTAATGCTCGGCTACTCCGACAAATCCCATTTCACACGCTTTTTCAGGGGCCAGACCGGAATGACACCGACCAAGTTCCGCCTTGGCTCGTAATTATGTTGCAAATGCTTGGATCAGCTGTGCGAACTTGATCTCGGAACAAAAGCAAAGGCGCGACCAGACTGCCGTCTCGACCGCGCCTTAAATCATTCTATTCGAACGCCATTATTGGCCCGTGGTCTCTACGCACGTTCCCTTGCCCCATCCTGACTTGCTGCCAGAGGCAGAGTAGTCGAACGTGCCCTTCTCAGGGTGAACGTTATAATTCAGCGTGTAATCCTCACCGACATACAGATAGGTCAGGGTGTCGAGACCGGGAAACACATCCACATCCTTGTCGATATCCCCGATCGTGATGTGGCCCTTTTGCTGGCCATCATACTTCACAAGCCGAGCGGCCATTTCCGGGTGTTCCGCATCCGGTGCCTCACATTCAAACACCCGCTCCTCAGCGACTGCGGCTGCTGGCAATAGGGCAAGAAGAAGAGCTGCCTTTTTCATTGATTTCCAATCTGTATTCGATCTGTTGCACTGCGGCGGCTATTGACGATTTTGGGCGGAATTTTGTCCAAACTCGGGTCGTTCTGCGGTCTCGTAGCACACATCTCGTTAGACCAATTCACGTTTGGGTTTCGCCTGCGTTTTGAGGTGAGCCCTAAGCACATTTCCATCGCGTTTTGGGGAGTATCCAACCCAGCATTGAGGGCTCGAAGACAGAGACAATCGGTCTTTGCACCCATCAGCTGCTGAGAAATTTCTTAGGGTTCGTCATGGCAACCATTTGGAACCTCAATTTGTGAATTCCAATGCTGAAGGGGGCAGCGCGAGACCGGGCCAACTCTGCCCTACAGCTTTGCCCATAGCGGGACGTGCGGTCGCAGTAGGGTGAAAAACCCTGCGCGCGCTCCCATCTGTTCAGGACAGAAAAAGGAGAGCGTCTGATGCAATGTCCGATTGATGGAACTCAGCTGGTAATCACCGAGCGGAGCGGGGTCGAGATTGATTATTGTCCGCAATGTCGTGGCGTGTGGCTGGACCGTGGAGAACTGGACAAGATCATCGATCGCTCTGCCGACCATACGCCGCCCCCACCGCCGCAGCGGGGTTATGATGACCGATCTGATCACGGATACCGTAAAAAGAAGAAACGCGGCGGCTTTCTGGATGAGCTGTTTGACTTCTAAGACGTTGGCACCGTGATCTGAGAGGGTTTTATCGCTTGTTGTATAGTCACGGGTGAGATGGGTGCGAGCACCCATCCTACGCTTGCTGCAAGTTGGTAGTGTGGGATGTGGCAAATTGAAAAGCAATGGTGTGAGATAAGTGCGAACACCAACCAAGCACATTGCCGTGCTTTCCTTCAGGTAGAATCTTCTCTAGTCAAACACCAACGATTGAGTGGGAGAAGGTATTTGGAGAGCTTCATAGGTTGGCTAGTTTCTTCAGGTTTTGCAGCGGCATTGATAGTCGGAATTGGGTTGCTATTCCGTGAAAGCATATTGAAAGTTGTTGGGGAGCGTGTGGCACTTTCTTCACAGAAAGTTCTGCAAGAAAGACAACATGCGTTTGAGCTTCAAATTAAACAGGTTCAATTGGATTTTGAGCGGTTGAATTCCAAGCAAGACCAAATTCTATCATCTGTTTTAGACGTATCATCTGATCGGGCAAAAGAAGTGTCAAAGCGCGAAATTGAAGCCGCCGAAGCTATTTGGTCGTCAGTGGGTAAGCTAGACGAGTTGTTCGCGCCGGCGCAAATTGCAGAAATTCTAAAATTTGATGAAATTGAAGCCGCTTCATCTAGCGATCGAAAAAAGTTCGAAGAGTTAGCTGAAATGCTGACTAAGACTTTTACTCCTGAGTTTGCAAAGGACTTGCGCTGCGACTGGGCGAGGCTGTTCGTCAATGAAAGCGCTTGGGCCTTCTATTCGGCGTACCATTCAATACTGATGACTGGTGCCATTCGATTAAAAACACTGGCAATAGGTGCTCCGCTAACAGGCCCAGAAATCAATTCGGGCTTGAAGAAAGCCATATTGGAAGCGCTCCCCCATCAAGAACCTACTTTCGAAAAATTCCCAGATGTTAGCAGTACGATTTTCCTTCAGGAGATAAAGCAGGCTTTGGTTATCGAGCTCAGGCGATCAATCCAAGGGGAACATTCCTCCAGCGCCGAGGTTAAAAAATCCATTGCAATTTTAGACGCCTTGGCAGCAAAAGGCGGTGGAGACGCACGATACCCAGTTGCGGCTGACTAAGGGCATATCACCGCTTCCTCCGCTTCACATTCCCACCCCGCTGCCCCGGCCTGCCAGCCGTTGACCGCCCCCGCGATTTCACTGCGTCTTCCGAGGCTTTCTCGACCGCCCATTGGCGCGCCATGGGGTCGTCGGCGACGGCCAGATCGACCGCTTCCAGACGTTTGATCTCATCCCGGATGTTGGCGGCCTCTTCGAATTCAAGATTCTCGGCGGCCTTGCGCATCTGGTCGCGCAGCCCGTCCAAGTGCGCTTCCAAATTCGCACCATGCATCGGTTTGTCGATGGTGGCGGTGACCCGGTTCATGTCGACATCGCCTTCGTAAAGACCGGCCAGAACGTCCTCGACGTTCTTCTTCACGGTCTCAGGCGTGATGCCGTGTTCTTCGTTATAGGCGAGCTGTTTGGCGCGGCGGCGGTTGGTTTCGCCCAAGGCGCGCTCCATCGAGCCGGTGATCTTGTCGGCATACATGATCACCCGCCCATCGGCGTTGCGCGCGGCGCGGCCGATGGTCTGGATCAGTGAGGTTTCCGAGCGCAGGAAACCCTCTTTATCCGCGTCCAGAATGGCGACCAGCCCGCATTCTGGGATGTCGAGCCCTTCGCGCAGCAGGTTGATGCCGACCAGAACGTCGAAGGCCCCAAGCCGCAAATCGCGCAGGATTTCGATGCGTTCCAGCGTGTCGATGTCCGAGTGCATGTAGCGGACCTTGATGCCCTGTTCGTGCAGGTATTCGGTCAGGTCCTCGGCCATGCGTTTGGTCAGCGTTGTCACCAGCGTGCGGAATCCGTTGGCGGCCACCTTGCGCACCTCGTCCAGCAGGTCGTCCACCTGCATCGACACCGGGCGGATTTCGACCTCGGGGTCCAAGAGGCCGGTGGGGCGGATGACCTGTTCGGTGAAGACACCGCCGGTCTGTTCGATCTCCCACTTCGCCGGGGTGGCCGAGACAAAGACGGATTGCGGGCGCATTGCGTCCCATTCCTCGAACTTCAAAGGTCGATTGTCCATGCAGGACGGCAGGCGGAACCCGTGTTCGGCCAGCGTGAACTTGCGCCGATAGTCGCCACGGTACATGCCGCCGATCTGCGGGACACTGACATGGGACTCGTCGGCGAAGACAATCGCGTTGTCCGGAATGAATTCGAACAGGGTTGGCGGCGGTTCGCCCGGCGCACGGCCCGTGAGGTAGCGCGAGTAGTTCTCGATCCCGTTGCAGACGCCGGTGGCCTCGAGCATTTCCAGATCGAAGTTCGTACGCTGTTCCAGCCTTTGAGCTTCCAGCAGCTTGCCCTCTCCGACCAGTTGATCCAGCCGGATGCGGAGTTCCTTTTTGATCCCAATGATCGCTTGGTTCATCGTCGGCTTCGGCGTCACGTAGTGCGAGTTCGCATAGACGCGCACCTGTTCCATCGTCGCGGCACGTTCACCGGTCAGCGGGTCGAACTCGGTGATGGTTTCCAGTTCCTCGCCGAAGAACGAGAATTTCCAAGCACGGTCCTCAAGGTGGGCCGGCCAGATTTCCAGGGAATCGCCACGCACCCGGAAGGACCCGCGCTGGAAAGCCTGATCGTTGCGGCGGTACTGTTGGGCAACCAGATCAGCCATCACCTGCCTCTGGTCATACTCATGACCCACCTTCAGATCCTGTGTCATCGCTCCATAGGTCTCGACCGAACCGATACCGTAGATGCACGAGACCGAGGCGACGATGATCACGTCATCGCGTTCCAGCAGCGCCCGCGTGGCCGAGTGGCGCATCCGGTCGATCTGTTCGTTGATCTGCGATTCTTTTTCGATGTACGTGTCCGACCGCGGCACATAGGCTTCTGGCTGGTAATAGTCGTAATAGGAAACGAAATACTCGACCGAGTTCTCTGGGAAGAAGCCCTTGAATTCCCCGTACAGCTGCGCTGCCAGCGTCTTATTTGGCGCCAGGATGATCGCAGGCCGCTGCGTTTCTTCAATCACCTTGGCCATGGTGAAGGTCTTGCCCGTCCCGGTCGCACCCAGCAGGACCTGATCTCGCTCACCATCATACACACCGCCTGCCAGCTCCTTAATCGCCGTCGGCTGGTCGCCAGCCGGGGCGAACTCGGTGTGCATGACGAACTGCTTGCCGCCCTCCAGTTTCAGACGCGCGCGCACGTCGTCTGCGGTCAGTTGAGTCTTGTCGGAATGGGCATAAGGCATGGGCGGGCTCCGGGTCAGGCCCCTACATTTGTTCTTATTTTGTCCATCTGCAAGGGCTGATCTGGATTCATTTTCAGCTAAGCGGTCCGGGGTTGGGCGTCGGGGTGCGTTTGAACCTTCGCCGCCAAGGCCGACAGGTTCTCGGCCTGTACGCAACCCATCATCATCTTCAACAGGGTTTGTCCCATTAACCAGCCCAACGGTCCATATTTCATACGAAAATCCATACTCCAGATAACACGGCTGCGCGTGTCGGACAGCGGTGTGATGGCAATCGCCGCCTGTGCTTCGCGCAGAGGCATCGCCATCTGCGACAACCGTACGGTGTAGCCGCGGTCAACCTGCCAATCCGTCACCTCTTCGACCAATGATGTGCCGTTCGCGAAGTGACACCGGCGCTGTGACCCAACACCATCCGATCCGGCAGTCAAAGCATCAACCGATGTCACCTGCGGGGTAAACTCATCGATATGCATAAAGCGGCGGAGGATAGCCCAAATCTCATTGGGTCGGGCGTTGATGTCGAGGTGGCGTTCTTGGTGAAGCATCCTGCTGTCCTTTTATGTCTGCGCGCTTTCTACCCCGAACTAATGACAATACCTGTCATTAGGCAGTCCATGCGACCCGCGACAATTGTCATCTTGTCCCGGCGCGCGCTCTGACGCATAAACAGCTTCAGCCAAGTGAGTACGGAGAGGCGACATGCGCGCACGGATTTACCAGCCTTCGCGAAACGCGATGACCTCGGGGATGGCCAAAACCCGCAAATGGGTTCTGGAATACGCCCCGGCTTCTGCGCGTGAGGTCGATCCGCTGATGGGCTGGACCTCGTCCAATGACACCCAAACGCAGGTGCGTCTGAAGTTCGATACCAAGGAAGAGGCGCTGGACTATGCCAAAGACAACGGCATCGACGCGCAGGTATGCGAGCCGCACGAGCGCAAGCCGAACCTGCGGGCGCGCGGCTATGGTGAGAATTTCGCCACTGACCGGCGCGCTCCCTGGACCCACTGACAAGGCCCTGTGAATGATCGACATCCGCCAAGCAGACCCCGGCGCCAAGGATCTGCGCCCGATCATTCAAGCGCATCTCGCCCATAGCTGGGACGCGACACCGCAAACCTCAAATCATACGCTGGACATTGATGCCCTGCGCGAGCCGGGCATTCGCTTTTGGGCTATTTATGAGGCGGGTAAGCCCTTGGGTTGTGGTGCGCTTAAGGCGCTGCCGGATGGCACTGCCGAAGTTAAATCGGTGCACGTGGTTGCTGCTGCGCGCGGCCGAGGATTGGCGCGTGTGATCATGAACCATCTTGCCGATCTGGCCCGAGCCGAGGGCGTTTCCGCACTTGTCCTGGAAACTGGCGCAAATCATCTCTCGGAATATGACGCAGCACGCAAGCTATATGAAACATTGGGATATTCCTATTGCGGTCCGATCTACGGCTATGACGCCGATCCAAACAGCGCGTTTATGCGGTTGGACCTTACGTTCAGCCCAAAACACTGAGGGAAAAGCTGAAAGCACCCGCTTGGTGCAGTCTGACCGACCGCTTTGAATTCAGATATAAGGGCCGTACCCTTGCCCCGTTTCGAAAAACATCTGAAAAAATGGCGAGCCGTGGAGGACTCGAACCCCCGACCTGAGAATTAGAAGTTCCCTGCTCTAATCCAGCTGAGCTAACGGCCCGGTCTTGTTCCGTTTGTATCAGTCAATCCATTAGGATTGTCAACTTGATAGGGGGCAAGCTTGTTCTTTCAAAAAGGTTATTTCCATCAGGGTATTGGCCGAATCTGGTAGACCTCTCGGCAAGAGACATTGAACCTACCTGCAGTTCAAACTTGCAGCCCAGCGCGCCCTGCGTCACGTTTGAAATCACAAATTGTGATTCCAAACGGATATGATGACGAACCCGGAAAACCTGCCCAGCCCTCAAGAGGTCCAAAACGCCATTCATCGGGTGCGCGGTGTACGCGTGGTTCTGGCAGAAGATCTGGCGCAGTTTTACGGAAAATCCGTCAGCGCCTTCAATCAGGCCGTCTCGCGCAATAAGGATCTGTTCGAAGGCTACCGCTTTCAGCTTTCCGACGCTGAGGTCGCGGATTTGCAATCACAGAATGTGATCTCAAAACCCGAAGGCCGCGGTGGCCGACGGGTCAATCCGTGGGTCTATACCGACTACGGCGTAGCTATTGCCTCGACTTTGTTTAAAGATCCGCGCGCGATCAGGATCACGCGGATGATCACCGAAGCCTTTGTTGACGGCACCAATGCGCTAGCGGAAACCCCGCGCAACCCGCCTGAGATTCTGCCACCGCAAGATGCCCCTACGCCGTTGCTTCCAAATGGGGATCAACTGCGTGATCTGGCCGAAAACATCCTTGATTCCGGACAGCAAAGCCTTGTGGACTACATCGCCAATCCCACCACCAAACGGCAGCAGGCGGTGGCAGTGATCATGAAGACCCTCGCTGAAACGGCGGGCGAAGAGGTTCGCACACAACATGACCGTCTGCGCCTGAGCATCGCCGAACGGCTGGCCAGCGGAGACTATGCCGACGATGATGACCGGAAAAAACTGCTTGAGCTGCTGCACGCCATGAAAGACTGACCGCCTTAAAGGCCCAGCTCTGCCCGCGCCTTTCTGGTCAGCTTAGCTACGACCAGATCGTATGAGATTACAATATGATCTCGCAGCGACGCGTCGCTCATGCCACGTTCATCGTAAACCTGCAGCCATTTCATACCTCGCGATGCCAGATAAGGCGCTGGGCGGATACCCGGCTCATCTCCGAGGACCTCAAAGGCTAGATCGGTAGCCTTGAAGGTAAACGCATCCTTTCCGTCGTTCCAACCACAGATGGCAAAGACTTTGCCGCTTACTTTCCAGACATCTGCGTTGCCCCACTGCACGACATGGCTGGTGGCTTTGAGGTCCGAGCAAAAGGCATTGAATTCATCACGAGTCATCGCGGCGACTGTGGCGCTCTGGTCAGGACAAGGCAAGACCCGCTTTGCGGGCGCAACTTTCTTTACCCGGCATTAACCTAGCTGCGCCAAATCATAGGTGATGTATAACTGTAATTCTCCCCTCTCGCCTGAGGTTTGGCTCCGTGATCTATTCGCCTCCAAGGCGGTGCAGCAAGGTGGCGTAATCCGTCGCAAGGCGCGCGATATAGAGCGCTTTGCCGGGATGGAGCGTTTTATGGCCGAAATCAATCGTCGCGGTTATCAAGTGGCGGAAAACTCGGGCCAGATCGTAATCTTCTGCAACCGCGCACCCGTGCGTTGGCTCACCTGAGCCACGCAACGCTTTCTTGAAAAGAAAGCGCCCCGAAATCTTTTCAAGATTTCGCCCCCCACCGATTCAAGGCTTCAAAAACTTTGCCGTTCCGACAGTGCGCTGTTTCGGGGTCTGAAGATTCCGGGGATTGGCTTGGATATCTCCCGGCATCGCGACATTGCGTGGTTTCTGCAAGGCAAACGAGCCACAGGCGACACCATCGCCATCGGGGTCATTGCGCTTATGATATCCGGGCCTTCCTTCGCGAAAAGGCCCGAAACCCAGCATCTCCACCGCATCACACCCAGCCAGCGCCACCAGATGGATCACCGCTTCATGACGTTCGTAGTCTGAAACGCGCAGGTAGACACCGATTGCGATCATTCCTGTGGTTAAGGGCAAGGCCAGCACCATCAGTAGAATACGCACCGGGGACAGAGCCTGCCTGCGCAACGCGTCTGCCCGCCGTTGCCGCCGTGTAAGACGAGGGTTCGGATCGGTGTCTTTCGTTTGTTTCCCGGTTGTCATGCCATAGGTCTTACACGCGGTATGTGGCAAAGCCATGGCCGCAATCGGGGTCGGCTTGGAAAAAGCTCGACCTTATCGCACCACATGCACGGCACATTTGGCGTGGCGCACCACATGGGTCGCGGTTGAACCCAACAACAGGTCCTGCATCCCCGGGCGGTGCGAAGCCAGGATGATCAGGTCGGGCTTATTCACTTCGGCCCAGTCCAGAATCGTTCGCCCGGAATGGCCTTCAACCACCAGCCCCTTCGCATTCGGGACGCGCGCCGCCAGAGCATCAAGCTCGGTCTGAATGGCCTTGCGGGCTTCGGACAGATACTCGGCAGGCATGTACGAGATCGCATAATCCGGAATGTGCTCTACCACATGCAGCAGCGTAACCGCAGCCTCGGGCGTCGACAGTAGTTCTGCCAGCTTCAACGCTGCCGAGCTGTCCCGTTCAGCATCAAAGGAAATGGGAACAAGAATGTTATGATACATGGCTCGCGCCTCCGTAGTTGTGCCGCTATACTGCGCGACCGGTGGTGGCCGTGCATTGACTCAGATCAGGTCTCACCGAATGTCTCGGCGACGTCGTACATCACGGGTTCAAAGCTCTTGCACAGCTCGTTAACCCTGCGATTCCGCTCTCGCATTTCCGGTGTGCGCAACATCGCCAGGAAATCCTCGCGGCGCTCCCATTGTGAATAATTGGCAATCCGCGTCTGGGCATCATTCACATGCAATCCGGCTGAAATGAAACCCGGCTGTTTCGAAATGAACTCGGCATAAGCATCGGTCAGCGCCTCAAGAAGGTCCTGGCAGGTTCCGGGGGTCATCTCGAAGGTGGTGATGACAGTCTGATAGCTGTTGGTTTTGGAAATCTGCGGCATAAGGCTCCTCCTTTAAAGCTGACCCGAGCCTAGCACAGCTTTTGAAAACGCCACCCTTTTCCTGCACATAGACAATGTTTTTGGATCAAAAAATCTTTCTCGAAGATGAACAAGAAACTAACCATCCGTTAACCATGTCTGCCGATGCTGCCCCCATGGCTCGTCTGGTTCTCGTCATTCCGCTGCTTTTTATGGTGTGCACTCCGGCATGGTCCGGTGCGTGGCTCCGCGAGAAGGGGTCAAGCTTCACCGCGTTATCTGTGACCGCTTTCAAAGAGGAAGACGTCTACAAGTACAAATCCTCGCTTTATACCGAGTGGGGATTGCGACCGAAACTCACGATCGGACTGGATGCCGAGGAGCATCAGGATTTGTATGGGCACGCGCTGGTCTTTGCCCGCGTGCCGGTTGCAGACATGGGGTCAGCAGGGCGTTTGGCGGCCGAGTTCGGCGTTGGCGCGCACCATCGCCAGTACAGTAGTTGGGCAATGTACAAAGCAACACTTTCCTACGGCAAAAGCATTCAAACCGGATTGGGAGGTGGATGGATCAATGTCGACGCAGCGCTCGAAAACCGCACCCATGAGACAGTGATCCGCAAATTGGATTTCACGGCCGGTCTGTCCTCGGGTCGACGGTTTGACCCGCTCCTGCAGATCGAAACTTCTTATGTTTCGGACCGACCATGGTACTGGAGGTTGCGACCTTCGCTGATGTATCGCCCAAAGACGGGCAAACTCACCTGGATTCTGGGTGCCGAGCGCAATTCGGCTGATGATAACATCGGGATCAAATTTGGATTGTGGCGCAGCTATTAAAGATGGGCCGCCTACATAAAGGCGGCCCACCACATCAATCAGGTATCAATCCGCAGAATGGTCGAAACCGCACCACGCAAGCCTTCGGACCAGCGCAGGCGGATATCGCTCTGGCCCGATCCCTGTCGCAACTCGACATATGGCGCGGTATAGCGCACCGCATTCAACGATGTCCTGAGGCTTCCCAGAGCAACAACCGCATCACACCCGCGCGCCCTGCCTCCAAACGGCAACCGCCCCTGCGAACTGACGGTCCAGGCTGATGACGGTGAGCTTTGCGTGTGCTGCAGCCGCAATGGATTGGCGCAAGGCGTATCGATGCCATGGAACGTATTGTTCTCGAAACACACCCTCTTGTGCCTTTCCGGGTCGAGATCGGCAAAACTGGTATCGACCCGGTCCACTCGGTCGATCCGCACGTTGTTGACGCGGAACTTGTTGCCGGTCACGGTCAGCCCGTTCAAGAAATGCCCTGTGCCATGGGGGCGGATCACCAGATAGCTGAACCAGGGGGCAACATCGCTGGCATAAAAGATGTTATCAGTGATGCTCAGCGCGCTGAACGAGAAGCTGGTGAAGTAATCCGGGTTGGCATCGTGCTCGTTGGTCCATTCGATAAAACAGTTATCGACATAGTTCTCGGCGATGGACGAACTGTTATAGCCGCCGATGATCACCAACCCAGCGTTGCGCACCCCGTTCGCGACGTTGTCGCCCTGGAAGAAGTGGTTGCCCAGCACCAGATTGTTGTCCCCACTTAGCACCGCGAAATGATGGAACCGCGTGGCCCGGTTGTGGCGCAGCTTGACGTCGTTGGCATTGGCGTTCAGCGCGATTGAGCTTCGGTCCGGCACGTCCAGACTTTCCTCGGTCGATAGGAACTGACAGCCATCGATCAGCATCCCCTGACATCCGCGCCCGATTGATGTGATACCCCGGTCCTTCGGGCGACTGATGAAACAGTCTTTCAGTACAAAAGTGTTCCCGCCCGGAGACAACCGGATCGCGCTGCACCGACCGTTACACTGGAACTCGATCCCTTCCATGTTGAACTTCTGCAGCGCACTGAAGCCGCTGAAATCTAGCAGGTACTTGAACGATGTGAAGGTGAAGGTCTGCGTCCCTGCGGCATCATAAGTCGGCGCACTCAGCGTGATTTCACCGGTGCTTTCGTTTTTCGACCGCACATAAACCTCACGCCCGACCCCGCTGCCGGTGACCAGCGAACCCACCGGTATATTCGCCACATTGGCCACGTTGGTCAGCGTATCAGGATCAGACGGGCTGTAGGTCGCGATCGAGGTGAAGGTCTCGGTATCCCAGGTCGAGCTGCTTTTGACGTCAAACTGCCCGTTGCGCACCACGCGACGGGTGGCATAGCCCGTCCGGTTCGGCACAGCCGCTGCCATATCGATGGGCTCGGTCACCGCGATCTTGCGCCCGCCCAGATCCAGCGATTCATGGTCCGAGCTGTTCAGCAGCGCCTGAAACGCCTTCTTGAACGCCAGCATTTCATCGCCGAAGGCGGTGATATAGGTGGGCAGATCGAAATTCTTGGTCAGCAGCAGCATCTTGTCGATCGGCATCGTGACAGTTCCGTCGAACGAGATCTCGGACGCCATATTGGTGTTCTCTTCCAGCCGGAACTCACCCTGCGGCACGTAAACCTTGCGACCGTTCGCCGCCTGATCCGCTGCCTCAAACGCTGCCGAGTCATCGGTGACACCATCCCCGACCGCCCCAAAATCACGCACATCGACCAAACCGATCATGTCGCGCAGGAAGACCGAGGTCACATCCGCGATCTCGATATCATCCACCCGCACCACCGCGCCGTTGGTGCCTTCGATATCCAGACCAAAGTGACCGTAAAGCGCCGCATTGCCCCACGGCATATCCACACCGGGGCGCAGCCCCGTGCCCACGATGGCCGTTACCTCATGGACGGTGCCATAGCCGGTCAGCTGCACCGCCGAGCCCTGCTCGACCAACCCGTCCACATGCGCATCTCCGGCACCACCGGCCCAGCCCGCGATCCGCACCTCGGGCAATGGCCCACTGATCGCCTTCACCCGCGCCTTGATCTGCAGATAGCAGCCCGGCAACAAGGGCGTCTGCCCCATATACCGCAGCCGCTGCGGTTCTGCCGTCTTGTAAATCTCCAGACAGCCTGCAAAATCCGCATCCGCAGGAACAAACACACCCGTGCCCGACCCCTCATAGGTCGGAGAGCCCGGCGTGCCGTCGCCGCTGGACCAGACCCCAAGACCAGCCGCATAGGCGGGCGGCATGAACACGATGCCGTCGGTGATTGCCTTGTTCATGTAAAATCCCTTTCCCAATCGCGCCAAGCACGCGCGCCAAAACCCGATACCGCCCGGGCCCTGAGCCCAAGCGCATGGGTCTGAGTATCGAAAAGGGATTAATCGCGGCTCTTACCACCGTGACGGTGGTGTTGCCTCAGGCCGCCG
This sequence comes from Ruegeria sp. B11, assembly GCF_056539785.1. Lineage (NCBI taxonomy): Bacteria > Pseudomonadati > Pseudomonadota > Alphaproteobacteria > Rhodobacterales > Roseobacteraceae > Ruegeria > Ruegeria sp. B11. The sequence continues at coordinate 269,481 of NZ_JBQFVO010000004.1, read as the reverse complement.
GGTCAGAATTACCCAGCAACTGCACGCCATTGATCTTCCAAAGGCCCTCTTGCTGGATCATCTGGTAATCCAGCAAATGCACGCGACCCTCGCCATCGGTGATCATGACCTTCTGCCACAGGTTCCCGGCGACCTCGCGCAGTTCCAGAAACCGCACCTCCGCTGGCCGCCAGACCATCGGATAACCGCGCCGAACCATGACCCCGAAATTATCCGGGTCGCCAAACATGCGCTGGATATTCGGGCTGGCAAAAGTGAACGCGGTGGCAAAGTCATCCGCCTTGAACGCCTGTATCTGGGCCGAGATATTGGCCTCGATCTCGTCACTCTGAGCAAAAGCTCCGGATGCCAGTCCGGCACTCAGGGATAGGGCAAGCAATAGTCGACGCATGGGGCCACCTCCTGAATCAAGAGTAGCCCCACACGGGATCAGGTCAAATCAGACCAGTTCTCCGGCCAGCGCCTTGTCGATCAGAGCTATCGTCTCCGGTACGCCATAAAGCGCGATGAACCCACCGAACCGAGGACCCTGCGACGCCCCCAGCAGCACCTCATAAAGCGCCGTGAACCAGCCGCGCATCGGATCAAACCGCTCGCGCCCGATGGAATAGACCACCGATTGCAGTGCCTCGTCTTCCATCGGGCCATCATAGGCTTCCAACGCCGCCTTCAACGCCTCCAGCGCCTCGTGCTCTTGCTCTGTCGGCGCGCGGTGCTTGCGCGTCGGTTTGACAAAATCGTTGAAATACCGCACCGCAAAGCCCGCCGCTTGATCCAAATCGGGGTGCGTCTCGGCAGTGGCTTCAGGCGCATAGCGGCGGATAAAGCCCCACAGCGCCTCTTTGTCTTCGGCCCCCGAAACAGACGCTAGGTTCAACAGCATCGCAAAAGGAACCATAAGCGTGGATACGGGCACATTCCCACCGTGGATATGCCACACCGGATTGTTCAGCTGCGCCTTCAGGTCCTGTCCCGGATAGGCCCGCAACTGTTGATGATATTCATCATACGCCTTTGGGATCACATCGAAATGCATCCGCTTCGCGGTCTTGGGCTTTTGATACATGAAATAGGCCAGCGACTCGGTGGGCGCATAGGTCAGCCATTCATCGATCGAAACACCATTGCCCGACGACTTCGAAATCTTCTGGCCGTTCTCATCCAGAAACAGTTCATAGCTGAAATGTTCCGGCGCACGACCGCCCAAGGCCCGGCAGATCGCGTCATAGATCTTTTCGTTAGTGGCATGTTCCTTGCCATACATCTCGAAATCAACGCCCAAAGCGGCCCAGCGCGCGCCAAAATCAGGCTTCCACTGCAGCTTCACATTGCCGCCAGTCACGGGCAGCGTCCATTCCTTGCCATCCTCGTCATCGAAGGTGACGGTGTAGGTCTCGGCGCAAACCTTCTTCATCGGTACATACAGAACCCGCCCGGTCTCGGGATGGATCGGCAGGAAGATCGAGTAGGTCTGCTGACGTTCTTCCCGCAGGCTTTTCAGCATGATGGCCATCACGTCGTCATACTTCTCAACGGCGCGCTTCAGGATCTCGTCGAACTGGCCCGAGCGGTAAAACTCACGCGCCGAATAGAACTCATACTCGAACCCGAAAGTATCGAGGAACCGGCGCAGCATCGCATTGTTATGCTCACCAAAGCTGTCATATTCACCAAACGGGTCCGGCACCGAGGTCAGCGGACATTGCAGATAATCCTGCAGAGCCTCGGGGTTCGGCACATTGCTGGGCACTTTCCGCATCCCATCCAGATCGTCCGAGAAACAGATCAGCTTGGTCGGGATATCCGACAGCGCCTCAAACGCGCGCTTGACCATCGTGGTCCTCGCGACCTCACCAAAGGTGCCGATATGCGGCAGACCTGAGGGGCCATAGCCCGTCTCAAACAGCACATATCCCTTCTCCGGAGCGCCATGCTTATACCGTTTGAGCAACCGCCGCGCCTCTTCAAACGGCCACGCCTTGGACGTCATCGCGGTTTCACGCAGGTCAGACATTTGGATACTCCATCGGGAAACGTGCCAGACACCCCATGCGCCCGGACCGGCCCCTGTTATTGTGCAGGTGCAGTATGAGTCAATAAAGGGTGGTGATTTTCATGCCTCTATGAGCATGAATACCATGCCATCAATATCTGCTCTGAATTACGAATATCCGCAACGTGGGATTGCCGCCTTTGACTTGCTAAGACAAACTAGCGACCGCGCCGACAAATTCGGTCCACCGCTCGCGATCCACAAAGCCATAATGTCCCGCACCCGACCACTCATGCGCTGTGCAGTCGCGAAGTTCGGAGCAAAGGCGTCGCGGCATATCCGGCGAGATAATGTCGTCCGCCGTACCATAATACATTTCCACCGGTTGCTGGATGTCACCTGGCGAAAAGCCCCAGTCCCAAAGGGCCATCGTCATTTCGAAAACTCCTTCCTCGTGTTGCAGATAACCAAGACGAAAGTTCTCTTCGAACAAGGCTTGCTGCTCTGGATTGCGGAGCATTGTTCTGGCTTCATTGGGCATTTGGTCAACGACAGACTCCACATATGAAGGGATGTTTTTCAAAGCACTATTAGCGCCAACACGCTCTGCCCATCGGATCAGTAAGCTCAGGTGGCGCAATTTTGCGATGGTTTTCAGATCCTTCAGTACCAGCATCTTGGTGACACCGGGCTCATCGAATGGTGCCACAGGAGAAGCGAGCGCAACTTTACGCACACGTTCAGGCATGTGAAATGCTACAGCCAAAGCGTGGGGGCCGCCTCCGGAATGGCCCGCTACATTGAATGTATCGAGGCCAAGTTGATCCGCCAGATCCTCCATATCAGCGCCCCAATCCACCATTCTCCGATCCTTCTTCGGGCTCGACCCTCCAACACCCGGTTCGTCGGCGGAAATCCAGTGTACGCCGAGCGAAGCGGTCAGACTGTCGTCAGGATGACGAATTACGTGAGAGTCGGAAAACCCATGGCTGAAAATCACTGGCGTTCCATCTGGATCGCCGTAAGTGCTGAATGCAAGCGTTCTGCCATCTCTAAGAGTTATATGATTGGTCAAGTTGTTCTCCGAAAACGAAATAACTTTGTGTGGTGAGTTCATTGGACTGCTGGCATAGATTTAATCCAAGAGTACGAGCCGATCTCACCTCTTTTGCACCATAACTATTGGTCCGCATAATGAAACGCCGATGTCAGATTGAGTTTTCAACGGGCGTTTACATCACAGCCGAAATCACCCACCCTCACCGATCGCATTCATTGCACCCCAAAACTACCAGTTGAACCTCCTTGCACCCGCTCCTATCGTGCGGCAACAAACGTTTCATTCAGGACGACACCATGACCGAGCAAACCCCACACCCGATGTCCCCGCAGGATTGCCTTGTGGCGATCATGGTGGCGATTTCCGCCTCGGACGAGAACATCCGAACCGCAGAGCTGGTCAAGATTGAAGGCGCGGTCAACATGCTGCCGGTGTTTGCAGGCTACGACATCGACCGAACCCGCCGCGTCTCGCAGATCGTGTTTGATTTGTTTGAGCAGGTGGACGGGCTGGATGCCCTGTTCGGACTGATCCGTGACAACCTGCCCGAACGCCTGAACGAAACCGCCTACGCGCTGGCCTGTGATGTCGCCGCCGCTGACGGCACTCTGGCCGAAACCGAACTGCGCCTGCTGGAAGAAATCCGGTACGAGCTGAGCATCGACCGCCTGCACGCTGCCGCTATCGAACGCGGGGCACGGGCGCGGCATACGACCTAGCTGCCGTAGAGCGTACCCCACCGCTCAATCAGATTGCGCTGCAAAGTGCGAGACCGTCGGTTCCAGGCCCGCGCGCCGTTCGGGCGCTCGCGCGACGCACGCGGGATCGTGGCGCGGTGCGCGGTGTCGGCGGTGAAGATTGCAAACGCCAGATCCACTCCATCTGCCGTTGTCATGTAACCGCCAAGACCCGAGACGAAGTTCAAAGTACCCGTTTTTGCGTCGACCTTGATCGGATGATCCTTGACCGGCTGCCCGTTTTTGTCGGCCAGCGTAAAGGACCGAAGCAACGGCCGCAGCTCCTCTGATTGCCCCGCCGCCACCAGCGAATTGACCAGACCGGAGGGGGCCATACGTGAGGAACCGCTAAGTCCGGAATGATCTACCATCGCGATCCCATCTGCGCCAAAACGCTCTGCCGCCCACAGGTTCATTTCTGCGGCCGAGTCCTCAAGGCTCTGCGGCGCAACCCCGCGCGCCTTGGTGGCCGCCAAACCCACCATTTCGGCGGTTATATTGGTCGAATATCTCAGCATCCCCTTCAGGATGCTTTCCAACGGATCGCTCTGATGCACCACCAGTTCGGTCCCTTGCGGTGCTTGCCGCGTCACCTGCACCCGGCCCAGCACGATCCCATTCACGCGTGCCAGCGTGCGGAACACATCTCCGGCATAAAGCGCAGGCTTGCGTACCGGCAGCCAGCGTGCCCCGCCATTGCCTAGCGCGCCTTTGGCCACGGTCCAGCGATCCTGCCGCGCGCTTGGCTGATAGGTGTAGATCGGCAGGCTGCGGTTCTCGACCCGCATTGATGCCATATCCACCGACGGCCTGTAACTTGCGCTGCGCGCATCCATGGTCACGTCATAGCCGGTGCCCTCGCGTTTCCACTCGAAATGCACACGGTTGAAATTCAGGGAAATCCCGCTGATCGACGGGCTATAGCCCAGATGATCCGGCTGCCCCGGATCAATGCTGAAGACGTAGGGCAGCGCACCATCATAGACCTTGAACGCGCCCTTCACCTCGGTGATCCCGGCCTTGCGCAGATTGGCTGCCATTGTGGCCAGCGCGTCTGTATCCAGCAGCGGATCACCGCCACCCGTAAGGATCAGGTCGCCTTTCAGAATGCCATTCTCGACCGGTCCATCCGCGATCAAGCGCGTTTCGAACCGATACTCCGGACCCAGCACATCCAGCGCATAAAGCGCGGTCAGCGCCTTGGCGACGCTGGCTGGTGGTAGGCTTTGGCCCTCGCCGAACACCTCCAGCGGCGTTCCAGTTTCCACGTCGGCCACGGCAAAAACAACCTCGCCCTTCAGCCCCGCTGCCTGAACCAGTCGCTCGGCCCCGCTGGGCTGCGGGCCACGCAGCACAGGGCGCAGAGACACCAAAGGCGCCTCGGCCAGACCTGTGCCCGGAACCAGAGACGCCCCTAATCCACCCAGAAACAAACGACGCGAAATTCGATCGACCATGGGTCTATTAGAATCCCAGAGCTTAAATGCAGACAATCACTTGATTAAGATTATGCGCCAAGTGGAGTCATTCGGGCAACACCCCATCGCTCCAATTCCCGCGATTGCGCAACTCGGTCGAACTGACGTCAACCATCGGCACGTTCACAAAACACCACGCCGGAGCATCCGCCCGCCCCAGCAAATGCCGCGCCTGCCCGTCGATACGGTACTTGGCATAAAGCCGAGCCGCCGGAGACATCCGCGCCGAGATCCGATCCCCCGGCCGCGCCACAACGCCCACAGGCACGCTGTCCATGATCTGTCGCCAGTCCTTCCAGCGGTGAAACTGCGCCAGATTGTCCGCGCCCATCAGCCAAACGAACCGAACCTGAGGATAAAGCCGCCGCAACGCCGCCAGCGTATCCGCCGTCGCCCGCGTCCCCGTCAGAGCCTCGATATCCGTGACCTCAACGCGCGGATGCTGCATCACGTCCCGCGCCGCCTCAACCCGCCGCGCCAGAGGCGCAGGCCCCCGCTCCTTAAGAGGGTTCCCCGGAGACACCAGCCACCACACCCGATCCAGCCCGAACGCCTTCATCGCTTCGCGCGTCACATGCACATGACCTTGATGCGGAGGATCAAATGACCCTCCGAACAACCCCACGACCTGCCCGGGCCCCGCATATGGAATGGTACTGCGTTCCATCCTCTGCTGATGTTCAGAACTGAGAGGTGTTGTCAATCAATCGGCTGCACCACATCGCCAAGCCTGACTTGCCCCGGCTGCACTACTTCGGCACACCATCCCCCATGCCCCCGCACAGCAGAATAGCCGCCTTTGCCCAACGCCTCCTCCATCCGACTGCATGGAGCGCAGATCACGGTAAAGCGCAAAACGGCCTCCCCGACCTGCACCTCCCGCCCCTTTAGCGCCGCCAGATTGATCCCCGAAACCACCAGATTGCGCCGCAGGATCTCAGGCATAACCGATCCTTGCCCCAGATAAGAGCCAATCGCCGCCAGATGTTCCTGCTGGATCAAAGTCACCGCCCGCTTGCCCGCCCGGCTGCGGTCGCCGTCGAGCCCATCGGCTGAGACCCAAACCTCGTTGCGCCCATCCAATTCCGCTCTGCGGCCGGGACGTAAACCGATCCATGTCACCCGGCCCGGTTGCGCCCAACCGGCAATCAGTTCCGCAAGTTCTGTCAAAACCCCACCACTCCTTGTCGTGTTGGTTCTACCGGATCAAACGACCACAGAAAATTCACAAAACCACCAGCTTGCCCCGCCCGCTCGCCTCGGATATCCAGCGTTCCAACTTGATTTCCCCGACCCAGAGGACGCGACATGGCCGCCTATCAATATGTCTACCACATGCAGGGTGTCTCCAAGACCTATCCCGGTGGCAAGAAGTGCTTTGAAAACATCCACTTGAGCTTTCTGCCCGGTGTGAAAATCGGTGTTGTCGGTGTCAACGGCGCGGGTAAATCGACGCTGATGAAGATCATGGCCGGCCTCGACACCGACTTCACCGGTGAGGCATGGGCGGCCGAGGGCGCCAAGGTCGGCTATCTGCCGCAGGAGCCGCAACTGGATGAATCGCTGACCGTCCGCGAGAACGTCATGCTGGGCGTGGCCGCGAAAAAGGCCAAGGTCGACCGGTTCAACGAGATTGCCATGGAGATCGCCGAGAACTATACGGACGAGCTGATGGAGGAAATGACCACCCTGCAGGACGCGATCGACGCCGAGAACCTGTGGGACCTCGACAGCCAGATCGACGTCTCGATGGAGGCGCTGCGCTGCCCGCCGGACGATACCAACATTGCCAACCTCTCGGGCGGTGAGAAACGCCGCGTGGCGCTCTGCAAGCTGCTGCTCGAAGCGCCCGATATGCTTCTGCTCGACGAACCAACCAACCACCTCGACGCCGAGACCATCGCCTGGCTGCAACAGCACTTGATCGACTACAAGGGCACCATCCTCATCGTCACCCACGACCGGTATTTCCTGGACGACATCACCGGCTGGATCCTCGAACTCGACCGCGGTCGCGGCATTCCGTACGAGGGGAACTATTCCGCATGGCTGGAACAAAAAGCCAAACGGCTGGAGCAGGAAGCCCGCGAAGACAAGTCCAAGCAGAAGACCCTGCAACGCGAACTGGAATGGATGCGTCAGGGCCAGAAAGCCCGTCAGGCCAAATCCAAAGCCCGGATTAACGCCTATAATGAGCTGGCCGAACAGTCCGAACGCGAAAAGCTGACCCGTGCCCAGATCGTCATCCCCAACGGCCAGCGCCTTGGCGGCAAGGTGATCGAGGTCGAGGGCCTGTCGAAACACATGGGCGACAAGCAACTGATCGAAGGGCTGGACTTTGCCCTGCCACCCGGCGGCATCGTCGGCGTCATCGGCCCCAACGGTGCCGGTAAATCGACCCTGTTCAAGATGCTCACCGGTCAGGAACAGCCCGACAGCGGCACCATCACGCTGGGCGACACGGTCGAGCTGTCCTATGTCGACCAGTCCCGCGACGACCTGAAAGACAACGACACCGTGTGGGAGGCGATCACCGGCGGCGCCGAGATCATCCAACTGGGCGACGCGCAGGTCAATTCCCGCGCCTATTGCTCGTCGTTTAACTTCAAGGGTGGCGACCAGCAGAAGAAGGTCTCTCTACTGTCGGGTGGTGAGCGCAACCGTGTCCACATGGCCCGCCTGCTGAAAGAGGGCGGCAACGTCCTGCTGCTCGACGAACCAACCAACGACCTGGACGTTGAAACCCTGCGCGCACTGGAAGACGCGCTGGTCGATTTCGCCGGCTGCGCCGTGGTGATCTCCCACGACCGCTTCTTCCTTGACCGGATTTGCACGCATATTCTGGCCTTCGAGGGCGATGCCCATGTGGAGTGGTTCGAGGGCAACTTCGAGGACTACGAAGAGGACAAAAAACGCCGTCTGGGACCGGACGCGCTGGAGCCCAAGCGGTTGAAGCACAAGAAGTTTGCGCGGTGATTTGATTGGAAAAAAACAATCTAAGAAAATACATCCATTTTGGCGCAGTATTGCTTTTCGTTCGAAGCAATGCAGAGGATAGTTTGCCCTACATCGGAGAGGGATATATCCAACAAAATTTGGAACGAGTATTTAGTTACATCGAAGAACTAAATCTCAAAGTTTCAAACAATGCGTCAAAAAAACTCAAAGAAATGAAGGCGGAATTTGACAACAAATATAAAGATGGTTCGAACTTAGAGGCTCCCGACGGCAAGGCACTATTTGAGGAGATCAATGTTCTACAAAGAGTTATACTTGCCGAAGCAGAAGAATTATCCGCGTTCTTCCCTGATGAAAGAAGATACAATACCGACCTTTTGTTCGAAGATATCTCTGGAATATTTGGCAGAGAAACCTTTGGTCGATTGCCGGAAAACGCACAGAAAGACTTCCAAGAAGCCGGCATGTGCATAGTACTTGGACGCGGAACAGCTGCTGCTTATCACTTGATGCGCGGTTCAGAATGTTGCCTAAAGCATTTGTATTTCTCTGTTATCAAACAAAAAAGATTGAGCAAACCAATGTGGGGCCCAATGGTAAAAGCGCTATCAGAGCGCAAAGCACTTGACGATGCCTTGAGCGGAACTCTGGACAATTTCAGAAGCGGTTTTAGAAATCCTGTAGCTCACCCCGACAAGTTTTATACCATTGATGAAGCTCAAGATCTTCTAGGCACAACCACCCAACTTGTTTCTCTGATTGCCAACCACGACAAATACGTAACGCCGAAGCAAGCGTAGGATGGGGTTTCACCCCATCACGCACTCAACGATCATACCCGAAAACTCGCACGATCTGTTCCCGCGCACCAAACCACTTGCAAACTCCAACCTCTCAAATGATGGGGTAAGACCCCAACCTACGGCTCTCCGAACGTGCCATCGGTGACCACACCGCTCCACTCCGGATCAACCCGACCTGCACGAATATCGCGATGGATTGACGAATACGGCCAATCGGTGGGGCGCTCGACCAACCCGTGCTTCACCGGATTCCCCCGACAATATGCCATATGATTGCGATAATCCGTTTCATCCCGAATTGCATGCTCCCAAAACCGGCGCTGCCAAATCCCGGCATCCCCTTTCGCAATTTTCGAATCTGTGCGTAAGGTGGGGTTCCACTCCACCACTCCCGACGCCTTCACCCCACGCGTAAACCGCGCCTTAATCGCACCCCACCGTGTCGAATAATCCGCATCCCCCGGCGGCAAGGTCCACACCGCGTGCAAATGATCCGGCAACACCACAAGCGCATCGCACCAGAACGGCCGCTCCCTCTGGGTCACTGCAAAGGCGGCCCGCAAATGCGCCACCTCTCGCACCAGCAAATCCGACGACCGGTCGGCCAAAGACACGGTGAAAAAATACTTGGCCCCGGGAATGCGGACGCGTCGATAATCGCTCATGCTGTAACTTGATCATGACGAGGGTTAACGGATTCTGAATGCCACTCCGACGCGCCAGATAAATAACCGGACCTTATCAAAGCTCTGCTAACTAATAACCAGAACCATCGGCGGATTTTTGTACAAGACGGACGATTCCGCCTCAAACCCTTGTACAATCCATACAATCCGCCCTTGCCACACCGTCTGACCGATGCCATATCCAAGAGGCTTACGTTTTTCTATTTCGACCTGCAGTCTCCTTCTACGGCGCTCAGTCTATCGATACAGACAACGACGCCGGGCTGCCGCATCCACGTGGGCAGCACTAAACAGGAGACAACGGATATGCCCGCAGGCACCGTAAAATGGTTCAACACCACCAAAGGCTATGGCTTTATCGCACCCGAAGATGGCGGCAAAGACATCTTCGTACACATCTCGGCTGTCGAGCGTTCGGGCCTCACCGGTCTGGCCGACAACCAGAAGGTCACGTACGAGCTGCGCGCTGGTCGTGACGGCCGCGAAAGCGCCGACAATATCGAACTGGCCTAAGCCATTCAAAGGGCGGGATTTTTCCCGCCCTCTCCGCTATGCCCGCGCCCCGTGTGTGGCATAGGGAATACATCACAATCGGGTTATTCCTCCCCGGTGATTGACCAAATCCGCTATCATTTCAAAACTAGCGTTATGATTTCTTTGGTCATTTGAGGGATGTCACCATGTTCACACGCCGCGTATTTCTGGCCGGTACTGCCGTCAGCCTGCTTCCGGGCGTTGTCAGCGCCAAGAAAGCGGTCGAGTATGATCCCACGCCACAATTCGTGCGGGTCAAAAAGCAATTCCTACCCGGTCAGCTGCTGGTCGTTCCCCGTTCCTTCTACCTTTATTACATAACCGAACCCCGCAAAGCGATCCGCTATGGCTGCGGCGTCGGCAAAGCCGGACTGGAGTTTACAGGAACCGCAACTATCGACGTAAAGAAGGAATGGCCCACCTGGCGACCGACCGATGAGATGATCGAACGCGACCCGGTGGCCTATGGTCGGTTCAAGGACAACGACTATGTCCAACCCGGAGGGAGCGATAATCCACTGGGCGCGCGCGCTTTGTATCTGTTCCAAAACGGAGTCGACACCTATTTCCGCATCCATGGCACCACACAACCGCAAACCATCGGTCGCGCGGCCTCGAACGGCTGCATACGGATGCTGAATGAGCATGTAATCGATCTGTACAACCGGGTGCCGATTGGAACCGTGGTGACCGTGGTCTAAGCCGCCGACCAATCCACATCGTCGGCTTGTTCAATCCTCAGGCGACCTTTTGGCCATGGGCGCATCAGCTTCTGTGCCTCTTCTTCGGATCCATGTAACCAGCAATCCACATCCTGCGACCCCAGCAACACACCCATACGGTGGTGGATCGGCTTTACATCGGCATTTGGCTCGCAGGTGACTGCGGCGACCTGATCCACACGCTGCCCACCAGGGGCCTCCCAACTATCCGTAATTGCAGCAAATAACAGCGGTATGCCATCCTTCGCTGCGATACGCCATGCAGTTTTGCGCCGTTTCTCTCCGGTCCACTCGTACCAGCCATCAACTGGTATAACTGCGCGCCCAACACCTTCGAATGCGCTTTTGTCAAAAACCGTTTCAGAGCGAGCGTTGATAATGGTCTCCATCACCGGACGTCCGCGCGCATTGACCCTGCCGACCGGGATCATCCCCCATCGCATCATCTTCAAGCCTTCACCGGTCAATACCGTCACCTCCTGACCCGGTTGAATATTTCTGCGCGGGGGCTGAGGCCCTACGTTATCTTTCACATTCAGGAACTTAACTATCTCGCCAATTGGTCGTGTGAGAAAAAACCGGCCTGGCATAGGACCCCTCCTAATCGGTAGCGCGCTCCGCTAAAGCCAGTACAAAAGGTCCTAGCGCGTCAACGATCAGCGCAACGCCTTGGGCATTTGGATGGATGCCATCAGATTGCATGAACTGGCGCGCGACTGCAGGATCGCCCTCGGTCGTGAGCCCGTCAAAGAAGCTTTCCGCATAGATCGCGCCATACTGCTGCGCCAGTTCCGGATACATGGCATCGAAACTTTGCTTGTAATCCGACCCATAGTTCCCGGGGGCTTGCATGCCGATCAGCAGAACTTCGACATTCGCAGCTTCAGCGGTGTTCAGGATTGCCTCAAGATTGGCGCGCGACACATCCGGATCGATACCGCGTAACAGATCATTGCCGCCGAGGGCTACAATCATGCCATCGACCTCTGGCGTCAGAGTCCAATCAACGCGGGAGGCTCCTCCTGCGGTCGTATCCCCGGAAACACCGGCGTTGATAAGCTGAATATCCGCCCCTTCCTCCTGCAACCAGCGTTGCAGTTGGGGCACAAACCCGTCTTGTTGCGGAAGTCCATATCCTTGTGTCAGGGAATCTCCGAGCGCCGCAATCACCACCGGCTCAGCCGTCGCGGCAAATCCGCAACAGATGAACACGCCTGACATCAAACCCTTGCGCAGCTTCTGTATCGCGCCATATCCCAATGGACTGTACCCCTCTTGATGGCCTGATCGATGACGACACCCGTTCTCACCCTCCAAGATGCCGCATTATCGCTGGATGGCAATGCCGGAAGAGTGGATATCCTGCACGACATCACTTTGACTGTGAGCAAGGGTGAAACTCTGGGGCTGATCGGTCCCTCTGGTTCCGGAAAGTCTTCGCTACTGATGCTGATGGGCGGCTTAGAACAGGCAACCGGTGGACGCGTTACCGCATTGGGCCAAGATTTGACGAAAATGAGCGAGGATGCGCTGGCACGGTTCAGAAGAGATGCCATGGGCGTAGTGTTTCAGAATTTCCACTTGATTCCGACGATGACCGCGCTTGAGAACGTGGCGACCCCGTTAGAACTCGCTGGACACAAAGATGCTTTCCAGCGCGCCGCGGCCGAGTTGGAGGCCGTGGGCCTTTCACATCGTATCGATCACTACCCGGCGCAGTTGTCCGGCGGCGAGCAACAGCGTGTGGCGCTGGCCCGCGCTTCGGCCCCGCGCCCGCATATATTACTGGCAGATGAACCAACGGGAAATCTGGATGAAACCAACGGTTCAGCAATCATTGATCTGTTATTCGGACTGCGGGACCGTCACGGGGCAACTCTGGTTCTGGTCACGCACAGCCATACGCTGGCTCAGAAATGCGACCGCGTTGTGCGCTTGCGCGATGGGCGTATCGCCGAGGAATCCCAGCGTGAGGCCGCCGAATGAGCCTGCGTCTGGCCGGTCGCCTGGCCCGGCGCGAACTGCGCGGTGGGTTGCGCGGGTTTCGGGTGTTTCTGGCCTGCCTGGCTTTGGGTGTTGCAGCAATTGCTGCGGTTGGCATGGTGCGCCAAGCCATTCAGACCGGATTGCAACAAGAGGGCGCGTCGCTCTTAGGCGGCGATGCCCAGTTGGAGTTCACCTATCGCTTTGCAAACGATGAGGAACGTGACTGGATGGCGGACACCGCGCAAGCAGTGTCGGAGGTCGTCGATTTCAGGTCCATGGCCGTCACGGGTGATGGCGCAGGCGCGCAACGGGCGTTAACTCAGGTGAAGGCCGTGGACGGGGCCTATCCGCTGTTGGGATCGGTGGCTCTGGAACCCGCAGTTTCTTTGCCCGAGGCCTTGGCGGGCGCCAATGGGCTGCCCGGCGCCGTGATGGCTCCGTCCCTGATTGACCGCCTGAACCTTGCGATTGGGGACCAATTTGATCTCGGCACGCAGAGGTTCGTTTTGATGGCCTCGCTGGAACACGAACCGGATGGTGCGGCAGATGGGTTCTCGCTGGGACCGCGCACGTTGGTTCGAACCGAGGATTTGCAATCATCGGGCCTGCTGGCTCCGGGTACTTTGTTTTCCACCAAATACAGGATGAACTTGCCGCAAACCGCCGAGTTGGAGGCGCTGTCGCAGCAGGCCAGGCAGGCCTTCGAGGGAACCGGCATGCGCTGGACTGATGCCCGCAATGGTGCGCCCGGGATATCCGAGTTTGTAGGGCGCCTCAGCGCGTTTCTGGTGCTGGTTGGTCTGTCCGGATTGGCGGTTGGGGGGATCGGCGTATCGGCTGCCGTGCGCGCCTATCTGTCCCAGAAAACGGAAACCATTGCGACATTGCGGACTTTGGGCGCTGATCGGGCCACAATCTTTCAGACATACATGATCCAGATCGCCGTTCTTTCAGGCGTTGGTATCGTCATGGGTTTGACCCTGGGCGCGGCGCTTCCAATGCTGCTGGCACCGGTTATCGAAACCCAACTGCCGATCCCTGCTGTATTCTCGCTATATCCGCAGCCCCTGTTCGAGGCCGCACTTTATGGTGTGCTAACCGCGTTCCTGTTTACGCTTTGGCCTCTGGCCAGAACCGAGGAGGTGCGTGCGGCAACATTGTTCCGGGATGCGCTGACTTCGGCAAGCAGCTTCCCGCGCTTGATCTATGTAATTGCGACTGCAATTGGCCTGGCCGTACTGATCGGAGCCGCCGCTTGGTTCAGCGGTTCAACCCGGTTGACCCTCTGGACAAGCGCAGGTCTGGCGGGGGCGCTCACTTTGCTGACCTTTTCTGCCATTGCCATTCGCAAATTGGCCCGCGCGGGCGCTCCTTGGGCCAGAGGGCGTCCAGCCCTGCGGTGGGCGTTGTCCGCCATCTCTGACCCACGCGAAGGCGCAGCATCGGTGGTCCTGTCCCTTGGGCTCGGCCTTTCGGTCCTTGCGGCGGTGGGGCAGATCGACGGCACGCTACGCAATGCGATTTCGGGCAACTTGCCCGAGGTCGCACCCTCGTATTTCTTCGTCGATATCCAGAAGGATCAGATGCCCGGGTTCAGCGAACGTCTCGACACCGACCCTGCCGTCAGTCGGGTAGAAAGCGCTCCGATGCTGCGTGGGATCATTACCAAAATCAATGGCCGACCCGCGCGCGAGATTGCAGGCGATCACTGGGTTCTGGACGGCGACCGAGGCGTAACCTACTCTGCCCGCCCCCCACGGAATGCCCGCGTGACTGACGGGGTTTGGTGGCCAGAGGACTACAGCGGCCCAGCGCAAGTCAGCTTTGCCGCAGAAGAGGCCGACGAGATGGGCCTGAAACTGGGCGATGAGTTGACCGTTAATATCCTGGGCCGCGATATCACAGCTGAACTCACATCGCTGCGCGAAGTTGATTTCTCCACTGCAGGAATGGGTTTTGTCATGTCGATGAACCCCTCTGCCTTGGCTGGTGCCCCGCATAGCTTCATCGCTACCGTCTATGCCGAAGAACAGGCCGAGGCCGCCATTCTGCGTGATTTGGCCAGTCAATTCCCCAACATCACGGCAGTCCGGGTCAGAGACGCCATCGACCGGGTATCAGGCCTGCTGGCAGGGCTTGCAGCAGCCACGTCATATGGCGCAGGGGTTTCTCTGTTGACCGGGTTTTTAGTGTTGATCGGTGCGGCGGCAGCGGGCGAACCGGCGCGTAGGTACGAGGCAGCGATCCTCAAGACTCTGGGTGCCAACCGTGGGCGCATATTGCGCAGCTTTGCCCTGCGGGCAATCCTTTTGGGAGCAGCCGCAGGTTGCGTTGCTTTGCTGACCGGAATTCTGGGCGGTTGGGCCGTGGCTACTTATATATTCGACACAGAGTTCGCGGTCATCTGGCCATCCGCGCTTGGGATCGTCATCGCCGGTGTTGGCGTTACCTTAGGCGCGGGGATGGTCTTTGCCCTGCGCCCGCTTTCAGTACGCCCTGCGCGTATACTGCGCGCCAGCGACTGAGTTCAGCGCATACAAGCGACAGGCTGCAATATTTTCAGCAATTGGTCATTGTCGCAAACCAACGCATCGAGCGTGATTTCGTCCAGCGACGCATAAAACACCTCAGCCGCATCTTGCAGCGCCAACCGGAGGCGGCAGGCATCGGTCAGTGGGCAGGTGTTGTCAGCATCCGCAAAACACTCGGCAATCGGCAACCCGCCTTCGACATGGCGAAACACGGACCCGACCCGGATCTGATCCGCCGGGCGTGCCAGCGTCATGCCGCCATTGCGGCCGCGTTGTGTGCTGAGATAGTCTAGCTGGCTCAGTTGGTTGATCACCTGTGCCAGATGGTTTTCTGAAATATTACAGACATCGGCGATCTCGGCCTTCGTGACCAGCCGTTCCTGATGTGCGGCGCAATACATCAAAACACGCACCGCGATATTCGTCCGTTTGGTAATCCGCATTAGGGCCTCCCGAATCTCAAGGTGAAGCTTTATTGCATGTCTCGTAAAAAGACTGTTTGACATACATCAATCGTCAAAGAAGGACGCGACCCGCATGGCAGACCCTTATTTCTTCGGCTATGGCAGCCTCGTGAACCTGTCGACGCATGATTTCCCCGACCCGCGCCCAGCGCGACTGAAAGGTTGGCGACGCGCATGGCGGCACACGGATCTGCGCCCGGTGGCGTTTTTGACCGCTGTGCCGGATGCTGATTCCGAGATCGATGGTATGATCGCCCATGTTCCTAAAAACGACTGGGCCGCGTTGGATGAAAGAGAATGGGCCTATGACCGCGTTCCAGCCACACGGTCGGTCACGCACACTCTGACGCAAGAGGTGGAAATCGCTGTCTACGCAGTCCCGCATGATCGACACACCGCGCCCAGCAATCACCATCCCCTATTGCTCAGCTATATTGATGTTGTCGTGCAAGGGTATCTGCGGGCTTTTGGACCAGAGGGCGCCGATCGCTTCTTTGCAACAACCGATGGTTGGGATGCTCCGATTTTGAACGACCGCGCCGAGCCCCGTTATCCCCGTCACCAACAATTGAAGCAGGCCGAGACCGAATTCGTGGATGACCGCCTGCAACGCGTTTCGGCGCAAGTTTTGCGACCCGGAGAACAAAGAAAGGCAGGTGATTTACCTGCCTCCTTCGTGTTCTAAAGCTCTGACCCTGAAGTCAGCCGCGAGCGCGGATCACCTGCAACAGCGGCAGCAAGGTCGCCATTTCGGGCCCGCGCTCCATCCCCGTTAGCGCTTTGCGCAGCGGCATGAACAGGCCTTTGCCCTTGCGGCCTGTGGCCTCTTTCACGGCCTTGGTCCATGTGCCCCAAGTTTCCCCATCGAATGGGCCTTCGGGCAGCAATGAGACAGCCTGAGCGATGAACTCACGGTCCTCGTCAGCGATCAGGGGTTCGGCCCCATCACGACACAATTCCCACCATCCCTCGAGATCGCTCAGCGTCGTGATGTTTTCGCGCGCCATGGTCCAGAAAGGCTCGGCCAGTTCAGCAGGTACACCTGCTTTAGCAACGGCATCGGCCACATCGGCCAGCGGTAGCGATTGCAGGTGCTTCGCGGTCAGCGGGAACAGGTCCTGCACGTCGAACTTGGTTGGGGCCGCACCGAAGCGTGTAACATCAAAGCCGTCGATCAACTCTGACATATCCGAGCGCAACTCAACCGGATCTGACGACCCCAGACGCGCCATCAGGCTCAGTAAGGCCATTGGCTGCACGCCCTGCTCTCGCAGATCGCGCAAGGCCAGAGTGCCCAAGCGTTTCGACAACGCCTCTCCCTGCGGGCCAGTCAGCAACGAGTGGTGCGCAAAACGCGGACAGGTGCCGCCCAACGCCTCGATGATCTGAATCTGCGTTGCGGTGTTGGTGACATGGTCCGAGCCGCGCACGACATCGGTTACGCCCATCTCGGTGTCATCGACCACAGAGGCAATCGTATAGAGAACCTGACCATCGCCCCGGATCAGCACCGGGTCGGATACTGAAGCTGCATCGATCGAGATGTCGCCCAAAATGCCATCGTTCCATTCGATACGCTCGTGGTTCAGTTTGAACCGCCAGACGCCATTGCCACGCTCAGCGCGCAGGGCTTCTTTCTCGGCATCGCTGAGGTTCAGCGCTGCACGGTCATAGACCGGCGGCTTGCCCATGTTCAGTTGCTTCTTGCGCTTGAGGTCCAGCTCGGTGGGCGTCTCGAACGCCTCATAGAACCGGCCCATCTCGCGCAGCTTATCGGCGGCCTCGGCGTAGCGGTCCAGACGCTCCGACTGTCGCTCAACCCGGTCCCAATGCAGGCCCAACCACTCCAGATCCTGCTTGATCGCGTCGACATATTCTTCCTTAGACCGCTCGGGATCGGTGTCATCAATGCGCAGAATGAACGTACCGCCAGCCTTGCGGGCGATCAGATAGTTCATCAGGGCGGTGCGCAGGTTGCCCACATGGATGTAACCGGTGGGCGACGGGGCAAAACGGGTCGTGGTCATGGAAGTCTCCTGTTGGCGCGGCTCATCTCACATGGGCGCGATTTTGTCCAGCAGGGGCTTTCAGGTCGGTTCAACCGGCCAAATGCCATCTAAGCGTTCGAGCCCGGCTTTGATGAGTTCACGAAGCACGTCGAGATCAATATCCGGTAGCTTATTCACATATAGGCAGGATTTACCCAGCTTGTGCTTGCCCAGTCTCGATAAGATATCTCCGAAGTCGGCATACCCTGGCATGATGTAGATGGAATGCGCCGCCTTACGCGGAGAGAACCCAGTTGCGAGAAAGTCGCCCTCGCGCCCTGACGCATAGCGATAATGATATCGACCATAGCCAATGATCGACGGGCCCCACATTACTGGCGCATAACCTGTGGTTTCACGAAACAGCCTGTCCAGCACGTGCGCCTCCTCCGCCTTGCGGGTCGGCTGAATACTCGCCAGAAAATCAGCAACGTTTTGCTCGGTGGGTACGGTTTTATTCGCAGATCGCGGCATGAACAAAAATTAACACGTAATGTTCAACCACGCAGCCCATATAACAGTGCCATAGTATGGCCACAGGCCCAGACTGACCTAATTCAGTCAAACATGCTCTGACAGGGAGAACGACCATGACCATCAGATTGACTCGCCGGGCGGCGCTTGGAACGGTTGCGGCTCTGCCGCTTGCGGCAGCTACTTCGCCTGTTCTGGCCGCAGGTACCGAGACCAAAGCCAACTCTACAATAGCAAGATCGTTTCAACTGGGCGATTTCACCGTCACCACCTTGTTGGATGGCAGCCTGCCTCGTGATGGTGCGCAAGACATTTTCGGCGGCGGCGCCTCGGATGAAGATTTCGCCCGTGTATCGGCTGACAACTTCATCTCGCCAGATGTTGCGCAGTTCTTCTTCACACCAACGCTGGTTAATACGGGGTCCGAGATGATCTTGTTTGATACTGGGCTTGGCCAAGGTGGAATTCAGGCCGCGTTGGCCGACGCCGGCGTAACGCCTGATCAGATCGATGTGGTGGTCATTACCCACATGCATCCCGATCATATCGGTGGTATGACAACCAATGATGCCGCGACTTTTGCCAATGCGCGTTATGTAACAGCAGCACCCGAATACGACTTTTGGTCAGCGCAAGACGCGGGCAACCGAGTGGGTGATATGGTTGCAGCCAAAGTCACCCCGATGGCAGAGAAGATGACCTTTATCGGGGATGGTGGTGAAGTCGCATCCGGCGTCACCGGTATGGCAGCGTTTGGGCATACTCCGGGCCATATGGTCTATCACCTAGAAAGCAACGGTCAGCGTCTGGTCCTGACGGCGGATCTTGCAAATCACTATGTCTGGTCATTTGCACATCCTGAATGGGAAGTGCGATTCGACATGGACAAAGCCGCTGCAACGGAATCGCGCCGGAATGTGCTGGGCATGCTGGCTGCGGACAAAGTGCCTATGATCGGCTATCACATGCCTTTCCCAGCCGCTGGTTATGTCGAATCCCGTGGCGACGGGTTCCGGTTCGTGCCGGTCAGCTATCAAATGATGGGCTAGGAGCTAAAAACCAGCATCCGGCCGCACTTTTGACCCATCCGTGAAACGGGACAGGCGAAAGGCGGTCGGATCAACGCAAGGCGTGCTTTCCGTAACAAGGTCCGCCACTAATCGACCTGCGGCAGGACCGATGCCAAAACCGTGGCCGGAGAAACCGGTCGCAATATGAAGGCCCAGCACCGCGTCCACTTTCGAGATGACCGGGATCGCATCCGGGGTCACATCGATCAGGCCGGCCCAGCTTTGCACGATCTCCGCACTATCAAGCGCAGGCAACGCCTTGCGGGCGTTGGCCCACGCCCTTCGCATCACTTTCTGGGAAGGTTCCGGGTCGAGTACTCGGCAATGTTCAAACGGTGTCACATCGGTCGGCAGCCAGCTTCGGTCTTCATTCGCCTCGACCATCCAGCGTCTCGAAAGGCGAAACCTTAAGGACCGCCACTCTTGCCGGAATGCGGGCAGAAACTGCAACCCGAGTCGGAAACTGTCGGGAACGATATCCACCGTATTCTCGTGACCCGAAGCTATGGTGTATCCCCCGTCCGAGCGCTTTCGAATGGCAAAATCATCACTCCAAAGCGACACCTCTGGCCCTTCTGCAACCGGAGAGGTCCGCATGACCGTATTGAGCACTTTGAGCTGTGGCAGAGCGATTCCAGCGTTCCCCGCAAACAGCCGAGACCAGGCTCCGCCTGCAAGTACGACTTGACTACACCTTACGCGGCCGCGTTCGGTGAAAACACCTGCGATCCGGCCCGCAGCAACATCGACACTTCGCACCGCGCATTGCGTCATGATCGCGGCCCCACGGTCGCGCGCCGCCTCGGCGAATGCGGGGGCCGCCCATTGCGGCTCGGCTCGCCCGTCCTGCGGCATGTAAAGCGCTGAGCGCAGTTTCATACTGTTATCCGACAGCAACCCGTCCAGTTCAGGGCCGGATACCATGCGAGCACCTGTTTGCAGCCCTTCAACATGGTCCAGCCATCGCGTCAGGTTTTCATCGTCTCGTGCGCCAGATGCGCCAAACACGATTCCTGATTGAACATAGCCTGTGGCGCGTCCCAATCGCGCATCCAGCCCTTGCCAGATTCTAAGCGCCTCTTGCATCAGGGGGATCTCGCGCGGATCACGTGTCCCAAGGCGCACCCAGCCCCAATTGCGCGAGCTTTGCTCGCCCGCAATCCGGCCCTTCTCGCACAACAAAACGGAAGCACCTCGCTCAGCAAGCTCGAAGGCTGCCGAAGCCCCGATGATTCCACCACCTATGACGACAACATCTACGTGTTTGGGAAGTGTGAGATCAGATTCGACGGGTGTCGGTGTGGGGCCTGGCATTAACCGCTCGGTGCTCGTTCATCGGAGCGACATCCAGCCTGAAGGCGATTTCACTGGCAATGTAGAAAACGGTTGGTCCCGGGCAATTGCCGGAACCTGTGGCCAATTGGCCAATGCGCGGCGAATAACGCCGCGCAGATGCGTTCAGATTACGCCGCCCCGGAAAGTTGCGCCCATTTCTGGCGCAGTACCGTGCTGAGCTTGGGATCGGACTTTGATGCAAGCGATTCCTGTGGCTGCAACACCGGAAATTCCGATCGCAACGGAACCGGGCCTGCCACCGCGCCGGGCGTCGGCTCTTCCTGGCTCATAATGTCTGCAATCGCAGCATCCAGCGCCTGTTCATCCAACTTGCGCGGCGCTGATTCCATAGGCTTCAACTGCAACGGAGAATGAAGCGGCTTATCGTATCCATTCGTCATTTGACCACCAATACCTTTACTGACATCCCAAACACGGATGCCTTTTCCCAGTTCCACAATCCCGGTCATCGGCTCTGAAAATGGCAGGCCAACCTACCGGATTGCGTCACATCCGCCCCATATGAGGCAGACCCCTGTCGTAAATGTGGCAAAAAAAGGACGCACGTACAAGCGAAACATAGTCTTTTCATCGCACAACTGGCTGAAATGGATAAACAAACTGCCGCAGAAATCCACATTACCATGCACTTTCGAAACAATGGTAAATTCTTCAATCAGAGCGGTGCTTACGTTCTATCCCGCCAGCGATTTACAATCGGATAGCGGCGATCCAGCCAGAAGGCCCGCGGTGTCAACCGTGTGCCAGGCGCGGACTGGAAGCGCTTGTATTCACTAATGTAAATCAGATGTTCGACCCGCCGGGCCTCGGCCTCGTCAAATCCGGCTGCAACGCAGTCGGCGATTGAGCCATCCTGATCCACCAAAATATCAAGAATCGCATCGAGAACGGGGTAGTCCGGCAGGCTGTCGCTGTCTTTCTGGTCTTCACGCAATTCAGCACTTGGCGGCTTGTCGATCACCGAAGGGCGTATGACCTCACCCTCGGGACCCATCATCCAATCGCGATGATTGGCGTTGCGCCAGCGGCAGGTCTCGAACACGCGGGTTTTGTACAGATCCTTGATCGGGTTATAGCCACCGTTCATGTCACCATAGATAGTGGCGTAGCCGACTGCGACCTCGGACTTGTTGCCGGTGGTCAGCAGCATCTCGCCAAACTTGTTCGAGATCGCCATTAGCAGAAGACCGCGCAGGCGAGACTGGACATTTTCTTCGGTCAGGTCCTCATTCCGCCCTGCAAAAAGCGGAGCCAAAGTGTTGGTTACCGCTGCGCGTCCCTCAGAGATCGGCACAAAGTCGTAGTGCACGCCCAGCGCCTTGGCGACGGCTTCGGCATCATCCAAAGAACTTTGGCTTGTATATTCCGAAGGCAGCATTACGCAGCGTACATTTTCCGCACCGATCGCATCCACGGCTATTGCGGCCACCAGCGCCGAGTCGACGCCGCCCGACAACCCCAGCACAGCTTTGCCAAACCCCGTCTTGCCCATGTAATCGCGCAGAGATTGCACCATCGCGCGATAATCCTGCTCCCATTCGTCGGGTTGCGGCACGACTTCACCAGCCACAATACGCCATCCGTCATCTTGGCGCGACAGATCGATATGGCTGACGGCCTCATCGAAGACGGGCATGCGGAACGCAAGCTCTCCACCCGGGTTCAATCCAAACGTAGCACCGTCGAAAACCTGATCATCCTGCCCGCCGACCATGTTCAGGTAGATTACCGGCAGACCCGTTTCGACCGTGCGAGCCACCATGTGGTTCAACCGGATATCGTATTTGTTTCGAAAATAGGGCGAGCCGTTGGGGATCAGCAGAAACTCGGCCCCGGTTTCTTCCAGTGTCTCGGAGACATCCTCGTGCCACCCATCCTCGCAAATCGGGCTACCGATACGAACATTTCCAACCGCATAAGGGCCGCCCATAGGACCCGCATCATAAAGGCGTACTTCATCAAAGACGGTTTCATTGGGCAAATGATGTTTAAGAACTTTGCTGACAATCCGCCCACCTTTAAGGATCAGGTAGGCGTTATAAAGCTTCCCATCTTCAACCCAAGGACCGCCGATGGCCAACGCCGGGCCGTCGGCACAGTCTTCAGCCAACGCCTGCACCGCATTCATCGCGGCCCGATGAAACGCGGGCTTCATCACCAGATCCTGGGTATTGTAGCCGGTTATGAACATCTCGGGCAGCGCCACAAGATCGGCCTGCGCCGCGCGCCCTTGCTGCCAGGCTGCAGCAGCCTTGGCGGCATTACCGTCGATATCCCCAACCATTGGGTTCAATTGCGCCAGAGTGATGCGGAAACGATCGGCCATTTTTGCCCTCTTGCCCTCATGTCTTTCAGGGATTTAGCAGATCACACCGCGAGTGAAAGGCAAATGCGCCAAAAGCCGTTGCTCTGCCCTCGGCGGTATCTTAGTTTTGCGCCAACACAAACACCGCAGGCAGGTACAAAAATGAAAGCGATCCGCACATCCCTTACCGCTGCAACGCTTACAATGCTGGCATCTTTTGTGATCGCCCAACAGGACGGTCAGATTGTCATCGCTGATGATGATGTCGGAGGTGTCTACGAGGGCACGTTCGAAAACGGGCTGCGCCATGGCACCGGCACTTACCGCCTGCCGAACGGTTTTGAATATTCCGGTCAATGGGTCGAGGGCGAGATTCAAGGGCAAGGCACCGCGCGCTACGCCAATGGCTCTGTCTATGAAGGGACATTCACCAAGGGCCAACCAGAAGGGCGCGGCAAAATCGTCTATTCTGATGGCCAGTCCTATGAGGGCGAGTGGGCCAACGGCACGATAAACGGAACCGGTATTGCGACATATTCCAACGGCTCGCGATACGAGGGCGGCTTCAAGGACGCCAGATATCACGGTCACGGCGTGCTGACCGGCCCGGATGGCTCGGTTTATGAGGGCGACTGGGTAAACGGCCAGAAAACCGGCAGCGCCAAGATCACCTACGCCGATGGAAGTACCTATGAGGGCGACTTGAATGGCGGGCAACGGCATGGTCAGGGCAGTCAAGTCTGGGTCGACGGCATGACCTATGCCGGGTCATGGGCCAACGATCAGATGGCCGGAACAGGCCGTTTGGTTCAACCCAACGGAGATGTCTACGAAGGCGAAATGGTCGAAAATCGCCGACAGGGCAAAGGCAAGTCCATATACGCCAACGGTGCGACCTATGAAGGCGACTATTCTGACGACCAGCGCCATGGTCAGGGCACCTACAAGGGCAGCGACGGGTTTGCGTACACAGGTGCCTGGCAAAAGGGCCAGATTGAGGGCCTGGGTGAGATGCTCTATCCCGATGGTTCGGTTTATATCGGCGACTTTCTGGATGACCTGCCTCATGGCAAGGGGCAAACGACATACCCCGACGGATCAATTTACGACGGCAACTGGATCGCCGGGATTTTTGAGGGCACCGGCACGGCAACCTATCCCAACGGAACGGCTTATACGGGCCAGTTCAAAAACGCCCGCTTCGACGGCAAAGGTATTCTGACCTTTGCAAATGGCTATCGCTATGATGGCGATTGGGTAGACGGTGTCCGACAGGGGAAGGGCAAGGCTACGTTTCCGGACGGGATCATTTACGAAGGCGATTTTCTGAATGGCAAGCGTCACGGCAAGGGAACACTGACCCGACCGGGCGGATATAGCTACACAGGCGACTGGGCCAACGGCAAGATCACTGGATTTGGAACCGCCACCTATGAGACCGGTGATGTCTATGAGGGCAATTTTCTGGAAAATAAACGCCACGGTGACGGCACGATGCGTTTCGCGGGCGGCGAGGTTGAGATCGGCGTCTGGGAAAATGACACGCTGGCGACCGAAACAGAGACTGCCCCCGAAACCCCCGCTGCGGGTGCTGAAACCACTGAGCCAGACTCTACCCCCGACGCGCCCGCCCCTGACGCGACAGACCCGGATATAAACGACGGCTAAATCAGCCCTACCAGGGCACGCGCTTGCCAGCCCAATCGTAAAAACTGCCCGAGTCAGCGGGGGTGAGTCCATTGATGACGGACAGCAGATTGGCCGCGGCCTCAACGGGTTCAACAGCCGGGTGGCGGGCAAGGTACTTTTCGGTAAAGGCCGTTTTGACTGTTCCGGGGTGCAAAGCGACACATATGGCCTGTTTGTGCGTGCGCGCCAATTCGATGGCAGCCGTATGTACTATCTGATTCACAGCCGCCTTGGCCGCACGATAACTGACCCACCCACCCAGCCGGTTGTCCCCGATTGAACCAACCCGGGCCGACAGCACGGCGATCACCGATCTGCGGTCGCGTGGCAGCAGGCGGTGCACGTGCTTCAACACCAAGGCCGGGCCAACTGCGTTCAGTGCAAACTGGTCCATCATCGCCTTCGCCGACAAGGTGCGCATAGATTTTTCCGGACCCATACCGTTAATCTCAAGCGCCCCTGAGGCCACAAGGATCAGATCAAACGGATCAGAAAGGGACGCCAGCATACGCTCTGCGCCATCCGGGTCGGTCAGGTCAAACCCATCCGTTGATCTGGCCAGTCGGGTGACTTTGACACCATCCGTTGTCAGGTGGTCATTCAAAGCGCGCCCGATACCGCCAGAAGCTCCGATGATTAATGCAGTTTTCATGCACGAGAAGTTAGCCGAAAGCTTCATCGCTTCAACTCCACCGTCAATTTTGTTCCCCCGTAAATTTCCCGCTTTTCATTCGCCGCGCGCCCTGTATAAGCTGATCTCCATGATCAACCGCGCAGATATCGCTTTTGCAAACGCCGCACCCAGCGGTGCGTTGTTGCGTGGTCTACTGATCCTAATCCGCCTCTGAGCGTGCCATCCGGCGCGCCCGCTCAGAGGAGGACGCCCGCGCGCCAAGAGGCTTTAGGACAGAAGAAGAAAGAGAACCCCATGACAAACGTGACCGATCAAGACCGCGTCGTGATCTTCGACACCACCTTGCGCGACGGCGAGCAGAGCCCCGGCGCGACCATGACCCACAACGAAAAGCTCGAAATTGCCGAGCTTCTGGATGAGATGGGCGTCGACATCATCGAAGCCGGATTCCCCATTGCATCGGAAGGCGACTTCAAAGCGGTGTCCGAGATTGCCGAGCGCTCGAAGAACAGCCGCATCTGTGGTCTGGCCCGCGCCAATTTCGCCGATATCGATCGGTGTTGGGAGGCGGTGAAACACGCCGAGAAGAACCGGATCCACACCTTTATCGGAACCTCTCCGCTGCACCGGGCGATACCAAATCTGACGCAAGACGAGATGGCCGACAAGATCCACGAAACGGTCAGCCACGCGCGCAACCTTTGCGAAAACGTGCAGTGGTCGCCGATGGATGCGACCCGGACCGAATGGGATTATCTGTGCCGCGTGATCGAGATTGCAATCAAGGCTGGCGCCACCACGATCAATATCCCCGATACTGTCGGTTATACTGCCCCGGTCGAGTCTGCAGATCTGATCAAGCGCCTGATTGAGACGGTTCCAGGCGCGGATGAGGTAATCTTTGCCACCCACTGCCACAACGACCTTGGCATGGCGACAGCGAACTCTCTGGCAGCTGTCGCAGGTGGTGCGCGTCAGATCGAATGCACCATAAACGGGTTGGGTGAACGCGCAGGCAACACCGCGCTGGAAGAAGTTGTGATGGCGTTGCGCACACGCAACGACATCATGCCGTGGCATACTGGCATCGACACCACCAAGATCATGCATATTTCGCGCCGGGTCGCGACCGTGGCCGGATTTCCGGTGCAGTTCAACAAGGCCATTGTCGGCAAGAACGCTTTTGCCCATGAAAGCGGCATCCATCAGGATGGCATGCTGAAGAACCGCGAAAACTTCGAGATCATGCGCCCTGAAGACATTGGGCTCTCTGGCACCTCTTTGCCGCTGGGCAAGCATTCGGGCCGCGCTGCACTGCGCGATAAGCTTGAAACGCTGGGGTATGAGGTTGGTGACAACCAGCTCAAAGACATTTTCGTGCGCTTCAAGGATCTGGCCGACCGCAAGAAAGAAGTCTTTGACGATGACCTCATCGCGTTGATGAGCGTCGACGACGAAGCGGACGATCACCTGCAACTGGTGTCGATGAAAGTGACCTGCGGTACCGGAGGTCAGGCCGAAGCGACGGTCGAGCTGGAAGTAGAGGGTGCAGACAGGATCGCCACGGAAAACGGTGACGGCCCAGTCGACGCAACCTTCCGGACGATCCGGGCGATCTATCCCAACACTGCGCGGCTGCAACTGTATCAGGTGCATGCGGTAACCGAAGGCACGGACGCGCAAGCCACGGTTTCGGTCCGTCTGGAAGAGGATGGTATGATCGCCACCGGTCAGTCTGCAAATACAGATACGGTGGTTGCGTCGGCCAAAGCCTATATCCACGCGCTGAACCGCCTGATCATGCGTCGTGAAAAGGCCGGTCCGGGGGCAGATACACGCGAGATCAGCTACAAAGACCTGACCTGATTGAAGGGTAAGGCGAATGGCTCCCGCACCCGCGGCGGCCCGGCTTCGCCGACCCTTCTTGGGTTTTGGGCCCGGCAGCTCGCCTCTGGCGCTCTGCCGGGCCCAACGCGTTTGACGGCATCTTTGATGCGGGCAAACAGGACGGGAGCTTTCCCTGCGTAATTCTTGCTTATCAAAGCTGAGCGAACAGCTCCGACAAGCGGCGCGTTTCGTCTTCGATCCCGAAGGGTGCATTCAACATGAACATACCTGATCCGACCATGCGATGACCTTCCCGCGCCGGAGGGAACGTGACCTCATGGCAAATCGTTTTGGGATATCCAGCGGATTTCAGAGACGAAATCATAGCCTTGTGACGTGCATCCGTCAGGATTGGATACCAAAGTGCGATCACACCCACATTCCATTTGCGGTGCAGCTTCGCGATCACCCCAGGCAAACGGTCATACTCGGCTTTCACTTCATAACTGGGATCGATCAGCATCATGCCCCGCCTCGGGGTCGGAGGCAGCAACGATTGGGCCAACTCAAACCCATCCTGCCGATAGACCTTCGCCCCGAAAGGAGACAGCGCCAGTGAAAGTGCCGTATGTTCCTGCGGATGCAGCTCGGCGAAATGCAAGCTATCCTGTTTTCGCAGCAGGTTGGCCGCAATCAGAGGTGAACCGGGATACGCTTGCACGCCGTGACTGGCCTGTATGGTATCCAGCACCCGCGCCATTGGATGATCGGAATCAAACCAACCTTCGCGCCTGACGCGCCCGATCCCGGCGACAGCTTCACCCGTTCGAACCGCCTCAGCCGCGTCAAGGTGATATAGTCCACGCCCGGAGTGCGTTTCGATATAGCTGAGGGGTTTGTCCTTTTGGGTCAAATAACGCAGCGTCCACGCCAATAAAGCGTGCTTTTGTACATCAGCCAGATTTCCTGCGTGGTAAATGTGTTGATATGAGAGCATCTTGCCTTCTAAAGTCCCCATCAATAAGGCGGAAAGGTGCTGACTGTCGCGGAATCAGCCCTTTAACCGGGCGAGTTGGCACCCTATAAGGCATCCGTCCCGGAACCGTCGAGTCGCGGGCAGTGGAAATTCTGACAAACGGGATCAGGGAAATATGGGCATCTTTGGCAATCTGGGCGGCCTGTTCACAGCGGACATGGCTATCGACCTTGGAACAGCGAACACGCTGGTTTATGTCAAAGGGCGTGGAGTGATCCTATCTGAGCCCTCGGTCGTTGCCTACCACGTCAAGGATGGGGTCAAGAAAGTCCTTGCTGTTGGCGAGGACGCCAAGCTGATGTTGGGCCGGACCCCGGGCTCCATTGAAGCCATCCGTCCGATGCGCGAGGGTGTCATCGCGGACTTCGACACCGCCGAAGAGATGATCAAGCATTTTATCCGCAAGGTGCATAAACGCTCGACATTCTCGAAACCCAAGATCATCGTTTGCGTCCCTCATGGCGCAACCCCGGTTGAAAAACGCGCAATCCGCCAATCGGTTCTGTCTGCAGGCGCGCGCCGCGCCGGCCTGATTGCCGAACCGATTGCTGCTGCGATTGGTGCAGGAATGCCGATTACCGATCCAACTGGCAACATGGTTGTGGATATCGGCGGCGGGACCACCGAGGTTGCAGTTCTGTCGCTGGGCGACATCGTCTATGCCCGCTCGGTCCGCGTGGGTGGAGACCGGATGGACGAAGCGATCATCTCGTACCTGCGGCGTCAACAGAACCTGCTGGTGGGTGAATCAACTGCGGAACGGATCAAGACCACCATCGGTACCGCACGGATGCCAGACGACGGGCGTGGCCAGTCGATGCATATCCGGGGTCGCGACCTGCTGAACGGTGTGCCCAAGGAAATCGAGATCAGCCAGGCTCAGGTGGCCGAAGCGCTGTCTGAACCCGTGCAGCAGATTTGCGAGGCGGTGATGACCGCGCTGGAAACCACGCCGCCCGATCTGGCGGCGGACATCGTGGACCGGGGCGTGATGCTGACCGGTGGCGGTGCGCTGCTGGGTGATCTGGATCTGGCGCTGCGCGAGCAAACCGGTTTGGCAGTTTCTATTGCTGATGAAAGCCTGAATTGTGTGGCTTTGGGCACGGGCAAAGCACTCGAATACGAAAAACAACTGCGCCACGCGATTGACTACGAAAGCTAAGGCGCGCACCCTGATGGGGTGAGAACTCGGGCACGAGCAGCACGGGAAGGTAACCTGTGGCAAAGGACCGATCACAGCGCGATGAATACACGACCCCTTTGCGCCGCCTGCTGCTGGGGATCGTGGTCCTGTGCCTGCTGGGTATCTTCCTGATCTGGCGCATCGACAGCCCGCGCGTCGAACGGTTCCGCGCGCAGGTGGTGGATACGGTTGTCCCCTCGATGGAGTGGGCAATGGTTCCGGTCACTGCGCTGGTGAACTTGTCTCGTGATTTCCAAAGCTATCAGCGGCTCAGCGAGCAGAACCAGGAATTGCGCAGCGAGCTGCGCCTGATGCGCGCCTGGAAAGAGGCCGCGCTGCAGCTGGAACAGGAAAACGCCCGCCTGCTGGATCTCAACAACGTACGGCTCGATCCGCGCCTGACCTATGTCACCGGGGTGGTGATGGCGGATAGCGGCTCACCCTTCAGGCAATCTGTGCTGTTGAACGTAGGCGAGCGTGACGGGATCGTGGATGGTTGGGCAACGATGGACGGGATCGGAGTGGTCGGGCGCATCTCGGGCGTGGGCCCGGATACCGCGCGCGTGATCCTGATGACCGATGCCTCAAGCGCGATCCCGGCGACGATCCAGCCTTCGGGGCAGACGGCGCTGATCGCAGGTGACAATACTTCGGCCCCTGCAGTGGAGTTTCTGGAAAACCGGGAACTCGTGCGACCGGGCGACCGGGTCGTTACATCAGGCGATGGTGGCGTGTTCCCCGGTGGCTTGCTGATCGGTCAAATCACGGTTGATCCCGGTGGCAGGTTGCGCGTGCGGCTGTCGGCAGATTTCGAGCGGCTCGAGTTTCTGCGCGTACTACGCTATCAGTCGGCCCCACCGATCACGGAATCCGGTGATATCGTCGGCCCCCGTCAACCCGAAGCATCCTTGACCCCATCCGAGGTCAATGATGGATAGGTCGGTCTCAAATCTGTGGGCCAAGCGCGGTCTCTATGTCGCGCTGGCGGTATTTGTGGTGTTTCTGCACCTGTTGCCGCTGGATACAAAACCTGATCGCCTGCCCTTTCCTGACCTACTGATCGCTCTTACCTACGCATGGGTGCTGCGGCGGCCGGAATATATTCCGATCCTGATCATTGCCATGGTCATGTTCATGGCCGATTTGCTGTTGCAACGCCCACCGGGGTTGCTTGCTGCGTTAGTGGTTCTGGGTGCAGCCTATCTTCATTCCACTGCAGCTGGCATGAAAGACAGCGGGTTTGTGGGCGAATGGGCAACCGTCGGGGCCGTGATCACGGTTGTGTTTGTGCTCAATCGACTCATTCTTGCTATCCTCTCGGTGCAACAGGCAACTCTGGGACCGGTAGTGGTGCAAGTTATTCTGACAATCGCAATCTATCCTGTGATGGTTTTGATGAGCCAAACTGTGTTTGGCGTTAGGCGCAAATCTGTTGCCGACAGCACGATGCCACGGGTGCGGTCATGAAGCAGCGCAAACCAAAGCCCAAGGGCCTTGCTTACAAACGTTTGCCGCGTCGCGCCTTGATCCTCGGTGGGCTACAAGCGGCCTTTATCGGGGGGCTGGCAGCCCGGATGCGGTTCATGCAGGTGGATCAAGCGGATGAATACCGTCTGCTGGCCGAAGAAAACCGGATCAACATCCGTCTGATCCCACCAACCCGGGGCCGGATATATGACCGGAACGGGCAGATCATAGGATTAAACTCTCAGTCCTATCGCATCGTCATCGTGCGCGAGGATGCAGGCGATATCGACAAGGTTATCGCCAAGCTTTCGGAACTGATCCCATTGACCGAGGATGAGATCGAACGTGCCAAAACCGAGATGCGTCGATCGGCCCCGTTTCTGCCGGTCACGCTGGCCGATCAAGTAACGTGGGAGGATATCTCGAAAGTCGCGGTCAATGCCCCCGCACTGCCTGGTGTCACGCCCGAGGTCGGCATGACACGCCAGTATCCGCGCTATGAAGATTTCGCCCATGTGGTCGGCTATGTCGGCCCGGTCAGCGACTATGATCTGAGCCAGATTGAAGACCCCGAGCCGGTACTGCGCATCCCACGGTTCCAGATCGGCAAGGTCGGGCTGGAAGCCAAGCAAGAGATCACCTTGCGCGGCAAGGCCGGGGCCAAGCGGGTTGAGGTCAACGCCACAGGCCGGGTGATGCGCGAGCTGGACCGCCAGGTCGGCGAAGCCGGGGCAGATTTGCAATTGTCAGTCGACGCCAATCTGCAGCAATACGCGCAGGCGCGATTGGCTGGGGAAAGCGCCGCTGCGGTCGTGATCGATTGCGAAACCGGCGACATCCGCGCCATCAGCTCGGCCCCCAGCTTCGATCCGAACCTGTTCGTGCGTGGGATCTCGGTGGCGGACTACCAGATGCTGACGCAGGACAAGTATCGCCCGCTTGCCAATAAGACAGTACAGGGCACCTACCCTCCTGGATCGACTTTCAAAATGATCACAGCCATGGCTGCGCTCGAAGCCGGGGTGATCAGCCCTTCCAGCACGGTGTACTGTCCGGGTCACATGAAAGTGGGCAGCCGCCGCTTTCACTGCTGGAAACGCGGCGGGCACGGGACGGTCGACCTTGAAACTTCGCTGAAGCGCAGTTGCGACGTCTACTATTACGACGTGGCAATACGTGTCGGGATCGACAGGATTTCCGAGATGGCACGCACCTTCGGACTGGGTATCAAACATGACATTCCGATGTCTGCCGTTGCTGCCGGGCTTGCCCCCAATCAGGAATGGAAGCAGCGGGTTCACGGACAGGACTGGCTGGTGGGTGACACTGCAAACGCTTCGATCGGTCAGGGGTTCATGCTTGCCTCACCGCTTCAATTGGCCGTGATGACGGCGCGTTTGGCGACAGGTCGCGCCGTGCAACCACGCCTTGTTCGAACAATCAATGGGGTTGAACAGCCCTCGGGCGCGGGTGAACCGCTGCAGGTGAACCGCAACAACCTTGAGCAAGTGCGCAAAGCCATGTTCACAGTCTCGAATAACAGGCGTGGCACCGCGTATCGCAGTCGCATCATCGCCGATGAGTTCCGCATGGCAGGCAAAACCGGCACCAGTCAGGTGCGCAATATTACCAAGGCAGAACGCGCCGCAGGTGTGATCCGAAACGAAGACCTGCCATGGGAGCGTCGAGACCATGCCCTGTTCGTCAGCTTCGCCCCCTATGACAATCCGAAATACGCTGTGGCTGTGGTGGTGGAACACGGCGGCGGCGGCTCCAAAGCCGCGGCGCCAGTGGCGCGCGATATCATGCTGCAGGCACTCTACGATGGCACGCCACCGCTCGAGGCGTATCCGGCCGGAGACCGAGAGCGCATCAAAGAACAACAGAAACGGCTGGAGGGTGACCGTCGCCCCAAAGCGCGTCCTGACGAGAAGGATCGCGCATGAGCTATCTTGAATATGCCGTCAAATCCACGCCGTCGGGGTTTCGCAAGTTCCTTTATATGAACTGGCCGCTCACCCTATTGCTGATCAGCGTGGCAAGCGCGGGGTTCCTGATGCTCTACTCGGTCGCGGGTGGATCCTGGATGCCGTGGGCGGAACCGCAAATGGAACGGTTCGGTCTGGGCTTGGCAGCCATGTTTATCATCGCGCTTGTGCCTATCTGGTTCTGGCGGAACATGTCGGTTGTGGCCTATCTGGGCGCGATCGGTCTACTGATCGTGGTCGAACTGTTTGGAACGATCGGCATGGGGGCGCAGCGCTGGATTGATCTGGGCTTCATGCGGCTGCAACCCTCAGAAGTAATGAAAGTGGCGTTGGTGATGGTGCTGGCCGCTTATTACGACTGGCTGCCGGCGCACAAAACGTCGCGCCCGCTCTGGGTGATTATCCCGGTCATTTTGATTCTGATCCCGACATTCATGGTGCTGCGCCAGCCCGACCTAGGCACATCGATCCTGTTATTGGCTGCTGGTGGTGGTCTGATGTTCCTTGCCGGGGTGCATTGGGCCTATTTCGCTGCCGTGATTGCAGCGGGGGTTGGCCTGATAGCTGCGGTGTTCAACAGCCGAGGGACAGAATGGCAGTTGCTCAAAGATTACCAGTTCCGACGCATCGATACGTTTCTGGATCCTTCAACCGATCCGTTGGGAGCGGGATATCACATCACGCAATCCAAGATCGCTCTGGGTTCGGGGGGCTGGAATGGGCGCGGTTTCATGCAGGGAACGCAATCACGTCTTAACTTCCTGCCCGAAAAACACACCGATTTCATCTTCACCACCTTGGCCGAAGAGTTCGGCTTTGTCGGCGGCATCACACTGTTGATCCTTTACGGTCTGATCCTGATCTTCTGCATGGTCACGGCGCTGTCGACCAAGGATCGTTTCTCGTCTCTGGTGACACTTGGGATCGCGCTGAATTTCTTCCTGTTCTTTGCCGTCAATATGTCGATGGTGATGGGGCTGGCCCCTGTGGTCGGAGTACCGCTGCCGATGGTCAGTTATGGCGGCTCGGCCATGCTGGTCCTGATGGCCGCCTTTGGCATCGTTCAAAGCGCCCATATACATCGTCCCCGCTGAAAGGTTTTCCATGCCCGTGAATGTCCTGTTTTCCGCGCGCCCTGAGTTGTGGCCTGAGTATGAAGCTCTGATGCATCAATACTTGTCGGACGCAGGGCTAGATTTTCATCTGGCCACGGACATCCCTGCAGATCAGGTCGACTACATCGTTTACGCCCCGAACGGAGGGGTGCAGGATTTCACCCCCTTCACACGGCTCAAGGCAGTGCTGAGCCTCTGGGCGGGGGTTGAGAAAATCTCGGGCAATGAAACCTTGACCGTTCCGCTGGCGCGTATGGTTGACGGGGGGTTAACGCAAGGCATGACGGAATGGGTGGTGGGCCATGTGCTGCGCTATCACCTTGGGATGGACCAACACATTACGCTACAGGATGGGGTCTGGACACCTGATGCGCCACCACTGGCCCAGCAACGCACCGTCTGCATCTTGGGTTTGGGCGCATTGGGTGAAGCATCGGCCCACGCGTTGGCAGCGTTGAATTTCCATGTCATCGGTTGGAGCCGTACCGCCAAGACTATTCCCGGCGTGACCTGTCTGCATGGTAAGAACGGGCTGCGCGATGCACTGTCCCAGGCCGAGATAGTGGTTTTGCTGCTGCCAGATACTCCGGCGACCGAAAACACGCTCAACGCCGAAACACTGGCGCTGTTGCCGGAAGGGGCCAAGATCATCAACCCGGGTCGCGGGCCGCTTATCGATGATGAGGCCCTGCTGGCCACGCTGAATTCAGGGCAGGTCGGGCACGCCACGCTGGATGTCTTCCGCACCGAACCCCTGCCGACCGAGCATCCCTATTGGGCACATCCCAGTGTGACGGTGACGCCACATATAGCCTCGGAAACCAGACCTGTTACCGCGGCTCAGGTGATCTGCGAGAACATTCGCCGAGGTGAAGCGGGTGAACCCTTTCTCCACCTCGTCGACCGAAAGCTTGGGTACTAGGCCGCGATCAGCCCGCGGCCTTTGAGCAAGGCTTCGACGCCAGGCAGACGTCCACGGAAGGCCAGATACAGCTCTTCCGCCTCGCGGGATCCGCCAGTTGACAGGATGTGTTCCTCCAGTGCCTTGGCGCGTTCGGGATCAAACGCACCGCCCGCTTCTTCAAAGGCGGCAAAGGCGTCGGCATCCATGACTTCGGACCACATATAACTGTAATAGCCCGAGCTATAACCGTCGCCCGCAAAGACATGGGCGAAATGCGGGGTGGCGTGGCGCATTCCAATGGCCCGAGGCATGCCGATTTCGGCCAGCACCTCGGCCTGTTTCTCCATCGGATCAGCGGGGGCAGCCCCCTCATGAAACGCCAGATCGACCAGGGCCGAGGCAACATATTCCACCGTCTGGAACCCCTGATCGAAATTGGCGGCCTGTAGCACCTTCTGCAACATCTCTTGCGGCATCGATGCGCCCGTTTCGGCATGAGTGGCGAACTCAGCCAATATCTCGGGCACTTCCAGCCAATGTTCGTAAAGCTGGCTGGGCAGTTCAACGAAATCACGCGCCACCGAGGTGCCCGAGATACTCTCATAGGTCACATTGGACAGCATCTGGTGCAGGGCATGGCCGAACTCGTGAAACAACGTTCGGGCGTCATCATAGGACAAAAGCGCTGGTTCACCTTTGGCAAAGTTACAGACGTTGATCACGACCGGAGCCTGTTCTTTCGGGTATTTCGCCTGCCCGCGCATTGCGCTGCACCATGCACCCGACCGTTTCGATCCGCGTGCAAAGTAGTCACCGATGAACACCGCAATATGCTGCCCGTCACGGGTCACCTCCCATGCACGGCAATCGGGATGATAGAGCGGCACATCAAGCGGCGCGAACTCCAGCCCGAACAGCCGTGTGGCGCAGGCGAAAGACGCCTCGATCATCCGGTCCAGTTGCAGGTACGGCTTCAGCGCCGCTTCATCGAGATCATGTTCGGCCTTGCGGCGTTTCTCGGCATAGTAGCGCCAATCCCACGCCTCCAGCGGGCCATTTACGCCATCCTCTTGCATCATTGCCGTCAGCACCTCGGCATCTGCGTCGGCGCGGGATTTGGCGGGCTCCCACACATCCAGCAGCAGCTCTCGCACGCGATCTGGTGTGCGGGCCATCTCGGTCTCAAGCTTGTAGGCGGCGAAGCTGGCATACCCCAGCAGCTTGGCGCGTTCTTCGCGCAGGCGCAGGATGTCCGCCGCAATCTCGCGGTTGTCGGTCTCACCTCCATTTGCCCCCCGTGCAGTCCACGCGCGATAAGCCTTTGCACGCAAATCCCGGCGGGGCGAGAATTGCAGAAAGGGCACGATAATCGACCGAGAGAGGGTCACCACCGGGCCATCCGCCCCCTTTTCCTGACCCGCTGCGCGCGCTGCATCGATAACAAAGTCCGGCAAGCCTTGCAGGTCTTCTTCGGTCAAATCCATGAACCAGTCGCGTTCATCCGCCAGCAAGTTCTGCGTGAAGGACGTGCCCAGAGACGCCAAACGGGCCTTGATCTCTTGCATTCTCGCATCGTCGTCGCCGGTCAACGCCGCCCCCGCCCGCACGAACCCGCGATGAGACAGCATCAAAACGCGCGCTTGTTCATCGGTCAGGTCCAGATTATCGCGCCGGTCCCATAAATCCGCCACGCGCTTAAACAGTGCTTTGTTTGATGAGATGCGCGAGTAGTGTGCCGCCAGCTTGGGCGAAAATTCGCGTTGCAGTTCTTCACGCTTGGGGTTGCTGTCCGCACCTGCAACGGTGAAAAAGACCGACAGAACCTTATCCATCTGCTCGCCTGCAGCCTCCAGCGCTTCGATCGTATTGGCGAATGTGGGCGTGTCCGGACTCGCTGCTATCGCCTCAATCTCGGCATCATGTGCGTGCATCGCCTGTTTCAGCGCGGGGGAAAAATCATCATCCGAGATTGTGTCAAACGGTGCGATTTCGAAAGGCGTGTTCCAGTCAGAAAGGATCGGATTGGTCATTGAGGTCTCCTTTGGCCTCATAGCTAAGACCGTCCGTCGAAATGATCCAGAGCTACCCGAAAATTTGAGCCCACCTTAATGAGATGCCCCGCAGATCGGGCAATCGGTGCGACGCGCCAGGGTGATCTTGCGGCTTTCGCCGTATAGCGCATCGTAGATCAACATCTCACCTCGCAATGCCTGCCCGGCGCCGGTGATCACCTTGATCGCCTCAACCGCCATCATCGAGCCGACCACACCCGGCAGTGGGCCGATTACTCCAGCTTCGGCGCAAGAAGGTGCAAGGCCGGCGGCAGGCGCTTCGGGGAAAATGCACTGATAGCACGGGCCGGTTGTGGCGGGATCGAACACACTCAGCTGCCCTTCCCATTGCGAAAGCGCCCCCGAGATCAGCGGTTTGCCCAACGCAACGGCCGTTCGGTTGGCCAGGTAGCGGGTATCGAAATTGTCAGTGCCATCAAGGATCAAATCGAAATCAGCGAACAGATCTGTTGCAATCTCTTCGGTCAGACGGCGATGATAAGGCAAGACAATCACATTGGGATTCTGCGCCAACATAGACTGCTGGGCTGAAAACACCTTGGGCATACCGATATCAGCATCGCGGTGAATAACCTGCCGCTGCAGGTTCGCGTTCTCGACCTCGTCATCGTCGATTACGCCGATTGTTCCCACTCCGGCGGCGGCCAGATATTGCAGGGCGGGTGCGCCAAGGCCCCCGGCCCCGATCACAAGCACCCGCGCCTGTTTCATTCGCTTTTGGCCGGGACCGCCCAGTTCACGCAGAACGATGTGGCGGGCATAGCGTTCAAGCTCGGTCTCGCTGAACTGATCGGATGGCTTGGCGGGCTCCGACGTCTGGCCGGACGCGGCGCGATTTCGCAACGCCTTCAAACCCCGCCCATAAAGCAGCACCAGCACAGCCGCTCCAGCGAGGATCAGCCACATCGCTGCCGACCCGCCGGTTGCCTGACGCAACGGGTTACCCTCGGGCAGCAGAAGTTGAGCAATAATCACGCCTGTCAGGAGCGCGCCAACAGAAACCAGCCGCGCGCTGCGCGACACCCCGGCAATATAGCCAACACCCCATAGCCCGGCAGCAAGGATCAGAACCAGCAGCATCAGCCCCGCCCGGTTGAACCGAACCCGCCCGCGCCGCGATCAGTCTCGGTCAGTGCCTCAACGTCCTGGAACATGGCCTGCACCACCGGTGCGACGATCAGTTGCGCGATACGTTCGCCATGCGTAATCTCGAACGGTTCCTGACCCGCGTTCATCACGATCACGCCCAATGGCCCGCGATAGTCGCTATCGATTGTACCCGGAGTGTTGGGCAAGGTGATCCCGTGTTTCAAGGCAAGGCCCGATCGTGGACGCACCTGAACCTCGAACCCCTGCGGAATTTCGATCCTAAGGCCTGTCGGTATCAGCGCACGACGGCCCGGTTCAAGAATAACAGACTCACCATCCGGCAGATTGGCGCGCACATCCGCCCCGGCAGCACCCGCGGTTTCGTAGGAAGGCAATGGCACCAACGGGTCAGCCCCCTCCTCTCGGATCACGCGAATTGCCACCATACCTGTACCTCTTGTCTTTATGGCTGCTATCTGGTCAACGCGCCGGC
Source organism: Ruegeria sp. B11 (assembly GCF_056539785.1). Lineage (NCBI taxonomy): Bacteria > Pseudomonadati > Pseudomonadota > Alphaproteobacteria > Rhodobacterales > Roseobacteraceae > Ruegeria > Ruegeria sp. B11. The sequence goes on along the minus strand of NZ_JBQFVO010000004.1, from coordinate 230,779 downwards.
GATCTTGGCTGCCAACCGCTTTGCCACATCATCCTTGCCCATACGCGGCCATTCTTCGGCACCTTGCTCTGAGATCAGGATCACCGCATTCTCAGAACCGCCCATGATACCTGTCGCGGGGCTGACATCATTCGCAACGATCCAGTCACATCCCTTGCGGGCACGTTTGGCCGTAGCATGTTCGATCACGTTGTCTGTTTCGGCGGCAAAACCCACCACCAAATCGGGCCTGCCACTTCCCATTCGCGCGATGCGCTTCAAAATGTCGGGATTCTCGGCAAACTCTAGCGCGGGCACCCCGTCGCGGCTTTTCTTCAGCTTCCGGTCCGAGGCACTGGATACCCGCCAATCGGCCACTGCAGCTGCAAATACCCCCGCATCCACCGGAAGCGCCGCGTCGACCGCATCCGACATTTGCAGCGCGGTCTCTACACGCACGACCTTTATGCCGTCTGGCGGAGGCACGTCAGCCGGACCCGTAACAAATGTAACATCGGCCCCCAATGCAGATAGCGCGCGTGCAACAGCTGTTCCCTGCGCGCCCGATGATCGGTTGGCGATGTATCGTACCGGATCAATTGGTTCATGTGTCGGACCCGATGTCACCAGAATACGTTTGCCAGCCAAAGGCCCATCCCCGAACTGCGCCTCAATCGCCGCGACAATTTCAAGTGGCTCCGACATGCGGCCCGGACCGTATTCACCGCAAGCCATATCGCCTTCGTTCGGGCCGACAAAACGCACGCCGTCTGCTTCCAGTTGCGCATGGTTACGCCGGGTTGCGGGATGCTCCCACATGCGGACATTCATCGCAGGCGCACACAGAACCGGCGTATCGGTCGCCATCAAAAGGGTCGAGGCCAGATCATTAGCCAACCCGCCTGCCATCTTACCCATCAGATCGGCCGTTGCCGGAGCAACCACGATCAGATCAGCCGAACGGGAAAGCTGAATATGACCCATCTCCGCTTCATCGGTCAGATCAAAGAGATCTCGATAGACCTTTTCACCGGCCAGGGCAGACACGGATAACGGAGTTACGAATTCTTCGGCAGCACGCGTCAAAACCGGCGTGACCGCCGCACCACGTTCCCGCAACCGCCGGATCAGGTCCAGCGACTTGTAGGCCGCAATCCCACCGCCGATAATCAGCAAAATACGTTTCGATGACAGCATGGCTCGCCCTTCCCGTCCCGGTCGGCCCTGACATTAGGCAACGCTGGCGGGCAGTTCCAGCAGTTAATTCTGCACCTCAAAGGCTTTGCAGGGGTCTTCTCGCTCGACTGTGGGGCTATCGATAACAGCATCAAAATCCCCGCTCACGACCCCATCTTCGGATTGTCCAAGTACAAAGACCTTCAAACCGGGGCGCAGTCGCGACAGAAAAGTCGGAATTCCGCGATCCTTACGGGCATGGCCATTGCCAGTGATGACCGCGACAGGCCCACCAGTTTCGTCGGTGGCGCGCAGAATGGCTCGGGTCAACACAGCGTCCCTCAGACGTTGAATGGCTACCATCTGCGGTAGAACTTCAGCGGGCAATGCGTCGCAATGTGCCGCCAGTTGATCAGCCTCGCGTGCGGCTTGATCTTCATCCGACAGGGGTACCGTCAATCCATATCTGGCCGCATCAGCCCCCAACGCTGTGGCCGCCCCGCGTTCCATAGCAGCGCGGGCCGCCTCACGCGGAACCATCGCGCCATACACCGGCACATCCGCGGCCTGAAAAATGGGGTAGTACATTCTGAGAGGCGGCCAGCCGGATTCTGCCCAGCGCAGAATTCGGGACAGCTCCTCGGGATTGGTTGCCGCTTTTTGAGCCAACCGCTGAGCACCTTCTTCGGTCACCATCTCCCAGACAACCGCCGTGGGCGTGATTGCCTCAACTGCTTCGGCTTGGACCAGATGATGCTGAGGGTTGTCATGTATCTCGCCCAGAATGACGACATCCGCGGCCCGCATGTCGGCCAACACGTCCTGAGGGATAAATTCAGCAGCTCGAACCGTTTGAGGCAAAGTGGCGAGCAACACAAAAGCTGTAAGAATCGCAAGAGGTTTCATGCGAAGAAGTGTTGCACCTCGCGCGATTGCGCTTCAAGGTTCTTGCGCATCTTTGTGAACGCTGCCGCCTCGAGCTGGCGCACACGCTCTTTCGACAGGCCAAGCTCTTTCCCAAGACTTTCCAGCGTCCGGGCAGGCTCACGCAGTTTTCTTTCGCGAACGATAAACCGCTCGCGATCGTTCAAAGCTTGCATCGCCGCCACCAGCCATTCGCGCAGTTGCTGGTTGTCGTGGCTGTTCTCTACTACCTCGGCGGCTTGTTCGCTGTCATCTTCCAGCGCATCAATCCACTCGCGCCCGTCCTCATCTGCAGACTGCACCGCATTCAGCGAGAAATCGGACCCTGCCAGACGGCCTTCCATCATCTCGACATCACGCAGCGGGACTCCGATTTCGGCGGCAATCTTCTGATGCAGCTGATGGCGATCCAGCTCCAGCCCCTCAGTCGCGGCTTCGCGCTCCAGACGCGCCTGTACCCGACGCATGTTGAAGAACAGCGATTTCTGGGAGGAGGTCGAACCAGTGCGCACCATCGACCAATTGCGCATCACGTAATCCTGAATGCTGGCCTTGATCCACCACACTGCATACGTTGAAAACCGCACACCCCGATCCGGATCGAACTTGTCGGCGGCTTTCATCAAGCCCAGTCCCGCCTCCTGAATCAGATCATTCATCGGCGCGCCGTAGCGTTTGAATTTCGCCGCCATTGATATCGCCAGCCGCATGTAAGCCGTAATGAGGCGATGCAGCGCCTGTTCATCGCGTTCATCGCGCCAGGCATAGGCCAGTTTCAGTTCTGTCTCGGCATCCAGCAACTCGGCCTTCATTGCCTTACGGGACATCGAAAAATCATGTGCGTTGTCGAGTGCCATGCAATTCTCCCCTTTTATCACAGGCGATGGGCCGGGCTTGCCTTGCCGACTTGTGGTCGATACGCAGGACAAAGCCGGGTGGATCACCAGAAAGGTAATAAAAGTGCATGCCGATTTAACCTTTATCCTAGGCGGCGCTGCATCCGGAAAATCTGCTTTTGCGGAGCAACTTGCTGTTTCAAATGGGAAAAGTCGCGTTTACCTTGCGACATCACAAGTGTTTGATGACGAGATGCGCCTAAAAATCAGGCAACATATTGCACAACGCGGCAGTGGGTGGACGACGATCGAAGCGCCATTTGATCTATCGCCGGAACTCGCCAAGCTGACAAATGATCAGATTTGCCTGATCGATTGTGCAACCATGTGGCTGACAAATCACCTGCTGGCAGAGAATAACCTAGAGGAAGCACAGGCCGGACTGCTTGAGGCGATGAAGACCTGTGCCGCCCAGATCGTCGTGGTATCAAACGAAGTCGGCCACGGGATCGTCCCCGACAACGCCTTGTCCCGTCGATTCCGCGAGGCGCAGGGACGGCTGAACATCGCTCTGGCTGCGCAGGCAGAGCGGGTGGTGCAGGTTACGGCCGGGCTGCCGCTGGTTCTCAAAGGGCAACCCCTATGACGCGCCTGCATTTGGTACGGCACGGCCCCACCCATGCTAAAACTATGGTAGGCTGGTCCGACCTTCCTGCCGACTTGAGTGATAAGGCCGCGATTGCACGGCTTGATGCGCATCTGCCTTCCAATGCCGTCGTAATCTCATCAGACTTGTCACGCGCCAGCGATACGGCCAGCGCCATTCAAGGCACGCGACTCCGCCTTCCGCACCACCGCGATCTGCGCGAAATTAATTTCGGCAACTGGGAGATGCGCCCCTTCGCCGAGATCGAGGCGGAAGATCCCGAGCTTTGCTTTGCCTACTGGGATAATCCGGGCGAGGTCAGGCCTCCAAACGGGGAAAGCTGGAATGAGGTCCGCGCGCGTGTCGATAGGGTCGTCGACACCCTGATCGCGGTCCATACCGGATGTGACCTAGTCCTGGTCGCCCATTTCGGAGTGATCCTGACTCAGGTCCAACGCGCTCTGGACGTAGACGCCCAACACGCGTTTGGTCACCGCATCGACAACCTGTCCGTCACCGAGATCACGCGCCATAACGATGGTTGGACCGTAGGTCGGATTAATCACCGACCGTGATAAGTGTGCGCACAAATCTCTGATTTACCGACGCGTCTCTGTCCGACATCGTTGCTGTATGACATATGATCTCTTTATCGGTGACCGGTTGTTCTCCAGCTGGTCCATGCGCGGATGGCTAATGCTTGAGAAATTCGGCCTGCCATACCGCACCCACATGATTGGCCTTTATTCCGGCACCATGGCGGCAGATATGGAACCACTGGGCCCGGCGCGCCTTGTTCCTGCGCTGCGTCTTCCAGATGGAACCGTGGTCGGCGAAAGCCTCGCGATGGCAGAGACATTGGCAGAACGCCATCCCGAAGCAGGGCTTTGGCCGTCAGACCGCTCCGCCCGCGCCACAGCCCGGTGGCTTTGTGCTGAAATGGTTGCCGGTTTCACAGCGCTACGGGGGCAATGCCCCATGCAGTTGAAACATTGCTGGGAAGGGTTCAAACCTTCACCTGAAACGATGACTGATTTGCAGCGGATCGAAACCCTCTGGGCCCATGCACGGAAGGTCTCTGGCGCCGCGTCGGGCCCGCTGTTTGGTGCCTATTCTCTGGCTGATGTTTTCTACACGCCGGTCGCTGCGCGAATTATTGGCTACGGACTGCCAGTCTCCGAAGACAATCGCGCATACTGCATGCACCTGCTCTCGGATATCGCAGTTCGACAATGGCGCGCCATGGGCATGACGGTCGCGTATGAGCCCTTCCCGTATCCGCAAGACCTTCCCGCACACAGCTGGCCAATTGGCGGGGATTCAGGGGCATTGGCAGTCAGCACAGGCCCCTCGGTCAACACAGCCTGCCCCTATTCCGGCAAGCCTGTACAAGACTATCTGGAACTCGATGGCAAGATTTGGGGCTTTTGTAATCCGTTTTGCCGAGACAAGACCGTTTCTGACCCTGAGGCGTGGCCGAAATTTACGGCGATGGTTGCTGACGTTAACGATTCTTAAACTGCAGCCATGGCAGCAACGTCCTGTTAACCAAGGACAGGATTGCCATGGTCGCCCGTGCTCACACCGTTGCCTTTCAAGGGGTCGATGCCCGCCCGGTCGAGGTGCAATGCGCCGTCTCACCGGGCCTTCCGGCCTTTTCCATCGTGGGATTGCCGGACAAGGCAGTCTCCGAAGCACGGGACCGGGTACGCAGCGCGCTAAGTTCGATGGCGATCGCGCTGCCGTCGAAACGGATCACGATTAACCTTTCGCCTGCCGATCTGCCCAAAGAGGGCAGCCATTTCGACCTGCCTATCGCCGTCGCTTTGTTGACTGCGTTGGAAATCATTCCAGCGGATGCTGCTGAGGGCGCTGTCGCGTTGGGCGAGTTGTCTTTGGATGGTTCTCTGGTACCCGTCGTCGGCGCGCTGCCCGCTGCCATGACAGCAGCCGCCGATGATCGCAGCTTGCTTTGTCCCAGCGCCTCTAGCGCCGAAGCCGCGTGGGTTGACGCCACTCAGGTGATCGGAGCGGGCTCGCTTGGGGATGTGGTGCGGCACTTTACCGGTCAGTCTGCGCTGCCCGCTGCGACACCGGGCGAAGTGAAACTATCACCCAATGCACGGGACCTGCGGGACGTGAAGGGGCAAGAGCGCGCCAAACGCGCCTTGGAAATCGCCGCCGCCGGGCGGCATCATTTGATCATGATCGGGACACCGGGTTCCGGCAAATCCATGCTGGCGGCGCGTCTGCCGAGTATTTTGCCGCCTCTGAGCCCGGTCGAAGCTTTAGAGACATCGATGATCCAGTCGCTTTGCGGCTTACTGGACGAAGGTGGCATCAGCCGCGCCAGACCGTTTCGCGAGCCGCACCATACCGCTTCGATGGCCGCGATCGTGGGCGGTGGCAAAGGCGCGAAACCCGGAGAGATATCACTGGCGCATAACGGCGTCCTGTTCATGGACGAATTCCCCGAATTTCCGCGTACCGTTTTGGAAACCCTGCGCCAGCCTATTGAAACCGGCGAGGTAATGGTCGCCCGCGCCAACGCCCATGTGAAATACCCATGCCGCTTTATGCTGGTAGCCGCCGCGAACCCGTGTAAATGCGGATACCTTACGGACCCGTCCCGCGCCTGTTCACGCGCGCCGGTCTGTGGTGAGGATTACTTGGGGCGTATCTCAGGGCCGTTGATGGACCGGTTCGATTTGCGCATCGAAGTCCCTCCGGTCGGATTTACCGATCTCGACCTGCCGCCTACCGGCGACAGCTCTGCGACCGTCGCAGAGCGGGTTGAAGCGGCGCGCGCCATACAAGCAGATCGCTTTCGCGACACGCCAAATACCCGTCAAAACGCAGATGTCGAAGGCAATGTGCTGGAAGAAATCGCCACCCCTGATGCCCAGGGCAAAGAACTATTACTGAAAGCCGCGGAACGCTTTGGCCTGTCGGCCCGCGCCTTTCACCGCATCCTACGCGTGGCCCGCACCATTGCCGATCTCGAAGGTGAGCCGGATGTGCGCCGCCCCCATGTCGCCGAGGCGCTGAGCTTTCGCATCAGCGCCAAAGCAGGAGCTTAAAGTTTCGCCTCAATCGCTTGCCAGATTTTCTCGGCGATGTTCACGCTATTGAACCGCTCAAGCTCCTGAATACCAGTGGGTGAGGTCACGTTGATCTCGGTCAGGTAGTCGCCAATTACATCGATCCCCACAAAGATCTGACCACGTTCCTTCAATAACGGTCCGATCGCAGCGCAGATTTCCATATCTCGCTCGGACAGGCCGATTTTCTCGGGGCGCCCGCCCACATGCATGTTCGAGCGGGTCTCGCCCTCAGCCGGAACCCGGTTGATGGCGCCCACTGGCTCCCCATCGACAAGTATGACCCGCTTGTCGCCATTGCGCACATCGGGCAGGAATTTCTGCGCGATCAGAGGCTCACGAGAAAAGCCGGTGAACAGCTCATGTAGCGATGTCAGGTTGCGGTCATTCGCATCAAGACGGAATACGCCAGCACCTCCGTTGCCGTAAAGCGGCTTGAGGATGATATCGCCATGCTTTTCCTTGAACGCCTTGATGGTTCGCAAATCCCGCGCAATCGTGGTGGGCGGAGTCAGTTCAGGGAAATCCAGAACCAGCAGCTTTTCGGGATAGTTTCGCACCCAAAACGGATCGTTAACCACCAGGGCCTGCCCCTTTAGCCGGTCAAGCAAATGGGTCGAGGTGATGTAGTGCATGTCAAACGGGGGGTCTTGGCGCAGCCAGACGACATCAAATTCAGCAAGGTCCACTTCACGCTCAGGGCCCAACACTGCCGGGTTGCCAGCGACTCGTTGCACCGTCATGTCATGGCCGCGCGCCGTGATCTTGCCTTCCTGGTAAGCCAGTTGATCCGGGCCATAAAAAAACAGCTGGTGGCCGCGCACCTGAGCCTCTTCTGCCAGACGGAAAGAGCTGTCGGCGTTGATATCCACGGCCCCGATTGGGTCCATCTGAAAGGCGATCTTCATGGTGTATCCCTCAATTCCACGCTCGATACATGGCGCAGAGGCTTGACGGGTTCAATGGGGGTCAGTCCAAACCAAAGGCGTTTTCGATGATTTGAACAGTTCCAGTGTCATCAACCAGTGCCGCATCAAACCGAGTATTCGTCAGCTGACCAGCAGGCTCCTGTTCAAGAAACTGGGCAGCGGATGCGCAAATTCGATCCATCTGTCGGCGACTAATCCGAGCGGCTGCACGGTCAAAACTACGGCTTTTCTTAACCTCAATGAAGACCAACCCATCTGCGTTGCGCGCGATCAGATCTATTTCACCGCCAGCACCGCACCACCTGCGTCTTGCGATTGAATAACCCCGTCGCACGTATTCGGCGGCCACGCAAAGTTCGGCGGATTGTCCAGCGTGATAAGATACAGAACCCCGAACGGATCTCTGTGCCATATCATCCCTTTCCCAGCTTCAGAGCCATCTGATAGATCGGACGGCGCGGCAGGCTGAACATCTCTGACACCAGATCTGCCGCATCACGCACCGAATGCGTTTGCAATGCTTTTATCAATGCCTCTTCTACGTCAGAGTCCTTAACAGATTGCGAATGGGCGCGATCCACAAGCAGAACCACCTCGCCCTTAACCGATAAGCCCTCGTACTCTGTTGCCAGATCAGCGAGCGTCCCTCGGCGAGTTTCTTCAAACTTTTTGGTGAGTTCACGGCACAGGGCCGCCTGTCGGTCTCCACCCAAAATATCCGCGAGATCAGAGAGGCAGGCAGCCACGCGCTTCGGCGATTCATAGAAGACAAGCGTTCCGGGGACGCTGCGCAGGGATTCGATTCGTGAACGCCGTGCGCCAGAGGCATTGGGCAAGAACCCGGCAAAGAAAAATGCATCCGTGGGAAGCCCCGCCAATGTCAGCGCCGTCAAAACAGCAGACGGTCCCGGAGCACATGTCACGTTGTGCCCAGCCTCAGCCGCCTGACGGCCCAAATCATAGCCGGGATCGGCGATCAGCGGCATTCCCGCCTCGGACGCGTAAGCCACCGATTGCCCTTGTTCCAGCGCCTCAAGTATTTTTCCCCGCGCGCCCGCGCCGCTGTGATCGTGGTAGGCCAATATGCGGCGCCCTTCGAGCGGCACGCCATGGATTTCCATCAAACGTCGCAAGCTGCGTGTATCTTCGGCAGCAATCATGTCTGCCGAGGCCAAAACATCGAGCGCCCTGAGCGTAATATCGCGTGCCGCCCCGATTGGGGTGGCAATAAAGTACAGCCCAGCGGCCAATCTGATCTTTTGGAAATTCAAAGCTGGACCCTCACAGCGTGACGTTTATTATCGCGGTTCAATAGACCAAGGTGCCCTCAGACGCCGGATCAGGGAGTTTTCTTTTAGATGTTTACCGTTTGCAAGCCCGCACGCAAACTGGCGAAATCCGCCATTGTACTGGCCTCGGCCGCTTTTCTGGCCGCCTGTGAAGTCGGCGGCATCAGCGGAGGCCCCTCGATCGACACCTCTGACCCGGTTCCGGTGGCCCTGTTGGTCCCAAGCGGATCACCTCAGTCTGGCGATGCGGCCCTTGCCCGTAGCCTTGAGAACGCAGCGCGGCTGGCTATAGCGGATTTGCCGAACGTCAAGATTGATCTGCGCGTCTACGACACGGCCGGCAATGCCGGAACGGCCTCGGCGGTTGCACAGCAAGCTGTAGCGGACGGGGCCAAGATCATTCTTGGGCCAGTGTACGCACAAGCCGCAAACGCGGCAGGACTTGCGGTGCTAAACAACAATGTGAACGTGCTGTCCTTCTCGAACAACACCAGCATTGCGGGCGGCAATGTCTATGTGCTTGGCCCCACTTTCCAGAACACGGCCAACAGGCTGGTGAACTACGCCGGACAGCAGGGTAAAAACAGTACTGTCATTGTGCACAGCAATGACTCAGCGGGCCAGCTAGGCCAGTCTGCCATCGCTGCCGCGCTCAGCAACAGCCGCGTCAACAATGCGGGCACAGTTGGATATGACCGGTCTCAGCAGGGCGTGATCGATTCTGTTTCGGCGATTAAAGCAACGGTCGATTCGACCGGCGCAGATTCGATTTTCCTGACCGCGACAACCGCAGGCGCGCTGCCGCTTTACAGCCAGTTGTTGCCCGAGGCTGGTGTGTCGCCTGCGACAACTCAGTATATCGGCCTGACACGTTGGGACATTCCAGCCCAAACGCTGGAATTGCCTGGCGTACAAGGTGGCTGGTTCGCACTTCCCGATCCGGCAAAGGCACAGGCGTATCGCCAGCGTTACAACAACACCTACGGTGAGGCACCACACCCGATCAGCGGGCTTGCCTATGACGGAATCGCTGCGATCGGAGCCTTGGTTAGCCAGGGCAAATCGAACGCGTTGACAGGTGCAGCATTAACCCAGAACGCCGGTTTTCAGGGTGTCGGCGGTATTTTCCGCCTGCGGCCGAACGGTACGAACGAACGCGGTCTGGCTGTTGCCACGATCCAGAACAAACAGGTGGTTGTGATTGACCCTGCCCCACAAAGCTTCTCTGGCGCCGGATTCTAATCGACCGGCGCAGGGCTCTGCGCCCGATGTCAATCTGATCTGCGCGGCTGACGAGATTTTTAACAACGCCGAGGTCAATGCCAACCTGTCCGCCGCTGTTGAAAACAGTTCGGACAACGCAGCCTTGCGCGCCGAGACGGTGCGCATACTGCGAGAGGCGCAAAAGACAGGCCGCAAGGCGATTGCGGACGCCTTTGCCGAGCGCCCATTTGATGCACCGCCGCTGACGCATTCCTATACCTATCTGACGGACCAGATGGTCGGCACAGCAATGCGCATCGCCAGCGAGCATCTGCATCCGCTGGCAAATCCCACGCAAGGCGAGAAAATCGCTGTGCTGGCAGTGGGAGGTTATGGCCGGGGTGAGATGGCCCCGTCATCCGATGTAGATCTGCTTTTTCTGACGCCGTACAAAATCACCGCCTGGGCCGAGAGCGTGATCGAATCCATGCTCTATATTCTCTGGGATCTGCGGCTGAAGGTCGGTCACTCTTCACGCACGATCAAAGATTGCCTGCGTCTGGGGACCGATGATTTCACCATCCGTACCGCCATGCTGGAACAACGGTATCTCGTCGGGGATCAGCCCCTTGCGCAAGAACTTGAAGCGCGCCTGAAGACCGATCTTTTCAAAGGCACCGAGCGGGAATTTATCGAAGCCAAGCTGAAGGAGCGCGATGAGCGGCACCTGAAGCAGGGTGAACGCTATATGGTCGAACCCAACGTCAAAGAGGGCAAGGGCGGCTTACGCGACCTGCAATCGCTCTACTGGATCGCAAAATACATCTATGGCGTAACGGACGTGGCCGAACTGGTCCCTATGGGCCTCTTTACGCCCGAAGAGTTTGACGAGTTCGCGCAAGCCGAAGAATTCCTCTGGGCCGTCAGGTCTCATTTGCATCTGGTGACGGGCCGCGCGACGGAACAACTGACCTTCGATCTGCAGGTCGAGGTGGCCGATCGTATGGGATATCAAGACCGCGCCGGTCGGCGCGCCGTCGAGGTGTTCATGCAACGCTATTTCCGCGAAGCCACCCGTGTGGGCGAATTGACACGGATTTTCCTGACCAAACTGGAAGCCTCGCACATGAAGGGCGCGGCCTTGCTGGAACGTATTTTCCGCCGTCGCCCCCGCGTCAAGGCCGGTTACCGCGTGGTCCATGGCCGTCTGGATATCGCGGACCCTGACACGTTCCTGTCAGACAAGGTCAACCTGTTACGGTTGTTCGAAGAGGGTTTGCGCACGGGTATGCTGATCCATCCCGACGCAATGCGGTTGGTAACGGCCAACCTGAACCTGATCGACGATGAGATGCGCAACGACAAAGAGGCGCGGCGCATCTTTCTTGATCTGATGCTGAAACACGGCAACCCCGAACGTGCCCTGCGACGCATGAACGAGTTGGGGGTTCTGTCAGCCTTTTTGCCCGAGTTTGAGCACATCGTGGCGATGATGCAGTTCAATATGTATCACAGCTATACGGTGGACGAGCATACGATCCAGTGCATCGTCAATTTGGCGCAGATCGAGCGAGGAGAGTTAATCGAGGAACTGCCCTTGGCGTCATCCATCCTGGAGGGTGGTGTTAGCCGAAAGGTTCTATACGTGGCTCTGTTGCTGCACGACATCGGCAAAGGACGCCCCGAAGATCATTCGATTCTGGGTGCGCAAATCGCGCGCAAAGTGGCACCACGATTAGGGCTGAGCAAGGCGGATTCGGAAACCGTCGAATGGCTTGTACGCTATCACTTGCTGATGTCCGATATGGCGCAAAAACGCGACATCTCAGACCCGCGCACAATCCGCGATTTCGCGAAAGCTGTTGCAACCGTCAAACGGCTGGACTTGCTGACGGTGCTGACAGTCTGTGACATCCGCGGTGTCGGACCAACGACCTGGAACAACTGGAAGGCTACATTGCTGCGCGCTTTGCATGCTGACACCAAACACGCACTGGAATCCGGGATGGAGGCGCTTAACCGAGCCAATCGTGGAGATGGGGCGAAAAAGCGGTTGCGGGCCGAATTGGAAAACTGGTCCAAATCTGATCTGAAAACCGAAACCGGGCGGCATTATGATCCGTATTGGCAGGGACTGAACCTTTCGACACATGTCGAATTCGCGGAAATGTTGAAATCGCTGGAGGACAGCGGCGATCCGGGTGCCGTAGAAATCCGTCTGCATCCGGATGAGGATCGCGACGCCACCCGCGCGTGTTTTGCCATGGGTGATCATCCGGGTATTTTTTCTCGCATAGCGGGGGCACTTGCCCTTGTAGGAGCCAATGTGGTTGATGCCCGCAGCTATACGACGAAAGACGGATATGTAACTGATGCGTTCTGGGTTCAGGACGCCGAGGGCCATCCCTTCGAGGCTACGCGCCTGCCTCGGCTGACCCAGATGATTCACAAGACACTCAGGGGTGAGGTTGTCGCACGGGACGCATTGAAATCCCGCGACAAGATCAAGAAGCGCGAACGCGCCTTCAACGTCCCGACCCATATCACCTTCGACAACGAAGGTTCAGAGATTTACACGATCATCGAAGTCGACACCCGCGACCGGCCCGGACTGCTATATGATTTGACGCGCACGATGGCAGCCGCCAATGTCTATATCGCGAACGCAGTGATCGCCACCTATGGAGAACAGGTGGTCGACACGTTCTATGTCAAGGATATGTTCGGCCTGAAATACCACTCTGAGGCCAAGCAACGCGGGTTGGAAGCCAAGCTGCGCGCGGCCATCACCGAAGGTGCCGAGCGGGCCGCATCATGAAGCCGATCCGCCTGATTTCGGGCTTTTTCACCGTTGGGTTCTGGACCTTGGCAAGCCGCATTCTGGGCTTTTTGCGGGAAATCCTGCTGACCGCTTATATCGGGCCCGGACCCGTGATGGATGCTTTCGTCGCAGCCTTCCGACTGCCTAATATGTTCCGCCGCTTCTTTGCCGAGGGCGCATTCAACGCAGCCTTTGTTCCAATGTTCTCAAAACGCCTTGAAGGCGGCGAAGACGCCGAAGGTTTCGCACAGGATGCGTTTAACCTGTTGGCAGTGGCGGTGCTGGCGCTAGTCGGTCTGGCGATGGTCTTCATGCCCGCGTTGGTTTGGATAACCGCCGAAGGATTCTATGGTGATGAACGCTTCGATCTGGCGGTGGATTATGGGTACGTCGTGTTCCCCTACATCCTGTTTATGTCCCTCGCTGCGCTGTTTTCCGGAGTATTGAACGCAACCGGGCGCTTCGCCGCTGCAGCCGCCGCTCCTGTGCTGCTGAACATATTCGCCTGCTCCGCGTTAATCTTTGGCGCGATATCTGGTGGAGAAATCATACGCTGGCTCATCGCGGTCATCCCAGTCGCAGGCATCGCGCAATTGGCGCTTGTCTGGATTGCGACCGAACGCGCGGGAATTCGCATTCGGCCCGGTTGGCCAAAGCTCAGCCCGGAAATGCGCCGCATGGTGCGGATCGCGGTTCCTGCGGCGTTGGCCATGGGCGTAACGCAAGTCAATCTTGTAGTCGGACAGCTTGTGGCATCAAAAACCGAAAAGGCAGTCAGTTGGTTGTTTGCCGCAGATCGTTTGTATCAACTGCCGCTCGGAGTGGTTGGCATTGCCGTCGGCATCGTGCTGTTACCCGACCTGTCACGCCGCCTGCGCGCAGACGACAAAGATGGAGCACGCAATGCCTTTTCACGGGCCGGAGAGTTTACTCTGCTGCTGACCTTGCCTTCGACAGTTGCCTTTATGATCATCCCCGGCCCGTTGGTCTCGGTCCTGTTCCAACGTGGCCAGTTCAGCGCCGAAGATACAGCGGCGACCGCCTTGGCCGTGGCCATCTATGGTATCGGGCTACCCGCATTCATGCTGCAGAAGCTACTGCAACCTTTGTTCTTCGCCCGCGAAGATACCAAATCACCGTTTCGATACGCAGTGGTTGCGATGGTGGTGAATGCCGGACTTGCCTTTGGGCTTTACCCCATTGTCGGGTGGATTGCGCCCGCAATCGCAGCGTCGACTGCTGGCTGGGCCATGGTTGCGCTGCTTGCAATCGGCGCGCGCAGAATGGGCGACGAAGCCCGATTTGATGACCGGTTCAGACAGCGGACCTGGCGGGTCGTGGCGGCATCGGCTGGCATGGGGGTGGTGTTGTTTACGGCCATTAACCTCTTCGGCTGGACGTTCGGCGTACCAGGCTGGCGTTACCTTGCGCTGATCGTGCTCATTGTAACTGCGGCGGTGGCCTACTTCCTTTTGGGGCACATCTTGGGGGCCTTCAGGATTTCGGAATTCCGAACAGCGCTGCGCCGTAGCTAAGGCGCATCAATCCCGCCGGGTTTTGCTAAGGATACGCGCCCATCCACCCGGAGCCAGAAAGAAAGACAAACCAAACCCGGTGGCAAAACCGCCCAGATCGGCGACCCAATCCGAGGTCCCACCGAAGATCAGACCGAACAGCAACTGAATGCCCATAAGAACCGCGATCAGGCTGAATGCGCGCGATTGGTTTTCACCCACCAGAGAAAGCTTGCGCCATAGCAACCACGTGAACGCACCGATTAGCCCGTAGACCGGAGGAAACCCACCAACCAGTGGATATGGCGGGTTCAACAGCACCGCATAGGCCAACGCTCCGCCGACACCGGACAAGACGAATATGATCAGCATGGCGACGCTGCCAAAGACCTCGGCCACCATCTTCCCCATCGCCAGAACAAACACGCAGACAAACACAGCTTGTGTGAAATTGGCCTGAACAAAGGGATATGTGACAAAGCGGATCACATGTTCGAACGGCCAGCGCCCGTTCTGGACCATCCAATCGAATATATCGGGCGAAAACGTATATTGCTGCAACGCATCCAAGCGCCAACCAACAGCAGTCGGCCCTCCGACCAAGCCCCTGCTGCCAAGCAAGAAGATCAGTTCAATCCCGATTATGAACAGAACCAGCGCCACCACGACCGGCGGCAGAGGGTTCACGGGCGGTGTATAATGCTCACTGCTCATTGGGCTGGCCTTTCGCGGCTGTTGACGTCCCTTGGCCTCATGGGTAAGCGACGGGGGCTGATTTTTCCAGACAGGAGTTTCCTTCGATGACCGAGACCCAATTCACGCCGCGCGTGTTTTCCGGCATCCAGCCTTCAGGAAACCTGCACTTGGGTAATTACCTGGGTGCACTTAAACGTTTCGTGGATATGCAGGGGCCGGAATACGAGACCGTCTACTGCATGGTCGACCTCCACGCGATTACTGTCTGGCAAGATCCGGATCGTCTGCGTGAAAAGACCCGCGAAGTTTGCGCGGGGTTCATTGCCGCTGGTCTGGATCCCGAGAAATCCATCCTGTTCAATCAAAGCCAGGTGCCCGAGCACACACAGCTGGCCTGGATCTTCAACTGCATCGCCCGTATCGGCTGGATGCAGCGAATGACACAGTTCAAGGACAAGGCCGGTAAGAATGCGCAGAACGCCTCTTTGGGTCTGTTCGCCTATCCTGCCCTGATGGCGGCAGACATTCTGGTCTATCACGCGACCCATGTGCCTGTTGGTGAAGACCAGAAGCAACATCTGGAACTGACGCGCGACATCGCAATCAAGTTCAACCATGACTATGGCGTCGATTTCTTTCCGGTGACCGAACCGGTCATCGGTGGGCCTGCGCCCCGCGTGATGAACCTGCGTGACGGGTCCCGGAAGATGTCGTCGTCAGACCCGTCTGATATGACGCGGATCAACATGACCGATGATGCCGATGCCATCGCCAAGAAGATCCGTAAAGCCAAGACCGATCCGGACGCTTTGCCGTCGGAGGTCGATGGCCTTGAAGACCGTCCCGAGGCGCGCAATCTGGTGAATATCTATGCCGCGCTTAGCGACCAGACGGCCGCACAAGTGCTGGCTGAGGTTGGCGGGAAGCAATTCGGTGAGTTCAAGCCAATGTTGGCAGAACTTGCGGTCTCGAAACTCTCACCCATTTCAACCGAAATGGCGCGCCTGATGGGCGAAGAGGCCGAGATTGATCAGATTCTCGCCCGAGGTGCTGAACGGGCACGTGCAATCGCGGCCCCGATTCTGCAGCAGACCTACGAGATTGTAGGGATGGTCGGCGCGGGCAAGTCCTGACCACGCGATCGCAATCCAAAAAAGAACGCCGCCCTTTCTCGGGCGGCGTTTTTCGTTCCGTCGGCTCTTATGCCGCCTGCAGGCTCAGCATCTCGTGCACGATGGATTCCGCAACTTCGTGCGGGCTGACCGCTTCGGCTTTGGCCCGTGTCAGGATGCGATCCATCGTCTGCTCCAGCGCCTGCAACCTACCGGCGACCCAAGCTTCACGCTCTGCGACACGCAGGATTTCCGTCGCCACATTCACGATACCACCGCCATTGGCGACGAAGTCAGGGGCGTAAAGAATGCCACGCTCGTGGAGCAACTGCGCGTCCCGATCGCTGGACAACTGATTATTTGCCCCTCCGGCCACAGCGCCGACTTTCAGTAATGGAATACTCGTTTCGTTCAGGATGCCGCCGATCGCACAAGGCGCAAAGATATCCGCTTCAACGCCGTAGATCGCATCGGGTGCAACGACCCGTGCCGCAAACCGTTCGGCCACGCGGGCCGCTTGCCGGGTGTCGATGTCAGTTACGATTAACTGCGCACCAGAATCGTGCAACAACTGGCACAAATGCTCGCCTACATGGCCAAGCCCCTGAACCGATACAGTCAGGCCTTTCAGGCCAGAAAATCCAAACCGGTGCTGCGCTGTCACCCGGATAGCATTGAATATCCCGCGCGCCGTTATCGGAGACGGATCACCGCTGGCGAACTCACCTTCCGCCAGCCCAGCCACAAATTCGGTTTCAGATCCGATATGCGCCATATCTGCAGGCGTCATACCCATATCTTCTGCCGTCCAGTACAGACCGTTCAAACCTTGAATCACGCGCCCAAAGGCCTGCAAAAGTTCAGGTGATTTATCCTCATGAGGATCCCCGATAATGACAGCCTTGCCTCCCCCGAGCGGCAGATCAGCCGCGGCGTTCTTGAACGTCATGCCCCTTGCCAGTCGCAAAGCATCGTCCAGGGCCTCGGCTGGGTGGCCGTAAGGGCGCATACGCACACCGCCCGCAGCGGGGCCACGTTGCGTTGAGTGGATCGCGATGTAGCCCAATAGACCAAGTGAGTTATCTTTGAATTCGACCACGCGCTCGTGCTCTGGCGCGTCTACGATGGTGATGTCCATTCTTCTCCTCCGGAGTGCTTCCGAGAGTTTGCCACCTATCGTCGAGTGATTTTCACCCTTTTGTCACTATATCAGGGAAATTTTTGGTGCTAACGTCTAAAATTGAAAACTTTTGTGGAGTTTTTCGCCATGGATGATATCGATTCCAAGATAATCCGCGCCCTTCAAAACGATGGCCGTATGACTGTCATCGATTTGGCGGAGCATGTCGGGCTGTCCCCGACACCCTGCGCACGGCGTTTGGATCGGCTGCAACGGGACGGGATTATCACCGGCTACGCCGCACAGGTCGACCCCGAGCGGCTTGGATTCGGCGTTACAATCTTTGTGTCTGTCGAGTTGGAGAAACAGGATCGCAACGCCATCGATTCCTTCGAAAAGGCGATTCGTCGCTGCGACGAGGTGATGGAATGCTACCTTATGACCGGATCACGCGACATTCTGCTGCGCGTGGTTGCCAAAGACCTCAATGCGTTTGATGCATTTCTGGAAAACCAGCTTATGAAAATTTCGGGCATTCGAAACCTACGATCAAACTTCGCTTTGCGCACCATGGTCAAACGCGAAGCGCTGCCTCAGCACCATGGATAATCTGCTGGACCTTGCGTCAGCCCCAACCTAGGTTTCCCCGGAGCTTGAGGGAGGGCGCAATGGCAGTCGGCAAAAACATCCGCACCTATTTCAACGGCCAATGGCATGACGGGGACGCACCGATCATGCGCGCTGCTGACCATGGCGCATGGCTGGGCTCATCGGTGTTTGACGGAGCCCGGTACTTTGATGGTATAACCCCGGATCTGGATGCCCATTGTGCCCGCGTGAACCGTTCAGCCGAGGCGCTGATGCTGACACCTTCTGTAACAACCGAACAGATGGTCGATCTGGTTCACGAAGGGTTGCAAAGTTACGCACCTGACACCGCCGTTTACATTCGCCCCATGTATTGGGGCATCGACGGGGATCACACCGCCATCGTCCCTCAGGAAAACAGCACTGGCTTTGCCATCTGTCTTGAAGAAATCCCAATGGCACCCAAAACCGCCTCGGCGACGCTGACAACCACTCGTTTCCGCCGCCCTGTTCTGGAATCCGCTGTGGTCAACGCAAAGGCAGGGTGCCTGTATCCGAACAATGCCCGGATGTTGCAGGAGGCACGCAACAAGGGCTTTTCAAACGCCCTTGTGGCCGACGCGATGGGGCATGTGGCCGAGACTGCGACCGCAAATATCTTCATGGCGCGCGATGGTGAGGTTTTTACTCCAATCCCCAATGGGACATTCTTGGCCGGGATTACACGCGCGCGGCATATTAAAAACCTGCGCGCCGACGGGGTAACCGTGCATGAAACCGTGCTGAGTTTCGATGACTTTCACGACGCGGACGAAGTGTTCATGAGCGGTAACATGAGCAAAGTGACGCCAATCACCGCGCTGGATGACACCCAGTATCAGGTGGGCCCAATCGCCCGTCGCACACGCGAGATGTACTGGGATTGGGCTGCAAGCAATTGCTGATCTGCTCCTTTTCTGTTTCAGTTGCCACTGCTTACCCTGTGAGGCATGATCCCGAAAACAAACGAGGACAAACATGCGCAAGTTCCTAGTCGTTCTGGACGACAGCCGTGAATGCCTGAACGCCATGCGCTTTGCCGCTATGCGTGCGGCACATACTGGCGGCGGGGTTACGGTTCTTTCGGTAATTCCACCGGACGAATTCAACCACTGGATCGGTGTTGCCGAGGTGATGCGCGAAGAAGCGCGTGAACGTATTCACGCCCATTTCGAGGTGTTCGCCAAATGGATGCGCGACAAACAGGGTGTCGAGCCCGAATTGGCAATCCGTGAAGGCGATCCGGTGGCCGAAATCATTGAACATGTCCAATCCGATCCCGAGATCGGCGTATTGGTTCTGGGTGCAGGTACTGACAAAAAAGGCCCCGGACCGTTGGTGACACAACTGACCCGGAACTCTGGAAGTTTGCCCATTCCTATTACTATCGTGCCCGGCGATCTGAGCAAAGAGAAGCTGGAAGCCATCACCTGAGGTGAATTTATGTCCGCGAAGCTGCAGTTCTGGTTCGACTTCGCATCGACCTATTCTTATCTCAGCGCGATGCGTATCCAGCAGGCGGCTTCGGAATATGGAGTTGCCGTAGAATGGCACCCATTCCTTCTGGGGCCGATCTTTGCTGAACAGGGATGGAAAAACTCGCCGTTCAACCTCTACCCTGCAAAAGGTCGGTACATGTGGCGGGACATGGAACGGCTTTGCGCCGCGCGCGATTTACCTTTTCGGCGGCCTGAGCCATTTCCGCAAAACAGCCTGAAAGCAGCAAGGCTAGCGCTGGCGATCGAACCAGCTGATCAACGGGCAGCCTTTGTACGCACTGTCTATTCTGCGCAGTTTGGTTCCGGTCGTGATATATCGAATCCGGCGGTTCTGGTTGAGTGCCTTACCAAATCTGGCGTTTCGACTGATCTGATGGATCGGATAAGCGACCCCGCGATCAAGGCTGCCTTGTTCGAGCAAGTTACTCAGGCCAAGGCTAAACACATCTTTGGTGCGCCGAGTTTCGTTATTGGGGACGAGCTGTTCTGGGGTGATGATCGTCTGGATGATGCGATTTCTTACGCCGTCACAATTTAGAACGGTTCCAAATCTTGACTTCCCCCGCACGGACGCGCATATCAGGTGCATCTTAGACGGAGCCGCGCCATGTTCATTCAAACCGAATCCACACCCAACCCGGCCACACTAAAATTCCTACCCGGCCAGACGGTTCTGGAAGCAGGCACCGCTGATTTTCCAAGCGCCGACGCTGCAGAAAAATCACCGCTCGCCAAACGCATATTCGGTGTAAACGGCGTAACAGGCGTGTTCTTCGGCAACGATTTTGTCACGGTAACCAAATCTGATGACGTGCAGTGGGATCACATCAAGCCCGCAATTCTCGGCGCTGTGATGGAGCATTACCAGTCCGGCCAACCGGTTATGGGCGCAGGTGCAGAGACCGCCTCGGGCCACGCTGAACACACCGGCGAAGATGCAGAGATTGTCAACCAGATCAAAGATCTGCTGGATAGCCGCGTGCGTCCTGCTGTGGCTCAGGACGGCGGTGACATCACCTTCCACGGCTTCGACCGCGGCGTTGTTTATCTGCACATGCAGGGAGCCTGCGCGGGCTGTCCGTCCTCGACCCTAACGCTGAAAATGGGGATCGAGAACCTGTTGCGTCACTACATCCCCGAAGTGACCGAGGTTCGCCCTGTTGCCGTCTGAACCGACGATTTTGGCATTCGATACATCGGCCGCGCATTGCGCGGCCGCTTTGCTGCGAGAGGGTAAGATTATCGCATCGCACGCCGAGGCGATGACTCGTGGGCAGGCGGAACGGTTGATGCCCTTGCTTGAAGAAATCCTGACCCGGAACAATTGCACATGGCGGCACCTTGATGCGATCGCCGTCGGAATCGGCCCCGGCAATTTCACCGGCATCCGTATCTCGGTATCCGCCGCGCGCGGGTTGGCGCTTGGGCTTGGTGTGCCGGCGGTTGGGGTGTCGGGGTTTGATGCAGTTGCGGAAATTGCGCCCGGCGGGCATCTCCCGGCGATAGCTGCACCGCGCGATCAGGTTTATGTGCAACCTAAGGGGCGCGCGCCTTACCTGACCTCACGTCATGCCGCTGACGATATTGGTCCCTTGTATTTCTGCGAGGACCCAGAACAGCAGGCCCGTGCGATCGCCCAGGTGGCCGCTGGTCGTTGGACGACAGTTCAAGCGCCACCCGCTCCGCTTTATGTCCGCCCTGCAGATGCGGCCCCTTCAAGCGATGTCCCACCGGTGCTTTTGGACGAATGACACCACAGGACATGGCAGAAACCCACGCCGCAGCCTTCACACAGTCACGCCCGTGGAGCGCGGAAGAATTCAGCAATCTGATTGCCAATCGCTTTACCCATGTTGTTGGCGACAAACGGTCTTTCGCCCTCATTCAAGTGATCGGCGAAGAGGCCGAGCTGCTCACGATCGCGACACGTCCAGACTATCAAAGACGCGGGCTGGCGCGGCGCATCATGGCAGACTGGCACGCCAAGGCACGAGAACTCGGTGCAATCCGTGCATTTCTGGACGTTGCCTCAGATAACCATTCGGCGATCTCTCTGTACCAAACCAGCGGATACACGGCATGCGGCAATCGCGCAGCCTATTATCATCGCAAAAGTGGCCCAAACGCCGATGCGATCGTCATGGAACGCCCCTTGAGCGAAAAATATTCGCTTTTTTAGACCATATGGTCAAAAATGTGTTGACCGAAGCTGTTGCAAACAGCTTCAATTCCCGCCATCACAACAGGTATGCTCGCTCTGAGTGGGTACCGGGGGATTAAGCCCCGGACCGATAACAGCCAACGGGAGTAACAAATGACATTTATGAAATCCTTGATGGGCGCAGCCGCTGCGGTTGCACTAACAGCAGGTGCTGCTATGGCAGAACCGGCCCTTATCTTTGATCTGGGTGGCAAGTTCGACAAATCGTTCAACGAAGCCGCGCATAATGGCGCTCAGCGTTGGGCGGAACAGACCGGCAAAAGCTATCGCGAGATCGAGCTTCAGTCGGAAGCGCAGCGCGAACAAGCGCTTCGCCGCTTTGCCGAAGCGGGCGCAAACCCGATTATCACAATGGGCTTCGCCATGGCCGATCCATTGGCTGCAGTGGCAGGTGACTATCCGGATACCAAATTCGTTGCGGTCGACGTGACCTGGCTGGAAGCCCCGAACATTCGCCAGATCGGATTTGCCGAACATGAAGGATCATACCTGGTCGGCATGATGGCGGCGATGGCGTCCCAATCCGGCACAGTGGGCTTTATCGGTGGCATGGATATCCCTCTGATCCGCCACTTTGGTTGTGGTTATGCACAAGGCGCGAAGTCCGTGAACCCGGACATCAACGTTGTTGCCAATATGACAGGCACCACCCCTGCAGCATGGAACGACCCGGTGAAGGGCTCGGAGTTGACCAAAGCACAGATCAGCCAGGGTGCTGACGTGATTTACGCCGCTGCGGGCGGTACCGGTGTTGGCGTTCTGCAAACCGCAGCCGACGAAGGCATCCTGTCAATCGGTGTCGATAGCAACCAGAACCACCTGCACCCGGGCAAGGTCCTGACCTCGATGCTCAAGCGTGTGGACGTTGCTGTATATGACGCCATGAAAGCTGGCGAAGACGTCCAGACCGGTGTTTACACCATGGGTCTTGCACAAGATGGCGTTGGCGTTGCGATGGATGAAAACAACGCGGAACTGGTGAGCGAAGAAATGAGCTCGGCCATTGAAAGTGCCCGTCGCGACATCATCGATGGCAACGTAAGCGTTGTCAGCTACTACGAGAACGACAGCTGCCCTGCACTGCAGTTCTGATGTAACTGGGGGCGGGGGCCATGGCCTCCGCCCTGCACCACTCTGCCGCATGCGGCCCTTTCGGCAACCCAAGGACAAGATATGACCGTCCCCGCCATTGAACTCAAAGGGATTTCCAAAGCCTTTGGGCCGGTTCAGGCTAATAAAGATATTTCCATCAGCGTCGCCCGCGGAGCGATCCACGGGATCATTGGTGAAAACGGAGCGGGCAAATCCACGCTGATGAGCATCCTCTACGGATTTTACAAAGCCGACAAAGGCGAAATCTGGATCAACGGCACCAAGACCGACATCCCTGACAGCCAGGCGGCGATCGCCTCGGGCATCGGGATGGTGTTTCAGCATTTCAAACTGGTCGAGAATTTCACCGTTCTGGAAAACATCGTTCTGGGTGCGGAGGACGGTGGGCTGTTGGCTCCGTCGCTCGCGAAAGCCCGGAAAGAGCTGAAAGACCTAGAGGAAGAATACGAACTGTTCGTCGACCCGGACAAACGCATCGATGAGATCGGTGTGGGCATGCAGCAGCGGGTTGAGATTCTCAAGGCGCTCTACCGCAAGGCCGAAATTCTGATTCTGGACGAACCCACGGGCGTTCTTACCCCTGCCGAGGCGGACCAGCTGTTTCGCATTCTCGACCGGCTGCGGTCCGAGGGTAAAACAATCATCGTGATCACGCACAAGCTGCGCGAAATCATGGAGAACACCGATACGGTTTCGGTTATGCGCCGTGGTGAGATGACCGCCACCGTCAAAACAGCTGATACCAATCCGCAGGCCCTGGCCGAATTGATGGTTGGCCGCAAGGTCTTGCTACAGGTTGATAAGGTGCCTGCACAGCCGGGCAAACCGGTTCTGGAAATCGAAAACCTCAGTGTCACCGATTCGGCCGGTGTCGAGCGTGTCAAAGGCATCGACCTAACCGTTCGCGCGGGTGAGATCGTTGGCATCGCGGGCGTTGCTGGCAACGGGCAGTCCGAGCTGCTTGAAGTTTTGGGCGGTATGCGACCCGGGGTAGGCTCGATCAAACTGAACGGCGAGCCTCTGGCGTTGCACGGCCCCGGATCGGACGGGCAAGCGCGGCGCGCCCGACATATCGCTCATGTCCCCGAGGATCGGCAGCGCGAAGGCCTGATCATGGATTTTCACGCGTGGGAGAATGTGGCGTTCGGCTACCACCGCGACCCTGCTTACAAACGCGGGCTGTTCATGGACAACGCTGCCCTGCGTGCCGACACCGAAGCCAAGATCGAGAAGTTCGATGTGCGCCCGCCCAATGGCTGGCTGACGGCAAAAAGCTTCTCGGGCGGCAATCAACAGAAAATCGTCGTTGCACGAGAAATCGAGCGCAATCCCGATCTGCTGCTGGTGGGCCAGCCCACACGCGGCGTGGATATCGGTGCCATCGAGTTCATTCACAAACAGATCGTCGCCTTGAGGGATCAGGGCAAAGCAATCTTGCTGGTCTCGGTCGAGCTGGAAGAGATCTTCTCACTCTCGGACCGGATCGCGGTTATGTTTGACGGACATATCATGGGCGAGCGTCTGCCCGCCGAGACGGATGAAAAAGAACTGGGCCTGCTGATGGCCGGTGTTGCAGGAGAGGCCGCCTGAACCATGGAAAAAATGCCCAAATGGGCCGATGTGGTGCTGATCCCGCTAATCAGTCTGCTTCTGGCCACAATCCTTTCGGCAATCGTCATCCTTGCCATCGGGGAAGATCCGCTTGAGGCGGTAAATCTGATGGTCACTGGGGCCCTAGGGTCAACCTACGGCTGGGGCTATACACTTTATTACGCAACGAACTTCATCTTCACCGGGCTCGCGGTTGCAGTTGCCTTTCACGCGCGCTTGTTCAACATCGGCGGCGAGGGTCAGGCCATGCTGGGCGGACTGGGCGTTGCCATCGTCTGTCTATCGGTCCCTTGGCCGCATTGGACAATAGCTTTGCTGGCCGCCTGTGCTGCTTCGATGATCTTCGGTGCAGCCTGGGCCGCGATCCCGGCCTATCTGCAGGCGAAGCGGGGCAGCCATATCGTGATCACCACGATCATGTTCAATTTCATCGCTGCCGCTTTCCTGAATTACATGCTGGTCAACGTCATGCGCCCGCAAGGGTCGCAAGACCCAGCAACGGCTCGTTTCCCCGAGGCAGTGCATCTCCCGACTTTCCAGTCGATGTTCTCGAGCGCCGAAAACATCGTTTTCCGAGGTGCGCCTGCCAACATCTCGTTCTTCGTCGCAATCCTTGCGTGTTTTGTTGTCTGGGCGCTGATCTGGCGAACTCGGTTGGGCTATGAAATCCGCGCCTACGGCCATTCGGAAACCGGTGCCGTCTACGCCGGTATCTCGCCTGTACGCATCACGATTATTGCCATGCTGATCTCGGGCGCTCTGGCGGGCCTGATGGCAGTCAACAACGTGATGGGCGAAGCCGAGCGGTTGGTGCTGAACGCAACCGAAGGCGCGGGTTTCATTGGAATTGCCGTGGCATTGATGGGTCGGTCGCATCCATTCGGGGTATTTCTAGCCGCTATTCTGTTTGGGTTTCTGTATCAGGGCGGGGCCGAACTGGCGCTTTGGACATCGATTCCGCGCGAACTGATCGTGGTCATCCAAGCGCTGGTCATTCTGTTTACCGGAGCACTGGACAACATGGTGCGCATGCCGCTTGAAAAGCTGTTCATGGCGCTTCGGAAGGGGTCGGCCTGATGGATTTCTTCCTGACACTCATCCAGGTTCTGGATTCGACCATCCGACTGGCTACGCCTTTGCTGCTTGCCTGTCTGGCCGGTCTATACTCCGAGCGCGCGGGCATCTTCGACATCGGCCTTGAAGGCAAGATGCTGATGTCAGCATTCTTCTCGGCTGCCGTCGCCGCCGTAACCGGTTCGGTGTGGCTGGGATTGCTGGCCGGGATCGCAGCATCTCTGGTCCTTTCGGCGCTACACGGGTTTGCGTCGATCACGTTCCGGGGCAATCAGCTGATCTCGGGGGTTGCGATCAACTTTCTTGCCTCAGGTATGACCGTTCTTGTCGCCCAAAGCTGGTTCAAGCAGGGTGGTCGTACGCCATCATTGTTCGGTGAAGGGCGGTTTGAATCTGCAGAATTCCCTTATGCGATCGGTCCGGCTGACGCCGAACTGACAGGCCGTCCGGTTTCCGAGCTGATGTCTGAAACCAATCCCCTGCATATGGCCTATTCCGAGCTCCTGTCTGGCCATTCCATTCTGGTGTACGTGGCTTTCCTTATGGTGCCACTGACTTGGTGGATTCTGTTCCGCACCCGGTTCGGGCTGCGTCTGCGCGCGGTCGGAGAGAATCCTGCGGCGGTGGATACTGCTGGAGTTTCGGTTGTAGGTCTCCGCTACGCAGCGGTTGCGATTTGCGGCGTACTTTGCGGCATCGCAGGTGCCTACCTGGCCACCGCGCTGCAAGCAGGCTTTGTGAAAGAGATGACCGCCGGGCGCGGATTTATCGCACTGGCTGCTTTGATCTTTGCAAAATGGCGTCCGTGGCACGCGATGTGGGCATGCCTGTTGTTCGGGCTGTTGCAGGCCATTGCCTTGCGTTTCCAGAACATCGATTTGGGCGGGGTCGTGATCCCGGTGCAGGTCATGGACGCCCTGCCCTATATCCTGACCGTGGTGATTCTTGCCGGGTTCGTCGGCAAGGCCATACCGCCACGCGCAGGCGGCGAACCATATGTAAAGGAACGCTGATAGAGCCAGTTCAGGACTGCCCCTCAGTCCTGTTTGCTGCAAAGCGGCATACAGAGTTGATTTTGTATGCCGCAACCGCTCTAAGGGGGTATGGACGTGTCCCGCATCAGTTCCGCAGCCATGCTATCGACTATTTTCAGGTTGAGCCACGGAAACAACTAGATGGCCCTACCTGGCACGCGCGCTTCGTCTGTTGAGATTTATGTTACCAATGGCTTTGCCACACCGCGTGGTACGGCCTCTCCTGTCTAGAAGAAGCCATGCAGATTTACCTCCCGATTGCCGAAGTATCCGTAAACGCGTTTCTACTGTTTGGACTGGGTGGAATGGTGGGCATTCTGTCTGGAATGTTTGGCGTTGGCGGTGGGTTTTTGATGACTCCACTGTTGTTCTTCATCGGCATTCCGCCTGCAGTGGCGGTTGCAACCGAGGCAAACCAGATTGTTGCTTCATCATTTTCTGGGGTGCTGGCGCATTTCAGGCGCCGAACCGTGGACCTTAAAATGGGTACAGTCCTTTTGGTCGGAGGGCTGACAGGCGCTGCGTTGGGTGTTGTTGTCTTCAACTATCTCAAGAGCCTCGGACAGGTCGATCTGCTGGTCAAACTTTGCTATGTCGTATTTCTGGGCATCATCGGCAGTCTGATGTTTGTCGAAAGCCTGAACGCGATTAGAAAAACGCGGAAAGGCGGCACGCCGCCTCCGAAACGACGCCAGCGCGGTTGGGTGCACGCCATGCCGTTCAAGATGCGGTTTCGGACGTCGGGCCTGTACATCTCGGTCATTCCACCGCTTGTCGTAGGCCTGTTTGTCGGTGTCCTGTCTGCTATCATGGGTGTCGGCGGCGGGTTTATCATGGTGCCCGCGATGATCTACCTATTGGGCATGCCGACCAAGGTTGTTGTCGGAACTTCGCTGTTTCAGATCATCTTTGTAACCGCCTTTACCACTATGCTGCACGCCACCACCAACTATACCGTTGATGTCGTGTTGGCGGTTCTTCTGCTCGTCGGTGGCGTAGTTGGTGCCCAAATCGGAACAGTCATCGGTGCCCGAATGCCGGCTGAACAACTGCGTGTTTTGTTGGCGGCTCTGGTACTTGTTGTCTGCGGCAAGCTGGCGCTTGATCTTCTGCTTCAACCCGCCGAGTTGTATTCGCTTGGCGATGCAGGAGGGCATTAAGATGCTGCGTCTGATTGCTCTTCTTTGTCTGATCTGTCTGCCAGCCTACGCAGCCGAAGAACAGGTTGTTCTGGGCCTAAGTCAGGATCGGGTGTCGATTACCGCCAATTTTGACGGGTCCGAAATACTGGTTTTCGGCGCGGTAAAGCGCGAAGCTCCAATCCCGGACGGTCCACCGCTTGAGGTCATCGTATCGGTGGTCGGCCCATCCGAACCAGTCACCGTACGCCGCAAAGAGAAACGGTTCGGTATCTGGGTGAACACCGACAGCCTTGTTGTTGATCTGGCACCAAGCTTCTACGCCGTTGCCACCAGCGCCCCGTTTTCCGAGGTTCTGACCCAGACCGAAGACCTACGCTATAAGGTTTCGATCGAGCGTGCCATCCGGTCGGTCGGTGCGGACATGAGCATTCAAGGCGCACAGGATTTTTCCGA
Organism: Ruegeria sp. B11; assembly: GCF_056539785.1. NCBI lineage: Bacteria > Pseudomonadati > Pseudomonadota > Alphaproteobacteria > Rhodobacterales > Roseobacteraceae > Ruegeria > Ruegeria sp. B11. The sequence continues at coordinate 202,659 of NZ_JBQFVO010000004.1, read as the reverse complement.
GGCGGTCATCCGCATCCGCGAAGATGAAGGGCTGTACTCGATCCGGGAAAACACAGTGGCTGTGGACGAACAGACGTTGTTCCGCACATCAATCGACATGCCGTCGGACCTGACCGAAGGCGACTACAGCGCCCGTATCTTCCTGACACGAGACGGAAAGGTGGTCTCGACCTTTGAAACCTCGATAGGAGTACGCAAAGTCGGGCTTGAGCGTTTCTTGTACGCGATGTCGCGTGAACAACCCATTTGGTACGGGCTTATGTCACTGGCCATCGCGATTGCCGCCGGTTGGGGCGCTTCGACAGCCTTCCGCCTACTGCGCGAGAACTGATCGTCACCCGCGACCGATATAGGGCATGGTCGTGGCCATAACGGTCATGAACTGCACATTCGCCTCAAGCGGCAGTTCGGCCATATGCAGTACCGAGCGGGCGGCATCCCCGACATCCATGGTGGGATCAGGGTCGCGGCCTTCGGCAAGTGCCTCATCGACCAGCCCTTGCACCATCGGGGTGCGCGCATTTCCGATGTCGATCTGTCCACAGGCAATTCCAAAACTCCGCCCGTCCAGAGACAGGCTGCGCGTCAGACCGGTAATCGCGTGTTTCGTCGCAGAATAATGTACCGAGTTCGGGCGCGGCACATGAGCAGCGATTGAACCGTTGTTTATGATACGCCCCCCCTGCGGCGCCTGAGCCCGCATCGCAGCAAATGCAGCCCGTGCACACAGGAACATGCCGTTCAGGTTCACATTGACCGAGCCGTACCAATCCTCAAGCGCGATCTGGTCGATGGTGCCACCAGGGGAAAAAATCCCGGCATTGTTGAACAGCACGTCCAATCGCCCGGTCTGTCGGGTGAATGCAGTAAAGGCGTTTGCAACGGCATCCGGGTCAGTCACATCGGCGACCAGCGGGATCGCCGAGGCGTTATGCTGTGCCATAGCATGAAGTTTGTCAGCGCTGCGGGCCAGAAGCCCGACAGTCCATCCTTCTAACAGAAACAGCTCGGCGGTGGCGCGGCCTATGCCCGAGCTTGCACCGGTCACGATGATCGTCTTCATGTCTCTTCCGCCTCCAATGTCAGGGATGGTGCCGCAACCGCACGCAGGTCATCCACACGCAACGGGTGGGTCGGTTTCGACAAGCGGTTCCGCACTACCCAGATTAGCCTCTCCTGTGCGCGGGTTATGGCGACATAAGCTAAGCGCTTCCACAAAGGTTGCCCGGCCTCAGTACGGCCCATGCGGGCGGCTGCGTAGATGTCTGGCGCAAAGACCTGAACCGTGTCCCATTGCGACCCTTGCGCCTTATGGATCGTCACCGCGGCACCATGCAGGAACGTTGCACCCATACGGGCAGCATAGGGAATGAACGGCTCCTCCTCATCGGGCTTTTCAATCTGCACGATCGACGCCGCCGAGACCTGAGGGTCTTCGGCCCCCATCACATGCAAACGCGAAAAACCCGGCTTGCGACCAGGGCCAAGATAGATGACCTGTGCGCCTTTGATCAGCCCGCGCGCCTCAAGGTCCAGCCGCTTTTTGCGGTGCTTCAACGGCAGCTCAATGCCGTCACAAATCAACGGTTCCCCTTCCAGTAGTTCAGTTTGCGGCGCGCCATGTACGGTGCGGAACGCCTGAATCAGCCGGATTCGGGTCGCATTGCGCCAGACAAGAACCGGGCTGCGCGCCATCAGATCGACCTCGACCCGCTGTCCCCAGACAACGCGGTCATCCTTTCGGGCAGTGTCCTCGATCAGACGTTCGAAATCCTCAAACCCCATGGCCGGATCGGACAGAGCATGGGCGAGGTCTAGGATCGGGTTGTCCGCAGTTTGCCGATGCACTCGATGCAGGATTTGTTTGCGCGGCTCTGGCAACCCGTCGAACACCATCGAGCCCGATTGATTGACCGGCGCCAACTGCGCCGGGTCACCAAATAGCAACAAGGTTGGAAAGATTTCCTTTAGATCCTCGAATTGCCGGTCGTCTAGCATCGAGGCTTCGTCCACAAAACCGATATCCAGCGGCTCTTCCCGACGTTTCCAGCCGGTGATGAAATCCGAACCGCGCAACCCAGCAGCGGCCAGCGCACCGGGGATGGATTTGTTGTTGGCATAGAACGCGGCTGCGCGGTCCAGCGCTTCGTCTGTCAGCCCTTCGATCTCGGGCCGTTCGTCATTGCCCGCTAGCCATTCGGCGATCCGCTCGTATTCAGGGTCGTAAACAGGCGTATAGAGGATACGGTGGATCGTGGTCGCGGGCACCCCACGCAGCCGCAATACGCTGGCGGCCTTGTTCGTCGGCGCGAGGATCGCAAGGCTGCGCTTGTCGCGGGATTTGCGGCTTTCGAAATCACCCGAGATCAGGTTGACCCCCGTCTCGGCCAAAGCTTTGTAAAGCTCTGCCAGCAACAGGGTTTTGCCCGATCCAGCCTTGCCAATAACAGCCATCACACCAGACTTTCCGTTGCCGGGCAGTTTCAGCAGAGCGTCGTCTTCAAGGTCTACTCCGGCACCTCGCAACATCTCGGCAATGTTGTCAAAAGCGGCAGCCTGATCTTCGGAAAATGTGACTTGGGGCAAGGACATGGCGCGACCCTACAGGGACGCGCCGCGCGCTGCCAGATGCCGATTGGTTTTTCCGTATGCTTATGCCGACAAAGCGAACCGGTGCTGTGCGCCATGGCCAAATGCTGTCTTGAACCACAGGCGCGACAACTCTCGCGGGATGCCTGCGCGGGCTGCTACACGGTTGCAATCATCCGCTGAATAAGGCCACAGGCCGACCGAGATCTGATCGCGCCCTTTCCCTTCGGTGCCCAAAACCACCGGAGACGATCCGATCATACGGTAGATCCGGATCATGCGGGCATCAAAAACGCCCGCTATGTGGGTCAGGCCAAACCCTTCCATCACCTCACCGCCGCTCAGCATGATGGCCCCGGCGGTATGAGCGCTGGCGTTGCGCGAGAGGCAAAAGCGAGTGACCTCCCAGATTAGTGGGCTTCGGATCGGACTGCCCCCGGTGAGATGTCCGAATATGTCGTTCACCATGACCGGACCGGTCGTCGGTAGGATCCGCATGGACCCGCCATGGCTGCCATCTGCCTCTTCCCAAATCACATAGAGCGGGTTCAGGTCATCGTACTGATCCCGCTCTTCCCCCTTTTCATTAACCTTAACATCCCAGCCAAGGCGGGTTTTGAACTGATCCGCGCGATCCCTGAACATCCCCCTGGCCAATTCCGGAAATTTATGCAGCTCATCGGCATACAAATAACGCAACATGACGTGCTCCCCTTATCGTCCACAGTTGGAACAAAGGGGGTACGAACACGTAGTTAATTTAAAGTGAGACCACCGTACGGTCGTTAAACGACTATTAATCCTCTACTGAGTGCAGTGGCGATTGCATGAGTCGTATTTTGCGCACCGAGTTTTGAGCGTGCGCTTTCGATATAGGCCCTGAGCGTATGCTCAGAAATGGAAAGCGAGTGCGCCACCTGCGCTCGGCTATACCCCAGCGCCAGCAATGTCATTGCATCGATTTCGCGGGGCGAGAGCCCCCGCATGTTGTCCGGCTGCCGTTCTTTTGCAAATTCCAGCGCTTTTCGATTGAGGAAATGCGCCACCAATATGAGATCGCGGCCATACGTTTCGACAAATGCCTGCCATGCGATGTCATCGCAGCTGTTGTTGACCGTAAACAGCGCGAATTGCCCGCCTGGCCCCCGCAGCGGGATCGAATAGCCCTGATTGCCGACGCCATGTTCCTGCGCGTCCTGCAGGAAGGCCTTTACTGCTTTGCCCGACCAATTCAGCTGTTTCCAGTCCACAGCGTGAAATCGCTGAAAACAACCTAGAATAACCGGATCAATACGATGATAATTCCTGTCTCGATACCGTTCATCCCAGGCATCCGAATAAGTCGTGAACCCGTATTGATCCCCGGCCCCATCAACCCAATGATATGTCATGTGGTCAATTTGCAGCTTGTCCCGCAACTGGACTGCTACGCTGGTCAGCTCGTCAAGCGTGCTGGTGCTTTCCAAATCCCCTAGGATCTGGCTCAAATCGAATTTTCTTCCCATTCGCGGGCGCGCAAGCCTCATCCTTTGAGGACGCAATCTCGGCCGCGGCGATCAGTCTTGTGTCGTCAAGCTGCTCGGCCAGCGCGCTCAACCCATTCGCCACAGCAAAGGCGTTGAGGTCCGACAGAACGTCCAAAATCCACTCATTTTGCGCCATCAGGGTGTCCCCGAAATAGTTAACGAAGGGTTAACACAACCATAACATGTGCAGACTAATTCGGCCTACTCGCTGCTTTCTACTCCCCAGAAATAGCGGGGGGCGATTTCTTAAAGCATTGAAAATGCATAATCATCGATAGAAACGATGAACACCCGCAAGGCGTGTGTGCGCCCTGCGGGTGTTGCAGCTGCTGTTCGCCTGAGACCGTTAGTCGCGGGCAGCCAATACTTCTTCAAGGGTGCGCATGCCTGTATGCGGAGCCTGAACCAGCACCGACATGTTGCCCGGCTTGTGTTCGTTGCGCATCATCTTCATGTGCGCCTCAGGCAGATCCTGCCAAGTGAACACTTCGGACATGCACGGATCCAAGCGGCGCTCGACCATTAGCTGGTTTGCAGCCGAGGCCTGTTTGAGATGCGCAAAATGCGAGCCCTGCAAGCGTTTCTGGTGCATCCACATGTAACGCACGTCGAAGGTCAGGTTGTAGCCAGTGGTCCCGGCGCAGATCACAACCATACCTCCCTTTTTCACGACAAAAGTGGACACCGGGAACGTGCTTTCGCCGGGGTGCTCGAACACCATGTCGACGTTCACACCTTTGCCGGTAATATCCCAGATGGCCTTGCCAAACTTGCGGGCTTCTTTGAACCATTCAGCATATTCCGGAGTATTCACCGTGGGCAGCTGGCCCCAGCAGTTGAAATCCTTGCGGTTGATGACGCCTTTGGCGCCAAGGTCCATCACAAACTCACGCTTGCTTTCATCCGATATCACGCCGATCGCATTGGCACCCGCAGTGTTGATCAACTGTATCGCGTAAGAGCCCAGACCGCCCGATGCACCCCAAACCAGGACGTTCTGGCCCGGCTTCAGATCGTGCGGCTCGTGCCCAAAAAGCATCCGATAGGCTGTTGCCAAGGTCAGCGTGTAGCAGGCGCTTTCTTCCCAGGTCAGGTGCTTGGGACGCGGCATCAGCTGCTGTGCCTGAACATTTGTAAACTGCGCGAACGAGCCATCAGGTGTCTCATATCCCCAGATGCGCTGGCTGGGCGAATACATCGGATCACCACCGTTGCAGTGTTCGTCATCGCCATCGTCCTGGTTGCAGTGAATCACGACTTCATCGCCGACTTTCCAGCGCTTCACTTTGTCACCAACCGCCCAGACGATGCCCGACGCATCTGAACCTGCGATGTGAAAGGGTTGGCCGTGGCCATCAAACGGGCTGATCGGCTTGCCAAGCGATGCCCAGACGCCGTTGTAGTTCACACCCGCCGCCATAACGAGAACCAGCACTTCGTGGCTGTCCAGCTTCGGGACATCAACGACTTCCAACTGCATCGCTGTGTCTGGCTCACCGTGGCGCTCTTTCCGGATGGCCCAGGCATACATTTGCTTGGGAACATACCCCATCGGGGGGATTTCACCCATCTCGTAGAGGTCCTTTTCCGGCGCCTCATACGACGCGATACCGCTGTCGACATCCAAAGCCATGCTGGCCTCCTTTTTTCCAACTGTTGCCGCGCCGCAGAATCGCGGCTTTCCAAAGACGAAATATTAGCCTCTGAGTAATATTGCAACCGTTTTTGGTATCTATTTTGTAATTTTATGACCCAGCAGTTGCAGAAATACTTTCTGCACTTGCATCATTCTCAGCCCGAACAACGGGTTCTGATGCTGCCGCGTAATAAGCAAGCAGCTCTGATCGCTCGCCTGATGGGCGCAACACTCCAGCCTCGCGACGCAGAATCCGTCGCTCGACCAACTGATTGATGGCATCGTCAACAGCCTCTCCATCATCCTGGGCAACCGCGTCGCCGCCCAACGTCAGCAAACGCGCCTTCAAATCCTGCTCTGACATCTCACCTTCTTCCTGAACCAGCCGACACGCAGCAGGCACTGGAACAAAAGGAATTGCGGCGCCGATCCTGCGCATCAACTCGCGGGCCAGATCGGTCGTCAGGTCCCGTTCGTGCGCGACTCGAAATTCTTTCAGAGAAATCGGAGTCGCATACCGCACCGAGGCAATCCCGAATCTCTTGTAGCGCCCGACAAGCTTGCGCCAAATCTGCTTGAGCGACCAGCGGGTGATAACCCCGATCCGCGCGCGGAAGCGGCGTTCACTATCCTTCGCTGCCGCTGTTAATACGGTATCTTCAAGCACCCGATCATAGTTCAAAGCAACCGGAACAAACACCACATCCCGCCCCTGCGGTTCGACTCCGTCAAGGATATACTTCAACAATCCCAGCTTGGGGCGCCCCAGTTTGCCAGTCAGACTCAGCCCGCCCTCAGGGAACATGGCCTGCGTCACGCCCGCTTCGGTCGCGTGCCTTACATAGCTTGCAAGGACCTGTCGATATAGGTCGCTACCCGACTTGCGGCGAATGAAATAGGCCCCCATCGCGCGAATCAATCGACTTAGAGGCCAGACACGGGCCCACTCGCCCACAGCATAGGATAAGGTCGAATGGTCTGCCGCCAGATAGGTGACCAGCACGTAATCCATATTGCTGCGGTGGTTCATGACATAAACGACCGTCGCATCGGGATCGATACTGTCCAGCGCGGCTTTGTCCTCGTAACCCAACTGCACCTTGTAAAAGGCGTTGCTCAGCATGCGGGCAAAACGGATCGCGATGCTGAAATACGCCACTGTCGAGAATGAGGGCGCAATCTCGCGCGCATAACGCCGTGCCAATTCTGAGGCAACAGCGTCAGGCACACCTTCTTCTTTGGCATGCTGCTGCACCGCCCGGCTTACTTGCGGGTCATAGATAAGCCGTTGAATCATGTCATGCCGCCCCGCCAACTTGAACGGTTGGATCGGACGCTGCAGTCGCTTGTTCAACCGTGCGACGGCGCGCTCAAGGCGACGGCGGAAAAACCAGCGCACCGACGGAAACAAAAAATGCGAGGCAAATGTGACCGCGGCAAACAGCACGATCAGCACAAACAGCCAAAGCGGGATTTCCACAGTCTGCATCATTCGGGCACAGTGCCATCAAACGCGACCACCCACAATCTGCAGAAACCGTCGATGCCGCAACGCAGCGAATTGACATGTACTGAAAATTACTATTTACCACCATAGAACGTAATTTTGTTACCCACCGATCCGCGAGGCCCGACCCATGACGCAGTTGCAGAAAGATCGCCCCTGGCTCATCCGTACATATGCCGGTCACTCAACGGCCAAAGCGTCAAATGCGCTTTATCGTGCGAACCTAGCCAAAGGTCAGACCGGCCTGTCCGTGGCCTTCGATCTGCCAACCCAAACAGGGTATGACAGCGATCACACTTTGGCGCGCGGCGAAGTTGGAAAAGTTGGGGTTCCGATCTGCCATCTGGGGGACATGCGGGTTCTGTTCGATCAAATTCCGCTGGAACAGATGAATACCTCGATGACGATCAATGCGACTGCTCCTTGGCTTTTGGCGCTATACATCGCAGTTGCCGAGGAACAGGGCGCGGATGTCTCGAAATTGCAGGGGACCGTCCAGAACGACCTGATCAAGGAATACCTGAGCCGCGGCACTTATGTGTGCCCACCCAAGCCATCGCTGAAGATGATCGCGGACGTGGCCGAATATTGCTACGATAACGTGCCCAAATGGAACCCGATGAATGTGTGTTCGTACCACCTGCAAGAGGCAGGCGCGACGCCCGAGCAAGAGCTGGCCTATGCTCTGGCGACTGCCATTGCAGTGCTGGACGAACTTCGCCCGCGCGTTCCGGCTGAAGACTTCCCGGCACTCTGCGGGCGGATTTCGTTTTTTGTGAATGCGGGCATCCGGTTTGTCACCGAAATGTGCAAAATGCGCGCCTTTGTGGATCTTTGGGACGAAATTCTGCAGCAGCGCTATGGCATTGAAGACCCCAAGTTCCGCCGATTCCGTTATGGCGTTCAGGTAAACTCGCTGGGGCTGACCGAACAGCAGCCGGAAAACAACGTTTATCGCATACTGATTGAAATGCTTGCGGTGACGCTATCCAAACATGCCCGCGCACGTGCGGTGCAGTTGCCTGCATGGAACGAAGCGCTCGGCCTGCCTCGTCCCTGGGATCAGCAATGGTCGATGCGGATGCAACAAATCCTCGCCTATGAAACCGATCTGCTGGAATATGGCGATTTGTTCGACGGCAATCCGGTTGTCGACGCCAAAGTCGAAGAACTTAAAAATGGCGCACGGGCCGAATTGGCTAATCTCGAATCGATGGGCGGCGCGGTAGCCTCGATCGAATACATGAAATCGCGGCTGGTCGAGTCCAATGCCGAGCGCCTGAACCGTATTGAACGCAATGAAACCGTTGTCGTTGGCGTAAACAAATGGACCGAGGGCGAAGCCTCACCTTTGCAGACCGAGGATGGCGGCATCATGGTCGTCGACCCGGCGGTTGAACAGGAACAAATCGGGCGCTTGAACGACTGGCGTGCGGATCGGGATGACGCAGCAGTGGCCGCGGCGCTGCAAGCATTGCGCGAAGCAGCGCGATCCGGTGCCAACGTGATGGCACCTTCAATCGCTGCGGCCAAGGCCGGTATCACAACTGGCGAATGGGCCGAGGAAATGCGCAAGGCCTACGGTACATATCGTGGACCAACCGGCGTCTCGGGATCTGTTTCGAACAAAACCGAAGGTCTGGAAGACTTGCGCGCAGCCGTAGATGCGGTAAGCGACCGTCTGGGGCGCAGGCTGAAGTTTCTTGTTGGCAAACCTGGTCTGGACGGACACTCGAACGGAGCCGAACAGATCGCCTTCCGCGCACGCGACTGTGGCATGGATATCAGTTACGAAGGTATTCGTCTTACGCCCGAAGAAATCGTAACTGCGGCACAAGAAGACAAAGCGCATGTGATTGGTCTATCGATCCTCTCTGGCAGCCACCTGCCTTTGGTGAAGGACGTGATGACGCGGCTGAAAGCAGCAGGGCTAAGCGATATTCCCGTCATTGTAGGTGGGATCATCCCCGATGAGGACGCGGATCAATTGCGTTCCATGGGTGTATCGAAAATCTATACGCCGAAAAATTTCGAATTGAATGCAATCATGGGCGATATCGTCACATTGGTTGACCCAACGGAAATTGCGGCTGAATAGAAAAGCATATTACAGAAATCTCCATTTCTATTTCCGGTAAAATGGGAATAGATAGGTTCGGGTTTATTCAATTTCCCCTGCAATAAGTAGGGGAATAGCCGAAATGGAGAAGATTATGGCGATCGATCTTGAAAAAATGTCGCGCAAAGAACTGCTCGAATTGCGCAATCGGGTCGAAAAGGCGCTAAAAACCGCCGAAGTGCGTGAGCGAAAAGAAGCGTTGAAAGCTGCCGAAAAGGCGGCGGCGGAATATGGGTTTTCGTTGTCTGAATTGTCAGGAGACAGCGCTAAATCGGCAAAATCATCTAAAGCGAAATATCAAAATCCGAACAATCCGTCGCAAACCTGGACCGGGCGGGGCCGCAAACCGCAGTGGGTTCATGACGCAATCAAAGCCGGTACCGATATTACTGATCTGGAAATCTGATCGGGGGAAAGTGGCAAAATGACTATCCATATTGGAGCCCAAAAAGGCGAGATTGCCGAAACCGTTCTTTTGCCCGGCGACCCGTATCGCGCAAAATGGGCGGCCGAAACGTTTCTTGAAGACGTAAAGCTGGTAAACGAAGTGCGTGGCATGCTGGGGTTCACCGGCACCTGGAAAGGAAATCGTGTTACCATTCAGGGTAGTGGCATGGGGATGCCGTCTCTGTCGATCTACGTGAACGAATTGATCCGTGACTACGGCGCCAAAACTCTGATCCGGATCGGGTCATGTGGCGGGATGCAAGACAGTGTGAATGTGCGTGATGTTATTTTGGCGATGACGTCGACCACACTCAGCACCCCTTCGCGCGGGATCATGAGAGAAATAAACTTCGCCCCTTGCGCGGATTGGGGTCTTTTGCAGTCTGCAGCATTGGCTGCACAAGCCAAAGGTACGCCAACCCATGTTGGCGGCATCTATTCATCCGATGTCTTTTATGACGAACGCCCGGACCTGAACGAACAAATGGTTCGGCACGGTATTTTGGGTGTCGAGATGGAAGCGGCAGAGCTTTACATCCTTGCCGCGCGTCACAAATGCCGCGCATTGGCGGTACTGACAGTCTCGGACCACCTGCTGACCGGCGAAGCCCTGCCCTCATCGGACCGAGAAAGCAGTTTTGGCGACATGGTCGAAATCGCGCTGCAGGCGGCGTTCCCGGACAGCTGAATTGCGCGATATCTAGCGCCCGTGCGTGCGGTCATATCCGTTGCGCGCGGGGCTGCGCCATCCCTCAAGCGCACCTTCAGCCGGGGCAAAGGTTTCTACCAGCAGGGGATAACAGGCTGCGGTATCCGATGAATGCTCGGACGAGCAATCACCGCCCGGGCACGCGCTTAGATTTCCCAGCAGGTCAATCTCGGCGAAAAACTCAAGATAGTCTCCCGGACGGACAGGTGAGGCTTTCATGAAATACTGCCCGGTATCACGCGTGAAACCGGTGCACATGAACACGTTCAATACATCATGTACCGCAGGCTCGGCTTCGGCCAAAGAGACGCCCAAATGATCCGCCAGCGCGCGTGTCAGATTCGAATGGCAACAGTGATGGTACTGGGATCCAGCTAGCAAATTACCGGTATAGGGATCACATCGGGTCCCGATCACATCGTGCACCGACCCGCCGAAATCATCGATTCCGTACCACCCCAGCGTATCTGCAATGATTGTCGCCATCGGTCGCATATGTGGAAAGCTCGACCACATGCGCTCACCCAGGGTGATATGTGTGCCATGCAACGCGCGCGTCTTGCCGGAATAGAACCGCTCGGAAAGGTCGTTGAGGTTCCACAGGTTTAGATCGCCAACTTGCGATCCTTCAACAGAAGTGATCCTAAAGAAATGCCCTGCAGGCACCTCAAAGCATCGCGCATCTCGCGGTGGCACCAACACCTCACCCGTTTTGTGCGCTGTATCACGCCCAGTTTGATAGAGCCCTAGATCGGGTTTTGGTAGCCCTTCATTCGGGTAGCAAATAACGGGCGCAATCGCGCGGCGCGCATCTGCATCCATGGGTGGGCGGGGAGTATTCCGAGATTCTGACATGGGCCGAGAGTGGCGCAGTTCGGCCCGGTGGGAAACCCCCAACAGCAGCTATTGCCCTTTCAGACACTGCGTGGGCTCAACATCAGATTTTGACACCGCGCCACAGTAAGCACAGCGCCACTGGCCCTCGCTTCGATGTTGCCGCCACCTGCAGTCGCGCGTCAGAGACGACGTGCGGGACCGCCAGAAAAAATAGGCAAATACGCCAGCGGCGAGCAGAAGCAATAGAACGGGCATAGCTCTGCATTGCCTATAGTGTCGTAATTTTCAAGCCCGCGCGACACGGTCAGGCCGCGTTCGCATATTCAAACAATTCTGGTGTTTCGTCTTTGGCCGGAACTTTGGGCTCGGGCGTATAGTAGGCCCAGGCTTGCTCCAGAAATTCCAGCGCTTTGGTCGCGTCGTGTTTTTGGTTTTGCATGTTCATCGGAGTGACCTCTTTTCGAACTCATCACTCCTCCCTGCGCCAACTTTAGATCCGCGCTCGTACAAGCGCATCGCATAGTTTTGCAGAGGCGGCATGCACTTGCCGCAACCCGGCAAGTGCTTTGTTTTGGCGCGTGATCAGACCGCGCGGTCCACCATCATCTTCTTGATTTCTGCAATCGCTTTGGCCGGATTCAGACCCTTGGGGCAGGTCTTGGCGCAGTTCATGATGGTGTGGCAGCGATACAGCTTGAACGGATCTTCCAGCTCGTCCAAGCGCTCACCGGTGGCCTCATCCCGACTGTCGATGATCCAGCGGTAAGCATGCAACAGCGCGGCAGGGCCGAGATAGCGGTCGCCGTTCCACCAGTAGCTGGGGCACGAGGTCGAGCAACTGGCACACATCACACATTCATAGAGACCATCCAATTTCTTGCGGTCTTCGATGGATTGCTTCCACTCTTTTGCCGGACGATTGGTCTTAGTCTCCAACCACGGCATGATCGAGGCGTGTTGGGCGTAGAAATGAGTCAGATCAGGGATCAGGTCCTTGACCACCGGCATATGGGGCAGCGGGTAGATCTTCACGTCGCCCTTGATCTCATCCATCCCATAGATACAGGCCAGCGTGTTAATCCCGTCGATGTTCATCGCGCAGGACCCGCAGATACCTTCGCGGCACGAACGGCGGAAGGTCAGAGTCGGATCGATCTCATTCTTGATCTTGATCAGAGCGTCCAGAACCATCGGGCCGCAAGTATCCATATCGACGAAATAAGTATCGACGCGCGGGTTCTGGCCATCATCCGGGTTCCAGCGATAGATCTGGAATTTGCGCACATTGGTCGCGCCGTCGGGCTTGGGCCAGGTTTTACCGGTGGTGATCCGGGAATTCTTGGGGAGGGTCAGTTGTACCATGGGTTCCTCTCCTTAGAACGTCCGCGCCTTGGGCGCGATTCTTTTCATGCTGATGCCGCCCTCGTCTTCGGTCGTCAGCGGATCAACGATAACCGGACGGTAGCTAAGCTCTACTTTATTGCCATCGACACGGCTGACCGTGTGGACGCGCCAGTTCTCATCGTCACGCTCGGTGAAATCTTCATGGGCGTGTGCACCGCGGGATTCCTTACGCGCTTCGGCACCAACGATGGTGGCGAGCGCGCTTGGCATCAGGTTGGTAAGCTCGAGCGTCTCCATCAGATCGCTGTTCCAGACCAACGATCTGTCAGAAACCTTCAGGTCGTCCATCTTGGCAGCGATCGCGGTCATCTTCTCGACGCCCTCAGCCATGGTCTTCGAGGTGCGGAAAACCGCCGCGTCCTCTTGCATGGTGCGCTGCATCTCAAGCCGCAGATCTGCGGTTGGAATTGCGCCGCTGGCGTTGCGCGCCGCATCGAACCTGTCAAACGCCTTATCGACAGAGGCCTGGTTCAGAACCGGGTTCGACGCGTCGGCATCCACAACTTTGCCCGCTCGGATCGCCGCAGCGCGGCCAAAGACCACGAGGTCGATCAGCGAGTTTGAACCAAGACGGTTTGCCCCGTGAACCGAGGCACACCCGGCCTCGCCCACAGCCATCAGACCAGGGACCACGGCGGTCGGGTTGTCGGCTGTCGGGTTCAGAACTTCACCCCAATAGTTCGTCGGGATACCGCCCATGTTGTAGTGCACGGTCGGCAGAACCGGGATCGGTTCCTTGGTAACATCAACCCCTGCAAAGACGCGCGCAGATTCTGAAATGCCCGGTAGGCGTTCCGCCAAAGCTTCGGCTGGCAAATGGCTGAGGTTCAGGTGGATGTGGTCGCCGTTGTCACCATGTCCGCGCCCTTCGCGAATTTCCATGGTCATTGAACGGCTAACGTAGTCGCGCGGCGCGAGGTCTTTGTACTGAGGCGCATAGCGCTCCATGAACCGCTCGCCTTCCGAGTTGGTCAGGTATCCGCCTTCACCACGCGCACCTTCGGTGATCAGGCAGCCCGATCCGTAGATGCCGGTTGGGTGGAACTGAACAAATTCCATATCCTGCAGTGCGAGACCCGCGCGGGCCACCATACCGCCACCGTCGCCGGTGCAGGTATGTGCCGAGGTTGCACTGAAATAGGCGCGGCCATAGCCGCCGGTCGCCAGAACAACCATCTTGGCGTTGAAGACGTGCATCGTGCCGTCGTCCAACTTCCAGCACACGACACCCTGACACTGTCCGTCCTCAGACATTATCAGATCAATGGCGAAATACTCGATGTAGAACTCAGCGTTGTTCTTCAGCGACTGACCATACAGCGTGTGCAGGATCGCATGACCGGTCCGGTCGGCGGCGGCACAGGTCCGCTGCACAGCGGGGCCTTCGCCAAATTCGGTGGTGTGGCCACCAAATGGGCGCTGATAGATCTTGCCTTCTTCGGTCCGGCTGAATGGCACTCCGTAATGTTCTAGCTCATATACAGCTTTGGGTGCTTCACGCGCGAGGTATTCCATCGCATCGGTGTCACCCAGCCAGTCCGAGCCCTTGACGGTGTCATACATGTGCCACTGCCAATGGTCTGGCCCCATATTCGACAAGGACGCCGCAATGCCGCCTTGGGCGGCCACTGTGTGTGACCGGGTCGGGAATACCTTCGTCACGCAAGCGGTGCGCAAACCCTGCTCGGCCATGCCCAATGTTGCACGCAGACCCGCGCCACCGGCACCGACAACCACCACGTCATATTCGTGGGTTTCGTATTCATATGCTGCTGTCATTGTTCTTGTTCCTTACTGCGCATATCCGAGAGCCAGACGCGCGAGCGCAAAGAGACCCGCAGCAATCAGTGTGTATGCAAAAGCCTGCGCTGCCATCAGCGCCAGCTTTTCCGCGACGCCATGCACGTAGTCCTCAATCGCTTCCTGGGCTTCGCGCAACAAATGCGGGACGACAACAACCAGTGTCAGACCCATGATAATCGCCGGGAACGGGCGGCTGTAATAGGCCAGAGCCTCTTCGTAGGTTCCACCTAGGGCGTGCCCGAAGGTAAATACAAACAGCGGAACAAGGATGACCAATGCCGCCGAGCTGAGCATCATTTGCCAGTGGTGATGTGTACCTGCACGTCCGGCCCCCATGCCCTGCGCGCGTTTACGGTCTGTGAGAAACTGCATCGCGAACCTCCCCTTAAAGCGCTACGGCTGTGATCAGAGCCAGAACAGTTGCCAGCACGAACATGCCAATGCCCATCTTCTCGGACACTTCAACATTCACGCAATATCCCAGATCCCAGATGACGTGCCGCAAACGGCCCAGCATGTGATAGAAAATGGCCCAAGCCGCGCCGAACATGATCAGATCACCCAGGAAACTGGTCATCAATCCATTGATCAGCTCAAAGGCGCTTTCCGATGTGGCCGCAGCAAGTAACCACCAGACGACCAACAAAGCCAAACCAAAAGACGCAAGACCCGTGATGCGCACCATAATCGAAGATATGGACGTCATCTGTGGACGATAGATCGTCAAATGTGGAGAAAGCGGGCGGTTGCCTCGATTTACATCGGCCATGTTGGCTCCTTTTCGGTTGGCTACCGAACGTTTTACTGTTTTTTACGACTCTGTCACGCGCTGCAGGTGCAAAATCCAGTAAATTTAACGCAAAATCGCTGATAAGCCGTGTTTGTGATCACACAAAATATTCTCGTGATCACAAATCACATTCGATACCGCCAATGTTAGCGTTTTCAATGAAAAAGCAATGTGATCACGAATCTATTATTGGAGCGGCGTCAGCCCTGCAGTCTGCTGTGTCACCTCGCGTAAAAGCTTCTTGCGAATACGTTCGGGATAATCCGCGAAGCCTGCTGCAGAGACGACAAAGGCCCCCTCGCCAACGATGACGTTCTCGAAGAAATAGGCTGTCAGATCGGGTTCACTTTCTTCAATCGCGATCGCGTTCACCGTGATGCCGCGATCCCGCAGTTTGGCGTGGATTGTCGATGGCTCGATTCCTTCATTCGAAATTCCGTCGCCCGAAAGATCAATAAGATGCCTTTCGCATTCGGGCACGTCGTCAAAGCTGGCAACCGTCATATCGAGCGCCTCACCTATCGCAGTTGAGAAGTTACGCCAGACACGAGGATCAGCTGCGACCTGATCAGCAAAACTGTCCAAGGTGTTAAAACTATCGATCCGGGTCCAGGGGATCGTGATCCTCTGGCGAGAACTGCCAGTCCATTGCACAAGCATCAGCCGAGCCTGTCCGCGCACCAAGGCCTCGGATACGATCGGGTCCCGCAGACCTGCGGCAAGACCGTCCATTTGGATACGATATTCCTCGGAATCAACCGAGCCTGAAACGTCTACGGCCAAGGCCAGAGCCAAATCACAAGCATAGGCCTGAGATGCCAGATACAGGCTGGCGGCGAGCGCACGAAACATCATCATGCGCCAAGCGTAGCATGGATTTCGCGGACCGTGATCACTTGAATGTCAGCCGCCAGAAGGCATTGGCTACATCGGCATAAGAGCCCAATAATCCAAATCTAGCAGAACGTTAGGAAGATATCTCCCCTCGTCATTGCGCAGAACGAAGGGCTCGCCGTTTTTGGTCGCAACAAGGCGCAAGCGGATGGCACCGATTCCGGGAGTTCCGGTCTCGGCCTTGTCCAAAACCTCGGACCAGGCTTTGATCGTATCGCCCGAGAAACAAGGGTTGGCATGGGCACCGCCGTTCAGGCCAACGATCATCTGCGCATTCGCCAGGCCATTAAACGACAAGGCACGCGCCATTGAGATAACGTGGCCGCCATAGATCAACCGTCCCTCTGGACGGAAGGTGAGGTCGAAATGCACTTTGGCGGTGTTCTGCCACAGGCGGGTGGCCAGCATGTGCTCGGCCTCTTCGACGGTCACGCCATCGACGTGATCGATCGTTTCTTCCGTGTTGTACGCATCCCAGCGGTGGTTTTCGCCGGATTGTACAAAATTATATTTCGAGAAATCGAGCCCCTGCGGTACCGCCAGATCGCTGACATCAAGCGCCTTTTTCAGATTGGGCACCACCGTCTCTGGTGCAGGCGCATCGAGGTTTGATTTGCGCACCATGACCCAGCGAACATACTCGATCACCACTTCGTCGCGCTGGTTCAGCCCGCGAGTGCGGACCCAGACGACACCTGTTTTGCCGTTCGAGTTCTGCTTGAGGCCGATCACCTCAGATTCAGCGCGCAGCGTATCACCGGGGTAGATCGGTTGCAGCCAGCGCCCTTCGGCATAACCCAGATTGGCGACTGCATTCAGCGAGATATCGGGAACCGTTTTACCGAACACCACATGGAAGGCCGCCAGATCGTCAATCGGACTTTGCGGCAGGCCACAATTCCGGGCGAACTCATCCGAGGAATAGAGTGCGTGTCGCGCGGGATAGAGCGCGTGATAAAGCGCGCGCTCGCCATCTGTCACCGTGCGCGGCACGGCGTGATGCAGGATCTGCCCGACTGAATAATCCTCGAAAAAGTTACCCGGATTGGTTTTTGCCATTATTGCTGTCCCAGTTTCATGTCGGGGGCGTAATCAGCGGCAACCTCTTTGGTCACAGCCTGCGCGCAACGCATCACGTTATTTGCGGCGTCAAAGGCATAGGACGGGTCGCCATAAAGCTCCCATCCCTTTGCCAACGCGTCCGAGACCTTGTGGCAGAAGGCTGATGTGTCTTCCTCGGTCAACAAACGATAAAGTTTCGCCATTGATTAGGCCCCTTATCCACCAAACGGAGACGGACCAACCAGCCCGTGAATATAGCCCACAACGCCCAGCAGCACGATGGAGCCCACAAAGAACATGGCATCTTTGCCGTATGTGCCGGGTTCGCCCGGCGCCCAGTCTGGTTCGGATTTGTTGATCACGATCACTTCGACAATCGCCCAGGCCAGTAAGCCACCAAACAGGATGATCGAGGCCAGATCACCGTTCACCAACAGGTGCGCAAAGGCCCAGAGTTTAAAGCCACCCAGCATGGGGTGACGGACCTTGTTCAACAGGCGACCTTTGGTTCCCGCAGGGCTGGCCAGATAGAACGCGATCAACACCAGCAGGTTGTTGACGTGAATCAGAAAGGTTGGCGGCGCCCAGACATATATGAAATCGGTCATGCGATAACCGAAGATCATCAACAATACCGAGGCCACCAAGGCGAGCGCCACGGCGCCCTTGCCCGCGTCGCCCATGGCGGCACGTCGTTCCGGCATCGCGCGCTTAAAAAGATGTGCGGCCCACCAAAGTGCCACACCAAGGATCAGAAGAACAAAGCCCATACTGGCTTACCCCGCTTGCAAAGCTACTATCGCCTCTGCTTTTGCCAGAGTTTCGCGGGCAGTTACAACGTGTAGGTTTTCAACAATCTTGCCATCGACAACTGCGACCCCCTGCCCCTGCGACTCGGTTTCCTCGAAAGCGGCAATCTGACGGCGAGCCAGATCAATCTCATCCTCGGAAGGGGCAAAGGCGGAGTTTGCGATGTCGACCTGGGCCGGGTGGATCAGGGTTTTGCCATCAAAGCCCATGTCGCGGCCCTGGGCACACTCGGCGGCCAGACCGTCGGTGTCCTTGAAGGCATTGTAGACGCCATCGACGATGATCAGCCCCTCGGCCTTGGCCGCCAGCAGGCACAGGCCAAGCGAGGTCATCATCGGCAAACGGTCGGGGCGGAAGCGCGTCTGCAGCTCTTTCGCAAGATCGTTGGTCCCCATGACAAAGCCTGCCATCAGCGGATGTGCGGCAATTTCGGCTGCGTTCAGCATCCCGCGCGGCGTCTCCATCATCGCCCAGATCGGCAGGTCTCCGGTGATTGAGGTCAGCGCATCCACATCCGCAGCAGAACTCACCTTTGGCAACAGAACGGCATCTGCATCCATCTCGCGCACGGCTTCGGCATCCGCGCGCCCCCATTCGGTATCAAGGCCGTTGATCCGCACAATCTTGACCCGAGCACCATAGCCTCCGGCGGCCAAAGCCGCCTTGAGGGTCTCGCGCGCGTTCTCTTTCTCATCAGCCGCAACCGCGTCTTCAAGGTCAAAGATGATGGCGTCCACCGGCAATGTGCGGGCCTTATCAAGCGCGCGTTCACGCGAGCCGGGGATGTATAGTACCGAGCGATAGGGGCGTTGGCGCGGGTCCACTGGACTCTCCCATTGAAATAATGTTGCGCGGAATGGGGCATTTTTTGACGGAAAGTTCAAGAACAAAATCGCCGCAGCGCAGCATTTCCTGCGCTGCGCAACGTGCGTTGCCTTAACGCGATGTCCTTTTGCCTACGGCACGCTGCTTTGAGGAAGAGCTTGAAAGGGGTGACCAATGAAAACGATTATGCTGAAAATGACGATTGGCTTGGGCATCATGGTACTGGCAGCGCAACAAGTCAGCGCACAGAATTGTACGCCACGCGAGGACGTGATCAAGCGATTGGCAAAGTCCTATGGCGAAACCCGACGAGGCATCGGTATTGTGCGTCAGGGAGCGGTGATGGAGGTGTATGCCTCGGACCAAACCGGCAGCTGGACCATTGTTGTGACCTTGCCTGAGGGCGTGACCTGCCTGATCGCCTCGGGCCAGTCTTATGAACCACTGGCCGAAACGCTGCCGCCCAACACCTAAACCAGCGCATCCCAGATCAGTTTGCTTCCCGTCAGGGTCAGCAAGACGTAGGCAATGTTGAAAAACAATCGTTCGGAGAGCATGAAATGCGCCCGGACGCCCAGCCAGGCCCCGAGGATCGCAAACGGGGTCAGCAAGAGGTCTGCCAAGGCTGTGTGCCAGGTGAAGAGGCCCAGATAGGCGAAGGGCACGAATTTGACGGCGTTGATCACCCAGAAGACCAGCACGGTCGAGGCTTGAAATTCGGTTTTCGTCAGGCGTTGTGACAGCAGGTACACGGCGGCGGGTGGGCCACCCGCATGGCTGACAAAGCTGGTGAATCCAGCGATCAGCCCGGCAAACAGGCCCGCCGATGGAGGCAACCGGTTGGCAAAGCCCCGCACCCAGCCTCTGGTCTGGGCAACGTGCCAGATCACGAAACCGACCGATATTCCGCCAATCAACAGACGTAGCAGATCGTCATCCGTCGCACGATAAAGCCACGCGCCCAGCGCGATACCGGGTACTGCGCCCAGCATCAGAAGGCGCGAATCCGGCCAGCTCCAGCGTTTCCAATACGGCTTTAACGTCGCCAGATCGATCACCATCAGGATCGGCAGCATTAGCGCTAGCGCCTGTCCTGGCGTCAGTATCAGAGCCAGAATCGACGAAGATGCAAACGCCACTCCCGAGCCGAACCCACCTTTCGAGATGCCCGCGAAGATCACCGCCGGGATCGCCACTGCAAAAAACATCAGGTTCATGTCGAACATCAGGCACCCCGGAAATATGCATGATTCACAGGCGGTTTAGCGCAATCGGCGGGGTGTGTGCAAACGGTATGCGGTGGCATGCCGCGCCGCAGAAGGCTTGCGTGACGCCGCTTTTGCGACTAGCACAACCGCGATTTCAAAACCGACCGGAGATATTCCAAATGGCCAGACCCAAGATCGCGCTGATCGGCGCAGGTCAGATCGGCGGCACGCTCGCCCACCTCGCTGCAATGAAAGAACTTGGTGACGTCGTGCTGTTCGACATCGCCGAAGGCACCCCGGAAGGAAAGGCGCTGGACATCGCCGAATCCGGCCCCTCGGAAGGCTTCGACGCCAAACTGAAGGGCACCCAGTCCTATGAGGATATCGCCGGTGCCGACGTCTGCATCGTCACCGCTGGCGTCCCGCGCAAGCCGGGCATGAGCCGCGACGACTTGCTGGGCATCAACCTGAAGGTCATGAAATCGGTCGGTGAAGGCATCGCCGCAAACGCTCCGGATGCGTTCGTCATCTGCATCACCAACCCGCTGGACGCGATGGTTTGGGCGCTGCGTGAATTCTCGGGCCTGCCGCATAACAAAGTCTGCGGCATGGCGGGCGTTCTGGACTCGGGCCGTTTCGCACACTTCTTGTCGGAAGAGTTCAATGTGTCCATGCGCGACGTCACCGCCTTTGTTCTGGGAGGCCATGGCGACACAATGGTGCCTTCGGTGCGCTACTCGACCGTTGCCGGTATCCCGTTGCCCGATCTGGTAGAGATGGGCTGGACCACGCAGGAAAAACTGGACGCCATCGTTCAGCGCACCCGTGACGGCGGCGCAGAAATCGTTGGCCTGCTGAAGACCGGCTCGGCTTTCTATGCACCGGCGACTTCGGCGATCGAAATGGCCGAAGCCTACCTGAAAGACCAGAAACGCGTTCTGCCCTGTGCTGCCTATTGCAACGGCGAACTGGGTGTCGACGGCATGTATGTCGGCGTGCCTACCGTAATCGGTGCAGGTGGCATCGAGCGCGTCGTCGACATCAAGCTGAACGAAGAAGAACAGGCCGGTTTCGACAATTCGGTCAATGCCGTTAAGGGCCTGATCGAAGCATGCAAGGGCATCGACAGCTCGCTGGCCTAAGTCACGAACCCTAGAACCAATGAACCGGCCCTCTTCAAGGGCCGGTTTTCTTTTACACGGTGCCAAGCTGGCTAAAAGATGTTCGCGCAAACGTCGCAAAACTCATCTATGAATGTGTTTTGTGGGCATGATCCCGGATCATCGAATCAATTTCCACGCCCCGCAATTTTTGTGATCACACCCCAAAAAACTGTGATCACAAATACTGAAAATCTTCGACAATTTCCCGTGACCGGTCAAAAAACTCTTTAATTTTGGCGCTTAGACACCCCTATAACGGTGTAATCGTAGTCAGACGGGACAATTTGGATGAACATTCACGAATATCAAGCCAAAGCGCTTCTTCGCAGCTATGGCGCTCCGGTCTCCGATGGTCGCGCAGTTCTGCGCGCCGAGGAAGCCAAAACCGCAGCCGGTGAATTGGACGGGCCGCTTTGGGTCGTCAAGGCGCAAATCCACGCGGGTGGTCGCGGCAAGGGTTCCTTTAAAGAGGCCGACGCCGGTGAAAAAGGCGGTGTCCGTCTGACCAAATCGGTGGAAGAAGCCGCCGAAGAAGCCAAAAAGATGCTGGGCCGCACGCTGGTCACCCATCAGACCGGCCCTGCAGGCAAGCAGGTGAACCGCATCTACATCGAAGCCGGTTCGGGCATCGAACGTGAACTTTACCTGGCCCTGCTGGTGGACCGCCAGACCAGCCGTATCTCATTCGTATGCTCGACCGAAGGCGGCATGGACATCGAAGAGGTGGCCGCTGCGACGCCTGAGAAAATCCTGTCCTTCTCGGTTGATCCCGCCACTGGTTATCAGCCCTATCACGGCCGCCGCATCGCGTTCTCGTTGGGACTGGAAGGCGCGCAGGTCAAACAATGCGTCAAGCTGATGAACCAGCTCTACAATGCCTTCGTCGAGAAGGACATGGAGATGCTGGAGATCAACCCGCTGATCGTCTCGGACAAGGGCGACCTGAAAGTACTGGACGCAAAAGTCGGCTTTGATGGTAACGCGGTATACCGCCACCCGGATATTGCCGAGTTGCGCGACACGACCGAGGAAGACCCCAAGGAACTGGAAGCGTCCAAATACGACCTGAACTACATCGCGCTGGACGGTGAGATCGGCTGCATGGTCAACGGTGCCGGTCTGGCGATGGCGACGATGGACATCATCAAGCTTTACGGTGCCGAGCCTGCCAACTTCCTGGATGTGGGCGGTGGCGCGACCAAAGAGAAAGTGACCGAGGCGTTCAAGATCATCACCTCGGACCCCAACGTCAAAGGCATTCTGGTTAACATCTTTGGCGGCATCATGCGCTGTGACGTCATCGCCGAGGGCGTTGTCGCCGCAGTGAAAGAGGTCGGGCTGCAGGTCCCGCTGGTCGTGCGTCTGGAAGGCACGAATGTCGAGAAAGGCAAAGAGATCATCAACACCTCTGGCCTAGACGTGATCGCGGCGGACAACCTGAAAGACGGTGCCGAGAAGATCGTGAAGGCGGTTAAAGGCTGAGTGTCATCCCGTAGGGTGGGCTTCAGCCCGCCTTTCCCAAGATTTTGGCGGGCAGAAGCCTGCCGTATAAAGGAGAACGCCAGATGGCAGTCCTCATCGACGAAAATACCAAAGTGATCTGTCAGGGCTTTACCGGCTCGCAGGGCACATTCCACTCTGAACAGGCCATCGCCTATGGCACCAAGATGGTCGGCGGCGTGACCCCGGGCAAAGGTGGGATGGAGCACTTGGGTCTACCAGTGTTCAACTCAGTCCACGAGGCCAAGCATGTGACCGAAGCCAACGCCTCGGTGATCTATGTTCCGCCACCCTTTGCGGCTGACTCGATCCTCGAAGCGATTGATGCCGAGATGGAGGTGATCGTCTGTATCACCGAAGGCATTCCGGTTCTGGACATGATGAAGGTGAAGCGCGCGCTGGAAGGTTCAAAATCGCGCCTGATCGGCCCGAACTGCCCCGGTGTCATCACGCCGGATGCCTGCAAGATCGGCATCATGCCCGGCCACATCCACAAGCGCGGCTCGGTCGGTGTAGTGTCGCGTTCGGGCACCCTGACCTACGAAGCCGTCAAGCAGACCACAGATGTGGGTCTGGGCCAGTCCACCTGCGTTGGCATCGGCGGCGACCCAATCAAAGGCACCGAGCATATCGACGTGCTGGAATGGTTCCTGGCGGATGACGAAACCGAGTCGATCATCATGATCGGTGAGATCGGTGGCTCTGCCGAAGAAGAAGCTGCACAGTTCCTGGCGGATGAGGCCAAGAAAGGCCGCAAGAAGCCCACGGCAGGGTTCATCGCGGGCCGCACGGCCCCTCCTGGCCGCCGCATGGGCCACGCGGGCGCCATCGTCGCCGGCGGCAAAGGCGGCGCCGAGGACAAGATCGAAGCCATGCGCTCGGCTGGTATTGTCGTGGCCGAAAGCCCGGCGCAGCTGGGTGAGGCTGTGCTGGAAGCCATCGGTTGACCAGAATTTGACTGCTTTGGGAGGAGCGGTAAACATGACTTTCGGCGAAGCCATTAAAACCTGTTTCTCCAAGTTTTTCACCTTTTCGGGCCGTGCCTCGCGGCCCGAATACTGGTTTTTTTTCCTGTTCATCGTGATCTGGAGCATCATTGCCGGGATCATCGACTGGCAGTTCTTCACTCAGGTCGCAGTGACTGAAACCGAAACATCCAAATCCGTCACGGCCACCTCAACAGGCCCGGTCCAAAGCATCGTCAGCCTGATTGTCTTCTTCCCGCATCTGGCCGTTGCATGGCGGCGGATGCATGATACCGGGCGCAGCGGGCTTTATGCTCTGCTGCCGATCCTGCTGATACTTGGTGCGCTTGCCGTCCTGATCTTTGGCATCGGCCTTGCCAGCCAGTTCCATGGCGGCACGTTGGATATCCTGTTCACCCGCGCAACTCTTCTTATTGTCATTCCGACACTTCTTGTCCTGTTTGTGTCGCCCCTCCTGGTTCTGTGGTGGCTGACCCGCCCCAGCGAACCAGGCACCAACCAATACGGTCCCAACCCATATGAGGTAGCCCAATGACCGAACACTCGCCCAACACCGCCTTTCATGCCTCAAGCTTCATGCAGGGGCATAACGCCGAATATCTGGAGCAGCTTTATGCCCAGTACACCAAGAACCCCGGTGCGGTCGACGCAGCCTGGGTCGAGTTCTTCAAGGCCATGGGCGATGACGCGCCGGATGTGCAGCGCGAGGCCGAGGGGCCTTCGTGGGCACGCAGCGATTGGCCTCCGATGCCTGCGGATGATCTGACCGGTGCGTTGACTGGCGAGTGGGCCGAGATCGACGCCAAGGCGGCAGGCAAGAAGATCAAGGGCAAGGCCGAAGCCAAGGGTGTTGAGGTCAGCGATGACCAGATCAAGCGCGCGGTGCTGGACAGCCTGCGGGCGCTGATGCTGATCAGGGCCTATCGTATCCGGGGCCATCTGGCAGCTGATCTGGACCCTCTGGGCATGCGGGCCGCCAGTACGCATCCCGAGCTGGACCCGAAGACTTACGGGTTCACCGATGCTGACATGGATCGACCGATCTTCATCGACAACGTGCTGGGCCTGCAGATGGCCAGCATGCGCCAAATCGTCGAGATCGTGAAGCGGACGTATTGTGGCACATTTGCCCTGCAGTACATGCATATCTCGAACCCGGAAGAGGCCGCGTGGCTGAAGGAACGGATCGAGGGGTTTGGCAAGGAAATCGCCTTTACCAAGGAGGGCCGCAAGGCGATCCTGAACAAGATGGTCGAGGCCGAGGGGTTCGAGAAATTCCTGCATGTGAAATACATGGGCACCAAGCGGTTTGGTCTGGATGGTGGCGAGGCGCTGATCCCTGCGATGGAACAGATCATCAAGCGCGGCGGCGCCTTGGGCCTCAGCGATATCGTGATCGGCATGCCCCACCGGGGCCGGTTGAACATTCTGGCCAACGTGATGGGCAAGCCCTATCGCGCGATCTTCAACGAGTTTCAGGGCGGCAGCTTCAAGCCTGAGGACGTGGATGGATCAGGCGACGTGAAATATCACCTCGGCGCCTCCAGCGACCGCGAGTTTGATGGCAACAGCGTGCACCTGTCGCTGACCGCAAACCCAAGCCACCTTGAGGCGGTGAACCCAGTGGTTCTGGGTAAGGTACGTGCCAAGCAGGACCAGTTGAACGACGAAGACCGCACCAAAGTGATGGGCATTCTGCTGCACGGCGACGCAGCCTTTGCCGGACAGGGTGTTGTCGCCGAAGGCTTCGGCCTGTCGGGTCTGAAAGGGCACAAGACCGGCGGCACCATGCATATCGTGGTGAACAACCAGATCGGTTTCACCACCGCGCCGCATTTCAGCCGTTCCAGCCCTTATCCCACGGATATCGCGCTGATGGTTGAAGCTCCCATCTTCCACGTGAATGGCGACGACCCCGAGGCGGTGGTGCATGCCGCCAAGGTGGCGACCGAGTTCCGCCAGAAGTTCCACAAGGACGTGGTGCTGGATATCTTCTGCTACCGCCGGTTTGGTCATAACGAGGGTGACGAACCCATGTTCACCAACCCGATCATGTACAAGAAGATCAAGACGCATAAGACCACGTTGTCGTTGTATACCGAGCGCCTTGTCAGGGACGGGCTTATCCCCGAAGGCGAGATTGAAGACATGAAGGCGGCCTTTCAGGCACATCTGAATGAAGAGTTCGATGCCGGGAAAGACTACAAGCCAAACAAAGCCGACTGGCTGGATGGGCGCTGGTCGCATCTGGACAAGCATAAAGACGAATACATGCGCGGTGAAACCGCAATTACACCAGAGACGCTGGCCGAGATCGGCACTGCTCTGACCAGCGCCCCCGAAGGTTTTGCGATGCACAAAACCGTGGGCCGGTTGCTGGACCACAAGAAACAGATGTTCGAAAACGGAACCGGCTTTGACTGGGCAACGGGCGAGGCTCTGGCGTTTGGCTCTCTGCTGACTGAAGGCTACCCTGTACGTTTGGCCGGACAGGACGCGACGCGTGGCACATTCAGCCAACGCCATTCCGGATTTGTCCATCAGGAAACCGAGGAACGGTATTACCCGCTGAACAATATCCGCAAGGGCCAATCACATTATGACGTGATTGACTCGATGCTGTCCGAATACGCGGTGCTTGGGTTCGAATATGGCTATTCACTGGCCGAGCCCAACGCGCTTGTTCTCTGGGAGGCACAGTTTGGCGATTTCGCCAATGGGGCACAGATAATGTTCGATCAGTTCATCAGTTCGGGTGAATCGAAGTGGCTGCGGATGTCTGGTCTGGTCACGCTGCTGCCGCATGGGTTCGAAGGGCAAGGCCCAGAGCACTCATCTGCACGGCTTGAGCGGTTTCTGCAAATGTGCGGTCAGGACAACTGGATCGTGGCGAACTGCACAACGCCTGCGAACTATTTCCACATCCTGCGCCGTCAATTGCACCGGACCTTCCGCAAGCCGCTTATCCTGGTGACGCCGAAGTCGCTGCTGCGCCATAAGCTGGCGGTCAGCAAGGCCGAGGAATTCACCACAGGCTCGAGCTTCCATAGGGTGCTGTGGGATGATGCTCAACAGGGCAACTCGGACACTAAACTGGTGGCAGATGACAAGATCAAGCGGGTCGTCATGTGCTCGGGCAAGGTCTATTTTGATCTGCTTGAGGAACGCGACGCGCGTGGCATCGACGACATCTACCTGATGCGGATCGAACAGTATTATCCTTTCCCTGCGCATTCGCTAATCAACGAGCTTGAGCGCTTCAAGGGGGCTGAGATGGTCTGGTGTCAGGAAGAACCCAAGAACCAGGGGGCCTGGACCTTTATTGAGCCCAATATCGAATGGGTTCTGACCCGCATTGGCGCAAAACACACCCGTCCGGTCTATGCCGGTCGCGCAACTTCGGCCTCGCCCGCGACGGGTCTGGCCAGCCAACACAAAGCCCAACAAGAAGCGCTGGTGAACGAAGCGCTGAGCATTGAAGGAAAGTAAACGATGACGATTGAAGTTCGTGTTCCCACGCTGGGCGAGTCTGTCACCGAAGCCACCGTTGCGACTTGGTTCAAAAAACCCGGCGATGCAGTCGCCGTAGATGAGATGCTATGTGAACTTGAGACCGACAAGGTCACGGTCGAGGTGCCCTCACCCGCTGCTGGCGTGATGGGTGAGATCGTTGCAGCCGAAGGTGAGACCGTGGGCGTCGATGCCCTGCTTGCCACGATAGCGGCGGGCGAAGCGGCTGCGCCTGCTCCGGCAGCGGCGGCCCCGGCCCCGGCCCCGGCCCCGGCGGCAGCGGCACCCGCAGCATCAGGCGGCAGTGTAGATGTGATGGTGCCGACATTGGGTGAATCCGTCACCGAGGCTACAGTCTCGACATGGTTCAAACAGGTCGGCGACAGCGTTGCACAGGATGAAATGCTGTGCGAATTGGAAACCGACAAGGTCTCGGTCGAGGTCCCTGCCCCGGCGGCAGGCGTTCTGGCTGAAATCGTTGCGCCTGAAGGCAGCACGGTCGATGCTTCTGCCAAATTGGCGGTGATCTCGGGCGCAGCCGCAGGTGCGGCAGCGGCTCCGGTGGCAGCCGTCGCCGCTCCGACTGCAGCCAGCACAGGTAAAGACGTGTCCAACGCTCCATCGGCTGAGAAAGCGATGGCCGAAGCTGGTCTGTCTGCGGATCAAGTCACTGGCACCGGACGCGATGGTCGTATCATGAAAGAAGACGTGGCAAAGGCAGTTGCAGCAGCTACGGCCCCAGCGCCTGCGGCGGCTGTGCCCGCCCCCGCTGCCCAAGCTCCGCGCGCGCCTGTGGCTGCCGAGGATGCGAGCCGCGAAGAGCGCGTGCGCATGACCCGTCTGCGCCAGACCATCGCCAAGCGCCTGAAGGACGCGCAGAACACCGCCGCGATCCTGACCACCTATAACGAGGTGGACATGACTGAGGTGATGGCCTTGCGCAACCAGTACAAGGACCAGTTCGAGAAGAAGCATGGCGTACGTCTGGGGTTTATGTCCTTTTTCACCAAGGCCTGCTGTCATGCGCTGAAAGAAGTGCCCGAAGTGAATGCCGAGATCGACGGCAATGACATCGTCTACAAGAACTTCGTGCATATGGGTGTGGCCGCAGGTACGCCGCAAGGGCTGGTGGTTCCAGTCATCCGGGATGCGGACTCCATGTCTTTCGCAGCGATCGAGAAAGCCATCGCCGAAAAGGGCAAGCGCGCCCGTGACGGTAAACTCTCAATGGCGGAAATGCAGGGCGGCACTTTCACCATCTCGAACGGAGGCGTCTACGGCTCGCTGATGTCTTCACCGATCCTGAACCCGCCGCAATCGGGCATTCTGGGCATGCACAAGATCCAGGATCGTCCCATGGTCATCAATGGTGAGATCAAAATCCGCCCGATGATGTATCTGGCGCTGTCCTATGATCACCGTATTGTGGACGGCAAGGGTGCTGTGACATTCCTTGTCCGCGTAAAAGAGGCGCTGGAAGACCCGCGTCGCCTGCTGATGGATCTGTAAGATGGCGACTCATGTACTGTGGCAAGCCGATGTGGCCGATTTCGATGCCTGGCTGAAGGTGTTCCGCGAGGATCAACCGATGCGCAAGGCCGCGGGTATCCGCGACCTGCATGTCTGGCGCGATCCAGATCAGCGGGATCATGCGATAGCGATGTTCGAGGTTATGAATCTGGATAAGGCCAAAGCCTTTTTTGGGTCCGAAGAACTGGCGATGCACCATGAACGCGGCGGCATTGCGCATATATCAATCAAGCTGCTGGAACCCGTTTGAAATATAGGTACCCGACCCGCCATACCGGATCGGGACGCTGCCGGATCAGCCGGTCGATTTAGGAGAATGTAATGGCAAATTATGACGTCATCGTAATCGGCGCCGGACCAGGCGGCTATGTCTGCGCCATCCGTTGCGCCCAACTGGGCCTTAAAACCGCAGTTGTCGAGGGGCGCGAGACGCTGGGTGGGACTTGCCTGAACGTGGGCTGCATCCCCTCGAAAGCATTGTTGCATGCCAGCCATCAGTTGCACGAAGCCGAACACAACTTTGCAAAGATGGGTCTGAAGGGGAAGTCACCTTCGGTCGATTGGAAGCAGATGCAGGCCTACAAGGACGAGGTGATCGATGGCAACACCAAGGGCATCGAGTTTCTGTTCAAGAAGAACAAGATCGATTGGCTGAAAGGTTGGGGCTCAATCCCTGCTGCGGGCAAGGTCAAGGTTGGTGATGAGGTCCATGAGACCAAGAACATCATTATCGCGTCGGGCTCTGAGCCATCGGCACTGCCTGGCGTCGAGGTTGACGAAAAGGTCGTGGTGACTTCGACTGGCGCGTTGTCTCTGGGCAAAGTTCCCAAGAAAATGATTGTGATCGGTGCCGGTGTGATCGGGCTTGAATTGGGCTCGGTCTACAGCCGTTTGGGCGCAGAGGTGACGGTGATCGAATTCCTCAAGGAAATCACGCCGGGTATGGACCCCGAGGTTCAGAAGACTTTCCAGCGTATCCTGAAGAAACAGGGTTTGAAGTTCGTCATGGGCGCTGCGGTGCAAAAGACCGAAGCCACCAAGACCAAAGCCAAGGTAACGTACAAGCTGCTCAAGGATGACAGCGAGCATGTCATCGATGCCGATACTGTGCTGGTGGCCACCGGGCGCAAGCCATATTCGGATGGGCTGGGGCTGGACGCTTTGGGCGTCGAGATGACCCCGCGCGGCCAGATCAAGGTCGGCAGTGATTGGCAGACCAACGTGCCGGGCATCTACGCCATCGGCGACGTGACCGAAGGCCCGATGCTGGCCCACAAGGCTGAAGACGAGGGCATGGCCGCAGCCGAGCAGGTTGCAGGCAAGCATGGTCATGTGAACTATGGTGTTATTCCTGGGGTCATCTACACTTGGCCCGAGGTGGCCAATGTGGGTGAGACCGAAGCGACACTCAAAGAACAG
Source organism: Ruegeria sp. B11 (assembly GCF_056539785.1). Classification (NCBI taxonomy): domain Bacteria; kingdom Pseudomonadati; phylum Pseudomonadota; class Alphaproteobacteria; order Rhodobacterales; family Roseobacteraceae; genus Ruegeria; species Ruegeria sp. B11. The sequence continues at coordinate 172,385 of NZ_JBQFVO010000004.1, read as the reverse complement.
GGCCGCGCCTACAAGGTCGGCAAGTTCATGTTCATGGGCAATGGCCGGGCCAAGGCGAATTTCGCAGCCGACGGGTTCGTCAAGATTCTGGCAGACAAAGAAACCGATCGCATTCTGGGCGCGCATATCATCGGCCCCGCGGCCGGAGACCTGATCCACGAGGTTTGCGTCGCCATGGAATTCGGCGCATCAGCCGAAGATCTGGCCCTGACCTGTCACGCTCACCCGACCTATTCCGAAGCAGTGCGCGAGGCGGCGCTCGCCTGTGGTGACGGGCCAATTCATAGCTGACCAAACCTGAGCAGGTCCTCTACCTAGTCTCCTTGAGCGGCACCCCGTGTCGCTCAAAACCATTTGCGGCAGGTGATCAGACGCGGTTTACTGACTCCATTGCTTTTGGAAAGGAAGTCAGATGAGCGTCAGTTTACAGGTGATCTATCCCATAGGTACAGAAACACATTTCGATTTCGGCTATTATGTCGACACACATCTTCCGCTTGTCGGCGAGCACATGGGGTCACATATCGAACGTACGGTCGTAACCAAAGGCATTGCGGGAGGCCCTGAAGCGCCAGCAGGTCATTACGCGATCGCAACGATCATGTTTGAAGATCAGGACGCCATGAACGACGCTATGTCAAAGGCAGGCCCTGTCCTGGCCGATCTGCCAAACTTCACCAATGTCAAACCGCAGATGCTGATCGGTGAGGTGATCGGCTGAATCAGAGCCATCCTTGCCTACCACATGGTTCTAGCGGCGCGGGCACCCCATTCCTGATCATATTGCGCGCCGCCTTCCTCTCCTGACGTCATTTCCGACAATATCTCGCCAGCCGTCGGCAGGCCCTCGCTTTCATCGTGGCCACTCCAGGTTCTGGCCCGGATCAGGGCGCGCGCGCATTGTGTGTAAATCTCGGATATCTCGATTACGATTACGGTTGCGGGGCGTTTTCCGTGTTTTTCGAACCGGGCGCGCAGGGCTTCATCAGCAGTCAGTTGAGCGTTCCCATTTACCCGAACCACATTGTTCGAACCGGGCACCATGAACAACAATGAGACGCGTGGATCGAGTACGATATTTCGCAGGGAATCCAAGCGGTTGTTTCCCCGCCAATCCGGCAGTGCCAGGGTGCCTTGGTCCAGTTCCAACACAACTGGCCCTTCATCTCCACGCGGGCTGCCATCGACACCTTCGGAGCCGACGGTGCTGAGGATACACAAGCGTGAGGCCATAATCCATTTGCGGTAGAGCGGTGTTAGCCGCCGCGCCACTTTGCGGATCGAGGCTGCTCCGGGCGTGCCATACAGAGCCTCAAGGGCAGTGATATCCTTAACGAATTCCATCCGGGTCAAACCCCACTTCTCGCATCAGTTCGTTGGACCGTGTCTCAATCACGTTTTCCAGCCGTTCCAGAAAGGCATTCCGCGCAACGCCGGGTTCGATTGGATTAAGGAAATCGACAATCGCCGTGCCGGGCTTGCGCATGACACCGGTTCTGGGCCAGAAGACGCCCGCATTTGTGGCAACGGGTACGCACGGGAACCCGAGCCCTTCATACAGAACCGCCGTTCCAACCTTGTAGGGCTTGTGCACCCCAGGCGCGACGCGCGTACCTTGCGGGTAGATCACCAACTGACCGGGTTCGCTGAACTCGCGGGCGACATCCTTGACCATCTTCGCAACCGCCGCCCCGCGTTTGCCGCGATTGACCGGGATACATCCCAGACGGCGCGCATACATTCCGATGACCGGCGTCCACAGAAGCTCTCGCTTCATGATGAATTTGCCGTGTGGGATGGCGTCGAAGATTATGATGATGTCCAGAAACGACTGGTGCTTGGCGCCGATCACAACCTCGCCATGTGGGACTTCCCCGCGCACTTCGCAGCGAATACCAACCATCCAGCGGGCCAACCACTTGGTTGTGCGCGCATAGGTTTTGCATGCTCGCAATGCGCCACGCTTGGCGAACAGCGCATAGGGGGCAAAGACAAGCCCCAGCACCAGCATCCAGGCATAGATGGTGATCATAAAGATCAGCGACCGGACCCATTGAATAGCCATGAACATCACGAAAGCTCCTTCAACTTGCGCTGCGCGGCTGACCATGTGGCCAGAAACGCAACGGCCGCGCCCAATACCGGGATCAGCACGGGCAGGATCCAACCGATACCCTGAAACCCAAGGCCAGTGAGAAAACCACCCGCATCCGAGGCTTCAGGGAGCAACAATACACCCGTCATACCCAGCAAGGTGCCAACCGCTGCCCCAAACAGCGCCCGGAACGTAAAGCGGCGCACGAACGCTCCGGCGATGAACCGGTCCCGCGCGCCGACCTGACGCAGAACCTCGATTATCTGCGCGTTGGCGGCAAGCGAGGCGTTGGCGGCAAGCGTGATCATAGCGGCAGTGGCGCCACCGATCAGCAGGATCGAAATCCAGCCCAGACGCCGCAGCGAATTGGCCGCATCAACCAATGGCTCGCGCCAGCGAGTGTGATCATCCAGCACTGCGCCCGGCACCTCCGCCCCTAGCCGCAGCCGCAGGCCAGCCGCATCAAGACCCGGCTCACCTTCGATAATCTCTATCAGCTGCGGGATTGGTAAAGTGTCCAGAGGCAAGTCCGGTCCGAACCAGGGTGACAGCAGTGTGGCCTGCTCTTCGCTCGTCAACGCGCGAGCCGAAGCCACACCCGGCGTTTGCTGGAGGACATTCAAAGCAGCCTCGGTTTGCGCCGCACGTTGATCTGCAGGGGCATTGATCCGCAAGGTCGCTGCCCCCGCCAACTCTGAAGCCCAACGATCCGCCACACGGCCCGAGGCTAACGAAAGAGCCAGCGCAAAAACCGCCAGAAAGGCCATTGCACCAGACACGAACAGGGTCAATTGCGCGGTAAAGCCCGTGGGTGGCACCACCCGGTCGGCGCGGCTGTCACGGCGCAGCAAATTGCGGATCGTGCCCTTGCTCATAGATCCGCCCCCGCAAGCTGCACCCGGCGCTGCGCGATACGCAGAACGCGAGCCTGAACTTGGCTTTTGGCGGCGCGGATCAGGCTTAGGTCATGGGTGGCGATCAGCACGGTTTTTCCCATCCTGTTCAATTCGACCAACAGGCGCAGAAGTCGTTGCGACATCTCCCAGTCCACATTGCCGGTGGGTTCATCCGCAAGCACCACATCGGGCGATAGGATGACTGCGCGGGCCAATGCGGCACGCTGGCGTTCGCCCCCCGATAGTTCAGGCGGGTGCGCCTCAAGCCTGCTGCCAAGCCCGACCCAGCCCAGCAGTTCGGTCAGATCGTCCTGCTGCCCATTTTCAGAGCGCCCCGAGACCATCAGCGGCAACGCGACATTCTCGGCCAGCGTCATGTGATCCAAAAATCGGCAATCCTGATGCACCACGCCAATTCGGCGGCGCAGCAGCGCCATCTGATCACGGTCCATGCGGGCGATATCCTCGCCAAAGGCCATCAACCTGCCCGAGGTTGGCAACAACGCGCCATAACAGAGTTTCAGCAATGTGGTCTTGCCCGCACCCGAAGGCCCGGTCAGAAAGTGGAACGATCCGGGCTGTAATTGCAGCGAAACATCGCTTAGCAACTCACCACCGCCGTAGGTATAGCTGATATTCTCCAGCTCGATCACGCCTGCCCCCTTTATTCTGCTCACCTCTTGCCCGAGCGCAGCGGTGGATTCAATGCCTTGGGCGGGGCCAATTGGCGACACTTGGCCCGCGAAACCGAAAACACGCTTTGCTGTTGGGTCTTAACGGAATATCATCCCTAAAAAAACTATTATCAGGCCAGCCTTGAAGGCCAGGAGGCAGAATGCGTTTAACGTGTCCGAATTGCAGCGCCCAGTACGAAGTCCCGGACGAAGTGATCCCCGAGGACGGGCGCGAAGTTCAATGCTCGGCTTGCGAAGAGACCTGGTTTCAGGAAAAGTATCCAGTCGCCAGCAAAGCAGAGCCGGAAGCGAAATCTGCGACTGCAATCCAGGCAGCCTTTGCCGAACCGGAAGATGTTAAGTCAGAGGATGCGCCAGAACCCGATACGGCCAAGGCCGAGCCAGAAAAGGTTAAGGCAGAAGACACACCAGAACCCGATGCGCCCGAGGAATTGAGTGTTGGAAACGTAGACCCGGCGGTATCCAGCATCCTCAAGGAAGAGGCTGCACGCGAGGCAGAGCTGCGCGAGCGTGAAGGCAGCAATCTGGAAAGCCAACCTGATCTGGCATTGGATCCGCCTGAAGAGCCCAAGGTCAAACCGAAACGGCCCTCGGCCACTGAAACCGCCGCTGACGCAGGTCAGAAAGATGAGCTGCCGGATGTTGAGGCGATCAACTCGGGTCTGCGCAGCGACTTGACATCGGACGAAGCTGAAGCCGTTGCTCCGGCCCGCAAATCCGGTGGGTTTCTGCGTGGCTTTGCCTTGATCATTATCATCGGCGTCATTCTGTTTCTGATATATGGCAATGCCAATCAGATCAGCGAGGCGGTTCCTCAGGCTGATCCGATGCTGAAATCATATGTCTCACTGGTCGATCAAGCGCGCCTTTGGCTTGAGACACAGACCGGGGGCGCAGGGCAGAACTAGAACCTTTCGAGCAATCGCTTGAGGTATTCCAACTCGATCTGAGGCCGATCCTGTTCACCGGTCCTACGGCGGATTTCATCCAGCAACTCGCGCGCACGACGATATACATCTTCGCCTTGCAGCAAGTTGTCGTCGGTCGAGATTGATCCCGCGGAACCTGGCGTACGACCCAATGGATCGCGGTTATTGGCCTGCATGTCGCCGGCCTCGGTCCCTTGACCCGGCTGGTTCTGCTGGTTCTGCGCCAGGGCTTCGCCCAGTGAACGCATGCCTTCGCGCAAGGCTTCCATCGCCTCGGATTGACGGTCAATCGCCTCGGCCAGATCATCGCTGCGCAAGGCGTCTTCGGCGTCGTCCATGGCCCGGCCCGCACGGCCCAATGCTTCGCGCGCAGCGTCGCCTTCAGGTGTACCACCGCCGGGCAGACCTTGTTGTTGCCGTCTCAACTCATCCCTCAGCGCCTGCTGCCGATCCGCCAGTGACCCCTGACCTTGCTGGCCTTCACCAGCCTCATCCTGACCCTGGCCCTGGCCGCCCTGGCCTTCATGGCTCTGGCCGCGTCCCAGACCACCGTTGCGACCCTCATTGCCCTGACTTTCGCCCGCTTGCGCACCGGGGTTGAACTGTTCCTGCAGGTCGCGGAATGCCTGATCGCTGAGGCCCTGTTGTTCGCGCAGGGTTTCTGCCAGCCCTTCCATGGCCTGCTGTCCTTCGGACTGGCCACCTTGGCCCTGCCCTTGTGTGACGCGCATGTTTTCCATCATTTGCTGGAACTCTTCTAATGCCTGCTGCGCCTCGGCCATGCGGCCTTGTTCCATGAGCTCCTGAATGCGGTCCATCATTCGCTGCAGGTCATCCTGCGTCATCTGCAGGGTTTCGCCGTTCTGGCCCTGCTGTCCTTGCTGCGTCTCACCGTTTTCCTGCGCCAGACGCTGGAGTTGCCGCATGTAATCCTGTGTCGCTTCGCGCAGCTCCTGCATCAGTTCGGCAATCTCTTCGTCGCTGGCACCGTTCTGCATCGCTTCGGTCAGACGCTCCTGCGCACGGCGCATCCGTTCCAGTGCGTCGGCCAGCGTGCCATCCTCGATCAGAACCGCCAGATCCCACAGCGCTTGCGCAATTTCTTCCTGCTGTTTGACGTTCAGTGCGCCGTATTTGTCGAAGGTCTCCAGCCGCCGCAGGATCACACGCAGACGCAGATACGCTGTATCTGAGCGGAACAGGTCCTCGGGTAGGTGCGAAACCGCGCGCAGCAATTGCGATACACGCAGCGCATTTTCGCGCGACCAGAGCAGATCGCGCCGCTGTTCGATCACCGCAGCAGCCAATGGGTCAAAGAACCTACGGGCCGGCAGTTCTGTCAGATAAGGTTCTGCCACCGTCTCTTGATCCGCCGCATCGATGGCCATGAGGGTTATTTTCACCGGCAAATGTGCCCAAGGGTGCTGCGAGAAATCCTCGATCAAGTCTTCGGTGAAATCGGTCCGATCGCCTGTAATCGGCATTGGCAACTCGACCGTAATGATCTCGCGCGGTTCTGGCTCGGTCGCAAGACCGAATTGACGGTTGACCGCTAGCAGGTCCAATTCGATCCGGGCTGTGCCGGAGACGATTCCATAGTCATCCGCAGCAGCGAAGGGCAGCTTCATCTGTCCGCCAGCCTCTGATTGCGCCACTCCTGCCGTCGCGATCCTGGGCGCAGTGTCCGGAAGGATCTCAAGCGCCCAATCGCGCCCTGCCGGGCCATCAATCCGCATTTGGCCCGAGCGTTCCGCAACAAATTCCTGTTCCGGGTCCGTCGCGGCTTCGGTGCCCAGAGGTGTCGAAGATTCTGTCAGGCTGTGCGCGCCGATCTCGCCGTAGAACCGAAGTGTGATGCGGCTGCCTTTAGGCACCGTCAACGTCGGATCGGTCTGATCGGCAAGGTAGAGCGTTGGCAGCCCGGTGTAGCGCGGCGGTTCAATCCAACCCTCCCAAGTCGGGCCCTGCCCCGCCTGAGCGGTCCCCGGCGTCATGTCAGCGACCGAGCCTATCCGCCAGAACGAGCCGAACAGAGCCGCAACGACGAGTGCCAATAAGGCAGCATAGCGAAGCGCATAGGGATCGCGAGACGCCAGCCGCAAGTCGGGTTTCACCGGATCGGCCTTTGATGCACGATCTGCCATGCGCGTCTGGTGCGCATGCCACAGTGCCACCGAATCCGCATCCATCGCACCGATTGCCTGATCGTCCATCAGTGCTTGTATCGGGCGTCCGGGCAGGGTTTCATCCAGCCGAACCAGCGCCTCGGCCCGGGTTGGCAGGTGGAACCGTCTGATTCCCAAAACCGCTGTCGCAATTAAAGCAATCAATCCGATCGCTGCAGAAATCCAAACGGCTTCAATGCGCACAAGATCGTGCAGACCCAGCATCAGGGCGGCCAGCAGCGCCATAAGAATAGAAAAGAACGGCCAGAAGGCGCGCATCACCTGCTCAGCCAGCATACCCCCGTGCGTCAGCCACAGGGACAGTCTTGGAATTGGCAAGGTCTGGTTGTCGCGCAAGGCGGGCCTCCTGATCGGCCCGACGCGCCTATCGCGTCAAAGCCACTCAGGTATGGTATCGCGGTTTATGATTTCGTCAAAGCTTGGGCGTTCACGAATTACGGCAAATTGATCCCCGTTCACCAGAACCTCAGGGATCAGGGGCCGCGTATTGTATTCGCTAGACATGACTGCACCGTAGGCACCTGCACTGCGGAATGCGATAAGATCGCCCGATTTCAAAGCCGGCATGTTGCGTTGTTTTGCAAAGGTATCCCCGGATTCACAGACCGGACCAACGATATCATACGGGCGCTGTTCGACCCCTGCGGCAGGTTCTTCGACCGCCACTATATCATGATACGCCTCATACATCGCGGGGCGGATCAGGTCGTTCATTGCGCCATCGAGGATCAGGAAATCGCGGTCTTCGCCGGATTTAACATAGATGACCTTGGACACCATCAGACCCGCATTGCCAGCGATCAGTCGACCGGGCTCAATCTCGATCTCGCAGCCCAGATGGCCCAGTGTTTTCTTGACCATCGCACCATATTCAACCGGCAGCGGAGGCGCGTCGTTGGAACGGGCATAAGGAATACCCAAACCACCGCCCAGATCGAGGCGGCGGATGTTATGCCCCTCTGCGCGTAGGCGCTCTGTCAGTTCCGCAACCTTCATATAAGCCAGTTCAAACGGCTCAAGCTCGGTTAGTTGCGATCCGATATGGACATCGATCCCAATCACCTCCAGTCCCGGAAGGCTTGCGGCCAGTGCATAAACCTCGGTCGCACGCGAGATTGGGATACCGAACTTGTTCTCGGACTTGCCGGTGGCGATCTTGGCGTGGGTTTTTGCATCCACGTCCGGATTCACCCGAACAGTGATCGGCGCAACCTTGCCCAATTCCAGTGCAACCGCATTGATCACCTGCATTTCGGGCTCGGATTCGACGTTGAACTGACGAATGCCACCGGTCAGAGCGGTACGAATCTCATCCGCTGTCTTGCCGACGCCCGAAAAGACAATCTTGTCTCCGGGCACGCCCGCGGCTTTGGCGCGCAGATATTCCCCGCCCGAAACCACATCCATTCCCGCACCTGCCTGCGCCAGCGTCTTCAGGATGGCCTGATTGCTGGCCGCTTTCATCGCATAGCAGACTAGGTGATCAGTGCCCTCAAGCGCGTCATCGAACAGCTTGAAATGCCGCTGCAGCGTCGCCGTCGAATAGACATAGAACGGGGTTCCGACCGCGGCAGCGATTTCGGAGATTGGCACATCCTCGGCGAAAAGCGCGCCGTCGCGGTAGAGAAAATGATCCATACCGCGCGCTTAGACCAAAAGAGGTATGTGGATCAAATGATTCCGGTAGGGTTGTGGTCACCGTCGCGGTTCAGAATGTCTTTGACGCGCCAACCCTCGCATATCCTGAAACCGAGACCCCGGACCCGCTAGGTGCGGCGGTTGGTTCCGTTCGGGGTGCGCCTGACGGGTCGCAAGCTGCAAGTACGGCGAGGCAGAGGATCAGGCCGGCAGGTCTCATGCATTTTCTCTTTGTCATTCAGGATGTGTCAGATGCAGATGGGTGTGCGATCAGCAAATTGCAATTTTGGAGTTCAGAGCCCCAGATAAACGCCCAGCCCACCGCGTCTGAGACCAACGCCAACACCACCATAGGTGCCGCTGCTGCCTACGCCGACGCTTGCGCTCATGGTGGGCTGTATGGGTTCGCCATCGGCACCACACCCGGCCAAGGCCGCTGCGACCGCAATCAATAGCACCACCCGTCGTATCTGCATTACACCAGCGCCTTCCATCGCTTGATCTGGGCCCGCACCTGATCCGGTGCGGTGCCGCCATAGGATTGGCGAGAGTTTACCGAATTTTCGACGGTAAGAACAGAATAGACGTCGTCGGTGATGTCCGCGTGGACCGATTGCATGTCCTCCAGCGTCAGATCCGGTAGGTCGCAGCCCTTGCTTTCAGCCATGGCCACCAGCGATCCAGTGACATGGTGCGCGTCGCGGAAGGGCAGGCCCAGCACGCGGACCAACCAGTCGGCCAGGTCGGTCGCAGTTGAAAAGCCAGACCCGGCAGCGGCAGCCAGGCTTTCGCGATTGGCGGTCATGTCCTTGACCATGCCTTCCATCGCGGCAAGTGCCAGCATCCAGTTATCTGCCGCATCAAATACCTGTTCTTTGTCTTCCTGCATGTCCTTGGAATAGGTCAGCGGCAGCCCCTTCATCACCATCATCAGGCCAGTATTCGCACCAAATATGCGGCCAACCTTGGCACGGATGAGCTCAGCTGCATCGGGGTTCTTCTTTTGCGGCATGATTGATGAACCAGTCGAGAAGCGATCAGACAGTGATACAAACCGGAATTGGGCCGAGGACCAGATTACCAATTCCTCGGCAAAGCGCGACAAGTGCATGGCGCAAATCGAGGCGGTCGACAGGAACTCCAATGCGAAGTCGCGGTCGCTGACAGCGTCCAGTGAATTGGCTGCGGGGCGGTCGAAGCCCAGCGCCTCAGCTGTCATCTGGCGGTCGATTGGGAAAGAGGTCCCGGCCAACGCGGCTGCGCCCAAGGGGGATTCGTTCATCCGGGCACGGGCGTCGCGCACGCGGGACAGATCGCGGCCAAACATCTCGACATAGGCCATCATGTGGTGACCCCAGGTTACCGGCTGCGCGGTTTGCAGGTGGGTGAAACCGGGCATGACCCAGTCTGCCCCGGCCTCGGCCTGCGCCAAAAGCGCGCGGATCAGGGCCAGAAGACCGGATTCTGCGGCATCTAGCTGGTCGCGAACCCAGAGTTTGAAATCGGTCGCCACCTGGTCGTTTCGCGACCGGCCCGTGTGCAGTCGGCCTGCGGGTTCTCCGATCACCTCTTTCAGTCGCGCCTCGACATTCATGTGAATGTCTTCCAGCGCAGTCGAGAACTGAAATTCTCCGTTCTGAATTTCTGACAAAACGGTGAGCAGGCCTTCCCGAATGGCGTGCGCATCACTATCAGTAATAACGCCTGTGGCAGCCAACATGGCGGCATGGGCGCGCGAGCCTGCGATGTCCTGGGCTGCCATCCGCTGATCGAACCCGATCGAGGCATTTATCGCCTCCATGATCGCGTCTGGACCAGCGGCAAAGCGGCCGCCCCACATCTGGTTCGAAGATTGATCGGTCATGAAAGAAAACCCGGAGTTGATATGCGCCTGTTACGTCTGATCCCCCTTTATATGGCCCTAGCGCTGGGTGCAAACGCCGCTTTGGCAACAGATGCGGCAACGCTTGGCCCATTGCGTGAGGGCAGCCTGAAGCGGCTGATCCTGCATAGTGAGCCCAAGCCGGTCAAAGTGGTCGATTTTGAACTAGAAGATGATGGTGGCACCGGATCGCTGGCCGACTACAAAGGCAAGTATGTGCTGCTGAACTTCTGGGCCACATGGTGTGCGCCGTGCCGCAAAGAAATGCCTCAGATCGCTGAACTGCAACAGGAGTTTGGCGGTGACAAATTCGAGGTTCTGACCCTGGCGACCGGTCGCAACACACCTGCCGGGATCAAGAAGTTCTTTGACGAAAACGGCATCGACAACTTGCCGCGTCATCAGGATCCGAAACAGGCGGTTGCACGCGAAATGGGAGTGATTGGCCTGCCGATCACTGTGATCATCGACCCCGATGGCAATGAGATCGCACGCCTGATCGGTGATGCAGAATGGAACTCGGACAGTGCCAAGGCGATAATTTCAGCGCTTGTCGAAGGCAATAGCTGAGGTCCCGCGCGCTCTTGCAGAAAATCTGTGTTAGAATGAGACCGGCCCCGACGGGCCGGTTTTCGTTTGCGACCGGAAGAAAGGGAGACTCCGATGAAACCGGTAGTTCTGTTGATTGGGCGGTTGCCGAATGTAATCGGCAACGTGGCACAACAACTGGATCACCTGCCGATTCAGTGGCTGGGCGCGCATGATCAGGATGAGGTGCGGCGGCAGCTGGACGCGGAACCGCGCATCGCCTGTGCGATCATGGGCGCGGGCCTTGATGACAAGATACGCGGAGAAATGGTTGGCATCATCGCCGCGCGAAGGCCCGATATCTGCATCCATCTCAAAGATCGGGCCTCTGGCCCTGACGGGTTAATGCCGTTTGTCGCGCGCATCGTCCAGCATGAGATTCTGGAAAGCCTGGAAAGCGGCTGACGCCACGCCACCTTTGACAGACAAATCGCCCGCTTGCAGGTTATCTGCAGGAGGATGGAATGCCGCTGGAAATACTATTGATCCTCGTCGTCGGCGGCATTGCCGGGGTCGCATTGCTGCTGCATCTGACGGGCAAGTCACGCTTGCAAGCGCTGACGCCCGAGACAGCGCACGAACAGTGGCTGCGTCACTTTCCAGATGATTCCATCATTGACGTAACCGTTGCCCATGATGGTCACGCCGCCCTTATCCGAACCGAAACCGGAGCCGGTCTGCTGTGGTCCTTTGGTGCCGATACCGTGGCCCGCCATTTACGGGATTTCGATTGGCTGGATCATCCCGAAGGCTTTGAAGTCCTGTTCCACGATTTCAGCACTCCTCGGGTCATCGTCCACCTTGATGAGACCGAACGCCAGCACTGGCAAAATCTGATGGATCCCGCATGACCGATCACGTGAGCTTTCCCGACGCGGTGCAATGGGCCGTGCCCTTCTTCATCGCGGCCATTCTGGCCGAATTCCTTTGGATCGCGATCAAAGGCCGGGGCGGTAGGTACGAAACCCGCGATGCCTTGACCTCGCTGATCATGGGGGCAGGCAATATCGCCTCGGGCTTTTTGCTGGGCTTCATCGCATATGCGTTTTTCATGTGGCTGTGGCAGATCACACCGCTCAACCTAGGGACCTCGATCCCGGTCATCATCTTGTGCTTTGTACTGGACGATCTGCGGTACTACTGGGTGCACCGCTTTGGGCACCGCATTCGCTGGGTCTGGGCCAGTCATGTGAACCACCACAGCTCACAGCATTACAACCTGACAACGGCGCTACGGCAGACCTGGACCTATACATTCACCTTCATGATGGTGGTACGTGCGCCGCTTATCCTGCTGGGCTTTCACCCGGCGATGGTGCTGTTCGTCGGAGGTCTGAACCTGATCTACCAATTCTGGATCCATACCGAAGCGATCGGCAAAATGCCGCGCTGGTTCGAAGCCGTCATGAATACGCCCAGTCACCACCGCGCCCATCATGGGCGAAATGCGCGATATCTTGATTGCAACTATGCGGGTGTCTTTATCATCTGGGACAAGATGTTCGGCACATTTGTCCCCGAGCAAGAAGATGACAAGGTCGACTATGGGCTTGTCCACAATATCGGCACGTTCAATCCGCTGCGCGTGGCGTTTCATGAATGGGTTGGAATCTGGCGGGACGCCACCCAACCGGGCCTGTCCTTGCGCCAACGTCTGGCTTATTGTTTTGCCCCTCCGGGCTATAGCCACGATGGAAGCCGCGACAATTCCCAACAGATCAAGGCCAAGCACCTTGTCCGCCATCCGCAAGATCATGGCACACCGGGATTCGAGCAGTTCGGCACCAAATCACCTGCTTCCACAGCCAAGCGGGCCTAGATCTCAAAAAGACCTTTTCTTTGCTTGAAATTTGGCACAAGCGCTCCATATCCCCTGAGATGTTTTAAGAGTGCATTTCCGGAGGCCCGCATGTCAAAGCTGATGAGAATTTCTACGATCACAGGTTTGCTGGGCCTCGTCATCACAATGACAGCCGCACTCAACGGAGCAATGCCCGCGCTATTGGGGCTGGGATTTGTCATGGCCGCGCTGGGACTTTTAGGAGCGCTTATCGGTGCAGCTGCTTCGCTGCGTCATGCATGGCAATCAACACACTGATCTTCCGCCCCACCACCTGCGATAAAATTTTGAGCGTTAACCCCGGTTTTACCTGTCTTCCCTGAAACTGGCCCCGGCCAAAATCATCGGGATCAGGGGAACGGTACGTCATGGGAAACAGGAAACGCGCAGACCTGCCCGAGGGATCGGACGACCCTTTGAGCGCCGCCGTCACTTCACGGGATCGATCGGTGGTACAGATGGCGACCGAAGCCGTAAAGCATAGACAATGCAGGCTGGCGTTCCAGCCTGTCGTTCAAGCACATCCTCCTCAGGGAATCGCGTTCTACGAAGGGTTCATCCGTGTATTGGATGAAACCGGCCGCGTCATCCCCGCGCGCGAGTTCATGCCACAGGTTGAGAACACGCCAATTGGCCGGGACCTTGATTGCGTCGCGCTTGAAATGGGGCTGCGCACTCTGATCCGCAACCCCGGCATCCGCCTGTCGATCAACATGTCCGCGCGGTCCATCGGTTATTCCAACTGGTCGCGTGTGCTGGATAGGTTTCTGAAAAAAGACGCAAGCTTGGGCGAAAGGTTGATTCTGGAAATCTCAGAATCTTCGGCGATGCAGGTGCCCGAACTGGTGGTAGATTTCATGGATCGCCAACAAGCCCGCGGTATCGCCTTTGCGCTGGATGATTTTGGGGCCAGTAACTTTGGCTTTCGCCACTTTCGTGAATTTCTGTTCGATGCCGCCAAGATCGATGGGCAGTTCATCAGGGGCATCAGCAGCAATCCCGACAATCAATCGCTGGCGCGCGCACTGATTGCAGTTGCGCGGGAATTCGAAATTCTTGTCACCGCCGAATCGGTCGAAAGTGACGAAGATGCTCATTTCCTGATCGCAAACGGTGTCGATTGTCTGCAGGGCTTTCTGTATGGAGCGCCTTCAGTCACTCCGCCCTGGAGCTCGGAAAAAGCTGCAAAAACGGGCAGTTGATAGCAGCTGGTCGCGCGGAACACCGCCAAGGCTCACTCTGAGACAAGCTGTCCGTTGCTGCAGATGCAGCATTGCGCTATTGCAGAAGATGCTTGAGCGGGGGATCACGAGGCGCTCTTGCACCCGGAGAAGACTTCTCCTCAAACCGCGCCGTCAGATTTCCCACAGGACCATGACGGTAAAGGATTGACTTTATGACCAACGTAGTAATCGCATCCGCCGCACGTACGGGCGTCGGTAGCTTTAGCGGTTCGTTTGCGAACACCCCCGCACATGATCTGGGCGCTGCCGTCCTTGAAGCAGTTGTCGAACGTGCCGGGATCGACAAGGGCGAAGTAAGCGAAACCATCATGGGCCAGGTCCTGACTGCCGCCCAAGGTCAGAACCCAGCGCGCCAGGCGCATATAAATGCGGGCCTGCCGCAGGAAAGCGCGGCTTGGGGCATCAACCAGGTCTGCGGTTCGGGTCTGCGTGCTGTTGCTCTGGGTGCACAGCATATCCAATTGGGCGATGCCGACATCGTTGCGGCTGGTGGACAAGAAAACATGACCCTGTCGCCCCATGCCGCCGCCCTGCGCGCCGGTCATAAAATGGGTGACATGAAATACATCGACACGATGATCCGCGATGGTCTGTGGGATGCCTTCAACGGCTATCACATGGGTCAAACGGCTGAGAACGTCGCCGAGAAATGGCAGATCAGCCGCGATATGCAGGATGAATTTGCGGTCGCCTCGCAAAACAAAGCCGAAGCGGCCCAGAACGCTGGCAAGTTCGCCGATGAAATCGTGCCCTTCACCATCAAGACCCGCAAGGGCGACATCGTGATGGACAAGGACGAATACATCCGCCACGGCGCGACAATCGAAGCCATGGGCAAACTGCGCCCCGCCTTCGCCAAGGACGGTTCTGTCACGGCCGCAAACGCTTCGGGCCTGAATGACGGTGCCGCAGCCACCCTGCTGATGTCGGCTGAGAATGCCGAAAAGCGTGGGATTGAGCCCTTGGCCCGAATTGCATCCTACGCGACCGCCGGACTTGACCCGTCGATCATGGGCGTTGGCCCGATCTACGCTTCGCGCAAGGCTCTGGAGAAAGCTGGATGGTCGGTCGATGATCTGGATCTGGTCGAAGCCAACGAAGCCTTCGCAGCGCAAGCCTGCGCTGTAAACAAAGACATGGGTTGGGATCCGTCGATCGTAAACGTCAACGGTGGTGCAATTGCCATCGGACACCCAATCGGCGCGTCCGGTTGCCGGGTTCTGAACACCCTGCTGTTCGAAATGAAGCGCCGGGATGCCAAGAAAGGTCTCGCGACCCTCTGCATCGGCGGCGGCATGGGTGTCGCCCTGTGTGTGGAGCGTGACTAAGTGCGCTGAAAACTAATTACAAAAGGGCGTCTACTGGGCGCCCTTTTTTGTTACAATCGGATCATACCCCTTAGATGCGACAATATCGCCGGACAGAAAGACAAGATCGATCACGAAACGATATTGCGCATCCTTAACTCTCAGAGTAACAGAATTACCAAGACGACTAAATTTGGAGGAGTCCTAAATGGCACGTACAGCACTCGTAACCGGCGGTTCCCGCGGCATCGGCGCAGCAATTTCCAAGGCGCTGAAGGCCGAAGGATACAATGTTGCCGCCACTTATGCAGGCAATGACGAAGCCGCCGCAAAGTTCACCGACGAAACCGGTATCAAAACTTATAAATGGAATGTTGCGGATTACGACGAATCCAAAGCGGGCATCGAAAAAGTCGAGGCCGAGGTTGGCCCGATCGACATCGTGGTCGCCAACGCCGGTATCACCCGCGACGCACCGTTCCACAAGATGACACCTGAACAGTGGCATCAGGTCATCGACACCAATCTGACTGGTGTTTTCAACACCGTGCACCCGGTATGGCCGGGTATGCGCGAGCGTAAATTTGGTCGTATCATCGTGATCAGCTCGATCAACGGTCAGAAAGGCCAGTTTGCGCAGGTCAACTATGCCGCAACCAAAGCGGGCGATCTGGGCATCGTGAAATCTCTGGCGCAGGAAGGTGCGCGGGCCGGTATCACGGCCAACGCGATCTGCCCCGGTTATATCGCGACCGAAATGGTCATGGCGGTGCCGGAAAAAGTGCGCGAATCGATCATCGGTCAAATCCCGGCTGGTCGTCTGGGTGAACCGGAAGAAATCGCGCGTTGCGTGGCCTTCCTGGCGTCAGACGATTCGCAGTTCATCAACGGCTCGACCATTTCCGCAAACGGTGCACAGTTCTTCGTCTAAACCGACGATCTGAGAATGAAAACGGGCCGGTCCATCAAGGACCGGCCCTTCTTTTATCCCGTAAGATCACGCGCGCTGCGATCAGCGGGAACCGAATAGCCAGGACCAGAATCCTACAACCGCCTTGCCGCGCTCTTCATGCGCGCGGTGAATGGCGTTCTGAATGGCTGGGTTTGTTGTCATCTCGATCATGCTGAACCCTTCTCAATCAAGTTGGTTTTGACTTGCCATCAACATGGCCTTTGATTTTAAATTGCACAAACGAGAGTTTTCGATCCTTCAGTTCAGAAAAACTTAACCGACATGACCGACCGCCTGCCTCCGCTGACTGCTTTGCGCGCCTTCGATGCCGCCGCACGACATATGTCGTTTGCCAAGGCGGCGGAGGAACTGAATGTGACACCTGCGGCTCTGTCCTTTCAAATCAAGTCGTTAGAAGAGCATCTGGGCCACCCCGTGTTTCGCCGGCTCAATCGCGCTGTCGAACTGACCGAAGCCGGGCGCACATTGGCACCCGGAACCGCAGATGGCTTTGCCGCCCTGCAAGCCGCGTGGCAGGCGACGCGGAGGCTGCAGGATGAAACCAGCCTCACGGTTACAGCAGGCCCTGCCCTGACGGCGAAATGGCTGGCACCGCGCCTTTATGAGTTTGCCCGTGCAAATCCGGGGATTGACCTGAAATTCTCGGCCACTCTGCGCAACATGGACCTTGAACGGGATGACGTGGACGTGGCGATCCGCTTTGGCTACGGGCCGGATGAGGGGCTCTATTCGGTTCCCGTCCGCAAGGAGTGGCTGACACCGGTTATGACCCCGGAGCTGGCCGAACAATTCCCCACGCCAGCGTCGTTGCGCGACGCCCCCCTGATCCATGACGATTCGATCAGTTTTCTCAAGCCGCGTTGCGACTGGCCCGCGTGGTTCCGTGCGGTTGGATTGGATTTCACTCCGACCCATGGGGCGCATTTTTCGAACGCCGATCACGCCATCGACGCTGCCGTGGCCGGGGTGGGCGTGGTTCTGGGGCGGCGCGCCATGATCCTGAAAGACCTGACCGAAGGGCGACTGGTCGCGCCGTTCAAAGTGGCACTGGAGACCGCCGGGCGATTTCGTTTCCTCTGCCTGCAAGGGGCAGAGAAGCGACCGCAGATCGCAGCGTTCCGCGACTGGTTCATTTCCGAGATTGAAAAGACCGCGCATATATCGGATGAGTTTGAAATCATCCCTGTTGAGAAGGTAGCTGGTGAATGAGCAGAATGGGCGCGACCGCGATTGGTTTTGTCGCCGTTTTGCTATGGTCTCTGCTGGCGCTGTTCACTGTGGGTTCGGCCCCGACGCCGCCTTTGTTGTTGAACGCGATCTGTTTTACCATCGGCGGTACGCTGGGTCTGATTTGGACATTCGCCAGCGGCGGGCTGGGTCAACTGCGCCGGGTCGCGTGGACGACATACCTGCTTGGATCAATTGGCCTTTTTGGCTACCACGCGCTGTACTTTTCAGCCCTTCGCATGGCCCCTGCAGCCGAGGCTGGGCTTATCGCTTATCTCTGGCCTTTGCTGATCGTTCTTCTGTCAGGCCTGCTGCCCGGAGAGCATCTGAAACCGGGCCACCTTATCGGAGCCTGCCTTGGCTTTGCTGGAGCCGCCGTCATCATCACCGGTGGAGGCAGCGCTGGCTTCCAGATTCAACACTTGCCCGGTTACGGGCTGGCTTTGCTCTGCGCGCTGACATGGTCCAGCTATTCAGTACTGTCGCGTCGGCTGGGCGATGTGCCCACAAGCTCGGTCGCGGTGTTCTGCGTCCTGACGGCCATCGCCTCATGGGGCCTGCATTTCGCGGTGGAAGAAACGATCTGGCCGCAAGGCGCATTCGGCTGGGCCTCGACCCTTGCGCTCGGCCTCGGGCCTGTGGGGCTGGCATTCTATGTCTGGGATATCGGGGTCAAGCGCGGAGACATTCAAATCCTGGGCACCGCCTCATACGCGGCACCTTTGTTATCGACACTTGTACTGGTTCTGGCCGGGATCGCCGCCCCGTCCTGGGGCTTGGCGATCGCGGCCTTGTTTGTCACCGGTGGCGCTGCCATCGCGGCCCGCGCCAGCCTGAAGGCCTAGAACCTTAGGTCGACAGGCGCTCGATCTCTTCTTTTAGCTTCAGCTTCTGTTTTTTAAGCTGTGCGATATGGAGATCGTCAATACCAGGTGAGCGTTGCGCTTCTTCCACTTCAAGACCGAGAATTTCGTGTTTTTTCTTCAACTCCGTCAGATGTGCGCTCACGCTCATGGCGGTCCTCCTTCTCTGGTTTGTAAGTGTCACGTAGGAAGTTGATCACATCATTTCCAGCCTGTCACGCTGCAGACGCACGAAATCTATAATAAATCCGACAAATTCGGCTGGTCATTGCCGATCAGGCAAAGTGCCCGGTCAAATCCGCCCCATCGCGCAACACCGCCGAGACCTTGGGGGTATAGCTTTCACCGTCTTCTAAGTGCCGGTCACCGAGGTGCAGAATCAGCGGTGCATGTAGCCGAAAAGCGGCGCGCCCGCCCTTTCTGGCGCGCAATATCACCAGCTCAGCCGCGCGATCCGCACGGGGAGCCAGAGGCAGCACCTGAACCGAGCCCAAGCGGCCCGCGCACCCCGCAAGCATATCGGGCAGCCGGTCTGCCCTCTGGATCATGTGAAGATAACCGCGCGGCGCCAGACGTCGGGCGGCGACATTGATCCAGTCCTCAAGCGGCGTGTCTTCACCCAGTGCGATCTGCCGTCCCGCATCGGTGGCAGGGCTGTGCGCGCCTGCCCGGTAGTAGGGCGGATTGGCGATCACATGATCGAACTGTTCTTGTCGCAGATCATTCGGTAGTGCGTTCAAATCCGCCTCAACCACGGTGATCGCTGCGTTTTGTTCCGAATTGCGGCGGGCCAGATCTGCATAGCCAGCCTGCAGTTCAACCCCAGTTGCCTTCAGGTGGGGCACTCGTGCCATTAGGCACTGAATAGCAGCCCCTGCCCCGCAGCCCAATTCCAGCACCGACTGGCCAGCTTGTGCCGGGACCGATGCCGCCAGTAAGACCGGATCGACCCCTGCACGATATCCTGAGCGCGGCTGCCACAGACGCACACGCCCGCCCAGAAAATCATTGCAGGTCAGATCACTGTCGGAAAAGCTGCTCATCGCCCCAGCGGGATCTCGTTATCGCGCATGACCCGTTCGGCGCGGGTCAGATCATCTGCCCGCACCATTAGGCGACGGGGAAAGATTCCGATGCCGCCTTCTAGGATGCTCATATTTACGTCCATCTGAAAGCAGTCTATATCCTCGCCCTCAAGGAGAGCCGTTGCAAAGGCTAGGATTGTCGGATCGGTGCTGCGCAATAGTTCTTTCATGGGGATGGATGTAAGGGCAAGGTGACAGGGATGTCGAGCCTTGTATCAGGAGAGTGATGAACGTCAGCACGATCTCGAAACCGCATGAGCGTCTGGCAGAGATGCTTGCGGGCGAAATGGCCGCAGTAAATACGCTGATTCGGACGCGTATGGCGTCGGAACATGCCCCGCGCATTCCCGAAGTGACCGCACACCTGGTCGAGGCGGGCGGTAAGCGTCTGCGCCCGATGCTGACCCTGGCGGCGGCGCAGCTGTTCGGCTATTCAGGCGACCATCACGTCAAGCTGGCTGCAACGGTCGAGTTCATTCATACCGCAACCCTGCTGCATGACGATGTCGTCGATGAAAGCGGGCAGCGGCGCGGGCGACCCACGGCAAACCTGCTATGGGACAATAAATCCAGTGTTCTGGTTGGAGATTACCTGTTTTCCCGCAGCTTTCAGTTGATGGTCGAAACCGGTTCGTTGCGGGTTCTGGATATCCTTGCAAATGCGTCGGCCACAATTGCCGAAGGCGAGGTGCTGCAGATGACAGCGGCCACCGATCTGGGCACGGATGAAAGTGTCTACCTGCAGGTTGTGCGCGGCAAGACAGCGGCGCTGTTTTCTGCCGCAACCGAAGTGGGTGGTGTGATCGCAGGCGCGACCGAGGCGCAGGTCAAGGCGCTGTATCACTATGGCGATGCGCTCGGAATCGCGTTCCAGATCGCTGATGATCTTCTGGATTATCAAGGCGATAGTGCGGCCACAGGCAAAAACGTCGGCGACGACTTCCGTGAACGAAAATTGACCCTGCCAGTGATCAAAGCCGTGGCTCAGGCAACTGCCGAGGAACACGCGTTTTGGGAACGGACGATCGGTCGCGGACGGCAGGAAGAGGGCGATCTGGATCACGCTTTGTCGCTGATGGCCAAATACCGCACGCTGGATGCAACCCGCGCGGATGCGTTTGGTTGGGCGGCCAAGGCCAAGGCTGCGCTGGCGCCTCTTCCGGATCACGAAATCCGCACCCTGTTAGGCGATCTGGCCGATTACGTCGTATCGCGCCTTAACTGAGCGTCGTTGCGCGGTACCACCAGCCGGGTTGGGCCGCGCCGATCTCATAGGCGGCAAAATGGGCTGCTTTGAGCGTTGGATAAAGTGCGAAACAGGTTGAGCCTGAACCCGACATACGAACCATCAACGCGTCTCGGGTGCCTTCCAACGCCGCTATGACCTCCGCAATGCCCGGCGCTACAGATATTGCAGGTGCCTCTAAATCATTCCGCTGAACCTGCAACCACGTAGCGCAGTCTTCGGGTGTTTTGAATGCAGGGATCTCAGCAGGCATCGGTGCGTTGTCTCTGCTGTGCAAAGCGGAAAACACCGGGCCGGTGGAAACTTCAATACCCGGATTTACCAAAAGCGCCGGGAGGGGCGGCAACGCCATCGGCTCAATCTGTTCACCAATCCCGCGCATACGCGCTGCAGCAGCATGTATGCATACCGGGACATCCGCGCCAAGCGACAGCGGCACGCTATCAGGCCACTCTCCCCCCTTCGTCGCAGTGCGCAATACCGCCGCAGCATCCGAGGAGCCGCCCCCGACACCGCCACCGTGCGGCAGTTGTTTGTTCAGATGAATGCGACCGGTCCAGCCTGCGGCCTCGGCGGCCTGCCAGACCAGATTGCGATCATCGGTCGGTACGCCATCCGAAAACTCACCCGTGACCGACAGAGACAGCTCGGGGCCGGAACTGAGGCTCAACTGATCCCCAACATCGGCAAAGGCAACCAACGAATCAAGCAGATGATAGCCATCCGCGCGTTGGCCGGTCACATGCAGGGTCAGGTTGATCTTGGCGGGGGCAAATGCCTCAGCCTTCATTGGCGACCTTCAGGGGTTCGGCGCCTTCCTCGGCCAGAACCGCATCCAATCCGACTTCGATCTTGCGGCGGATGCGTTCAGGATCGGCTTCGCCGTCGGTATCTTCAGGATCAATGAAAGACAGTGCTCGTTTCCACTGGAACTCGGCTTCACGCCCACGACCTACGGCCCAGTAAACATCGCCCAGATGGTCATTTACCACCGGATCGACCGGCATCAGCTCAACGGCGCGCTCCATGTGGTCAACTGCTTCGTCGTACCGGCCCAGGCGGAACAACACCCAGCCCAAGCTGTCAACGATATAGCCGCTGTCAGGGCGCGCTGCGACGGCGCGTTCGATCATATTCAACGCTTCGTCCAATTTCTCGCGCCGCTCGACCAGCGAATACCCGAGATAGTTCAGCACCTGTGGTTGGTCCGGGTTCAACTCAAGCGCGCGGCGGAAATCGGCCTCGGCCTCGTCCCAGTTCTTCAGGCGTTCATGCGATATCCCGCGGGCATAGTGCAGGAACCAGTTTCCGCCTGCACCCTCTTCCGTCAGGCCAATCGCCTTGTCGTAAGAGGTGACCGCTGCCGCGTAGTCCTCTTGCTGGCGCCGCAGGTCGGCCAAAGCTACATGCACACCGGGCAAATCGGGGCTTTGAGCGGCAAGGTTTTGCAGGACCTCGGCGGCAGCTTCTTTTCTGTCAGAGCGACTTAGGACCTCGGCGCGCCCCAGCTCGGCGGCGTGATAATCGCTGCTGTCCGGAGGCACCTGCCGATAGACATCAACCGCCAGATCATATTGTTCCAGCCCATCCAACAACTCAGCGCTTAGCAAAAGCGCATCAATATGGTCAGGCCGCAGAAAGGCCGCGACCCGGGCATATAGCAGAACATAATCCTGCGCGGCCTCCGCACTCAGCGCAGCGCCAACGGTAAAGAAAACCTCGGCCATGCCATCCTGTGCAGAACGGACATGGGTAAAGGGCAGCGTTTCGCCATCAGACAGCCGGGTGACGTAACTTTCGATGGTCGGATCACTGCCGGCGGCAAAGACGTTATCCAGAAATTCCAGCGCATCGTCGTTGCGATCCAGCTGCGACAGCACTTCGGCACGCGCCAGCGCAGCCCGGCGTGAAAAACGGGCGACCAGGCCATCATCTGCGGCAAGGATCGCCTCGGCCCCCTCAAAGTCTCCGACTGACGCCAACGCCATGGCCTTGTGATAAAGTGCAAATTCTTTCAGACCTTCCTGCGTGGTAACAACGTCAAATTGTTCCATCGCTTTGGTCATGGCGCCTTGCCCCATATGAGCCCAAGCAATCATCAGGCCATCAACCAGCGGTCCAACCCCTTGCGTTTCAGGATCGCGGGCCAGAAATTCATCCAGCTTGCCATCTGCCACCAGATTGGCGGCGATCACCATCCGAGCGGCCTGGCTGGGCAGTTCATTTTCCTCGATAACTTCGGCGACGGTCAGGGCTCGCTCAATCTCACCCAAAGCGAGCCGGGCGACGACCACGTTTTCCAGCAGTTTCGGATTTTGGGGATCAGCGCGCAGCGCCTGCGCATAGTAACGCTCGGCAGCGGGATAATCGCTCTGATAAATCGCCTGACGTCCAGCCAGATACGACCCCGATCCGGTATCCGATACCGCAGGGAGCGCAATTGAAGAGCTGAGGATCACGGCCAGTGCCGCACGTCGAACCAGGGAAACCACTGATAATCTGCCTTGCTGTCGTTGACTGACCGACAAGCTAGGGCTTTGCTGGGCGAGAGGCAATGGCAGAGCCTTCACGACCCTGCCAACGCCCGTGTTCTTGCCTACATATTGGGGTAGTTCGGCCCGTCGCCGCCCTGCGGTGTAGTCCAGGTGATGTTCTGGCTGGGATCCTTGATGTCACAGGTCTTGCAGTGAACACAGTTCTGGAAGTTGATCACGAATCGCGGCCCGTCTTCATCCTCGACCATCTCATAGACGCCTGCGGGGCAGTAACGCTGTGCCGGCTCGTCGAATTTGGGCAGGTTGACCTTAACCGGGATGTCCGGGTCGGTCAGTTTCAGATGGCAAGGCTGGCTTTCCTCGTGGTTGGTGGCCGCAAACGATACGTTCGTCAGGCGGTCAAAGGACAGTGTGCCATCGGGTTTCGGGTAGTCGATGGGTTGATGCTTGCTGGCATCTTCGGTCGATTCCGCGTCGTTCTTGCCGTGGCCCAGCGTGCCCAACAGCGAGAAGCCCAGCGTATTGGTCCACATGTCCATACCGCCCAGTACCAGGCTGGCGGTCAGGCCGTATTTCGACCAAAGAGGTTTGACGTTGCGCACCTTCTTCAGATCCGAGCCGATTGCACCATCGCGAACGTTGGCCTCATAAGCGGTCAGCTCATCACCCGAACGCTCGGCCTTGATGGCATCATAGGCGGCCTCGGCCGCGGCCTTGCCTGACAGCATCGCGTTGTGGTTGCCCTTGATGCGCGGCACGTTGACCATGCCCGCCGAGCAACCCAACAGCGCAACACCCGGTGCGACCAGTTTCGGCATCGACTGGTAGCCACCCTCGGTGATCGCGCGGGCACCATAAGCCACACGCTTGCCGCCCTTAAGCAGGTCAGCCACCATCGGGTGATGCTTGAAGCGCTGGAATTCCATGTAGGGGTACAGGTGCGGGTTCTTGTAGTTAAGGTGGACCACAAAACCGACATAGACCTGATTGTTTTCAAGGTGATAGATGAACGACCCGCCACCCGCGTTGCTGCCCAGCGGCCAACCCATGGTGTGCGTGACCGAGCCTTCTTTGTGCTTGGCTGGATCAATCTCCCAGATCTCTTTCATGCCAACGCCGTATTTCTGCGGCTCTTTACCGGCAGACAGGTCGTATTTGGCGATGACTTCCTTGGACAGTGAGCCGCGCACGCCTTCCGACAGAAAGACATATTTACCATGCAGTTCCATGCCCGGTTCGGTGTTGGGGCCGTAGGATCCGTCTGGCTCCAGACCAAATACACCGGCTACAACGCCTTTGACTTCACCGTTCTCACCGTAGACCAGCTCGGAACAGGCCATGCCGGGGAAGATTTCGACGCCTAGTTCTTCGGCCTGCTCTGCCATCCAGCGGCAGACATTGCCCATCGAGACGATGTAGTTGCCGTGGTTGTTCATCAGCGGCGGCATCGGGAAATTGGGGATGCGGATCTTGCCAGCCTCGCCCAGCATGTAGAAATTGTCTTCATGCACAGGCACGTTCAGCGGGGCACCCTTTTCCTTCCAATCGGGGATCAGAGCATCCAGACCACAAGGGTCCAGCACCGCACCCGACAGGATATGCGCACCCACTTCTGAACCCTTCTCTAGAACCACGACGTTCAGGTCGGCATCCAGCTGTTTCAGACGGATGGCCGCAGACAGTCCCGCAGGGCCAGCACCCACGATCACCACGTCATATTCCATCGCTTCGCGTTCAATCTCGGCCATCGCGGGCTCCTTAGCTAACTTTCCGAATTGGCGCTTTCTTTATGCGGTCGGCGCAATATTGTTTCACGGCTGATTACATGGTCATAAAGACTTTGGTCAATCGAAACACGGCGTAACAACGCCGCTATTCGACACTTCAGGCTTCGGGTGCGTCCCCCATGAGGTATCTGGGACCGCTACCATGGGATTTGGCCCTGTCATCGGGGTTGTAAAGCTTGCATTTCGGCAGGCTGAGGCAGCCGCAACCAATACATCCATCCAGATTGTCGCGCAGTCGCATCAGCGTATCGATTCGCTGATCCAGATGCGTGCGCAGCCGTTCGCTGATACTCTTCCAGTCCTGAGGCGTCGGTGTGCGGTTTCCTGGCAAGCCCGACAATACCTCGCGGATCTCGGGCAAAGTCAGACCGAATTGCTGCGCGATCATCACAAAGCTTAGCCGTCGGATATCGGCGCGCTGATAACGCCGCTGCCCACCCGCGTTACGCCATGGAGATATCAAACCTTGCGCCTCGTAGTATCGGATCGCCGACACTGCCAACCCAGTGCGCCGGGCCAATGCTCCAATCGCCAGACCTTCCGAAACAACCATTACATCCTCCCAAAGAAATCTCTTGACCTAAAGTTAGGTTTAGAAATTACAGTGAGTCGGGACAAGCCTCAAATTGGAAGGAGAATCCCATGATGGCGACGCTGGAACATACTAATTTCACGGTCCGCGACCCAAAGGCATCTGCGGCGTGGATGCAGAAAGTCTTTGACTGGAAAACACGCTGGGAAGGCCCTGCTATTGCCGGTGGCTATACGGTGCATGTGGGCAGCCCTCATACCTATCTGGCACTCTACGCCCCCGGCGATCCCAAGCCATCAGGCGAAAGCAGCTATGATTACGTCGGCGGCTTGAACCATGTAGGTGTGCTGGTCGAAGATATCGACGCCACCGAGGAAAAGGTCCGCAAAGCGGGATTTGAACCGCACAACCACGCAGACTATGAGCCAGGCAAGCGGTTCTATTTCGAAGATGACAATGGCATCGAATTCGAAGTGGTTCAGTATGATTGAGATGCTGTGGCTTGGACATGAAGCCAGTCGCTGGCGAAGTGGGGAATTGTTGGGACAGCGCCACAGGCGCACCCAACCCCCTGAACGGCGGCGCTAAGTTGCGAGTTTACTGACAACGCGCGCCTCCCCTCTTGCAATTCACGTGCCATTTGGGTCAGGTAAATGCCAACCCATCCTTCGCCCCGACGCTTTTGTGCGGCGGGGCGTAACAATTTCTGCGTGGACGACAAGACAATGGAAAAGATCCCCATGACGCCTTCGGGCAATGCCGCGCTCGAGGCAGAGCTGAAGAATCTGAAATCCGTCGAGCGCCCGGCGATCATCGAGGCGATTGCCTCAGCCCGCGAACTGGGCGACCTGAAAGAAAACGCCGAATACCACTCGGCGCGCGAAAAGCAGGGCTTTATCGAAGGCCGCATCAAAGAGCTTGAAGGCATCCTGTCGCTGGCAGATGTCATTGATCCGGCCAAACTGTCAGGGGCCATCAAGTTCGGCGCGAAGGTCACGTTGGTGGATGAAGATACCGACGAAGAAAAGACCTGGCAGATCGTGGGTGAGTATGAGGCCAATATCGAAGCGGGCCTTCTGAACATCAAATCCCCCATCGCCCGCGCCCTGATTGGCAAAGAAGAAGGCGACAGTGTCGAGGTCCGCACCCCCGGAGGCGTGCGCTCTTATGAAGTTCTGAGTATCGAATACGCCTGACCGGAGCGTTTGTCATGTCAGGGTCTGAACCTGAGCAAGAACCCGAGAAACCCACCTCGCTGGGTATCTACGACCGTCCGGCGCACCGTTCGGTCACCGAGATCGAGATTGCAGCAGTTGTTCTCAGCCTGATCTGGCTGGTGGTGTCGGTCGTGTTTCTGGTACTGCCCGGCGGGCAACAAGGAGGGTTCATCGTCACCTTCCTGGCGGTGTTCATGCCGGTTGCAATGATCTGGGTCGCAGCCCTCGCGATGCGCGCCAGCCGGGTGATGCGCGAAGAAAGCGCCCGCCTGCAGACAGCCATCGATGCGATCCGCAACAGCTATGTCGTTCAGCAACAACGCGCGGCCAGCACGTATGAGCCGACGGTCGGCAAGAAACTGGATGAAATCGCCGAAAGCGCAAAAAAGACCGAGAGCGCGCTGGCGACATTCTCGACCAATCGCGGTGAACCCGGGCGCACCCAAAGGCCCGCGCCGGACATGGCCAATCAGACTTCGTTGGAACTTGGCACCTCAGCGGAAGAAATGGCGCCCCCGTTGCCCACCGACATCTTTATCCGCGCCCTGAACTTCCCCGAGACGCAAAGCGATGCCGAGGGATTTAACGCGCTGCGGCTTGCATTGAAAGATCGCAAGACCTCGAAACTTGTGCAGGCCTCACAAGATGTTCTGACCCTTCTCAGCCAGGAAGGCATCTATATGGATGACCTGCGCCCCGATATGGCGCGACCCGAAGTCTGGCGGCAATTTGCCCAAGGCGCGCGCGGGCGGTCGGTGGCTGCCTTGGGTGGCATTCGGGACCGTTCGTCACTGGCGCTGACTGCGGCGCGGATGAAACAGGATCCGATCTTTCGCGATGCCGCACACCATTTCCTGCGCCGCTTTGACCATATGATCGTCGAGTTCGAACCTAATGCCAGCGATGCCGAGCTTACAGCCCTGAGCGAAACCCGCACAGCGCGTGCCTTCATGCTGGTGGGGCGTGTCGCAGGGACGTTCGATTAAAGCCCAAAATTCCCGTAGGGTATGAACCTCACCAGATCGCCGGGCTTGATATCGCGGGCACCGTCCTCGATTTCGACCAAGCCTTCGGCCCAGCTCAGCCCGCTGATCCGGCCAGATCCTTCCGAATGGAACACCTCGGCCCGTCCTTCACGGATTCGTGCCCGCAGATATTCGCGACGCCCCGGTTTCTTGCGCTTTTCGAAAGCGGCGGGCACGTCGAAGCCTTGCGGCTCTTGCCAGCCTGCACCGGCCAGCAGGTTTAGTGCCGGACAGGCAAAGATCAACGTGCAAACCAGTGCTGCCACCGGATTGCCCGGCAAGCCAAACACCGGCGTCTGACCCCACATGCCCAGCGCCAATGGTCGCCCGGGTTTTAATGCGATGCGCCATTCCTGCATCGCCCCGGCCTCTCGCAACAATGCCGAGACGTGATCTTCATCGCCGGCGGAGGCGCCGCCACTGGTCAGGATTACATCCACTTGCTGAGCCGCGCGATCCAAATGCTGTTTCAGCGCCGCGCGATCATCCTCGGCGCGCCCAAGATCAACCGCTTTGAATCCAATCCGCTCGGCCAGTGACAGCAGCATCGGACGATTGGCATCATAAATCTGCCCCAGTCCGGCGCTGTCACCCGGCTCGACCAACTCATCCCCGGTCGATAGCACTCCGACGCGCAAAACCTTGCGGACGGAAACCTCAGCCAGACCAACCGCCGACAAAAGCGCCAGATCCGTTGGTGTTAAACGCCGCCCAACTGGCAAGGTCAGCGCGCCTTCAACCACGTCTTCGCCTGCCTTTCGCGTGTTCGCGCCCTGTTTCAACGGACCTCGGAATGCAATGTGCCCATGATCAAAGGTCACATCCTCTTCCAATATGACCGTATTAACACCCTTTGGCAGTGCAGCTCCGGTAAGAATGCGTATCGCATGGCCCTCTGGGACCTCACCGTCAAAGGGTACACCCGCGGCCGCCCGGCCCTCTACCAAAGGCATGACACAGGGTCCGTCCGGCACCGGACCGGCAAATCCGTACCCATCGACAGCGGTGTTGGGCTGAGGCGGGTTTGATCGTTTGGCCGACACGTCCACCGCCAGAACTCGGCCCGCCGCCCGCATCACGGGCACGTTTTCAACCCCAGCTACCACCGACAATCTGTCTCGCAAAAGCGCCAGAGCCTCATCAACGGGTGTCCAGTTCACCCCTGCAGGCAAGGCGAAACAATCATTGCGCAAGGGCGGAGGTGAGATATCCGGCGTGCTCATAATCCGACCTCTTCCAAGATAAAATCTGCAATGGCCGCCGTATCATCCAGATCAAACACCGGGCAATCCAATTCCAAAGGCGTATCACTTGCAACCGCGCGAACCGTCTCATCATCCGTGGCGATCAGCGGATTTCCGGGTTCTGCGCGAAACGCTTCGATCTTGGGGTGACGCTCGCGTTTGAAGCCTTCGATCAACACCAGATCGACCGGAGACAAACGCGACAGCAGGGTGTCCAGCTTCGGCTCGGGCGCACCGCGCAACTCCTGCATCAGTGCGATCCGCTGGCCGGATGCCAACAGCACTTCGGACGCACCCGCCGCGCGATGCCGCTGGCTGTCGGTACCCGGATGGTCTACGTCGACGGAATGATGCGCATGTTTAACGGTGGAAACGGTAAACCCACGTCCGGTGATTTCAGCCACCAGCCGTTCCACTAGGCCGGTTTTGCCCGCGTTTTTCCAACCGGTGACGCCGTAGACCCTCATACCTGCTCCAACAAGGTTTCAGCGCGGGCCAGATCATCGGGAGTGTTGACGTTGAAGAACGGATCAAACGGCTGGGCCGAAAACAGCGCCTCTCGCCCATCATGCTGGTCGGTCCACAGGACAACCTTGCGCAGTCCACCGTTCAACGCCGCCCTCAGATCATCTCGCAATGCCACCGGCCAGAGCCCAAAGGTCGGATGCCGATTGATCCGCTTGCCGCCGCCGGATTTTAAAGCCTCGTCACTCGTGCGCGGGGTGGTTGCCAGAACAAGGGGGTATTTCTGCCCTTTGGATGCGTTCACCAGTTGCGCCACAAGATCATGCGGAAAGAACGGAGTATCCGCCGCAACCGTCACGATAGATTGAGCGCCCTGTTCAGCGGCCCAATCAAGCCCGGCCAAAACGCCGGCCAGCGGTCCTGCAAAGCCCTCGATCGAGTCCGAAACAACCGGCAAGTTCAAGCGAGCAAACCGTTCGGCATCGCCGTTGGCGTTCAAAGCCAGCCCGCCGACCTGAGGGCGCAGCCTGTCTATCACCCGATCCAGCAGGCTCTGCCCGCCGATCTGCAACAGCCCTTTATCACCGCCTCCCATCCGCGTAGCGAGGCCGCCTGCCAGAATAACCCCCAGCGGTTTTTGCGACTGTTCAGCCATCGGCACTTTTCCTGCGATGTTTTTTGTCCTCAATCGCCACGCTCGACGGATCAACATCGCGCACCAATCGGTCTTCGCCCGACAAACACACAAACCGCTGCCCGCGCATCCGGCCGATCAGGGTCAAACCAACCTCGCGCGCGATCTCGACGCCCCAGGCGGTGAATCCCGATCGCGAAGCGAGAACTGGGATGCCCATCATCGCCGTTTTGATCACCATTTCCGAGGTCAAACGACCGGTCGTATAGAGGATCTTGTCAGACGCGCTCGCACTCTCGGAGAGCATCCAGCCTGCGATCTTGTCGACTGCGTTATGGCGGCCCACGTCTTCCATATAAACCAACGGGTGGCTTTCATGACAAAGCACCGTACCATGGATGGCACCCGCCTCGAGGTACAGAGACGGGGTGCGGTTGATCTTCGACGCCAACTCATACAGCCATGAGGTGCGCACCGAGACCTGTGGCAGGCGCACGTCCTCTAGCCCCTCCATCATGTCTCCGAACACAGTGCCTACTGCGCAACCGCTGGTGCGGGTCTTCTTCTTCAGCTTGTCCTCGTATGAGGTCTCACGCGCGGTACGCACGACCACGGTTTCCAGATCGTCGTCATAGTCGACCCGAGTAATTTCATCATCTGCAAGCAGCATCCCCTGATTACGCAGAAACCCGAGCGCAAGGTATTCGGGATAGTCGCCGATGGTCATTGCCGTCACGATTTCCTGTGAGTTGAGGAAAATGGTCAGCGGGCGTTCCTCGACCACCGAGATCTGACTGATCTCACCATTCTGGTCCACACCCTCGACACCGCGCGTCAGGCGGGCAGCCCCCGGATCGGGCGCAATGAGGTAGTCTGACAGGTCGATCTCCGTGGCCAATTGCAACCCCTTCCCAAGACGGCTACTGCTGCTCGCGTCACCATAGGATTTAGCCATGGCCTCTGCCACATCCAAGTCATATTTCTGGAAAGGTTTTCGCGACGGGACGCCGTTTATCTTCGTCGCCATGCCCTTTGGCCTTCTGTTTGGTGTTTTTGCCACAGAAGCAGGGCTGGATATCATCCAGACGATGGCCTTTTCCGCCACGGTGTTTGCCGGCGCTGCTCAGTTCACCGCATTGCAATTGCTGCAGGACAATACACCAACGGTTATCGTTCTGATCTCGGCCCTGGCTGTGAACCTGCGGGTGGCCATGTATTCGGCTTCACTGACCCCTTATCTGGGGGCGGCTCCGCTGTGGCAACGGGCCCTTGGAGCCTATCTTATTGTTGATCAGTCTTACGCCTGTTCGATTGTCCGATTCGAGAAAGAACCGGATATGTCCGTGCCTCAGCGCATGGCGTACTTTGTCGGCTCGGTCACGCCGATCACGCCGCTTTGGATACTCGCCACTTATCTGGGTGCTGTTCTGGGGGCACAGATTCCGGAAAGCTGGGCTCTGGATTTTGCGCTGCCGATCACGTTCTTGTCCATGATCGGACCAATGATGCGCACCATGGCGCATGTTGTAGCCGCGCTGGTGGCGATTGTTGTCGCCCTGCTGTGCGTGGCAGTGCCGTTCAATCTTGGACTGTTGATCGCAGGGATAGCCGGGATGATGGCAGGTGCGCAGGCTGAATTGATGTTAGAGCGAAAAAAGTCATGACGCAGATCAACCCGACAACCATGTGGATCATCATCGTAGGTCTGGCGATAGGCAGCTACCTTCTGCGCTTTACCTTTATCGGGCTGGTTGGCGACCGCCCGATGCCACCCTGGCTTCTGCGGCACCTGAGATACACAGCAGTGGCGATTCTGCCTGCCCTGATCGCACCTTTGGTAGTCTGGCCCACGGCCACCGAAGGACAACCGGATATGCCGCGCATGGCGGCTGCGGCAGTTGCGTTGACGGTGGGAATTGTGACGAAGAACGTCATAGCGGCCATCTTTTCAGGGGCCGCCACGCTTTACGGTCTGCTGTACCTAGTTGGTTGAGACCGCTTCAAGCTGATTGAGGCGCGCATTGTTTTCCGCCAGCCCCTGCTGCAGATCAGCCGAGTCATTCTCACGATAGTCCATGGTGACAACGCCTGGAATCTGACCAAACTGATCGGATAGCTTCACCGGGTAGAATGTTGTTTTGATTTGCTCGAACCCCGGGACCTGTTGCAGCAATTGCGAGGTCGAATTTGCACAAAAAGCCTGCGAAACCGGGCCCATTTGCTTGGCCAATTGCAGCGCGATCTCGGCCTGCTGTGGCGTCACTTCGATCGTCTGAATACGGGCATAATGCGTCTCGCGCGCATGACTGCTACGATAGGCGCGCTCGACATTTGGCGTGATGCCATAAAGGACATCATTCTTGATCGGCACCACATCCGCCCGGAACGATCCGGCAGGGTCAAATATGACCCGCTCGCTGCCGCTGATCATCAGCGACGTGTGTGCCCCCGACCCGGTGCGTGTGCTGATCATCGTATAAAGCGTCAGCGTCGATGGCCCCGGATCACGATAGGATCGGGCCACGATTTCCGAGGGATCAGCCTGCGGGCGCTGCGATCCGGCGCAACCTGCAACGGTCACCGCCAACAGGCAGGCAATCAGAATTCTAAACAAGAGATGCGCCTCGGATGCTGTTTAGGCCGCAAAGACAGCCAGGAACAGACAAAGGAGTACAATAGCCACCACGCACCACGTGGTGAATTTGACGAACCCGTCGAAGGTTTTGGTTTGAACAGTGATGTCCATCTCGCCGTGCTTGTGATCAGCCATGTTTATTAGAATCCCAATTCGCGTATTTGAAATGTTGGATAATGCAAAACTCAGGGCCTGTCACGACGTCATTCGCGCGCAGTTGGTCCAAAAATCGTGCAGCCTGGATAACCAAACCCCCAGCGCCAGGGCAACCCGCTGCAGGGACCGCCCCCAAAACGCACGGCCAGAAACATCGCCTCGGAGGTGATCGAATGAACCGAGCGGATCTGATCCGGCGTCATGTCATAACGTTCGGCGTATTCATCAGCGTGGCTTTCGCCGTGGGTTTTGACACAGGTGCGCAGCGCGTCATCGGCAGCGAGCCGGGCGTCAAAGCTGTCATCGGCCTGCGATGCGCCGCCTGCATTGTAATAGGCGCGATCGTGGGTAACGCAGCAGTACTCCCATGGCGGGTGTTCTTCATAAAGCAGGCTGAACTTCGGAAAGGTCTCGGCGACCAGACGCCAGCTGGACGATAATCCACCCGAACAGCCATCCGTTTCAAAGGGGGTCAGTTCAGTGCCTTTTATCGTGTCGGACAAAGCCCGGTGAGCGGGCATTTCCACGCTACGCATCAGGTCCTGCGCACCTGCAGGCAGCGCGCAACAGACCAGAAGGGCGGCCAGTCTATGGTTCCGCATCACGCATCTCAGCAGTATCAATGGACAATCCGAATGTCGTCGCCAACCATAGCATCAGACGTTCGCCCGGTCCCATCTCGGCACGAACACGCAGCACTTCGCGGGCCATGGCCGGGCGGTCAGTGATCAGCCCGTCAACCCCCATCGATGCCATCGCCGACATCTGCAACGGGTCATTCACCGTCCATACATAGATGTCCTTGCCCGCCTCATGGACCGAGCGGATCAGACCCGGTGACACCGTTGCTGCGTTTACGGCCACGAAATCGCCCTCAAGCCCTGAAAGATCGCCTATCGCGGTCGCGGCCAGAACGCCTGCCCGCCAATCGGGGCGCAGCGCTTTCATCTTCTGCACGGCCGGATATTTCAATGACATGGTGGCGATGTCATCCTGCATATCCAGCTCCTCGACAATCGTGGCAACTCGGTTTTCCAGGTCGACGTCATGGCCATAGTATTTCAGCTCGATGATGACCTTGGATTTGCCCTTCGCAGCTTCCAGAACATCCCGCAGCGTGGGCGTCCGTTCCGAAGCATATTCGGGGCCGAACCAGCTGCCGATATCGATCTCGGCTATATCCTCAATGGTTGCGTCCCAGACCTTGAGCGGCACACCCGCCAGTTTCATGAAATCACTGTCATGCGCGATAATGACCACACCATCCGCAGTCTCCTGAACGTCGATCTCAACCCAATCGGCGCCATCTTCGATAGCCTTCAACACTGCCGCCATGGTATTTTCCGGCCTTATCGCCGCCGCACCTCTATGACCAATGACATCCGCATGATCGGGGGCCTGAATGCGGACCAGCAACTCCTGCCCGGACCAGAGCCCGATCAGCAGGGCGATTGCCGCGCCACCGACCACAGCGTAAAGCGGCGCGCGCAGGTTGCCTGGTTCGGGATGAGGGACCTCTCGGCCCTGTGTGTCGAAGAACCCATCCAGCAGAACCGCCAATGCGCCCAGAGCGACAGCTGCAAGCACAAGCCCAGCCAGCGACCAGAGGCCCGCTACGATCATACTGAGGATCAGCGCAAAACGCAGGTTCGTGCTTTCCTGCAACGGCACCAGATCGAACAACAGTCCGGCCACAAAGGCAATCAGTGCGGCGATCACGAGACGCATCGCAAGCCAAAGGCCGAGCTCGATCTTGAGGCGACCGCGTTTGCCTTCCATTCGATCCGTGCTGGCGGAGAAGGCCTCGGCGGGTTTGCAGCCCTCAAATAATACAAGATGCAGCGACAGCGCCCAGGCCGAGAGCCTGCGGATCAGAACCCAAGCCAGACACAGCACCACAAATCCGATCAGCACTACCGCCACCCAGAATGAAGGCGGGTGGAAGGTGAGGTAATAGTTGATGTCGTATTCAGTCAGCATCCACCAGGCGATCACACCTGCCACGGCGACAAAAGGCAGCGCAAGTACCAGCACACGCAGAATGAACCGCGCCGCAAAGCCAAAAAGTGCAGGTAAACGCGTCAAGATCAACCGGATGGAAGCACTGCCCGCGCGCCAAGGGTCACGCTCACCCATCCGCAATGATCCGGCCATGACCGAGAAGACAAAGACCTCGGCCAGTAAGAACAGGCTGAGAACTACAACCGCCGCGATGAAGCCTGCTGGTGACAGCAGGAACATCGCAATGTCCTGATCCGTCAGCGCCGATTGATCAGACAATGAAACAGCAAGATTGACGGCGATGGCAACGCCCGGAGCGATCAGTGCAACCAGCAGCAACCGGACAGCGACATAAACAGGCACAAACACGCGCCGCCGCGCCCATGCGCCCCGGTAGGCAGTTGTAACGGCTGAGAAATTGGTCACGCGGTTGCCTCCTGAATGGTCTATCCATTCAAGGCTGCGTAAGTGTGAATTGCAAGAGTGGGCGTCAGCTTTCTTCCAGATCAGCCGCCAGCCGGAAACCAATGCGGTTGGCTGGTTTATCCTCGATCGATTTCGGCAAGGCACGCAGCATCACATTCAACTGGCTGACATGCTGGACGAGCTGCGTTTTGGCGCCGCCTCCGTCCGAGCCATAGAAGGTAATCACATCCGGATCGAAATAGCCCATGCCCTCGATCCGCATTACACCGGCGTCACCACCGGTAAATCCCATGGCAACCTCGTGATCGCCATCCAGAGTCTTCTCGAAATTCTGAATATACATGATCAGCCGCTCATAGGCCCATTGAGCAGGGCTTTTGCTTTCGACCGGCTTTTGCAATGGCTTGGGCAAATCCTTGTTCCCCGATGCCGCTTCAGGGTTGGCGTGCACCTCATAGCACCGCGGCAAAGCCGCAGATTCCGCTGCCTCGGCTGAGGTTTCGATCTTGTCCATTGCTCTACCCTTTGCGCTGATATTCCCAAGCTCCGTCCGCGCGCCGCGTCCGGGTGACCGCTCCAATGTGGTAGAGATGGTTCATATGTGCAACCGCCTCGACCAGCGCGAGGCCGTATTCCCCGCCCCTGATCTGGCGCTTGAACAGCGGGGCAAAGCACTCGGCGGCGGTTTTGGGTTGATCGAGATCGTTCAGCAGACGCTCAAGCGCGCCGTGGTGGTTATCGATCAACTGCCGCATGCGGATCGGCAACCCGGTGAACGGCAGTTTGTGCCCGCCCAAAACCAAATGATCGGGCCGGGCCAGCGGTTGCAGGCGTTCGCACGCCTCCAACCAGTCGGCCACCGGATCGGCCATCGGCTCGGTGGCATAGACGCCCAAGTTGGAACTGATCGAACTGAGGATCTGATCACCGGTCAGCACCAGATTGTCCTCGCGGCTCCAGAAGGTGCAATGCTCGGGCGCATGGCCGTTGCCCATGTGAACATCCCAGTCGCGGCCACCCATGCGGATCACGTCGCCCTGTTTGACACGGGTAAATCCCAGCGGCATAGGGTACACGGCGTCGGCAAAGTTGAACGGACGCTCAGCCATCCGACCGGCCAGCACGTCCGGATCCATCCCCGCGCTGCGGTAATAATCCAACGTTTCCTTCGGCCAATTCTCTTGCACATCCAGCGTCAGCATACGTGCGAACAACCATGCGGTACGACTGGTGACCAGTTCTGCACCATGCTCGGACTGGAACCAGCCCGCATTGCCGACATGGTCAGGATGGTGATGAGTCACGACAACGCGACGGACGGGTTTGCCAGCCAATGGCCCTTCCATCAGGGCCTGCCAGATTCCCCGTGTTTTCTTTGAAGAAAGCCCTGTGTCGACTATGGTCCAGCCGTCGCCATCATCAAGTGCATAGACATTCACATGATCCAGCGCCATCGGCAAAGGCAGCCTAATCCACAGAACTCCTTCTGCAACTTCGACCCATTCGCCAGGAGCGGGTGGTTCCTCCCACGGATATCGCATCACTTGCGGAGCCTCGCCATCCATCAAACCGCCAGTTCCTCTGGGCTGAGGGCATAGAGGTCATCCGCCCCGTTCTGCGCCTGCGCAAGCAAGCCCGTATGTTCAGGCAGCAGCACATTAATATAATAACGTGCCAACTTGGCGCGCGGTCCATCGGGATCGGCTAGCGCCGCTGACAGATGGTAATGCCCGCCCAGAACCCGCGCGAACGCTTTTAGATACGAAGCCGCGCCAGCAAACCGGTTGTTCATATCCGATTGAGCAACGAGCCACTCCGTCGCTTCCCGCAGCGACTCGGAAGCTTCCCAAACAGGACCAGCAAGTTCAGGCATCGTGGCGCGCGCCTTCTCAGCTTGATCCTCGATCTCATCCAGAAGGTTCGAGGCCGCCTCACCCCCATCCATCATCTTGCGCGC
Source organism: Ruegeria sp. B11 (assembly GCF_056539785.1). Classification (NCBI taxonomy): domain Bacteria; kingdom Pseudomonadati; phylum Pseudomonadota; class Alphaproteobacteria; order Rhodobacterales; family Roseobacteraceae; genus Ruegeria; species Ruegeria sp. B11. The sequence goes on along the minus strand of NZ_JBQFVO010000004.1, from coordinate 135,117 downwards.
TACGAGGTCCATGGCCTGAATACCATTGGTGCCCTCGTAGATCGCGGTCACACGGACATCGCGATAATATTGTGCAGCACCAGTTTCTTCGATGAAGCCCATGCCACCATGCACTTGAACGCCGGTCTCGGAAACGCGCATGCCGGTCTCGGTGCCAAAAGCCTTGCAGATCGGCGTCAGCAGCGCCGCACGTGCCGCCCAATCGGCCTCACCCGTGGCCTGCGCCATGTCGATTGCAGCTGCATTGGCCAGCATGATCGCCCGCGCCGCAAACACATCCGCGCGCATCGACATCAGCATCCGCCGCACATCCGCATGGTCGATGATCGTGCCCGAGGGCGTCTTGCCCTGCTTACGCTCCAACGCATAGGCCAACGCGTGTTGATAAGCGCCCTCGGCGACGCCCACACCTTCGCCACCAACGCCCAAACGCGCGTTGTTCATCATGGTGAACATCGCGGCCATGCCGCCATGTTCCTTGCCGACCAGCCAACCCTTGGCCCCGTCATACTGCATCACGCAGGTGGGCGAGCCGTGCAGACCCATCTTGTGTTCCAGCGAGACCACCTTGAGGTCATTGGCCACGCCGGGGTTGCCGTTCTCGTCGGGTATGTATTTCGGCACCAGAAACAGCGAAATCCCTTTGGTTCCCGGAACACCGTCTGGCAGGCGGGCCAGAACAAGATGGCAGACATTCTCGGCAAAGTCGTTGTCGCCCCAAGAGATATAGATCTTCTGCCCGGTCACCGAATAGGTGCCGTCGCCATTGTCTTCGGCCTTCGAGGTCAGCGCGCCCACATCCGATCCGGCCTGCGGTTCGGTTAGGTTCATGGTGCCTGACCATTCACCCGCCATCATCTTGGGCAGATAGAGCGCCTTCAACGCATCGCTTGCGTGATGCTCCAGCGCCTCGATCTGGCCTTGGGTCATCAGCGGGGCCAGTTGCAGCGACAGGCAGGCCGCGCTCATCATCTCATTCACGGCAGTGGTCATGGTCATGGGCAGACCCATACCGCCATATTCGGGATCGCCGCTCATCCCGATCCAGCCGCCTTCGGCAATCGCCCTCCAGCCCTCGGCATAGCCCGGAGAGGTCCGCAGCACGCCGTTCTCCAGCCGCGCGGGTTCCAGATCACCAGGGCGTTGAAGCGGGGCCATGATCTCTTCGCACATCTTCCCGGCTTCGGTCAGAATGGCGCTAACCACATCCTCGCTGGCTTCCGAGAACTTTTCGGTCGCGGCGATCTGGTCAAAGCCGATCACGTTGCGGAACAGGAATTCATAGTCTGAGATCGGGGCGCGATAGGGCATGGTTTCCCTCTGGTTCTGGCAAGTTGTCAGCGTGGGGTTGGAATCCCGGCCCCACGCCGGTATTCATCTGGGCTGGCACGATTACCTACCGTTACCTGAACTGCAAGCAACCAAAACGCGGCGTCACGATCCATGACCCTTCTCGGTACTCAAGACTTACCAGCAAACGCCGACGGGCTCGCCAAGGCCGCTGACCTGTTGCGACAGGGGCTGCTGGTCGCTTTCCCGACCGAGACCGTCTATGGACTGGGTGGCGATGCACGGAACGGCGAGGCTGTGGCCGCGATCTATGAGGCCAAGGGGCGACCCAGTTTTAACCCACTGATCGCCCATGTCGCCTCAACCGAGACCGCGAAACGCTTCGTCGAGTGGACCGATCAGGCTGATTTGATGGCTGATGCCTTCTGGCCCGGACCGTTAACTCTGGTTCTTCCTCTGCGCCCCGATCACGGGATTTCGTCGCTGGTCACAGCTGGCTTGGATACTCTGGCCGTTCGCGTGCCTGCGCATCCCACAGCGCACGCTTTACTGACCGCTTTTGACGGTCCTGTGGCAGCGCCATCGGCCAACCCCTCTGGTCAGATCAGCCCAACGACGGCGGCCCATGTCCGAGCGGGGCTGGAGGGACGCATAGCCGCAGTTCTGGACGATGGGCCGTGCGGTGTCGGGCTTGAGTCCACTATTGTGGGTCTGGCCGGCACCCCTGCCCTGTTGCGTCCAGGTGGTGTCGCATTGGAACAAATCGAAGAGGTTCTAAAGGCAGAACTGCATCACCACCAACCCGGCGATCTGCTTACCGCGCCGGGGCAGTTGCAATCCCACTACGCGCCGGACGCGCCGGTGCGGCTGAACGCCCGGTCACGGCAGGGGGACGAGGTGTTGCTGGGTTTTGGCCCCGTTGATTGTGATCTGAACCTCTCCAGCACCGGCAACCTGCCCGAGGCCGCCGCCAACCTGTTTGCCGCCCTTCACAAACTTAACGATACCGGTCGGCCAATCGCCGTATCACCAATTCCCCATCACGGATTAGGTGCGGCCATCAACGACCGTCTACGCCGCGCAGCAGCCCCTCGCGATTAGGCGCGGCCTGCACTGGCTGATAGGGTCAGCGGATCAACACCAAGCGTAGCCAAAGCCGCCTCCCATTTCTCGTCATCAGGGACATCAAAGACCAGTTTCGACGACGCATCAGTCGTTAACCAACCATTCATCGCGATCTCATCTTCCAACTGACCCGGCCCCCAGCCGGAATAACCTAAAGTCAGCATCGAATTCAGCGGCCCCTTGCCCGAGGCCAGATCCTCGAGCACATCCAGCGTTGCGGTCATGCTGAAATCTTCGGAAATCTGCATTGAATGCAGATTCGCCTCGTAATCTGCGCTATGCAGGACAAAGCCACGCGACATCTCGACCGGGCCGCCAAACTGCACCAGCCGTTCGCCAATTACGGGTATCCGACACGGGATGTTGAGCTGTTCCAGCAAGGTCTTGATCCGCAAGTCCGAAGGCTTATTCACGATCAATCCCATCGCGCCGTCATCACCATGGCTGCAGATATAGACGACCGAATGCTCGAATCGCGGGTCGCCCATTCCGGGCATCGCAATCAACAGTTTTCCCGTAAGGTCCATCAGCAGATATCTCTTGCGCCATAGGATATCCCTAGAATGACCCTGTGAACCGGGGAATGGCAAGGGATCAGCCGGGATTTCCGTGCATTTCACAGAAGTGACCGGAACGTGACTTGGCAATCACGACCGGAATGCGCATGTTCTGCATATGAAAGCGCTTTGCAAATCTGCTGCAGCCGTGCTGGCCGTCAGCCTTTGTTTTGGTGCCCCCGCCACTGCGCAGGGGGTTGATAATCTGGTTCAGCTTGAGGTGTTGGACGGCGGCAAAACCGCCGAAGGTACCTATCAGGGGGCCTTGCGTCTAAAGCTCAAGGACGGGTGGAAGACCTATTGGCGCGCACCCGGCGATGCGGGCATTCCGCCACAGTTTGATTGGAAAGGCTCTCGCAATATTGCTGACATAGCCTTCACATGGCCCGCGCCGCATGTGTTTGATCAGAACGGGCTGCGCTCGGTCGGGTATGAGGATCAACTTGTACTGCCCGTCGAAATCACGCCTAAGAACCCTGCCAAACCCGTGCGTTTGCGCGGCGAGATGGACTTGGGCGTGTGTAAGGATGTCTGCGTGCCGGGTCGGTTGGAATTCGATCACACAATGGATGCCGACGCTGCACGCAATCCGGCCATCGCCGCAGCCCTCGCCCAGCGCCCGTTTTCCGAACGCGAAGCAGGCGTGGCGGATGCGACGTGCCAATTGACTCCCACTGCAGACGGAATGCTGATCGAGGCGCGTATCACCATGCCTTCAGCGGGCGGGTCCGAATTCGCCGTCATTGAACCAGGAAACCCGGCACTCTGGGCATCGCAGCCCGATACACGCCGTCAGGGCAACACCCTGATCGCAAGCTCGGAGATTATCGGTGCCTCCGGCGGGCCATTCGCGCTGGATCGGTCCGAAGTGCGCATCACGGTTCTGGGGGCAAACCACGCTGTCGATATCCAAGGATGCAGCGCAGGCTGACCGGATGAGCCAGACCCCAAAGATCGGTGCCTTGGCTGTCGTGCTGCACGATGGCCAGGTACTTTTGGTGCAACGCAGCAAGCAACCCGATCAGGGGCTGTGGGGCTTTCCAGGCGGCCATGTGGAATGGGGTGAAACGGTTCTGGACGCCGCCACCCGCGAGCTGCGGGAAGAGACCGGTGTGATTGCTGAGCCTTTGGTCTATCTCGACAATCTCGACCTTTTGCTGCGCGATGATAGCGGGCAGACCCGGGCGCACTACCTGCTGGTCGGAGTTGCGTGTCGCTATGTAACCGGCACGCCTGTCGCTGCAGACGACGCGCAGGACGCTCAGTGGTTTCCGGTGGACCAGATCACCAGCGGCGACCTGCCAATGAGCGACCGCGTTCCCGATCTTTTGCAGCGTGCTTTAGAGATGGATCAAGCCTCGACCCGATCCGACAAGCGTGCATAAAGCACGCTGGACAGCACGACACCTACCAGCAGGATCACGGTCGCACCCGCTACGAAAACGCCAAAGCCCATTTGCAGCACACTTGGACCTTCGGCGGCTGGGTAGAGACCCGAGAGCAGCGCCAACGGCGCACCTGTCACTACGGGCCAGATCATCGAGGCACCCAGCCAGATCGCCAACGCTGCGCCCGTTGCGCGCACGGCATTGCGTACCACCCTGTCCGGCGCGCGCAAGGCCCGTCTCATCGATGTCATCGGGCGTGAGATGTCGTTTAGGATGGCCAGCAATGCAGGCACTAGCAGCAGGATCAGGGCCATGCCAAAGCCCAGCCCATAGACCAGTGTGATCACGGTCGGTTTCAAAAACTGCGCCTGCTGCGAGCTTTCGTACATCAAGGGCGTCAGCCCGAGTACCGTGGTCAGCGTGGTCAGCATCACAGGCCGCAATCGATCTGCCGTGCCTTCGACGATTGACGGCACCAACCCGCGCTCTTTCCGGTATCCGTCGATTGTGGTCACCAGAACAATCGAGTCGTTGATTATGATCCCGGTCATGCCCAACAGGCCGACGACGGTGAACATGCTTAACGGCACGCCCCACAGGTAATGCCCCCAGATCGCGCCCACGAGGCCAAAGGGAATGATCGCCATGACCACCAAGGGCCTTGTCCAACTGGCAAAGACCCAAGCCAATACCAGATAAATTCCGGTCAGACACAGGATCAGGCCTGTGCGGGCCTCGGACAGGAATTCATCCTCCTGCTCACTCAGGCCAGCCATGCGCCATTCGACCTGCCGTTCGGCGGCGATGTTTGGCAATATCTCTTCGCGCATGGCGCGGGCGATTTCGGCAGCCTGCGCCGGGTCGTCCTCGGAAATATCACCATTCACCGAGATGACCCGCAGACCATTTTCGCGCCGGACGGTCGAGAAACCCGATTTACGCTCGACCGAGACGATATCGGCGAGCGGGACATAAACGCCATCCGGAGTCCGCATCAATGTGCGTTCGAGGAAATCAGCAGTCAGTTCGCCCTCGGGCAGTTCGATCCGAATCTCGGTGCTACGCGGACCATCCGGGAAGGTCGCGGCCTCAATCCCGTTCAGCCGGTTTCGCAACACGCGGCCCAGTGTTTCGATGCGGAAACCCAGCGCCTGGCCCTGCGCGGTGAGGTCCAGAATGAACTCTTCCTTGTCATAGGCGAGGTTATCCTCGAGCGCTGAAACTTCAGGGTATTTCGCGAGTTCCGCCTGGAGATCCTCGGATGCAGATTTCAACGTGTTCACATCCGCACCGTAGAACTGCACGTCAATCGCATCGCCACCGGGCCCTGAACGCCAACCACGGAAGCTAAGCAGCTCAACCTTCGGGTGGCGCGGCACGAAATCCTGCAGCTCGCCCACAAATTCAAAGCTGGAATAGGGGCGCAAGTCGGCATCGATCAGCTCGATCGAGATGCCGCCCAGCAAATCGTCATCCTTGCCGTCCGCCGCGCGCAGCCCCCATCCGGCCGAACCGCCAACCTCGGCTAGAACGTATTCGATCGGGTTGCGGCCATGGCGTTCTTCGTAAACCTGACCCAGTTCTTCCGTGGCTTTCTGGACCATGCGCATCATTTCCAGCGTCTCAGCGCGCGTCGCCCCTTCGACCATGATGAAATTGCCAGTGACCGAACCGCGTTCCGGTGCGTTGAAGAACCGCCAATTCACATCGCCCCGGATAAACAGAGCAATCTGGCTGGCCAGGATCACCACCATCAGTGCAACAACCACATAGCGTGCCCAGACCACCCACGCGACCAGCGGGCGGAACAGGTGGTCGCGCACCCAGCGGAAGCCCTTGTTTACAACCCGGTTGGGCCAGTCATACCAATGCTCCTTAGCCGAATGCGCGATGGCATGGGCCATATGGTTCGGCAGGATCAGGAAGCATTCGATCAACGAGGCAATCAAGACAGCGATAACGGTGAACGGAATATCTCGGATCAGCTCTCCGAAGCGGCCACCGATGGCGGTGAGGCCAAAGAAAGCGATAACCGTGGTAACTGTTGCAGCAAACACCGGCATCGCCATACGGCGAGCGGCGCGTTCTGCAGCTACGATTGGCGCTTCGCCCAAACGGCGGGCGCGAAAATCAGCGTGCTCTCCCACGACGATGGCATCATCAACCACGATGCCCAAGGTAATGATCAGACCGAACAGAGACACCATGTTCAGCGACAACCCGCCCAGATACATCAGCGCAATCGCCGCAGACATTGCCACCGGAATACCGGCGGCCACCCAGAACGCAATGCGGGCATTGAGGAACAGGAACAGCAGGCAGACCACCAGCCCAAGACCCACAAGGCCATTGTCGACCAGAATATCCAGTCGGTCGGTGATCGCTTGTGCGCGGGTGCGGATCAGCTCAACAGTGATACCTTCGGGCAGGCTGGCCTGCATCTCGGCCACGACATCCTCGACATCGCGCTGGATACCTATGGCATCGCCAAGATTGGACCGGTCGACGCGGATCGACATCGCCGGATTGTCGCCGACGAAATAGCTGCGGTTGCGCGTGACTCCCTCGACCCGGATTTCCGCCACATCGCCCACAATCAGCTTTGAACCATCGGCAAAGTTGCGCAGGGCGATACCTTCGATCTCTTCCGGGGTGCGTTTCTCAACGCCTGTCCGAATACGCGCATTGGCACCTGTGACATCGCCCGCAGGGTTCGCGGTGACTTCTGCCGCGATGGCCTCGGCAATGTCCGAAAGCGAGATATCATTGGCGATCAATTGCGCGGTGGGCACCTCGACCACCACACGTGGCGCGGCCAGTCCCCGGATCGTGGTGCGCGTGACACCAACTGCAAACAGGCGGCTTATCAATTCATCGGTGAATTTGGCCAGTTGTTCAGCTTCGATGGGCCCCGTGATGACCACATCCGTGACACGATCCCGCCAAGCGCCGCGCCTGATGGTTGGTTCCTCGGCGTCTTCGGGCAGGTTGGTGACGCTATCGACGGCGGTCCGGACCTCCTCAACCGCGCGAGACATGTCCCAGTTCGGCTCAAACTCCAGCCGGACCTGCGCCGTTCCCTCGCGTGAGGTCGATTCCGTGCTGGCAACGCCCTCAACCGCCAAAAGCGCAGGTTCCAGCAATTGGATGATGCCATTGTCGACATCCTCGGGGCCTGCGCCGTCCCATTGGACATTCACATCGACGCGTTCGAGAATCACATCAGGAAAGAACTGTGCCCGCATGTTGGGGATCGCGGCGGCCCCCAGCACCAGCATGATCAGCAGCAACAGATTGGCCGCAGTCCGGTGCCGGGTGAAATAGCTGAGGATACCGCCCGCCGCGTTGGGAATGTCGCGGATCATCGCGCTTAGCCCCCGGCCCGATTGTCATCAAGACGGCGTATTAGGGTGGCGGGCACTTTGGCCTCGCTCAACTGGCCCAATACTTGGGCTTTGTCTTCCTGAGACATGACATCACTGGCCTCGACCTGAGCCACAAGCTGAGCGCGCTTTTCGTCCGAAAGCTCGACCATGCCCGGATCAGCTTCGGCATTCGCCTCAATCCGTAGGGGCCGCACACGTACACCCGAACCCAGCAGAGGCGTCCGGCCAATCACAACCTCGCGGCCTTCCAGGCCTTCACCACGCAAAAGCACCTCATCGCCCTGACGACGGATCAATTGCACAGCCAACGGTTCCAGCCGGTCATCGGGGCCGAGAACAAGCACATTGCCCGTGGCGTCCAGAACCGAGGATGGCAGACGGACCACATTATCGAGCGGCTGTTCTTCAATCGAAACGGTGACAAAATCCCCCGGCTTGAATCCCGGCGCGTCGTCGAGACGCGCATAGATCAGACGCCCGGTTTGCCCTTCACCCGCCGCGCCACTATCGCGACTGATCCGGCCGGTGGCAGTGAGATCGGTCCCCGTGACCTCAAGCGATACAGTCACCGGGGCTGAGATCAGATCACCTTGCGCGTCCAGCAACCGCACGAATTGCGCGGTGGAAACCCGAAACGCGACCTCAAGCGCATTGGGGTCGACGAGTTCGGCCAGCTTTTCGTTGGCCGCGACCAAGCGGCCTTCAACCAAAGTGACCTCGGTCAGCGTCCCATCAAACCCGGCATGGATCGTCATATCCTCCAGGTCACGCTCGGCCCCTTCCAACGCGATACGAGCCCGCGCAAACAAGGTTGTTGCCTGATCCACACGAGATTCGGCCTGCGCCAAAGCGATCCTGCGCGCGAGAACTGCCTGATGAGCCGATGTTGCGGCCAGTTCCGCTTCTTCGACGCTTGCAGCAGCCCCGACACCACGTGTCTGCAGATCCTGCTGGCGCTGCAGCGCCCGGTCACGCAGTTCGGCCTGTGCCTCGGCTGATTTCAACTCATCCTGCGCCAACAGCAGCGAGCGTTCGGCGTCCCGCTCTTCAAACTGGGCATCCAGTAGATCGGATTTGGCACGGTCCAGAGCCGATTGCATATCGGCTGGGTCCAGTTCGACCAGCAATTCTCCCGCCGTTACGGTACCGCCATCTTCAAAGTCTTCGGCCAGTGATACAACGCGCCCACCCAAGGCCGCGCGCAGCTCTAACCGGCGGCGGCTTTGAATCTGGCCAAACGCTTCCAGATAAGGAGTGACGGTTTCCGGCTCGGCGGTTCGTACGGTAACGGCGAATATGCGTTCCCGCGCCTCAGGTGCCTGATTGTCCCGCGTCAGCACATCCTGAACCGCGCCCGAGATCATCTGTGCGGCAACGATCAACAGGCCCAGCGTCAGAAACGCCAGGAAGACCCCAACAAGGCTTTGCCGCAGAAATCGCATCGGTCACTCACCTTTGGTCGCACATGCTGCCTTCCGCAAAGGTAGCCGGGTCGCAAAAAATGCCAAGCCACAAAGCGGTTATGATCCATTAAACGCAGAACCAGTCTACTTCCGTCGCAGGTGTTCGTCCAATCTGGGCATTATTTCAACGAAATTACAGGGCCGGTGGCGATAATCGAACTGCTTCTCCAAAATCGCATCCCAAGCGTCTTTGCAGGCACCCGGGCTGCCCGGCAACGCGAACAGATAGGTTCCGCCTGCAACTCCGCCTGTGGCGCGTGACTGCACGGCAGAAGTACCTATCTTTTCCATGGACACGATGGTGAAAACGGTGCCAAACGCTTCGATCTCTTTTTCATAAACATCCCGATGTGCCTCGACTGTCACATCGCGACCCGTCAGACCTGTGCCGCCGGTCGAGATCACGACGTCGATTTCAGGATCCGCAATCCAACTGCGCAATTGCTCGGCAATCTGGGCGCGTTCGTCCTGAATGATCTTGCGGTCCGCCACTGAATGTCCAGCCGTTTCGATCCGGTCGACAAGCGTCTGGCCCGAGCGGTCGTCGTCCAGTGAGCGTGTATCCGACACGGTCAGAACCGCAATGCGGACGGGGATGAACTCAATGCTTTCGTCAATGCGCGACATATGTCGTCAAGCCCTTTCCATAATGGCAAGCCGGATAGCAAGAGCCGCGAATATCCCGCCCGTGACCCATCCAATGACACGTGAAGCGCGTGGGTTTGAGATCAAAATGCGCCCTGCTCCGCCCGCAAAGATACCGACCATCCCGTTCACAAGAATGCTGCCCAAGGTAATGATTGCACCAAAGGTTAGGAATTGCGGCAGTACCGGGCCGTTTGCTGGGTCCACGAACTGAGGGATAAAGGCCAAAACAAACAAAATGACCTTGGGATTGGTCAGGTTCACCAGCAACCCCTCGCAAAACGCGAAATGAGCAGGCTTGACTGCTGCATCGCCCGACACTGTCCCTTTCCGGATTGCGCCCCATGCAAGGACCAACAGATAAGCAACGCCCATCCACCGGATAACGTCAAACAGCCAAGGCACGGCTGATACCAACGCCCCAAGTCCAAGCCCCGCCAGCAAAACTTGCACCATCAGACCCGTCGAAACACCGAGGCTGGCCATCATCGCTGGGCGTGACCCGGACCGTAACCCTTGCCCGAAACAGAACATCATGTCAGCGCCGCGTGTGAAATTCAGCACCAGTGCGGCTGGGACGAAGGCCATCAATGTCACTGTCTCGATCACGTTGTTACCTCGAACCAATGTGGTTTTGGGCCCAGATTGGCGATCTGAGACCGCCCGAGAATGCCGCGGTATCCCCAACTGTCGTGGATATGACCGCAAAAGACAAAATCGGGCTGGATGCGTTCAACCGCGTCCCGAACTGCGGTCGAGCCGACCGACACATCTTGCGATGTCACATCCCCATATCCTTTTGGCGGAGAGTGCGCGATCAGAACATCCGCAGCCTCGCACCGGTCCAGCAGTTCCGATGCTTCAGCTTCAGTAAGATCGCAGGACCAGTCTCCGAAAGGCGTCACCGGCACGCCGTAGCCCAGCCCGAACAGGCGCAGACCATCCAATGTCATGCCCGTCCCGTGCAGAACATGCGCGCCTTCGGGCGCAGCGGCTGTCAGTTCCTCGGCGCTCTCAGCGTTGCCCGGCACCAGGATCAGCGGCGCTGCAATGCCCGACAGCATCTGCATCGCTTCATTCAGGCCCCGCCGCGCATTGCAAAAATCCCCCGCTCCGATGACAAGATCAGCCTCGGCGCTGGCGACCACCAGATCAGCGGCCCGGTTGCGCGCCATATGAAGATCGGAAAACGCCAGAACTCTCATCCCGCGCCCCTCAGCCTTGCTTGCAAATCCAGCAAATCGGCCCAGGCCTGACGTTTCATCTGCGGTTGACGCAGCAGGTAGGCCGGGTGGAACATCGGGATGACCGGCAGGTTCAGCGCCTGATCCCATTTCCCGCGCAGCCGCGTGATACCGCGTTTGCCCAGCAAGGCCTGACAGCTAATATTGCCCATCACCACCAGCACCTCGGGCTTGGCCAACGCCACATGCCGCTCCAGAAACGGCTTCATCATGCCAATCTCTTCCGGCTTGGGATCGCGATTCTGCGGGGGCCGCCACGGCAACACGTTGGTAATGTAGACATTCTCGCGCCGATCCAGATCAATCGCGGCCAGCATCCGGTCCAGCAATTGCCCAGCGCGCCCGACAAAGGGCTTACCTTCGCGATCCTCATCACGGCCGGGCGCTTCGCCGATGATCATTACCCGTGCACCGGGGGTGCCATCGGCAAACACCAACTGCCGCGCGCCGCGTTTGAGGTCGCAAAGATCAAACGCCTCCATCGCCGCACGCAAATCGACGAGCGATCCAGCGGTTTTCGCCGCCTGTTTTGCAACAGCTGCGGCATCGACCGGTTCTGGTTTTTTCGCAGGTTCAACCGCAGCTGGTTTCTTAGCCTTGGCCGCTTTGTCCGGCAACGCATAGCGATCCACCGGCGCGTCGCCGATCGCCTCGGTTGCGCCCAGCTCGATCTGCCATTCCAGCAGCGCCCGCGCGGTATGATGGTCCAAACCCGATTCCATAACCCTCAATCTAACCAGCTTTTGACCGAGGGAAAGCGAATAGACCTTGCCATGGCACAGGGTCGCACCGACCATGGCAGGGTCATGCTGTCATTTCTGCGATTCCTTCTGATTGCTCTATTGCTGGCAACCTTTGGCGGTTCGGCGAGTGCGCAGCTGTTTGATCGGAATACTCAATGCCGCGCCGGACAGTTGCAATGCGGGCGCGGTTGCTGCCCCGCAGGCCAACGCTGCAGCTTTGATGGTCGCTGTATCCCGCCGGGACACACCTATTGTGGAGGTGGGCGCACCTGCGGCCCGTTCGAGCGCTGCGTGGCAGGAGGAACCCGTTGCGCCCCTGCTGGGGCGAATAAGTGCACCTCGCGCCTGGATTGCCCCGGTGGTAGCTTCTGCAACGGACGCGGTGAATGCGAGCGCAGCAGACCGGATTTGGTCCCCGCTCCATCCACAACCTGCGCAGATGGTAGGAGTTGCGGAGCCGGTTCATCCTGTTTGCCGGGCGGCGGATGTTCGCGCCCCGGCTGGTTTCTGTGTGAAGAAACCGGTTCGCAATGCCGACCCGGCTTTAAATGCTCGGCTTATCAGGGCTGTGTCCCGATCAAGGCCATTGATTGTGGCTATGGCAAGTGGTGCAAACCAGGGGAACAATGCCTGCCCGAAGGCGGATGTGAGAAACTAACCGAAGGGTCGGAACCTTAGGTTGCCTTGGCCTGCATGGCTTCCTATAAGCGGTCCGATTGTCAGACAGGAGCCCGCCCATGCGTTTCGCCCATCGTCACCTTCTTGGCATCGAGCATCTGTCGCAATCCGATATCACCGCTATCCTTGATCTGGCCGAAACCTATGTCGATCTGAACCGGCAATCGGCTAAGCATTCCGATGTGCTGTCGGGCCTGACTCAAATCAACATGTTCTTTGAAAACTCGACCCGTACGCAGGCGAGTTTCGAAATTGCGGGCAAGCGATTGGGCGCGGATGTGATGAACATGGCGATGCAGGCCAGTTCGATCAAAAAGGGCGAGACGCTGATTGATACAGCAATGACGCTGAACGCAATGCATCCCGATCTGCTGGTGGTACGGCATCCTCATTCTGGCGCGGTGGACCTGCTGGCGCAGAAGGTAAACTGCGCCGTGCTGAACGCAGGTGACGGGCGGCATGAGCACCCGACGCAAGCCCTGCTGGACGCGCTGACCATCCGCCGTGCCAAAGGCCGCCTACACCGGCTGAACATCGCGATTTGCGGAGACGTGGCGCATTCGCGCGTGGCGCGATCGAACCTGATCCTGCTGGGCAAGATGGAAAACCGCATCCGTCTGATCGGCCCGCCGACGCTGGTGCCGTCGCAATTCGCGGAATTCGGGGCCGAGATCTATGATGATATAAATGAGGGTCTGAAAGACGTCGACGTTGTGATGATGCTGCGCCTTCAGAAGGAACGGATGGACGGCGGCTTTATCCCCTCGGAACGCGAATATTATCACCGCTACGGTCTGAACGCTGAAAAGCTGGCGCTGGCCAAGCCAGACGCCATCGTGATGCACCCCGGTCCAATGAACCGCGGGGTCGAGATCGACGGCACTCTGGCCGATGACATCAACCGATCCGTCATTCAGGAACAGGTCGAGATGGGCGTTGCCGTCCGCATGGCCGCCATGGACCTGCTGGCGCGCAACGTGCGAGAAGCCGCATGAACGATCTGATCATCGCCCCCCATGAGCGCGGTGTGATCCGCCTGTTCTCGCTGGACATGCGCCCGGAAGAAGCGAAATTCCTGCGCGAACCGGGGGCTGTTGATCAGGTGTTGGGTGTCGAGGGGCTGGATCCAGAACAGATCGACATTTTTCCGGTATCCGACCTCGAAGATCTCGGGCTTTATGGCTATCTCAGCGAAGGCTGTGGTGTCTCGGAAGACCAGTTGGATCGCGCGAAGTTCGACGCCATTGAAGGCTGGGTGATGGTCCTGCGCAGTGCGGCGCTGGGTGGTCGATCTGCAACCCTTTCCCTCGATCCCCGCCTGCATCTGATTGGCCTGTTCACCGAAGAGGCTACCAACTGGTCCGGCGGCACGATTGAGACCGAAAGCGCAAAACCGTTCTCGGCCGCGCAAAGCCCGCCAGTGGATAATAAACCAAGCCGCATCGGTTCAGCCGTCATTGCCTTGCTGATTCTGATCGCCGTCGGAGGTGCCTTGTGGCTGATCCTGTAACATTCACGCCAGACAAGGGCGCTTATATCCGCACCAACGCATGGCTCGCCGCGTTTGCAATGGCGGCTGCGATGGTCTTGCTTTGGTTGATAGGCAACCCTTACGTCTGGACCGGCGCGCCCGCAGGGTTGGCCGCCATCACCATCCGCGCTTGGTATTTGGCTTCGGAAGAACTGGTCGCCAAGTGGGAAATGACGGGCACCACTCTCACCGGTCCTGGTCCGCGTAAGGTGGCGCTGAACCAAATTCAGGCGGTCAATACCATTGGCAGTTTTGTCCAGATCGTCACCAAAGGCGGCGACAAACACCTTATCAAATACCAGGCGGACCCCGCCGCCACCAAAGCTGCAATCGAAAGGGCCATGGCATGAGCAATCTGATTTTCACTAACGCTCGCCTGATCGACCCCGAAGCTGGCAAAGATAGCATCGGCTGGCTGCAGATTGCCGATGGTCGGATCGCAGCGCTTGGTGAAGGCACGGCCCCAGACGCTGACACGCAGGTGGTCGATTGCGGTGGGCAGTGCCTCGCCCCCGGCATTGTCGACATTGGCGTCAAGGTCTGTGAGCCCGGTGAGCGGCACAAAGAAAGCTATAAATCCGCAGGTCTGGCTGCGGCTGCAGGGGGTGTGACAACCATCGTCACCCGTCCCGATACTCTGCCTGCCGTCGACACACCCGAGACGCTGGAGTTCGCCACCCGCCGCGCGCAAGCGGACGCGCCGGTAAACGTCTTGCCGATGGCCGCCCTGACCAAAGGGCGCGAAGGGCGTGAGATGACCGAGATCGGGTTCCTGCAAGATGCGGGAGCTGTGGCCTTCACCGATTGCGATCATGTCATCACCAATACCAAGGTGTTCTCACGCGCGCTGACCTACGCCAAATCCTGTGGCGCGCTTGTGATTGCCCACCCGCAAGAGCCGGGCCTGAGCAGCGGTGCCGCGGCCACCAGCGGTAAATTCGCCGCACTGCGAGGTTTGCCTGCCGTATCGCCTATGGCCGAGCGTATGGGGTTGGACCGCGACATCGCCCTGCTTGAAATGACCGGGGCCGCCTATCACGCCGATCAGATCACCACGGCCCGCGCCCTACCCGCACTGGAGCGCGCCAAGCGCAACGGGCTGGACATCACAGCAGGCACCTCGATCCACCATCTGACGTTGAACGAATTGGACGTGTCCGATTATCGCACCTTCTTCAAGATCAAGCCCCCGCTGCGATCCGAAGATGACCGGCAAGCCGTGATCGAAGCAGTGCGAACCGGTCTGATCGATACGATCAGCTCGATGCACACGCCGCAGGATGAGGAAAGCAAGCGTCTGCCGTTTGAAGAGGCGGCCTCGGGCGCGGTGGCGCTGGAAACACTGCTGCCTGCTGCGCTTCGGCTATATCATTCCGAACAGCTGGACTTGCCGACCCTGTTCCGCGCCATGGCCCTGAACCCGGCCAAACGGCTGGGGTTGGAGAGCGGTCGCCTGGCCCTAGGCGCGCCTGCCGACTTGGTGCAGTTCGACCCGGATGTTCCCTTTGTTCTGGACCGCTTTACGCTGAAATCGAAATCGCAGAACACACCGTTTGACGGCCAGCGGATGCAGGGTAAGGTCACCGCAACCTATGTCGCTGGACAAGAAGTGTACCGGAGAGCCTGATGCCCCTGATCGACAGCACAATGATTCAGCTCATACTGTGGGCCGCGTTGGGATACCTGCTAGGCTCCATACCCTTTGGCATGATCGTCGCGCGCGTGATGGGTCTGGGAAATCTGCGGCAAATCGGGTCGGGCAATATCGGCGCAACCAACGTCCTGCGAACCGGCAACAAGGCAGCGGCAGCGCTGACATTGCTGTTTGATGCAGCCAAGGGTGCCGTTGCTGTTCTGCTGGCACGCGCTTTGGCTGGTGAAGATGCCGCGCAGATCGCCGCATTGGCCGCGTTCCTCGGGCATTGCTTTCCGGTCTGGCTGGGCTTCAAAGGCGGTAAAGGCGTTGCGACCTTTCTGGGCCTTTGGCTGGCACTTGACTGGCGCGTGGGTGTCGCCTGCTGTTTGACATGGCTGGTCGCGGCGCTGATCTGGCGTATTTCATCCGTTGGTGCGCTGGCCGCCGCCGCCCTATCCACCACCTGGATCATGGTGCTGACAGATGGCAGTACCTTCGTTCTTGGAATTGCTCTGACCTTGCTGCTCTACTGGCGGCACAGCGCCAACCTAGCGCGGATCAAGGCAGGGACAGAGCCGAGAATCGGTAAATCGTGACCGCGCTCAGCGCGTTGCTGAAAGCGTTCCATTATCTGCCTGTCGGCACGTTCACCGGAACGGTTGGCCCACATAGATATGTGGTTTCACATCAAATCATGGCCCGCGGGAAATCTCACAAACTGGTGGCTCACCAATTGGGCGGGCCGGATTACATCAGCCTGAACCTTTATCTCACACAGAAAAGCGGCGCGTTGCTTCGCCCCTGCGAAATGCCTGCGGAAAAGGTGGTAGATTTTGTCCTGGCGCTGGTGCCTGACGTGCAGGAATGAACAACCGGTCTTTGTGACTGCACAATCACAATTGATTGCTTTGAACGTGATCAGGCCATTCCCCAACTGGGATTTTGTGACGGCCAATTACAGGCGTCGCGACAATCAAATCCGGTTCGCCCGGGCAAAATTTCAGTGCTCTTCAGCGAGCCTATTCACGAAAGGTGAAGTCATGAACACGTTCAAATCCATCATCAGCGGAGTCGCGCTGTCTGTTGCGATCGCAAGCTCAGCAATGGCGGCTGGCGTCGAAATCAACGCAAGCTCGACCGGATTGGCAATGCAGGGCTATGACCCGGTTGCCTATTTCACCGTTGGCGAAGCAACCAAGGGTGATTACAAAATCACCACGCTGCACAACGACGCCCTGTACCGTTTTGCATCAGAAGAGAACAAAGCCGCTTTTGAGGCGAACCCAGAGGCCTATCTGCCTGCCTACGGCGGCTACTGCGCATTTGGCACCGCAATGGGCTTCAAGTTCGATGGTGACCCGAACTACTGGAAAATCGTCGACAACAAGCTGTATCTGAACCTGTCACAAGACATTCAGGAGCGTTGGGAAGGCGACATTCCGGGCTTTGTTGAGAAAGCCAGCGCGAACTGGGAAGACATCGCCGACAAAGACCCGGCTGAACTACAGCAATAATTCGCTGACAAGACCTTTGTGCATCGGCGGCAGATCGTATCCGCCGCCGATCTTCGTTTGAAGGCATCATGTTTCACCCTATCTAGCATATGAGAAAAGAGCCCAACCTGAGTGGGCCCACGCCGGGGCACCGGCCTGAATAAATTTGTTCGGGACAGTCAAAACATCACTGATCCGGCCTAAGGGCCGGAACGTAGATTCAATCATAACGCTGCCATTAGATTTGATTGGCAGCAGGTTTCGAGCGAAAGGAATGAGACGATGACAGGAAGATTGGCACTGATCACCACGGTCGCCGTATTGACTGCGGGATCCGCCATGGCGCAATCCTCAGGCAACTGGACTGGATTCTACGGCGGTGCACAGTTTGGCTATGCGGACATCGACACAAACGTATCAGGCGTCGACGGCGATGGTGCGATCGGCGGTATCATCCTTGGATATGATTACGATCTGGGCGATTGGGTCGTCGGAGGTGGCTTCGACTATGACTGGAGCGACGTAGACCTTTCCGGCGCCGCCACGGTCGAGAATGTCTGGCGGCTCAAAGCACGCGCGGGCTACAAGGTGAACCCGCAGGGCCTGCTTTATGGCACCGCCGGTTATGCCGATGCGGATACCGATAATCTGGGCAGTGACGATGGCTGGTTCATCGGCGCAGGCTATGAGCAGATCGTAGCCCCCAATATCAGCGTTGGAGGCGAGATTCTGTATCATGAGTTCGACGACTTCAACTCATCGGGCGTCGATGTTGACGCAACTACAGTTCAACTGCGTGTAGCATATCGGTTTTGATGAGAAAGTAGGGCCCGGCTATTTGCGCCGGGCCCGTGCCGCTAGGGCACCAAGACTGTGCTGCCGGTGGTTTGTCGTGCTTCCAAAGCACGATGCGCATCAGCAACTTGATCCAACGGAAACTCCTGATCGACATGGATCTTGACCTCGCGCCCGTCCACTTTGCCAAACAAGCGTCGCGCCATCGCCTGACAGGTGGCGTGATCCGAGATATGCGTGAACAAGGTTGGCCGCGTCACCTTCAGAGATCCCCGCTGCGCAAGCATTCCCAGATCGACAGGCGGCACTGGCCCCGAAGCGTTTCCGAATGAAATCATCATGCCCAAGGGTTTCAGGCAATCCAGCGATCCCTCAAACGTGTCCGCACCGATGGAGTCCATCACCACATCAACCCCTTTGCCTCCGGTGATCTCGGCCACACGCTCGACAAAATTCTCGGTCCGGTAGTTGATGCAATGTGACGCGCCATTGAACTGCGCCAGGCTGCATTTCTCATCCGTTCCCGCTGTCCCGATCAGTTTGATGCCTTCGGATTTCGCCCATTGGCAGGCGATCAGTCCCACACCTCCGGCAGCCGCGTGGAACAACACGGTATCTCCGCGCCGCAGCGGCGTTGTGCGGTGAAACAGGTATTCAACCGTCATGCCCTTTAGCATCATGGCCGCTGCGGTGCGGAACGAGATACTCTCGGGCAGCGGACAAACCTGTGCTGCAGGCATCACGCGCGCTTCGGAATATGCTCCCGATGGTCCTGCGGCATAGGCCGCGCGTTGGCCGGGAGCAAGATGCGTAACGCCTTCGCCTACCGCCTCAACGACTCCGGCCGCTTCCATTCCCAACGCATGAGGCAACTCCAGCGGATAAAGGCCGGTACGCTGGTACACATCGATGAAATTCAATCCGCAGGCATGATGGCGAATGCGCACCTCACCCGGGCCGGGATCGCCAAGCGGGCGATCCTCAATCCGAAGAACCTCGGGGCCGCCGGATTCGTGTATGACGACTGTGCGTGCTGTCTGCTGCATGAATGCCTCCCTTGCCTGTGGAAACAAAGCTAACACGCCTGTGCGGCAGAGCAATCCTTCCGGCTCTGCAAGGGTGATCGGGCAAAATTTCGCAATATGTGCTATAATGCAACGAGACGTTGTAATTGGGCAGACGTTGCCGGCTGATCCGGTCACGCGAATTGCCACGCCGGATGCATCCCGCGGCGCACCCACGCCAGAAAAGGGGATGAACATGGACAAGACAATCGGTAACCCAATCACCTGGGTCGCCCGAAATCTGCGGGCAACCAGCGATCATGTCACTGAATCCGTGACCGAGATCGGCAGCGCGGATGTTCAGGCTCTGCCGACGGTGCATACGCTGACCCTGCAGGATCTGCGCGAATGCCTGAAAGCTGGATATAACGATTTTCTCGAAACCCGGGCCGATGCGATCTTTGTCGTTCTGATCTATCCAATCGCAGGTCTGCTGATGTTCGGTATTGGGCTCAACAAAGACATGGTGCCCCTGCTGGCCCCGCTTGTCATGGGCTTTGCGCTGATCGGGCCGGTCGCCGCCGTCGGGCTTTATGAGATCAGTCGCAAGAGGGAACAGGGCGGAGACGTTCATTGGCTGGACGCGTTCGGCGTATTCCGTTCGCCTTCCTTCGGAGCCATACTGGCATTGGGCTTCTATCTGGTCATGCTATTGATGATCTGGCTGATGGTCGCGCAAGGCATCTACGCGCAAACCCTAGGGCCAGAACCTCCGGCTTCGGCCATGGCATTCGTGACAGAAGTGTTCACCACCGGAGCAGGCTGGAGCATGATCATCATCGGCACCGCCACCGGTTTCCTGTTTGCACTGGTCGCATTGGCGCTAAGCGTGGTCAGCTTTCCGCTGTTGCTGGATCGCAAAGTGGGCGTTCCCGTGGCCGTCGTAACCTCGGTCCGGGTCTTGCGTCAGAACCCGGGTGTGATCTTGACCTGGGGGGCTATTGTGGCCGCGATGTTGGTACTGGGCGCGATCCCGATGTTGCTGGGGCTGATCGTCGTCATGCCCGTTCTAGGCCACGCCACATGGCACCTGTATCGCCGGGCGGTCGCCTGACTACATGGCAGCAGCTTAACCAGAGACCTTCAGAACGATCTTGCCAATGTGGCCCGATGTTTCCATCCGCGCATGTGCAGCGGCGGCATCAGAAAGATCGAATTCTGAATCCATCACCGGTGCGACCTTCCCGGCCTCAAGCAATGGCCACACAGCTTCACGCAAGTCTTGCGCGATGCGCGCCTTGGCCAAATCGCTTTGTGGGCGCAAGGTGCTGCCAGTCAGGGTGAGGCGTTTCACCATCATCAGCGCAAAGTTCAGTTCGACCACCGGACCTTGCAGGAAAGCGATCTGAACCAGCCGCCCGTCTTCCGCCAAAGCCTTGATGTTGCGCGGGATATAATCACCTCCGACCATGTCCAGGATCAGGTTCGCCCCACCTTCGGCACGCATCGCGGCCACGAAGTCTTCGTCACGATAGTTGATCGCCTTTTCGGCACCTAGCTTGATACAAGCCTCACATTTCTCAGCCGACCCGGCGGTTGCAAAGGCGCGGGCGCCAAACGCATTGGCCAACTGAATGGCCGTCGTGCCGATCCCGCTGGAACCGCCATGGACCAGAAACCGCTCCCCTGGTTTCAAGCCGCCACGGGTGAAGACATTGGACCAAACAGTAAAAAAGGTTTCGGGCAGGCAGGCAGCTTCTTTCAAACCCATACCCGCAGGCACAGGCAGGCAATGAGCGGCGGGCGTTGCGACATATCCAGCATAACCGCCGCCGGGCAACAGGGCGCAAACCCGATCGCCAACGACCAGACCTTCGACACCCGAGCCGATGGCGACGACCTCTCCTGACGCTTCCAGCCCCGGCAAATCGCTTGCACCGGGAGGTGGATCATACGCCCCTGCCCGCTGCAGCGCATCAGGACGGTTCACCCCGGCGTACGCGACTTTCAGAACCACTTGACCCTCTGCCGGTTCCGGCATCGGGCGTTCCGTCAGTTGCAGAACGTCCGGGCCACCAGCTTCAGTGATCTCGACAGCGCGCATTGTCTGGGTCATGGGCATATCTCCTTTGCCCAATGCCTAGCAGGCGAAAACGCAGAGGCCCAGCGGCAAGTGGAAACGCTGCGACTATTTTCCCGATGACAGCGAACCGGGCAGGTTGTCAGGCAACTTCGTCGGAGCCTTCACCTGACCCGCAAGCCAGTTGGGGACGGCCAGAAACGGTTTCAGCAGCGGGTTGCCATTCACCTGCGCCTTGAACTTTTCAAACTGCATTACGCCCTCGATCCGCCGATCCAGGAATTCCCATGTTGCCTGATAATCCGGGCTGTCATCACCCAGCCAATACAACAGTGTCGAAGAATAGACGCCCGACAGAGTGGCACGTTTGGTGTACCAGTTCACGTCGTCCGAAGTATCGCCAAGCGCTATCCAGATCTGGTCACAGGTGCCCCAGACCGCCTTAGCCCCATCCGCGGCATGGATCGGCAACGCGAACAAAGTCATACCTCGGCGCACTGCTTCTTTGTCTTCGACCGCCTGCAGGCGGAAACGGACGGCGGCGGCGATCTTTTCACGGAATTTCAGCCCGCTCAGGTCTTCGGATTTCAACCGCTCCAACATCGCGGCATCCCCGCGCGCATGAAAGGCCAGTGCCAGATCGACGGCACCACGCGGACAGATCGCTCGGGCAAGCGCGGGCTCCAGATCGCAATCGCTGATGGCCGCACGAAAGCTGGTTTCCGACCAGCCGTCGAACGGCACATGGTTCAGAATCGCATCGAGAAGCTGCTCTTTGGTGTCTTCATAGGTTGCTGTCATGTCGGGTCTCCGAGGCTGCGGGTCCAGTACTAGACAAGTTAGGCGTGCTTTGCTATACGGCCACTTCCTGCAATTTCCTTGCAACTCTATCTAGAAAGGTGGTGACAACCACATGCAGGTTAGTGTTCGCGACAATAACGTCGATCAGGCGCTTCGTGCCCTGAAGAAAAAGCTGCAGCGCGAAGGCGTGTTCCGTGAAATGAAGCTGAAGCAACATTTCGAGAAACCGTCCGAGAAAAAAGCGCGCGAGAAAGCTGAAGCGATCCGCCGTGCCCGTAAACTGGCACGCAAGAAAGCACAGCGCGAAGGTTTGCTCTAAGAGCTTCCTGCGACTCGTCCAGCTTTGGATGACACTATTTGACGACCCCCGAGGCCCTGCCCGGGGGTTTGTCGTTTTTAGGGCGGATGATCCCGCCAATTCCCGGCTTTACCCTCGCGGCAACCTGCCGATTTTGATGCAATCGCCGCAGTCGGCATTTTACAGCGCAGCGAATCGCCGTTCGGTTGCATTCTGCCGCCGAAAATCGCCCATCGCCGTACCCGCCCTATTCAGCGTTCTTTGATCGTTTGTAAGTGAGGCCGTCCACTCAGACATAACCAAAAACGGAGGCACTGATGTCGACAGCAAGTACGGTCGAGCGCGAAATGCTCGCGCTGATCAACCAAGAGCGCACATCCCGCGGTCTTGATCCCCTGGAACTTGAACGCAACCTGAACGAATCTTCCGAGGACCACAGCAGCTGGATGCTGGACACCGACCGGTTCAGCCACACCGGTCAGGGTGGTTCATCCGCGACCCAACGGATGCAAGCCGCAGGGTTCGACCTGTCCGGGAGCTGGCGCACCGGAGAAAACATCGCCTGGCAATCCGAGCGTGGCGCACCCGGTATCAGCGATGATGTCGCCCAGTTGCACCAGAACCTGATGAATAGCCCCGGTCACCGCGCCAACATTCTGAACCCCGATTTCAAATATATCGGCATCGGGATCGAAGAAGGCGACATGCAGGGGTACGACGCTGTCATGGTGACGCAGAACTTTGCGGCGACTCAGGGCGATGTCGATCTTGATAACGGCGACACCACCCCGCCGGCGACGCCTCCGGTTGAAGAAGTTGTTGAGCCAGAAGAGGAAGAGGTTACCACCCCGACTGAACCAAAAGTGCCGGAAACCGATGTGACCGAGACTGAGGAACCAGTTGACGAAACACCGGTAGCGGAAGTTCCCGATGCCGGAGAACCGGCAGAGGAGACCCCGGAGGAAGACGTCACCGAAACCGAAGAACCATCGGACGAAACACCCGACACCGATGTGACGGAAACCGAGCAACCGGCAGACGAAACGCCAGAAACTGAGGTTACCGAGACCGAGGACCCGGTTGAGGAGACTCCGGGAACAGACGTGACCGAAACTGAAGAGCCGGAAACGCCTGATACCGATGTGACTGAAGTTGAAGACCCGGAACCCGATGTGCCGGATACTGAAGTCGTCGAGGTCGAGGAACCCGAAACTCCGGAGACCGACGTCACCGAGGTCGAAGAACCCGAGCCAGAAACACCTGAAGTTGTCGTTGACAATGGTGCACCGGGCGCGGACTGCTTTGACGTTCAGGCCTTCCTTGCCGGGATCGAAGCGTTTGTTAATGCGCTGCAAGCCCAATTTGACCAGTTCGAATGGTCTCCGGTGCAGCAGGCTGACACGACCCCGGAGATGGATGATTTCGATCTGGTGTTCGACACCGACTTCGCTGACGACATGATCGAAACCGTTGAAGCCACAGTCGAAGACATGAATGACGACATGTGCGGCGTGTTTGTTTTCGAAACGAACTGCGGATTTGATTGGGGTTAATCAAACCGTTCAGGTGCGGGGATCCTTTTCCCGCACCACTTTCCTGCCAAATCAATATATCTTAGGCACGTGTAGCTCATCCGGCAAAATGCGCCGTTCGTATTCGGGGTTATAGCGCCGATCCGGCAGATTGACCTTTTCCTGCGGCACATCCTCATAGGGGATCTTGGTCAGCAGGTGCTCGATACAATTGAGCCGTTCGCGTTTCTTGTCGTTGCCTTCAACGATATACCAAGGCGCCTCGGATATGTTGGTGCGAAAGAACATATCCTCTTTGGCCTTGGTGTATGCCTCCCACCGGATGCGGGATTCCAGATCCATCGGCGACAGTTTCCACTGCTTCATCGGATCGTGAATACGCATCAGGAATCGCAATTGCTGTTCTTCGTCTGTAATCGAGAACCAGTATTTCAGCAGGATAATCCCCGACCGCACCAGCATCCGTTCGAATTCGGGAACGTCCTGAAAGAACTGTTCGACCTGATCCTCGTTGGCAAATCCCATCACGCGTTCAACACCAGCGCGGTTGTACCAGGACCGATCGAAGAACACGATCTCACCGGCCGCAGGCAAATGGGGCACGTAGCGCTGAAAATACCACT
Source organism: Ruegeria sp. B11 (assembly GCF_056539785.1). Lineage (NCBI taxonomy): Bacteria > Pseudomonadati > Pseudomonadota > Alphaproteobacteria > Rhodobacterales > Roseobacteraceae > Ruegeria > Ruegeria sp. B11. The sequence goes on along the minus strand of NZ_JBQFVO010000004.1, from coordinate 110,805 downwards.
GGCTTTGTTCGCGTCGGCTGGGTGCAGGCAAGGCGACCACACGCGCTACACGAGGGTTCAAACGCTGCGTGATCCGCTTGATCACACCCCCTTTCCCGGCGCTGTCGCGCCCTTCAAATAGAATACAGACCTTGGCCCCTGTATGGACCACCCAATCCTGAACTTTGATAAGTTCAGCCTGCAGCCGCAAAAGGTTGCGAAAATAGACCTTGCGATCCAGCATGTCAGGATGCTGGTCCTTGTAAATCTTGCGCACTTCCATCGAAAGCATGGGTTCGCTGAATTCGATCTCGAAATCTTCGTCCAGCGTGTCTTCCAGTTCAGCTTCCAGCCAATCTTTCGGCGTGCTGTTGTTTTCGTAAGCCAAGGTCTGCTCCTTATCGTTCATCGGGTTCGGACCGTACACGGCCAGTGTAACCACGGAGTGTCAGCGCAAAGTGCCGAGGTCGTACATAAGGTCGGAAACATGGATTTTGGCCCGACCGCACGACAGATACAAGCGGCAGAATTGACGCAAGGCTAACCCCAATAGTTGGTTTCAGACAGGCAAGGCCGTGGTTTTGAACACCGTGCGCAAAGCAAATGAGCTTTGCATCTGCGCCACCCCAGGCAAGCGAGACAGGTATTGCCGATGAATGCGAGCAAAATCCTCGGTATTTTCTGCGACGACCTTTAGAATGTAGTCCGCCGTGCCCGCCATCAAATGGCATTCCAGCACATCCGGAATCCGTGCTACGGCTTTTTCAAACGCCTCCAGCACTTCTTCCGCCTGACCCTGCAACGTGATCTCGACAAACACAGTGGTTGGAACGTTCAACTTCCGTGCATCCAACAGGGCGACGTAGTCCTTGATATAACCCTCAGCCTCAAGTCGCTGCACGCGCCGGTGGCAGGCCGAAGGGGATAGATTCGCCTGTTCGGACAATTCCGAATTTGACATCCGCCCTTTGCGCTGCAGGGCTGCCAGAATCTTCCGATCTGTTGCGTCAATCGTCATTTGCGCACATCCATTGCGTCAAGTTGCCTATACCTCGAATATTTTCCCGCAGATTGTGTGTTTAGCAAGTGGGGTTTCACAAAAATTGCGCCAATTTATGCCCATAATTTAGGCAGTTTATGAATGGAGTCTCACATGAAAATCGGCTGCCCCAAGGAAATCAAACCTCAGGAATTCCGCGTCGGGATGACCCCGAACGCTGCTGGCGAAGCTGTGACCCGCGGTCACGAAGTCATTATCGAAACCGGTGCCGGGATGGGCTCGGGCTTTGATAACGACGCTTATGTAGCGGCAGGTGCCCGCATCGTCGACACTGCAGAAGAAGTGTTCGCCACGGCTGATATGATCGTCAAGGTCAAGGAACCTCAGGCGGTCGAGCGTAAAATGCTGCGCGAAGGTCAGTTGCTGTTCACCTATCTGCACCTGGCACCCGATCCAGACCAGACCCACGATCTGCTGGAATCCGGCTGCACCGCGATTGCCTATGAGACCGTGACTGACTCCAATGGCGGCCTGCCGCTGCTGGCGCCGATGTCCGAGGTTGCCGGTCGCTTGGCTCCACAAGTTGGATCCTGGACTCTGCAGAAGGCCAACGGTGGCCGCGGCGTTCTGATGGGTGGTGTTCCGGGTGTAGGCCCTGCCAAAGTGATCGTCATCGGCGGAGGCGTCGTAGGCACCCACGCAGCGAAGATTGCCGCAGGCATGGGTGCGGATGTGACCGTACTGGACCGTTCGCTGCCGCGTCTCCGCTATCTGGACGATGTGTTCGGCGGAACCTTCAAGAACCAGTATTCAACCGCTGGTGCGACAGCCGAGCTGATCCAGGATGCCGACCTGGTCATCGGTGCGGTTCTGATCCCGGGCGCAGCTGCTCCCAAACTGATCTCGCGCGAACAGCTGTCGACCATGAAGCCCGGCGCGGCTCTGGTAGACGTTGCGATCGATCAGGGCGGCTGTTTTGAAACCTCGAAAGCCACCACCCACGCCGATCCGGTTTACGAAGTTGACGGCATCATGCACTACTGCGTCGCCAACATGCCCGGTGCGGTTGCCCGGACTTCGACCATCGCACTGGGCAACGCAACCATGCCGTTCATGCTTTCGCTGGCAAGCAAGGGCTGGAAGCAGGCCTGTAAGGACGACGCACACCTGCTGGCAGGTTTGAACGTCCACGCCGGCAAGCTGACTTACGAAGCGGTGGGCACCGCCCTTAACATCGACTCTGTCGATCCAACAACTCTGTTGAACTAAGAGCGCTCCCGCCTCTGAAAGCGTCCTTTTCCAAAGGACGCTTTACAGACTTGGGCCTAGCGCCGCGCCAATAGCGCGGCGCTGTTTTTTCTGGACCAAGGTACGCGCAAAAAAGCACCGCGCCTTAGCGCGGTGCCCGGCCCAACCAGAGGATGGCATTTCAATGCCCGATCGACGGGCGGGAGGCTTACGCCTCTTTGTGAATCTCCACAGAATGCGGATACGGGATGGATACGCCTTTGGCGTCAAACGCTTCTTTGATCGCTTTGGTAAGTTCAAACTTCACATCCCAATAGTCAGCCGCTGCGCACCACAGGCGCGCGGTCAGATCAACCGAACTATCCCCAAGATTTGTCACCCGCACCCAGGGCTCAGGATCAGCCATGATACGATCGTCAGCTTTGGCCACATCCAGGATGATGTTCATAGCCTCATCCGCGCTATCGCCGTAGTCGATGCCAAACACCAGATCGACCCGGCGGGTGTCATGGGCGGAATAGTTGGTGATCACCGAACCCCAAGCCTGACCGTTTGGCACGATGATCTGCACGTTGTCCGGCGTCACCAGCTCGGTCGTGAACAGGTTCAGGTCTTTCACAGTACCCGCTGTGCCACCAATATCGACATATTGGCCCAGCTTATAGGGCCGGAACACCACCAGCATCACGCCCGCGGCCAGATCGCTGAGTGTTCCCTGCAGCGCCAAACCGATGGCCAGGGATGCGGCACCCAGAATGGCCACGATGCTGGTCGCCTCGATTCCGAAAATGCCCAGAACGGCGACAAAGACAATCGCCAGCAGCACCCATTTCACGAGGCTCGCAACGAAATTCCCCAAAGTCGGGTCGATATGTGGCGTGGCGTTGATCCGCCGCCGCACCAGACCGCTAATGGCTCCGGCAACGATCCAACCCAATACCAGAACGATCAACGCTTTGATCGCGCTCATGATCAGCGGACCAAATGCGCCCACCTGTGTTACGACATCTTCCACACGCTTCTCCTTTGCGCCAACAGCAAACCCGCGCCTTTTGGCGCGGGATCGCTGAAAAGTCTGGGCTAATTTTGCGCGCAGGTCTAGGTGCGGGATTTCCGAGTTTTCCCCCCTGCTGTTCCCCAGCAAACATCGACTGACCGATCACGCACAGAATTGGACCTTACAAAAGCGCCACAAATTACCAGATTGACCGAGACAGGCGCGATAAAAGGAGCCCATCATGCTGGACACACTCCAATTCCCGATCATGAATAAATGGTCCCCACAGTTCCCCGAGCGGATTCAGCTTTATTCCTTCCCCACACCCAACGGGGTAAAGGCGTCGATCATGCTGGAAGAAACCGGCCTGCCTTATGAGGCACATCGTGTCACACTGGCCGATGCAGATGTCAAAAGCCCGGAGTTTCTTTCGCTGAACCCGAACAACAAGATCCCGGCGATCATTGATCCCAACGGGCCCGACGATGCTCCGTTGGCTTTGTTCGAAAGCGGTGCAATCCTTCTGTACCTCGCTGAAAAGAGCGGTAAGCTGCTGGGTCAGAACAAAGGCGACAAGCACCGGGTCACCCAATGGGTTATGTTTCAGATGGGCGGTATCGGACCAATGTTTGGCCAGCTTGGGTATTTCCACAAATTCGCAGGGGCTGAAATCGAAGACCCCCGCCCGCGCGAACGCTACGTGTCCGAGGCCAAACGCCTGCTGAACGTTCTCGACCGGCAACTGGACGGCCAAGATTGGATCGCCGGAGAATTCTCGATCGCGGATATCGCAATCGCGCCCTGGCTGCGCGGTTTAGATTATTACGGCGTCAAGGATGTCATAGGCTGGGAAAGCTATGGCAACGTTACGCGCTATCTGGATAGGTTCCTGGATCGACCCGCAGTGCAAAGAGGACTGAACATCCCCTCACGGGATTGATACACAAGGCCTGTGCGGCGGGATCCAAGTCCGCCGCCACGGGCCATCGGGTTACCCAGGCAGCGCGCCTGTTAGAACGTAGCGCAAGATCTCAACAACTTGCGCGGGTTCTTCAGCGACGGCGAGGGCTGCTGCATCTACTTCTTTCAGCGCGTGCTGATGATCAGCCCCGTGCAGAACAATGATCGACTTGCCCAGTGCTGCCGCATAGCCCGCGTCAAATGCCGCGTTCCACTGCTTGTATTTGTCCCCAAAGCGTACAACCACAACATCCGCGTCTGATATGCCCTTGCGGGTCCGGATCGCGTTGACCATGGCACCCTTGTGATCGTGCCAGTACTTGTTCGGCTCGGCCCCCAAGATCGTGACACCGCAATCGTCCGAAGCACCGTGATCGGTGACCGGGCTACTGAACTCAACATCCAACCCATCGGCGCCCGCAATGATCTGCTCGCGCCAATCCGTGTGAATCTCACCGGACAAATAGACCTTCAGCATTTTTCTCTCCTCCCGTGAAAAAGGGGCGCAATGGCCCCTTTATCATTTCAAAAATACTCCCGCCGGAGGCGAAAACCAACTCATCCCCGCAAGACGCCGCCAGTGGCTTTCATCACTTTTTCGACAATCTTGGTGCTGACCGCCTCGATATCCTTTTCCTTCAGGGTCGCGTCCGACGGCTGGAGCCTTACGGTAATGGCCAGAGACTTCTTGCCCTCGCCGACGCTACCGCCAATGAATTCGTCAAAGACGCGCACGTCCTCGATCAGAGCCTTATCAGCACCCGCTGCCGCATTGACCAACGTCAGAGCTTCGATATCCGCATTTACAACAAAGGCGAAATCGCGCTCGACCGCCTGCAGGTCGCGCAATTCCAAGGCAGAACGGGTCGCACCGGATTTACGTGGCATCGGCACCTGATCCGGCCAGATGGTGAACGCCATTGCCGGACCCTTGATATCCAACGCCTGCAACACGCGCGGATGCAATTCACCAAAAACGCCCAGAACCTTTTTGGGGCCCAGACAAATCTTGCCGTGCCGACCCGGGTGCCACCAGGCATCGCCGCCACGAAGGATCTGAACCTTGGCAGGCGCACCAATGGCGGCAAGCACCGCCTCTGCGTCGGCTTTGGCATCAAACAGGTCAACGGGACGGGAAGCACCATGCACGTCCTTGGGACCGCTACGCCCAACCAACAGGCCGGTAATCTGTGTCTGTTGATCCCCCGGCTCACCATCGTGGAACACTGGCCCGACCTCGAACAAGGCCAGATCGGCATAACCCCGCGCCTGATTGCGCGCCGCCGCTTGCAGCAGACCAGGCAGCAGATCAGGGCGCATATGGCTCATCTCGGACGAGATCGGGTTTTCCAACATGGTTGCTGCGTCACCGCCCCCGAACAAGGCTGCCGAGGCCTGATCGATGAAGGTATAAGACACACATTCATTGTACCCCAGCGCTGCACAGGTCCGGCGCGCCATCGACTGGCGACGCTGCGTGGGTGTCATGACCGGTTTGGGGATACCTGCTGTCGCACGCGGCAGCGGAATACCCTGCAACTTGGTCAGAGAAGCGATCCGCGCAACCTCTTCCACCAGATCGGCCTCCCCCATGATATCGGGTCGCCAGCTGGGCACATGCGCCATCTCGCCATCCAGACGAAAGCCCAAACGGGTCAGTGTCTGCCGCTGCTCGCTTTCCGGAATCTCCATCCCGACCAAGGACTGCACGCGCGCCGCGTCCAGTTTGTAGGCCCGCGCGTGGTTCGGCGCTTTGCCCGCCTCGACCACATTCGAGGCTTCACCGCCGCAGATATCCAAGATCATCTGCGTCGCATGCTCCAACCCTTCGCGCGTGTATTCCGGGTCGACGCCGCGCTCGAATCGATACCGCGCGTCCGAGTTTATCTTCAGCGCCCGACCTGTGAGGGCGATCTGTACATGATCCCAGAACGCGCTTTCAAGGAAGACGTTCACAGTCTCCTCGGTACAACCGGTTTCCTCGCCGCCCATGATACCCGCGATAGATTCCGGGCCTTTGTCGTCCGAAATCACCATCATGCCAGGCTGAAGGGAGTATTCTTTTTCATCAAGCGCGACCAGCTTTTCACCACCCTTGGCGCGATGCACCCGCAAATTGCCCTGCACCTTGTCCGCGTCGAACACGTGCAGCGGACGGTTGTGGTCGAAGGTCATATAATTGGTGATATCCACCAGAGCCGAGATCGGACGCAGACCAATCGCTTTCAGTTGATCCTGCAGCCACTGAGGGCTCGGGCCGTTCTTTACGCCACGGATCAGACGCCCGGTGAAATGCGGCGCGCCGTCCAGCGTATCCTCGTCGATCGACACTTTGATCGGGCTTTCAAAGTCCCCCGGCACGGGGACATAGTCACGCACCTTCAGCGTGCCCAATCCACGTGCAGCCAGATCTCGCGCAATACCCGCAACACCCAGCGCATCCGGGCGGTTCGGCGTAATCGCGATCTCGATCATCGGATCAACTTTTGATGGGTCGTTCTCGGCCAGCCAGTCGACAAACTTGTCACCGACCTCGCCCGAGGGCAGCTCGATAATCCCGTCATGTTCATCCGACAGCTCAAGCTCGCGCTCGGACGCCATCATGCCAAAGCTCTCGACGCCACGGATCTTGCCGACGCTGATGGTAATATCCAGGCCGGGAATATACATACCCGGTTTACAAACCACCACGGTGATGCCTTCGCGCGCATTGGGCGCGCCACAAATGATCTGCAGATCGCCCTCGTCGGTTTCAACCGTGCAGACGCGCAGCTTATCGGCGTCCGGGTGCTTCTCGGCATGTTTCACATGGCCCAGCGTAAAGCCCGCCAGACGGTCCGCCGGGTTGACGATCTCTTCGACCTCAAGCCCGAGATCGGTCAGTGCTTCGGCGATCTCATCAACCGACGCATCCGTATCGAGGTGGTCTTTCAGCCAGGACAGAGTGAATTTCATTGCAGCGGGCCTTTTTCGGCAAACATTCAGTCGGCACAGGCAATGGCAAAGATTGCGCCAAGGTGCAAGCGCTGCGGCTCACGGATAGGTGGGGGTGCGACCCAAAAGCTCGTCCAGCTGCCAGCCGATCCAGCCGTGGGGAATAAAGTGCCCGCCGGGATGGGTGTCCAGCGTCACCTGCCCTTGCGCGCAATCGGTCCACTCCAATCGGCTGAGCGTCAGGAAGGGCTTCACGCTCCAATCCCCTCGCGGGGTCGCGCCGTTGCAGTTGAACTTGGCCTTCCACAGCGCCACCGGATAGGTCGTGTCGCCATCCGGCCCAAAGGGAAAATCCATCACCGTATCGTCCAGCCCATGAACATGACGCACCTCGCGCGGGGCTTCCGGGCAGTCCTCGGTCTGGCGGATCGAGCCCGCTACCGCCAGCAGAGCGGCGATGTCGTTTCCCGACTGGCAGACATAGCGCCACGCCATTGCGCCGCCATAAGAATAGCCCGAGACATAGATACGCTCAGGATCAATGGGATAGCGTTTGGCGACGTCCTCAAGCACGCGATCTGCGAACGGCACGTCTGCGGTATCAGCAGTCCAGAAGTTCCAACTTTTGCCCAGCCCATTCGGAGCCACCAACAGCACATCGCGCAGCTTGGTTGCCCCGGCGATGCGCTCATGGTTCACCACCACATCGCCCTGCCGCGCCCAGCCGTGGAAATGCAGCAGCACCGGCAGAGGCGTTTCGCCATCCCAGCCATCGGGTTCCAGCACATGGTACGAACGGTCGCCGACCTCGCAGGCGGTATCGCCGTGACAATCAGATTTCCACGGCCCCATCGCAAAGGCCGGGGTTGCGGTCAGCAGAAGAAAAAGCAGTCGATAGATCATAGGCCGGAGCCTAGCGACGTCTGCCGCGCTGTCACATAACATATTGGTGTAGGGTGGGGTTTAACCGCACCAACCGCCCCACGGTGGGGTGAAACGCCACCCTACAACGGATCAAATCACAAAGCCGCGCTATCGCCCGACCGCGGGGTGGCGATCCACGGGCTGTGGTGGGCACTTTATGCCGGCCAAATCCGCGAAGCTTTCAAACGGAGCACTAACAGAGACAAATCGCCAGTCCGAGCAGGCGGTCTGTCGATGGTGCAGCAGCCTATCGGCCTTTGCTCCGCGCGAGCTATTTCGACTGCCTTTTCGCGAATTCATCAATGAACTTCTTAGACATGGCCTTTTGATCTTCCACCTCTTTCCGTGGATTCAGTTTCTTCAGGAACCCTTTGCGGGTCGCCAAAAGAGCCACCCACATTCCCGGAAACATAGCGATAAGCACAACCAGAAAAACCCAAAGAAAGGACGACCCGAACAAACGTTCTACCAAAAAACGTAGAACGTTTGCAGCAACAACTAATCCGACCAGCCATAGAAAGGGAGCATCGGTCACGCGGCGGCGCCACCAATCGACGTATCGAGCCAGACACACGCCCAGCGGGTACACCTACCTACTCAAACCACCATGCAGGTTCGGCATATCCAGCGCTGCAAAGCCGTAGTGCCGCAGCCAGCGCAGGTCGCTATCAAAGAACGCCCGCAGATCAGGAATGCCATATTTCAGCATCGCCAGACGGTCGATCCCAATCCCGAACGCAAAGCCCTGATAAACCTCGGGGTCGATGCCACCGGCGGCGATCACCTTGGGATGGACCATGCCGGAACCCAGAATCTCCATCCAGTCGTCGCCCTCGCCGATCTTCAGCTGACCATTGTCCCAGGAACAGCGGATATCGACCTCGGCCGATGGTTCGGTGAAGGGGAAGTGCGAGGCGCGGAAGCGCAGCTCGACGTCGTCGACCTCGAAGAACGCTTTCACGAACTCTTCCAGAACCCATTTCAGGTTCGCCATCGAGATATCCTTGTCGATGGCCAGCCCCTCGACCTGATGGAACATCGGCGTGTGAGTCTGGTCATAGTCGGCGCGGTAGACACCGCCCGGGCAGATCACGCGGATCGGCGCGCCCTGCAGTTCCATCGAGCGGATCTGCACTGGCGAGGTATGCGTGCGCAGCACATGCGGCGGGCGATTGTCGCCCTCGGCGCGGTGCATGTAGAATGTGTCCATCTCGGCCCGCGCAGGGTGGTGGCCGGGGATGTTCAGGGCGTCGAAGTTGTGCCAGTCGGTCTCGATCCGCGGCCCTTCGGCCACCGAGAAACCCAGTTCGGCAAAGATCGCGGTCAGTTCCTCGGTCGCTTGGCTGACCGGGTGGATCGAACCCTGACGGCGCGCGCGGGTCGGCAGGGTGACATCCAGCCATTCGGTGCGCAGACGCTCATCTAGCGCGGCATCGGCAAGCGCTGCTTTCTTGGCCGACAGGGCCGAGTTGATCTCATCCTTCAAGGCATTAAGCGCAGGGCCTGCGACCTGACGCTCTTCGGGGGTCATTTTGCCCAGTTCGCGCATCTTCAGCGCGACCTCGCCCTTTTTGCCCACGGCAGCGACGCGGATCGCCTCAAGCGCGTTTTCATCGCCAGCTTCGGCGATTTGGCCCAGATATTTTGCCTTAAGATCGTCCATGACGCCCTCTGAATTTGGTCGCCAACCTGCTATCGGCCCCGCCCCGCGAATGCAAGCGGGACGGTGGGGATCAATAGCTGTATTCGGGATAAATCCGGGTCAGGTCGCCATTCCAGTCGCCATTGTAGTGATCCAGCAACTCATCAGCGGGAACCTTGCCCGTATCGATGCTGTCCTTGAGCGCGTTCAGGAAATGCGTCTCGTCCTGCACCAGACCACCCGCACCGGGGCGCGCGCGGGACGCCAGACCGGCCTCGGCGATCGAGACCACTTGGCGCGCCAAATCATGCATGTTGATGTTGCCGACCTGCGCCTGAAGGCCATCCTTGGCAGCCTCAACCCGCAGCGCTTCGCGCGTCTCGGCATCCCAGCCTTTGACCAGATCCCAAGCGGCATCCAGTGCGGTTTGATCATAGGTCAGACCAACCCAGAAGGCAGGCAGCGCACAGAGCCTGCGCCATGGGCCACCATCGGCGCCGCGCATCTCCATGAATTTCTTGATCCGCGCTTCGGGAAATGCCGTGGTCAGGTGATCGGCCCAATCGGACAGAGTCGGCGTCTCACCGGGCAGTGCAGGCAGTTTGCCCTGCAGGAAGTCGCGGAATGACATGCCCAGCGCGTTGATATACTGGCCGTCACGATAGACGAAATACATCGGTACATCGAGCGCATATTGTACATAGCGTTCGAACCCGAAGCCTTCTTCGAACACAAAGGGCAGCATGCCCGTCCGTGCATCGTCCAGATGCCGCCAGATATAACTGCGCCAGCTTTTCTGGCCGTTCACCTTGCCCTCGAAAAACGGAGAGTTCGCAAACAGCGCCGTCGCGACCGGCTGAAGGGCCAGCGCGACGCGCAGCTTCTGCACCATGTCGGCCTCGGACCCGAAGTCGATATTGACCTGAACCGTGCAGGTGCGCCGCATCATGGCACGGCCCATGGTGCCGACTTTCTCCATATAATCGTTCATCAGCCGGTAACGGCCTTTGGGCATCAACGGCATCTCTTCATGGGTCCAGATCGGGGCTGCGCCCAGACCGATAAAGCCGACACCGATCTCATCGGCGATATCCTTGACCTCGCGCAGGTGGGTGTTCACCTCGTCACAGGTCTCGTGGATGGTTTCCAGCGGGGCACCCGACAGTTCCAGCGCGCCGCCGGGTTCCAGGCTGACATTCGCGCCGTCCTTCTCAAGCCCGATCAGATGCCCAGCTTCGCGCACCTCGGCCCAACCATGACGGTCGCGCAAACCTTCCAGCACAGCCACGATGGACCGTTTGCCTTCAAACGGCAGTGGTTTCAGAGTGTCTTTGCAATAGCCGAACTTCTCATGCTCGGTTCCGATGCGCCAATCTTCCTTGGGCTTGCAGCCCGATTCCAGATATTCGGCCAGTTGCTCATGGCGTTCGATCGGTCCGCCGCCGGACTGGGGGATGGACATGTGACCCGTGCTCCGATCCTGATGTGTCTGTCTTGGCGGTCAGTCCTGAGCGCAAACCGCGCCAGTGTCAATGCAGCCTAAGGTGCGCAGGCCGTGACGGCGTGCGTTCCCAGATCACCACCGGATGTGCCGCACGACCGTTGAGTTCCGACAGCATTTGCTCGGTTTTAAGCCCCGGAAGTGCTGAGAACACATCAAACAGTGCCTCGGCCCCTTCGGCGTTCACCGGAATGTGAAGGGTCGGCTGCCCCGGCTGATCCAAAACCCAATGCGCAGGTTGCGAGGTCGGATCCAACGCCAACCGCTCGATTTCGCGGGCTGCAACGATGCCGCCGTCGAGCGGGCCCAGATAGGTGATCTGGCCTTCATCAATAGTCACCACACCCGGTCCTCCCGCACCATTGCGAAAGCGCGCGCGTTGCACTCCGATCACCGCCAGTGCCATCGAGACGACGATCAGCAGCCACCCCAACCACGCCAGCAATCCGCCGGGGCCGCTGATCCAGCTGAGGCCGAGGATCAGAACAAACCCTGCAACCAGCACTTCGCGCCAGCGCCACAGGGCCAGTTTGGCTTCGGGTCGAAAGAAACTCATGCCACGTCCTCCGGGTTTTTGAACAGGATCAGCGAGTATTGACCCGCAGGCTGGAACCCAATGGATATATAGGCCCGCGCTGCCGCATCGGAAGCCGCAAAGAGGACAGCTCTGGAAACTCCCGCGTCGCGCGCCTCAACCAGATGCAAGGCAACAGCCAAACGCGCATAGCCCCGCCCTCGTAAATCTGGTGGCGTGTAGACACCGCCGATCTGCACCACATCAGGCAGGCGGGCGTTGAAGCCGGTCATGCTGACCGGTAGGCCATTCTGCAGCAAAACTCGATGAGAATCCCGCTCGATATAGGTCTTGATGTCCTTCCCAGCCTGCGTCTGTGCGCGCACAGGATCAAAATCCATGGCTTCGATGAGGTAGCTTTCTCGCCAGTCTTCAAGGACCGAACGGTCTACATCAGTAAGCGGCATGAGATCTGCCCCACTGAAATCCGGTATTTGAAGTCGATCCAACGCCAGGGAAAACCCCGGCTCATCGCTGTTCAGGGTCGCGGGTCGCCCCTCCCAACCTGCCAACTGCATTATCCGACGAGCCTGCGTTGCCTCAGCCGCGATGCCGAACAGGGCCCGGCCTCGAATAAGGTCAATCGCTGCGGCAAGTTCGGTATCCGAACAGTCGGGACATTGCAGCAGGATCATGCCTTCATTTGTTATGGCAAAGACCGCACGCAACGGGCTGCCAAGCGTCCATGCATTCAACGACCGAGGATGCGTACCGCACAGGCCAAAATCCCGTAGATTGGCCAAAGGGAACATCGATGTTTGGATATGTTGGGACAAAAACGAGTCGATCCTGGACAGGTCCGTTTCCTGCGCCAATTGCCACGTCACGTCCAATCTCCCAACGATTGCTGCCACATTGTCATCGCCGCAACGGCTGCTGTATCGGCGCGCAGGATGCGTGGGCCGAGGCTGACCACATGGGTAAATGGCAGCTCTGCCAACCGTTTGCGTTCGGGCTCGGAAAACCCGCCCTCGGGGCCGATCAGGATCGCCCACGGCTTACCTTTCTCATTCTCTGCCAAGCGCAGAGCCGAGCCGGCTTCTGCCTCGTCACAGAACATCAATTGGCGATCATCGGGCCACGCGCCCAGGATACGATCCAATCGCTGGAGGTCAGCGACCTCAGGCACAAAAGTGCCGCCACATTGTTCGGCCGCCTCAATTGCGTGGGCCTGCAAGCGATCCTGCCGAATGCGCTCGGAGTTGGTGAATTCGGTCTGCACCGGTATGATCCGCGCGGCCCCCATTTCAGCTGCTTTTTCAACGATGAAATCGGTCCGCGCCTTCTTGATCGGTGCAAAGAGAAGCCACAGATCGGGCGGTAATTGCAGAGGTTTCGATTGCTCCACGCACGACAGAATTCCGCCTCGTTTACTTGCTTCTGCGACCTCTGCCTGCCACTCGCCATCGCTGCCATTGAATAGCGCGACCTGCCCCCCAACCGACAGGCGCATGACACCGAACAGATAATGCGCCTGCTCACGCGTCAAAGGAACCGATTGCCCCGGACCCAAAGGGTGCTCTACATACAGTCTGATCTTCGCATTCATGAGACCCTACATATGCAAGGCAATGCCCCAACACCAGACGGTCAAGTCGCCGATGCCGTAACCGGCAATTGGGTCGACACCCACGCCCCCGCCTTTGCCCGCCCTTACCTGCGGCTCAGCCGCGCAGACCGACCCATCGGCACATGGCTTCTGCTGATTCCCTGCTGGTGGGGTCTGGCCTTGGCCATCCTGAGCGACGGCGCACCACGATGGGAGGATCTTTGGATCGCAGTTGGTTGTGCCATTGGTGCGTTTTTGATGCGCGGCGCGGGCTGTACGTGGAACGACATTACTGATCGTGAGTTTGACGGGAAGGTCGAGCGTACAAGGTCGCGCCCGATTCCCTCAGGCCAAGTGAGTGTCCGTCAGGCTGCATTCTGGATGGTGCTGCAATGTCTGTTGGCCCTGGCCATCCTTCTGACCTTCAACCGGGCCGCGATTGCGATGGGGGTTCTGTCTTTGCTGCCTGTTACCATCTATCCCTATGCAAAACGTTTTACGTGGTGGCCGCAGATTTTTCTGGGGCTGGCCTTCAACTGGGGCGCATTGCTGGCCTGGGCTGCACATACCGGCACCGTGGGCTGGCCTGCGATCATGCTTTATCTGTCAGGAATCGCGTGGACTTTGTTCTACGACACGATCTACGCCCATCAGGATGCTGAGGATGACGAGCTGATCGGCATCAAGTCCACCGCACGGTTGTTTGGCACCGATACCGCCCGTTGGCTCAAGTATTTTCTGATTGGAACCGTCAGTCTAATGGCCTTTGCAATTATCGACGCGGCTTTGCCCGGGACATCGGTTCTTGCTTTGGCGGTCGCCCTTGGCGGGCCTTGGGCGATGGGGTGGCATCTGGCCTGGCAATTGCGGGGGCTGGACACGGAGGACAACGCCAAATTGCTACAGCTTTTCCGGGCCAATCGCGACACCGGCTTGATTCCGCTGATCTTCCTCTGCGTCGCCCTTTTCCTCTGATTGCACCTCTGTGCTGCGCTCTGTATGAGTCCCGGAACCAACCGCCCGAGGAGTCTCGATTTCGCCCATGCGTCTGCCTTACGCCCTAGCTGTTGCGTTGATTTTCGCGGTGTCCGCCGTGCTATCGCTGGTGGTCGCTGGATTTGCGGTCAGCAAGATCGAAGACGCCTCGGAACTGGCCGTGCGAAAGGCCTTGAACTTGCAGGGGCATGATTGGGCCGAAGTCGAATCCGACGGCCTGCGTGTCGTTCTGACCGGCACGGCCCCGACTGAGGCGACCCGATTCAACGCCCTGATCGCTGCGGGCACCGAGGTCGACACCTCGCGCGTCATTGACGAGATGGGGGTTGCTCCCACCGCCGATCTGACACCGCCCCGCTTTTCTACCGAGATCCTGCGCAATGACAGTGGAATTTCGATTATCGGGCTAGTACCTGCGGCTCTGGATCGCGACGATCTGGTAGACAGGCTGCAACGCCTTGATCGGGACGCGTCAGTTTCGGACCTGATGGAAAGTGCCGACTATCCCAAGCCAGACGGTTGGGATCAGGCAATCGACTATGCGATCGAAGCGCTCTCGGATTTGCCACGGGCCAAGATATCTGCCAGCCCAGGGTTGGTGCGTATCACGGCCATTGCCGATAGCCAGCAAGAGAAAGACCAGCTGGAACAAGACCTGAGCCGCGCCGCGCCACCTGGTCTGCGAATCGGCCTTTCGATTTCGGCACCTCGCCCGGTAATCACACCATTCACGCTGCGCTATTTGATTGATGAAGATGGCGGGCAGTTTGATGCGTGCTCGGCCCAGGATGAAGTTGCGCGCGACATCATCGTCGCTGCAGCACAAGAGGCCGGATTAACCGGCCCCTATTCCTGCACCATTGGGCTAGGCGTACCGTCTCCGCGTTGGGCGAATGCAGCGCAGCTCAGCATTCGTGCGCTATCTGAACTTGGTCAGGGTTCAGTTACTCTGTCGGATGCAGATATCACTCTAGTTGCCACACAAGGGACAAACCCTTTGGAGTTCGACCGCATCGTGGGAGAGCTCGAAAATACGCTGCCCGAGGTTTTCGCCTTGCATGCAGTTCTTCCCGAACCCGAACCGGATGACCCGACTGGGCCTATTGAATTCGTCGCAACACGTAGCCCTGAGGGTTTGGTTCAACTGCGTGGCCGTCTGAGTGACGAAACGCTGCGTGAAATGACCGACAGCTTTGCACGTGCCGCCTTTGGATCATTGCAGGTGCACACAGCCACCCGGATTGCACCGGACCTGCCCGCGGATTGGCCCATACGCGTCTTGGCCGGGCTGGAGGCACTGTCGCAACTGCACAATGGCGCCCTGACCGTTACGCCGGACAATGTAGCACTGTCGGGCATCAGCCATGATCCCGACGCCAAGGCCCGGATCGCCGGCATGCTATCGGACAAGCTGGGCGAGGCGCAGGATTACACCCTGTCAATCACCTATCAGGAGCCGCCCGCACCCGCCGACGCGCCGCCCGACCCTGAGGTCTGCGAAGAGCAGCTGGCCGAGGTTCAGGCCGCCAGAAAAATTGCGTTCGAACCGGGATCAGCCACCGTCGCAGCAGACTCGCGCGATGCCCTGAACCAGATCGCGGACATCCTGCGTGAATGTGGCCCCATCCGGTTGGAGATTCAGGGCCATACCGACAGTCAGGGCCGTGAAGAGATGAACCAGCAGCTCAGCCAGTCGCGCGCGCAGTCGATCCTGAACGAATTGCGCGGACGGCGCGTGCCGACCTCAAGCTTTTCTGCGGTCGGGTATGGCGAGACGCAGCCCATCGCCGATAACGAAACCGAAGAAGGCCGCGAAGAGAACCGCCGCATCGAGTTTCGCCTGATCCGTCCTGAACCCGTGGCCAACACCCTGACCGGGCTTGAGGCGATGGAAGCCGAGGCCGAATCTGAGGCCGAAATCGAGACACCTGAAACCGACGCACCGGATGCAGGCTCAGAGGACCAGTAAGTTGAACAGAACAGAATTCATCATCGCCACAGCCATCATCCTGTTCGCAGCTTTCTGCATGGGTTGGTTCGCCAACTGGCTGGCCCATCGGCTGTCCCGTGTTCGCCAAAGCGACGTGGCCGATCTTGACCGCATGAGTCAGGAACTGCACGAGGCCGAAGAAACACGCGATCAGGCAATCACATATCTTCAGCAGCGCGAGGCAGAGCTGACCAACCAGCTGACTCAAACCGAAGCCGAGTTGAATGCCGCAATGGAAGGGCTGCGCGCGGCGCGGCAGGAAGCCGAAGAGATGCGCGGGCGGATCAACAACGCAGACTAGGCACCCTACCAGCGGGTCAGCGCGTCTTCATCCTCGTCCTTGGCAGTCACCCATTCTGCTCCGGACGTGGTGATTTCCTTCTTCCAGAATGGCGCGCGAGACTTAAGGTAATCCATCAGATATTCCGCCGCCTCAAACGCATCTTTGCGGTGCGGTGCGGCGGTGGCGACCATCATGATACGGTCACCCGGGGCAAGCCTTCCGTGGCGGTGGATCACCAGAACGTTGCCCAGTGACCAACGGGCTTGCGCCTCTTCCGCGATCTTGGTTAGGGCGCGTTCGGTCATGCCAGGATAGTGCTCGATCTCCATCACATCCAGATCGCCCGAAGCCAGATCGCGCACAACGCCTGTGAAGGTCACGATGGCCCCGTTGGTATCGTCCCCGGCGGCAAAAGCGTTGGCTTCGGCCCCCAGATCGAACGGAGCCTCCTGCACGACGATCCGCATTCTAGCCACCCGTCATGGGCGGAAAGAACGCAACCTCGCGCACACCGGTCAGCGGGGCGTCAAAATCCGAAAGCTCTTGGTCCAGCGCCACGCGCAGGGCCGACAGATCAGCAAAGGCAGCAGCATAGCGATCCTCACGCGCGCTCAGTTCCGCGACCAAATCGCTGACTGTTGCTGCCTCGGTTTCAATCTTCTCTTTCGGCAGGCCGATGCGTTCGCGCACCCAGGCGAAATACAGCACGTTCATCGGTTAGCTCTCCTTCAGGTGGGGCATGGCTTTACGTAGGTAGTCATAGCCTGTGATCAATGTCAGCGTCGCGGCAATCCAGAGCAGCCATAACCCGATACGACCTGACCAGAACATGGCCTCAAGATGCCAGCGGATGTTGTTCAGGTCCTCGACCTGCCCTGCCAGAACCTGGTCAATGGTTGTCGCATCCATGCCAAACGTGGCCATCACAAAATGGTGCTCGAATATCCCCTGCGAGAACAGGATCGCGATCGCTACCATCTGTGCCGTCGTTTTCCACTTGGCTAGCTTGGTGACCTTCAGGGTTCCGGCCACATCGCCCAGATACTCTCGCAAGCCTGAGACAAAGACTTCGCGAAACAGGATCACTGTCGCGGGCAGGACCAGCCATGGTGTCCAGTGTTCAGTCGAATAGCCCACCAATATCATCAGCGCGATTACCACCATTGCCTTGTCGGCAATGGGATCCAGCATGGCGCCAATCTTCGTTTCCTGTTTCCAGGCGCGCGCCAGATACCCGTCGAACCAATCGGTGATCGCCGCTGACAGGAACAGGATCAAAGCAAACCAATCCGCATAGGGACGGGTGAAATACAGAAACATCACGGCGAGACCGGGGGCCGCCACTAGGCGCAGTACAGTCAGAATATTCGGCAGGTTCCATTTCATGGCTTGGACCCTACATCGCCGGTTCAAGACAGAAAAGACAGGGGCTTAAAAAACTGACCCAACACAAGCGTTTGCTGTCTTAAAAGTCAAAGCGTCGCAGCGGTGGTCACATTACAGGTTTCATCTTGGCACTTGATTGCTTTGGCGTCAGATTGTCGGCTGGCCAACCAGACAACACCCCAGAGCTGACATGACACCGCATATTCAAACCGATCCCCGGTCAAATCTGATCGGCAGCGCCTGGATGGTCGCCGCAATGGCACTGTTCGCGCTGGAGGATGCGCTGCTTAAGGCGGCTTCGGCGTCGATCCCGATCTGGCAAGTGCTTGTTCTTTTCGGTGCTGGTGGTGCAGTGATCTATGCCGCGGTTGCCACAGTACGTAGCACGCGTCTGTTCCAACCCGACGTGCTGTCGCGCCCGATGAAGGTACGTGTGGTCTTCGAGATCCTTGGACGGCTTTTCTATGTATTGGCGATCGCTTTGACGCCACTGTCCTCGGCTACGGTGATCCTTCAGGCCACACCACTGGTTGTCGTCGCAGGGGCCGCGTTGTTCTTTGGAGAATCCGTCGGCTGGCGGCGATGGAGCGCCATTTTTATCGGTCTTGTTGGCGTTGTGATCATCATCCAACCGACCGGAGACAGCTTCTCGGCCCTGTCAATCCTTGCCGTGCTGGGGATGCTCGGCTTTGCGGGGCGCGATCTGGCCAGCCGCGCCGCGCCCGCAACACTGGGCACTGAGGTTCTGGGGTTCTATGGCTTCCTCTGCATCATTGTCGCGGGTTTGGCTTATCGATTCTGGGAAGGAACACCGCTGCAAACTCTGACGCCTAATGTCAGCCTGCACATGGGCGGGGCGATTGTGATGGGGGTCATGGCCTATGCCGCGCTGATGAAGGCGATGCGCACCGGCGAGGTCTCATCTGTGACGCCGTTTCGCTATTCGCGGCTGTTGTTCGGTATCGGCTTGGGCGTGGTGATGTTTGGCGAGCGATTGGATCAGACCATGTGGATTGGCTGCGGCCTCATCGTGGCGTCGGGCCTCTATATCCTTTGGCGGGGGCGAAAGGCCTAGCCCTTGTCATGGAAGAAGTCATAGACCTTCTGCGCCAACCCGGCTGAAATCCCCTCGACGGCTTTAAGATCCGCCAAATTGGCTCGGCTCACCGCTTTGGCGCTGCCGAAATGAGTCAGCAGGGCGCGTTTGCGCGCGGCCCCGACGCCGGGGATTTCGTCCAGTGGCGTTGCACCAACCGCCTTGGCGCGTTTCGCGCGATGGGTGCCGATGGCAAAGCGATGCGCCTCATCCCTCAAGCGCTGGATAAAGTACAATACGGGATCGTTGCGTTTCAGCGCAAAAGGGCGCTGCCCGATGCGGTGGAACTCTTCCTTGCCGTGATCTCGATCAACACCCTTGGCAACACCGACCATCGGGATGTCCTCGACCCCATGCTGGGCCATGATCTCATGTACGGCGCCCACCTGCCCCGCGCCACCGTCGATCAGCAGCAGATCGGGCCAATGCCCTTTGTCCCGATCCGGATCTTCCTTTTGCAGGCGCGTAAAACGGCGGGTCAGGACCTCTTTCATCATGCCGAAGTCATCGCCGGGGGTTAGATCATCGCCGCGGATGTTGAACTTGCGATAGGCGTTTTTCATGAACCCCTCTGGGCCCGCGACGATCATGCCACCCACGGCATTGGTGCCTTGAATGTGAGAGTTGTCATAAACTTCGATCCGGTTCGGTGGCGCGTCCAGATCAAAGGCCTCGGCCACACCGCGTAGCAATTTGGCCTGCGTGGCACTTTCCGACATCCGCCGGGCCAGCGATTCACGTGCGTTGCGCAAGGCACCGGCGATCAGTTCCTGCTTTTCACCGCGCTGGGGCACCAGGATTTCCACCTTGCGTCCAGCTTTTTCCGACAATGCCTCCTGCATCAGATCGGCATTCTCGATTGCATCAGACAGGATCAACTGCCGGGGTGGTTCCTTGTTGTCATAGAACTGGCCCAGGAACGCTTCCATCGCCTCAGCCTGTGACACATCCGGGCCGACGCGCGGATAGAAATCGCGGTTACCCCAGTTCTGGTTGGCCCGGATGAAAAACACCTGAACGCAGGCTTGACCGCTGTCCATATAGAGGCCAATGACGTCAGCCTCGGCCACGCCGCGCGGATTGATGCCCTGAGACGTCTGCACCTGCGTCAGCGCCCGGATACGGTCGCGCAAACCGGCGGCTCGTTCGAACTCCATCGCCTCGGAGGCAGCCATCATCTGCGCGGCGAGATCTTCCTGCACTTTGGTAGATCGGCCTGACAGGAACCTTTCGGCATCCTTAACGCTTTCACGATAATCGGCTTCCGAGATCAGTCCGACGCACGGCCCAGAACATCGCTTGATCTGATAGAGCAGGCACGGCCGGGTCCGGCTATCGAACATGGAATCCGAACAGTTCCGCAGCAGGAACGCCTTTTGCAGCTGGTTCAGCGTCCTGTTCACCGCGCCTGCACTGGCGAAGGGGCCAAAATAAGCCCCCTTTTCTTTCTTCGCCCCTCGGTGCTTTTTGATCTGCGGAAAGGCATGATCCTTGGCGACCAGAATATTCGGGAAGCTTTTGTCATCCCGCAACAATACGTTGTATTTGGGCTTGAGCTGCTTGATCAGGTTCTGTTCCAGCAGCAGCGCCTCGGTCTCGGTCCGAGTGGTCAGAAACATCATCGAGGCAGTTGCGGCGATCATTTTCTCGATCCGACCCGAATGTCCCGGGCGGGTGTAGTTCGATACCCTCGCCTTCAGGTTTCGCGCTTTACCTACGTAAAGAACTCGGCTGTCCCCATCCAACATCCGATACACACCCGGCGAGCTGTCCAGCGTTTTCGCATAACGCTGAATGCAGGCATAGCCGGTGGCTTGGGTCGACGATTCGGGATCGGTGCTGGCGGTCATGAGTCTGAGATATGATTCTCTGACCATGGCTGCAATCTTGTGCGCTTCAGATCAAGAGAAAACAAATCCACGACTTCTGTGGATAACTGTGCAGATAACTTTAGGGGCATCGTGATTTTCCCTTGAATCCTTGCCTATTCGTTGATCTGCACAAAAAATAGGCAGGAAATTATGGTGTTGTTTTTAAAAGATAAATTTGTTGATCTGAGACAAGTGTATGAAAATTAAGACATTTTTGTAACGCTCGAGTAACAGAGATGAGAGCGGTGCAAAACTTGCAGCAGATTTACTTATTCTACACCAAGAACATCGGGTGTTTGCCAACCCAAATGTTGCCCACCATCGACGCAAAGAAGCTGCCCCGTAACGGCATGTGCATCCAGAAAGTATCCCAGCGCAGCAGTAATATCCGACGGGTTCGCGCCGCGCTCCAGAATCGTGTTCTGCCGCTGAGCGCTAAAATGAGCATCACTTTGGCGATGACCCTGCAGCGTTGGACCGGGGCCGATCGCGTTCACACGGATTGCGGGTGTCAGAGCCTGCGCTGCAGTCCGGGTCAAGGCCCACAACCCCATCTTGGCAATCGTGTATGACATGAACTCAGGCGTCAGTTTACGCACCCGCATATCCACCATGTTCACGATCAGCCCAATCGCTAGAGGCTCTCCCTGATCATCAAGCTCCGACTGCAACCCCTGCTCGGCCATGGCTTGGGTCAGTACGAATGGTGCGCGCAGATTGCTGTCGAGATGCCGATCCCAGCTTTGGCGGGTAGCTGTGTGGATATTGTCATACTCAAATATCGATGCATTGTTGACCAGACAGGTGATCGGACCACCCAGCGCCTCAGCTGCACGCGGCAGCAATGAGCTGACTTGCCCCTCATCAAGCAGATCGGCCTGCAGCGCAACTGACCTTCGGCCCAGCGCCTGAACCTCATCAACCGTTTCACGCGCGGCCTGATCCGAACTGGAATAGTGCACAGCGACATTCATTCCGCGCTGCGCCAAATACAGCGCCATGGCACGACCAAGGCGTTTACCGGCACCGGTCACCAATGCTCGGGTCATGGGCTCATTCTCCTCGTCAGGTCAGGCTAACAGGCTTGCAACATAGATCACATAGAGCGCTGTCAAGATCAGGCCCCAGACGCGTGTGATATCTTTCTTGAAGAATACAAAAGGAACCAACAAGAGCGACGCGCCGAGCATCACCCACAGATCGAAACGCAGGAATTCAGGATCGACGGGAATACGCCCAAACAAGGTCGTAATGCCGACAATGGCCAGCAGATTGAACATGTTCGATCCGATGACGTTACCCAGTGCCACATCCGCTTGTCGCCTCAGGGCAGCCATGACGGTTGTCGACAGTTCCGGCAGGGACGTACCCACCGCGATCAGCGTAAGGCCGATCACTGTTTCGCTCACACCATAGTTCCGGGCAATGACGGTCGCATTTTCGACCAGCAGATGCGCACCCATTGGCAGTCCGATCAAGCCGAGGATCAGGTAGATCGCCACCTTCCAATAAGGCATGTCAGGATCTGCTTCCTCAAGACCCTCAAGCTCGTCCTCATCGGCACAAGCTTCACCACAGGCTTTACGGTGCGCATGTGCTTCGCGAAACGCGTTGCCGAGGATCAGAGCCAACGCAGCCAGCAAAATTGCCCCGCTGAGCAGATTAAAGACCCCGCAAAAAGCCAACCCGATAAATAACACCGACGCCAGAAGCATGAAGATGTAGTTCTTGCGGCTGTCGCACTCACTTGTGTGCAAGGTCGCCAGAAGCGCGGGCAATCCCAGAACCAGCAAGATATTCGCTGTATTCGAGCCCACCACGTTACCCAAAGCAATGCCCGGCGCGTTTTCCTTGATGGCGCTGATTGCAATCAGCAGCTCAGGGGCCGAAGTTCCAAAGGCAACTATTGTCAGGCTGACGATCAGGGCGGGAACCCCCAACCGCAGGCTGAGGTTCACGGCCCCTCGCACCAGCGCGTCGCCTGCCAACAACAGGATCAGCAGCCCGAGGCCGGAGAACAGCCATGCCGTCATCCACGGCCTCCTTCTTCGCAAGGACACGGGCCTTTGCCGATCCTAAACCGCCCACAACGCGGACATTTCGCAGAACTCAATCGTTTCTGTCCAGGAAAGCGTAGCTTGCCGAACATCGCCAGAACGCCCATGGCGATCAGGAACAAGGTGACTGCTTTGATGATCACTCTACAACCCGAAACGCGCGTAGGCAGCGCGCTCCTCAAACCCGGCTATGGCATCCTGCGCCAGCGTCGCGCCGAAGCGCGACCAGATCGGTTTGCGCAGGCCATAGCGGCGGAACCTGACTTTGTCGCCAAACTTCTCCTGCATCTTGGGCTTCAGATGGGCAATACCATCGATCAGGCCCAGCTGTTGCGCGCGACGGGCCAGCCAGACCTCGCCGTTGAACAGATCAGCGCTGCTGTCCAGCTTGCCGTCCCGGCGAGATTTCACATGGGTTATGAAATTCTCGTGGATATCGCCCAGCAGCACTTTGAGCCGTGCAATGTCTTCTTTCTTTTCCGGAGCAAACGGGTCGAGCATTGATTTCGACTGACCCGCAGTATGTACGCGCCGTTCAAAGCCCTGACGTGCCAGAAAAACATGCGCGCCAAATCCCGACGATATCACGCCGATCGACCCCAGAACCGAACTGTCATCGGCCCAAATCTCATCCGCTGAAACCGCCAACCAATATCCACCCGAAGCCGCCACGTCTTCGACGAAGGCGTAGACAGGGATCTTAAGCTCTTCCGCCAGCCGTTGGATACGCGCACCGATTAATGAGCTTTGAACGGGGGAGCCGCCCGGCGAATTGATCTCCAGCGCGACCGCAGCGGGCTTGCCCTTGCGAAAGGCTTTCTCCAACACCGGTGCCAGAGCGGTCGCGTTCATCGACCCTCGCCCGGCCATTCCAATGGCACCGGACAGGCGAACAACGGCCACAAGTGGCGGCTTTTTCATGAAGGGCAGGCTGAGTTTCATGGAAGCCGATGTAGAGCGCGCCGGAGCCGTAAACAAGAGACCCGAAGCGCCATAAACGCGACGTGAACCAATTTCACACACCTGATGGGCAAAAATGCAACGCCCTAGCTGCGGATGCGCCAACCGGTTTTGAAGATCCAGCCAATGATCGCGAGGCATATTCCGGTGAAGGCTAGTATGGCCAGAAGGCTCCAAAATATCGGGACATCTGCGATACCATAGAATGACCAGCGGAACCCGGAAATCAGATAAACCACAGGGTTGAACAGAGTGATCGTCTGCCAAAGCGGAGGTAGCATCGAGATCGAGTAAAACGTCCCACCCAGAAAAATCAGGGGCGTCACAACAAGCTGGGGGACAAGCGACATTTGCTCAAAATTTCCGGCCCAAATGCCCACGATAAACCCCAGCAGCGAGAAACTGAGGCAAGACAAGATCAGGAAAGCCGCCATGGCAAACGGGTGTTCAATGCGAATGTCCACAAAGAACGTCGCAGTGGCCAGAATGACAAGACCTACAAACAGTGCCTTAGTTGCGGCCGCGCCCACATAACCAATCACAATCTCGATGAAATTGATGGGGGCTGAAAGCAACTCATAAATCGTACCCAAGAATTTGGGAAAGTAGATGCCAAAGGACGCGTTCGAGATTGACAGCATCACTACGGACAACATGATAAGACCCGGCACAATGAAGGCCCCGTAGGACACGCCTTCAATCTCTTGAATGCGACTGCCGATGGCAGTGCCAAACACCACGAAATAAAGCGAGGTCGACAGGACCGGCGACAGAAAACTCTGCGCCAGTGTGCGAAAGAACCGGGCCATTTCAAACCGGTAGATGGCAGTAATAGCGGACCAGTTCATGCGGGTTCTCCGGACACGAGGTTGACGAAAATCTCTTCAAGGCTCGATTGCCGCGTCTGCACATCACGCAGCATTAGACCGGCCTGTGCAACATCATTGAGAAGAGTGGTGATGCCCGTGCGCTCGGCATTGGTGTCGTAAGTATAGATCAGCGCATCGCCTGCACCGTTGAGCGTCAGTTGATGATCGGACAGAACGTCGGGAACCGATAAAATAGGCTCGGTCAACATGACCTCAATCTGCTTTTTGCCCATCTGCGCCATCAATGTGTCTTTGTCCTGCACGAGCAAAAGCTCACCCTTGTCGATGACACCCACACGGTCGGCGATTGCCTCGGCTTCCTCGATGTAGTGAGTGGTCAGGATGATGGTGACACCAGCCTGCTTCAATTCGGCCACGATCTCCCACATGTCCTTACGTAGCTCGACATCTACGCCGGCCGTGGGTTCATCCAGAAACAGCACCCTTGGCTCATGCGCCAAGGCTTTCGCGATCAGCACACGTCGCTTCATGCCTCCGGATAGTTCCTTGATTGCGTTACGGCGTTTGTCCCATAGGGACAGCTTGCGCAGGATTTCCTCGATCCTAGCGTTGTCTCCGCTATGACCGAACAGCCCGCGCGAAAAGCGGACAGTGTTCCAGACCTTCTCGAACGGTTCCAGCGCGATTTCCTGCGGCACCAGCCCAATCATCTTGCGGGCTGCGCGATACTCGGTCTGGATGTCATGGCCACCTACGGTGACCGAGCCCGAAGTCGGCGTGGTAATACCGCACACAGTCGAGATCAGCGTTGTTTTACCCGCCCCATTGGGGCCCAACAGCGCTAGAATCTCACCTTCTTCAATGTCCAGAGACACACCTTTCAGCGCCTCAAACCCATCGGCATAAGACTTCCGCAAATCCCGGATCGACAATATGGTCGTCATGCGTAACCTCGTTCTGACCCCGCAACCTATCGTGACGGACCATCGTCGAACAGTCCAATTCCGCACAGTGCCATGCGCGTGTGCGCAGGGTTCAGTCTCGTCCCGTCAGGCGACCTAGCCAGCCTGACTTGGTCTCTTCTTCGGCAGCGTCTTCTTGCGGTGGCGGACCTTCGAAATATTCTTGAAGATTGGCGAAGAACTGATCGGCCATCTTCTTGGCAAACCCATCAATCAGGCGGCTGCCCAGCTGAGCCAGTTTGCCACCCACCTTAGCCTCGACCTCGTAGGTCAGAAGGGTGCCACCAGCCTCGCTGGGCGCGAAGGTTACATCTGCGCTTCCCTTGGCAAAGCCTGCAGCGCCCCCCTTGCCCTCACCTGCGATGGTCAGGCGTTCGGGCTCAATCATGTCGGACATGGTCACTGTGCCTTTGAAAGTCGCCTTCACAGGGCCAACCTTTTGCACCACGGTCGCATTATACCCCTCGGTTGGATCACCGGTAATCTCCTGCGCGCCGCTGATGCAGGCTTTTAATACTTCAGGGTCCAGCAACGCAGCGTAAACGGCGGCAGGCGGCGCCTGAATTTCACGGGTATCGCTTAACTGCATCTCTCAACCTCTTTTTAATCCTACGGCAGACCACAAAGACCTAGCCCTGAAACATCGATGCAGGCAACCAGTTTGCTCAAACCAAGGCACTGGATCGGGATTCTTCGCTTGCATTCGTTCCGCCCAACAGAAACCCTGCGCCGCAGGAGGAAGACATGCTGCACGGCATACGCATCATCGAAATCGAAGGGCTGGGCCCAGCCCCCTTCGCGGCCATGCTGCTGGCGGATATGGGCGCCGATATCATTACCATCCATCGCAAAGGGTCCGCCGTCACTCCGGGTATGCCTGAACGTTCGCTGCTGGATCGCGGCAAACGATCAATTGCGCTGGACCTCAAAGACCCGCAGGACCTTAGCGTTGCAAAACGGCTGATCACAACGGCTGATGCGCTGATCGAGGGTTTTCGCCCCGGCGTGATGGAAAAGCTGGGGCTGGGGCCGGAAGACTGTCATCACCTGAACCCAAAGCTGGTCTATGGCCGAATGACAGGCTGGGGGCAGCATAGCCCACTTTCTGAGACAGCGGGCCATGATCTCAACTATATTGCCCTTTCAGGGGCTTTATCCTACGCGTCGCCGCCCGGCCAACCGCCTTTGACGCCCGCAACACTAGTCGGGGATATCGGCGGTGGTGCGATGTATCTGGTTGCAGGTCTGCTCGCCGGGCTTCTGAATGCCCGGAGCACAGGCAAAGGCACGGTGGTGGACGCCGCCATCTACGATGGCTCGGCACACATGATGAATTTGCTGATGAGCCTGCGCCAAACCGGCAACCTGTCCGACACCCGGGGTCAAAGCCTGCTTGACGGACCGCATTGGAGCCGAACCTACGCCTGCGCAGATGGCGGCTTCATCTCAGTTCAATGTCTGGAGCCAAAATTCTATGCTCACTTCCTGGACATCCTCGGGCTCAGCGATGACGCGGAATTCGCTCAGCAATATAACCATGCGACGTGGCCCAACCTGACGAAGCGGTTGAGCAAAATCTTTGCCGAGAAGCCGCGCGACGAATGGGCGGCGCTGTTTCAAGGCACGGACGCCTGCGTTGCGCCGGTCCTAAGTCCACAAGAAGCACGGGATCACCCTATGAATTCGGCTCGCCAAACATGGATCGACCACGACGAAACACGTCAAGCCGCAGCCGCTCCTAGATTCTCAACCTACAACTGGCAACCGCGGCCCAGCCCCAAACGCGGAGAGCATACAAATGAGATTTTGAACGAACTTCCTCCCGCTTCATCTGGCTAAAAATACCTCGGGGGTGAATTGGCCGCAGGCCAAGAGGGGGCTGCCCCCCTCGCCAGGCTTACCGCCCGCGCACCGTATCGATCATCAATTGAACGTTCTCAGGGTCCGCATCTGGCGTAATACCATGACCCAAATTGAAGATATGCGGTCCTTTTGAGAAGGCTTCGACAATCCGCCGCGTCTCATCGACAAGCGCTTGCCCGCCTGTCACCATATGCGATGAAGCCAGATTGCCCTGCACACACCCATCGACTTGCACATTCGCAGCAGCCCATTCGGGCGACACAGAATTGTCCAGCGCGACACAATCCACATCGGTGGCCTTGGCGAAACCGATGTAACCCTGATCCGCTTCGCGTGGGAAACCGATGACGGGAATGCCCGGATGGCGGGCCTTTATGGCAGCAGTAATCTCGCGACAGGGTTCTACGGCGTATTTCTGAAACGCTTCGCCCTTCAATGATCCCGCCCAACTATCAAATATTTTGACAACCTCGGCCCCTGCCTCGATTTGGGCAGACAGGTATTCAATTGTCGCGGCCGTGATCCGATCCAACAGCGCCTCGAACAGCGCAGTGTTTTCTTCGCGCAGCGCATGGGCTGGCCCCTGATCCGGGGTGCCCCGTCCGGCGATCATGTAGGTAGCCACTGTCCAGGGCGCGCCTGCAAATCCGATCAGAGCTGTCTCAGAAGGAAGCTCACGCGAAAGAATACGCACGGTTTCATACACCGGAGAGAGCGTCTCATGAATTGCATCAACCGGCTTCAGCGCATCAAACTCCGACTCCCGTGTAATTGTCGAAAGGCGAGGACCTTCGCCGGTGACAAACCACAAATCCGCACCCAGCGCCTGCGGCACAAGCAGGATATCAGCAAACAGGATCGCGGCATCAAAGCCGTAGCGGCGAATGGGCTGAAGGGTGACTTCGGCGGCAAGCTCGGGGTTATAGCAAAGAGACAGGAAATCTCCGGCCTGTGCGCGCGTTGCACGATATTCAGGCAAATACCTCCCGGCCTGTCGCATCATCCAGATCGGCGGCACATCCTGCACTTCCCCCGCCAGCGCCCGTAGCAATTTCTTTGTCTCGGCCATTCGTGCCCCCAGTGTTCCGGTTTGGTGCAACGCGTCGGCCCTCAGTGGCAATTTGTCAAGCTCTGCCCCCATTGTCAGGGCAATGTGACGCGACTAAAGCTGTGCACATGAGTCTGATATTGCCTACCCCCGCATCGCCTCTGAAAATCGGCACCCGTGGATCTCCGCTGGCGCTGGCGCAGGCCTATGAAACCCGTCAGAGACTTGGCGCCGCTTTCGACCTGCCTGAGGACGCGTTTGAGATCGTGGTAATCAAGACCACCGGTGACAACCGCGCCATGATCGACGCGGACCGGCCGCTGAAAGAGATTGGCAACAAGGGTCTGTTCACCAAGGAAATCGAAGAGGCGATGCTGAAAGGTGAGATCGACATCGCCGTACATTCGACCAAGGACATGCCCGTCGAACAGCCTGACGGGCTGGTGCTGGATACATTCCTGCCGCGCGAGGATGTGCGCGATGCGTTTATCTCGCCGACTCTGAGTTCGATTCACGATCTGCCAGAGGGCGCAGTTGTCGGGACTTCATCGTTGCGCCGCCGGGCGCAGTTGCTGAATCGGCGGCCCGATCTGAAAGTGGTCGAGTTTCGCGGCAATGTGCAGACTCGCCTGAAGAAGCTGGCAGATGGCGTGGCCGATTGTACCTTCCTGGCCATGGCCGGATTGCGCCGCTTGGATATGAAAGACGTCCCCGCGACTGCTATATCGCCTGATGACATGCTACCTGCCATTGCGCAGGGCACCATCGGCATTGAACGGCGCAGCGACGATAGCCGCACCGCCGAGATGCTGGCAGCGATTCATCATGTTGAAACAAGCCAACGCCTTGCGGCTGAACGCAGCCTGCTGGCCGGGCTGGATGGCTCATGCGAAACACCGATCGCCGGTCTGGCACAAGTCCAAGATGGCCAACTGCATCTGCGTGGAGAAGTTCTGCGCCCGGACGGTTCCGAGGCGATCAGCGAAGAGGCCACCGGGGCGCTCGAAGACGGCGCAAAACTGGGTCAGACAATGGCCGCCTCTCTGTTGAAACAGGCCGGACCAGGGTTTTTCGACTGGCGCTAAGAAAAAATTTAAACAATTTCAGGGTAATGTGAACTTCTTCACTGTCTACCCTGCCGAATTCGTTAAATATAGGGACAGAAGGTCGATCTCGAATATATCGAAAGTTTTAGCCCGTGTTGTTTTAGATGGTATTCGAGGGGGCGAGATTGATACTTCCGGCGGGGCGCAGTTGATTTTCAACAGCGCCCCGTTCTCTTTTCCAAAGCATATGGCGAAGTACTTACTCTGCACCTTCGCGCAGACCATGATGATGACTAAACACCGGCCGCGCATGAAGCACCTCTGATCGGAAATCCGCCATGCGCCCCGGTAGCGCGCGATAGAATGATGCCAAACCTGGCTCAACCGCCATCGCATGCTTGGCACATTCCTTGCACAATCCAGCGACTACGGTCTGTGACTCCCGTGCGCGTATCGCCTCTAGTAGACCTATGTGTGCGGTCTGCAGCTTTTGAAACGATGCACTGCCTGCAACTTCCCGATCTCCGACCAGTACATAAACAGGCTCTGGCTCGCTTTTACCTTTCAAATCCACGAAGCCCGCCTCTAGCAGCGCAAGATCAGAATTGGTGACACGGCGAATAGAGTCTGAGACTAGAATATCATAATCCACATGTCGGCAGTTTTGTTCGATCCGCGCTGCCACATTCACCACATCTCCGATTACTGTGTAATTGAACCGGCGCCGCGAGCCGATATTGCCGACGCAGGCGGCTCCGGTTGCGCAGCCTGTCGCCAGTGCGATGGGAGGACGCCCGCGCATGATGGGCAAAGTGTTGAACTTATCTAGCGCGCCGCGCATCTTCAGCGCGGCCAAGGCAGCGCGGCACGGGTGGTCATCCACGGGCAGCGGTGCATTCCAAAAAGCCATAACCGCATCGCCGATGAACTTGTCGATCGTTCCACGCTCGACCAGAATCTGATCCCCGATCTCTGAGAACAGCGCATTCAGCAGGGCCACCAGATCGGTGGCTGATACAGACTCGGACAATGGCGTGAAGCCCCGAATGTCCGAAAACATCACCGTGATCTCCTGAGATTCACCTCCCAATTGCAGTTGATGCCCATTGGCCTCCATCTCATCGAGGATTTCCGGTGCGACATAATGCGAGAAAGTCTGGCGGATCACCCGCTTCTCCCGCTCGGTCGAAACAAAGAGGTACCCGGCCAGAAGCCCGAAATTGGCCATACCTCCGGCCAAAGGGAAGGTCGCATCAAACAGAACCGACTGGTTCTGGAACGCCAACCAACTGATGGCAATTACGGCCGATGCGGCAACACCGCCTGCAGCAAAAGAAGCGACCGCCCCATAGTTGGACATGACCACTGTGACAACGACGCCCAGGATCACGAACGCCAGCAGCTCAAGTGCAGAGGTAACATCCGATCTGCTCAGCACATCGCCAAGGATGATCTGTTCGATAATCTGGGCGTGGATCGAAACACCGGGAACAGATTCACCCAGTGCCGTTTCGCGCATATCGAACAGGCCCGCCGCAGAGGTGCCGACCAGGATGATCCGTCCTTCTATCTCTGACTGAAGCGTTGGATCACTACCGCTGCGCATGACATCATCGGCCGACAGATACAGGCCAGGATTGTCCCGTCTGTAACGCACCCAGATCTCGCCATTCTCGGTGGTCGGCAGCACAAAATCACCCAGACCAACCTCAAGCATGATGCCGATCTCGTCCTGCGATCCTTCGGCAAAATAAACGGATTCGCCCATGGCCACCCGCAGGGCTTCAACCCCAAGCGCAGGTAATACACCGTTGGGCCCGGACCAAAGCACAGGGACCCGTCGCACCACACCCAAACTTCCTTGGGGCGAAACATTAACACCCCCGATCCCGGCCGCTTCTTCCCCCAATGGCGGCGCCAGAGAGGTCCAGTGGGCAACGCTGACAAGGCCAGCTGCGGGGTTCTCTCCGATTTCAACTAACCCCGCCTTCGGTACAATGGCCGAACCGCTATCGGTTTGCCGGGCTGCCACACCCAGAACCACTGGCCATCTCGCAATTTCGTCCCCAAATCTGACGTCATTGTCCAGATCGATCGCGGCCTGATCCACCTGCAGTAGTCCGGACAAGGTCGGGTCTTGCAACAATCGCATCGGAGAGTATCGGTCGGGCTCGGCAAACAGCATATCAAAGGCAATCGCAGCGGCACCGTATTCGCCCAATCGTTCGACCATCTGACCCAACAGGGTACGAGGCCAAGGCCATTGGCCCCATTCTGCCAGAGACCTTTCATCAATATCCACCACGCGGACCGGCAGATCCGGGTTGTAGGCCCGTGGTGAAATCCGCTGCAGGATATCGAAGTAAATCAATCTGGACATTTGAACGGGATACGGATCCGCGACCCTAATGAAGCAGCCCATCAAGATCAGCCCCAAGCCTACAAGCCTGAATACTAATCGATGCCCAATTTTGTCTCTTATCTTACCCACCACGTTCACCTTCCAGGCGCAGGGGAACATGAAAATATATGTAACCTGATGCTACCAACCAGCTATCGCTGAAGCGTTACCTGCCGTCGCCGTTGCCCTGACACCCGATCCACCGCTATCTCCACTGGATGCGTTTACGGATGTTCTCGTTTCACCCGAGGCGCTTACACCTGCGCGCGCTGATGTCCCGGAACGCCCTTCGGCGCTGGCAGAGGCCCGGTCTGGCGCTTCGGATCGCCCGCTTTCGCGGGCCGCCGACACCTCAGAACGACCTTGTTCCGTTT
The DNA here is from genome assembly GCF_056539785.1 of Ruegeria sp. B11. Lineage (NCBI taxonomy): Bacteria > Pseudomonadati > Pseudomonadota > Alphaproteobacteria > Rhodobacterales > Roseobacteraceae > Ruegeria > Ruegeria sp. B11. Next base: position 78,334 of record NZ_JBQFVO010000004.1, on the reverse strand, counting down.
GCCGCCGCGCTTCGCGCCGCTCTGGCCTTTCAGATTCAATCTTTGGGGCCTGAGCCTGTCTGCCCGAACACCCTTCTGCACTCACCCGAAACGGTGGCAGCAGTTGCGTTTGCGAGCGTATGAAGGGGAAACCACCTTTTAGCGCTTTGTCATACTGCTCCTTATCTATCGGGCGCCCCACCTGACCGCCCGAACCGGTCGCAAAGAGACTGCACTGTCGGCTTGCCGACCGGCACGACCCGCGTCGGCCGCACATCTGAACGGTGCCCTCGATAACCAGCATCGCGCTTTGGCTGCCGGATGTAATCCACATATCAAATGTCGTTCCCCGCACGGCCATGGTGGCATCGGGCGTTTTGATCGAATAAGCGCGCTTTCTGCTTTTGCCCGAAATGAAACGGAAACTGCCGCCCAGCGCCTGCACGGTGAAGTTTTTTGCCTTCCTATTGCCTCGCAGCATCGAGACATCCAGGATCATTCGAGCGTTCGGACCAACCGCAATCTTGGTTTCATCTACGAACACCAATTGAACCACGCCTGATCTGTCGGTCGAAATAGTATCGCCTGAAACAACATCCATCCCTTCACGCAAGCGTATCTTTTTACCGGCCCGGATAATATCCGCGCCCGGTTTAGCACTGAGCACTTTTCCGATTGATGCGATGGCCGACGCAGGCAGCGTCGCTAGAACCAAGAAAACACAAAACAATTTCAACCAGACCAAACCCAAGTCCCCTTCCCCCAAAAGGTACCTACCAGGGTGCCAAACACCCCACGCCCGATATCTGTCGCCTCAGAAAGCTAAATCTGAATAGTTATTAGAGCCTTAAAACTAGACAAATATGCGCCAGAACAGGTGGAGTTGGCAAGGTTTTGCATGTTTTTCAGCATTTCGGGGGTTTCGCACCCCTGCTTCCGGTAGCCCCAGCGCTCCTTCTTGTGGGTTTGATCATCGGTATTCAGAAAAATTTTCCAGACATAGAAAATCGCCTTGTATCTGGATGACAGGCAAGGATATACCGGCCAGCGGAGACGTGGCCGAGTGGTCGAAGGCGCTCCCCTGCTAAGGGAGTAGGCGGGAAACCGTCTCGAGGGTTCGAATCCCTTCGTCTCCGCCACTAAACTGCTCATATCATGGGCATTCTTCTGGAAAAAATTCATTATTTCAGGCGCGTAAGGTTTATTTAACCAACGCCTGCCAGTGTTTCCCGCATGAAATCCCGCATAGAATCCCGCATGAATGCGGAATTTGAAGGAGTGCACTGCTATGGGCGTCACATTGGATCGAGGCCGCTATTATTTCGTAATGAATGTCCCAAAACATCTGTTTGGCAAAGTACTGGGCAAGAGTGGGCAGCCCGTAAAGCAGATCAGGCAAGCACTCCGAACAGCGGATTTGAGTGTGGCTAAGCGCAAAGCTTTTGAGCTCGAAGAACTAAAAAGAGCTGAATGGCAATTCTTGGCATTGGGCGAAGAAGCTCTGGCATACGAGAAATACCAAGCAGCCAAAAAGATCTCAGAAGCGCATGGTTTTGACTATGTTCCAAGCGATGTGTTGTTGAAGAGAACCTTTGACGAGAACCTGCCGCGCCTGATGGCAGCAGCAGGAACAGTGTGCTCGCCCCAGCCGCCAGAGGTCGTTGGGGCGCTTCTGGGTAGCGTGGATGTCGCTCTGCCCCCACTGCGTAAAGTTCTCCAAGAATATGCCGAACTCACAAAGACACGACATATGCGCAAGTCGGATCAACAGCGACATCTTTGGTGGCTACCTCGAGAGCGAGCTGTCTCGAATTTCGAAAGAGCAGTTCCCAAAAGAAGGGCTGCAGGCATCGATAAGATCACACGCGAGGATGCGTTGTTGTTTCGAGAATGGTGGTCGAGGCGGGTTCAATCAGGGGAAACCCGAGCGGAGACCGCTAACAAAGACTTTGGCCACCTCTCTCAGGTTTTTCGAGAATGGTGCGAGCTTAAAGGGCACCATTCTCTTGAAAACCCTTTTGCTCGGTTGCGGTTTGACAAATCAGTGGATCCCCTGATTTCCAGACCTCCATTTTCAAAGGAGTGGGTAAAGACGAAGCTACTAGCGACCGATGCATTTAGAGGGCTGAACGCTGAAGCAGCAGATACACTATTGGTGCTTATCAATACAGGTTTGCGTCCCTCAGAGGTACTATCCTGTCCACTAGAAGACTTTTGTCTCGAAGGCGAAATCCCATTCATTCGCGTGGCCGCTCACGGACGTGAACTGAAACAACGACACTCTGCGCGCGATATTCCACTTTTGGGAGTATCATTGGAAGCTGTAACGCGTATCGTCCGCCGAGGTGGTATCAAAAGATACGCTCACAAGGCCAACGCCTGGTCCGGAGTCGTTAACAAGCACTTGGAAACGAACGGTTTGAAAGAGACACCGCGGCACACGGTATATAGTTTGAGGCACTATGTCGAAGATGCACTGTTGAGTGCAGGGATCGATGATAGAGTGCGCGCAGATATCTTGGGGCACAAGTATGCCCGTCCAATCTATGGAACTGGCGGAGGTTTAAGGATGCGAAAAGAAGCGTTGGCAAGGATCGCATTTTAGGTTGGCAACGAACCTCTCTGTAACAAATTATCAATATAATCTGCTATTATTTGATCGTTGCATACATACACGGAGGTCATTCATGACACCACTTGCAACGAAAGAGCTCACTCAGACCAGAAAACTCGGAAGTCGAATAATCTTGCGATTAACGACCGTCTGACTTTCTGTCCAGTTTCTCCATTGGATGCGCATCGTTCTTCAAGCTTTGTTCATGCCTTGAATGAACTTACGTCTGGGCGCAGGCAACTACCCGCAGTGGCCAACGGGCACTGACGTAATTCGCACATCGAACTACGCTTAAAATTGAAGGAATCAAAAAATGTCTATGAAAATAGGCAAGGGCGAAGCTGTGTCTGAAACCTTTGTTTCAAACCAATTTGCGACTGCCGCAAAAAACTACCCGAATAGCGAAGCACCAGAGCCCCTTCTACGCCAAAGAGACCTTGGACTAGCTCTACCCGAAGATGATCTTGGTGCATTGCGGGAAGCCACTGATGCGATAGCATTCCTAACTGATGCGCCTATCGAAATTGCGTTCCAGTCGGTTTTGGCGATGGCCTCACTTGCGACGCAGCATATCCGGGACGTCGAAACCTTGGCTGGTTCAGCACCCTTGAGCTTGTTTCTGCTTACCATTGCATGTTCTGGAGAAAGAAAATCGTCTTGCGACAAACTCGCATCCAAGCCGATTCAGGACTGGGAAGAAGCTCAAGCCCCGGCCTACGAAGACGCTCGAAGAGCATACGAATTCGAGCTGTCCATATACGAAAACATGAAGCGACAAGCGCTGAAGGCACAGACGGAGGAGGGTTGCGTCGTCGAAAACGCCGCCCCTCAGTCGCCTGTTCCACCTGTCGTGCCTCGAAAGCTACTGCCTGATATTACATTTGAAGGCGTTCTTCGCCATTTCGAGGACGGCGATCCCTCGATTGGTATCTTTGCCGACGAAGGTGGCCAGTTCTTTGGCGGACACGGTATGGGCAAGGACAATCAGCTCAAGACCGCAGCCGGGTTGTCAAAACTTTGGGACGCAGCTCCCCTAAACCGGACCAGAGCTGGATCCCCACAAGTCACATATCGGCGCAGGCGCGGAGCTCTTCATTTAATGATTCAACCAGGTATCGCAGAAAGTGTGTTGCGAAACGATGTTCTACGAGATCAGGGGCTTCTTTCTCGCATGCTTATCTCGTGGCCCCAAAGCCGAATAGGCAAACGGCTCATTGTCATTTCCGATGACTATCTTGAAAAGCGGCGTTTAGCCGAAAGTAAGCTTGCCAAATACCATCATGAATTGGCTTCACTTCTGCGCCGATCCAAAGATACCGGTGCAAGTCACTTGGAGCTTGAGCCGCGAGTATTGCGTTTAGATCCTGATGCAAAGGCACTCTTGATACGATTTGCAAACAAAGTTGAAACCCAACAACTTCCAAATGAATCTCTATCGCACATAACTGGCTTTGCATCCAAGGCAGCCGAGCAAGCAGTACGAATTGCCGGTGTCCTAGCGGTTTTTTCTGATCCAGACACAGAATCTTTGTCCATTCGCGACATGGAATGCGGGATCAAACTCGCTTCTTGGTACATTGCAGAAGCTCAGCGGCTCTTGGATGCAGGTCCGGTTGATAAATCATTGGAGCTAGCACAGGAGCTGCTTGATTGGCTAAAGGCGCGGTATCCAATCGAACCTTTCGACAAGCGAACGATTGTAAGATTTGGACCAGGTGTGATTAGGGATACCAAAACTGTAGAACGCCTGTTGCGCGTTCTGGCAGATCATCGGCACGTTCGTAAATTGCCAATAGGAACAATGATCAATGGTCGTGAGACCCGTGAAGCATGGGGGCTTTGCCACTATGAGTAAGCTGTTCAGTTTTGACCTTGATGAAGATGTTTTGGATACGCGTGTATTGCGTGTACCCAGTCAAAATCAAATCAATTCTCCAAATCCGGCCATAACGAACTCAACAGTCGATTACGGTGTCTGCCGCAAAGGGCTTTTGCAGCAGCGGTCGCAAATGTCGCTTGTCGCAAAATACATGGCTCTAGATCCGGTTGCACTTCACGCATTCGAGGAGAGAGCTGCAATATTGGAATTTGATCAGGGGTTATCAAGGGAGGAGGCTGAATTGGAGTCGTTCAGGAGGGTTATGAAAGAATATCAGGAGACGACCTGACGGCATGGGTCCTTCTCGTTGGATGTAACGTGGGTATGTTTGCGTCCCGTTGTTCTGGTCAGTATCGAAGAATTGACGAGTGGGCCTTTTCATTGGGGTTGTTGATATGCGGGAGGACAACGAAACGCCGCGCCACGAATGCGCTCGGTTATGGGGCCTGAACGTAACGTGAGTGCAGTGTATTCGATGCTTTAGGCAGTCGTGACGCGCAGATCAACGAAGCTATTAGTTGCTGTGCGCCGCGAATTCATCCGCGCCGATTAGGTGGCCGAGGCGGAAGCCCAACGAAAGAGCTCAACAATATGATGTTGGTCGCGGCCGCGCCCGCGTCTGATTTCGGAGTAGGATCGAGCCGATAATTAAGCGAGCCACCTCAATTTCTAACAGGAGTACACAATCAACAATCTGTTTGAGGCAGGGCAAACTCCCGTAGATGATCCGACTAATAATACGGTCCGTGTCTCTCCATCCAACGACCCCGAAACGAGTTTCATCGGCATCAGCCTTTATGTCTGGGGCGCTAGTTCAGTGAGCTTCAAAGCGGCCGCAGGTGTAACTTGGCCCTCCGCATCCGCTACGGGCGGGTCAATTGACTGGATTTGTGTGGTCGATAACCGTGACTTAATGGAATTAGCTTCGGGCTTTTCGGTCAATCTCCCGTTTGAATCGCAGTACGGAAGCAGTCCCCCCAAAAAAAACAAACGGAACTACCAACCAGCTTTTAGAGCCGCCAACAAACAAGGTTTGTAGGGAATGCACGTCGATTCCATCAGGTTTGGCTGCCATAGCCTGCGCATCCTGAGCGAAAAGGTAGACCCAACAAACGACGGCCATAAAAGCAATAGACCAGCATAGCAACGAGACTGGTTTGTTCAATTTTCTAAGTTTCACTGCTGCCCCTTTTTTCCCTTCAATTAGCCCTGCGAAAAATGCTTGTCAATGAAACCCCGGGACTCCGAGAGGGCGCGTCACTTCTTGTTTTTTTGGCCGGTTTCAGACGTGGTCTGTGCAGTCTTCCCGGCCTCGCCGCACACTTTCCCCGTTTTCTGCACGTTCTAGGTCACCATTAAATCGCCGGTCCGAGGATCGAGGCCAATCACCAAAAAAAATCAGTGGAACAGAGGGGGCCTTGAGGGGCGAAAACACACACGAAAAGATGTTTCGGGGCAACGGTTGACTAACCGTTGACTGTCAAATGGACAACAAACTTTCGAGCAGGCTTAAGACTGTGAACGCTACCTTGAGCCCGACCTATTGAACTCGACCAAACACGCTGATGAAGGGCGTCGTTTTACCTCGATTGCCCTTTCATCATGTTGCGCATCGAGGAGATTTTTAGGGCAATTAGCTTTTTGGGGCTTGGGCAGACAAAAATAGCTCGTCCGGTTTGGTATTCCCGTAGAGTGTCTTTGCTCGCTCTTTCTGCCATTTCTTGATGCGATCTTTTCGAGCACGCGTGTACAAGCCGGCAAAAGTTTTCCAACGATTTTTTGTTTCGTAGATGCTTCCATCGTACTCATTGCGAGCATCAATGATTTTTGCAGCCAAGACGAAATTAAGCCAAAATTCTTCAGGATTTCCGGCATTCCACATCGCATTGACCCAGTGCTCGGACCAAAGGGCTTTGTTTTGCGATTTCCTCGCAGCTTTGATTGATTGGCCTAGGAACCCCACTGAAAGATCGAATTTCTCAAGTATGGGTTTGAAGCTGGTTACTTGTTTTGAAAATCCAGCAATGGTGATACCTAGAGCAATATCTATTGGGCGTTTTGAACACATTAAGTCGCTCGCATATCCCAGAATGAAGTTGCTGGCCCCAAATCGTTCGGCAGCGAGAACTTCGAGGGCTATCTGATCATCAGAAACACAGTACGAAATTCGCTTCTTCCAAAGCATCTCAATGTTTGGGCTTTGCGAGCAGGACCAAACTGCCTTGTGCTCCAGCGACAAGCCATCGGGGTAAACCCGGCGAACAAAGGATCTCGAAGCAGCCGCTTTATCAAGTAGTCGAATTGCTCTGTCTTCGTCACGCGATATGATTGTAACAGCAACCAAGAACGCGAAGTCTTTGAACCAAGGAAATTGTTGATCTGTAAGCTGTTCTAGAAGTTTCGCCCATTGTATGCTGATGTCGTCCTGGTCGACCAACAACCCACAAAAGCTGTCAAAATCAACTTGCTCAGCCAACAACAAGATGTCTTTGTCTGCAAGCATGCTTTCCATTTCATCAAAGAGCTTATGATTACGCTTTTGACGTTTCTGAAAATCTTCATCGGTTTCAGGATTGGACAAGTTCCACAATTTGTTTTCTTCGGTATCGGCAGCCAAACGTTCTTCAATTGAACGGAAACTATGAACAACGTGATCGTTGGGTTCAATTGTTACTTCAACTGGCGCTGAGTAAAGCTCCTCCGATGCTTCGACTGCCTTTCTAAGTCGCTTATCAAGCAGCTTTAGGATTGCATCGGTTATGTGTTTACCGATTCTACGTTCTGCCAGGTAAAAGGACTCAGGCGCGATGCGCGTGATGATCTCGTCGAAATTCGTATCACCTTGTACCACAGCATCGACTAAGAGAGCAGAACCGTACGAGCTTTCATAACTTTTTGATGTTTTGCCTTCAGGAGAAGTCCATGAGCTAGCTAGATGCTTCTTTCGCAAGCTCTTGTTGTCGGTAACAAGCGCGATTTCAAAAACCACTGCCCGAACAAGTTGATTTTCACTATTTGCAAATCCTGCAATTGCTCTTTCCAGCTCAGGGCTCAAACTTTCGTAGGTATGCGCGACAAGCGATAATACGCTGAATGCGGCATTCACGTCGCCGCACTTTCGCGCAGCGGCTAGCGCCTCAAGAACAGCCTGCGCTGGCGGTTTTTTGAAGCTAGGAATGCAATCCAGCGAATAGTGTCCTGCCAAGCTTTCGGCCGTCAAGAGTTTGAGCTGCTCTTCGCCTGTGAGCTGGTGCAGTGCAAACACTGTCATGTAACATTTGACAGTTTTTAGCTCGGCGTCTTGCAAGGAGTCGAGTTCACGTTCTTCTTGAAGCCGTTTGGAGAGTTCGAGTGCACTATCTCGGTCTAAGAGCGGGGAGAGGTAGGATGCGCACAGGGCTATTTGGCGTAGTGGTAAACCGGCCCGTGTTGTGATGGAGCTGCAAAACTCTCTGCTCTTTGCTACAGCTACTTCCGGTCCAAAACGGCTTACCGCGCACAAAGAATCTTGGAAGTTCATGTCTTCTATTGCACGCCCCATGCCATTTAAGAGCTTGTCTGTCTCGATCTCTGAAAAACTCTGAATCGTAGTGTTTACATTATCAGGTTTTTGGGAATTCGGATCGCAAGGGTCGCATTCACATATTTGTTTGCGGCGGGAGAAAGAATAGCTAGGAACATTTAGTTCCTTTCTGAGCGCTTTGGCGATTGTATGTGCTTCTTTTGAGTGTTCCTCCTTTCCTGTGGCATACAACATGCGAACGAGTGACCATTTCCCGGCACGTGAAGTCTCATCGGCCCTAAAGGGTTTCACAGCCAATATGAACGCCTCTCCTGCATCAACCGGATCTATACGATTAAAAAGAGTAAGTTGGTCGAGGGATTTCGCGGCTCGATGAACACTATGGTCGAGGTGAAGCCCAAAACTAAGAGTAGCAAAACTTTCAGCCCAAGGGGCGAGCTTCTCGCCCGCCAGGAGCTCCAGAGATTGAGTGAGAAGGCTGTCAGTATCGCCCTTAACTTTAAAACAAGTCTCAAAAATTTCACGCTCATGGTCCGAGAAAGAAACTATCGCGGCATCAATCTGTTCCTGTCGCGCTCTTGCACGTTCTTCGTCTTTTTTGTTGCTTTGCCCATACTTGGTCTGCTGATCTTGAGCATCTATGTTGATATGACGCAGCCATTCAAAGATTGCTTTTTCGACTAGGGGTTTTGTGGCTGCAGATTTAAGCATCTGCCTTATTGCTTCCACAAGCCACCGTTCGTTTATCGGGTGACGCCATTCCAGAAGTTTGTACTTGGCTGCAGCAAGTGACGCTTCGGGTTGTCTTTGAATTACATTGTAAAACTGCGGGTACGCGTCTTCATCAAGGTTTTGCAATTCGCAAAACGCATTCACCAGAGAAGCGAAAACAATTGGGTCGTTTCTCTCAGGATCGAGCGCACAAACATGCAATGCTGCTAAGACGATGCGGCTTGTTTGATCAAGTGCTCCAATAGGCTCGATTAACGAAGCGACGCGTGAAGCAAGCTCTTCAGAGTTCGATGTTGACAGCAATACCTTATCGAGGAGCGCAAAGCCGAGAGCGAGCGATAGTCCTTCTTCGTTCAGTATATAACCACCACTCGGGCCCTTAACAGAATGAAAAAATCGAGTTTCCTTTACCGCTCTTAAACTGTCCTCAAAAACTATATCCTGTCTAGGCTGTTTGTTTGCCTCATCCGACATTGTTTCCAGAAGCCGCCCAGCAGCCTGACTTAGCATATAGCAAAGATCGTCAGGGGACTGGGCCTCAAAACCGTCGACCTGTGTTCTCCTGATGTGTTCGAAAAGTAGCCCTTCAACTGTAAGACCCGTCCAAGCCGCCGGATTATCACGCGGTAAAGTGGAGACCGCTATACCAAGCAGTCTTGGGTTGAGAAGGCTGTTTAGGGTAGTTTTATCGAGGGTCGACGGATCTATTTCGGCCGCTCTCAGTATTTGATTGCGTTCGTCGGCACTCCAATTTCCGACAGTTATTCTTTGAGAGCTATCGAAGCCGCGTTGAACGTGGCGTTGAAAAAACTTGGGCCTCGAAGTAACAAGAAGTTTGCCACCCAGATCTTCAACATAGCCTTCTAGGGTTTTGAGAATACGATCCCAAGGTAGAGCTGGCCTTTGGTTTATCCCGTCCACTACGAGCAAGAAACTCTCGGAAGGCGAATTGCCCTCCCAGGCTGCTAACCTACGCTTCCAACGCACGAGGTTCGCATGAGCATTTTCGGTTTGTGTAGCGAACTCGTGCGTGACAAAGTCCTCAATTTTTGTTGTGTCGAATTCTTCGAACTTCTCTGCGCTGATAAGGAGTGCAAGCCCACCAAACTCATAAGCGACTTTTGCAGCAATCCAGCTTTTTCCGACACCTTCAGTACCTAGCACAACGCAAGTTGTCGAATTTGAAATTGCCGTTTCAATTTTGTACTGTGTTGTCTTTCGAGTTAGCACCGGAGTTTCGGCTTGGAGGGGCGCGGTGGGCTGCCCTAAACGAGAACGAGCTTTATTCTGAGACGAGAGCGTTGCTTTAAACCAGGATTTGTTGGCAGCGATGGCCTGTTTGCGGGAAATTTCCGAGGCCGAAAACTCAGCAATAAGCTTTTTCCATCGTGCTTGCGCTTCCGCATTTACTCTTAGTTGCTCTAGCACCCCTTCGATTTGCTTCTCTGTTGAAGTCGCTGACGTTCGTTTGGCGATCCAGCCCGCAATGTCTTTCCCCGCATTCGCAAGTGTAACAGCCAATGTTGGAAGTGAAATCTCATTCCAATCGAGCACTAGTGTAGAAATACCATGTTCCTCGCCTGCACTTAGCAAGTCTTGAACGAGCTGGTTTTGGACTCCTGTCGTGGCGCCTAGTACCCAAAGGATTTCTGCTTCATTTTTTCTACGGGCAAGATCGGAAATCTTGGAGAGAACCATCTCCCGTGGGATGTTGGAGGAATACCGTTTAGCCTCGAAGCAAACAGGATTGAGTCGGTCTTCCCCTTGACCGTCAACACCAAACTGAAATCCACTTGCTGCGAGCCGCATCGGGCTCCCAGAAATCCGGGCCAGCGCCAAAGCCAAGAGCCCTTCAAAACCGTCTTTTCCTGTCGGTTTCAGATTCTCTAAAGCAAGCTTGAGTGGCTCTAAGTTCATAAATGGAACGCCTAGTTGTTTGTCTACACTGAAGTTTTTTAGCAAATTTCTCGGGAAGAGAAATACTCTGAATCGATTCAATCTAACGGTTATCGATTTAGAGTAAGTGCAGAATTCAAGAGATCACTAAGCTGTTCTGAGTAGTCGAAGAATCTGTTTTATTCCTTTCGCATTCTAATCATGGCTATATGGCTACAAGCATTCTTCAAAGAAGACAGCGGCGATTGAAGGCCGAAGAGTCAAAGCTGCTAAGTTTGACTCTTCAAGCTTATGCAGCATTACTAATCGACCACTTTGTCATTCGATGAATAGGTCTCATATGCTTCCAGCATTCGTTCAGTGTATTCGAGCGTGCTACTAGTTACCTCGCCTATCCCAGCCCAAGCGAACGGCGGAGAAGTGAGTTCTACGTCTTGAAAAACTTGAACACCTAACAACTTTGCCACTGAAAGTGCTTGGATCGGTTCCTTCCCCTCTGGCCAATAGTCAGTTTCAAACGAAATCCAAACGTCGTTTTCTTCATCGACGCTGATGTCTGCCAGCAGGGCGCCCAGTCGTTCACCAGCATTAGTCGCATCATCAAGCAATGCGCTTCGGATTAGAAGCGAGATCTTATGACTGTTAAGGTCGAGTTTTGGGCGCATAGGAACAATCTTTACAGTTGGTATTTCGGATGGATTGCAAGCGTCAAGCTTAATGGGCTTGGGTTGCTCATCCTTTGCATCAAGCCAGAATGGGATTTCATAGATGTCTATTGGGGGGGCTCCACATGCCGGGCAATGCCAAAGGTTCTGGGCAATTTGTGGCCCTGTGATCTTACCGTTGCAGTGCAAACAAAACCAAGTATTTGCTTCGATACTTGCTCCATTCTCGTCTCGGAAAAAAGGATGCCGGACGTTGCCATTTGCATCTGGTTTGGTCGACCGTCGAGACCAATCTGTCGCAAGCTTGGCGTGAATTCTTGCTGATTGCTTCCGAGCGATCTGAAGCGCTTCTTCCAATACTCTGGGAACAGTCATTGGGTTTGAAGCAATAGTCCGTTCGTCTATTTCGACGTAAGGAGCTATATTTGGGGCTTCAGGGATGCATATGTGCCAACCTTCTCCCGACATATGAACATCGCCGAGAGATGCCGTTATCTCGTAGGCATGCCCTTCAACCTTGCCATGCAAGAGTTTCTCGTACGAAGCCAAAGCACCGAGACAATCATTGTTCGCTTTAGAACTTGCAGTTGTCTGATTTACGAGGGCCTCTACAGCCGATAGGCCTTCGGAGCTTGGCTTCCAACCTTTCTTGGTTTCAGCAATCAAGGCATTCCAGTGCTTAAAACCAAACTCAACAGATACAAAGTCGAGAGCCTTATACTGTTCTATTCTAGTTGCTCGAGCGTAACGTTTCGCGAGGCTCTTGAGCTTCAAAATTTCATGGGTATTTTTCATGATCCGTGTCCAAATTGGATCCGACTAGGTGCCCGCTGCTAATCGAACTTCGCCTATTGCGAGTAGTCCGTTTGCTATATTTGGACGCTGCATAGCTTCGCGTGGCGGGCACACCGGCCTGCGATAAGGCCTTCAATACACTAATTTTATTTCATGTTCTCGTCAAGCCAGTCAAAACAAACTCTTGATGGACAACCATGGCAAGGCAAATGGCATAGTCTATGCTGCCTAGTGGGGCCTGGTGTAAAAAACACGTTGCTCTCACTCAGACCATTTATCGTTTGGTGACACTAAATGATTTCGCCACCGATTCACCGGACTGCAGAGTCTCAAAAAAGTGCCAGACAAATACAATCGAACGAATATACGAGTACGGTGTCCCAGATTTGGGGAGTAGCTTCTTCGAGATTGCTAGTCGTAACATAGTGAAGCCCAACAAATTTGGCTTTTTGACTAGAGTCTTATTGGCTCGAATTTCCGAAGCGGCCGGATCTGCAAAATTCGCTCTTTAGTAATAACCTCAGCGCTGGCCTGCTGCGACCTGCCCAAATTCTAAAATGGTGGAGCGTTTCAACTTGCTTCCAAATTTACTCAACTGACCGAGCAATATCATTGGCTGGCGGCCTCAGCTATCCAAACTGCTAACGACGAAACCAATAACAATGATGTCGCGATGAAGGTCATAAAAAAACTGGAGGCAAGTTTTATCAAAACTAGCGTAACAATTTGATACGCTCCTGGAGGGCCATCGCCGCCGGTACACCACGCTTAGAAAGGTGTGCCGCAGTTTCGAGCAGAGCACCACGTGCCAAAGCGTCTGTAGCCAATTCGCGGTAGTTTTGGTTGATAGAAGTATTCACAAGTTCACTCAATGCGTCTCCAGTTCTGTCGCGATACCACTCCTTGATTGGCGCACCTTCTTTGAGAGCAGTTGCTATCCAAGTTAGCCCGACGAGCCGAAGAGGTTCACCAAACGGTGTAACTAGGAATTCGCAAAATCGAGCCAAACAATTTTCTTCATGGTCAAGATGAGCGCTTGCCCATCGCTCGTAAATTTCTCGCATCCGCGCTTGAACACCTGCTGGTAGCATGATCAGGGCGCTTTCATGGCCGAAACCTATGAGGTCGCACAAAAGCTCTTCTCCGTGATACCAAATCCAATCGCGCTGATACCAATCAGCATCGAGCGCGTACTCGACCATCTCCCGCCAGGTTCGCTCAAAAGTGTCAACATCGCACCCATTTCGAATTTGTTGAAACAGGCTTTGGATGAAATGACGTAGCGAATAGTGGGCAGCTGGCCCATGAGATAGCACTGGCATCCAAAACGATTGTGCAGAGCCGTCTTGCACAATGACAGACAACTCCGCCATCTTGGACAATAGATCGTAACCGAGAGTTTGGCTTGGGAGGCCGTATTGTCCGCCTTTGTCGTCTTTCCCGCACGCCCTCTGCTGCAGCACTTCTTGCTCCCAGAGTTGCATGATAAGCAGTTTGTCCTTGGTCCGATCACCCGTCCCGTCACCATTCAAAAGCCAAGCAAAGAGTTGACCAAGTACATCTGGAGCTAGGCCAGTACAACGACTTCGCTCTGGCACGCCAAGCCAGAGTCTTTCGCCTGCCTCATAGAGACGCACCTGCCTAGCGAAATCCAGTCGTTGGTAGCCATTTGTTATGCGCAGCACATCAAGATCTTCGGCATTAGCTTCCGCTCCGCGGAGCTTAAAGCGACGTAGGCGTTCAAGCCAAGCTGCCCATAGTGCTCCGTTGTTTTCTTCGTCAAATTGAGGTTTTAACAGGATGAGCCCAGACCAAAGAAGACCAGCAAACAACAGACGCCACCAAGCATCCGATATTCTCTCTCTATAAGAATGAGCGATTGCGGTGATTGTACCGATCACTTGGGTATCGCCACTTGTTAGCAGCTTGAGAATCTGCCGCTCCCAATGTTCGCTATCAGCGTCATTTTTTACCCAACGGTGCATCGCAGCATATGCCGCGTATTTTAACTTTTCATCGCTGTATCGGACTCTCGCCTCGCGGACGCTTGCTGGAGTATCACCTACCGCACTGATTACATCTTTGACAACTGCCTCGGCTTTCTTGCGTGCGTCGTCGTTGACGGCGATCAATGCTTCACCGTTTACAAGCAGTGCTGCCGAAAGTGCCACGCGACAGGTCGACCGCTGTTCAACTTCAATTTCTTCCGAGTTATCAACGTCTTTGAGTTGGTCGAAAATCTTAGTTGCTTCAGGCTGCGGAAGAGTAACTTGGCTTTGTAACAAACGGTCGCAAATCAAGGGGACCTGCAGAAACACCAGTGGTTTTTGGTTTTGCTCGTTCCAGTTCTTCAACTCGCTATCGAGTTCCTCGGGCGTGTCAAAAACAAACGACTCTTGCTTTGTTTCGTCGTCAACCAGTGACCTGTAATTCGAGCAGTCGAGTTGCGCTATTATTATCTTTAGTTCTAGGGCAAGTTTTGGGTCGTCTGGTAGACGCCAAGTTGGGATCTGCTCCTTTAACGTCGTGGCTATTTTGGAATTCGAGTTAATTTGTTCGACCACATGAGAAAGCAGATGCGACGTGCGGTGCGGTGCTAACCCCCAACTCTTCGCCATCTCGAGTGCGAAGTCCCCAGAACGAGCCCACGCAAGCGTATCAAATTTGCTTTTCGAAGCTGAGGCATGTGCGGAATCCCAGTAGAATACAAGTGGGTCAGTCAAAATCGGCGCAAGGATATCTTCTAGTAGCTCCGGACGGAATTTGGCGACATTTGTTAGCAGCCCAATGAACGCTGACGATGTACTATCGGTCAACAACCGTTCGATGATTCGAGAAATGTCCTTTCCTGCCTTAAGCTGTAGGATCAACCAACGTTCGAGAGCGTCTAGAGCACAGAACAGGTTCCCATTGCGCATCGAATTGCCTTGAACCCAATTGAATACTGTTGAAGAGCCCGTGAACCTCTTTTCTGAACCATCGTTCATTCGCAGCGTTACGCCAGGTGGTGGACCATTCTTATTATCACCTAGTTCTGCAACCCAACGTTGCGTACAAAACTCTACTAATGCGATCAGTGCAGACACCGCCTTTTGTTCTGACGCCTGGAAGAATTGGAAAAAAGGGCTTTTCCAGTAAATGGTAGGGTAGCCATCTCTGGCGAACTTAAGTCCCAAATCAATTTCGTATCGACTTCCGCTCTGGTCGAACGCTGGCTCGTCCTCGACAATTAGTGCGAGAAGCACCTCCGCAGCAACGGAGGGATCGGCCCGCATCAGCGGCATCAGAGTATTGCCGCTGAATGCCGCCTTGCGGAAGTCACTATCTATAGGTCGTTTTCCACCGAGTGGCCACGGAGGTAGTCGCCGACGGCTCGCACCAATCAGTGATGGAACGGCCGGGCTTTTACGCCTCCCTTTTCTCTTTTCGGTTCCTTCCCCACTCTTTTTGAGATCTTCTTGGCGCTTGGCCTGGGCTGAGATTTCGTCTGAAATTCGTTTAGTCACTTCCGCGTCCACATCATGGCGACCGGAAACTTCAAGCGCCCAGGCGGCCACTCGATCAGTTAAATCGCCAGCGCCTGATAATGGCGCTGTGTAAAGGCTCATTTCATCCATGAGATAAATGACTCCGCGGCCTTTTTCGACTTGAACAGATCGAGCCATTGCCAGAGCAATTTCCGCAGCTTCTTTTCTAAAGGAAACTGTTGCTCCATTGGACAACTTGCGTGGCGTACCATTTAGCCAAGTCTCAAGGAGTTGTGCGACGGGCGCGGAAATTAAGCCAGCTAGCCTTTCTCGATGCGCTATCATAAAACGCAGAACAGGGGGCCAAAGGCCAAAAATTACGGTCCTAAACTGGGTCTCTACATAGAGTTCTAGCGAGGCGTCCGCGTCGGCAAACGCCCCTGTTGGGATGGTTCCCATATGCCGGAAGCGCAACATGAGCCGGTTTAACCTTCTGGCATTTTCAGAGAACAATAAATCGGCTCTTTCGGTAAGGAATCGCTCGGCGTCTGGGTCCAAGCAAAGTGAATCTAGTAGTACATCACACGCCAATGTATTTCCGGCACCTTCTGCTTCGTTAAGGGCCTGATCCCATGCCGTCGAGGTTCCTGAAGCTTGCCTGAGAAGAGACTGAGCAAGCATCCGCAAAGCACTTGTCCAAAGTGGGTTGACCGCCAAAGCTGCCCATCTTTGAGTGTCAGTGGCGAATTGCTTGAGATACTGAAAACGCGACCAGTCAGCTGCCAGATCGTGCTCGAACTCTATTCGATTTGTCCGCTCGTTTATGCAGATCGGGAGAGTTTCAGGCCGGTTTTGGAATGAGGCCATCTCTGCGGGGCTAAGTTCTGTGATCGCGAAACTGCGTTCGAATTGCGCCTCGCGTTCAGCAAGACGCATCATCATTGCCTGCACGTCGGCCGCATTTTCAGTCCAGTAGTCCCATAGAATATCAGCAATGGCGCCATGTGAATCCAAACCGCTTATTTTCGATCCTATCGCGGTGCCTGCTTTGGCCACCCAGGCAAAAACGCGGAGATTGGTTAATGCTTTGATTATCTCATCGTGCGCAGCTATCCAACTTAGTGTGGATGTTGCCAAGAGAGCGGCCTTAACCGACGATTCGGTTAGAGGTCCGACCTCGAAGATGAATACATCGGGCGCACGCGCGACGGGCACGGTTTCGCTAACGTTAGACCAGCGTTGATGCTGTGTGGCGACAACCACACGCCACACCGCGTTGGTATTGTCAGCGGAGTCGGGTAATATCTCTTCCAGCAGCTTGCGCGTAACACTATATTCTATCGGGTCAATACGTTCTGCAGAATCGAGGACGAGCAAATTCTGGGCGTTGTTACTGGCGTTGAGCACGCGTTCTAGTTCGTGATGTAGCGGCAGGGATTTGCGTTTCGCGGCGCTTAATGCCACCTGTAGTTGTTCAGGTCCCAACCACACTTGTGTCCAATCCTGGAAATTGTTGTCTAGGGTAGATTTGATGATGGCAGACTTGCCTGCTCCGGAGTCACCAACCACCACAGTAATTAGGTTCGCTCTAATCGCCGATTCGAGCTGATTTTGAGCTTCCGACCGTTTTACGCTATAGCCTGACGAGAACGCAGTTTGGATTCGTGATTTGTGGTCAAGGGTCAGATCGGTGAGCGTCCGCCAATCCTGCGCAAAGTTCGGATGGTCTTGAAACCGAAACTGCTTTCGAAGCTCCGTCCACAGCTCGTCGAGTGTAATACTCCCTGTCTGTATTCTGATCTTACTGCCGACACGGACAAGCTCATTCCAAAGGTTTTCAGCGTCGATTGGATCTGGGTTGGTAAGCAAACGTCGACACTGACTGACTGCGCCATTTTTTAGATCTGAATGATCAAGCTGAAAATCAGCGCTGATTACGTGAAGATGACGAATAAGCTCAACCGTTTCCCGATCTGTTGCATCAGCGGGCGTTGCGGTCGATTTGCGTAGACTGTTGAATATTTTAGATTGTCTGGGTGCGCTTTTCATTCGTTCTAGAGCCAACGTGGCATCGCTGCCCGAGCAGGCGTTCTTTACTTCTTGCCAGTTAGAATCGAAAACTGGATGAGCACCCCGCTTTACTAGGGCAAGGGCGTCCTTGTTCCGCTGCATTGGAGTTGCAGGATTTCGCCACTGATTCCAGACAAGCTCAACGAAGTCGGTAGGTAGCCCACTTTGGGTTACTTGCTGGTTGCCCTTAGCCGATATGGCTAGTCTAGAGACTGTACCGGAATCGTCTGCTGCAGTCACAAGCAAATCATCGATCTGCCAGCCAATCGCTGAAACTTGTGCTTGTATCTGGGTAATTTGACCATTGATGGCCGGAGCAGCTTCTCCAGAGAGCATTTTCACTTGAAGCCAAGCGCTTATTTGGTCCTCAAAATCGAATCCTGCGCCGCTCGTAGACCTCAATGTCGTTACGGGTTGTTTACTGTTACCCACTTTTTGAAACCTCAGCCGTGCTATTGTTGTAGCCATCGATAAACTGTTTCCCAAAATTGGGAAATGTCGTTTCTGATACTTCCGATGGGCAGCCTGAAAGTTTTAACCAAGCCGCCGACCAGCCGTCTACAATTCGATTTCTGGACTACAACGACTATGCAGCTCCCGTCCTTGGCCAAATAAGTTCAAAACTGGTAAAGATCTGGTTGTCGTCGTTGCGCCGAAATAAAACGCTTTCGTCTCTTAGTTGTTTGAGAAATCTGGAAACCAGCTCAAAGAGGAACATAACTTTTAGATCCCGCATAAAATCCCGCATTTGTTCACATTCGAAAAAAGTAGAATCATTTGCATGTAGCTGTTTTCAAATCTTTTTTGGCTACAAGCTGATTTCTATAGACTCCCTTCGTCTCCGCCACCCATACCGGGAATCACCTGCGATGCCCGCCATGGTCTGAACGATCTCATAAAATCATCCCACTGAATTCACGACATTTCACGGGCGTTGCACACTACCATTTCTCAAGGCGGATTGGATCGGTCGCATCAACCATTGCACCCTGATGCAGGAGCTTGTTGCGTTGTCTGCAGTACAATTCAGCCCAGGATGTTGGAGGCGGTGAGATATTTATCTTCATCGCCCTAGAGAGCTCAATTTGGCAACCTGGCGCAATCGACACCCGTTACGGATTCAAAAAAAGGCCGTCCCAACTGGGACGGCCTTTCATTCACTGTCTCTCGAAAGAGGTTCAGGCAGCCAGCGCGGCCTGTGCTTTGGCGACGATCGCGCCGAACGCTTCCGGTTCGTGCACTGCCAAGTCGGCCAGAACTTTGCGGTCCACTTCGATACCGGCCAAGTTCAGGCCGTTAATGAAGCGGGAATATGTCAGTGCCTCGTCATGCGAACGGACAGCGGCGTTGATACGCTGGATCCACAGTGCGCGGAAGTTGCGCTTGCGGTTCTTGCGATCGCGGGTTGCGTACTGGTTGGCCTTGTCTACGGCCTGACGGGCAACCTTGAAGGTGCTCTTGCGGCGGCCATAGTAACCTTTGGCAGCCTTGATGACCTTCTTGTGACGGGCGTGAGTTACGGTTCCACCTTTAACGCGGGACATCTCTTAATCTCCTCTTAGCGGTCGTAGGGCATGTAGCCCTTGACGATCTTGGCGTCGGGGGCGGACAGGGTGGTGTTGCCACGGGCGTCGCGGATGAATTTCTTGGTCCGCTTGATCATGCCGTGCCGTTTGCCGGCCTGGCCAGCAAGGACCTTACCGGTCGCAGTCACCTTAAAGCGCTTTTTGGCGCTCGACTTTGTCTTCATCTTAGGCATTTCCGTCTCCTTTCGGGGTTCGGTTTCAGACGCGACTCGGCATGCCATCTCGGCCGGTCACGCGATCAGAAGCGCCGTTTACGCAAGTTCGATCATACTGGCAAGGGGGTTTGGGCCAGAATCTGCGCTTTTTGCAGGCTGGCTACGCACCGGGGCGACACGCGCCGCCCCGGTGGTTTGGATTAATGTTCGAATTTGCGGATTTCACCACTCTTCAAACGCTCTGCATAAGATGCCAGTTCCTGACGTACCACTTTCATCAGGAAGTAGAGCGCGAAGACGTTCACAACCGCCATGGCAAAGATCGCCGCATCCGAGAAGTCGATAACGGGGCCAAGGTTAGCCGCTGCACCGATGACTACGAAGATGCAGAAGATGACCTTGAACACCAGTTCCTTGGTGTGACCCTCACCAAACAGGTAGGTCCAGGCCTTGAGGCCGTAGTAGGACCAGCTGATCATGGTCGAGAAGGCGAACAGAACTACCGCGATTGCCAAAACGTAAGGGAACCAACTGAACGCGCTGCCAAAGGCGGCTGAAGTCAGGCTGACGCCCGAGTTTCCGTCAACCGTTGCGATGGCATTACCGGCTTCGTTCAGCATATAGTTTCCGGTCTCCGGATCGACGATCAGCTGCTGCGTGATGATGATCACCAACGCGGTCATGGTACAGATCACAACCGTATCAATGAACGGCTCCAGCAGAGACACAAAGCCCTCGGTGATCGGTTCTTTGGTGCGAACCGCCGAGTGGGCAATCGCCGCAGAACCAACGCCCGCTTCGTTCGAGAACGCCGCACGCCGGAAGCCCTGGATCAATGCGCCGACCATACCGCCAGCAACACCAAGACCGGTGAAGGCTCCTGCGAAGATCTGGCCAAAGGCCCAACCGATCTGATCCGCGTTCATCAGGATGATCACCAGCGCCGCGGCCACATACATCACGCCCATGAAAGGAACGACTTTCTCAGTCACGCGCGCGATGGATTTCAGGCCGCCCACGATCACTGCAAAGACGATGCCTGCAAAGACCAGGCCAGTGATCCAGCCCGGGTAATCTCCGACGATGCCTGCGATTTGCTGGTGTGCCTGATTGGCCTGGAACATATTGCCCCCACCCAGCGCACCAAGTATACAGAAGATCGAGAACAGAACGGCCAGGATTTTACCGCCCGGCAGGCCCAATTCGTTGAACCCTTTGGACATGTAATACATCGGACCACCCGAAACGGTCCCGTCGTCATATTCGTTGCGGTATTTCACGCCCAGCGTACATTCGGTGAATTTCGACGCCATACCCAGAAGGCCCGCGACAATCATCCAGAAAGTTGCACCGGGTCCACCGATACCGACGGCCACCGCCACACCGGCGATATTACCGAGGCCGACCGTGCCAGACAGAGCTGTGGCCAGCGCCTGAAAGTGGCTGACCTCACCCGCATCATTGGGGTCAGAATAGTCACCTTTCACAAGGCTGATCGCGTGGCTGAAGAAACGCAGTTGCACGAAGGCAAAGTAAAGCGTGAAGACGGTCGCCGCGACCACCAACCAACCCACGATCCATGGGAAGCCGGTGCCTGGAAACGGAGCAAAGATAAAGCTGACGAAAGGACCTGTGAAATCAGCGAAGGCCTGGTTAATTTTATCGTCCAACCCGACCGCCTCCTGTGCGGCAGCGGGGCTCGCAACCAGAGCGGCAAGTGCTGCCAGACTCAGTTTGTTCTGAATATTCATCATAATCTCTCCCCTCAGTTCACGACCGTAACCGGAACATCGGCGTGCATGACAAGGTTCTGGGTCGAACTGCCAAACAGGCGTTTTTTGAACCCATCTGCCGAGGCCCGTCCCACAACGATCTGGGAGCCACCGTTTTCAACCGTGATTGCATTCAGCGTTTCCGCCACATCTCCGTGACGGACGATGCCGCGCGCCTCGAATCCTGCAGCCTTCAACGCTTCGACCGCTGGCTCGATGATCCGTGACGTGGCTAACGCAACCTCTTCTTCGCGCCGTTTGTGGCGCAGGGCGTTCTCTTCTGGTGTCTGGAATGTGAAAGGAGACCATTCGATGACATAAACCGCCAGAAGCTCGCATGAACCGATACGCCCGGCCAAGTCTTTGGCAAAGGCGATCGCGCGTTCTCCGGTTTCTGTCCCGTCCAGTCCTATGACAATTTTCGTTGTCATGCCGTTCCTCCGTTATTGTTGCTTTGGCCGGGGCCCTCGCCCCCGGCAGGGCAGCCGGAACCTGGAACTTGCTTGAGTAGACCGCCCTAAGGGCAAGTATCCCGAAAAAACACGCAAAAACAGAGAGATTATTGCTGGATACAACCCTCAAACTTCTAAGGCACTGTAAATAAATATTATTATATGCCCAAATATTAGGCATACGCTTGGTATCAAACTGAAATTAGTAGTGGTGATCCGGGCTTAGCCCGGATCAGTGTTGTAGATCAGCCGTTCATCACAAGGGGCGATACGTAAGATGTTGGTGGTGCCAGGAACATTGAAAGGGACGCCGGCGGTGACCACAATCTGATCAGTCTCAGCGGCGAAACCACCCGAACGGGCGGCGCGAGCGGCGCTGACGACCGCACCTTTGAACCGCTCTTGTTCAGGGGTTAAGACGCAATGACAACCCCAGCTCAGGCAAAGCCTGCGGGCGGTGCCAGTGGCGGGGGTCATTGCGATGATAGGCACACCGGGACGCTCACGGGCGGTGAGCAAGGCGGTGGTCCCGCTTTGAGTGAAGCAGCAGATGGCTTTGATGTCAGTCTTTTCGGCAATCTCGCGTGCCGCAGCCACGATACCATCAGCGATGGTCGTACCCTTGGCGGTACGCGACGCGGCAATAATCTGAGTGTAGGTTGGGTCAGCTTCAACTTCGATGGCAACCTTGTTCATCGTCTGAACCGCCTCGATGGGATAAGAACCAGCAGCCGATTCAGCACTCAGCATGATTGCATCGGTACCCTCGTAGATCGCGGTGGCCACGTCCGAAACCTCGGCCCGTGTGGGCATTGGGCTTTCGATCATGCTTTCCAGCATCTGGGTTGCGACAATCACAGGCTTCGCGGCTGTACGGCATTTACGCACCAGACGTTTTTGGATCGGGGGGACTGCCGAAACAGGCAGTTCGACGCCCAGATCACCCCGCGCAACCATGATCCCGTCTGAGGCGTCAAGGATATCGTCAAAAGCTTCGACCGCAGCAGGTTTTTCGATCTTGGACAAGATCGATGCTCGGCCATCCGCCAGTGCGCGCGCCTCGAACACATCCTTGGCACGCTGAACGAAGCTCAGCGCCAACCAGTCCACACCCAGTTGGCAGACAAATTCCAGATCGTCGCGATCCTTGGCCGACAGCGCTGCCAATGGCAGCACCACGTCAGGCACGTTCACACCCTTGCGGTTCGAAATCGTGCCACCGACTTCGACCGTGCAATGTGCAAAATCCTGACCGCAATCCTGCACGATCAGACGAATCTTTCCGTCATTGACCAGTAGGCGCGCACCTGGCTCCAATGCGGCAAAAATTTCGGGATGTGGCAGGCAGACCCGGGTGATATCCCCGGCTGCCGGATCAAGATCCAGACGGAATGCGGCGCCCTCCTCCAGTTCTTCCGCATCATTTGCAAACACGCCAACGCGCAGCTTTGGCCCCTGCAGATCAGCCAGAATCGCGATCGGGCTTTCCAGATCCTTTTCGATCTGCCGGATTATACGGTGCCTCTCGCGAATCTCATCGTGGCTGCCATGGCTCATGTTCAGCCGGAATACATCGGCCCCGGCCTCATGCAGCGCACGGATGGTGTCATAGTCATTGGACGCCGGTCCCAGCGTCGCCACGATTTTCACATTTCTCAGGCGTCGCATTGATCAGGCTCTCCTCAAACGCGTAAATGTTACCGCAAACATTGCTCAGGCTGCTTATTGCGCAATTCCCTTTCCAACGCAACTGTCCTACACCTGCGACAAACAAGATGACAGGCTCATGACATACTCTCCGTTTTTTGTTCACGGCGCGGATCGCCCGTCGCGTTGGCTGATTACTTGCGACCACGCCACCAACATGGTGCCGCCCGATATCA
Organism: Ruegeria sp. B11; assembly: GCF_056539785.1. Classification (NCBI taxonomy): domain Bacteria; kingdom Pseudomonadati; phylum Pseudomonadota; class Alphaproteobacteria; order Rhodobacterales; family Roseobacteraceae; genus Ruegeria; species Ruegeria sp. B11. The sequence goes on along the minus strand of NZ_JBQFVO010000004.1, from coordinate 54,866 downwards.
ACGGCGGAGACCTGGGCCTGCCGCGCGAAGATATGGAACGCCATATCGCTTATGACGTGGGCGCCTACGAGGTCTCAAAGCATCTGGGTGAGGTCCTGAACGCCCCCGTAATCGCAGCCAACTTCTCGCGCCTCGTAATTGACCCCAACCGGGGCGAGGACGATCCGACGCTGCTGATGAAGCTCTATGACGGCTCGATCATCCCCGGTAACCGCCACGCAGATGCGACCGAGCGTGAGCGTCGTCTAAATATGTGTTACCGGCCCTATCACGATGCGCTGGCGCAGCTTGCGGCCCTGCCGCATGCGGTCATCATCTCGATGCATTCCTTTACGCGCCAGCTCCGTGGCCGCGATCCTCGGCCGTGGCACATCGGCGTCTTGCACACACCGGATGAGCGGTTCTCGCGCCCGCTGATCAACCGGTTGAACGCCGAGGATGATCTGTGCGTTGGCGTAAATGAACCCTATACAGGTGTGCTACCCGGCGATGCGATCGACAAGCATTGCAGCAGTTTCGGCCGTCCTAATGCACTGATCGAGCTGCGTAATGATCTGATTGCGGATCATGATGGGCAACGCAGCTGGGCCGAACAATTGGCCGTTATTCTGCAGGATGCACTGAACGATAGCGGACTATAACGTAAGGTCACTTCATGCCGCTTCCGATCCTCGAAATATTGTGAGCCAATATACTGACACCCATATATTAAGGGAAAGGAGACGACCATGACTCAGGAATTCCTGACAACTGTCTTCGGCTGGATGACCGCCCTTAACATTGCGGTTTTGTTGTTCAGCACGCTGATGATCATCATCATGCAGGACTGGATCGCAGGCGTACATGGCAGAATGTTCCAAATGGAGCGGGCTGACATAAAGAGGGCCTATTTCAGGTATCTTGCGAACTACAAAATCCTGACAATCATTTTTTGCCTTGTGCCGTGGCTGGCCCTCAAACTGGCATAAAGCATCCAAACCTGACGTTCCAAGGGGCCTTAAGGCCCCTTCTGTTCGTTGTAACATGGCCCACGGATTGCTAGGTCAGGTTCAGAACGCAAGACAATCATTCGGAGCCCGACAATGGACAAGCAAACTGAAATCGAACTTCAGGCCGCAGCGTTTCGCCGTTTGCAGCAGCATCTGATGCAGGATCGCACCGACGTACAGAACATCGATATGATGAATCTGACCGGCTTCTGCCGCAATTGCCTGTCGCGCTGGTATCAGGAAGCCGCCAATGCCAAGGGCATCGACATGGACAAAAACGAAGCGCGCGAGATTTTCTATGGCATGACCATGGATGAGTGGAAGGCCAACTACCAGACCGAAGCGAACGCAGAGAAACAAGCCGCCTTCAAGGTCGCGTTTGAAGAGAACGTCACGAAAAAAGGCTGACGCCCCGAAAACGAAAAAGCCCGCCGTTTTGGCGGGCCTTTGCTTTAGATTGCGGCCTTTCGACTTTCGTCCAGATAGATCTCGCGAAGGCGTTTGGCAATCGGGCCCGGCGTGCCATCACCCAGTGCCACGCCATCAATCTCAACCACCGGCATGACAAAAGCGCTGGCCGAAGTGGTGAAGGCCTCATCCGCCTCTTTCGCCTCGTCGATGGTGAACAGGCGCTCCTCAATCTCCATCTGCGCCTCGGCTGCCATGCGCAGAACCGCCTTGCGGGTGATGCCGTGCAGAATGTCGTTGGACAGCGGGCGGGTGACGATCTTGCCGTTCTTGACGAAATAGGCGTTGTTGCTGGTGCCTTCGGTGACATAGCCATCTTCAACCAGCCAGGCATCGTCACAGCCAGCCGCTTTCGCCATCATCTTGCCCATGGACGGATACAGCAGCTGCACGGTTTTAATATCGCGGCGGCCCCAACGGATGTCATCGATCGAGATAACCTTGGCCCCTTTCTTCGACGCAGGGCTGTCGGCCAGACCCGGCTTATTCTGCGTGAACAAAACCAGCGTCGGCTTGGTATCCGCTGACGGGAACACAAAGTCCCGGTCGCCGTCACTGCCGCGCGAAACCTGTAGATAGATCAGACCTTCTTCGATGTCGTTCAGCTCGACCAGTTTGCGATGGATTTCCAGAAGTTCTTCTTTGCTGCAGGGTTCAGCCATCTGTAACTCGTCCAGCGAGCGTTTCAGGCGCACCGCGTGGCCTTCGAAATCGATCAGCTTACCATCCAGCACACTGGTGACTTCATAGACGGCGTCTGCAAACAGGAAACCTCGATCAAAGATCGAGACGCTTGCCTCGGTTTCAGGCAGGTACTCGCCATTCACATAAACGGTGCGGGTCATGTTCTTCTCCTCAGCCCCAAAGTGCCGCATTGGGCGGATGCACTCCGGCGTCATCAAAAATCAGGGGTGTGTCGCGGTCTTCTGCCAACAAAAGCGGTCCGTCAAGGTCCGTCACCATCGCACCCTGCGCGACCAGCGTTGCAGGTGCCATGGCCAGCGAACTTCCAACCATGCATCCGACCATGATGCCATAGCCCTCGGCCAGCGCGGCCTTGCGCAGTTCGAGCGCCTCGGTCAGACCGCCGGTCTTGTCGAGTTTGATGTTGACCACATCATATTTGCCTTTTAGCGCAGGCAAGCTGGCCCGATCGTGACAGGATTCGTCGGCACATACCGGCACCGGACGATCCATGCCGATCAGTGCATCATCCTCACCGGCTGGCAGAGGTTGTTCAACCAGAGCAACGCCCAGTCGCACAAGATGCGGTGCAAGATCGGCGTACACTTCAGCAGACCAACCCTCATTGGCGTCGATAATGATTTTGGACTCCGGCGCACCAGCCCGCACGGCCTCAAGCCGGGGCATGTCGTCCGGTGTACCAAGTTTGATCTTCAACAAGGGTCGGAACGCATTTTCTGCCGCCTGTGCCTGCATTGCCTCGGGAGTGTCCAGGGAAAGAGTATAGGCCGTAACTTCAGGCCCCGGTGCGGCAAGTTCCGCCAGCTCCCACGCCCGTTTGCCGGAGCGTTTCGCCTCAAGGTCCCAAAGCGCGCAATCCACTGCATTCCGAGCCGCGCCGGCAGGCAGCAGATCCATCAGGGAATAGCGAGAGAATACGTCGGGCAGGCCGGCAATCTCGGCCTCGACTGAATCCAGCGTTTCGTCATAGCGCGCATAGGGCACGCATTCGCCCCAACCATGATGCACACCATCCGAGATCCGAACCGTCAGGACCTTTGCCTCGGTCCGTGAGCCGCGCGAGATAGTGAATACCTGCGCCAGCCGAAATACATCGCGGGAAACGTCAATCTGCACGCGTTCAACCTTTCATCGAAAGTGGTGTCTGTTGCCGACAGCAAGGGGCGATCGGCAACCTGCTTAGATCACAGTGCGGCCAGCGCATCCACCAGTTTACCAGCACCAAAACGGTAAGGATCGGTTGCTGGGATACCCATCTCGGTCTCAACCTTGGCGATGTATGCGTGTGCGTCGTCTTCGCTCAGATGCTGGGTGTTGATCGACACTCCTGCAACCTGACACTCTGGGTTTGCCACGCGCGCCAGCGGCAGTGCTGTGTCGCGCAACTGCTCCAGCGTCGGCAGTGAATACTCAGGCAATCCTCGCATATGGGTCCGGGTCGGCTCGTGGCACAGGATCAGCGCGTCGGGCTGACCGCCATGGATCAGCGCCATGGTCACGCCAGAATAGGACACATGGAACAAAGAGCCCTGCCCTTCGATGTGATCCCAGTGATCCGGATCATTGTCCGGTGTCAAATACTCAACGGATCCCGCCATGAAATCGGCGATAACCGCATCCAGCGGGACGCCCTGACCCGTGACCAGAATTCCGGTCTGACCGGTGGCCCGGAAGGTGGATTTCATGCCGCGTTTGCGCATTTCAGCGTCCATGGACATCGCAGTGTACATCTTGCCGGCAGAGCAGTCGGTTCCAACGGCCAGGCACCGCTTACCAGTACGCTTGCGGCCGTTTGCGATGGGATATCCTACGGTCGGTACACGGACGTCGTGCAATGTGCAGCCGTGAGTCTGTGCCGCAGCAACCAGATCGCCTTCGTCGCGCAGCAGGTTGTGCAGGCCCGACGCCAGATCATAACCCATCTCCAGTGCTGCGATCAGAACCTCTTTCCAGGCCTCACTGATGACCCCACCTCGGTTGGCAACACCAATGACAAGAGTCTTGGCACCAGCAGCTTTACCTTCGGCAAGTGTCATTTCGGTAAGACCCAAATCAGTCTTGCAACCATCCAGCCTTATTTGACCCACGGCATTCTCAGGACGCCAGTCGCGGATACCAATGGCCACTTTGGCCGCCAACAAGTCGGGCGCATCGCCCAAAAACAACAGGTACGGTGTCTCGATCATTGCGGTGCACTCCTTTGATTCTGGCTTAAGCTAGAGAACCGTTTTGACGAGGGTTTCTCAAATTCTTCTCGCCTGCCCGCCCACAGCGGGAAGTTTTTGCGTATTTTGGCTTTCTTGCACAAGATTGTTCGAAGTTTTTAAACTGATCAAACTTTAAGCACCCCATTTTGCCAGTATCTTCAATCATGCTGCATACGCATTGCCGCATATGCACAATCACGCTTGCGCAGCATTGCGCAATTTAATATCCCATGACCAACCCTAAACGCAATTTCCTTACTCGCATGAGGTCCAAATGAGCTTCCGCATCCAACCTGCCGCTCCGGCCCGGCCCAATCGCTGCCAACTGTTTGGCCCGGGCTCGAACACCAAGCTATTTCCCAAGATGGCAGCATCAGCTGCAGACGTCATTAATCTGGATCTAGAAGATTCGGTGGCTCCTTCCGACAAGGATACCGCTCGCGCTAACGTAATCGAGGCGCTGAACACAGTTGATTGGGGCAATAAATACATGTCGGTTCGGATCAATGGGCTGGATACACCCTATTGGTACCGTGACGTGGTTGATGTGCTGGAACAGGCAGGCGACCGTCTGGATCAGATCATGATCCCCAAGGTAGGCTGCGCGGCGGATGTCTATGCAGTTGACGCGCTGGTCACCGCGATCGAGCGCGCCAAGGGCCGAACCAAGCCAATTTCATTCGAAGTGATCATCGAATCTGCCGCCGGACTGGCGCATGTCGAAGAAATCGCCGCCTCATCCCCGCGCCTGCAGGCCATGAGCCTTGGCGCCGCAGATTTTGCAGCCTCAATGGGCATGCAGACAACCGGCATCGGGGGTACGCAGGAAAACTACTATATGCTGCGCGAAGGCAAAAAGCACTGGTCCGATCCGTGGCACTGGGCGCAGGCCGCAATTGTCGCCGCCTGCCGCACCCATGGCGTGCTGCCGGTGGATGGTCCGTTCGGCGATTTCTCAGACGATGAGGGCTATATCGCGCAGGCCAAACGGTCTGCTACGCTGGGGATGGTCGGCAAATGGGCCATCCACCCCAAACAAATCGCATTGGCCAATCAGGTCTTCACACCGTCGAATGAAGCAGTGTCCGAAGCGCGCGAGATTCTGGCCGCCATGGAACAAGCAAAAGCCAACGGCGAAGGCGCGACGGTCTACAAAGGGCGTTTGGTCGATATCGCTTCGATCAAACAAGCCGAGGTTATTGTGGCGCAGGCGGAATTAATCGCGGCGGGTAGCTAAGAAAAAAGGGCGCTCAGCTGAGCGCCCCAATCGATCTGATCAGCGTCCAAATACATTGTTTGGTGTCCATGTGAAACGCTCACCCTTCTTTCCTGATTTCATCATCAGGCAGGATGTACCGTATTTCTGAAAATACTTGATTTTGATTGGATACCAACCCGCCTGCGGCACCTCGACCTCGGTGCGTTGGTTGGCTTCGCAGCCCTGACGGCCGTTGACATAGCCGATCTGCTGACCGCCGACCCAGGCGTCAATCCCATCGTTCGACCAGGTCTCAAGCTCATAAACTCCGGGTGAATCAAAGCGGATATATCCGCTGATTTCCGCGGCAACATTGAACGCCTGATTGTAGGTCAGGACAGGATCACCTTCGTTCGTGTCTCTGTAGTCCAAACCTCGGAGGGGCTGACCCGGCTTTGCCTTTTTCAGCAGATGATTGACCTTCGAGAGGTTCTGGATTTTGCGAGGCGGGTTACCTTCCCAACTGTATTTTACGTTCAAGCCGGCTTTTGGGCTGGGCTGAGGGCTAGCTGGCTGTAACTTCAAAGGTGCTGCTGTCGCAGCGCCGGCAAACATTGCCAAGGCAGCCACCAGCGCTCCGGTGCGAAAAAATGTCATGGTCTACTCCCTGAATTTGCGCCTGCTTCGGGGTTAATCCCTGCCGACGATCCTGTTGAGATGACACTAGGCGCTGAACTTTGACCTCGCAAGATGGTTAAAAATCACTTTTTGATGGTCACGCGCGCATATCCTTGGGCGATCCCATCACAACATATGAGGTGATCGAGGTCACATGCGGCAGTGTACCCAGCACCTCGGTGTGGAAGGTTTTGTAGGAGGGCAAATCGGCACATTCGACCCGTAGCAGGTATTCGATCGTGCCGGTGATATTGTGACATTCCACCACTTCGGGCGCTTGTTGCAAGGCCCTTTCGAACCCTTCCTGCGCCGCTTTTGTGTGCTCGCCCAGACCAACGCCGATATAGGCAACGAAACCCACCCCCAGCGCCGCCGGGTTCAGCACTGCTCGGTAGCCGGAAATGATCCCTGCCCGCTCAAGCTCCTGCACCCGGCGCAAGCAAGCGGAGGGCGACAGGCCCACCCGCTCGGCAAGATCGAGGTTGCTGATGCGACCGTCCCGCGAAAGCTCTTGCAATATATGTTGGTTGATCTGATCAATCTTCGCCATTTATTGCAACATTAACCTTAGAGCGCACGAATACGCAATTTCATTTGCCGGATTCAGCGAGAAAATGCAGCCATGACCTACGATATCCTGATGGCCCTGATCGCATTTGCCTTTGTCTCGTCAATCACGCCGGGACCCAACAATCTTATGCTTATGGCATCGGGTGCGAATTTCGGCTTTCGCCGCACGATCCCGCATATGCTGGGTATCGGTTTGGGCTTCACCTTTATGGTGCTTCTGGTAGGGGCGGGTCTGGTTCAAGTCTTTGACCGGTATCCGATTAGTCATACCGTGTTGAAAGTTCTTTCGGTTCTGTATCTGCTGTATCTGGCGTGGAAAATCGCCCATGCAGCGCCCGCTAAAGGTGTCGATGCTGCGGGCACCCCGATGACGTTTCTGCAAGCTGCAGCCTTCCAATGGGTCAACCCAAAAGCCTGGGCGATGGCGCTGACCGCGACAGCCGCCTATGCGCCCGACCAAACGATCAATGCGATTCTGCTGGTCGCGCTGGTGTTCGGAGCCATCAACCTGCCCTCGGTCAGCACCTGGACGGTTCTTGGACAGCAAATGGCGCGAATCCTGACGAACCCGCACCGATTGCTGGCATTCAACTGGACGATGGCGGCCCTGCTTGTGGCCTCGCTCTATCCGGTGCTGTGGCCGAATTAGGTTACCTGAGCGGCAGGCAAATTTCGGTCAACAGATCCTCGGGGGCCGTTTCTCGTGGATCGTTGAGATAGATCTCATAACACGGATGGTCCGCAGGTTCTTCGCCAGACTCGGGCAACCAATTGCCAAATAATGTCTGATACGCGCCGTGAAGGCCGGAATAAGGGCCCTTGAAGGTCAGCACCGCTGTTTTGCCACCCAGTATTTCAAGGTCTTCCATCCCCTCGGGCGTATCATCACCGCAGAATTCAGCACCTGCAAAACTGCGTAAATCATCCTCGGGCACATCGTCCGGACTGTCGAGATACAGCCCGATCATCGGGCCGACTTGCGGCCACAGCTTGCGGGATTCGCACAGGGCACCAAAGGCCTCAAAGCTGCGGCCAATCTCGGCATAAGCCCCTTTATGCGGCAGCGCTATAACACGGCGGGACGGTTCGGTTCGGGTTGTTACGGGATGCATCGGATATCCTCCGGTTTTGAACACTGGATGGGCCGGCAGTATTTGCCCCGCACGTCGAAACGCGGTGGGGCTGCTGCCGTAGGCCTCGGAAAAGGCCCGCGCAAATGATTTTTGGTTCGGATAGCCAATGTCGGTTGCGATCCGCGTAACCGGTCTGTCTGTTTGCACCAGCCAGCAGGCGGCACGGTGCAGGCGTATCCGACGGGTGGCCTGCGCGCAGGTCTCGCCAGTAATGGCGCGAAACACGCGATGCCAGTGAAACCGCGACATGGCCGCAACCTCGGCCAGGGCGTCCAGAGACAAGTCTCTGGCGGGGTTGTCATGAATGTAGGTCAACACACGCAGCACGCGATCTTCATAGCTGGCAGCCATCAGTATCCTTCCTTCACTTTGCCCATCGGTGATCGCATATTCCACAACCACAAATCTTGCTGAGTTGCATCCCGGACAAGCATTAGTCATATAGCAGGGAACTTCCGCGTTGAGAGGCGTCATGACCCAGTATCTGGATTTCGAAAAACCGCTGGCCGAGATCGAAGGCAAAGCTGAAGAGCTGCGCGCGCTGGCCCGTGCCAATGAAGAAATGGATGTGACGGAAGAGGCCGCCGCGCTGGATGCCAAGGCCGCCAAGCTTCTGGACGAGCTGTATGCCGATCTGACCCCATGGCGGAAATGTCAGGTGGCGCGTCATCCTGAACGTCCACACTGCAACGATTACGTGGATGCGCTGTTTACCGAATTCACCCCACTGGCAGGTGACCGGAACTTTGCCGACGATCTGGCGGTAATTGGCGGTCTGGCGCGGTTCAACGATCAACCCGTCATGGTGATTGGCCACGAAAAAGGCAGCGATACCAAATCGCGGATTGAACGCAATTTCGGCATGGCCCGCCCCGAGGGCTATCGCAAGGCTGTACGCCTGATGGAAATGGCAGGCCGCTTTGGCCTGCCGGTAATCACCTTGATCGATACAGCTGGGGCCTATCCCGGCAAGGGGGCGGAAGAACGTGGCCAGTCCGAGGCGATCGCGCGCTCAACCGAGATGTGCCTAAAGATTGGCGTTCCTTTGGTGTCCGTAATCATCGGCGAAGGTGGTTCGGGTGGCGCGGTCGCCTTTGCGACTGCGAACCGCGTAGCGATGTTGGAGCATTCGGTCTACTCGGTGATTTCGCCCGAAGGCTGCGCGTCGATTCTTTGGAAAGATGCCGAAAAAATGCGCGAGGCCGCCGAAGCGTTGCGCCTTACCGCTCAGGACCTGCACAAGCTGGGCGTTTGTGACCACATCATCACCGAGCCCAAGGGCGGTGCACATCGCAACCGCCCGGCGGCGGTCGAAGCCGTGCGGTCTGCAATTGCCTCGATGCTGGAAGAGCTTGATGGGAAAGACGCGGCAGCCCTGATCAAGGACCGCCGTCAGAAGTTCCTGGATATCGGTTCGAAAGGGCTGGCGGCTTAACCCGTCAGCCACCCAACCGCTGCAACAGAGCTACCGAAGGCTGGCCAGTCACGGACAACCCGTTGGCGCGCTGGTAGGCGCTAATTGCCGCCTCAGTATTCCTGCCGATAACACCATCTGCGCCTAGTGTGTCATAGCCCGCGGATGTCAGGCGGCGCTGCAGTTCTTTACGATCCTCCAGCGTCAAACCGGTCGCATCCGGCCCGAATGACGCTTGGAACGGCGCGCCGCCAGCAATGCGATCAGAAAGATGACCCACGCCGATCGCGTAGCTGTCCGAATTGTTGTAGCGCTTGATCACCTGAAAATTGCGGAACACAGCAATACGTGGGCCGGGCGTCTGCGGTTGCAGCACTGCCGCCGGCGTGCCCGAAACCGTGCCCACTTCACCGCCCCAAGGCTGCCCTCGCACCCAACCGGCACGTGCCAGATAAGCCGCCGTTGACGCAAGTGAATCTGCTGGGTCATCGGACCAGATATCGCGCCGCCCGTCGCCGGTGAAATCGACCGCATAAGCAAGGTAAGACGTCGGAATGAACTGTGTGTGGCCCATCGCTCCGGCCCAGCTGCCGGTCATGTTAGCCGGGGTCGTATCGCCCTCTTGAATGATCTTCAGCGCCGCCACCAGTTGCTTCTCAAAAAACGCTCCGCGCCGCCCGTCATAGGCCAGAGTCGACGTTGCCGAGATCACCGGCACATCGCCGCGCCGTGCACCATAACGGCTTTCCAGGCCCCAAACAGCCACGACGACCTCCTTGTCGACACCATATTGGGCTTCGATCTGCGACAGGGTTCCTGCATGCCGCACAAGCATTTGCTTGCCAGTGCTGATCCGTTCATCCGAGGCAGCAATCGCCAGATAATCCTCAAGCGAGCGTTTGAATTCGACCTGATTGCGATCGCGTTCGATCACGTCGGGTAGATATCCGGCGCCTTGAAACGCTCGGTTAAGGGTAGTCTGTGAAATGCCCTGTGACGCTGCCCGGTTTTTGAAACTGGCCACCCAGGCATCCCATCCTGCGTTCGGAACCGCACGCATCCGCGAAGCCGGAGCACTGTTGGGTGCGGTGCCTGTGGAACAGGCCGCCAACAGGGTTGAACCAAGCCCTAAGGAAAACACTCTTCGATTAATCATGGTTAAATCTGCTCTTGTTGTGATTTGCGTTCAGAATAGCGCAGCCCGGTCGCTCAAGCCAGCAAAGCGACATCCGAAATCAACTGAGTTGAGAGATGGGCAACAAGCCGCTCAGGTAACAAGCAGGCGCAAGCCCTGTGTCACATCCGAACGCACTGCTAGTCGCAACCCAGGCTCATCCCCGGCCTTGAGTGCTGCGATGATCAGGCGATGGTAGTGCGGTGGCTCGGTCCTCCGCAACCGACCGTATAGGGCACGCATGGTGGGACCCAGCTGCAGCCAGACGGTTTCGGCCATGGCAAGCATCGCGGGGGCCTGTGCGCGTAGATACAGCGTGCGGTGAAATTCCAGATTTGCACGGATATATCCCACCGCATCGCGTTTCGTGACCATCTCGGCCACTGCCATGTTGATGCTTTGCAACCGGTCAATCAGCGCCATATGCGCGCGCGGCAGGGCCCGGCTGGCCAGTTCAACCTCAAGCAGCGCGCGCAGCGCCGCCAGCTCTTCGATCCGATCGCGCGTGAGTTCCGGCGTTGATACCCGACCGGACGTGGACAGGAACAAAGCACCTTCTGCCGCCAGACGCCGCACCGCCTCGCGCGCCGGAGTCATCGACACACCGAATTCCTTGCCAATCCCGCGCAGTGTCAACGCCTGCCCCGGGGCAATCTCTCCATGCATGATGCGGGATCTGAGGGCGCGATAAACGCGATCATGGGTTGCCGTATGAGACTCGGCGGGGCGTGAGGTTAACATGAGTTTATGTGATCACAAATCGCGCCAAGGTCAAGCGACGGAGTCGAAGCGATATCTGTGCAGTTCTGCCCCGTTGTCTCGCAGCCAGCGGCGTGGTTCTTTGTAAGGGCCAAAAATACGCTCGACCTGTGCCCAGAACGCAGGTGAGTGGTTCATTTCGGCAAGATGCGCCACTTCATGCGCGGCCACATAATGGAGAACCTCTGGTGGGGCGAGGATCAACCGCCACGAGAACATCAACCCGCCCGCAGAACTGCACGACCCCCAGCGCGAACGCGTATCGCGCAAAGTAAGGCTACTGTACGACCGCCCCAGCATCGCCGCGTAATCATCGCACGCACCGGTCAGACGATCGCGGGCAAGCTCTTTTAGAAACCGCGCTAGTCGCCGTGCTTCGGCAACGGGCGGAACCCCGATCGCATCGCCACTCAGCAAGACCCTCCGCCCCGATGCAGGAACGATTCGCCTCGCCGTACCCTCGATCGGAATGAACTGCCCTACGCCAACTGCTTCAATGCTGGGTCGATCCTGCAGGTGCCCGCGGATCCAGCCCTCTTTCTGCTGTGCGAAATTCAGCGCTTCGGCTTCAGCCACCCCTGTCGGGTAGGTCAGCGTAACCCGTCCATCCAATTGGGAAATTCGCAAACTGATCCGCCGTGCGCGCGCCGATCTGCGCAGTGTCAGCGGCACCGGAGGTGTTCCGGGCAATGCGTGTCGCCCCATGGGTGGGCCTCCTTTGCGCAAAGGCTTTGACAGTGCCTGCCGCATGTGGCAGGTGACCTGAATCATTGATGAGATTCACCTGATATCAAGGGGATTTGATATGCCCAAGGAAGAATGGGGCGTAAAGCGTGTCTGCCCGACAACCGGCAAACGGTTTTACGACCTGAACAAGGACCCGATCGTCAGCCCCTATACGGGCGAGGTCGTGGAGCTGGATACCGGAAAAAGCCGGATGATCGCCGCGGATGCTGAAGATGCCGCATCGGTCAAGGCGCGCGAAGCGTCGTCGGACGAAGACATCGTTTTGGATGATGACGATAATGTCGATGTCGAATTGGATGACGATCTGCTGGACGACGATGACGACGGCGACAACGTTTCACTAGACGATATAAAGGACATGTCGTCAGAAGACGAAAACTGATGGATCCCGAGGCGGCCCCGCCGCCTCGACCCGGCCTGCGAAGTCGGTCTGAATTTTTTGCGGATTCCGATTTTAGGACTTGCACTCATCGACGGCGTCTCATAAACGTCCGTCCACCGTTACGACGGTACCTGTATGGGGCCTTAGCTCAGTTGGGAGAGCGCTTGCATGGCATGCAAGAGGTCAGGGGTTCGACTCCCCTAGGCTCCACCAAAACCTAACAATACAACTGGATAGCAAGCATTAGAGCGGTGTGACACACAGGTGTGACACAAAATGAAGCTGCATGCGTATCTCTCAATGTCCAGACATGACATCTACTACTTTCGTTGGCCATTGCCCGACACAAGACCAAAACCCCACAATAGACCAAACACCAAACGAAGGACCCTTCGGATGTTTTTGCGTAAACGATGCCCTAAAGAGGCTGGTACTCTGGCACGGCGTCTTGCAGTGCGCGGCGACATAAAAACAAAGCACATAGAAACATAAGGCATAAACCACGGCGAACTGCGCACAAAGGTGCATGAGCACTTCACGGAAGTACCAAAGAAGACAAACGCATTTAGGGATGAACTCGGCCCCTAGAGGCAATGATGCTGGGCGAAATGAGCTTGGAACTCATTGATCCAGCGTTCGCAGCAGTCGTGCTTGTATGTATTTCGACTTACACAGGATACCGCTTCAGTCGCTGAGTTGAAATGGGGTCTTTGTAAGCTTCCCCGTAGTGGGTCGATTTTGGTAAATACAATCGTTCTTCGTAAAGATCGCCAGAAATAGAACTGTGCTGAGTACGGCGATGTCTGCCGGTGGCGGAAAGGAACTAGCTGTTGGCAAGCCTAGCGGATCTACTTCTGGGCACCCCTGAAAGTGACAAAATGACTACGCCCCCGTTGCCAGATGCACTTGTTCCAGACCTCATCCCTTCGGTCCCGGTGAAGTCAACGCAATTTATGAACTCCTCAATGGCCGTTGCCAAGATTGGCGCGCCGTAAAACGTTGTAACTGTGGAAGATATTGCTGCCAAAAGCCAGTGGACGGCGAAAGTCGTGTTTTTCTCTAAACATTCTTGTTCGGCGTCGAGGTCACTCCGACGATTAAGGTCCGGTGAACACCACGAATAATTCGCCGGGACTTTTGTCTTAGCAGGGAATTCACACGGCAGTTCACCGCAATAGTTCAGGAATTTGCGAGCGCGTGCTTGTTTGTTTCGTGCGATGCGCGCCGTGCGGATATGAGACATTTGATTTCCTTTTTCATATCTCATTTCCTCATCCTCAGACCGGAAAGTTGTCTGAAGGTATCTTTTCAGGCTACACGCCCATCGGGACACTATAGGATAGGTCTACTAGGCCTCACTTAATTCTTGCATCGCCGCAATGACGCTATCAACTAAAAATTTCCCTAAGAGAAAACTCGTTGTGACATAAGGAAATGCGAATATGAAGTTGTTGTGATATAGTCTATCGAAACAACCGGGTAAAAGTTGATTTGGGAGGTCACAATGCTTCGTATGTTGCTAAGCTTTTTCGCTCTGGGATTGGCACCAACGAGTGTCTTTGCCGACGCTGTGCCCAGTGAAGAAGCAGCCGAAGGCTTGTTCTCAGAGCAACCTTACTCTCCCTACGCAAATCGCAGCTTCCCTGAACGCCCGCTTTGGGGGGACACCCACCTTCACACCGGGCTTTCGCTTGACGCCGGTGCTTTTGGGAACACCCTGCTACCGGATGACGCCTGGCGTTTCGCCAAGGGCGAACAGGTCATTTCTTCGACTGGACTGCCTGTTCGGCTAGCCCGGCCTTTGGACTGGATGGTCCTAACAGACCACACAGACTTGATGGGGTTTGCCCCTGATCTGCAAGCTGGCAAACCGGGCGTTCTTGCCGATCCAAAAGGTCTGGAGTGGTACGAAGGGTACATGGCTGGCGGCGAAGCGGCCGGAAAGGCCGCGTTCGACATTATCACCAACTTCTCGCAAATGACTCTGCCGGAAGTTCTTCTTAATTCTTACAGCCCAGGTGCCGATGCTTTTGCCTTTACTTGGGAGAACATTGTCCTTGCAGCAGATCGACATAACGATCCCGGTAATTTTACTGCTTTCATTGGCTTTGAGTGGACCTCCGTACCAAAAGGATTCAACCTGCACCGGAACGTCATGCTGCGTGATGGGCCCATCAGAGCGCTTCAAATGGTGCCTCCGGTTACGCAACCTCCCTACGGTGATACTGATCCAAAGGCGCTTTATGCCTGGCTTGAAGAGTATCAGGAGAATACTGGCGGTCGCGCGGTAGCTTTCGCCCATAATGGCAACCTGTCGAACGGATGGATGTTCCCGACCGAAGACACCTATCACGGTGGCAAGGTCGACGAGGAATATGTGGCTGCCCGCGCAAAATGGGAGCCCCATTACGAAGTCACTCAGATCAAGGGCGACGGCGAAGCGCACCCCTATCTGAGCCCCGACGACGAATTCGCGGATTACGAAAACTGGGACGTTGGCAATCTCGACATAACCGAGCTGAAAACCGATGACATGCTGGCCGGCGAGTACGCCCGAGAAGCTTTGAAGCGCGGTTTATTGTTGGAAGAGAAGTTCGGCGTGAACCCATATAAGTTCGGCATGGGCGGCGCGACGGACAGCCATACGTCTCTGGCAACTGCTGAGGAAGACAACTTCTTCGGAAAATCCGTCAGCGTTGAACCTTCGGCCACGAGAATAAAGCATCCTTTCATCGCCAACGATCTTGGCGAAATTCCTGGCGACCTCCTTGTAGCTTCCGGGTACACGGCCGTTTGGGCGACCGACAATACTCGCGCAGCGATCTTCGATGCGTTCAAGCGGCGCGAAACCTACGCGAGCACTGGACCGCGGATTGGTCTGCGGTTCTTTGGCGGATGGGATTTCGATGACGCTGATGTTGAAACTCGCTTCCTTGCGGATGTGGGCTACACAAAAGGTGTTCCAATGGGTTCGGATCTGCGACCTCGCGAGGGTGAAGGTCCGCCCACATTCCTGATCGCTGCTCTGCGCGACCCGGTCGGGGCCAACCTGGATCGCGTGCAGGTGATAAAGGGATGGCTCGATTCCGAAGGTGCTTTGCAGGAAAACGTCTATGACGTGGCATGGTCGGACAACCGTGTTGCCGATCAAAACGGCAAGATCCCTGCGGTTGGGAATACCGTGGATCTGGAAACCGCCAGCTGGACCAATACAATTGGAACCGCCGAACTGGTAACTGTTTGGTCTGATCCTGATTTCGATCCAAATGCGCGGGCATTCTATTACGTACGTGCGCTCGAAATCCCAACCCCACGCTGGGTGTTGTACGACAAACTGAGGTTTGGTGCGGAGCTGCCAGAAGATGCGGTACTTACGCATCAGGAGCGCGCGTATTCCTCGCCGATTTGGTACACGCCGGCAGAGTGACCTTACTTCGTGCAGATTTGGGGACCCAGGTCGCAATCACTAACTCGGGACGCTCTTATGATAAGCGGCGCGCCTTGAGTTGCAATTCCTTGTGTTACTCAACTGCCTGATGCCAGCATAAAACATAATGCCGTATCGCGTTTCACGCAGGAGCCTTCATGCGAATAGTGAAAGAACCTCTGTTCCATTTCTTCTTGATCGGAGCTGCCATATTCATTTGGTTCCACATAATATCACCAGATAACGACGCCGCTGCAGATCCGGAGACGATAGCGATAAGCGAAAGTGATGCCGCGCTGTTAGCTTCACAGTTCGAAGCGAGGTGGAAACGCCAGCCAAGCGGTTCTGAGCTACAAGCGTTGGTCGACGCTTCAATTCGCGAAGAAGTTTTAGTTAGGGAAGCAAGAAAGCTTGGCTTGGAACGCGGAGATAGCGTGATTAGATCGCGGCTGAGCCAAAAGATGGATTTTCTGACCGAAGCCATCGCCGCTTCAGTTATTCCAGAAGACGAAGATCTAGAGGCTTTCCTCCAACAAAACACGGACCGCTACGCGACACCCAATAAGGTCGCGTTCACTCAAGTTTTTCTTGGTGAAGAACCAAGTGAGACCGAGATTGAAAGGGCACTGGCCGCCTTGCGTGCGGAGCAAGGGACTTCCGGCTTGGAAAGCGCGACACTGCTGCCTGCATCAATGCCCCTAACCGCGACACGGGTAATCGACTCGGTCTTTGGAACCGGATTTTCCAATGGTCTCGCCTATCTCGAAAAAGGTCAGTGGATGGGGCCGGTCCAATCAGGTTACGGCATCCATCTGGTGAAAGTGCTTGCCATTGAACCAAGCCGGATACCTCGCTTGCAAGAGATCCACAGTGTGGTGCTTCGTGATTGGCGTCGCGCCATGAGCGAAGATTTGGCGCAGGCGCAATACGAAGCTCTTGCCGACAATTATGAGATCACAGCACCCGATCTCACAGGTCAGGTCAAATGAACTTCTTCTTCAGCTTGATGTTTGCTCTGCTGTTCGCGTGGCCCACGGGGTACGCCAACGCGCATGCGCTTGATCCGGGATACTTGGAAATTCGACAAATCACTACGGACACTTGGAGTGTCCATTGGCGAAAACCAGATGTGTATGGTCAACCAATGGCGATTGATGCGGTGTTACCGGATGGCTGTACACCCTCACACGGCCCTGACCCAATCTCCGATGGGCGAGCGTGGGTTTCTTCCTGGGTTGTCGAATGCCGTGCTGAGATCGCGGGCCAATCCATCGAGATCGACGGACTGGCGGCACAAAAGAACGACGTTTTGGTCCGTGTGCATCCTCTGCACGCCGAGCCTGCCACGCTTCGTTTCACCCCGGATGCTGCCATCCAAAACATACCTTTTGAACAGACAACATGGTCTGTTTTCATAGCCTATTTTCAGTTGGGTTATGAACACATACTAGAAGGCTGGGATCACCTGCTGTTTGTCTTTGCACTGTTTGTTTTGGTCCGTGATCCCTGGAGACTGGTGGGAGCCGTTACAGCTTTCACGCTTGCGCATTCGATAACACTAGCACTGGCAACACTCGGCGTTTTGAATGTTCCCGGCCCACCGGTCGAGGCGGTTATTGCGCTCTCCATCATTTTTTTGGCGATGGAGATTGTAAAGGGTAGCGAAGGTCGGCTCCGGCTTTCAGAACAGAGCCCCTGGATCGTTTGTTTCGGATTTGGGCTTTTGCACGGTCTTGGTTTTGCTGGCGCTTTAGCCGAGATAGGACTTCCCTCTAACGATATTCCCGCAGCCTTGCTTGCATTTAACCTTGGTGTCGAGGCCGGACAACTGAGTTTTGTCGGAGCTTTGGCTATCCTGCTTATAGTCTGGCGATTTATTGCGCTTCCTGTCAGCCAAAAGACAACGCTTGTTACAGCCTATAGCATCGGTTCGGTGTCGATGTACTGGCTAATTGAACGAGTAGGCAGCTTTTAATCGTAATGGCTTTCAATGCTCTCTTCTTAAGCTTTCTTAACAACTGCTCGCACAGATAGTGAATGACATTTACTCGCCCATATTTCCCGAATTTGCATATGGTCATAGTTCCAAACGATGAAGGTGCTCTCGTAACGCTCCATTTCCGATATTGATTTCATTAGTGAAGATATTGGAAGTTTGCCCATAAGTTTACGTGGCATTTGCGCATAGTTTTACACGATATGTCCAAAGGTTGGCACACAACTCTATTCGGTGTCCGCTCAAGTGCCTCCGAAAGTCTCTTTGAGTTCTGCGACTTGTTCTGTATCCAACATTCGGGTTGGCATCCCCCGTAGCGCCAGGAGTAACTTGGCTGTTTCTTCCAGCTCTTCTGTTGCAGAGACCGTTGAAAACAGATCCTCTCCCGATACGACGGGACCGTGATTGGCCAACAGAACCGCACTATATTTGCCATCCAGATCGCGGATCAAATCACCAGATTTCGGATCGCCCGGCTTGACGTATGGAACCAGTTTGACTGTGCCGACGCGCATGACCACGTAAGGTGTAAGTGGTGGAATACAGTCATTGGGATCGGTGTCTTCCAGACAGGACAGTGCGGTGGCCCAGGTCGAATGCAGATGGACCACGGCGCCAGCTTCTGGCCGCGTCTCATAGAAGGCTTGGTGCAGAAAGACCTCCTTGGTCGGCTTGTCACCGGAGACGTGGTTGCCATCCAAATCAATCTTAGCGATGCGCTCGGGGTCGATATCGCCCAAGGTGGAATTGGTTGGTGTCATGAGGATGCCGTCGTGCAGACGTGCAGAGACGTTTCCAGCAGTGCCGACGGAGAATCCACGCGCAAACAGCGAGGCGCACAGCTCGGACATCTGTTGTCGCAGTACCTGTTCTTCAGAACTCATTTGCCTGCCTCCATCATTTTGAGCGCCCTAGCGAAAAAGTCCGGAGCGCCGAAGTTTCCAGACTTTAGAGCCAGCGCAATGGGTTCAGTTTTTCCAACGCTCAAGACTGGTACGCCCGGGTCGATCTCTGGCCCTAGTGGCATGGCCGGTGATCCCAGTGCCTCAGAAACAGCCTTTGCGACAGCTCCCGACGTCTCCCCCCCTGCCACCACCAATCGCTTGTAGCCCTTTTGGACAAGTTCTCGGGCGGTAACTGCAAAGAGACTATCCAGTTTTTCTGCAACCGCTTCCCGACCGAATTGGTCTTGGATCGCCCGCACATCCTCCGGGCTTCCCGATGAATACGCTAGCGGTGCCTGACCTAAATGCGTTTCAAAGAAATCCAGAAGCGTTTGCATAGTCACATCCCCGGACATAACACCCGGAACGTCAATGGCGAAGGTCGGATGGGATTTCGCATGAACATCGATCTGACCACGGGTCGCACCTGAGCAAGACCCTGCAAGGATAGCGGCGGGCCCAGCGATACCTGTGAATACACTGCCACCTCTTTTGGACGAAGCTTTTCTGACGAAGTTCTTGGGTAGCCCCAGCGCTATCCCAGATCCCCCAGTAATGAGCTGGGCATCCTTCAGAGCCTCGCCCCAGGCCAGCAAATCCTCGTCCGAAATCGCATCACCGATCACAAAGCGTTCGTCGACGTTCCGCAAAGCAGTAGCAATCGCCTCTGGTCCTTGCGTCACGGCGTCAATTGAAACCAACCCAACCGCTTCTTGGGTCTGATATTGCAACCAACGCTTGATGTCGGCATCCGTCATCGGAGTAAGAGGGTGATTTTCCATCCCGGACTCGTTCAACAGCTTGCCGAACACAAATAGATGGCCGTGATAGATGGTGCGCCCCGTTGTCGGAAAGGCTGGACAGAAAACCACCTTTTGCGCGCCCAGTTCGTTGGCCAACGCTTCCGCAACCGGGCCGATATTTCCCTGCCTAGTGGAATCAAAAGTCGAGCAATACTTGAAGATGAACTGGCGGCATCCTTGATCTTTAAGCCATCGCAGGGCTCGCAGGCTGTCCGCAACAGCTTCTTCGACAGGTGCAGTGCGGCTCTTGAGTGAGACGACACCCGCTTCGATCTCTTTGTCGGCCGGGGTATCCGGAATACCTGGAAACTGCGCGGTTCTTAATCCACCTTCCGGCTCGACGCCCTTTGCCAAGGTGTTCGCAATGTCGCTCGCACCAGTGAAATCGTCCGCTATGACGCCGATTAGCATATTCTAATGTCCTTCGTCGGCCCTGGATCCAGCCTATGGATGTGCGGTGCTGCTCCGATGGGAAAAATCTCGCGCACAAGTGGATCATGGCCGGGCACGATAAGTCGAGGATGCGAGACTAACTTCTCGAGTGTCTCGAAACCATCCATCATGTCCTGCAGGTCGACGACGATGGGAAAAGCTTTTCGCGCCATGAAATTCTCGTAGTAATGCGAGGCATCCGAGGCCAGAACCATCCACCCGGCTGCTGTTCTTACACGAACACATTGCAACCCCCGCGAATGCCCGCCGATACAGTGTACGGTCACCCCATCTGCTATCTCGGCCTCTCCGTCGTAGAACACGACCTTGCCTGAATAGAGGCGCTTTACGACCTCGCAGATATGGCCCGCCGAGAAAGGCGCGCGTAAGTGGTCGTGGCACATGCAGGGACCTGTAGCGAAGGCCATTTCCGCCGATTGCATGTGCAACTTCGCATTTGGGAACATATGCAGCCCCCCAGCGTGGTCATAATGGAGATGGGTCACGATAACCTCGGTCACCGCTTCGGGCATGATGTCCAATGGGCGCAAAGCCTCGCGTGGGTCCATCACAATGGGACGTCCACGGGCGGCTGCCTCGTCGCTGTCGTATCCGGTATCGACCAGTATAACTTTGTTGCCACGCTTGAGCACCCAAACGAAATAGTCCATCGCGTGAGGTGCATCGTGATTGTCATCCAATATGAAGCTGTCGCGTCGAGTGCGGGCATTGCGATCCGCGTATTTCACGGCGTGAATTTCCCAATCGTTCATCGGATGACCCCGGAATACTGTTGAACAGTCTTGGTGGCGATCATATCAGCCACAGCCGTATCGAAGGACTGGAAATGCGCGCTTTCTAGGTGGGCGGAGAACGCCACGCTGTCATCATAAACCTCATAGAGAAAAACTGTCTCGGGATCGTCGCCGAGGCAAACGTCAAACTGCTGGCATCCGGGTTCTTCACGCAAAGAGGTTGAAGCGTTTTCGACCATTAGCGGCAAAAAGGTTTCTCTCGTACCGGGCTTGAGAGTGAAGGTGACGGTAACCACAAACATCAGACGGAAAGTCCTTTCAAACGTAAGAAAGCGCGCTTTGCCATGGGCAGTTGGCTGAGGATCAGACCAACGTTGAGCACAAGTAGAATGGCCGCACCGGGTCGCGAAAAGAAGACCGAAAGATCCCCGTCCGACAAGAACAGCGATCGGCGGAAAGTTTCGTCAAACAGGCTTCCCAGTATAACCCCAATGACCAATGGAGCGATTGGGTACTTCATCAGGTTCATAAAATAGGCGACGGCTCCGACACCAAGCATCAGGTAGAGATCATTGATGCCACCACCGACGCTGAAGGACCCGATTGTTGTCAGAACCATCACAACCGGCAAGAAGATGGTCTGCGGTATGGCGAGTATTTTGATAAAGACCCGAGCAGTGAACAGGCCCATCAAGAACATAGTCAGGGATGCCAACACCAGGATTGCGACTACGCGCAGAATGATCTCGGGGTCTATCGTGGGGCCCGGGATCACGTTGTTGATCTTGAAAGCCCCCATCAAAGCCGCGGCGGGTGGTGAACCGGGAATGCCCAAAACCAAAAGCGGGATTAGCGCGCCCCCAATGCAGGCGTTGTTTGCTGTTTCAGAGCATAGCAGACCTTCCAATGACCCTTTTCCGAACTTGTCGCCCTCGGCAGATACGGTCTTGCCGACACCGTAGCTGACCCAACCGGCGACATCTTCGCCGACGCCAGGAAGCGCTCCTACCCCGGTCCCAATCACTCCTGACCGACCAATGGTGGGCAGGTAGCGTCGGATGGAGCGTAGGTTCGGAAGGATGCGACCTTTCAGGGCCAGAACTTTCCCGGCCTCAACATGCCTCAAGCCGTCGATGATTTGGGGGATGGCGAAGGCCCCCATCAAAACGGGCACAACCTGAAACCCGCTCAACAGGTAAGACCAGCCGAATGTATAGCGCGGCTCAGACAGAAGCGGATCGAGCCCCACCATAGACATTGCAAGCCCGATCAGACCGGCGATCCATCCCTTGATCACCAGATCCTCGCTCATAAGCGTGCCAGATAGAAGGATGCCAAACAAAGCCAAGAGTGCTTTTTCCGGACTCGCGATGTTCTTCGAAACCAAAAGCAGCGCCCAGACAAAAATCAAAAGCGTGATCGTCCCGATAACCGTACCGATAAAGCTGGCCGTTGTGGTCAGACCAAGTGCTTCGCCCCCTCGACCTGCTTTGGCCAGAGGGTAGCCATCCATGGCCGTCGCCGCGCTGGCTGCTGTGCCGGGAATGTTCAGCAGAATAGACGGGTAAGAGCCGCCGTAAATCGCGCCGACATAGGCCCCGAGCAAAGCGATAAGCGAATAGTCCAATGGAATCTTGTTGCCGAAAAATCCCGTCAGGATCGTCACTGCCAGCGTTGCGGTCAGGCCGGGCAATGCGCCGAACGTTATGCCTAGGAACACGGATGCAATCAAATACAGATAGGTCAGCGGGTCCACTGCCAGGCCAACGAATGCGGTCCCAAACCCAGCCAGTTGCGAAAGGATAAAGTCCATCCGGTCAGTCTTTCCATAACGGACGAAGCGTCACGTAGTAGTGGTATTCGATTTGCTTGAAGATCAGCCCCCCGCGCGCGGGCACGTTCTGTCGGAAAATAAAGGCCATCGCGCAAACGAGGATCAGCGGGGCCAATATTGCGACGACTGGCACAATACGCAAAACGCGTTCGGAAGCCGCTTTGGTCAACACCACAAGTGATAGCGAGACCCATAGGGCCAGTGTAAACCAATCATCACTGTGTGCATTCCATTCCGCCTGCGCGGGAAATACAGCGAACGCAAAAAGCCCGGCAGAGACAACTGCGACACAGGCCACCAAAGCACGCCGCGCGTGACCGCCGTAGTAACCGTAAGTCAAAGCTGTAATCAGTAACCCCGAGCACAAAATGAAGTCCACTCTGGGAACCAGTCCGACGACGTATGCAAGAAGGATCAGGCCTATTGTTGATGCTCGATAGGCTTCCGACTTATCCCAACCGATCCCCAAAGCCGTGAGCGCGTTCTGGGCTCCACCTGAGCGGATCGAAGTAGCCAACAAGACGAAGGACAACACAAGCAATCCACAGAAGATGAACAACGGTACAATTGCAGCCGAGTTGTACCAGTCCGACCCACTTACACCTGCGCGGTTTTCACCCCAAAGTGGGATATCCAACGTCTTCCAAAGGAAAAAGACGGACACTGTTATTAGAACAATCGCAGCCCAGAAATCGCGGGTCCGCATGACCAGTGTTTCGTCGATTTTGTCCATGCCTGCCTCCTAGAGGAAAGGGCGCGATCAAACGCGCCCTTCCAAAATTGATCGGATTAGGGCTTCTCGATACCCAGCGAGGCTGGATCGACCGTGGCAGCGCCCAAATCTTGCAAGGTATAGGCAAAAGTAGCCTCAAGGTTCGCAAACAATTCTTGAGCTTCTTCGCCGTGTTGACCACCGACATCATAATTGTTTGCCTCAGCCCATTCAGCGACGGTATCGGATGCAATCGCCTGCTCGAACGCATCGCCGAGGGCCGCCTTCACATCATCTCCAGCCGAGCTGTGAACGGCAAATCCGATGGCTTGTTTTAGTGGCAGATACTTGTCGAGACCGTCATAGATGCCAAAGGCAGATGGCACTGTAGCTCCGGCAATCTGCGCATCTTCCGGTGTCAACATCGCAAGTGGCTTCAACTGTCCGCCTTCGATCAAAGGAGCTTGTTCAGCCAGCGAAGTCACAACCAACGCAACCTCACCTGCTATCGCCGCTTCCTGCCCGGGCGCTGAGCCTTTGTATGGAACAAACTTGAACTCTGCACCGGACCCTTTCTCGATGGCGAGAAGATTCAAGTGGTGGATCGAACCCGCGCCGGACGCGGCAGCGGGAATAGTGCCAGGAGCGGCTTTGGCAGCGTCGACCAGTTCTTCCAGAGTGTTGTAAGGGCTGTCCGCTGGAACCGAGATCAGATCGGGTGATCCGCCAACAATAAACGGATACCAAAAGTCAAATTTCTTATCCCAACCACCCTGCACAGCAGCGGTGACGTTCGATTCAGACAGACCAACCAGTGTATAGCCATCGTCTGGTTGGTTCATGACGTAGACCATGCCGTTGGAGCCTGCGACCCCACCGGTTTGGTTGATCACATTGATCGAGACTGGAAGGTGTTTTTCCATTTCGGCCATGATCATTCGGTTGATCGTGTCCGTGCCGCCACCGGCCCCCCAGACCACAGCTGTGGTGATATCACGGTAAGGGTAATCCTGCGCGGTAGCAGCCCCTGAAATCCCGGTTGCAATCACGGCTGCGGCCGCCAACTGCCCTAGCTTCAGTTTCATTTCCAAGTCCTCCCAAACATCTTTGCGTTTATTATTGCATTTATTTGCGTATACATTAAAGAATGCGTTGTCAACGGACTGTAGCGAAAGCTGCTATCGCGCTATGAATGCGAAACTGGAAGGAAGCGGGCCAAGATGAAAAAGACTTACGATGTCGCGGTGTTCCATGGGGACGGGATCGGCCCGGAAATTATGGCCCCTACGCTTGAAATTCTGCGTCAGCTCTCGCGCGGCAGTCCTTCCTACGAACTGGTGTTTACAGACGCTCCGGCGGGCGCAGGCCACTACGCCAAAACTGGAGAATCGTTTCCGGCTAGGTCACTCGAAACTGCACGCAACGCCGACGCGATTCTGCTATCTGCAATGGGTTTGCCGGATGTTCGTTACCCTGACGGAACCGAGATTTCACCACAGATTGATCTGCGAAAGCAGCTGGGACTTTTCGCTGGGGTGCGGCCAGTAAAGGTAAGCAGTAGACAAATGACCCCATTGGCGTTGCCTCCCGGAAAAGAGATCGACTTTGTCTTGATACGCGAAAGCACAGAAGGACTGTTCTTCACCCAAGGCGCTGGCGAAGTTACTGAACACGAAGCACGTGAAACTTTGCTGATCACTCGTGAGGTGTCCGAAAAACTGTTCCGTTTCGCGTTTGAACTCGCCCAGAACCGCAAAAGAACCGGGCGCGGTCGGGGTCGAGTTACATGTGTCGACAAAGCCAATGTGTTCCGCGCCTTTGCGTTCTTCAGATCGATGTTTGATGCAGAAGCTGCAAACCATCCCGAATTGCAGGCAGACCATGCCTATGTTGATGCCACCGCACTGTGGATGGTCCAAAAACCTTGGGAGTTCGATGTCTTGGTGACCGAGAACATGTTCGGAGACATCCTCTCCGACCTTGGTGCAGGTCTTATGGGCGGTCTTGGACTGGCTCCATCAGCGGATATCGGGTTGAATCACGCTGTATTCCAACCCTGCCATGGTTCCGCTCCAGACATTGCAGGACAGGGTATTGCCAACCCTTTTGCGATGATCCTGTCCGCAGCAATGATGCTTGAATGGTTGGGTTTGACCCGTGATCACCCAGGCCTGTCAAATGACGGCGAACGATTGCGTGAAGCCGTGGAAAAGGTGACTGCAAACGGACAGAACCTGACTCGTGACCTTGGTGGCACCGCCGGAACGCAGGACGCTGCCTCATCGGTATTGGAAGAATTGCGGGCATGAATACTCAACATACCATCAGGGTCGCGTGTGTGGGTGCGGGGTATTTCAGCAGGTTCCACTACGAAAGCTGGTCCCGAATGCCCGGAGCGGTTCCGATTGCATCCTGCAACCGTGATATCAACAAAGCGAAGGAAACAGGACTGGCCGCTTACGATGATCTGTCAACAATGCTGGAGGCGGAAAAACCAGATCTCGTGGACATCATCCTTCCACCTGTGGCGCAAGCCGACGCTATTCGAACTGCGCTGCATTCGAGCATAAAATGGCTGATCTGCCAAAAACCTTTTTGCAAGTCTTTGGATGAAGCGGAGAAGATCGTTTCAGAGGCTGAAGCGGTTGGTGCAACTATTGTTGTACACGAGAACTTTCGCTTTCAGCCTTGGTATCGTGCAATCAAGGTGGCGATGACCGAGGGTCGAATTGGCACACCTCTCCAAGCGACTTTCCGGCTTCGGCCCGGCGACGGAAAGGGACCGCAAGCCTACCTTGACCGGCAGCCGTACTTTCAGGAAATGCCACGTTTCCTAGTTCATGAAACAGCGGTTCACTGGGTAGACACATTCCGATTTTTGTTCGATGCGCCCAGCGCAGTTTACGCGGACTTGCGCCAAGTTAACCCGGTTATCGCGGGCGAGGACGCAGGTTACATCCTATTTGACCACCCCAACGGTTTGAAAGCTCTGTTCGATGGCAACAGATGCCTTGACCACAGTGCCGAAAACCTGCGTCAAACCATGGGCGAAGCGCTCATCGAAGGAACCGAAGGATCACTGGTTCTTAACGGCGACGGTTCAGTAGAACTCCGCGTTTTTGGAGAACATGAGCGACAGCAGATTCTACCTCCAAGCGATCATGATGGGTTTGGAGGCGACTGCGTCCACGCCTTGCAAAGTCACGTCGTTTCAGGCCTTCTAAGAGGCACGCCGTTGGAAAACACGGCTCGAGACTATTTGGACGTGATCCGCATCGAAGAGAACATCTATCTCTCGGCTGCGGAAGGGCGAAAGATCAACCTGGAGACACCGTGAAGGATCAGGACGCAAAAACTCTTTCCAATACGCAACGCGCCGTTAGGGATTTGCGGCAGATGATCCTGTCCGGCGAACTTGCAGCCGGAACGGACCACCTAGAGTCGGAACTCGCCGAAACCCTTGGTATGTCCCGCACCCCGATACGGGAAGCTGCGCTCATGTTGGAAAGCAAGGGGTTGCTGGAAATGCGGCCCCGCAAAGGCGTGCGGATACTGCCGGTTTCATCAGACGATATGCGTGAAATCTACGACATCCTGACGGAGCTCGAGAGCCTCGCTGCACAACGCGCTGCCGAAGCGGGTTATTCAGAAGATGAACTTTCGGTACTTGCTGGATCAATTGCGAAGATGGACCGAGCCATCGAAGCCGAAGATCTTGAAGCCTGGGCCGAGGCCGATGAGTTATTTCATCAAGAGCTCGTTCGGTTGGGCGGCAACAAACGGGTCGAAGCGATTGTCGCCATGATGAGCGACCAGGTGCGCCGCGCGCGCGCAACGACCTTGTTCATCAGACCCCTGCCCGTCAAATCCAATGAAGATCATCGGGTTGTTTTCCAAGCGATTAGTGAAGGTCGTCCGGATGTCGCCCGTGAACGTCATCGAGAACACAGGCTGCAAGCCAAGGCTATGCTTTGCGAGATACTCGAAAAGCATCGGCTCAACAGCCTCTGATCTTCTCGTATCCGGCCATTAATCATCTAAAATATCTGCTTATTTTCGGTACTAAAGGCGCTCCGAATACTTGTCGATAACGGCAACCCGCAGTTGCCTCCGGCTGCTCTGATATTCTTTTTTCTAGTCGCTCAAACAATCACTGCATCGATTGGGGTTGAAATAGTACGATTTCGTATTAATTTAGTTCGATATCGTACTATTGGAGAGTCAAGATGCCAAACCGAAGACGTTTTCTCAAGATTCTAGGCGGAGGCACAATACTGGCGGCAACGGGCGCGGCTGGGTTTCTCACGACACGTACGCCCCATGAAGCTTTAGCTCCGTGGACGCCAAAACCGTATGATGACCCACGCAAGGCTGCTTTGTCCTACGCAATTCTCGCCCCCAATCCACACAATTTGCAACCTTGGCTGATCGAGTTGGTTGGGCAAGACAAAGTGCGCATCCACCGTGATCCTGAACGTGAGCTTCCTGAAACCGACCCTTACCACCGCCAGCTCTATATTGGCCTCGGCGCATTTGTTGAGACGATGGTTCTGGCAGCAGGTGCACAGGGGTTTGATACAGAGGTCGAGTTACTGCCAGATGGGAATGACGGACCTATCGCAGAAGCGATGTTTGTATCTGGCGCGGCATCCGATCCACTCTCAGATCAAATCCTCAACCGACATTCAAATAAAGAACCGTACACTGAACAGCGGCTCTCTGAGGCGGAAATATCGGTCCTTGAAAACTATGCCACTCTGATTTCCGATGAGGATCTAGTGGCCCGTATTCGAGACCTCACAAAACGCGCTTTTGAAATCGAAATGCGAACTCCACAGACCCTTAGAGAATCCGTCGACCTGATGCGGATCGGCAAAGCAGAAATCAACGCAAACCCAGACGGGATTGAACTGCGTGATCCCATGCTGGAAACGCTGCGACTTACTGGCCTATTGGACAACGAGACCCTGATGAACGTTGATCACCCAGGCACTCAGGCGCACATGCAAGACTACTTCGCTATGCTAGACGCGACACCGCAATACGCAGTCCTCGCGACAGCCACAAATACGCGAAGCGATCAACTTGATGCTGGACGTCAGTTGATGCGTTTCTACCTGAAGACAACCGAAATGGGCCTAGGCGTTCATCCTGTCAGCCAGGCCCTTCAGGAATATCCTGAGATGGCCGATGAATACGCTCTGGCGCATGAGCTTCTTGCGTCACCGGACCACACGGTGCAAATGTTGCTGCGTTTGGGGTATGGACCTGAACCAATTGCCACACCCCGCTGGCCGCTGGAGACACGAATTCTGAATGAAGCCTGAAGATGAGACCACCGAAGTTTACCGATTCTTTACCGAGGTCGGGATCATCAATCAGTTGATCTCGACCAAGCTGGAAGCGTTCTTGCCTGGTAGAATGACGGCGACTCAATTCGGAATTTTGGGCCATCTGGTACGGCGTCCCGAGGGTGAAACTCCACAGCAACTTTCGAACGCGTTTCAAGTGCCTAAAACTTCGATGACGCACATGCTCTCCAGTCTTGAAAATCATGACCTGGTTACTCTTGAAGCCAACCCCAATGACAAACGTTCGAAAATTGCTCGGCCTACACCGCAAGGCGCTGAGTTTTTGAAAGCTTGTATGGAGCGGATGTCGGAATCCCTGGCTCCAGTTTTGTCCGAACTCGGGCCTGAACCGTTCCAGGAATCATTGCCTAATCTGACGCTCATACGCGAAACTTTGGACAGCGAGCGCGACTAGCCGAAACCTGCGCCAGCCGAAGCAAGCAACTAAATTTTCAGAACATCATGCAATCCGCGCCCGGCGGGAGCGGCAGCGATCCTTCAGGCAAAGTGGGCGTGTAGTCAAATGTCACAATCTTCGCGCCGCCGTCGAATGCAACGAACAGTTGATTGGACCCCGGCCTAATGGCGATGCCTTCTGGATCGGTTCCGAATTCCAACAAACTTTGCTGGGCGAGAAGTTGGCCATCTGCCGTGAACTCATACAGGCTGTTTGACCCTTCCCAGTCATCAACAATCAACATGTGGCCGGTACGCGGATCAATCGCGATCCCCTGCGCCTCACTCAAGGGAGGAGAGAGCTTCATGGTATCCAACCTCGCCGTCAAAGCACCCTCTGAAGTGAACCACGACAACCGTTCGGGGTCATCCTCTACGGTCACGATCTGTCCCTTGGCGTTGATCGCAATTCCTTCCGTATCCGCGAAACCACCTTCCAATTCGAAGGGTGCTCCCAGGCGTGATCCGTCCTTGGTGACACGTTGAAGACTGCCGAGACCATCGCCCAGCAACAAGTGATCCCCTTCAACAGCAATTGCTTTGATCCGAAAGAGATCGCTGGATATACGGCGCAATTCATCACCTTGCAATGTAACGAGAATTGCCTCGGGCCCCTCGTTCGCAATCCACAACCCACAAAAGGTCGGATCGTAGTCAAGACTTGCGGGCTGATTAAGTTCATAACGCCCTGTTTCGCGAAGCTGCAATGCCGTGGCCGGGGTCGACACAGCAAAAATCACTAAGGCGGTGGTCCTCACAAACACTCAGGATGCTCCGAAAATCTGCATCAAAACTGTGGGGCGGAATCGTAACACGTCAATGCTAAGAGCACCTAAACTTCCAAAATCAGAGAGCATCATTTTACCTGATCAAAGACTTATAACACGGAAACTGGTTACGAGCGGTGTGGTTCGACGCATCTGGGTTCTGCCATAGTCCGTTGGAACTAGGGGTGTGTCGAAATCGCAAACCAACAACATGGCGCATGTGAGAGTTACGAAATCAACACTAGCGAACGAAACAACCTCAGGCTTCATAGAACAAACTTGCAATCGCGTGCTCGGGCGTAGTCACCTAGGGCATAGGGTTGGAGAAAGCCAATGGCGCTGTGGAAGTTCGTGATTAGTGTTTATTGCGCGCTGTTTCTTGTCGCTTGCGCTCCGAAAACCCGCACGTATGAAAAGACTGTATCTGCTGCGCTACCGGCAAATTCCAGCACTGCTCTGGGTCAGGCGGCCAATCGCCTTGGGGATCCTAAAGACGGTCGGTCAGGCATCAAGCTGATCAGTGATGGAGAAGAAGCGCTCGTATCACGGCTGTTGTTGGCCACTGCGGCCGAGCGAACGATAGACGCGCAATACTATCTTCTGCACGACGACCCAACCGGTCACCTGTTCGCTGCCAGTCTCTTGCAAGCGGCGGATCGGGGTGTTCGTGTCAGGCTGTTGTTGGATGATATGGATACGTCGGGCTACGACGCGATGACCGCCGCGTTGGACAATCACAAAAACATTGAAATAAGGCTATTCAACCCGTTCTGGCGAGATCAGAGCCTTTTGATCGCGGGTCTGACTGATTTCAAACGCATCAATCGCAGAATGCACAACAAGTCCATGACAGCAGACAACGTGTTCACGATTGTGGGTGGGAGAAACATCGGTGCCGAGTATTTTTTGGCGCGGGAAGAAATGAACTATGCTGATCTGGATGTGCTGGCCGCAGGCCCAGTTGTACGCGAAGTGTCACGTAGCTTTGACGCTTACTGGAACAGCGAATTCGCTGTTCCGGCTCGCGTGGTTGTCGGAGAACCCGAAGAATTTGACCTGAGCGATGCACGCAGCAGGTTGAATGAACTCGTCGAGGAAGCGAAACAAACGCAGTACGGCGCAGCGCTCAGAAAGTCGGCAAAAGAGAACTTCGCGGATGGCGCCCTGTTACTGGATTGGCTGCCAGCGAAACTTTATGCTGATCCGCCTTCAAAGGCCGCGGGCCTCGAGAACTCAGGTCCCGTTCTTGCATCTCAATTGCTTCCGTACTTTGAGAATGCCAGCAGTGAAGTGAACATCGTGTCCGCCTACTTCGTGCCGCGCAACAACGGTGTGAAATGGCTGACCGAACTCGAGAACCGTGGGGTCGACGTAAAGGTTGTAACCAATTCACTTGCATCTAACGACGTCGCACCCGTTTACGCACACTACGCCAAGAAACGCCGAGCACTACTACGCGGTGGAGTAGAACTCTACGAGCTGCGACCCGACGCTTATCAAGTCCAACGCCGCGGTATTAACTGGGCTCAATCCAGGTCAGGCCTGCACTCCAAGGCATTTGCAATTGATGACCAGTACTTATTCGTGGGTTCATTCAACTGGGATCCGCGATCTGTCAACATCAACACCGAGATGGGAATTCTGATTGACTCTCCAGCATTGACTGCGCAGACGATGGGAGCCTTGGACGACGCACTACCCGCATACACATATAACGTGACGCTCGAGCAAGCTGGCCAGCTTAGATGGACGACAAGAGCCAATGATGGCACCATTCTTGAATACCAATTCGAGCCGACAGGATCGGCCTGGGATCACATAGTTGCCGGGCTATTAAGTATTTTACCAATTGGGTCCCAGCTTTAGGTTTCTGCAAACTACTTGATCGCTTGGCCGTCACCGGCGCCTGCGAAGATGGCAGCAAAAAAGAAATAGGACATCAGTCGCAGATATTTCCCAATATCTAATTCTTAATTCAGACTAGATATTCATTTTATCAACTGCTGGCGGGAAAATGCCTGCTACCAAAGTCAATGGCCATGTTCATCATTCCAGGGAAGCTGAACGACAACGGGCAAGTCCCGTTTTCCGGTTACTCTAACAGTTACGTTCAGCTTGCCGTGCCTTAGTGGATTTTTGCGCTTTGTGTTTCATTTCTAGCGATCATCTAATTTCGTAAGATGCCGAAGGTAGATTGTTTTGAATAACTATAGCTGACTATTGTGCATCTTCAGTGAGTAAGAACAATTCAATGGGCTGCGCAAGGCCACGTATTTCGTGATCCCCACAGCTAACGAACATGTTCGGAGCAGCACTTGCAACGGCTGACGTCGCCAACACTCTCCGACCAGTTGATTTTGTTAAACCTTCAATTCGGCTTGCAACGTTCACCGCCCCGCCCAGAACTGTGAAATCAAGCCTGCCGGGGCTGCCGATATTACCATAGCTGACCTGCCCGACGTTAATTCCAATACCAACATCCAAAGGCGGTTTTTGAAGCCCGTCTCGTCTGGTGTTGAGAGCGTTCAAACCACTCAACACACTCTGCGCTGCAAGAGCCGCCATTCTGCAGCGGTCGGCATGGTCTTTTTGAGCTTCAATAGTAAAGATCGACAGGATGCCATCGCCCATGAACTTGAGGACGTCTCCACCGTTGTCCTCTACGGCTTTAACCACCAGATCAAAATAGTCGCTAAGCGTGTCGAAGATATCTTCTTCCGGAGAGGTCTCGGAAAGTGCTGTAAAGCCTCGCAGATCAGAGAACATCACCACGGCATCCAAAGTTGTTCGCTCTCCGCGCTTTATATTGCCGCTCCAGACGGCCTCGGAAGGTCCATCTCCTAAATAAGTTCGAAGCAGACCTTTAGACGATTTTCGCATCGTGACAGGTTCCAAGGCGGAAGAAAGGGCCGGTAAGGCCGCTTCAATCAGCATAAGATGTTCGGGCGAGAATCCATCCTTTGCCTGAGTAACGAACGTACATCCATGCAGCGATCCATCGCCGTAATAGAGCAAAGTAGCGTAGTAGTCGGTGCCACCCTGCTCTGCAAATTCAAGATAGGATGAATGCTCTGTTTCCAAGTCCAGTCGCCGTAGACTTTTGTGAAGTGGCTTTCTGTTCGCAAGAATATACTCGAATGAACTCCCGACATAACCATCTGTCAACATCGTCTCATGCGTGACGTCGTAGCTGTCGGTGCCTTCAGGCGTCCAAACTACCCCCCAGGCAATAAGCAATGGGTTGGCAAAGCGCTGGCCAATGTTTGCCCGCCATAGCGGCACTCCGGCCTCGATCAAGGAGGAACAAAACTGTGACACCACCTTTACAGGATCACCGGAGCGACGACCTTCTGTAATCATCCATTCGGTCAGTCGAGTGACTTCTTCCATGGACCCAATTTAGTCGCTTGGAAACGATGAGCAAAGACAATTGGATTGGCAATGTCGGTTGCTGTTGTTGAGCAGCCTGATCAGACCTGTCCAAATTGATGCTCGGGCATCGACGGAATGTATTCCATCGGGAAGATGGTTTGTAAATTTAGATCCCGCGCGGTTCCAAACAGACCTATTTGAAGATTGCAACCCTTTCTTGGGAAACCTTCAATAGAAACCAATCTCGCTGACATCTACGCGGGCCTCGTGATCTCTACCGTAGGCTACAACTCCAACTGAGGTGATTTCGTCAGCAACGGGAATAGCGCGCAACATGGCACCTGAAGCCTTGAAGCCTGAGAGAGGTAACCAGACTTCGGTCCAGTTGTCAGAAGTTGCGAACGCGGCCTGATAGTATTGCCATGGAAGCACCGTGCCACGTGTCCTGAGGTGGACGAAGTATTGCTCGCCATTCCCCCGTACCAACAGCCTGACGCCCGATACTCCCTCATCTGGTCGATCAGACAACTTGCGTCGGAACTGGATAAAGCCGCCGTTGTTTTTTGTGCTGACGGTTCCGGTCAACCGGGCGAACGCAACATCACGTTCCGAACGAAACTGCACCTGTCCTGAAGAAACTCCTCCCATGACGGTGTCGGCAACGTAGTCCCAACTCGTCTCCGGAGACTTGGAGAAGTCTTCTGCAAGATTTTCATCAGCCTGTGCCATTATAGATCCGATGATAACAAGACCTGAAACAAGCCCAGCGAAGTTTCCACGCATATCGTTTTTTCTCAGTTCAGTATTGCAATAGAAAGGTTCAAGACAGTGGCAAATGCGACCCATGCAAAGTACGGCAGGAAGGCTAGTGCGGAAACCTGATCCGAGCTCCTGACCAGAGCGATGAACATGACGATCACAATCAGCAACGCGACAATGATCACAAAGGCAATCCACGGTAGTTGCATTACGAAAAAGGTTGGGGACCACAAAAAGTTCAGACCCATCTGCACCCACCACAGCTTCATGGGCGTCGAGCTTTGGTCTGTTTCAAACTGACGCCAACCCGCCATGGCTATCAAAACATAAAGCACCGTCCAGACCGGGCCAAATATCCAATTTGGTGGATTGAAAGCAGGTTTAGAAAGCTGCGCATACCAATCGCCAGGCGCGGTCAATATCCCGATCAGGATGCCGCCTCCCAACACGAGCGCAAGAAATGCTATGCGGACCATCCAATTCGACATTGTGGGATAGCTTTCAGCAGCCCTTGGTCGTTACGTTGACAAGCGCTTCGGAAGAGAAGGTCGCAGTACTGGTCTCATCCGCGTCGGTATATGACACCGTGGCGCCTTCGATCTCCGACTCCGTTACGGTGATTTCGCGTTGCCCGATCGTGTCGTCCACATCGATGGTAAAGGCTAATTTGTCCCCGGCTGCGAGGGAAACGATCTCAAGTTCAATTGTATTCTGCCCGTCCACGACCGAAGGAAATTGACGCAGTGCATCCGCACCCTCAACGAATTCGAGCGGTTGGAATACCTCTACACCCGCGCCTTTTTCGGTAACGTCGAAAATCAGACGTCCAGCAGATTGCGACAAGTCAATTTTGACGGTCGAGGTTTCTACTTCGCACGTTCCTACATTTGTCAGAACAAAACGGTCTTTGGGTGCGCCTTCTATGAAGCGAATTTGAACTCCGGCTTGAAGCGAAGTGGCTGCAAATAGTCCAAGGGTCGCCGCAAGAATACTCTTCGGGAGCATATTTATCTCCTTCCTTATTGGTTCTTGATAGATACGCTTCGGCGGATCTCTTGGATCAGACTTATGCCCTTTGACTATGGTGGTTTAGCTGACAGGCCCTTTCGAAGTTCCATGCACCGCTGTCAGAACGACGAAGTCAAAACATACCATTGTCATTCTCGCTGTTTGCTGGAACTTCCTGAAGAACGTCCCAGTGTTCGACAACCTTGCCATCAGCATCCAGGCGAAAAATATCGATCCCTGCGTACTCGAGACCATCGGGCCAGATTTGATGGCAATGCAGAACAACGTGATCGCCTTCAGCAAACGCACGTTTGATGTCCACACGCTTTCCCGGGTATTCGGCGGCCATGCGCTCGAAGTACTCAACAAAGGCTTGCTTTCCGTCGCCAACATGCGGGTTGTGCTGCGTATAGGTATCACCAACAAAGGTTGCTATGGCCTCCGCAGGTCGACACTCGTTGAACATCATTTCGTAGAAAGCGATGACGTTTTTCTTGTTTGTTTCGAGGTCCGGCATGCTGATCTCCAAATCGACGTTTGCACCGCCCAAAAAATGTTGTCCCACGCAAGTCTTGGAAGCAACCCGGCAAGGACCTCAATCCCTAATCGGCAAGAAGTTACCGGCTTGATTTTGCGTTGCGATTATTTCGCGAGTTAGCCACTTATTCGGTTTCTTCAAAGTCTATGTGAATGTGATTTCCATCAGGATCGGCCACATGGATTTGCACCATTCCAGCCCCCGGGACATCAGTTTTGCGATACTGGATCTGACTCGAGATCAGTTTTTCTTCGAATGCGCTCAACCCCGTGGCTGAGAGCGCAAAATGCTCGAGCTTGAGCCTCACTTCAGAGCCAACGTTAGGTGTTCCTTCGTGACCCACAAGATGAACCACGGCGTCATCACCCGTATACAACCATGCTCCGGGAAACGGAAAATCGGGGCGGGCCCCGGGTTTCAAACCCAGGACATTTTCATACCAAGTAACCATCTCAGGCAACCTAGTCGTCACGATATTCACATGATCCAGCCGTTCAATTCTCATTAAAAACCCTCAAGCACGAGCTTTCCTTTGGCCTTGCCGCTTTCAAGGATAGCATGCGCTTTCTTTAAGTTTGTAGCATTGATCCTACCAAGTGTATCGGTCGCTGTGGATCTTATCTTTCCATCGTCTATCAACGCGGCGACCTGATTCAGGATTTTGCTTTGACGATTCATATCTCCAGTCCCAAAAAGCGACCGAGTGCCTTATGAGTTCTTCTGAGCTGAAGCAGAGTACATCTGTACGGACCGCCGAGAAGCGGCTCAGAAGAAAATCGCAAGCCCGGTCATTGAGACAACCAAGAAAAGTAGGGTCATGATTCCACCCGAGCGAACAAAACCGACCACCCGATAACCCGCTGGCCCCATGATCAACGCGTTCACCTTATGTGTTGGGATTAAAAAAGAGTTGGACGTCGAAATTGCCACAGTGCGAGCAAATACAGCCGTGTTGACGCGACGGGTTGCAGCCAAAGCTCAGGTTCAACCACATAGAGTGGCAGAACTGACCCGAACACAGACGCTTGCGCTGTTGCTGGATGATCATTTACCCGTAAATCCCGTTTGAATTAAACGACTTGCACGATACCTCTGTTTTCATGCGTTGTAGGTATGGTCAAAAAAAGAAGCTTTGTTCCAGTCTTCTCCGCATTTCGCTGTTGATGTCGCTTTTTGCACCGAAGCCATTAGCTTTCGGCACTTGAATGTAGGAGGTTTCCTCGAACCCACCGATAAGCGCCCGGAAAGGAGTAACCGAGGGGTTGTTCTTAGAATGCGCGACGGATTCCGCAACGGCCCATGTCAACGTCCAGACACCGATACCAGCACCGAACATTATTAAGAACCAGCAGAAGTCGAGAACTCAGGCTTTTCGCCTTGTACAATCAGGTTCAGGCGTCCGGCTGCTGGCCAGTTGGCCGAACCGATGCAGACAAAACAAATCCGGTGACAACCCAAGTGTAACACGCGGCAAACTGAGCTAGGATCGCTGCATTCCAGCCACCGAGAATCCTGCCAGCTTAGGTTGGCCACATGATGCACCAGATAACCAACAGATTGATGATGACTATATTGATGACCGTCACGTTTACGCTGAACCCCGAATAAAACCGTTGTCAGCGATCTTAATCGGAAGTTCCGAAAGAGGTGGCTTTATCGCCATAGTCAAATTCTCCCTATTTTTTGATTTTAGAGTGGATAGATTTGCTTGTTCTGACTCGATTACCCATTCCCCCAAGAAACCAATGAGACAACGATGCAGATAATCTGCGTCGCCAGTCTCATCGGGTCCGGGGAGTTAAAATTTGCTGGAGTTCTCAGCTTTCCAGAGCCAGCTTATGCACGTGAATTTCATTAATCGGGTGGCTTTCCGCGCCTATCACGCCGGGACGAGAGTGGCGGTACAGAGATCGCCAATAAGGTTGGATTATCGTGCCGTCATCCCGCATATACTGTTCGATCTTTTCCATGCGGACCCGGCGCGTATCTGCATCGGCGATTGCTGAGGCCTCTTCCAGCATCGTGTCAAACTCGGCGCTAGCCAGACCGGTTTCATTCCAAGCCACACCCGACTTGTATGCCAAGGTCAGCACCTGAACACCTAACGGTCGATGTCCCCAATCTGTTGAGCTGAATGGGTATTTATTCCAATCGTTCCAAAATGTGTTACCCGGCAATACTGTGCGCGTTACCTTGAGCCCAGCATCGCGCAGTTGTGCCGCTAATGCGTCGGTTGTGTTTCGGCGCCAGTCATCGTCAATCGAGAAGATTTCGTGCTCGTAGTCGAGCATTCCAGCTTCTTCCAACAATGCGCGTGCGCCTTCGACATCCTTTTCCGGCGCTCCAATGTCCGCGTATTCCGGATGAATAGGGCAAACGTGATGGTTTTCGCCTAGCGTCCCACGATTGGCGTATCCCAATTCCAGCAAAATGGCATTGTCGCAAGCCATCGCAAGAGCGCGGCGAACACGCGCGTCCGCATAAGGCTTTATGCCATCCACTTCGGCATCGCGGTTTGTTCGCAATACCATGGTATTGGCTGAAACGGACTCGCTCTGATTCCAACCGATGCTTTCGTAAATGTCGACAAATTCACCGACCGTTTCATAGGTCATATCGATTTCTTCTGCTTCTGCAGCTGCCAAATGTGCTGCGCCATCCGTGCCGTAGTCGATAAACTCGATCCGATCCAAATAGGCGCCTTCGCCCCACCAATCGTGATCTGTGTTCTTCTCTAGTACGACCTTTTCACCAACCAGATACTCAACCAGTTTGTATGGTCCTGTACCGACCGGGTCATTCGCCGGATCGCCGGACCAACCATCGGGCACGATTGCTGCCGGGTATTCTGTGACTGCGGGGATAATAGTGATGTCAGGTCGCGTCAGCTTCAGCTTCAGTGTCAGATCGTCGACTACTTCCAATGCGCCTGCGGCCGGGCCATCTCCAGCTTCGTTCTGTAAGGATCCCATGCGCGCGGCCATAGAGTTACCCTCCCAACTGCCGTCACACCATCGACTAAAGTTGTAAGCAACATCCTTGGCCGTCAGCGTTCCACGCCCGTCATTCCAGTTCACTCCGGGCCGCACACGCAGAACATACTCCGTGGCGTCGTCGTTCACTTCCCAGCCTTCAAGCAAGCGAGGTTCGAACGTACCGTCCGCGTTGTACTGAACAAGATATTCTAAGAATCCTCGGACCACATTTCCAAGCTGAGGCCAGTTGTAAAGCGGTGGATCAAGCTGCGCACGCACCACCTGCTGAATACGAATTGTACCGCCGGGCTGGATATTCGACGACGCCTGTGCTGGCTGAGTTAGACCAATCATCGAATAAGCAGCCGATGCAGACAGCCCAAGTGCTGTCGCACGCGTCAGGAACTCACGGCGGCTTAGCGTTCCGTCGGCTACTTCACCGATATGCATGGCGATCGCTGGATGGACTGTCTGGTTACGACATTGCTTGGTCATCATTGGCTCCCGTGTACACTCTTGGGGCGCCTTACACGCCCATTGATACAGTTTTTGGTATATATTTTCGCTGTTTTGCAGTAGCTGAGTAATTATGGATGACATTAACAGAATTAATACCAATCTGAGTCGCAACCTAGTCGCGCTATATGCATTCGAAATGGTCGCGAGACATGGGAATTTTACGAGTGCGGGAGAAGCACTCGGGCTAACCCAGTCATCGATCTCGCAGCGAATAAAAGGTCTCGAGGTTGATCTAGGAGTCGTCCTCTTCAAAAGAGAACACCGTGGTGTTTCACTCACATACGAGGGCCTGAGGCTTTTGAATGTGGTAAGACCCGCGATGGCGCAGATGAACTATGCAGTAAGTTCTTTGCTTGAACGCAAAACTAAACCCAGGGTTCGAATTTCTGCCGATTTTGCGTTCTCAACGTTCTGGTTGTTACCGCGTTTGGGATACCTTCGAGAGGAAATCGGGGAAGAAATCGAAATTCAGATTTTGGCCTCGACTGTTCCACCCGATCTAGATGACACCGATTGCGATATACAAATCCATGTGGCACCAAAAGACCAAATAAAACCCGATGAAATACTTCTTCTGGAAGAGGTCGTAGCAGCCGTTTGCAGCCCACAGCTATTAGAAAAAATTAGGCCTATCCAATCATCCTCGGATTTACTGGAAATTCAACTGTTGAGTCTATCAAAACCCGCAACCGCTGCTTGGCAAACCTGGCAAGGGTGGTTTGATAGTTTGGGTATAGCGGGCGAGAGAAAAAAAAATTACATCAGTTTTAATAACTATGACATGGTCACCCAGGCCGCATTGTCTGGCGATGGCGTGGCGTTGGGCTGGATTGGATTGATCGATGATCTGCTCGACAAAGGTTCTTTGGTGACCGTTACGGACGATCTGGTCTCCAGCGAGGCTGGATACGTGATGTCGCTAACTCATGCCAACTCGGGCCGAGGTCCCAAACTCGTTTTCGACTGGATAGCGGATCAAGTTCTTACAACATCTTCGGGGTAACAGGTTGTCGGGTTGTTCGCTCAACGATTGCGCGAAGCCAAATGAATTTGAGGAACGGTCGCAATCTAACAACGCCATAAAGCGCCTTTGAAGGCTTGCCATTTTTGCGCCTTTTGGAGTTTCAAAGCTCAGTGGTGATTGTTTGCTTCGGGGCTGTGAGCAGCCAGACCAGCAAACTGCAGAGAACGGTAACCCTGAGCCCAGACCTCCTACGCAAATTCAACGGAGCGCTGCACTTGTATTCGGCATTAGCAGCCCAAAGCGGTCGTTGGTTTCAAATCGACAAAGCGGAATTCAGGCGGTTCGGAGCCTTCGTGGCCATATCTTTTAGCTTCAACATGGTCTTCGCGATGGAACAGCAAGCGTTCAAGGGGGCACGAATGTAGACCTTGCGGGTCGTTGCCTCTAACGTAACTTTCGGGGGGGGGCAGAAAGTGAAGCGGAAACTTGCAGCGATTTTGGCAGCCGATGTTGTTGGCTTCTCACGCCTCATGGGGCGTGATGAAGAAAACACGATTCTGCGACTAAACCTTTTGCTTTCTGAATTGGTTCAACCCCAAATACGCGAGTCCAGAGGGCGAATTGTCAAGTTGATGGGCGATGGTTTGTTGGCCGAATTCACCAGTGTGGTCGACGCGGCAGAGTGCGCTATTGCCATTCAACGAGCAATGCAGGACCGAGAACCTGACGTGCCCCGCGTGCAACGCATTCAATTGCGGATCGGCATTCATCTGGGAGATGTGATTTCTGAAGGTTCAGATGTTTTTGGCGAAGGTGTCAACGTAGCCGCAAGATTGGAAGCAATCGCAGAACCCGGAAGCGTCTGCATTTCTGAGGATGTATACCGTCAGATCAAAGGAAAGGTCTCCGGCAGCTTCAAGGATCTGGGTGAACAAGATCTAAAAAACATCGAGCATAAGATTGGTGCCTACAGCATCGATCTCGACCCGGCGCGCCTGTCACCCGAGTTCTACGAAGTTCTAACGGGTGAGCAGTTGGAGTTGCCGGACCAACCGTCAATCGCTGTCCTGCCATTTCAAAACATGTCAGGCGACCCAGAGCAGGAATACTTCGCGGACGGAATTACAGAAGACATCATAACCGCGCTGTCGCATATAAATGGCCTCATCGTGATGGCCCGCAATTCGACGTTTGCCTACAAAGGAAGGTCTGTCGATGTAAGACAGGTCGGACGGGAGTTAGGTGTTCGTTTCGTCCTTGAAGGGAGTGTTCGAAAGGCGGGGCAGCGGGTTCGCATCACCGGGCAGCTTATTGAGTGTCAAACCGGGTCGCATTTGTGGGCCGACCGGTATGACCGTCAGATTGAAGACATTTTTACCGTTCAAGATGAAATCACACGCGAAATTTCCATCTCATTGGCGGTCAACCTTACACACGGACAAGAGCTCAGGCTTTGGGCTGATCAAGCGCCTAACTTTGAGGCGTGGGACTTGATGATGCGTGGCATCAGTGAACAATATAAATTTACAAAAGAAGGGAATCTCTCCGCGATTCAGCTCTACCGGAAAGCGGTTGAACTTGACCCCGAGAACTCGTCATTCAGAACGGGCCTCGGCTGGGCGTTGCAAGCCGGTGCCCGCCTTGGGTTTCATCAAGATCCGAAGGCGTCAACTGACGAGGCCCAGTCTATTTGCGACGCATTGTTGGCGATGAAAAATGTCCCGGCTGATGTCTACGCACTGCAAGGGTATATTTTCACCAACCAATCTCGTTTTGATGAAGCCAAAGCCTTCTGCAATGAAGCTATCGAACGGCAACCCAGTGTCTCGCTTTCTCATGCCATGCTGGCAATTGCGTACAATAGTTGCGGTGAATTTGAGGAAAGCCTGAATAGCATGCGAAAGGCCATTCGGCTGTCGCCCTACAGCCCGGACTGGTATTTCAGCCATTTGGGGGATGCCTATCGTGGGTTAGGTCAGCTGGAGCAAGCAAGAACAGTTTACCGGCACTTGGAAACCCGCTTGCCTGGCACCTTGTTGTGCCAAATCCGTTTGGCAGCGATCCACGCTGATCTTGATGACACCGAAAATGCTAGGAAAGCAGTAGACGCAGTTCTTTCAATCGAACCTCAATTTTCGGTGCAAACCTATACCGGGCACATGGTCTACAAAACTGAAGCCCTGCGCAAATTCTGGGCGGATGCTATGCTAAAGGCCGGTCTACCAGTGTAGCGCCGCAGTATTATATTGGGTTGTGGAAATCGAAGATTGCTTTGGTTGCCACGAAATTGCGTAGCGGCTTGAAACGTAAATCGAAAAATCGGATCAGGCACAGTATCGACTAAGATAGCTTTCAGCCCAAACCGGACATACCTAACCTGAAGGCAGGGCAAAAAGCAGAAGCTCACTACATCTGCATCACTTAGCGAGACTAAAGTAAAAAGCTGACTTTTTGCTGCGATTAGGAGAGCTATCAAGCGTGGTGATATCCCGCTAGCACCAACGAATATGCACATCTCTCAGCCGTGACTCAGCTTCACATCCTGACTGCTCTAATCCTAAGAGCCGAAGGTGCGGGGTATCACAATCAAGACGGGGCTGCAGACGGGAATCTGTTTCGCGGGTTATCTTGGTTTCAACGGGTATTGCAATGGCTATTTGGTATTTCTGCAGGCTGCAGCCCTAACGCGCGAGAATGTCGCCAGTATCACAATACCTGCGGACGCCTCTTTCTAGAAATCTCCGATTATCTGAGCTTCGAAGCTCACGAGTTTCCGTTGTCCAGTTTTGAAGCGTAATAGAAGGCAATCGCCTGCGCGCGGTTCTTGATCGACAGCTTGTCGTATATGTTCGACAGATGGAACTTTACCGTGTTGGTCGAAATCTGCAGCTCTTTCGACAATTCCTTGTTGGACATGCCCTGCGCCAGTGCCTCAAGGATAGCGAGTTCCTTGCGCGACAGAGTCTGCAAAGGGTTTTGATGCATTTTGCGCACGTCGATATAGGGAAATACCATTTTGCCCTTAGCGACATCGACACAGGTTTCCAGCAAGCCTTCGACCTCGCCCGAACGCGGCGCGAACCCTGCGGCCCCGGCCTGCATAGCCTGACGCGGTACGTCCCCAGCCTCGTCCCCATAGACCACAAAGCGTGGCGCGTTGGTCTGTTCGCGCAGAACCTCAATCAGTTTTGCCGCGCCCAAAGCAGGAAGTTCCCAGGACACAATCCCCACCTGAACCGGCACCCGCATCACTGTGCCCAGAAATCCCTCGGCGGTCGCTGAAGTGGCCACCAGAGAGAATCGCGGGTCGCGCTCGAAGATCTCGGACATGGCCGACAGCACCAAAGGGTTGTTGTTGGCCAGCATGACATCAATGGGGCGTTGAGATGTGTCGGACATTGTTTTCCCGTCTGATTTTATCTAAACCTACCCATTTTGGTGGGAATGCTTTCAGTATACATTGGCATATTTACCAAAATGGGTAGGTTAATACCCACCTAACAAGATATGCTAAAGCTGTAGTAAGTTACGTTGTGCCCCGGCGCAAGTTTCAGTTTTCCTCTGGGTCAAGGCGATCGGCGGTATCGAACACGCCCGACGCACAGGAGGAGCACATGACGTTTCAGATTTATCCAACGCTCGACATCCCCGAGACGCTGGCCGCTGGCCCAGGACCGGGAAACACCGACGCACGTGTTTTGCAGGCGTTTGCCAGCGCCGGCGTTGCCGACCACATGCAGAGCGACGTGCTGCGTGGCATGATCGAATGCAAGCACATGCTGCGTCTGATCTGGGGCACCGCCAACACCCATACCTTCGCGGTTGCTGGCACCGGATGGAGTGGGCTGGACACCATGTTCTCGGCGGTGATGCCGGGTGACAAGGTTGTGGCCTTCACCAATGGCACCTTCTCGGGCATCGATGCGATGACTCTGCGGATCAAGGCTGCAACACCGGAAGAGCACGCGACCAACCCTCTGGACCCACAAGCCGCGAGTGTCGCCGTTATTGAAATTCCCCACGGCCAGCCCGTCACAGGCGAGATGGTCGAAGAGGTGTTGGCCACGCACAAACCGAAGTGGGCCTTCATGGCGCATTGGGAAACCGGGTCGGGTCGGGTCAACGACCTGCGTGGCTTCTCGGATGCCTGTGAACGCCACGATGTGATGGGTTTGATCGATGCCGTATCGTCGTTGGGTATTGCGGATTTCCGCATCGATGACTATCCGGGTGTCGCGGGATGGGCCTCGTGCCCGCAAAAAGGGCTGTGCTGCCTACCGCTGACCTATGCGCCGGTCAGCTTCACCGACGCCTATATCGACGCGCTGAAGGCCTCCGGCGCCTATACATACGTCCACAACCCGATTTTCGAAGCACGCCACTGGGGCATCGTTGACGGGCAAGACGTGGAAAAGGGCACCTATCACCGTACCCACTCGGGCTATGCGATCGCCGCCTTCCATGAATCGCTACGCCTGACTCTGCAGGAGGGATTGGCCAAACGTGCGCATTCCTATCGCACGCATGAGGCCGTCCTGCGCGACGCCGTCACCGCG
Source organism: Ruegeria sp. B11 (assembly GCF_056539785.1). NCBI lineage: Bacteria > Pseudomonadati > Pseudomonadota > Alphaproteobacteria > Rhodobacterales > Roseobacteraceae > Ruegeria > Ruegeria sp. B11. The sequence continues at coordinate 10,274 of NZ_JBQFVO010000004.1, read as the reverse complement.
ATGGGTTGCCAGGTCACATCGGACATGCCCAGCCTTGTGGTGCTGAACCTGCCCGCAGAGCTGGCGGGTCGTGAGATGGAGTTGGTACAGAACTGCCGCGCCCGTGGCTTTGGCATCTGGCCGACGCTCAGCGCCCCGGTTCAAGTCCGTATCGGCATCCTGAACCAGCTAACCCACCAATCGGTCAGTCGCATCGTCAGGCTGTTCGCCCAGGCCATCCGCGAGATGGGCGGCTCGGTTGATTTCGAAGCCATCGAAGCACTTTTGGAAAGTCGCTACGGCACATCTATCGCTGCATAACGGGAGGGAATGCAGATGGATATCCATGAATATCAGGCGAAAGAACTTCTTTCGAATTTCGGCGTCGAGGTCCCTTCGGGGGCTTTGGCCTACAGCCCCGAGCAAGCGGCATATCGCGCGCGTGAGTTGGGTGGTGACAAGTGGGTCATTAAGGCGCAAGTCCATGCCGGCGGGCGTGGAAAGGCCGGTGGTGTAAAGCTGTGCAACTCGGAAAGCGAAATATACGAGGCTTGTGACGAGATGTTTGGCCGCAAGCTGGTGACGCACCAGACCGGCCCCGAGGGCAAAGGCATCTACCGCGTCTATGTGGAGGCCGCCGTACCGATTGATCGCGAGATTTATCTGGGCTTTGTGCTGGATCGGTCCAGTCAGCGGGTGATGATCGTGGCCTCTTCGGAAGGTGGGATGGAGATCGAAGAAATCTCAGCTGAGCGCCCCGACAGTATCGTCCGCTCAATCGTTGAACCTGCCGTTGGACTGCAGGAGTTTCAGGCCCGCGAAATAGCATTTAATCTGGGGCTGGAACCTCGCCTAACTCAGCACATGGTCCGTACCCTGCAGGGTTGCTATGCTGCGTTCAGCGAGCTGGACGCGACTATGGTCGAGATCAACCCGCTGGTCATCACTGGTGACGACCGAGTGCTGGCATTGGACGCGAAGATGAGCTTTGACGACAATGCCCTGTTTCGCCATCCGCAGGTTGCTGAATTGCGCGACAAAAGTCAGGAAGACCCGCGCGAAAGCCGCGCGGCGGATCGCGGACTGTCTTATGTCGGACTGGACGGCAATATCGGCTGTATCGTGAACGGTGCCGGTTTGGCCATGGCCACGATGGACACCATCAAGCTGGCTGGGGGTGAACCTGCGAACTTTCTGGACATCGGTGGCGGTGCCTCGCCCGAGCGGGTGGCCAAGGCGTTCCGACTGGTACTGTCCGATGACAACGTTCAGGCGGTGCTGGTTAATATCTTCGCAGGCATCAACCGCTGTGACTGGGTGGCCGAGGGCGTAGTACAGGCGCTGCGCGAGTTGGAAATCGACCTGCCGGTCATCGTGCGTCTGGCGGGCACCAATGTCGAGGAAGGTCAGAAAATCCTGGCCAAATCGGGCCTGCCAATCATCCGCGCGACAACCCTTATGGAAGCCGCTGAACGCGCTGTGGGTGCATGGCGCAACGATCTGTCCCAAAACACCAAGATGAGGGCTGTGTAATGAGCATTCTTCTGGACCGCGACACCCGCGTTATCGTTCAGGGCATCACCGGACGCATGGCGCGCCTGCATACCAAGGATATGGTGCAATATGGCACCAACGTCGTTGGCGGCGTTGTTCCCGGCAAAGGCGGAGAGGCCGTCGAAGGCGTACCCGTATTCGACACCGTCAAACAGGCGGTTGAGGTCACTGGCGCCGAGGCTAGCCTTGTCTTCGTGCCCCCTCCGTTCGCGGCGGATTCGATCATGGAGGCCGCAGATGCCGGTATTCGCTATTGCGTCTGCATCACCGACGGTATCCCCGCGCAGGACATGATCCGCGTAAAACGCTACATGTACCGCTATCCTAAGGACAAGCGCATGGTGCTGACCGGTCCGAACTGTGCCGGTACCATCAGCCCCGGTAAGGCGCTGCTGGGCATCATGCCGGGCCATATCTATCTGCCGGGCACTGTGGGGATCATCGGACGCTCGGGCACGCTGGGTTACGAGGCCGCAGCGCAGTTGAAAGAGCGCGGCATCGGTGTCTCGACCAGCGTCGGCATCGGCGGTGATCCGATCAACGGCTCGTCCTTCCGCGATATCCTTGAGCGGTTCGAACAGGACGAAGACACCGAGGTCATCGCCATGATCGGCGAGATCGGCGGCCCTCAGGAAGCCGAGGCGGCAGAATACATCCGTGACCACGTCACCAAGCCTGTTGTGGCCTATGTCGCAGGTCTGACCGCGCCCAAGGGCCGGACCATGGGCCATGCTGGTGCAATCATCTCGGCCTTTGGCGAAAGCGCCAGCGAGAAGGTGGAAATCCTGTCAGCGGCTGGTGTGACGGTTGCTGAAAACCCCGCGGTGATCGGCGAGACTATCGCCCGTGTCATGGGAAAGGCTGCGTGATGGTCAAACCTTCGGTCCTTGTCACCCGTCGCTGGCCTGCCGCCGTCGAGGCGCAACTGGCCGAAAACTACAACGCCGTGCTGAATACCGGGGACAATCCGATGTCCCCGGCTGAACTCCGCGACGCGTTGAAGACATACGACGCGGTTCTGCCCACCGTCACCGACACGCTTAGCGCCGAGGCGCTGGACGTGACCGCAGCTCAGACCAAGATTTTGGCCAATTACGGCGTCGGGTACAGTCATATCTGTGAACCGGCGGCCCGTGATCTGGGTATGACGGTCACCAACACGCCCGATGTTCTGTCTGAATGCACCGCCGATCTGGGCATGACCCTGCTTCTGATGGTCGCCCGTCGCGCCGGTGAGGGCGAGCGCGAGCTGCGCGCAGGCGGCTGGACCGGCTGGCGTCCGACCCATTTGGTCGGCACCAAGGTCAGCGGCAAGACGCTGGGCATCATCGGCTTTGGCCGCATCGGTCAGGAAATGGCCCGTCGCGCCCATCACGGGTTTGGCATGAAAATTCTTGTCCAGAACCGCAGCGCCGTGTCGCCCGACGTGCTGAAGCAGTTCGATGCGACCCAAGTCGAAACGGTGGATGATCTGCTGCCGCATTGCGACTTTGTCTCGCTGCACTGCCCCGGCGGGGCCGCGAACCGGCACCTGATCAACGGGCGCAGGCTGGACCTGATGAAACCCGACGCCTTCCTGATCAACACCGCGCGCGGTGAGGTGGTGGACGAGCGCGCTTTGGCACAGTCGCTGATGTTCGACACGATCGGAGGCGCTGCGCTGGATGTTTTCGACGGCGAGCCGCGCATCAACCCTGACCTGTTGCAATGCGACAACTTGGTGATGCTGCCGCATCTGGGCAGCGCAACAAAAGAATCACGCGAAGCCATGGGCTTTCGCGTGCTGGACAATCTGGGCGACTTCTTCGCTGGTCGCCCACCCCGTGACCGCGTGATCTGACGCACCCTTCTTCAAAGGAGCAAAACCCATGAGCTTTTATGCCATCGAACAGGCCTCCGCGCGCCTGAACCGCAGCGAACTCGCCGTGCCGGGCAGCCAGCCCGGCATGTTCGAAAAAGCCGCGAACTCGGATGTGGACGTGATCTTCCTTGATCTCGAAGACGCGGTAGCCCCGGATGAAAAAGAGCAGGCCCGCAAAAACATCATTCAAGCCCTGAACGATATCGACTGGGGCAGCAAGACAATGTCGGTGCGCATCAACGGGCTGGATACGCATTACATGTATCGCGACGTTGTGGATGTAGTCGAACAAGCCGGTGCGCGGCTGGACCTGATCATGATCCCCAAGGTCGGCACAGCAGCAGATGTCTATGCCGTCGATATGATGGTCACGCAGATCGAAGACGCGATGGGTTACAAGAAACGCATCGGGTTCGAGCACATCATCGAGACCGCTCTGGGCATGCAGAATGTCAGCGAAATCGCGGCGGCCTCGAACCGCAATGAGAGCCTGCACTTCGGTGTGGCGGACTATGCAGCCTCGACCCGCGCGCGGACCACGATCATCGGTGGTGTGAACCCCGACTATTCGGTTCTGACCGACCCGGATGGCGATGCTGCGCGCGCGACCCATTGGGGCGATATGTGGCACTACGCGCTCGCCCGTATGGTTGTCGCCGCCCGTGCCAACGGTCTGCGTCCGATTGATGGTCCGTTCGGTGATTTCCATGATCCTGAAGGCTATAAGGCAGCTGCCAAAAGGGCGGCGGTGTTGGGCTGCGAAGGCAAATGGGCCATCCATCCCAGCCAGATCGCTCTGGCGAACGAGGTCATGTCACCCAGCGATGCCGAAGTCACCAAGGCGCAGCGTATCCTTGTTGCTATGGCCGAGGCCGAGACCGCAGGTAAAGGTGCGGTGTCTCTGGATGGTCGTCTGATCGACTATGCCTCGATCCGCCAGGCGGAGGTCATGGTCGAAAAGGCTCGCCAGATCGCGGCAGCTTGATTTTAGCCCGAACTGGCGTAGCCACTAGACGGATACTCCCTTGCCCCGGTTGGTCCGGGGCAGGCAACACCCGCGGATTACGTCGATCATCTATTCGGAATTGGACCAGATCTGTAGCACCCAATCCCTGACATTCACAACGCTATTTGAAAACAGTATTTTTCGACTCGGTCAGACAAAACCATCCGCCGACGGCGCGTTCGCTAAAGTCGCTTCGATAGGTTAGTCGCGGCCCAAAGCGGTAATTCAAATCCGAGCATGAAAACTTCCGAGACGCGGACCAAACCGCCTTCGCTTTCGTTGGCGCAATGCCGCCATCCGGTAAGAGATATTCTTTGAGGAAAAACTCAACTATTTGGGAAACAAAAAAGTAACCACAAGTCTCGCGCCCCAACCTTCGGGCCCAATATCGGGGCCGTCGGCCGAATAGCGTATCCCCCCGCCTACGCTGATAAGTTGATCCCCGAGTTGGGTAACTTTGGTGACAACACCGTTGATTGGCACAGACCATTGTTTGTTTTCCCAATCGTAGGTGGACTCAGTGTTAATAGTGAACGTCCACGCGTTCGAATTTGTGTAGGAAATAAATGGCTGTAAGAACGTCTGGCTGATGTCGGTATCACCATCAATGTCCCAGATGTGATTTGTCAGGCCACCATATGTCCACGGACCCTGCTGTTTGAGTGCCACGCCGGTAACTCCTGCACCCCACGCTCCGAGACCTAAGCTGTTATCTGTCGACGTTGGCAGCAGAAAAACGGGTCCAGCCCCCCAGATCCAACCGCCCGCACTTGGTTTTTTGGGCGAAAGAAATAAGCTTTGAACAGTATCTCCTAGCCCAGTCTCGGATCCAGAACCCGGTATGCCACCATCTATGGAGGCGATTGGGAGAATTGTTCGGGATATGACGTTCCAATCGTCCGTAAGATTAAAGGGTACAACCGGCTGTACATTCAATATCCAACGCGAACCGTTTCTGTCGGCACCCAAATTCTGATCATAGTTCAGCTGGAATGGCACACTAATCAGAGCGGCCACGGGGTTGGCAAGTTGCTTTGCTAGTTCTTCTTCCTGGGACTCTGCCCACGCAGTACCAGAAAGGACACCAACCCCGGCAAGTATGGAGCAGCGTAACAACCTTAGTTTCATAGGCGGTCTCCTTTCAACTGGCCGTTTCCTCATGGGTGGCTTGCACTTGAGATCGCCAGATTGGCAATGACGTCAATGGCCCACTCACAGTCCGCCACCGCCGAACTGGATGAAATTATCCAACCTGGTTGACTTATAGCCAAAATACTTGGTCGAAACTGGCTTTCAGACTGTCTCCATAAGCGTGTCCGAAAGCACATCCTCGGAGAGCGCCCCCGGTGCGCCTATTGCGACAAGCCTTGTTTCGGGTTTGCGGTCACCCCAAGCACCATCCCGTGCGATGTCCATTCGTTTTCCAACCACCTGAACAAGAATGCGATGATCTGGATCCTCCTCGCTGAAAACAAAACCCTTGAGGCGATAAACGTCGCCCGGAAGCTTCCGAATTGCACTCCGGAGGGAAGACAGGCTTATTGGGCGTTCAGCTTTCATCATAGTTGTTGAGAAGCTGTCTGAGTGATCAGAGTGGTGGCAAGCACAATCTGGCCCATGTTCGTGATGATCGGGTATTTCTGTTTCGAGCTGTTCGGCGGCAAAGCGACCGACTGAAAGAAGTATGTCCAGAGGGACGTCTGCGTTTACAGCTTCGACAAGACGATAGCGACGGAAGCGAGAGCCAAGCCAGTCGTGCACCTTCTGAACTGTGGCCCTGTCGACAAGATCAACCTTGTTCAAAATAACCATGTCCGAGAACGCAATTTGACGAAGCTTCAATTCCATTTGTTCTGGCGCAGCAAATAGCTGTTCCGCATCGACAAGACACATAATGCTGTCCAAGCGGATCATGTCCCGGAACCGTTGATCCGTAAACGTCATCGCGATTGACGATGGGTCCGACACTCCGCTTGCTTCAAGGACGATGTATTCTGGTTTCTCAGGCCGAGCCAGAACAGCTTCTACCGTTTCAATCAGATCATCTCGTATCGAGCAGCAAACGCACCCATTAGCCAAACTCATCACATCATCTTCGAGGCCAACCACCAAGTCGGCATCTACGTTTATTGATCCAAAGTCATTCACCAGGACTGCCACTCGTAATCCGTGATTGCCGGTAAGGATCCGGTTCAAAAGTGTCGTCTTACCGGCTCCAAGAAAGCCGGTAAGGATCGTAACAGGGATCGCAGAAGTCGAACCAAATTCAATCATTGTTCGATCTCCTCTCAGTCTTCATCACGCGAGCCGATTACATCCGAAACTTTGATGGTAAAGTCCTGCGGCCAGTCTCCGCCGGGTGCTCGGAAAACGTCAGTTGGGTAGTATTCGCGTGGATCGATCTCCATATCTCGATACTTCTGGTCTTGCTGGTCTGCGCGGGTGAGTCTTGGGTTCGGTAATGTGATTTCATCCGGAAGCTCAATACGCCCGGCCTCGGCCGCCGCAGCCAGTTCACGAAATGGTGGCACAGTACCGGATTTTCCGGGCAGAGCAGCTTTCCTGTACCAGATTGCATCCTTGGTCACGTTCACAACGGCTACATCGAGACCCCATTGGAACAGACCGTCGTAGTGGGCGCGAATACCAGCCAGCATTTCAGCGTCGATGTCTTCATCCTGGGTATAGTGTGTCACCATTCCCAAACGCGGTCTTGTGTCAGCAAAGAGCTTACCCACGGCATAGTGGGAGGTGTGATGCGTATCGATAGTGTAGTTAAAGAGATCTTGTGGGATACCGTATTTGTAGGTCATCAACTGACCAATATCCTGCCCCGACATTTCGGTTACAAAGACATCAACGCCTTCGCCGTATTTTCGTGAAAGCTCATCCGGGCGACCATCGCCGGTCCATACAAAGCTCAGACCATTCCAATCGAGCCGATAACCAACCGCACCGTCCTTGGCATGACTTCGCGGCCAAGACCGAACAGTCACACCGTCTTCGTCATAAACAATACCACCTTCTTGGCGGAAATCGAATTCATTGACTTCGATCTCGTAGCCGTCTCCAATCGGGAAAACATCAAAGGCCTCCAGATGCCATTTGAGCATCTGTTGCATGCCTTTGACCATTCCGGCTGTGCCAAGCTCGGGCGTTCGACCTGACGGCCCATGGATGCGTAGTGGCGTGTAGCCACCCGACCAGGCACGGAAGGGGTAAATATACGGAATGTCGGCATAATGGTCGACATGCAGGTGAGAGATGAAGATGTCGTTGATCAACTGCCCAGGCACTTGCATCGCAATGATGTTGCGGACACAACCGGACCCAAAGTCGAAGAAGAACCGTTTTCCATTCCCCAACTCCACCATGATACAAGTACCCGCCTGATCTTCGCGCGGCGGATATGGTGTTGAGCCGCAGAATGAGATGCGCATCTCATCTGGCCCTAATTCCTCACTCAGTGGGAAATAGTTCGCATTTGAACCCGTCATGTACTTCGTCGGACGGAAGTACTCCGGCAATGATATGCCACCTGCGGGTCGACCACCATATGGGTTCTTGAGTGTTTCTCCTAGAGGGCCGTCTCCTTCGTGGGCCTCGGCAGTTCCTGCCGCAAACCCAGCCGCCCCTGTGGCAGCCGCTCCAGTGGCCAAGCCCTTTAGAACACTCCGCCGCGACGGGTCTTCAATTTGATCTGACGCCTGAACCTGTTTGTCGTCCTGGTCTTTTCTATTGTCTTCCTTGGTCATGGATTGGTCCTCAGTTAGAGTATCTCACAGGTTGCGCTTCAACATCCGGCGAAGCTCGTTGATGAGTTCAGATTTGATGTGGGCCCATTCGGCGCGCTCTGAGGCCGTGATCGATGCGTCTTTCGAAAACGCAGATGCTTTCTTCAGGTCCTTGATGACCTCGCCGAGTAGTGCATCCGTTTCGATGCGCCCCGACAGCACATCGGAAAGTTCCGGAATTTCTTCAATCAGGTTCACCGTCACTGGAAAAATCCCGACGCCCACTATCTATTCTCAAATCAAGATGAGTGCGGTTGACCATAAAGGCCAAGTGAGTCACCGTGAGTTGGGGGTGAGTTGACATTGAACAAATCAAATGATTTGCCAATAAATCAACAAGTTGGCCAACCTTCTTCGGAACTCATCCGGGAAGCTCTGAGTCGAATTGTATCAAGCGACGGGTTTCAAGCTTCACCCCGACTCACGCAGTTTCTCACCTATATAGTCGAGGAAACTCTATCTGGTCGAAGCGCTCAGATTAGAGGCAAAGCTATCGCTGTTGAGGTCTATGGGCGGCGCATAGATGGTACTGGTGGTCAAAACCTGGTTCGCGTTGAGGCTAGGCGACTGCGTCGCCTTTTACATCAGTTCTACGAAGATCACTGGGACGGCAACGGGGTTCGCATTTTTGTTGATCCCGGCGGATACAAGCCGCGGTTTTCATACGAATCTACAATCGAAGACCGTACATCAAGTGAACTGAAGAGCGACAATCCAGTTGGCCGTTGGCGTTCGCGGCAACTGCTGCCTGCTGGACTAGGTGTTGTTGCATTAGTCGCTGTGTTTGGCATCTGGATGAGCCAGGATAACAGGGAGGTTGTGCCGACAACTCGATCCATCGAGAAAGCAGAACGTGTGGCGCTTGGTGAACAATCATTGACGAGACTCCAGGCGGCCAACATTGCAGACCAAGCCCGAGGCATGTTTTTTCCCGTTTTTGATGTCAAACGTCAGCAGATAGCACTGGGAATGTTCCAGCACGCGATGGAACTCGACCCGGCTCTGTCCGACGGCTATGCCGGATCAGCGCAGGTCCTGGCGATCCTGGCGGTGTTGTCGCCGGATGAATCACAAAGGGATGATTTCTCCAATCAAGCTTCAGAAATGTCTGAAAAAGCGCTTCAATTGTCCCCGGCCGACGCCTGGGCAAACAGCGCAAACGGTTGGGTGCTGGCTGTCAAAGACCAGCCAAACGAGGCATTGAAATACGCAAGGATGTCGGTCGAACTGACGCCGAATGATGGCCATATTCTCGACCTTGCAGGTATCACCGCCATCTTGGCTAACGCCCCGGAATTTGCCGCCGAGGTTAGCAACCCGGATAGACCCAAATCAGGATCCGGGAGGTTTGGTGCGAGAAACATCTGGGGCGTCTCGCAACTTATGCTCGGGAACTACGAAAATGTTGTTGAAGCTTTTCAGGGAGCGCCAGCTGCTGGAGCGCCAGTAAGTGCTCCTTCGCTCTTGTTCCAAGCCGTTGCGCACGATCAGTTGGGAAATTCAGAAGAAGCAAGACGGCTCGTTGCTGAAATGCGCAGGACATGGCCTGAGTTTCCGTCCGAGTTTCTCGCCGATAGGATTTTCCACAACGACATCAATACGCGGAATATGATACTGGAGACGTTAAGTAGATACTGACGAAACATATCGCGGCTGTTGCCTATGCTGGGTTCAGACTTTTGCCACCAGTCTCGCGAAAATCGGAACTGATACCAAAAGCAGCGCAAGAATCAAGAATGCCGTCGCCAGTGTGATGCCCCAGATATGAAACCAATCAATGCTGGCCCCATAAGTATGCCTGCATATCCCGTTGTAGTAACCGAGGCGATAGCAATCCCCGGTGGCATCAAGTTTTGACGTCCAGCAGTGCTGAATAAGATCGGCACCACAACCCTTCGCCTTCTTCGCTTCTAAGACCGTTCACAGCACTAAGCGGACGTTAAACTGGCGTCTTTTTGCTAGCAGTTTAAGGATGAAATCTGCTTCAAATTTTTGGCAAGTACCGATCCAAAAGAGCGTCGACCAACCCTTCCTGAAGTCGGTAACCAGTTGCTTCGTCTACACGCAGAATGTCTTCAAG